>NZ_CP139247.1:0-1200000 GCF_034087045.1 Chitinophaga sancti | reverse complement strand
ATGAGGCGGTCTTCATTCGCTTAAATTTAAATGAACAAGGCGATCTTTTAGATCGCCTTGTTCATTTGATGAATGGAGTTTGTTTATCCTAATTAATACACATCTTTGCGGATGACAATCAGGAAATTATCAATATTATGACCAATATGAAAAAAACATTATCCGCCCTGGTGGTGGTACTCGCCAGTACCTTCGGCCAGAAAGATACTGTAATGGCACAGACCCAACCAGCAGTCGCCCGCCCTAAGTTGGTAGTTGGTATCGTCGTAGACCAGATGCGCTGGGACTACCTGTACCGTTATGCTGACCGCTACGGAACCGGTGGTTTCAAAAGACTGTTAGGTGAAGGATTTACATGTGAAAACGCATTCATTACCCACCTGCCCTCCTACACCGCTGTAGGGCACAGCACCATTTTCACCGGGTCCGTACCCGCTATCCATGGTATTACAGGCAATGGCTGGACCGACCAGGCCACCGGCAGAGAATTCTATTGTACCGAAGATTCCACCGTGACACCTGTGGGTACTACTACCGACGCCGGTAAAATGTCTCCACGCAGTCTGCTGGCTTCCACCATCACGGATGAACTGCGACAGGCAACTAACTTCCGCTCTAAAGTAGTAGGCGTATCCCTGAAAGACCGTGCTTCTATACTACCTGCCGGCCATATCGCAAACGGCGCTTTCTGGCTGGATGACAGTAATGCATCTTTTGTGACCAGCAGTTATTACATGAAAGAATTACCGGAATGGGTAAAACAGTTCAATGCTAAAAACGAACCGGCTGCACTGATGGCCAAACCATGGGAGACCCTCTACCCTATCAACACATATGTACAAAGTTCCGAGGACGATGTGACCTGGGAAAATACTTACAAAGGCGAAACCGCACCTAAGTTTCCACACGATCTGCCTGCTATTTATAAATTAAGCAAAGGTAGCCTGCGTTCCACACCAAATGGTAATACCCTCACACTGGATTTTGCAAAAGCCGCTGTGAACGGATATAACATGGGTAGCGGTCCGGTGACAGACTTCCTCACTATCAACTGTGCTTCTACTGATTATGTAGGTCACCAGTTTGGGCCTAACTCTATCGAGGTAGAAGATACTTATCTGCGCCTGGACAAAGATCTGTCAGCGTTCTTTACCTTCCTCGATCAGAAAGTTGGTAAGGGAAATTACCTGGTGTTCCTCACAGCAGATCACGGAGCATCTCACTCTGTAGGTTTCCTGAAAGAACATGATATTCCTTCTGGTCTGGTGAATGACAAAACAATCATCGCTGGTCTGAATACCGATCTGAAAGGAGTGTTTGGTGTAGATAGCCTGGTAGCGAATACCAATAACTACCATGTTGACTTTGATTTAAAAAGGATCAAAGCAGCGAAGCTGGATTATGATGTAGTGAAAAAAGAAGCAGTGTACTTCCTGCAGACAGTGCCGGGTATTCAGTTTGCCGCAGATCTGGACAACATTGGAAACAGCGCATTGCCTGAGCCAATTAAGCAAATGGCGGTGAATGGATATTATCCTAAACGCGATGGTGCGGTGATTATGATTCCTGATCCAGGATGGTATGAAGGTAGTCTGAAAGGTACGACGCATGGTACATGGGCGCCTTATGACACGCATATTCCAATGGTGTTTATGGGTTGGCATGTAAAGCATGGGTATACCAATGAGAAGACGAGTATGACTGATATAGCAGCGACGGTAGCGGCAATGTTGAAGATACAGATGCCGAGTGGTTGTGTGGGAAGAGCTGTGATGGAAGTTTATAAATAAATGGATAAGTAATTGAATCGCAAAAAAAATCCGCTGCCTCTGGCAGCGGATTTTTTTTGCATGGGCAGAAGGTGCCACCACTGGCGGCACCTTCTGCCTTTTATTATGGTTCAGGATCGAAGTAGAACCTCGCCTTCCCTTTTACTATTCTTATATACATTGGATCACTTGCCAGACTCTCATTCTGCAACCTATCCAGGGATGTCAGCACATAAGTATACTCCTTTCCTTTCTCATAAGTACTATCTACATACTGCGGATCTGAGCTCTGTGTTAGTATCGCCAGGATCTTCTCCGGATCATTCAGATTGATCACCCCGCGTCCTTCAAAACGATATAACACATATTGCGTAGTTCGATTGGTCGTATCTCCATCCACCCAATGCAAATGCAATCCATTCGACCTTTCAAAAGCATCTGCAAAATATGGGGACTCCGGTGCTCTGAAATCCAGCCATGGCATAGTAGGTCGTAACGCCGGATAATGATAGAAGTGATTCCGTAAACTATCTTCTATCCCTCTTGGATTACCGTTGAATGATTTGGCGCTATAATAAACATTTCCCTGTACCGTATTGAGGGTTCGGGACTCGGTAATCTGCACCGGTAATTCATTCGGGTTACTCCACGCCGCATTACTATTGATCCGGTACACCCCATGCCCGATATACAAATGACGGCCATAGGCATGCTGTGCCCACCAGTTCAGCAACAGCTCATAGTCTGCCACCCTGAAACCTCTTTCCCAATATAGTTGCGGCGCCACATAGTCTATCCATCCGTTCTTTAACCATTTCAGTACATCCGCATACAAGTCATCATAATTAGTAGTACCACTTGTGTAAGACCCATCCGGATCTTTGCTTTTATTTCTCCAGATGCCGAATGGACTAATCCCAAACTTCACCCATGCTTTCTCCTGCTTGATGGCAATGCTTACCATATGGATGATGGTGTCTACATTGTACCTGCGCCAATCGTCTTTTTCCATTCCCTGTCCATGCTGGCGGTACGAAGCATTGTCTGGAAATTCCTTGCCCGGTACACGGTATGGATAAAAGTAATCGTCAAAATGAATGGCATCTATATCATAACGGCGTACTACGTCGCGGATGATCTGGGTGACATATTCACGCACCTCTGGTATACCCGGGTCAAAGTACTTCTTGTTATCATAAGTGAGGAACCACTGTGGCCGCATCCTGGAAATGTGGTTCGGTGTTACATTGTTACGACTGGCATTGAATACCGCACGATACGGATTGAGCCAGGCATGGAATTCCATGCCCCTTTTATGCGTCTCTTCAATCATAAACTGAAGTGGATCATAATAAGGATTTGGCGCCTGCCCCTGTGTACCAGTCAGGTATTCCGACCAGGGTTCAAAGGGAGATGCATAAAAAGCATCTGCTACCGGGCGGATTTGTACCACCACGGCATTCATGCCATTACGCTGCTGTGTATTGAGAAGGTTGATAAATTCCTGTTTCTGTTGTTCAACAGGTAACCCTCTACGGGAAGGCCAATCAATATTTTCTACTGTTGCTATCCATACGGCTCTTAATTCCCGTTTGGGTGGCAGCTGTGCCTGGACCTGTTTAAAAAAGCCTGTCAGGAGGAAAGCAGCCACGAATAAGTGTTTCACCATTCTACAATACGTTAAGACCTGAAAAATTGCGAAAATAAGGAAACCTGATTACTCTCCAGCAAGGTGAGTGAAAACACCTAACTAGTTAGTAAGGAGTACTTTGCAGCACAAACGGTGCCGATCTTTCTAAGAAAGACAGATTATTAAAAAGATAAGGTCAGATGAGGACGAAATGATAACTAAACTTTTCTACCCAGATATTGTGAATAGTCAGGTAAGCGTACTTCATATTCCTGGTGCATGAGAGGGGATGTAAGCAGGAAGTCTGCAGAGGTACGATTGCTGGCCATAGGGATATTCCATACTACACCAAGGCGGAGCAGGGCTTTGATATCAGGATCATGTGGAAGTGCTTCCATGGGATCCCAGAAAAAGATCACGACATCGATTTTGCCTTCGGCGATCATAGAGCCTATTTGCTGGTCGCCACCTAGTGGGCCGGATAATAATTTTCGGACAGGAACGTCGAGGTTTTCTTCAATGAGCTTGCCTGTGGTGCCGGTAGCGTAAAGTTCATGACGGCAGAGTACGGTTTTGTTGTAGAGGGCCCATTCTATGAGCTCAGCTTTCTTGTGATCGTGTGCGATCAGTGCTATTCTTTTGCGTGCATGCAAGGTTTTGACAGTGGGCATACTCAATGATGGCGTTATTTCCCATAAAGTTAATATATAGAATAATGTGCCATGTATATTTTTAAAAAGATTTCTGGAACGTTGATAATTTGATATTTACCGATATGATTTTGTCTATATCCCTATTGAAAATAGTAATAGTTAAAAGGGCTGAATTCCCTCAGATTCTAGTTGAAAGTAGTTACCTTTGTTCTATCAAAAGTTTAGAATACCATGATTAAAACAGGAAATCCCATCATCAGCATATATACGGAAATGACGCCGAATCCGGAAACCATGAAATTTGTTGCTAACAAGCTCCTGTACCCAGGTAAGCATATCGACTTCCCGGATGAAGCAAGTGCAAAACCATCTCCATTAGCGGCCGAGCTGTTCAGCTTCCCGTTCATCAGAGGTGTGTTTATTATGGCGAACTTCATCACGCTGACAAAAACTCCTGAAACTGATTGGAATGATATTATCCCTACTATAAAAGCTTTTCTGAAAGAGTATCTTGAAGATAACCGCCCTGTTGTAAACGAAGACGAAATCGTTGACAAACCAGCAGCCGGAAACGAAGTAAGTGCAGATGATACTGATGTGGTAAAGCGTATTAAAGAATTGCTTGAAAACTACGTAAAGCCTGCAGTTGAAATGGATGGCGGTGCCATTCAGTTCAAAGACTACGAAGATGGAACGGTGAAACTGATGCTGCAAGGCTCATGTTCAGGTTGCCCTTCTTCCATGATCACACTGAAAGCCGGTATCGAAGGCATGATGAAGCGCATGATCCCGGAAGTGAAGGAAGTGGTAGCTGAAGCGGAATAAGCCATAGTTGAGAGAATGATAGTGTTAAAAATGAGCACAGTCTTTTTGACTGTGCTTTTTTATTTATCCTATTTGCCATTATCTTGCGACTGTTACAAAATCAGGCCTCATACTTATGAAATATCTTTTTATAGCTGCCAGTTTGCTGTTTGCAGCAGAAATTCATGCTCAGAATGCCCTGACAGTTCACTACAAGGTGCGCTATCATGGGGAAGAAATGAAAGACGCCGCCTCCACTTTATTTATTGATGGTAAAAAGACCCATGCGATAAAGGATACAGACGCTGCCGCAAAAGAACAACAATACATCGACTATACAGAGAACATAACCATGCAGGTGTTACGCCTGGAAGGCAGAGCTGTCACCTTCAAAAAGAAAATAGAAGATTACGAAAAGCCGGAGCTGTTGCCCGATACAGCAACCATAGCCGGTTACCTCTGTAAAAAAGCCAAAGTCATCATTCGCTCCAATACAGTGGAAGTATGGTATACTAATGCCCTGAATGTAAAGGGTTCACCGGCTTTAGGTGTTACACCTGGATTAGGACTGGTGCTGAGAACTGTGAGAAACGGAGAAATGGAGGTCGTGGCCACCGAGGTAAAGAAAAGCAAAATCAATCCGAAAGACCTGAACTGGCCAGACGCTACAGCAATGGGTACCCTGGTAGATCAGGCTACCTATTCCCGTGAAGTGATTGATAGTCGCTATACCACCATTCCGGTATTCAGTAAGGAACAGGTTTCCTTTGGATTTGACAAACCTAATCCCCCTGCGGACCAGCGCGATGTGACCTATCATTATGCCGGTGGTACCGTGGTCCTGAAAAAAGTAAAACTGCCTAAATATGAACCCGGTCGCCAGCTGTTTGCAGAACTGGCCCAGTATTCCAACGGGGATGCTTATGACCGTACCGGTTCGGTATTTATGATTCCTGTGGATAAACAGCGTTCTTTCCTGAATGGTCTGCAGAATGGCGTGAAGGACCTGCCAGTTTATAAGGAGAAATACCAGGGTGTAGTTGCTACTGACGATTACCAGCCTACCCTGGAACTGCTGCGCTTCTTTACCCCTTTCGGCATTCATCATTATAATGAAAGAAGCCAGATAGCTGGTTATAACTGGGCTGATTCTGCGGTGTTCCGCCAGGAGATCACAGAGCTGCAGTCAAGGATGGAAGGTGATGTCTGGTTAGGTGTTTTCATCGGTAACTATGACAAAGGCGGCCATATTGTAAGTCTGCGTCTGAAATACTTTAAAGGTGACGATGATGGAGGATTACAGACACCAGATTATTTACAGCCGATTTTCAACACTACTAACCTGATGGAAATGGCAGGACAGGAATATGGTACAATGTTCGACCATGATTCCCTGACAGTAAAAGTAAATATTCCGGAAGGTGTAAAGAACTTACAGCTCCGTTACATTACTACCGGTCATGGCGGCTGGGGCAACGGCGATGAATTCGTGCCTAAGCTGAATGAAATATTTGTAGATGGCAAGCGGGTATATCACTTTGTGCCATGGAGAACAGATTGCGGTACTTACCGGTTGCTGAATCCATCATCCGGCAATTTCTCAAACGGGTTATCATCTTCCGACCTTAGCAGGTCCAACTGGTGTCCGGGTAGCCTGACACCGGCAGTTTATATCCCTCTACCAGATCTGGCGCCGGGCGTACATGAATTTAAAGTAGCAATTCCATTAGGAAAGAGGGAAGGAACTGCTTTCAGCGCCTGGAATGTATCGGGTGTATTGATGGGAGAGAAAAAGTAACATGTAAAAAACGCTTCTTCGATGCTTCTATAAGCTAATACTGATTTTTCTAACAGTTTCACTACCCGATTTTTTTACGGAATAGGTACACTTATCTTTGCGGCATGAATGTGGATGTATTTTACCAGGCGCTGATAGAAGGGTTCAGGGCCATGAGCTGGCTGGAAATTCTGGCAGCGATATTTGGCGCCATTAGCGTGGTATGTAGTAAGCAGAACAGCATTTGGTTGTATCCAACAGGTCTGATCAGCACTGGTATTTATGCATACCTGTTATCCAGGGAGCAGTTTAAGCTCTATGCAGAGGCTACACTGAATGTCTATTATTTCATCATGAGTGTATATGGCTGGTACCATTGGGCCAGGAAGAAAGCTTCTGAACCGGAAGTTCCTATTGCCTGGGCATCCCGAAGGGATTGGGTCGTAACCGTGGCAATCACTTTTATTGGCTGGGCAGTGTTCTACTACCTGTTGAGTCATTTCTCAAACTCAGATGTACCGTTGATAGATGCCTTTGTATCAGCGACCGCCTGTGCTGGTATGTGGTTGCTGGCACAGCGGAAGATTGAAAACTGGATCTTACTGAACATATCTAACCTGGTAGCGGTCCCGTTATTATTTCATAAAAAACTAGTCGCAACAGCGGTATTGACCATCTTCCTGTTTATAGTAGCAGTGATGGGTTATTTTAGCTGGAAGAAGATATGGAAGAGCTATACAAAGTAGTGGTTATTGGTCCGGAGAGCACGGGCAAGAGTACGCTCAGTGAGTTTCTGGCGTCGCATTATGAAACGATGTGGGTGCCTGAGTATGCCCGTCAGTATATAGAAGAATTGCCTCGCCCATATGAGCAGTCTGACTTGCTGACCATTGCAAAGGGGCAGCTGGAACTGGAGGTAGAAAGAGCGAAGCTGGCAAACCGCCTGCTGATATGCGATACCGATCTGCATGTGATCAGAGTATGGAGCGAGCATAAATATGGTGAATGCGATCCATGGATACTTGCAGCTATTGCAGAAAGAAAATATGATCTGTATCTGCTCACCTATATTGATATTCCATGGGAAGATGATCCGCAAAGGGAATATCCGGACCCGGCTATGCGTGAACACTTTTATAATGTCTACAAAGAGATTGTGCAATCTTCTGGCGTACGCTGGGTAGAGATCCGCGGAACATTTGAAGAAAGGCAGGAAACGGCGGTGAAGGTGGTAAATCAGTTACTTGGAACTGATCAGTTCTGATATATCCGGATCGCCTGCGAGTAAACGCATTTGTACTAAAATTTTCTTTTGTCTGTACAGTGTGATCCTTGCCGGCGGTACCACTGTGTATCTGACAGGATTGGGCAGGCAGGCGGCGATCATAGCCGATTGCTCTCTGTTGAGACTTGCTGCTGTTTTATGATAATATTGCCGGGCAGCGGCTTCTACACCAAATACAGCATCGCCGGTCTGAGCTATGTTAAGGTAGACTTCCAGAATGCGTTCCTTGCCCCAGAGTTTTTCTATCATGAAGGTGAAATATACTTCCAACCCTTTTCTGAAATAGCCTCCCCCCTGCCATAAGAATACGTTTTTAGCTACCTGCTGGCTAATAGTGCTGGCTCCATGAATCTTCTTACTCTTCTGGTTATGCTTCATGGCTTTTTCGATTGACTTAAAGTCAAAGCCATTATGGTCAGGGAATAACTGGTCCTCACTGGACAGCACTGCCAGCTTGGTGAATTCAGATATCTCTGAATAGTCTACCCATGTTTTGTGAAACTTTGTATCGCTACCCCATGTGCCAAACCAACTTGAAATCATTGTAATAGTAATGGGGGGATTGACCCATTTTAAGGCAATGAGGTACACGAAATGAGCAATAAATAAGACAAGGATAATCCTCTTCAAGTGTCGCCATGTTCTCGGAACAATTCCTTTCAACTTCATCCACAAAATGATTTTGGAAATTGGGCGGAAAGATAGTAAGATTATTTAATGTCCATGTTAAGTATGGTCAGCTTTTTATACAGCTGGTGTGGTAATTGGTGGTATAATCGTAAATTTACGCTATGCTTTTAACTTTACACCCGGACAACCCGAATCCCCGTCATTTAAAGACGATCGTGGAATGTCTGAAAGATGGAGGCGTGATTATCTATCCGACCGATACGGTTTACGGCATGGGCTGTGACATCTCACAGCACAAAGCTATAGAACGCATTTGCCGCATCAAGCATATTAATCCTGCCAAGGCCCAGTTTTCGTTTATATGTTACGATCTCAGTCATTTGTCTGACTATGCACGAAGTGTAGATACACCCACCTTCAGAATGCTGAAGAAGGCATTGCCGGGACCATACACATTTATTCTGCCCGCCAGCAGGCAGGTGCCCAGAATGCTGAAGCAAAAGAAAGATACGGTTGGTATACGCGTGCCCGATAATAATATCAGCAGAGCAATCGTGAAGGAATTAGGTAATCCTATTCTGAGTACGTCGCTGCCGATTGAAGCTTACGTAGAAGAATATACTGATCCGGAGATCATCCATGAGAAGTTTGAAAACATTGTTGACATTGTTGTGGATGGTGGTCCTGGTGGTATGCAGTTTTCTACAGTGATCGATTGTACGGGGTCTGAACCTGAAATGATCAGGGAAGGGATAGGCAGTTTTGAAGAAATCGTCTAAAACATTTGAGTATGAAAATATGTAGTGTTTTTTTGCTGCTGTTTTTAGGATTTAATGTTGTAAAAGGGCAAAATAAGCTCTCTGTAGCCCCATTATATCCGCTTCAAAAAAAGATGACGCCGTCAATTACTTTTGTAAAACCCACTACAGCTGTGACTTTTACACCGAAAGCGACTCTTCCCCTGACTCCTCATTCCTATTATGATCAGTGCTTCGGATTTTTCTGCAAAAAGGAGTGGAATTTTGAGCAGCGTACAAAGGTGCCGTTGAAATTCAGGTTAGGAACCTACCAGGAAGCGCAACGCATTGAAGGTAAATAAAATGTGTGCTTTCTGCATGACTGAAAATCCTTTTTCATAGCGGGATAAGAGAAATTTTATTGACAAAAGCAAATAATTTACTTGCTTCAGGCAAGTAATAAAAAGGGGCTTTTCCCATTGGAAAAAGCCCCTTTTTATTGAGAAAAAGAACACTATTGTTTGATGCCCAGTTTCTTAGCGATATCTGCAGGCAGTGCTTTTTTGTTCAGCATGATGCAGGTCGTCTTATAAGCGAAGAAATTTTCAGAAGCATAGAAGTAGCCACTACCCGGATTGGTAGTACCCCATGAATTTTTCACGCGGAAGTATACTTTACCATTCTGGTCTTTTGCCATACCTACAATGTGCATACCATGGTCATCCTGCGTTTCGAAATTATCGAAAGCTTTCTGACGCAGTTCAGGAGTGATGGTTTTTTCTTTTACCGGTTCTTCAAATACTTTCTTTTTCTCTTCAGCGGTCATGTCGCTAAAGTCAGTTTCCGGAACTACAGCCAGGCCTTCAATGAAGTTGAAACCTTTTTCTGATACATCAGATGCCCATGCAATGGTGTAACCCGTCTGGATCGCATTTTCTGCGATAGCAGTAAATTCATTCAGGGGTACATTGTACACTCTTTCCCAATTCCAGTTGTCCGGTACTTCCAGTACGAACTGCTGGTAATAAGGATGGTGAGTAAAAGATGAAATCAGTACATAATCATCTGCATTCAAACCCAGTTCTTTTGCAAAGGATTGCGGCGTGTAAGATTTACCCTGGTAATCGAATTTTTCAGGAGCATCGCCCATGTATGCATTCAGTACACCATCAACGGCTTTCTTCCAGTTAGGATTGACAGTACCTTCATTAGCGCCGATGGTTTTGGTCATACCTTCCAGGATAGACACCATTTCAGCGTGGTTATATACTTTATCGCGGTTGCCGTCGTATACTGACTGTGGAACCAGTCCGTATTCGCGCAGGCAGAGCAGATCGTCCGGGAATCCACCACCCTCACCGAAGTTAGCTTTGCCATGCATACGCACGTAGTTTGCCGCCTTAAGAGGATACATTTTTCTTACCACAAACATTTCGCTCAGGTTTACACCTTTGCCTTTGCCATTGCGCAATGCTTCGGCCTGGAAGAAAGACAGACCGGAGAAGGACCAGCAGGTACCAGTACGCCCCTGGTTTTCTACATCACCTGCATCTAAGTTCCTGATTACGGTAAATTGGTATTTGCTGCCTTCTTTGTTAGTGGTTTGCGCCATGGCAGTCGTGGTGGAATAACACACGGCCAGGCCTAAGATCCATTTCTTCATTTTGGTTTGGTGTTTTGATTTGAAAACAAGGTTTCAAATGTAAGCCAATCCAATTATACTCGGAAAGAAAGTTAAGGTAAGCGGTTGTTAGTCCTGGGAGAGTTTGTATTGCTCACGGGATATTTCCCAGCGCCATAATTGCGTATCGGGGTTTTCGCCGGCAAAGGACATTCCTGATTTCTGGAGCACTTTTACAGAAGCGGTATATTCCTCCTCTGTATGGGCGACTACCCGGGTCACATAAGAGTGTCCAAAGGCGAAACGGATCAGGGCCTGTGTCAGCTCTGTACCAAACCCCTGTTCGCGGTAGGCAGTCGTGATTTCGTAGCCAATTTCTACCACGCCGTTAGCATCCGGGCGGCCTTTGAAGCCACCGGTACCAATCAGCCGTTTATCTTCCTGGTGAATCACCAGGTATAGAAACCAGCCAAGCATCGAGGGATCGTTGCGCAATTTGTCGTACGATACCAGTATAATTTCAGGGAACTCTGTCCAGAATAGAGGTATATCAATATCTAACAAATGGCCCAACGTTTCTTTTCCTTGTAATAACGCTTCGAAGTACTGTAATGTACAAGGCAATATTTGCAACCTTGAGGTCAGGATCATGGCCGAAAGCTAGTAAACGAATTTGGAAAACACAAGAGGGGTGTAAGTACTCAGTGCAGTGGCAACGCAGTGTCTTTTCTTATATATTACATGATGAACAAAGGCCGGACAATGATCAATTGTCCGGCCATATTGTAAATATATTTAACACTTTATTAGTAATTAGTGGGCTTCCAGCCAGTTGCGGCCAAGGCCTATTTCAGCTTCTACCGGAACCGCCAGTGGCAGTGCATTGCGCATACCATCCAGGATGATCGGCTGGATGATTTCAATTTCATCTTTATGAACATCAAAGACCAATTCATCATGTACCTGCAGGATCATTTTTGAACGCAGGTTTTGCTCCTTCATTGTTTTATGGATGGAGATCATGGCCAGCTTGATCATGTCGGCAGCAGTACCCTGAATAGGCATGTTGATGGCATTTCGTTCTGCATAACCTCTTACCACCGCGTTGGAGCTGTTGATGTCTTTCAGCCAGCGCTTACGGCCCAGCAGGGTTTCTACATAGCCATTCTGCTGTGCAAACTGTTTCTGTTTATCCATGTAGTGCTGGATCGCCTGGTACTGCGCGAAGTAGTTATCGATCAGCATTTTTGCTTCACTACGTGGAATACCCAGGTTCTCGGAAAGACCGAAGGCGCTCACACCGTAAATAATACCAAAGTTTACGCTCTTGGCATTGCGACGCATTTCAGAGGTTACCTCTTCCAGCGGAATGCCGTATACCTTGGCCGCAGTAGCCGCGTGGATATCTATACCCTGGCGGAAAGCGTCTATCATAGCCTGGTCTTCGCTGATGGCAGCAATGATGCGCAGTTCTATTTGGGAGTAATCCGCAGAGAGGAGGGTAAACTCTTCATTGCGGGGTACAAATGCTTTACGGATTTCCCTGCCCCTGTCAGTTCTGATCGGAATATTCTGCAGGTTCGGGTTGGTGCTGCTCAAACGGCCGGTCACTGCTACTGCCTGGTTATAGGAAGTGTGTATCCTGTTTGTGCGTTTATTAAGCATGGTTGGCAATGCATCTACATAGGTAGATTTCAGCTTACTCAGCTCACGGAATACGAGGATGTCGTCTACAATCTGGTGCTTGCTGGCCAGTTTTGCCAGTACATCCTCACCTGTAGCATATTGACCGGTACGGGTCTTTTTTGCTTTCGGATCAAGGGCCAGTTTTTCGAAGAGCACTTCACCCAGTTGTTTCGGAGAGGCAAGGTTGAAACGCACACCTGCCTGGGTGTATACGCTTTCTTCCGCTCTTCTGATTTCGGTATCCAGCTCGCGGGAGTAATCGATCAATGCCGGGATATCGATGGCGATACCTTCGAACTCCATATCGGTGAGGACTTTCACGAGTGGGTTTTCCACTTCATAAAATACCTTTTCTACGTTTTTAGCAGGTAGCAGTGGGGCGAACTTTTCTTTTAACTGCAGGGTAATGTCGGCATCTTCTGCTGCATAGTCCTTGATCTTATCGATCTCCACATCGCGCATGTTGCCCTGATTCTTACCTTTTTTGCCAATGAGGGTTTCGATAGAAACCGGTTCGTATTGCAGGTACTGGGCGCTGAGCAGGTCCATACTACGTCGGCCTTCCGGCTCTATTAGGTAGTGGGCAAGCATAGTATCAAATACAGGTGCTTTGATCTCTACACCATACCATTTGAGTACCAGCATATCGTATTTCAGGTTCTGGCCAATGAATACGATGTGAGTAGTTTCGAAGAGCGGACGGAATTCGTCTACAATGGCCTGTGCACCTGCTTTGTCAGCAGGCACGGGCACATACCAGGCTTCGCCGGCTGCAAATGAGAAGCTCATTCCTACCAGGTCTACTGCATTTGCATCGGTACCTGTCGTTTCGGTATCGAAGCATACTTCCTGTTTGGAGAGCAGTGTGGCCAGCAGTTCCGCTCTTTTTTCAGGTGTGTCCGCCAGGTGGTAGTTATGTGGTGTATTGTTGATATTCTTTTCAGCAACGAGGATACTTACGATCTGTTCAGGGGTATCTTCAGTGGTAGCTGCCGCAGAGGTAGCGGTAACGTTGCCGAATAGATCCAGTTGAACTTTACCGTTAGTAGTAACTTCACTACTGGAACCAAAGGTATCGCCGAGAATACGTTTGCCCAGGGTTTTGAATTCCAGTTCAATGAAGACTTCAGAGAGAGCTTCTTTGTTATGGTCTTTGATGCAGAAGTCTTCTTCGTGGAAGGTCACAGGCACATCGGTGATGATAGTGGCGAGTTGTTTGGAGAGGATGGCGCTATCCGCACCAGCTTTGATCTTTTCTCCCATTTTACCACCGATCTTGTCTGCATTGGCCAGTACATTTTCGATAGAATCGTACTGGGCTAACAGTTTCATGGCGGTCTTCTCTCCTACCCCCGGAATACCAGGAATATTGTCGACAGCATCACCCATGAGCCCCAGGATATCAATTACCTGGTGCACATCTTTGATCTGCCATTTTTCACACACTTCTTTAGGGCCAAGAATTTCTTCTTTGCTACCCATGTAAGGTGGTTTATAAATGAATACGTTTTCTTTTACGAGCTGGCCATAGTCTTTGTCCGGTGTCACCATGTATACGGTGTAACCCGCTTCAGCAGCCTGCCAGGCCAGGGTGCCGATTACGTCATCGGCTTCATAACCGTCTAATTCAACACAAGGGATATTGAAACCGGTGATAATACGTTTGATATCAGGAATAGCGTCAAGCAGATCTTCAGGTGCGTCTTCACGGTTCGCTTTGTAATCGACAAAGGAGGTATGTCTTTCGGTAGGGGCATGCGTATCGAATGCCACAGCCATGTGTGTAGGTTTTTCTTTATTGATCAGGTCTATCAACGTGGAAGTAAACCCAAACTGGGCATTGGTGTTACGACCAGCACTGGTGAGGCGAGGGTTCCGGATCAGGCCATAGTATGCGCGATATATGAGAGCCATGGCATCCAGTAAAAAAAGTTTCTTTTGCATCTGCCAAAAGTAACTATGAATTATGAAATATATCGCCTGAGTTAGGATCTTTGCTCTCAAAGAAACGCACATGAAAAAAATATACCATCTGTCGACCTGTAATACCTGTAAAAAGATTATAGATGCGGTAAAGGCAAAGGAGAATGGATTTGAGTTGCAGGATATAAAGACGGAGAAAATAACACCAGCGCAGCTGGAAGAAATGCATAAACTGGCGGGAAGCTATGAGGCGTTGTTTAGCAGGAGATCACAGAAATATCGTCCTATGGGATTGCATGAAAAAGAGCTGACGGAGAAAGATTATCATGATCTGATCCTGCAGGAATATTCTTTTTTGAAGAGACCTGTGAGTATCGTGGGGAAAGAGATCTTTATCGGGAATGATAAGAAGAATGTAGAAGGGCTGGAAGCGGCTGCAAAAAAATAATTTTTATAGTTTGTGAAGTGTTGCGACTTCTGGTTGCAACACTTCACAAACCCCTCAAAAATTCGCCTGAATTTTTGATCTTTATAAAGAGGTTACAAAATTTCTTACTACCTGTTTATATTGTTCCATATCTTCCTCATGCTCAAAAGACTTGAACGGGAATGTTTTGATATCCTCCAATGCTTTCTCCAACCTGAATTCAGATTGATTCACATTATAGAAGAACCCTTTTTTCATCAGGAACTTACCCAGATACTCCTGCTCAGACTGGCCGGGCGTAGGTACTAATATCGCTTTCTTATTCAGCTTTACAAGGTCCATGAGGGTGGTATAACCAGAACGGCTTAACACCATATCGGCACCCAACATTGCTTCATTCAATTCTTTTGCATTCAGGTGGTTCACCTGTTGAATACGTGGGGTGACCTGTTTCGTTTCAGGCGTACCTGGTTTACCACTTACGATCAGCGCACTGATAGGCAATGCAGCTACTTGTTCCAGTACCATTTTTTCAAGATTGGATCGCTGTGGTTCAGGTCCTGAAATCAGGACCAGCAGATCGTATTTTTTAGGTACATCTGGTCTGTTCTCAAAACGGCTGAGGCAACCTAAATAGGTAGTATTAGGAGGCAACACTTTCGGATGACCCAATATACCTGAAAGGTTGTTGGAACCGGCATAGTCCGGTATCCAGCAGGCGCCATACTTACGGATGTAGCTGTAATTTATCTTTTGCAGGATAGTCTCAATGATCCCGCCAAACGGGGTCTTGATCAACAACTGGTGAGAGATAATAACAGTAGGGATGTCGCGGTGATAAAGGCCGAAGCGGTTGTCGGAAATGACAGCGTCGATGTTGTGTTCCTTCACAACCTGTTGCAGCCATCGTTGCTCAAACTTGATAGACTTGATGATCTGAGGGATTTGCTGAATAATTTTCGGCCCAAAGAACCAGCCCTTTTGAGCATACTGGATGCGGTATCCGGGAAGCGGCAGGATAGTCAGCTGTGGGAACTCCTGGCTTAATAACGCAGCATGTTTCCCTTCGGCAGCAATAACTACATTACAGCCTGCGTTTAATAATTCGTGAATGATAGGGATATCCCGGGTTGCATGACCTAATCCCCAGTCCAGAGGGACTACCAGAACTGTTTTACGCGCAGATTTTGTAGGCAAATATTTGAAATTTTTACGAAATTAGCTTAATTTAGAAATGCGCACTGTTAAGAAAAGGTAAACTCTCGTACAGATTGGCATCTATAACATTTTTGAGGAAACAACATAGAGTATGAAATCAAATAAATGGCTGACTATCTTTCTTCTTTGCGCCACAATTAGTATAATCGGACAGAGCTGTAAAGTTTTAAAGAAAAACGACTGCGGATGTCCTACTATGAATAAAAAACGCATGCACTGATCTTTATTGAAAATAGCAGGATCGTTCCCGCGCATATTAAAGACCTTGTACATCCAGTTGTTGAGCACACCAAATCACTTACGCCTATTGAACACGCCTTTAAACAACATTTAGGGGAACAATCAATTTATTCTAATGAAACAGGTTGAAAGGGATTTATTGTTTGTCCTGCATGAAGACAGGTACAGCGAAAAACAAATTCAAAATGCTGTAAGACAGATTAACGAAATGCTATCCATGGTAGAAACAATGGACTATCTATGTAACGTAATGGAAGTGGCTGATTGTAACAGGAACAAAATTACCAGCAAGCGTCCAGTACTGCAAAAAGCATTATCAAGAAAAGAAGTCAAACCTTTTGAATTCATCATACATAAGAACTAAATACCAGACAGTTCAATTGTAGTGGCAGGCGGGTCGTCACTCTACACCCTGATGCCATCAGTCAGGCATTGCTACGTGTATCAGTAACATAACCGATTACTATCTTTATTCACGTTTGTCGTTAATTCACAATTGATTCGTAGGTTTGCGAGCAAACAAATTTCTATTGATGGCAGACTTCGCGCAACTTCACGATTACCTGATTCCCATCTCAAAAGCAGACCTGAACAATGAACTGGAATATGATGAGTACCAGATCGGTGCCATCTGTGATTGCTATGAAGATGGAAACATTCCTGATCTGGATGCGGCTGACATTATATTAGTAGGTGCTGCTGATGAACGCGGTTATGGTCCCGGCAAAAAAGGACCGGATGCTGCAGATGCCATCCGCCGTGAATTCTTCAACCTCTTCTACTGGCACAAAGAAGTGAAGATTGCCGATATCGGTAACCTGCGCCCTGGTATTGAGCTCACTGATACCTATGCCGGCCTGAAAACAGTAGTGGCCGAACTGGTTAACTCCCAAAAAACAGTAATTATCCTGGGCGGTTCCCACGACCTGACCTATGCACAATATAAGGCTTACGCAACGCAGAAATATGTGATAGAAGCCACTGTGGCCGATGCGTTGATAGACCTGAAAGAAGATTCAACAATCCCGGCAGACAGTTTCCTCATGGAAATGTTCACCGAACAACCCAATTACATCCGTCATTACAATCACCTCGGTTTTCAGAGTTTCTATGTGCATCCCCGGATGCTGGAAACACTGGATAAGCTCCGGTTCGATTGCTACCGCCTTGGCAAGGTGAGAGAAAATATGGACGAGATGGAACCGGTGTTGCGGAACACAGATATGCTGAGCCTGGATATCAATGTTATTAAAAACTCCGATGCTCCTGCTAATACTCTCTCCCCTAACGGGTTGGCTGGCGATGAGGCCTGTGTGCTCTCCCGCTATGCAGGTATGAGCGTTCGCCTGAGTTCCTTCGGCATTTATGGTTATCGTCCTGAAAAGGATAGAAACCAGCTGACGGCTAAACAAATTGGACAGATGATGTGGTATTTTATGGATGGCGTAGCTATCCGGAATAAAGAAGCCATGCTCCAGGACCGCGAAGCATTCTGGGAGTTTAATATTGTATGCGGGGACATTGAAACCGTATTCCTGAAAAGTAAAAAGACCGGGCGCTGGTGGATGCAGATGCCTGGGAAAGAATTCTTACCCTGTGCCTATAACGATTACCTGCTGGCGAGCAATAATGAGATCCCGGAGAGATGGTTGCGCCACCAGGAGCGGATGTAAACACCACGAACGGCAATGAAAATAATAGTAATTAAATCGTACCTATCATGCCGAACACTAAGGAAACCCGCGCCAGAATTAACCTGATCCAGAACCTGCAGGATATCGCCCTGATTACAATTGGGGTGCTGCTGGCCGCCATTGGCCTAAAGGGGTTTCTAATGCCAAACGAATTTCTGGATGGAGGCGTAACGGGTATTTCCCTGCTTATCAACCGACTAACCGGATGGAATATCTCCGTACTCCTGGTCATCATCAATATCCCTTTTATATTACTGGCTTACAAGCAGCTTTCTGTTGAATTTACCATCAAGGCTATGTGTGCCATTGTGGGCCTGGCCTGTGCGCTCGTATTTATCAAAGTACCAACTATCACCAGCGACCGCCTGCTGATCGCTATTTTCGGCGGGTTCTTCTTAGGTGCCGGAATCGGCTTGTCAGTAAGAGGTGGTGCCGTACTGGATGGTACGGAAGTACTGGCCCTTTACATCAACCGCAAGACAGTGATGTCCATGGGAGAAGTGATTATGTACTTCAACCTGGTCATCTTCAGTGTAGCGGCTATACTCATTAATATTGAAACCGCACTGTATGCGATACTGACTTACCTGGCTGCTTCCAAAACGGTAGACTATGTAATCTCCGGTTTTGAAGAATACATCGCCCTCACCATTATCTCCAATGAAAGTGAACTGGTGCGCAAAACATTGACACTGACCCTGAGGAAAGGCGTGACCGTATTCAAGGGACAAAGTGGTTTTGGCAAGCGTGGATCAGTGGATAAGGAGATTGATATTATCTACACCGTGGTTACCCGCCTGGAAGTGCACAAAATCATTGACGAAATAGAGAAAATAGATGAAAAAGCATTTATAGTGCAACACAACATTAATGATACAAAGGGAGGCATGATCAAGCGCCGGGCCACCCATCATTAATCAGGAGTGGATGCTCTTGAGCAGCTCTATCACTCTGTGTTTCAGGTATGCTGCTTTGTTGTCTGTGAGAATCATATCGTCGTCCAGACCAGCAAGGGTTAGCGGTCTTTTCTTTTCAGCACGGACTTCGATGTCTTTGAAATAGGCTTCTTTCTTTTCAGTCCATTGAGCCTGAGCGATTTCTAAAGTTTCGCGGCGGGGATTGTCCAGATTATTGTAGACCTGATTGTAAACGGCGGAGAGGAGGCTATCCATTTCCTGATAGTAGGCCAGTGCGCAGTTATAAGAGTTTCCACCCTGACTTAAACATTCCTGATAGCGTAATTCAATAGAGTCTACAGCTGTTTTTCTGGTTTGTCCAAATACGGTCAGCGTTATGCACAATGGCAGGCATAGTAAAAGTAATTTCATAAGATATGATTAGGTTTACAAATATAGCAAAAAATAATAATAACTATATTTTACCCTAAAACGCAAACAGGGAGGTCTTGCCCACGGCAAGACCTCCCTGTTTGCGGGAATATTAAAATGGCTTGTCCTTCGAACAAGCCATTTTAATATTTTTATATTACTACCAGCTCATACCAATCTTCCGGCTTGAAATACTGCTTAGCTAACACATGCAGTTCTTCCGCTGAAATCGTCTTGATAGTCCTGATATTATTATAGAAGTAATTCTCATCCAGGTCATTGAGGATCAGGTTCTTCCAGCGCTGTATAATCTGGAAAGCCCCATCCAGGTCACCCAGGATAGACCCGATCATAAAGTTCCGTACCAGCGCCATTTCCTCCTCATCCACCACTTCGTCCTGCATGATGCGCATCTCTTTATAAATCTCTTCAATCGTTGCTTCGCACACATCTCTGCCAGCTTCCGTATGGATATTGATAGCACTTGCCTGGCGGAAATTGTATACCTGCGAAGAAATACCATAGGTATAACCTTTCTCCTCACGGATATTGCTCATCAGGCGGGAACCAAAGTAACCGCCGAAGATGGTATTCAATACCATCATCTTCGGATAATCAGGATGGTAGCGATTAGGGAAATGACGTGCTATGCGTACAGCACCCTGTACCCCATTCTCATCATTGAAGATGCGGAATTTCTTTTCTTCCGCCGGCATGATGGAGATTTCCGGTTTGATGATCGTCGCTTCTCCATTCCATTTGGTGGTACCAAAGTATTGGTTCAGCTGAGGGATCAATTGATCGGGCAGTTTGCCAGCCACGAATATGCGGCAGTTATTGTAAGTGTAATGTTGCTGATAGAAAGCTCTCAATGTTTCTGTCTGCAATGCATCGTATGCCTCCATGCTGCTCACGCGGCCATAAGGATGGAATTCTCCAAACAGGTATTTGTCAATATGCCTGTTCGCTACGAAATCACATTTCTGCAGATTCACCGCCAGCCGTTGCTTCATGTTCTGCTGGAAAGTGGCCAGTTCTTCTTCAGAAAAAGCAGGATCCAATATCACTTCCTGTAGCGTAGGCAATAGTGCAGAAAAGCTTTTGGTCAGACAGTGGAGGGTGTAAGTACCAAATTCATGGTGGCAGCTCCTGTTCAGGTAAGCCCCATAGTAATCGATACTTTCATTTATTTGCAGTGCAGAATGCTTACCTGCTCCATTCTTCATCAGGAAGTTGGAAGCAGAAGCAATGAGGTTTTCTGATTCGTACCAGCTACCTGCGGGAAATACCATTTCCAGCTGCAAGGTTTCCTGTTCATCCGATTCAATAACGTATACAGGGATGCCATTATCCAGTGTGAATTTCTCATACGGTTTCAGTGCGACTTCAAAATCAACGGCATCTTTTATCTCAGGGGCGAGTTTACGATTTATCATTAATCTTAGTGAATATTAGCCTGCGTAATAGTAAATAGTATTTGAGTTCTTCTCGTCAAAGAGTATAGCTGCCTGTTTGTGCATTTGCTCGGCAGTTACCGCTTCGTAGTTGCTGAATTCCGCATTCATGAGTGAGGCATCGCCCATCAACTCATAGAAAGCGAGGTTATTCGCTCTGTTCAACAGTCCCATGTCTTCAAAAGCGAGCATGCTTTCCACGCGGTTTTTCACTTTTTGCAGTTCTCTTTCAGGGATGATTTCCTGTTGTACTTTATCCAGTTCTTCCTGTATCGCTTTTTCAGCATCTTTCATCTTCACTCCTTTTACCAGTTTGCCCTCGATGGTGAACAAACCTGCATCCAGCGTGCCGAAATGATAACAATCAATATTACTGAAGAGTTTTTTCTCTTTTACCAGTACCTGGTGCAGACGGGAAGAAGCGCCGCCACCCAGAATATCAGAGATCAGATCGATTGAGTAGTAGTCCTTGTCCATACGACCAGGCATATGGTAACATTTGTAAAGGGCATCCAGTGGTACATTGGCTTTTACTTCCAGTTTGTGCGCACCCTGTTGTGCCGGTTCCTGCGGTATATTACGTTGAATAGGCACTCCTGCAGGAATATCGCCGAACCATTTTTCTGCCAGCGCTTTTACCTGAGAGGTGGTCACTTTGCCGGCTACTACCAGAATGGCATTGACCGGACGGTAATATTTGAAGAAGAAGCTTTTTACATCTTCCAGCTTTGCATCTTCAATGTGTGCCAGTTCCTTTCCGATGGTCATCCATTTATAGGGATGCACAGTGTAAGCCAGGTCACGCATCTTGTGCCAGATGTCGCCGTAAGGTTTGTTGATGTAATGCTCCTTGAACTCTTCGCATACAACCTTGCGCTGAACATCCAGACTCTTTTCGCTGAATGCCAGGGAGAGCATACGGTCGCTTTCCAGCCAGAAAGCTGTTTCTATATTTTCTGCGGGAAGTTGAATGTAGTAGTTGGTCAGGTCACTGGTTGTGTAAGCGTTGTTTTCACCACCGGCCATCTGAAGTGGTTCATCATATTCCGGGATGTTGACAGAGCCGCCAAACATCAGGTGTTCGAATAAATGCGCAAATCCTGTCTTGTCAGCATCTTCATCGCGGGAGCCCACATCGTACATAACATTTAACACTGCCATTGGCGTGGTATGGTCTTCATGCACAATCACGCGCAGGCCATTGGCTAAAGTGAATTTATTATAATGGATCATAATTCCTATTTATGAGAACTGCAAGTTAAGGTATTAAAAATAAAGAGGAATGTCCATATTGATTTTGCCAAGGGCAGGCTAACCACTTATTTATCGAGGTAGATTTCCCGTTGTTTATAGTTGATGGTAATGGTGCGGAATTGTGACCAGATATAAGAGCCAATGGAACCGGCCACTTCTGTTAATCCACCTACGTCATTCACCTCCTTGCAGTAACTGCCGGAGACCTTTTCCATGCGTACAGTGCCAAAGGCCAGGTAAGGGATGATGGTATTGAGGTAAGTGAGTTGCTGGTACAGGTCTCCTACCTTGTCTGTACCGACGATGGGCAGCACCTCTCTCAGGTGGTATTTTTCAACGAAAGGCCAGTTGAACAGGATGCCGTAATCACCACCGGTAATGAAGTGGTAACGGCTGCCCAGGGAGCGGCCATCAGGCAGTTCTATCACGGCTTCTATGACAGGGGTATCAAAATTCAGCGTCATGGCCAGGCGCTTGCCTGGTACGCTCATCGGAGTTTTGCCCTGACGATATAGTAAGATCCGGGAGTTGGTGTAGTCGATCTGAACGATGAACATTTTGATCAGGTCTACGCCAATAATACCGTCGATATGAATAGGCGATCTTTTGAATTCCTGCAGCGGTTCTAAAAACACTTTTACCAGCGGTAATCGGGCCTTACCAAAATAGAGCAGATTGATAGTGGATGTGGGGACCCTGACTACAATATCGTCGGTGCCACTCAGTCCTCCATCTTCTTTGGTTTCGAGTTTCAGTTTTTTAGCTGTTTCATTACTCAGTGTGCTGGCTTCGGCGCCTGTATCGAATATAAAATACAGGCTATCCTCCAAACTACTCAGAGAAGCACTGATAATCAAAGAGTGATCATAGATCCGGAATGGCAGAATGGCTACCGGTTCTGCAGAGACAGGTGCTACCTGGGCGGCCGACAATAGCGGCAAAGCAATAAGTATGTAGAACAGTAGCTTTTTCACGTTACACATCAAACGAAAGATAATGCAAAGTATTATAAAATACTTTTGATGAGTACTTTTTTCAGCATGAGCTCATTGTTCCTGCTGATGAGTAACATAGGCCGGGTACCTACATTTTTTAGCTGTTCCCTCACGTCCTGTATGTTGTTAGTGAAGAGGTTATTGATCGCAATGATGATATCTCCGGGCTTTAAACCTGCCTTTTCTGCAGGAGATCCTTTGATAATATCGGTGATTTCAATTTTTCCATCAATCATATACATGACCAGCCCGGTATAGGAATAATCGAATGGTTCCTTAAAGTGTTTATTTGGCAGCAGGTAAATTTCCTTTTTGCCATAATTGAGATAAATATTAAAACGGCGAAGAAGATCATTGCCAATCATGCCCCCAAGAAAAGGATAAGCTGTGATATTCGTTTGATCGTCAAATACATAGACAGGTACGTTCCGAAAGTTGAAATTGCCGATTTTGAACTCCCCGATAGTGGTTACATCCATGGTCATTTTCCCACCAAGGCCCTGGGCCTCGGTTTGAATTACTTTTCGTTGTTTTTTCCGGGTGGAGAGTACGGTACTGTCGTTCACGAATTGTTTGGAAAACAATAGACACATACCCGCACCTGTATCGAAGTAATACCGGCTCTCGCGCTGGGTTTTGCCATTGCGGAGCTGACCGGTGACAATGGGAATCTGGGTGAGGGTAGGATGTAGTAATGACCCACCTTTAGGATAAGTGAATTTCCCATGGGTATAGAGTTGTATCTCTTCGGTATTGTAGTCAACCAGCACATTATAGCGGTTTAGCAGGCTATACCCAATGATACCGTCTATTTGCAAGCCATATACCTGGCTGATCAGCTCGTAGTTGTTGACGTGAAAATTGAGGCTGTCTACCTCCAAACCTGGCAGCAGCAACGTTTGGTCCATGGCGAAATCCACTCTTTTGGACCCTCCGACCCCACGCACAACTTTGTCAGATGGTGTGAGCTGAACACCTAAGCGGACACAGGTGCTGGTGTCCAGAGATATGCCTGCACTACCGGTATCAAGGATGAACTGGAGTGTATCGGAAAAACCTTTTATCTGTGCGAGTATCACCACTACGCCCCCATAGTATTGTCTGAATGGAAAGCGACAGATCAGCGTACCTTCTTCTTCCTGAGGCAGTTTTGATTGAGCGGTTGCGGCGTGGAATAGAGAAAGTGCTAATAAAATGATACAACAGTGCTTTGACAATGTTGCTTTTTGCATACGAGAGAATGACAGAATAACAGTTGTATAAATGTAGGATTAAAAAAGCCGATTACCACCTAAAAATCCACCAATGGCGGGATATTGTTTTTTGCTACCTTTGTTTATCATGGAACTGAAAGATCTATATAGGAAAGCATTAAATTTTGAGTGGCTTGCACCGGAAGAAGGGGTATATCTGTTTGAAAAAGCACCGCTTACGGAGCTGATGCACATCGCAAATGAGCTTCGTAAACAACAGGTTCCACACGGAAAAG
The DNA here is from genome assembly GCF_034087045.1 of Chitinophaga sancti. NCBI lineage: Bacteria > Pseudomonadati > Bacteroidota > Chitinophagia > Chitinophagales > Chitinophagaceae > Chitinophaga > Chitinophaga sancti. Next base: position 1,175,386 of record NZ_CP139247.1, on the reverse strand, counting down.
TTACCTGGCAGATAGATCGAAACGTAAACACGACCAACGTGTGTACGGCTAACTGCAAATTCTGTAACTTTTATCGTATCCCAGGTCACGGAGACGCTTACATCACGTCAATTGAGGAGTACAAGGTAAAGATCGAGGAGACCCTGAAATTTGGCGGCGACCAGTTGCTGCTGCAGGGCGGACACCACCCGGATCTGGGTCTGGCATTTTACGTGGATACCTTTAAGCAGCTGAAACAGTTGTATCCTACCCTCAAGCTGCATGCCCTCGGGCCCCCTGAAGTGGCACACATCACAAAACTGGAAAAAAGTACACATATAGAAGTGCTGAGCGCACTGAAAGAAGCTGGTCTGGCCAGCTTACCAGGTGCCGGGGCTGAGATCCTGAACGACCGTGTGCGCAGGCTCATTTCCAAAGGGAAATGTGGTGCGCAGGAGTGGCTGGATGTAATGCGGGCGGCGCATAAGCTGAATATCGCATCCTCCGCTACCATGATGTTCGGACACGTGGAAACTATAATGGAACGTTTTGAACACCTGGCAGATATCAGACAGGTACAGAGCGAGAAACCGGAAGGCCATTATGGCTTCACCGCTTTCATTCCATGGACATTCCAGGATGTAGATACCCTGCTGTCCAGGATCAGAGGGGTACACAACATGACCACTTCCGAAGAATATATCCGTATGATCGCATTGAGCCGTATCATGCTGCCTAATATAAAGAATATCCAGGCTAGCTGGCTCACAGTAGGTAAACAGGTTGCTCAGATCTGTCTACACGCCGGTGCGAACGATTTCGGATCTATCATGATCGAGGAAAATGTGGTCAGTGCTGCCGGTGCTCCGCACAGGTTTACCTACAAATCCATGCAACAGGCGATCAAGGAAGCTGGCTTCGAGCCGCAGCTGAGAACCCAGTTGTACGAATTCAGGGAAATCCCGGCGGGAATCCAGGAACAGGTGATTAATTATTAATACTGATGTATATACGTATAGCGGCTTGCGACCAATCGTCGCAAGCCGCTATTATTTTTAGCAGGTCAATGTAACTCTCCTCTTTTTTTCCCGTCTAACCAACAGTTAAAAGGAGGAGATTATGAAAAGGCTAGGAGTATTGCTATTATGTATAGGGCTGTCCATCGCAGCCTGTACCAGTACCAAACTAACTTCGTCCTGGAAAACACCGGATGCCAGGCTGGATACCAGCAAAAAAATGATTGTGATAGCCCTTGTTCCACCCAGGGACAAAAAACTGCGCATTTTAATGGAAAATGAGCTGGTCAATGAACTACATAAAGAAGGCTTCAACGCAGTATCTTCATTTGCCAAATACGGCCCGGACGACGCCTTGTCGAAGACAGGAGACGAAAAGGCCGCCCTGCGCAAATTCAGAAATGGTGATGTGGACCAGGTGCTCACTATCGCTATGGTCGATAAGACAAAATCCAGCGGCTATGTGCCCTCCTACCCTTACGCCCCTTATTACCGGGGATGGTACGGCGGTATGTTTACCCCTGGTTATTATGTCACGAATGTGCGGTATGAATGGGATACGAATCTTTATGACCTGGGACAGAAAAAGCTGATCTACAATGCACAGTCAGAAGCGATAGATCCGCCCACTGCTTATAAGCAGGCATCACAGTTCGCCCGCCAGATAGTTCGTGATATGCAGCGGCAACAGTTGTTTGCAAAAAGTTAAGTTTATTATATTTGAGGTTTGGTCACTATACCCTGGACGGTATAGGGGCCAAACCTTAATTTTTTATGCTGGAGTTAGCCGTAGACGATCAGATTTTACTCAGGCAGTTACAACCTGAAAATGCACCGGTGCTTTATCGCACCATCGATACATCCCGTAAGGCGTTGCGCCGATTCCTGCCATGGGTGGATTACAATACCAATGAAGATCATTCCCTTCGTTTTATAGAGATGATGCTGCGCAAAGCAGAAGACCAGGAAGCCATTGCTTTTGGTATCTGGTATAATGGTCAGCTATGCGGAGTATTGGACTTACATTGCTGGGATCACCTGCTGCAAAAAGCCGAAATCGGCTATTGGCTGGCAGAACATTGTCGTGGCAAAGGTATTGTCTTAGCCTGCTGCAAGGTGCTCATCTCTTTTGCTTTCGAAAACCTGAAACTCAACAAAATAGAAATTCGCTTTGCACTGGAAAATGACCGCAGTGCCCGTATTCCTATCAAACTTGGATTTACGAAAGAGGGTATTTTGCGCCACAATGCCAAACTACATGGACATTTTGTAGACATGGTAGTTATGGGCATGCTGCGTAATGACTGGAAATACTGATTTAAGTAAGAGTCAGATATCACATATCAGCACGGCTTCTTTCAGAGACGAAAGTTTATCCGTTCTGGTAGGAATAAATTCCTGTGCTACAAAGCCTTTAAACCCTGTTTCATAAATTGCTTTCATGATAGCCGGGTAGTATAATTCCTGGCTGTCATTGATCTCATTTCTGCCGGGCGCGCCGCCAGTGTGATAATGACTGAAATAAGTATGGTTGTCGCGAATGGTGCGGATGATATCCCCTTCCATGAGCTGCATGTGGTAAATGTCATAGAGGAGGCTGAAACGTTCTGACCCTATCCTTTTGCTCAAAGCCACGCCCCAGTGTGTATGATCGCATTGATAATCAGGATGATCAACTTTGCTGTTCAGCAGCTCCATCACTATATTCACCTTCTTTTTTTCAGCATATGGTAATAAGCGATGCAACCCCATAGCGCAATTTTCAATACCCTGCTCATCATCCAGTCCCTCTCTGTTACCAGAAAAGCAGACTACAGAAGGGAAGCCGGCTTTGGCCGTTTCGTCTATCAGGTATTGGTAATAAGTAATGAGGGCATCGTGATGTTCTACACGGTTCCACCCTTTGGCGATATTCCATGCATCGCTCACAGATGCTACCATGGCACAGGTGAGGTCAAAGTGCTTTGCGGTTTCAAACTGATGGGGGTACAGGAGATCGATGGATTCAAGCCCTATTTCTTTAGCACCCTTGCAAAAGGTGTCCAGTGGAATGGATTCATAAGGCCAGGCACACACGGAATGACGGATACAACCTTTGAGCGGAGTGGACATATAACGATAGAATTTTTTATAAATATAACGTGGAACTACGCATTTTTGAAATGCGTACTACCAATCCGGGATGAAATTCGTAACTTTATACTAGTACCAAACCTTATAGAAGTACAGTTACGCCTGAGTTAGAAAAAATTACGAGTAATCCCAGAAAGAAGAAAAAATCAGCATTTTTTAAAGGATTGTATCACAAATCATTATTCCCAAAATAGCGCCCCGGCCATAGACTCCGTAATTACTATACCACCATCCGTAATTGAAATTGGTAAGCTATTTGATTATACTAATTTGTTCACAATTTAAAGCGGAGGTCAATATGGAAAAGAGATTTACTCCTGCCTTATGGATTTGTATACTGATGGACCTGATTGGCTGTGCCAGTTATGCAGTGCCCGTGTTAGGCGAAGTGAGTGATGTAATTTGGGCTCCCATTTCCGCTATCATATTCTACAGAATGTTTGGTGGCAGTATGGGTGCATTCGGAAGTGTGTTCAACTTTATGGAGGAGTTATTCCCTGGTCTGGACTTTATTCCGACGTTTACACTAAGCTGGTTAGTACGCAGGATTGCTAATGGTATAAGAGAGCGCAAATCCCCTGCGCCGAAATACAAAGTTGCATGATCCGATGCTACTGCCCCTATGGTCAAACGACAAAGTTATTAAGGTTGTAAGGTTATAAAGCTGATGGTACGAGGGGAGATGTTTCACCGTCACCTTTATTTCCTTTCAACCTTTCAAAAAATCTGGAGTCATTTTACATGTATAATACATAAAAAAAGGAGTGCATATCGCACTCCTTTTCTGTTTTATATTCCACCGCCCGGAGGAGGACCTCCCGGCATACCGCCACCCGGAGGACGCATAAAGCGCATTTCGCGTGGAGGGCCTTCACGATTATTATTATTGTTCGTACCGAACTTACGCAGGAAGTATGTAAAGCTGATCATAAAGTAACGTTGCAGTACCATGTTCTGTGTATCCTGGATGTAGTTCTCACCCGTAGTACGGCTGATGCTGATATTTTGTTTTAGCAGGTCGTAAGCATAAAATTTAAATTGTCCCTGTTTTTTCTTTCCCACAAACTTAGATACATATCCGTTCAGCAAAGTATAATCTACGTTGTAACCAGCAGCACGTCCGGCATTCAATGTGTATGTCATGTCACTACCCACCTGAAAACCTGCAGGCAGATTGATGTTGAAATCCAGAGAGAATGAATAGTTGAAATAGTTGGTATTGTTGCTTGGCAGGATGTCGTATCGTGCTGCAGCATACTGTACACTTCCAGATGTAGATACATCAAATAATTCTTTGAAGAAGTAGTTGAATGTAATGCCTTCGGTCAGACTGAAGTTTCTGGTATAGTATTTCTTTATGTCGCTGAAATCCTCATCTACACCAGTGAAGCTCGCATCTCTTTTGTAAGAAACGTTCGTACTTATGTTCAGAGAAGTGATGTGATTCTTGATGGGAATAGCATTCACCATACTACCACTCAATGAATACACACCGTTTGTATTGATCGGTTTAGTGTATTGCTTACCGGTAGAGTCATCTGTACGGTTCGCATTTACAATCTGGTTATTGGCGAATGTTGCATTTGCATTTACAAAAATACCACGGAATGAACTTCTGTTAAACGCGTTATAACCCGCCATCAGACTATGTGTGAACGTAGGCTTCAAATTAGGATTACCCTGCTGTACATACAGTGAATTGGTCAGATCTGGTAGTGGTTGCAACTGAGAAATAGTTGGTTGTGTTGTGCTGCCATTATAACGAAAACGGAACCTTCTACCCTGCTCAAAATTATAGTTGAAACTTGCAGAAGGAAAGTAGTTTACTGTATACTGAGAGATGTGTGTATTCCTGCTTACATTATCATTCACCAGACTATTAAACTTCACATTCATACCGAAGGTATAGTCATACTTGAACTTGTTCGTACGTATATTGATACCTGCCTGATTAGTAGAAAATGTATTTTCAAAAATGTTACTCAGGCTATCATTCAGCACATCATATTTTCCGGAAGCATTTGCATCGTAAGTCAGGTTTTTGGAAGAGCTGTAATTATTGCTATAAGTATAATCCAGTTCCAGGTATCTGTCTTTCATCAACGGTTCTGTGTACGTCAATGTTGCCTGATAATTTCTACCGATGTTATTCGCATTCGTCTTCCTGTCGTAACCGCTGGTATAAGCTGAAGTAGTATCAGTCGCTACATATTCATCCAGCGACTTATAATAGTTCTGACGATCGGTAGTGTTATATCCATACGTAAAGTTGGCGCTCAGCGTACGACCTGTTTTATGAAACTTCTGACGGTACAATGCAGAGCCTGAAAAGTTTGGAGAAGAAGCACCACTACGATTGGTATTGGAACCATCGATAGAGGTTACTTTATTGATATCCTGCTGTTGGTAGTAGCTGGTTGAATTAGTGCTACCATCAGTATAGGAGAATGTAGGTGTAAATATCACAGAGTGGAAAGAGTCAATTTCATACTCGATCCGCATGTTGAGACGGTTGTTCTTATTTTCAGTAAGAGAACCGGTAGTAGAGTTATAATAGTAAGAACTATCGGATGTAAAAGTTTGCTTTGTGTTCTGATTTTTAGTTTCAGTCTTTACATCGTTGATGAAGTAACTACCATTGATCTTTAATTTTGATCCAAAGTCCTGATTATAGTTGAATCCTGCATTCCAGTTTGTGGTGATGCCTGTGGTACTGTTACCACCCAGGTTGCTGATGGTAGATTGAGCAGCTCCCCTGCCACCGCCGCCACTACGGCCGTTACTACCTCCACTGCCATTGTTGCTGCTGGAGAAGTTGAATACATCCTGCATGGTAAAGCCCATGTTATTGACGTTGTTACCACTACCCAGGAAAGAAAGCTGACGGTTATCGCGGAAGGCGTTAGCATTGGCATTGATAGCAAAACGATCATCAGTACCATAGCCGGCGGATGCCTTTCCGAATACTCCTTTTTTCTTGTCTTTTTTAATTGTGATATTGATGGCTTTTTCAGTATTACCATCATCGATACCTGTAAACTGTGCCTGATCTGATTTACGGTCTATCACCTGAATTTTATCGATCACTTCAGCAGGCAGGTTTTTGGTGGCGAGTTTTGGATCATCGCCAAAGAATGGTTTACCATCTACCAATACTCTCTTTACCGTTTCACCCTGTGCTGTGATCACTCCATCTTTATCCACAGTAACACCGGGCAGTTTTTTAAGCAGGTCTTCCACCACTGCGTTTTCACGGGTTTTGAAAGCATCTGCATTGAATTCAAGGGTATCTTTTTTTACCACAACAGGAGGTACTTCCTGTATGATCTCTACTTCACCCAGGGTGATACCTTTGCCCAGAAGATGAATGGTGCCCATATCCACTACAGGTTGTGCGGCCGATACAGTAATGCTTTTGAAGATTGGTTTGTAACCCAGGTAAGTAATGTATACCCGGTAGCCACCGGCAGAAAGACCGGTAAAGCTGAATCCACCTTTTTTGTCAGTAAATGCAGTAGCTGCGAGAGAAGAATCTTTGCCATTCAGCAATGCTACGGTAGCATCAGCCAAAGGGTGAGATGCGGTTGAGTCAGTCAGTTGGCCTTTAACCTGACCTGATTGCGCTTTGGATATAAGCGCAATCAGGATCAGGCACAAAGTCATAAGGGGGATCCTTTTCATGAGGAGGATGTAAGTTAAAGTAGTAGTCTTTTAATTCCTGTTTTGTCTGTCACGGAATTTATCTCTGGCCTCCTGACGCATTTTGTGCATTTCTTCTTCACTCACTTTCTCCGCATTACCAGGCAGGGAAACTTTTTCAGGAGGTATTGGTTTAAAGTCTACTTTCTTTGCTGTAAAGGAACGGTTGTCGCTTTCAGCAGCCAGTACAACGCCATTGGGTTCAGGTAACAGGCCATTTACAGGGCTGTAGCTGAAAGGCAGGTCAGTTGTATACCATACAGTATAAGTTTCATCCCTTACGGTCACGGTAGCTTTTTTGCAATTGTAACCAGCGATTTTCTTAGTCTTATCACCCGGTTTTACATCTTTTGCCGGACGGAAGTCTTCTTCTGCAAAGTAGGTTTTAGTAGAGTCATCTGGTTTGGTAAATGTTTGCAGGTATTTATGGCTCTGTAGGTCAACGAATCCGCCACCCATCATACCAAATCCACCACGGAAACGGCCACCACCGAATCCTGGAGGGGGGCCTTGTTCACCACCTTCACCAGGAGGAGGAGGACCCTGACGATCCATGCCCCCGCCAAAGTTAGGACGTTCTGTTTCCAGCTTACCGTGGCCGGCTGCGAAAAAGAAATGTTGCTTTATAGTGATTACTTGTCCTTCTTCATCGCCGCCATCGCCGCCTCTTGGAGGCATTTTTTGACTCAATTCATAATCGATCACACCGCTGTTCTTTTCCTGTGCCTGTGCTGTGAAGCCAGTGAAGGCTATCAGGGCGGCACCAAAGAGGGTTTTTGATAAATGGTTCATGTGTTTGTTTTTTTGCTGTCACAAAAGTCAATATTCGGCACGCATTTTCAGGTTAAATAGCTTTATTTATTGTTAATTACTGTTAATGACAGAACATAATATGGGCGCAATGGTTAAGGTTCCTTATTTATTGTTAATTACTGTTAATGGGATAGCTATGATAATCCTATAATCAAATAGCTTTGCATGATAAATTCATTGATATAATGCGCCAGCGGATCCGAAACATTCTGATACTCATGTGTATATGCATTCTAGGCATCTACATGTTCCAGGGATACTGGTTATATAACTCCTATCACGTACAGTTAGATCAGTTCAGTAAAGATATTAACGAATCATTGCGTACAGCTGTTTACAACAAACAGTTTGCCGACGTACGCCGGTACTTCAGGCGCTTTAACAGAGAGCATGGAGACAGCATGAGAGGCCCTGGTGGCGATATCCCTCCTCCAGGTCCGGAAGAAGGTGAAGGGCGCGAAGGGCGCATGCACTTAATTGTCGATGCGAATGATCATGCCGGTCCTCATCAGAATCCCAACCGTGTGTATGCCGATACCTTAGCCAGACAAATTTCCGATTTCCTGCTCCTGAACAATATTACCAGCGATAGTGTCAAACTGATAAAGCTGGACTCCATCTTTAGCGCAGAACTCCACGGCCGTCAGATCAAAACTGATTTCCGCCTGGATACTTTTCATATCAACTTTGAAGGTTTTGCCAGGGAAAGTTTCCGCGATAGTCTGCGCAGAAGGGGTCCACAAAAGACAAGTAAGATACCGTTCAACCCTGCAAGCAACCTTTTTGTTCAGGCAGTGTTTAAATCACCCATGCAATACATCCTGGCCAAGATGGTCTGGACCCTGGCAGGTTCCTTTGTTTTGCTGGTGCTGACGACGATCTGCTTTATCTACATGTTGCGTACCATCCTGAAACAAAAGAAACTCTCAGAGGTAAAGAATGATTTCATCAACAATATGACGCATGAGCTGAAAACGCCTATCGCTACTGTATATGCAGCTGTGGAAGCCATGCAGAATTTCAATGCCCTCAACGATCAGCGCAAAACGCAAACTTACCTCGACATCTCCAAGCAGGAGTTGCAAAGGTTGTCTGACCTGGTTGAAAAAGTATTACACATCGCATCGGAAGAAAGAGAAGAAATAGAGCTGTACAAAGAAGAAACGGACATCAACGAAATCATGGATACGATCATTACTAACCATCAGCTCAAAACCAACAGATCCGTGCAATTCAGGTATGATAACCTGATCGGTGAGCGGCTGGTAAATGTAGACCGTACCCACCTGTCAAATGCGATCAATAACCTTGTGGACAACGCCATCAAGTACTCAGGAGAATTACCCGTGGTAAACATCCGTAGTTCAATAGAAAACGGTAACTTGATCATTCGGGTAAAAGATAATGGCATAGGTATTCCTAAAACATACCAGGAAAGTATTTTTGATACTTTCTTCCGGGTACCGACCGGCAACCTGCACAATGTAAAGGGATTCGGACTGGGCCTCAGTTATGTCAGGAAAATAGTAGAGCTGCACGATGGTAGTATCACTGTACACAGTGAACCGGACAAAGGCAGCGAATTTATCATCCAGATACCTGTCTGAGATTAAATCTGTAACTATGGCTAAAGTATTATTGATAGAAGACGAATGGCAACTGGGACAAATCGTAAAAGATAGTCTGGAAATGCGTGGCTTTGAAATGCTCTACGCGTCTGACGGAAAGGAAGGACTGGATTTGTACCAGCAGCACAAACCAGATGTGGTCGTGCTGGATATCATGATGCCAAACATGGACGGCTTCACTGTTACTACAGAAATCAGGAAACAGGACAAAGTGACCCCGATTATCTTTCTCACGGCTAAATCCCAGACTGCGGATGTGGTAAAAGGATTCGAACTGGGAGGCAATGACTATCTGAAAAAGCCATTCAGTATGGATGAGCTGATTGTAAGGATCAAAGCTTTGCTGCAGCGGTTCAATGATCAGCCGGCAGCACAGGAGGCTTCTGGTTCCGATGTAATCCAGATTGGCCAGTACCACTTCAACTACACCAAGCAAACCCTGACCCGCAATCACGAAACGGCTTTCCTCTCCCACCGGGAAGCCGAGATACTGCGGCGCCTGTCAGAAAATTTGAACCAGGTAATAGAAAGGAAGAGTATACTGCTGGATTTGTGGGGCGACGACAGCTTTTTCAACGCCCGTAGCATGGATGTTTTCATCACCAAATTGCGCCGCTACCTCAAAGACGACCCCAGGGTACAAATTGTCAACATCCGGGGTGTGGGTTATAAATTAATTTTCTGAGTATATCATTATCTTTGCTGTCTTATGGATCACATAGAACAGCAAATAGCTGCCTACAAACAGGAAATCCAGGCATTCGAACCGGCCACAGCTGCCGACCTGGAAGCATTCCGTATCAAATTCCTTGGTACCAAAGGGATTGTAAAAGCTATATCCGGAGAAATGGCGAACGTACCCAAAGAGCAGAAAAGAGAATTCGGTTTACTGCTCAACGGGTTTAAGCAATTCGTAGAAGAGCGCTATGCGCAATTTGAACACCTGAAAGATGGTGCCGGTGCTGCCGCTACCGATGCGGACTTTACCCTGCCTGCGGAACCTCACCGCCTGGGTACCCGTCATCCTATCAGCATAGTAAGAAATAACATCATCAGCATATTTGAACGCCTGGGTTTTGCGATTGCAGAAGGGCCTGAAATAGAAGATGACTGGCATAACTTTACCGCACTGAACCTGCCGGAAAATCACCCGGCGAGGGATATGCAGGATACTTTCTACATCAGCAAGGCACCGGACTGGTTGCTGCGCACTCATACTTCTTCCGTACAGGTAAGGGCAATGGAAAAAGGTGAGCTGCCTATCCGTATCATCTGTCCCGGACGTGTATACCGCAATGAAACTATTTCTGCCCGTGCACACTGCTTCTTCCACCAGGTAGAAGGATTGTACATTGATGAAAACGTTTCTTTCGCCGATCTGAAACAAACGCTCTATCACTTCGTAAAAGAGCTGTTTGGCGAAGATATCCGTATCCGCTTCCGTCCTTCCTACTTCCCGTTCACTGAGCCAAGTGCAGAAATGGATATTTCCTGCCACATCTGTGGTGGTAAGGGTTGTAACGTATGTAAGCATACCGGTTGGGTAGAAATCCTGGGTTGTGGTATGGTGCATCCAAAGGTGTTGGAGAATTGTGGTATCGATCCTGAAAAATACACTGGTTTTGCCTTCGGTATGGGTATAGAACGCATTACCATGCTGAAATACCAGATTAAGGATCTACGGTTGTTCTCAGAAAATGATGTTCGATTCCTGGAACAATTTGAAGGAGCTGTCTAGCAACAAGCATATTTGAATATATTTACAAACAGGAGAAAAGCGCGCAATTGAATTATCCATACGCCTTTTCTCCTGTTTTTCTTTTTTTACCCCCAAAAGACGAAGATGATCCACCTGGAACAAATGCAAACGATCGCTGTATGCGGTGCTGGCACAATGGGCGCCGGCATAGCACAGTTAGCCGCTGCAAGCGGTTTTAACACAGTATTGTTCGATGTACAACCAGCTATGCTGGACAAAGCCAGACAACAGATCAGTAGTCAATTATCCACCCTGGAGCAGAAAGGAAAACTGGAGGAAGGAATGGCCGTCCAGATCATGCAACGCCTGCATTTTACGGCACATACCGGCGATGTAAAGGCAGATGTGATCATAGAGGCCATTGTGGAAAAAACCGATATTAAAACAGCGCTATTTCGGGAATTAGCGGCTGTGAATAATGAGTACACGATCTTCGCTTCGAACACTTCTTCACTCTCCATATCATCCATTGCAGCGGCGGTGCCTCATCCCGAACGGGTAGCTGGCATGCACTTTTTTAATCCCGCACCGGTTATGAAACTGGTGGAGATTGTGAGTGGCGAAAAAACAACGGATAGTGTTGCACAACTGTTGCATGCATTAGCAGCTAAAATGGGTAAAACACCGGTACAAGTCAGGGATACTCCCGGTTTTATTGTAAACAGGGTTGCCCGGCATTATTATTTAGAAGCCATGCAGGTTGCAACGGAAGGAATTGCTCAATACAAAACAATAGATCGCCTGCTGGAAAGTGCAGGCTTCAGAATGGGCCCTTTTACCCTGATGGACCTGATTGGCAACGATGTAAACCTGGCCGTGACGCAATCATTGTACGATGCATTTGCAAAGGCTCCCCGCTTTACGCCGAGTCCATTGCAGATAGCCTGTGTGCAGGCAGGTGATTTAGGAAAGAAAACCGGGAAAGGGTTTTATAATTATCTTTAGACAAACGGAACAAGATTACATGATATTAGTAACAGGAGGAACCGGATTTTTAGGCAGTCATTTATTACGAAAACTGGTGAAAACAGGCGTACCTGTAAGGGCATTATACCGCAAGGAAATTCCTGAACAGCTCAAAGACATTGCAGACAAAATCACCTGGATCAAAGGTGATGTACTGGATGTAGTCGCACTGGAAGAAGCCATGGAAGGTGTTGAAAAAGTCTATCACTGTGCAGGTGTGGTATCATTCCGTCCGGAAGCGCGTGAGCAGATAATGAAAGTGAACATAGATGGTACTGCCAATGTGGTGAACCTGGCGCTGGATGCTGGCGTGAAAAAACTGGTGCATGTGAGTTCCGTAGCGGCCCTGGGTCGTGCAAAGACCGGGCAGATGATCGATGAAAATACTGAATGGCAGGATAGTCATCACAACTCACAATATGCCGTAAGTAAGTATAGGGCAGAAATGGAAGTATGGAGAGGTATTGCAGAAGGATTACCTGCTGCCATCGTGAATCCATCTATTATTCTGGGACCAGATTTCTGGGAAGATGGTTCCGGTCTGCTCATCAAAAGTGCCTGGAAAGAATTCCCTTATTATACAGAAGGAATCACTGGTTTCACAGATGTGGAAGATGTAGCTGAAGTGATGATACGCCTTATGGAAAGCAATGTAAGCGGTCAGCGTTTTGTAATCTCTGCAGACAACTGGCGATATGTAGACCTGTTTACAGAAATGGCGATCCACCTGGGCAAGAAGCCGCCGCATAAACTGGTGAAACCATGGCAGGCAGAGATAGTATGGCGCATAGAAACATTGAAAAGTAAGATCACCGGGAAAAAGGCCGTGTTAACAAAAGAAACTGCGCATACAGCACAACTGAAAGTATACTACAACAACGGGAAGATAAAGGAAGTATTGCCGGACTTTGCGTTTACACCACTGAAAGAAACGGTGGCCCGTATGAGTAAAGCTTACCTGGAAAAAATGCAGTCCTCATCTCAGCAATAATGCAGCCATTGCTGCTGCAACTACAATGCGCTGCTCCTCTTTCAAATTATTCAGGTCTAACCATACCCGGGGATTATTACCGGGTATGACGGCCGCCACTACCTTCTTCCGGTACACAAATTCGTACCGGATATTTTCATAAGAATTTACGATACCAAAATGGTTATTAGCGGTGACTTTGAACTCTCCCAGTGAAGAGCGGAGTATGCCTGCCTGTTTGTTGTCGTTCAGGTCCAGGTAAGTCATATTCCGGAGGATCATTTCCCAGTTACCCAAAGAAGAATCGGCAACCTGGATGACGATATAAGTAAGTTTATTGTTAGCCTCAACATGTTCCAGTAAGGATGGCAACGAACGATCTGAGAAAGCGATGCGAGGGGTAAATAGCGCCTGAATATACGCCTTACTCCCTTTGTTGCAGGTATCACATAGAAGCTGAAAGTTGAAGGCGTCAATTGGGTTCTTTATGAAGGAGAAGGAAGTGGGTTGATCAATACCGTTTTTACGGTCGCCCGTGGTATACTTATCGAAAGAAATTGTTTTGGCAGTAAACCAGCCGTCTTTGATAGTGACAGGGATTTCGGTAAGCCCTTTCTGGGCTACTGCAGTCAGGGTTGAAAACAGGAGAAGCAATGTTCGGAAAAGCATGTTCCAAATGTATAAAAAAATAGCTTCTGCTACCCTGCAGAAGCTATTTTACAAAAGCGTTTATTTAGACATTAATTTCTCCCAGATTTCAGGGATACGTTTGATCCATGCCAGTTCCTTCATCTTCACGCGTGCATCTTCTACCGGAGAACCAAAGTACGTTTTCCCTCCTTCCAGTGAAGCTGGTACACCACTTTGTGCCAGCACCACAGCTCCCTTACCGATCACCAGATCTTTGGATACACCTACCTGACCCCAGAGGATCACATTGTCTTCAATATGAGCTTTACCACCGATTCCTACCTGTGCAGCAAAGAGACAGTTACGACCAATCACGGTACCATGACCGATATGAATCATATTGTCAAACTTAGTACCGCGACCAATGATAGTATCACCACTTACACCCTTGTCAATGGTACAGCCAGCGCCGATTTCCACATCGTCTTCAATGATCACGCGACCGCAGCTTTCCATCTTATCATACATCACTTCCCTGTCTGCTCTTTTCTTAAAGTAGAATGCATCTGCGCCAATCACGGTGCCTGCATGAATGATTACGTTGTTGCCAATTACTGTATGATCGTAGATGGTAACGTTGGGATGAATAAGACAGTTCTCTCCGATAGTAACGTGATTTCCGATGAACACATTTGGCTGGATGATAGTGTCCTTCCCTATTTTCGCGGAATCGCTGATGGGTTTGGTCGCTGGTTCAAAAGGACGGAACCTTTTCACAATTTTAACATAAGCACTGAACGGATCTGGTAATACAAGCAATGTTTTACCGGGAGGACAGTCAACTTTTTTATTGATGATAATAATTGTTGCTGCGGAACGCAGACACTTATCATAGTACTTTTCAAAGTCTACAAATGAAATATCACCCGGAGTAACCTTATGTATTTCGTTAATGCCGGTTGCCATTTGCTGATCGTTGCCTTCCAGCTCTGCGCCTATGTATGCAGCGATTTCGGTTACCGGTATTGGAGCATTGAACTTCATATATTCTGCTGTTTAGTGCAACAAAGGTAGGTGAGAATCGGGATATTATCGTTTGTGTAAATTGGGTTTGATAACCGGCACAAAAAATCTTTCAGCTGCACTTTTTGACTGTTGTTATCCACACTTTTTTTAGTGGTGTGAATAAAAAAGTTTGCATTTTTTTTCTTTTGTGATAAAATTCTTTTTAATATTGTGTAGGGAATTTTTGTTCCCTGTACTTACTAACCCATTCACATAACAAGAAAGTCTGATTGTAAAAAACGGTCAGACTTTTTTTATGCCCGCTCAAACCCTTTATTCATCAATATTTCAGCCGATCGTTCTATCACAATTATGTGATAATTTATCATAGCATGGTTATTCCATTTTTTGGAAAAAATTCCAATCTCAGGATACACATTCAACGTAAAGCAATAAGAATGAAGTCAATAAGATTTAGATGGCACTACTGAATAGCTGTGATTGTGGTTGTCTGCGCCATAAACGAGCATCAAATGCCATACAGATGTTACGAATAAAAGGACGTCCCTTTTCTGTTACAAAAACCTTTCTTGGTTTTACTGCAACCAACCCATCCCTTTCAAGTTCCTGCAGTCTTTGCAAACCTTCTACAATCGCATCACACTGCACATCGGCCTTGTTCCAGGTAGTTTCAAAATTGCACATCAGTGCCTGAATATGTCGACGAAGTAACAGGTCTTCAGTACTAAGAATATGCCCTCTTACTACCGGAAAGTCATCGTTGTTTACCCTTTCCATCCAGCGATCGATCGTCTTCTCGTTTTGTGTATAAGCATACCAGCTATCGCCGATAGATGATGCACCTAAGCCTATCATCAGTGAAGTATGGTGATCTGTATAACCCATAAAGTTGCGGTGAAGGGTACCCTCCTGCGCTGAGCGGTACAGGGAATCATGTGGACGGGCAAAGTGATCCATTCCTATTTCTGTATACCCATTTTCAGCAAACATCGTTTTGCCCAATTCATATAGCGCGCGTTTTTCTTCATCCTTAGGCAGGTCTGCTTCAGAATACTTGCGCTGACCATTTCCCTTGATCCAGGGTACGTGTGCATAGCTATAGAACGAGATCCTGTCCGGACCCAGATTAATAATCTTATTAATGGTATCCTGTACACTTGCCATCGTTTGTAAAGGCAAACCATACACCAGGTCATAGTTAATGGAGGTAAATCCAATCTCCCTTGCCTCGTTGGTAACCCGTTCAACCGTTTCAAAAGGTTGTATACGGTTGATGATATCCTGCACCTTTGGATCAAAATCCTGGATGCCCAGACTCATACGTCTGAACCCTAAATTGTACAGGGTTTGCATATGTGCCACAGTGGTATTATTGGGATGCCCTTCAAAACTCAGAGACGCATCAGAGATCAGGTCAGCATATTCATAAATACCACTGATGAGTTGCGCCAGGTTGTCGGCACTGAAGAAAGTAGGGGTACCTCCTCCAAGGTGAATTTCGCGTATTCTCGGGCGTTTTTCAAACAGTTTGAGGTAGAGGCCCCACTCCCGTAAGATAGCGTCCATATAGGGCTTTTCTACCCCATGATTGATGGTTATATGCTTGTTGCATCCACAGTAAGTGCACAACTTTTCGCAATAAGGAAGGTGTATGTAAATGCTGATACCCTCGGTTGAGTTGGTCGCCTTAAAAGACTCCTGCAGGGATTGTTTCCATCTTGTAGCATCAAAGGTTGATTCATCCCAGTAGGGAACGGTAGGATAACTGGTGTACCGTGGAGCAGCGGTATTATATTTCTGAATGAGAGTCATTGTAGTCAAGGTTTAATACAGTGTAAAGTAACCCGCTCTTCCTGAGGAGAAAGTACCGGGCTGATATACGGAATGCCCAGGTTCAGGCCACGCATGATCAGCAAGATGGCCATAATGCCTGCTATTACGGGTATGAAACGTCTGATACGGTTACGGAAGCGCAGACTGATCAGCTCTGTGAACCAGCTTACCGCTATCATCGCCGGTAAGGTACCCGTTCCAAAAGCAGTCATAAACAGTGCTCCCTGCCAGGTTGCACCTGTTGCGATCGCGCCTGCTATGGCGAAGTAAACCAACCCACAGGGCAGTAAGCCGTTGAAAAAACCGATTGCATAAAGTGTACTGAAACGACGTTGGCGAAGTAAGTTGCCAAGGATTGATTTAATTCTTTTAGTATAAAATCCTCCTATTGCAGGGAGACGGAATGACTTCCATCCATACTGAAAAAAAATGACCAGCAGCAATAACCCTCCTACTGTAATAGAAAGCCATTGCTGCAGGCCACCGAGATAAAATTGTCTGCCCAGCCATCCGAAAAAGATGCCAAGGCCTGTATAAGCGCTCACTCGTCCTGCATTGTACAGTAATATGCCTCCCAGCCTGCGCGTGCCTTCCAGGTGCTGAACCGGCAACGTAAGCGCTATCGGCCCACACATACCTATGCAGTGAAAACTGCCTATAAAACCCAGCGAAAGCGCATAAAGAAATGTCAGGAACATAGTGTGCTGTTTAAATTAGTTCACCGATATATTCTCTTCCTGGACGTAGTGTTTGCCCTTGGCATCCCATTCCATTTGAACCTGATAATCGCCCTTTTTCAGTTTCTGTTTGCTGATGCTCATAGTACCTTCTACACCAGCGCGGAGCGGAACTGTTACATCCTGACGGGAATCCGCAGCTTTGTAGAAAAGGATCTTACCACTCAGTGGAGTTCCCTGCATTTCTGGAGGGAAAGTCACATCTATATGATCGCCGGCCTGATCGATCTTCACCGGTGCCGACAGCAGTGCTGCTTCTTTACGTCCGTCTATCACCTGTTGGTATTTCAGCTCTTCCGCATAATAGTCATTGTTCACCATTTCCACATGTGCATGCATACTCTTGGTAACCAATGTGAGTATACCGGCGGCAAAAAGAACGAATACAACGATGATGCTATGTCCCCAGTTCATGATGATTAGTTTATAAAAGTTATTGGATCGGTCCCAGGAAAGTAGTTTTGATGGAACCGGTTTTCTTGTCGCCTGCATATAATGCTACATGCAGTACAGTTTTTCTTTTCCTGATCGCACTTTTGGGTAATACGATAAAGAAGGTGCCTTCTCCCTGTGATTCCGATTTTACTTTGATCACAGAAGCGCCAATTGATTGTATACGACCTGCTATATCTTCCAGTCTCAACGTCAGCGGAATATCCGCTGTCGTTTTGTTGATCAGTTTTATATTGTACAGGTTGGATACGCTGTCCTCTCCTCTCTCCTGGTATAACATACCTCCAGCACGGATGATATCGCCGCCTACCGGTTGTCTGCTTACCAGCATAAAAGTGATGGCGGTAAGAATCAGTACCAGGATACTGCTGTACACTTTCATACGGGCGGTGATCGTCAGCGGTTTTTTGTTGGCAATACCATCTTCTGATGCGTAACGGATCAGGTTCAAAGGTCTGTTCACTTTCGCCATCATGAAATTACAAGCATCGATACAGGCGGTACAGCCTACGCATTCCAGCTGGGTGCCGTTACGGATATCTATACCTGTGGGGCACACCTTTACACATTGTGCACAGTCGATACAATCCCCGAAGGCAGCATCCTTTTGTTTCTTAAAATGGCTTCTGGGTTCTCCTCTTGAGTAATCATAAGCTACGATCACGGAATTCTTGTCCAGCAATGCGCCTTGTAAACGGCCATACGGACAGACAATAGTACATACCTGCTCCCTGAAAAAAGAAAAAACTCCATAAAAAATGCCTGCAAAAATGAGTATGGCCGTAAGACCACCAATATGTTCAGTTACAGGTCCCGTAATAATGCGCGAAAGGTTGTCTAAGCCTATAATGTAAGCCAGAAAGGTGTTGGCGATCACGAATGAAAGCGTATAAAATAACACGTGTTTACTGGTCTTTTTGAATATCTTGTCTGTAGTCCAGGGGGCTTGATTCAGTACCCGCTGTGCAGCCGCATCACCTTCTACCCAGTATTCTATCTTTCGGAATAGCATTTCCATAAAGATAGTCTGGGGGCATGCCCAACCGCAAAAAAGGCGGCCAAAGGCCATCGTAAAGATGACTATAAAGAGAATAAAGGCAACCATTGCCAACCCGAAGATGAAGAAATCCTGGGGCCAGAAAAGAGCGCCGAAGAGGATAAAACGGCCTTCTACTACGTTAATCAAAAAAAGGGGCCGGCCGTTTATCTGAATAAACGGTCCGGCAAAAAACGCAATGAAATAGAGATAGCTAAGAATACTTCTCGCATTATAAAGTTTACCCTTAGGTCTCTGTGCATAAATCCAATTGCGTTTCCCTTGTTTATCCACAGTCGCCAAACTGTCTCGAAACGTTGTATCCATTGTGAACGCGTTAAAATGTGGGCCGGGACTGATTTCCGTTTAACCGGTCAGTCCGGCCCGTGAAAGATTATTTTTCCAGATTACCCTGTGGCTCCTTCGGATTAGGAGGGTTAGTGCCATGGATACTCTTTACATAGCTTGCTAACTGTGCCAGCTGTCCGGGAGAGAAGTCATCTTTCCATGACTTCATCCCTTTTTCAGGAATACCATATTTGATAGTCGTGAATACCTTGTTGATCGTTCCACCATGTATCCAGTAGTCATCCGTGAGGTTGGGTCCTACCACACCCTGACCCTGAGGGCCATGGCAGGGAGCACAATTGCTCGCGAAAAGTTTGGCCGCAGCAGCCAGATCTGCAGGATCGGTCAGTTGTTTCACAGTATTTTCATCCACGTTGTTCGCCGCATTTTTCAGATAGGCAGCTTTTGCCTCATCCGCTTTCGCATTGGCAATGGCCAGCTCTTCTATCTGTGATGGTGCTGAGTGAGCAACCTGGAATCGCCAGAGGTATATTACGGCAAATGCAATACTGATGTAGAAACCGTATCTCCACCATGGAGGTGTTGGATTGTTCAGCTCATGGATACCATCGTAATCGTGGCCCATGTCTGCTTCAGCTTCAGAGTTAGCATCCAGACTCTTGGTGTCATTCAGCTTTTCCAGCCAGTGGATACTTTTTTTGCCTTCAGCTACTGTTTTTTCAGCTTTCTCAGCTCTTACTTTACGCCTGCTCTTAATACCCACCAGGATACGAAGCGCATACAGCAGAGCAATGATAACGAGGAGTTCAAGGCCGATTACAGAGATCAGCAGGTAAAAGGATGTTGTGGACAGACCGCTGATAATGTTTGTTGTGGCTGTTGTTGTCACTGCTTCCTGTGCCATAGCGCCAGAAGCTGAAAAGAGGCAGCCTACCAGTAAGCCTCCGATCAGGAGTGCTTTACTGTTTTTCAGTCGCTCCTTATAGATGTCAATAGCACCAATAACAGCACTACCCAATATTACAATAGCGATGAACAGGCCTACGATCACGGTAAGGAGTACGATAGCTACAGGGTGGCCCAGTTCTGACGGACCATCTGGCTTGTAGGAGGTGTATTCTTCCGCAGCCGCAGGTAAGCTGGCCAGCAGTGAGAACAACAGTGTTGTATTAAAAAGTCTTTTCTTCATTGTTGGTCAGGTTTCAGCTTTCGTCTAATGGGATATTACTGATGTGGTCCACCATATTTTTTGGTGCTTTGAATGCCCAGATGGCCGCTACTATAAAGAACAGCGAAAAGAGGACCAGCGATATCATCGGGTAAATGGTTACACCGGTGATGGATTGCAGATAGTTTATGAACTTCATGATAAATCAGTTTATTTCGTTTTGATATCCTTACCCATCCTTTGCAGATAAGCAATTAACGCTACGATTTCACGGTCTTTACCAACATGCAGTTTTTCTTTTTCCAGAGAACCGGCAATTTCGTTTGCTTGTTTTTCCAGATCTGCGGTTGCCTGATTTTCATATCCTGGCGCGTACGGTACACCGAGTTTACGCATTACATTGATCATGGCTGGTGTCCTGGTCTTATCCAGTCTGTCTTCAAATAACCATGGGTATCGTGGCATGATAGAACCTGGAGACATAGAGGTTGGATCCAGCATGTGATTGTAATGCCATGAGTCAGGATACTTGCCACCTATTCTGGCCAGATCCGGACCGGTACGTTTTGAACCCCATTGGAACGGGTGATCGTACACAAATTCACCTGCTTTGGAATATTCACCATAACGGGCTACCTCATCCCGGAAAGGACGGATCATCTGGGAGTGACAGGTATAACAACCTTCGCGGATGTAAATGTCACGGCCATGCAGTTCAAGCGGAGTATAAGGTTTTACGCTGGAGATAGTAGGAATGTTGCTCCTTACCAGGAAGGTAGGCACCAGTTCCAGTAAACCACCAATCGCAACTACGATCAGACTGAATATTGCCATTTGAATTGGACGACGTTCGATCCAGTTGTGCCAGTGAGCTTTACCATATACCTCTATCACTTTTGGCAGTGCAGGTGCTTCTGCAGCTTCGTCTGCTACAAACGTACCACGGCTGATAGTCTTCGCCAGGTTCACGATCATCAGTATCACACCAGAGATGTAGAATACACCACCTACAGCACGCAATGCATACATTGGAACAACCGTGTGAACTGTTTCAAGGAATTGATATTTCAACTGTCCTTCAGCAGTAAACTCTTTCCACATCATGCTCTGAGTGAAAGCAGCCCAATACATTGGGATCACATAGAAAATGATACCCAGGGTACCCAGCCAGAAGTGAGTATTTGCCCATTTGCGGTTGTACAGTTCAGTGCTGAAAATACGTGGTAGCATCCAGTACAGGATACCGAAGGTCAGGAAGCCATTCCAACCCAGTGCACCTACGTGTACGTGAGCGATAGTCCAGTCGGTATAGTGGCTGATAGCATTTACGTTTTTCAGGGAGAGCATCGGACCTTCGAATGTAGACATACCATAACAGGTCAGTGCTACCACAAAGAATTTCAGTATAGCATCTTCCCTTACTTTATCCCAGGCACCACGCAGCGTGAGCAGACCATTCAGCATACCACCCCATGATGGAGCGATCAGCATGATGGAGAATACAGTACCCAGTGACTGTGCCCATTCAGGAAGAGCAGTATATAACAGGTGGTGAGGACCAGCCCAGATGTAAATAAAGATCAGCGCCCAGAAGTGGATGATAGACCAGCGATAGGAATACACAGGTCTGTTCGCAGCTTTAGGCACAAAGTAGTACATGAGGCCCAGGTAAGGAGTGGTCAGGAAGAACGCAACTGCGTTGTGACCATACCACCATTGCACCAGTGCATCCTGCACACCGGCATACCAGGAGTAACTCTTCATGAAGCTCAGTGGCAACTCGAATGAGTTGATGATGTGCAGCATGGCAATAGCTACCCATGTACCAATGTAGAACCAGATGGCTACATACAGGTGGGCTTCTCTCCTTTTCAGAATCGTACCCAGCATGTTCGCTCCAAATACAACCCAGATAAGTGTGATAGCAATATCCAGTGGCCATTCCAGCTCGGCATATTCCTTACCGGTAGTATAACCCATGAACAGCGAAAGGGCTCCACAGGCAATAATTGTCTGCCAGCCCCAGAAGTGAATTTTGCTCAGCAGGTCGCTGTACATGCGTGCCTTACACAAGCGTTGAAGTGAATAGTACACACCCATGAAAATACCGTTACCTACGAAAGCGAAGATGACAGCATTGGTGTGAACGGGCCGGATACGGCCAAAGGTCGTCGGTGCAAAGTCCAGGTTAATTCCCGGGAGTACCAGTGCCAGCGCGGCCCAAAGACCTGCCAGCATACCAATAAGCCCCCAGCCGATACTGGCATATGCAAACCATTTCACGGTACGGTTGTCGTACGCAAATTTTTCAAGAGACATATTTGTGCGATTACGGATGACGAGTTGATCGTAGAAAAAAATTAAACTTCCTGTTGCTGATTACTTATTGCTTACAATTAGGTGGAGTGGCAGTGCTGTTGTTGTTACAAGGTGGTGCTGGTGGTGTAGATCCGCTGGCGTGTTCGGTTGGCTTGTGCTCAAAAAGAATTCGATGGGCCGGCGAGAAATGATCTTCAAACTGTCCGCTTCTTACCGACCATATAAAGGCCGCCAGGAAACATATCGCTACCAGTAGACTGGCTCCTAGTAATAAAATGATCACGCTCATGGTGAGTTGTTTTAATTTCCATGAACAAAGCTAGCCTACTACGGTTGCGGGGACGATGATGCCGCTCAAGGAATTCGCTGATATAAATCAGTGCACTCATTGAGCAGTATCCTGCTTTAATAAATTGAGTAGAAGAACCCTGAAAACCCGCCTTTGCTCCCTAAGGCAAAGGCAGGTTTCCGGAAAAAGTAATGGCCTGTTTTTAGCGTCTGTCGGCCCATTCGCTCAGGCCATATGAGAGTAATATCATGCTGATAGAATTCGCCGGCATCAGAATCGCCGCTGTAAGTGGTGATAAGATACCCTGCACTGCAAATGACAACCCGATCACGTTATAGATCAGGGAGATTACAAAGCTGATGACAATGATCCGTTTGTTCGCTATACAGATCCTGATAAACTTCGGTAATCTCGTCAGTTGTCCTGCTTCCAGGATCCCATCACTCGCGGGTGTAAAGTTGTTGCTGTCTTCGGTTAATGAAATACCTACATCACTCTGTTTCAGTGCGCCTGCATCGTTGAGACCATCGCCGATCATCAGCACACGTCTGCCCTTCGTTTGCAGGTCCAGTATGTAGTTTAGTTTGTCTTGTGGTTGTTGGGTAAAGCGGAGCGTTGCGTCTTCTCCCATCAATGATTTCAGATAGTCCGCTTCCCGGTCATTATCGCCAGAGAGCAGGGAGAGGCTGTACCCCTTTGTTCTCAGGCTTTGCAGCAGCGTACTAATGCCTTCACGGTATTGGTTACCGATCAGGAAATATCCCAGCGGCTGCTCGTTGATAGCTACGTATACAATGCTACCATCGTTGTGCGTAGTAGCAGTGCGGGTGCCTGTAAAGGAGGCGTTGCCCAGCAGTATGGCATCTTCCTGGATGTATCCACTCACGCCCAAACCAGTGGTGGTTTTGAACCCACTTACAGGCACCCTTGGAATGTTGTGATAAAAAGCGCTGATCAGTTTACTGAGCGGGTGAGTAGATTGAGCCGCCACAGAGGCGATGCTCATGATCTGGGCCCTTGAAAGTGTAGGCCCATGCCAGGTGACAGGGATATCCTTGTTGCCGGTCAGCGTACCTGTTTTATCAAATACAATGTCGGTAATACCAGCCAGTCTTTCTATGGCACCCGCATTGCGCAGGTACAATTTATGTCTGCTCAGAATACGGAGAATGTGACCATTGGTGAAAGAAGCAGCTAAAAGTAACGTACACGGACAGGCTACAATCAGGATAGACGTTGCTGCCGGCCAGATCCTCGTATGGTCAAACTTCCACCAGTAAAGGGCTGACATCGCTGCAATTGCCAGCAACAACCAGGTGAAGTTACGTGCTACCAGGTGAATGAATGATTCCTGACGGGTCGCTTTCTGCTTCAGTTCATCCCTGTTCCAGAGACTGGTCAGGTAACTTTGCGCCACTTCCTTGATCGTCAGTATCTCGATGTTTCCTTCTAACTGTTTACCTCCTGCATACACGATCTCTCCTATTGATTTGCTCACAGGCACCGACTCTCCTGTTACAAAGCTATAATCTACGAGGGCAGTACCGCGTACCAGAATACCATCTGCAGGTATCAGCTCATTGTCGTGAATGAGTAAGGTGTCATTTACTTTGATGTCAGGAAGTGCTGTAGGCACTTCCTTTCCATCTTTTATAATTGTAATGGCTAACGGGAAATAAGAGGTATAATCCCTGTCAAATGATAATCCCTGGTAAGTCTTGTCCTGCAGAATTCTACCGATCAGCATGAAAAAAACGATACCGGTCATTGAGTCGAAATAACCGGAGCCAGTGCCTGACATCACATCGACCAGGCTGCGTACAAAGGTGACAACGATGGCGAGTACGATGGGGGCGTCAATGTTAAGAAAACCTGTCTTGAGGCCACTCCAGGCCGATTTGAAAAATACCTGAGCACTATAAAAGAATACGGGCAGTGATAGTGTCACATTCAGTATTCTAAAGATCTCATTCATTTTCGCATCGGAATAACCATAGTTACCAAAGTACTCAGGAAAACTGAGCAGCATGATATTACCAAAGGCGAAACCGGCTACGCCGAGCCGGTATATCAGGTCCCGCTGTACGCGCGGTTTCTTTTTCTGCATATCCTGCAGGCTGATATAGGGTTCGTAGCCGATGCTGGTCAGTATTTCGGCAATGCGGCGAAGGGTGGTCTGCGACTGCCAGTATACGATACGCGCTTCCTTGCGGGTAAAGTTTACCGTTACGCTTTCAACCCCGCTATCCAGCCTGTGCAGGTTCTCCAGCAACCAGAGGCAGGAGCTGCAGTGAATATGTGGAATGTAAAAAGTGATGTGCGTATGATCATCATCCCTGTATTGGATCAGTTGCTGCTGGATTTTATTGTCGTCAAGAAAGGCAAATTTGTCCTTCCTGACAGGTATCCTTTGAGCAAGTCCGGGTTTATTATTTAAATTATAGTATTCACAAAGGTCATTCTCATTGAGCAGTTCGTACACTAGTTTACATCCCTGACAACAAAAGGTCTTATCCCCAATAATGATAGTAGTGTCAGCACAGGCCTCTCCGCAATGTTCACACTCCACTTCTATCCCAGGAACGGCGGTAAATGTAGCCATGATAAAGGATTTGGTGCAAAAATACCGGCAATGCGAAGGGGGAAAAATGACAAGAGTCAAGAACGGGGCTGACAACAATCAGGAAATAAAGGAAATGACAGGACGGTGATAATTAGTCCTGCAGGTTGGCGGTTTTGGTGATTTCTTCCTGGTTGAGCAGGCGGATTTTCTTACCCTGTAGCTCAATCAGACCGTCTTTTTTGAATTCGGAAAGCAGGCGGATGGCCGATTCGGTGGCAGTGCCTACCAGGTTGGCGATCTCTTCACGGCTCAGGCGCACATTCAGAGTAGTGCCATCCTGCTCTACGCCGTAAGTTTCCTTGATGAAGAGGAGGGTTTCGGCCAGTCTTTCCCGCACCGGCTTCTGGGCCAGGTGGGTGATCTTGGTCTCGGCTTTACGGAGCTCGCTGGCAATGATGCGCATCATCTCGAAAGAGAGGTTAGCGTCTTTTTGCAGGATGCTCATGAAAAGGTCTTTGGGAATAAAGCAAACGGAAGAATCGTCCAGCGCAATAGCAGAAGCTGTATACCTTTCCGCAGATAGAAGTGCCTTGTAGCCGATGATGTCACCTGGCTTAGCCAACCTGACAATCTGTTCGCGGCCATCATCTCCTGAATGAGAGAGCTTAATTTTGCCGGTATTTACGCAGTAAATGCCGAAGGGATAGGTGCCTTCCTGGAATACTACTTCTCCTTTTTTGTAGGTGGAGCATACTTTGGCGGCGTCTATCTCTTCCAGATTGCACTTTTCAGCTTTGAATAAAATTGATCCAAAGCGATCCTGACAGTTCATACACGAGGCATTATGGAAAGGCGTACACATAGTGTTCAATCTCCAAAATTACTAATTTAGTGGATTAAAACCTGCAAAAAATCACATCCGGGAGCATTCCTTATGGCATTTAATTATTATATAATATATAAACCTTTCCAGGTACTTACCCGTTTCGGCAAAGAAGAAGGGAAAGCCAGCCTGGGAGATTTTTTTAAAGTTCCCCCGGATGTTTACCCGGTAGGACGTTTAGATTACGATAGTGAAGGCCTCCTGGTGCTGACCAATGACAAGGGCCTCAATCACCGCCTTCTGGATCCGAAATTTGCACACGAAAGGGAATACTGGGTACAGGTAGATGGAGCAGTCACCGACACTGCTGTGCAAAAGCTGAGTCAGGGAGTACCTATCAATATAGATGGTAAAATGTACAAAACCCTTCCCTGCAAGGCCTCCCTTTTTCCGGAAGATCCGGAGGTCCCGGATCGTAACCCTCCTATTCGTTTCCGTAAGAGCATTCCCGCCCCGTGGATAAAATTGTCCCTGAAGGAAGGAAAAAACAGGCAGGTCAGGAAAATGACCGCTGCCGTTGGGTTTCCAACGTTGAGACTTATACGTTACCGGATAGGTAAGGCTACCATAGCAGGTTTGCAGCCGGGCGACATCAGGGAATACAGCAGGCAGGAGCTCTATGACCTGCTCTTTAAAGCCTGATCTTTAACGTTTCTTTGCGCTTTGGCCTAATTTAGGTAGGTTTGTTGCTTACAAATCTCTATTATGCTGAAATCAATGACCGGCTTCGGAAGGGCTGAAATCACCCGGGGAGAGACAACAATAGTGGTAGAAATTAAATCACTAAATGGAAAACAGTTTGAAGTCAACCTGAAAATTTCCCCGTTGTTAAAGCCCTACGAGTTTGATATACGCAACCAGCTGCAACAAACGTTAGTACGTGGTACACTGGATGCCAGTGTCAATATCAGACAAAACGGTGCAAACCGTCCGGTGGTCATTAATACAGACTTGGCAAAGTTCTATCATCAGTCTATCACCACACTGGCCGATGAACTGAATTTGCCTAAAGAAGATATGCTCAATGTGCTGATGAAGCTTCCCGAAGTGGTGAGTCCTGCTAATGAGCAGATTTCTGAAGAAGAGTGGCAGGAAGTTGAAACAGCACTGAAACAGGCTATTTCCGACCTGGACGCCCATCGCCTTGACGAAGGTTCTGTGCTGGCTGCGGACCTGCTCACACGCATAGAGAACATTGAAAACTACACCATCAAGGTAAGAGAACTGGATCCTCAGCGTAAAGACAGGGTAAGAACCAGACTCGAATCTCTGCTGGCAGAATATGTAGGTAAAGAAAACATAGATGAGAATCGCCTGGAACAGGAACTTATATTTTATTTAGAAAAACTGGACATCTCTGAAGAACTGGTAAGACTTGAAAACCACTGCCGCTACTTCAAAGAAATCCTGAAAGAAGCAGAACCTTCCAAAGGTAAAAAACTGGGATTCGTATTACAGGAAGTAGGTCGTGAAATCAATACGACCGGTTCTAAAGCCAATGATGCCAACATCCAGCAATGGGTAGTGCTCATGAAAGATGAGCTGGAAAAAGCGAAAGAGCAGGTGCTGAATGTGCTGTAATAAAAAACCGTATCGCAATAGTATATGAATAAATTCTTCCGGATGATGGCTGTAGGAATGTTGCTGGTAGCAGCTTCCTGCGAGCCCATGAAGATGGACACCTATGAAAAGAACCTGGAGATCCCGGGGCATGAATGGGCCTACAGCTATAAGCCAGCATTTGAGGTCACACTGCAACCGGCAGATACAGCCTATTTGTATAACATCTATGTGAATATCCGCCACAAGGATGCATACCCCTATAGCAATATTTACCTGCTGATCAATACCCAGTTTCCGGGCGAACAACCAATACCACAGAGGGTAGAACTGCCCCTTGCTGATATGACCGGTAAATGGCTGGGTAGTGGACTGGACGATATTTATGAACACCAGATCCCCATTCAGCAACATGCAATACTGAACAAACCAGGTGTTTATAAGTTTACCTTTGAACAAAATATGCGGCAAAATCCGCTTCCGGATATCATGAATGTTGGCTTACGGGTGGAGAAAGCCGGTTTACGGACCAATGAAAAAGCTACTCAATAAATTACAGGACGGAAAAGCCATTTCCGTCATCTATCTGTTTGTACTTGCATACACGATCCTGGCACTCGTATGGTGGGGTGTGCTCCTGTTTATGCAAAGTGAACAGATATCCCGCTTCGAAATCCAGAACCTGGTGCTGAGAACTGACAGTGTTGCACATCCGGTAGAATATCAACAGGAACTGGCACGGATACAAACAACAGAATACCGCCGTACTGTCATGTTCATCGGGGAGGGAATTATTTTTCTGGCCATCATTTTAATGGGTGGTTTCTTTGTATACCGCTCCATCTACAAACAATTGAAGCTCTCACAACAGCAGCAGAACTTCATGATGGCCGTAACACACGAACTGAAATCCCCTATCGCTGCCGCCAAACTCAATCTGGAAACCCTTCGTAAACATAGACTGGATGAAGAAAAGCGGTTCAAACTACTAGACAATACCATTCGCGAAACCAATCGTCTTGATCAGCTGTGTAATAATATACTGCTGGCATCCCAAATGGAATCAGACCGTTATAAGCTGTTCCGCGAAGACCTCAATTTTTCTGAATTGCTGATCAATGGCGTAAAGGAAATCAAAGGTAGAATAGCCACGCACTCCATACAGGCACATATTTTGCCTGATGTATGGCTGAATGGTGACAAGTTCATGCTGCAGATAGCACTGAACAACCTCGTAGAGAATGCTGCTAAATATGCACCCAAAAATACGGTCATAGACGTACGGTTAGAGGAAAATGCCGGCCAGCTTAGGCTGGTAGTGAAAGATGAAGGACCAGGCATCCCTGTAGATGAACGGGAAAGGATCTTCCTTAAGTTTTACCGTATTGGCAACGAAAATACCCGCAAGGCCAAAGGCTCCGGGTTGGGCCTCTTCCTTACCAGAAGGATCGTACAGCAACATGGAGGCACTATCATCGTAAAAGATAATGTACCTGCCGGAGCATGTTTTGAAATCACATGGCCGGTATATTCCGTACAAACGGCGTAAATTACATTATCAGTAATTTAAGCTTATCGAAATTTAAACTATGAAGGAAGCTACAAAAGCATCCATACTACTGGTAGAAGATGAAGAGAATCTTCAGGAAGCCCTCAAGCTGAATTTGGAGCTGGAAGGCTATGAAGTTACGGCTGTAGATAATGGAACCGCTGCTTTAAAGGCGGTGAAAAACGAGTATTTCGACCTGATCATACTGGATATAATGTTGCCGGAAATGGATGGCATTGCCGTGTGCGAAAACATCCGTATCCAAAACAATGAAGTGCCCATCCTCTTCCTCAGTGCCAAGAACAGTAGTGCAGACCGCGTACTGGGTCTGAAAAAAGGTGGCGACGACTACATGACCAAGCCTTTCAACCTGGAAGAGCTGCTGCTGCGTGTAGAAAAACTGATCCTAAAAAATAAGAAGATCCAGGATAAGGACTCAGTCTCGAATGTCTACCATTTCGGTGATAATCAAATTGATTTTGCCGCGCAGGAGTGCATCGGCAAAGATGGTAAACACTATGAGCTGAGCAAAAAAGAAACCATGCTCCTTAAGCTACTGATCGAAAATAAAGGCGAAGTTGTTACCAGAGAAAAGATCCTTCAGGTGGTATGGGGTTACAACGTATATCCTACCACCCGTACGATTGATAACTTTATCCTCAACTTCCGCAAGTACTTCGAAGAAGACAGCCGGAACTCAAGATATTTCCATTCAGTAAGAGGCGTAGGCTACAAGTTTACAGAATAGTCCTCCCTGCTGGCTAACCTGTTAATTGCGAAGTGCGGTTCACGTATTTCGCAATTTTTTATTATAACCCCTGATTCCCCTACCACTTACCGGCCAAATCACACCGTTTTTAGCATAAATACTGCCTTGTAAGAAGTGTTGCTTTCGCCTTCGGGGTATTTGACGGATATTGTTATTCCTAGTCAGACAAAGTTGCATTTAGTTCCGAACTAAGATTTAATTGTATCCTTAGAATAGTAAACCGATAAGGCGTGAGTTTTTGCTTTGATTTGTTCAATGCAGCGGGCTGGCAATATTGGCTGTTTTTTTTATTGAGCCTGGCCCTGGTATTGATTCTGTTCCGAAGCCGGGAAAATAAGCTGAAAAAGGATGTAGCAAAAGAGATAAGCAGGCAGCAGGCAATCATCCATCTTGAAATGCATGCATTTCAGGCACAGATGAACCCTCACTTTATTTTTAATAGCCTGAATGCTATACACCACTACATCCTGACTACCAGTACGGATCTTGCATCCCTGTACCTAACACGTTTTGCCCGCTTAATGCGGCTCATCATCCGAAACTGTAACAAAGAATGGGTGAACCTTGAAGAAGATGTGGAGGCGCTGGAACTTTATCTGCAGCTGGAACAACTCCGGTTCGGCCCACAGTTCGACTACCAGCTGGAAGTACTTCCTTCCGTGTCTCAGCAGCTTACTTTTGTCCCTCCCCTGCTTATACAGCCGTATGTACAGGATGTCATCTGGCGCCGCCTGTTGTTAAGGCCGGGCAAAGGTGGTATGCTCAATATCACCTTTGCCCGCGATGGAGATACTATTGCTGTGTGTATAGAAGACAATGGCGTACACCATGAAGCTCCCGACCTGGACCAACAGTCCTATCTAACAAAAGGAATCACCATTGCCGAAGAACGATTGCAGGTGATCAATGAAAAATATCACATTCAGGCCAAAATAGCGGAAGAAGAAGATCTCACCGGCCATCGTATCAAAATCTCTATGCTCCATGTCAATAGCCGTATGATGCCAGCTTATGAGGGTTAATGCTTAGCTCTCAAATTAAAAATTGATCCAATGTCAGCAGATTTTGTATTTTCAATGCAGAATTCATTATCAGTGACAATATTTTCGTAAACAGATACTTCATAGTATAATCTCTATAATACCTAGCCCTCAACCAATAGAGAAATACGATAGGACAAGAATTATTTATCAGATCATGCGAACCATCATCGTTGATGACGAAAGGCTGAGTCGGAGTGTACTAAAGCTATTATTAGAAAAACATTGCCCCTCTGTTACTGTCGTCGCCGTATGTGCGGATGGCCTTTCTGCGCTTGAAGCCATAAATAAATATCAACCTGAATTGCTTTTCCTGGATGTGGAAATGCCTGGCCTCAATGGTTTTGAGGTGATAAATGCCTGCGGCCATATGAATACTGCGATCATTGTCACCACTTCTCACGAAGAATATGCTCTACAGGCGATCCGTCATAATGTAGTCGACTTTTTGATGAAACCCATCCTCAGGGATGATCTGCAGGACGCTGTGGACAAAGCGCTGATCCGGCAGGCGCATCTTACAGAAAAGGAAAAGTCCGTTACCCGGTCAGGCAATACCATGGAATTGCTGCATCAGCAACTCTATCCTGGCGAAAGACTGGGATTGCCCAGCCCCGAAGGGGTGCGAATGATCCTGGTAAAAGACATTCTCTACTGTATGGCCGATGGGATCAATACCCGCATACACCTCCTGTCCGCACCCGCACCAGCTATAGTTTTCCGTTCCCTCAAAGACATAGAAAATATGCTGAGAAACAAAGGATTCTTCAGGGTACACCACAGCTATGTAGTCAATCTGAACTATATGGAACGTTACCTGAAAGGGGACGGCGGAGAAATTATCATGAATGATGGAAGCTGTATTCCTGTCTCCCGGCACAGGAAACAGGATTTCATGGAGCGAATCGAACGGTTATAGTTTTTTGATATCCCCACAAGCCATCCAGCCGGTTTTTCCATCTGGCAGCTCTATCTTACAAAACTCACTGGTACCGTCTGTGATTTGCACTTTTACACCTTCATGTAGTTCGAACAGATCTTTGCTGCCCTGATCGGGAGCCGATTTCACCTTTACGACACTCCCCATGATAATGCCATTGTCATGCGCAGTGGCACTCGCATAGGTGGTAATACCCATGAACAGGTAGAAAGCGAAAAGAAGGCCGAATACCCCTGTCACACTCTTCACAACAGTGGGCCGCAGTGTAGGACGCAGTAATAGTAAGATGATGCCTATAACCGTGAGCCAGCAAAAGATAATGGCGCCGGTAGCCCAGCCATTAGGGCGATGCATATATTTGATAGCTGTCCACCACTGCTGGAAAAACAGCTGCGGCAATTCATTGACATATCCTTCCACCCGCTGATTAGCGATGGAGAGGTTGTGCTGAGCCGCTTTGCTGAATGGATCTGCGAGCAGGGCTTTCTCATAGCTGTACACAGCCAGACCGGTACGGTTAGCTTTGTACCAGGCATTGCCAGTGTTGATGAGGAGCTCCGGCTGATCATAACCTTCATCTGCCAGTCGCTGATAGATGCCGGCAGCTTCAGTATATTGTTTCTGTCTGAATAAGGCGTTAGCTTTCTCAAATTCCTGCTGTTGAGGAGCTGGGGCCGCCAGCAGGCGGGTACTGCTCATCAATGTGCATAAAAGTATAGCGGTTACGATCTGTTTCACGTTGTTGACTATGATTTTATTTAAACGGCGCTCTTCGCCCTTGTCAGTTCATCTTCCAGTTTACTGATTACCTGTACGGCCTGTTGATAGGTACCCTGCATCCTGGTATTGTTGTGGTTGGGCGTATACAGGGCCATTTCACAATTATCCAGCAGGTCAAACAGGTCAGCGGTATATTGCTCACTTACCTGTTGCTGTGCCAGTTTATCCTGGATCAGTTGTTTACTCAGGTCAGCAAATGGTACATGCAGTTTGTTACTCAGATAGCCCCATACAGCGCGGGAAGTCTCTTCGTAAAATGCTTTGTCCTTACCTTCTTTCAGATAGCGGGCGGCCAGTTCCAGTCGCTTGAGCGCTACCTTATTAGCATTGCGGTGTTTCAGGAAAGCTGCATTGTTCTGCTGGTAATCCAGGCGGCGGCGGTACAGCCATGCTCCGATCAGTGCCAGCAGCGGCAATACCAGCAGCAGGTAGAACCAGATAGAAGTAATGAAGTAAGTATTGTGTTTTACCCAATCCAGAACGCTGTTACTATTGTTAGTGATGGCGTTTTTATTGAGGCTGAAATCTTCTTTGTCTCTCTTCGTTTGCTTGCCGGCTGTCACGTGAATGGTGAATGGCTTGGAGCTAACAGTTTTATAGGTTTTGGAAGCAGCATCGAAGTAAGAGAATTCCACAGGTGGAATGGTCTGCTCCCCTGCCTCTACCGGCATCAGCACATATTCAAAAGTACGGCTACCAGAAAGAGGGTTGCTGTTCTTTTCAATATTGTCTGACACTTTTGGATCGTATTTATCAAAGCTGGCAGGGATGTCAACTTTGGGAGGATTCAGCAGGTTCACATTACCCTGGCCGGAGATGGTTACTTTCAGGGTAAGTGCATCGTCGGTAGACAGGCTGTTCTTATCCACGGTAGCGGTCATGTTAAATCTGCCCACGGCGCCATTATAGCTTGCCGGGCGACTATCGACAGGCAGTGGCTTTACAGTTACTTTTACCGGTGCTGTCTGGATCTTGTAAGGAACATCCTGGTATTCTACTTCCGGCCGGTTAAATACATCATCGAAGAAAGGATCATTGAACGCGTCTTTAAAAGCCGGGTCATTGAACATATCAGCGAGTGGATCTTTGCGTTTACCATTCTTCACCAGTTTCACCAGTCTCACATGGTTGTCTACCTCTACAGGATCGAGTTCCAGCGTTCCTGACTGCATCGGGAACAGCATGGTTTTACGGATCACGAATACCCTGTAGGGAATGCCGTTCACCATTTCTTCACTGGCCTGTGGCGGGTTTGGCAATTCTATATCTTTAGCGGAAAATCCTTTGAAGGCAGGTACTTTGGTCACACTGGCGTTAGTCGGAAGGCGGGTGTACAGCTTGTAGGTCGCAGTCAGCTGTTCGCCCTCGTAGAGAGATGTTTTGTCAACATCCACTTTAACGAAAATGTTCTTTTTTAGCTTGGCATTGATGTCTTCACCATTCTTAATTACACCTTCCATTTCTTCTGCCTGGTGACTGGGAGCACTACGCTGGCCCATACCGGCAAATGGATTGACAGGTACCTGCTGGCGCTGTGGTTGTTGCTGTTGGGCAGCGGAACCGCTGAGGCCTTTTGCCACTTCGATGGTGACAGGATTGGACTTCACAATATCGCCGTTCACACGGGCGGCGGCAGCAGGAATGGTAAAGTTACCCACCCGTTTAGCCCTGATCAGATAAATCAATGCAATATAATCAGAACGTCGGCCATTGACGATCGAAGTACCCTGCATCTGGTTAGGGCCCTGCAATATTTCAAAGTCGTTGAAGTTCGGTGGTGTAAACTGGGTTACATTGGTCCCGTTTTCCAGCATAAACTGGATCTGGAATGGTTCTTCCAGTGCCACTTTATTGCTTGATACAGTGGTGGTAAATTTAAATTCCTGCGCTCGCAGACTAGATGCTATACCCAGTAAAAACAGCAGGGATAGCAGCGACCTCCTTATACTAACAGTAATGACCTTCATAATGTATAACAAATTTAACCAAACGGCGCCCCTTAACGCGGCTGTCGCGGTTAAAAGTTAGTTAAAAAAAATATAGATATGAGGGCGTAAAACGCTTGTTTGTAAAGGTTTTAGCCAATATCTCCCAAAATTGGACGCATGATTACTTCTTCCACAACAGCCTGAGCAGAGAGTGTGTAGGCTGCCCATAGCAGGTTCGCTACATCAGCAGGCTCCATCATTCTGTCCGCAGGGCCATCCCATCCCTCCCACGATGCGGTGAGAGTTGGTCCGGGGCTGAGGGCGGTTACCTTCACATTGTGGGATTTGAGCTCTTCACGCAGATTTTTGGAGAAGCCCAGCAGGGCGAATTTAGTGATGCTATAAGCCCCTCCATTCGGATAGGCACTGTAGCTGGCGGTAGAGCAAAGGTTAAATATGTGTCCTTTACGTTGTGTGATCATTGAGGGTAATAATTGCCGGGTGATGGTATGTGCGCTAAATACATTTACGGCCATCAGATACTCCAGTAGTCCGTCTTCCTGCTCGTGCAGGGCGCCGGGAATGTACAGTCCTGCGTTGTTCACAAGAATGTCTACAGTCTGGAATATCTTTTTTATTTTGTTGGCAAAAGCCAGTACATCTTCCTTTTTGCTCATATCGGCGGAGAATGTCAATACCTCTGCCTGTGGCGCCTTTGCTTGAATGTCTGCAGCGGCAGCAGCCAGTTTGGCCGCATCCCTGGAACAAATAGCTACATTAAATCCTTCCATGGCCAGTTTTTCGGCGATGGCTTTCCCTATACCTTTACTGGCACCTGTGACTACTGCGTTCATAAATCCTGTTTAGAAGCTGGAAAATAGTAAAAAATGTGGATTTCGTATCTTTGTAGTACATGAAATACAAGCATATATTTTTTGATCTGGACCACACATTATGGGATTTTGAAACCAATGCTTACCAGGTCTTAGAAGAATTATACCACACACATACGCTGGCCAGCAGAGGAGTTCCTTCATTTGAGGTGTTCCACCGCACCTACATGACACATAACGATAAATTGTGGGATCGTTTCCGCAAAGGATTCATTAGCCGCAACGATCTTCGATTTAAGCGATTCAGCAGGACCCTGCTGGATTTCAAGATTGGGGATGATAAGTTGTCGCATGCCATGGGAACCCGGTTCCTGGAAATCCTGCCTTACAAAACCGCCTTATTTCCAAATGCAAAGGAAGTACTGGAATACCTGGCAGCAAAGAACTACCCGATGCATATGATCACGAATGGCTTTGAAGAAACCCAGCTGATTAAGATGAAAAGCTCTGGGATAGATCAATTCTTCACACATGTGATCACATCAGAATTAGCAGGTAGTCTCAAGCCTTATCGCGAAATATTTGATTATGCGTTGAAATTGGCGGGCGCTACTGCTGAAAGTAGTATCATGATAGGCGATGCATTGGAAATTGATATTTTAGGGGCGCACAATGCGGGGATAGATCAGGTGTACTTCAATGCGGTGGTGCCGGTGAATGGAACAGTAAAACCAACATATGTGATCAAAGGATTGCAGGAGTTAAAAGATATTTTATAAAAAAGCCGGCTCATAAGAGCCGGCTTTTTTTATAATTATTTCTTGTTGGCAGGTTTTGCTGCTGGCGTAGCCTGTGCGTTAGCTGGAGCGGGTTTGGCCATCTTTGTCCGCAGGCTGGCCGTATTACCAGGTTGCTTGCAGCAGGCACTTTTTCCGGTAGCGTCCTTTTTACAGCAGGCTTTTGCCTTTTGTTTGTCCTGTGCCATAGCGGCGCCTGTCAGGAAAAGCAAGGTCATAGCACTGAATAACATCTTCTTCATTAGCTGGATGATTTAGTTACCTTTTAAAGTTAACCCTTTTCTGCTTATAAAGTAGCGATCACAGTCTGGCCGGAACGAACTACCTGTTCCAGTTGCACATCTACCTTAGTACCGATAGGCAGGTAAAGATCCACACGGGAACCGAACTTGATAAAGCCCAATTCTTCATTCTGGGTCACCTGCATACCAGGTTTCAGATAGTTTACAATTCGACGGGCAAGTGCACCGGCAATCTGTCTTACCAGAATGTCTGCCTTACCATTGCCGATTACTACGGTATGACGCTCATTTTCAGTAGAAGACTTAGGGTGCCATGCTACCAGGTATTTACCTGAATGGTATTGAGACAGCTTTACTTCTCCGCTGATTGGATTTCTGTTTACGTGTACGTTCGCAGGGCTCATAAAGATGGATACCTGCAGGCGCTTGTCTTTGAAGTACTCAGGCTCGTAAGTCTCTTCGATTACGACTACTTTACCATCGCAGGGTGCCATAACCAGGCTTTCTCCCAGTTTCATTTCTCTGGCTGGAATGCGGAAGAAAGAAACGATAAACAGGAATAAAACCACAGAAAAGGCAGCGACGATATTGCCAACAAGTGGCATACCGGGTAGGAAATAAATGACTGCACCACTGATCAGTGCAAGTACTACAAAGGCGATCAGAATACTGGCCAATCCTTCTCGATGAATCTTCATGCTGTAATTATTAGGTGATATTGTTTGGTTAAAGCGAATACAAAGTTAAACCATTGCGAAGAAATGGATGTAAATCCATGCAAAAGGTGCCGCCAGAATAAGAGAATCGAAGCGGTCCATAAACCCTCCATGCCCTGGCATAATATTGCCGGAATCTTTCACCCCCGCCATCCGCTTGAGTTTAGATTCTATGAGGTCGCCAGCAGTACCAATTACTGCTGCCAGACCTGCCAGCGCCATCCAGTGTTGCAGAGACAGCCACTGACTCCCCCAGTTGTAGCCATATTCACCGGCAGCGGCTACAGCCAGGATCATCCCTCCTACTGTACCTTCGATGGTCTTTTTAGGAGAAATGGAGGGGAAAAATGGTGTCTTTCCTATCAGGGACCCCACAATGTATGCCATCGTATCGTTGATCCAGATAAAAATAATAAGTAACAAAGGAATGAGCCAGCCGGGGCCTGTACCTACGCCATCTGGTCCGGCTTTGAAGCGGATGGTGTCATAGTTCAGACACAGGTGAACGAGCAAACCAAAGGAAACCGTGATATATAACAGGCCCAGTGCGGAATAGCCTATATTTTTCAAAGAAAACTCTTTGCTAAGCAGGATTTCGCCGATAGGCAACACCATCAGGAAGATAATAGCCATACACCAGCCAAGGAAACCTAAAGAGAGGTTGCCACCCGCAAAGTGATCCCCACTAAATGCCATCATCAGTGCACAGCTGGCTACCAGCACCCCGTTCTGGTGCCATCCGGAAACAGCGGCATAGTCAGGATCGATATGCTTGATAAGTTTGAAGTACTCCTTTAAGGCAAAAAAATTAACCAGGAAGAATAACAGGAAAAAGGTAAATGGACTGTATAGGATCCCGGCCAGCATAATCGCTACAAATACTAACGCCGAAGCTGTACGGGTGAAGAATGTTTTCATCTATTAAAGAGAATAGTTTGTACAAAAATGGGTAAAATAAACAGTCCATGCAAATGGTATCTGTAAAATTACCAATTAAATGTGTCTTATACTCAACAGGTTGCTATTGAATTGCTGGCTTTGACCGGCGCTGTAACACCCACACCCAAAGGCCGGTAACGACCAGACTTGCAATGGCCGCCAGCCAGTTGGACTGCCCGCTTGCCATCGGATCGGTTTTCATCAGGTGCATCTGGAACAGATACATGAGCACTACCTGCAACCCGTTGTTGATGGAATGAGCCAGAATGGACAACCACAGGTTCCCGGTCAGGTAATAGATCACGCCCAGCAGGAACCCCAGTATCACTCTTGGTACAAAAGATAACCATTGCATGTGTACAGCACTGAATAGCAGCGCCGTAATAAGGATCGCTAACCATGCGCTATTTTTTACCGGCATCATTTTGATCATGAGTCGCTGTACAACGCCTCTGAAGAACGCTTCTTCGGCGATCGCAGGCATCACTGCAAAAAATAACACGTTCCCTAATAGAGTAGAAAATGTATCCATTTTGAGTAGATCGCGGGTCATCTTCTCAGCTACCTCTTCCTGCATACGCATGGTCTCAGAAACTGGCCATGTTTGATTCCACTGGGCGGAAAGGTCCACCATTGGCAAACTTACAAGCATTATCAAAATTGCTAATATAGCTGGTGCCAGCTTCGGTCCACGGTTCAGGGAAAGATATTCCATGGGTTTGGGCATAGCTAATCTGGCAAAAATTAAAGCTGGCAAAAGATAAACGACTAAAGTGTAAAGTATTTGCGTTAATTTCCTATAGCCGAGAACTTTAGGAACCGACGAATCCAGACTTTGGAGCGTGAAAATGGTATACCCGCTGATATGAGGAAAAACGATAATTAAAAATAGAAAGTAAAGCAGGTAGAAACCGATGAAAAAGCCAATGAATATTACAAATTGAAAGGACGGTGGATACTGCTTCATATAACCTGTCTTAGATTAATTTTGCGTAAATTTACAGTGTGAAATTGAGTTGGCAATTGCAATCCGGGAAATTCCGGCACCTTGGTCAACCCTTAACAGAAAAAGATGGTAAAGATAGGTAACATACTATTGGGCGATTTTCCGCTATTACTTGCTCCCATGGAGGATGTAAGTGATCCGCCCTTTCGTGCGGTGTGTAAGGATAAGGGTGCTGACCTGATGTATTCAGAATTTATCTCTTCGGAGGGCCTTATCCGTGACGCAATCAAAAGCCGGCAAAAGCTGGACATTTTCCCTGAAGAGCGTCCGGTAGGTATCCAGATATTCGGAGGCGATGAAGAGCCTATGGCCATGGCCGCTCAGATCGTGGAAGCTACCAACCCCGACCTGCTGGACATCAACTATGGATGCCCCGTAAAAAAAGTAGTATGCAAAGGAGCCGGTTCCGGTATCCTGAAAGATATTCCCAAGATGGTAAGACTGACCGCCGCAGTAGTAAAAGCTACTAAACTGCCGGTAACAGTAAAGACCCGCCTGGGATGGGATGACGATACCAAAAACATTGAAGAAGTAGCCGAAAGATTACAGGATGTAGGCATCCAGGCCCTCACCATACACGGGCGCACCCGCACCCAGATGTATAAAGGACATGCCGACTGGACCCTCATCGGTAAAGTCAAAAATAACCCACGTATCCACATTCCTATATTCGGCAACGGCGATATCACTACGCCCGAACAAGTCATTGCTGCCCGTCAGAAGTATGGCGTAGATGGCGTTATGATAGGTCGCGCTGCAATAGGATATCCGTGGATCTTTGATGAGATCAAGCACTTTATGGCTACCGGCAGGCATTTGCCCCCACCATCCATTCAGGAAAGGGTAGACGTTTGTAAAAAACACCTGCGCCAGTCAGTAAGCTGGAAGGGTGATGTGGTAGGTATACTCGAAATGCGTCGTCACTATACGAATTATCTCAAAGGGTTACCCCACATAAAAGAATTCAGGCAACAATTAGTAACTTGCA
Organism: Chitinophaga sancti; assembly: GCF_034087045.1. Classification (NCBI taxonomy): domain Bacteria; kingdom Pseudomonadati; phylum Bacteroidota; class Chitinophagia; order Chitinophagales; family Chitinophagaceae; genus Chitinophaga; species Chitinophaga sancti. Next base: position 1,135,090 of record NZ_CP139247.1, on the reverse strand, counting down.
GTACACTGGCAGCAGTAGAAGAAGTTTTAGATTCAATAGCAGAACATTACAAAGGTCACATTATAGAAAGGGCCTCTACCCTTCCTGATAATTCTAACCTGCCAGTAAACTTAAACAATGAAGTAGCAGATTGTAACGTTTACGGATAAACCCCAGGTTCAACTATTAAATTTTCTTTCACATGGCCACGATTAAAAATCTGAAAAATGAAGTCTGGAAAGACTTGCAGATCAAAAACAAATCTGCCCTGCGTAAAAAGTATGCAGTATCTAACATGGGAAGAGTGATTAGCTATTATGAAGATATAACAGACGGTAAGCTGCTCTCAGGCTCTACCGTCGAAGGTTATACCGTGCTAAATGTAAAACCCGCTGATAGTTACCAGTCACTGTACCTCCACAGAGAAGTAGCGAAATTATTCAACAAGAAACCCGGTCGTTCTCACAAGTATGTAATTCACATCGATTACGACAAGAAGAACAACAAAGCCACAAACCTTCAATGGGCTACCAAAGAAGAAATGGAAGCCCACCAGCAATTCAGCCCCGCCAAACTCGCTTACAAGGAAAAACAACGTAACCGTGTCAAAGGTCTGAAACTGAACATTACTAAAGTTAAGAGCATCAAGCGCTTACTGGCTAAACCTGGTCGCAAGACCATGAAACAGATCGCTGAACAATTCGATATCAGCGAAATGCAGTTATACCGTATCAAAAGCGGTGAAAACTGGAGCCATGTTACTCTGGATTAAAGCCTGACTCGTCAGGAATGATCATATGATGTTGTCTGACATATAGCCATCTGCCATACGGCGGGTGGCTTTATTTTTTATTGTGCCCTGATCTTATCCAGCACCTTGCCATAGTGCATACTACTCCGCAATGCCGGCTCATATCCCATCAGTATTACCTGCTGCCGTGCCCGTGATAGGGTAACCAACAACTTCCTGTCTACCTCTATCGTATGCTCCTCCCATCTGAAAGTGCCAAGGCTTTGCAACATATTCAACTGAGTAGGATGATATACCGCCAGTGATATGATGATGATATCATTCTCTGCGCCCTGAAAGCGTTCAGCGGTATCTATGTTGATGGCCTGTAGTGCTTCGTTAGTGCCTATCAGCTCTCTGATCAGACTGATCTGGGTGCGCCATGGCGTCACTACACCCACAGTTTCTTTATTGAATGCCGCTCCCCTGCTCTCCTGTAGGTAAGTGAGCAGTGATACCACCTGTTGTGCTTCTGTCAGGTGCATTTTGGAAGTCGGCTCCATGGGACTGGGTAGGAAGATGGTTCTGCCTTGTGACAATATGTGATGCCAGTCGCCATCAGCTACATCCTGCTTTACAAAAGGTGCTGCCTGCAAAGGTTGGCCTGGCGATAACTGGTAAGCATAGTAATGGTTGATCAGGTCTGCGATATCATTGTGCATGCGGAAATGGGTATTCAGCATGCCCCAGCCATGATGCCAGCCGTTTTGTTTACAAGCCTGGATCAGCCTTTCGAAAAGTGTACAACGCAGATCTGTAATACCTGTACTATGTAAAAGGCTTTCTTCCGTCATACAGAAATTATCTGCCTGCGCAACCACTGGTGGCAGCTGGTTCTGATCACCGATCAGTATAAACTTCCGGAAAGGCAGCACCAACCCTAAAAGCTGTGGCTCCGTCAACTGAGATGCCTCGTCTACAATGAGGGTATCCGTTTTAACCCCCAGCAATTGCAGGTTAGGTAACCGGGTAGCCATCGTTGCCACCGTAGCTACAAAGATCTGCTGATTGGCAATGTACTCCCTGGCCTGTGCAATATCCCCTTCCAGGCAATAGGTTCTCAACTGATTTTCGGCTGCTGAACGGCGGCCCCCCAACCGCAGGTATTGTACACCTTTGCTTTCCAGCTTTTTACAAATTTCGTCTACTGCCTTGTTGGTAAATGCCACGATCATCATCTGGGTGCTGGCAGCTGCCAGAGAAGTCACTATTGAAGTAAGCAGGGACGATGTCTTCCCAGTGCCGGGAGGTCCCTGTACCAGGTAATAGTCTTTGGCATCCAGCGCAGCCTGCAGGATCTCCTGCTGGTTGCTGTTGAACATGGTGGGGGCAGGTAGCGGGAAAGGCACCTTGACAGGTTCCCGCATGCCCAGTAACAACTCCATTCTGGCAGCAAAGCGGGGTTCCAGTACATGAAACAGCGCCGTCGCTGAGATCCAGAAGTTGGATTCATAAATATCGTGTTCAATCACCCATTGTTGCTGGTGAGCAAAGAAGTCGTGGGTAATCTGTCGGTTGTTCAGTGAAAAGGTCAGCCTGTCTTTCTGAAGTTCATCTACCCTGCCTTTCAGGATCTGGTGTTGCAATGGTGCCAGCCCGGTGGTATCTCTTGGGTAAATGATGGCAGTATCCCCTGGGCGGAAGTTATGATTCACCGGCTCCTGAATAGTGAATACCACACTACTCTGGGCTTCATCAAAATTCTGGAAACAGAGGCCGGGAATGATCGTGAACCGGGCTAGTTTTTCCGATTCAGGTTGTAACCAGAGGGCGGCAAAGCCTTCAGCATCTTCTTCCCTGTGCATGGAGGCATACATGCCACACTTGGCCAGCAGGAACTCCCTGAGCAAGAAAGATAGGAACTGCTGGTAGTAGCTTCTCAGCAGTGGACTGGCCTTGCCATAGGTTTCTTCGAAGTTGGCGAAATGCACGACGCTGAAAGAAGGCAATCCTTCGCCGGCGAGTGTCGTGATTTTTTCAAGTATTTCATATTCTCCTGAGGAGAGTCTTAATAGCTGGGAAACGATTTCATTGCGCAGTGCGAGCAACTCATTTTCCGCAGTGCGATTATTCGTTACGTTGCGCAATGGACTATTGGATGCAGAAGAATAAAGGATCGCAGAGCTGCCACAGCGCTCATCGCCAAAAGTAGATTGCAGCAGCAGGTTATACCCGGTTACCTGCATTTCATGGTTCTTCCAGGCTCCAAAATCCGGTGCTCTGCCACTTTTGAGCTCAAAGATCTCCTTACGGGTAGGATCTGTATCATCTTCTGCCAGGATATCCAGACGCCCCTGTAGGCCATATAAGGCAGAGAAGAAGGTCGGTTCTATTCTCACCGGCCGGTCTTTCAGTTCCCTGGATGCCTCCAATAAATTGGGCCAGTGTGTGTCCCTGATGTCGGCATACATGCTGTTCAGCTCTTGTCGGCTATAGCCAGCAGCCTGCAATACATTTTCGGCCACTGCTTCTACAAAGGATTCCCGAAGCTTCATATCCGGATGGCGTAATACATTGTCCAGCAGGGAATTGACGATATTCCCCTTGAAAGCAGGCAACCCGGTCGTTTGTGGCACCAGTTTCCTGACTAAGTATAAAAACGGATTGGGACCACTGCGGCCAAAGCATTCTGCCAGATCACTGATGTCGATCAGGAGATCAGGTTCCAGGATAAAGCGGGTGGCTTTCACTGCTTCGTACTGGCCGGTAACCACATCACGATCTGCATGCAGAATATGGAGGGTATCATATACCCGTACCTGTTTGTGGAGGGCAGCAGTATGTGGCTGATAAACAGAAGTAATGTTGATCAGGAAATCCCCCGCCTCATCATCTTTGCCCTGGAATACAAACGACTCCACCCCATCAGGTGTTTTTTGCAAAGGGCCTACGCCGGTAACAAGGCATTTGAGCAGCGGTACCAGTGGATTATCATCCACAGGACCCTGTGTCAGGGTCTCTCCTGCTACGGAGGCACACCGTTCCAGCAGTGCTTCGGGGGGAGGAACCTCGTAATATTGTTCAATGACATCGGCCAGGGTACGGATACAGAGCAGGGCATCCTGCTGATCGGCACGGAGGCCGCCCGTCATAGCTTTGGTTGTAAGAATTCGAAGAATAGTCAGTTGGCGCCGTTGATTGGATGCTACTCCGTGCTTGTCGAAGTAGAACTGCATACGGGCAAACAGGTTGCTGAAGCTACGGGCTTCATTTTTGGTGAGATGCCGGAATAACTGCTCGAGTACACCCCGCAAAAATCGCAGGGTGGCTAGCGGCTGGTGCCCATCTCCGGCTTCCAGCAGGCGCATATACAACATATGGCCGGTGAGGGCTTTATCGCTGGTATTCACTGACATAAGTTAAAGACAGATTTCCTCCTATTGAAAATATCCCTAAAATAACGCTTATGCCGCATGCATAGCCGTTATTTTAGGGATATCAACATAAGGGGGTAGTTAATTAAGCAGCCTTTTTCTTCCTGTTTTTGTTTTTGGCTGAGCGGAACTCCCAGGGAGCGATAGGTTTTGCCTGCTTCCAGAGTCCCAGTTTATTACGTTTGGCGGTGGCCTGTGCCGCTGCCAATGGTGCACTTTTAGAATATTCTGTATAATGCCAGGCATGCCCTCCGGCTATCATCCAACCATTAATGTATTCTCCTTTGCTACTATAGACATCGCCTATCCAGCGCTGGTACCTGTCTTTTCGCAACAGTTCGACCGTTACGATCTTGTTGAAACACAAATCCGACAATGCCTGTTTGCTTTTCTGGTAGTAGTCCTGTCCCTTCTCCGGTGCATCGATCGCTGAAAGCCTGATGCGGAATGTCTCTTTTTTTACCAGTACCTCAAATGTATCTCCATCTATGATCCGCACTACCTTTCCTTTTATTTTCTTCGGTGGGCTGGCCACTATTGTCTGAGTAAACAGACAAAGGAGCATACACATGATCACTCTAAAATAAAATTTAGGCATTGCATAGGATTTTGGGATGCGAAGTAACAAATTTTCCCCGGAAGAGCCTAACCATTGTGGCTGATTCATTTGCACATCTGCATATCTTGTTATACCTTCCCCTTGATTTAAAGCATATAGTGAACAACATGTCTAGCAAAAAAATAGCTATCATCGGTGGTGGCAATCTTGGTGCTGCCATTGCACAGGGTTTACTGAAAAGCGGGTTTTCACAACCTGCCGACCTGACGATTACCAGAAGAAATGTAACGGCTCTGAAAGACTTTCAGACAGCCGGTGTCAATACAACTGCAGATAACGATGCCGCAATCCGTGATGCGGAGATCGTTGTCATCGCCCTCAAGCCGTACAACTGGAAAGAAGTACTGAGCAAAGTGCAAACCGCCTTTGATCCATCCAGGCAGGTGCTGATCAGTGTTATGACTGGGGTGTCTATGGATGACCTGGAAAAGGTAGGTGGTACCGGTATCGCGGTCGTACGTGCCATGCCGAATACAGCCATTGCTATTCAGGAGTCAATGACCTGCGTGTGCTACAAGAATGTGGCGCCAGAGCTGCAGGATTATGTAAAGGATATGTTCGATCAGCTGGGGGTAACTGTAGCTATCGACGAAAAGCTGATGGATGCTGCTACCGTACTGGGTGCCTGTGGTATTGCCTATGCATTGCGTTTTATCAGGGCCAGCATCCAGGGTGGTATCGAAATCGGCTTTGACGTACGTACGGCAAACCTGATCGCGGCACAAACCGTGAAGGGAGCGGCAGAATTGCTGATCCGTGAGAAACGCCATCCGGAAGAAGAGATCGACAAGGTAACTACCCCTAAAGGATGCACGATTGCTGGTCTGAATGAGATGGAACACCAGGGATTCAGTTCTTCACTGATCAAAGGGATCACAGTGTCCTACAATAAAATTCAGAAAGACTAAAATAGGGAGAAACAGGACGGGGCTTAGACTACTTCTGCTTTGGGATAGTCAAAGAATAGAAAGTTCTTGGTAGCGCTGTCAAACTCTTTCCATGAATTGATATTAGCTTTTACTGCGAAAACGCCGGAGGTAGGGATATTGTCTATCCTGATTTCCTGCGTAATGTAATTGGCGAAGTCGGTGATACCTGGATTGTGAGCGAAGATGGCGACAGTATCGATATCATCATCAATCTTAGTGATCATTTTCAGGAATGTAGAGGCGTAGCAAAGATAGAGTTCGTCTTCCAGCAGGATGGCATCTTTGTCATAGTGCCATTCTTTAGCCATGAGACGGGCAGTTGCTTTGGTACGTTTGGCGGGGCTGGCAATAAGGAGTTCGGGAACGATTCCCCTGGAGTGCAGGCGAGTGGCCATTTCTGGTGCGTTTTGTTTGCCCCGTTTGTTGAGTGGCCGGTCAAAATCATCTACATCCGGATCATTCCAGCTAGATTTTGCGTGGCGGATCAGCAGTAACGTTTTCATCCTTTTATTGATAATTGACTTTTAGTTACTTACTAATTTACTGAAATAACTGGATCACTTCATGGTGTGGCCTGCTGCACAAAGCCTGATTTAAGATAAAATTAATAAAGGGTAGCAGGTGCTGCCCAAAAATAAAGCCCGTTGCGTAGCAACGGGCTTTATTTTTAGTATCCTCTTTCGTTCTTCCCTTCCATGAAGTTCATAAACGCCTTATTCACTACCCTATTCCCTCCCGGTGTCGGATAGTTCCCTGTAAAGTACCAATCCCCTAAGTTATTAGGACAAGCCTCATGCAGGCTCTCAATAGATTGATAAATCACATTTACCTCTGCGCTTATGCCTTTCGGAGTGATGATCTCTGCAATCTTTGCAGAAATCTGCTCAGTAGTAAATGGTTTATAAATATTCCTCACCACGTTCTGCGCATGCAATGTATTTGTACGCTGTAACTCATTGCACAAACCATACGCTTCCTGCAGTATATGCTCCTTACCATGGTCTTTCAGCAGGGCAATTGCTGCCTGGAAAGCCACAAAATCACCCATCTTACTCATGTCAATACCATAGCAGTCAGGATAACGGATCTGCGGAGCAGAAGAAACGATAATAATACGTTTTGGGCCCAGTCTGTCCAGCATTTTGATAATGCTTTCACGTAGGGTGGTACCTCTTACGATAGAGTCATCGATCACTACCAGCGTATCCACACCCGGACGAACAGTACCATAAGTGATGTCATACACGTGCTGCACCATCTCATTACGGCTGGTATCGGCAGTAATGAACGTACGCATCTTCACGTCTTTGATAGCAATCTTGTCGATGCGGATACGGCGGTTCACCATTTCGGTCAGCTTTTCCTCGTCGAAGTCTTTGCCCCATGATACGATCCTTTCTACCTTGATTTTATTCAGGTAGTCTTCCAAACCCTTGATCATACCATAAAAGGCAATCTCGGCGGTATTTGGAATAAAGGAGAAGATGGTATTCTTCAGGTCATTATTAATATCTGCAAGAACCCGCTCAGCCAGGTTGTAACCCAGGCGGGAACGCTCTTTGTAGATCTTTTCGTCGTTACCACGGGAGAAGTAGATCCTCTCGAAGCTACAAGCTTTACGTTCTTTCTGATCCAGAATCTGCTCAATGCTGTATTCGCCGTTTTCTTTTACGATCAGGGCGTTTCCAGGCATCAGTTCCAGTACTTCATTTTCACCTACGTTGAATGCGGTACGGATGGCAGCACGCTCAGAAGCGGCTACGATCACTTCGTCATTCACATAATAATAAGAAGGACGAATACCGTGCGCATCGCGGATCACGAAAGAATCACCGCTACCCAGCAGGCCACACACGTGATAACCGCCGTCGAACATAGAGAAGGCATCTTTCAGGATCTTCTTTACATCCAGTCCGTTCTGACGTACTTCATCCTCTTTGCACAGGAAGTGGTGTACAACTTCCAGCATCGCCGCGAGGTCACTGTTACGGTGAGTTTCTCCCGGGTCTACATTTACGAACTTAAACAGTTCATCAGCATTTACGAGGTTGAAGTTGCCTGCGATAGAGAGGTTGCGTGCGGGAATGGTGTTATATCTTACGAACGGGTGGCAGAGTTCTACGTTGTTTTTACCCTGAGTGGCGTAGCGGAGGTGACCCATCATGTTTTCGCCGAGGAAACGCATGTGGCCTTTCATGAGGCCGGGGTACTTGGTGATTTCCGGTTGGTACTTTTCGATTTCGTCGATTTCGTCTCTTACCTTGCCGAAGATGTCTCCTATGGCTTGGGGAGCGCTGCTTCGGAGCCTGTGCATGAAGGGAACCCCGGGTTCGGTGTTCAACTTCACAGTGGCTATACCTGCACCATCCTGTCCACGGTTATGCTGCTTTTCCATCAGCAGGTACAATTTGTTGAGGCCGTAGAAAACCGTTCCATATTGTTGCTGATAATAAGAAAAAGGCTTCCTAAGTCTTATAAATGCTAATCCGCATTCATGTTTTATGGCTTCGCTCATCCCATTAGAATTGAAGGCGCGAAGTTACGTTGAAAAAACCTAAACAAAAAGGCGGATCGATTTGATCCGCCTTTTCAGTAATTACTTCTGTGCTACTGCTCCCATCCATCTGGCTATATGCCCACATTTCTTATACTCATTATCTACATGGATGTAATATGTAGGGATTGTTTCTCTCAGCCATTTATCTCTTGCTTCTGCCTGTTTGATGGCCAAAGTACGCTGTTGAATACGTGCGTAGTCGTCATTCAGGTTTTCGCGGTGAGGGTTGGTACGTGTTTTCAGGTATACGATACGAAGCTGAGTAGCTTTGCTTTCTTCGTCTACATACTGCACTGGTTCTGATATACCGCCTGGTTTCAGTGTATCGAGCATCATAACGATGGCTCTTTCTGATGGCTGATCCAGCTGGTCCATAGTGATCAGGGTACCACCGCTTACATTGTTCTGCAACATGCCACCGGTAAATTTGGCCATTGGCTCATCGCTGAATTTGTTGACAGCATCACCAAAGTTCATTTTACCATTTAGGATGAGTTGACGAATGCTATCCAGTTTCACCTTTGCAGCAGCGATATCAGCCTTACCAACAAGTGGTTTAAGCAGGATATGCTGAACGGTGATGTTGTCACCCTGGCGTTTCAGACATTGGATCAGGTGGTAACCGAACTGGCTTTTTACAGGAGAAGAGATCTCATTTTCTTTGAGCCTGAAAGAGGCAGCGAGGAATTCAGGATCCCATTGTTTGTCAGTACGGTTCAGGATGTAGATACCATTATTTTCTTTGGTACCTGGATCTTCGGAGATCATGATGGCCTGGCGGCCGAAGTCGGCTTTCTTTGCCAATACATCTTTTTTGATTTCATTCAGGCGGTCGATGGTGTATTGTTCCATCTCTTTGGTTGCCTTTGGAATGATGATCAGTTGACCGATTTCCAGTTCAGACTCATAAAACTTGAGGCTGTCCTTAGGAATACCGTCAAAATATCTTTTCACCTCAGAAGGGGTAACTTTCACAGAGTTGGTGATCTTGTCCTGCATTGCCTTGGCCAGCAGCCCTTCTTTGATAGGCTGGCGGAAGCGCTCACGCAGCTGGTATACAGAGTACCCGGTTACTTCTTTCATTTTCTCACGGCTACCGTACAGTTGCTCGAAGTAGCGGATGCGGTTGTCAATCTGACCATCCACATCTGATTCGCTTACAGGCAAGCTGTCCCTTTCTGCCTGAATCACCATTACTTTTTGGGCAATGATCTGTTCCATGATCGTACAAGCCGCATCAGGAGGCAGATTACCGTCCTGTATCTGGCGTTGCATATTCACCAGTTCCCCTTCTACATCGGAGCTCAGGATGATCTTATCTCCCACAATAGCAGCAATTTTGTCCGCCACCATTCGCTGCTGCGCAGAAGCAACCTGACCGAGCAGCATCACAACTGCAGAAAAAGCCAAAAATTTATTCATAGTATAAAATAGCACAGTGAGTCTCAAAAATAACCAAAAAATAAGCCGCGTAAGAGCGGCTTATTTTTTTAACAAAATTTTATTGCTGTAAAAGCCTTGTGCAGGCTGCATTAGAGCGTACGTTTAACTTCTACTTCTTCGAAACCTTCTACGATATCGCCCACTTTCAGGTCGCTGTAATTTTTGATACTCAGACCGCACTCCATATTGGATGCAACTTCCTTCACATCGTCCTTATAGCGTTTCAGTGATTGAAGTTCGCCGGTGTAGATCACGATACCTTCACGTACCAGGTTGACACGGGTGTTACGTGTGATCTTACCATCCAGTACAAAGCAACCTGCAACGGTAACCTTGTCGAAGCGATAGGTTTCGCGGATTTCCACGTTTGCCACCACTTTCTTCTCGATTTTCGGTTCCAGCATACCTTCCATCGCGCTCTTCAGTTCATCGATAGCGTCATAAATGATGGAGTAAGTACGGATTTCGATGTTTTCTTTCTCTGCCAGTTTGCTAGCCTGAGAAGAAGGTCGAACCTGGAAGCCGAGGATGATCGCATCGGATGCAGTAGCCAGCAATACGTCGGATTCGGTGATCTGACCTACAGCCTTGTGTACTACGCTCACCACGATTTCTTCGGTAGACAGTTTCTGCAGGGAGTCGCTCAGCGCTTCTACAGAACCATCGAAGTCACCCTTGATGATTACGTTCAGCTGTTTGAAGTTGCCCAGTGCCAGACGGCGGCCAATTTCATCCAGTGTGATATGTTTCTTAGTACGGATACCCTGTTCGCGGATGATCTGTGCACGACGGTTTGCAGTTTCCTTCGCTTCAGATTCATTTTCATACATTCTGAATTTCTCACCGGCCTGTGGTGCACCGTTCAGACCCAGCACCTGTACAGGAGCAGATGGTCCGGCGGAGTCAACACGCAGACCGCGTTCGTTGAACATCGCTTTGATCTTACCGAAGTTAGAACCGGAAGCGATGGTATCGCCCTGGCGGAGGGTACCATTTTGTACCAGCAGGGTCGCTACATAACCACGACCTTTATCGAGAGAGGCTTCGATCACGCTACCGGAACCTTCCCTGTTCGGGTTAGCTTTCAGTTCCAGCAGTTCTGCTTCGAGCAGGATCTTTTCCAATAATACGTCGATGTTCAGACCGCTTTTCGCTGAGATTTCCTGGCTTTGGTATTTACCACCCCAATCTTCAACCAGGAGGTTCATACCTGCCAGTTGTTCTTTGATTTTTTCCGGGTTGGCGCCTTCCTTATCGATCTTGTTGATCGCAAAGATCATTGGCAGACCGGCAGCCTGTGAGTGGGAGATTGCTTCACGTGTTTGAGGCATGATAGCATCGTCCGCAGCGATTACGATGATTGCAATATCCGCCACCTTGGCACCACGGGCACGCATCGCTGTAAACGCTTCGTGACCAGGCGTATCGAGGAAGGTAACGCGCTTGCCAGTTGCAGTAGTCACCTGATAAGCACCAATGTGCTGGGTGATACCGCCGGCCTCACCGGATACTACGTTTGCATTACGGATATAGTCAAGTAATGAAGTTTTACCGTGGTCAACGTGACCCATAATAGTAACGATTGGTGCTCTTGGTACCAGATCTTCTTCATTATCCTGGATTTCTTCTTCTTCTATGTCGTCAGATTCATCTACACCGATGAATTCCACTTCGTAGCCAAATTCGCCTGCTACCAGTTCGATTACTTCCGCATCCAGACGTTGGTTGATGGATACCATGATACCCAGTCCCATACATTTTGAGATCACCTCGGCAAAGCTTACATCCATCAGGTTGGCCAGTTCGCTTACAGAAACGAACTCAGTAACCTGCAGTTTGTGGTCACCGCCGGCCTGATTTGCCATTTGCTCAGCGAGCTCATGACGTTTCTCACGGCGTTGTTTGGCTTTGATGTTTTTGCCTCGGCCACCACCACCGCCCATTTTGGCCATGGTTTCCTTGATCTTATTCTGGATTTCGTTTTTGTCGATCTCCTTATCTTCTGGCTTTCCGCTACGGTTGTTATAGCTGCTACCACCTGGGCGGTTGCCATATTGGCCGCCACCAGTACGGTTGTAACCACCACCTTGTCCACCCGGACGGTTGCCACCCTGATGCCCCTGACCACCTGGACCGCGATTGCCACCCTGATGACCTGGACCACCCGGACCACGGTTACCACCCTGATGACCCGGACCACCACCTGGGCGGTTGTCACGGTTAGGTGCGGTATGAGGTCTGCTAGGACCAGCCGGACGGTTAGCGTTGTTATTATTATTATTGTTATTGTTGTTATGGCCGCCACCGTGACTATGATCACGGTTACCACCACCACCGCGGTTGTCTCTGTTGAAGTTACGGTTACCACCATCGCGGTTACCGCCCTGGTGACCCTGGCCACCACGGTTACCACCCTGGTTGTTGCCATGAGTACCTTCGCCACCCTTGTTGGCTTCATCGCCTGGCTGGATAGGCTCAGGTTTCTTTTCGACAATTATACGCTTACGTTTACGGTTGTTTTCGGCATTGTTATTATTGCCACCGCGGTTGAAGTTATTATTGCCCTTATTGTCACGATCTCTCCTTTCCTGATGAACCGGGAGGTCGATTTTACCGATGACTTTAGGACCAGTTAATTTTTCTGCCTGAATGTTTTCAATTACGGCAGAACCGGTGTTGTCATCTTGCTCAGATGTGATATCTGCTGCTGCAACTACGTCCATATGCTGTGCGGCCGGCTTAATTTGTTCTTTAGCAGCCGGTTCTTTTGTTTTTTCCTGAGCAGCTGCCGGTTTTTCGGTAGCTGGCGCCTGTTTCTCTTCTACAGCTTTTGGAGCAGTTTTTTCAGCAGCAGGCGCTGTAATTTTTTCTTTTTCTATTGGTTGTTGTTGCACCGGAGTAGGTTTTACTTCTGGCTGGACAGGTTTTTCTGTCGCAACAGGAGTTTGAACCGGAGGAGTAGTTTGCTGTTGTACAGGAGGTGCCTGCACAGGCTCTTGCGCCTTAGCTACCGGTTCCGGTTGTTTTGCAACCGGAGGTTTCTCTTCCTGTTCTGGCTTTTTAGCTGCGGCAGGCTGAGGTTTTTTATTATTATGTCTGTTCAGAGCCTCGAGGTCAATAGTTCCCATGATTTTAGGACCATTGATTCTTGGAGTATCTGGTTTCTTTTCAGGTTGCGGTTCCGGCTGTGGCTTTGGTTCCGGTGCTTTTTCAGCGACAGGTGCTACAGGTGGTTGCTGCTGTTTAACTTCCTCCTTTGCTACAACCGGCGGAACTTCTGCAACCGGTGCCTTTACAGGCTCTGGTTTAGGCTCAGGCTTTGGCTCCGGTTTTGGTTCGGGCTTCAGCTCGGCATTAGGCTGTTCCACCTTAGGCTCAGGCTTAGGTTCTGGTTTAGCTTCTGGTTTTGGTACCTCTGCTACCGGGGCTGTGGGCTGCTCTTCCTTGGCAGCTGCTTCTTTCTTCTTAGCGGCTGCTTCTGCTTCTTCTTTTTCCTTCTTCTTCATTGCATCTAACACGCTTCCTTTGGGCAGGGCTATCTGATCGCTTTTACGCTTATTAGCCTTGTCCTGTTGGAATTCAGATTGCAAAGCTGTGTACATCTGAGAGGTCAGGCGTGCATTGGGTGAACCGAATCCATCCATGTCATAGCCTTTATTAGAAAGGAAGTCGATCAACGTTTCCTTTCCAATATTAAACTCTTTCGCTGCTGCCAGCAATCGCGGCGTGTTGTTTGTTACTTCAGGCATATTGTAATCTCGGGCCTCCCCTTTTTTCCCGTTTTATAAACGGGACTCCTTTTTAACAATTAACAATAACTTAAAAAAAATCCTGTCAAGTAAGCCCACATCCCGGGGAAGTGGAGGTGCGGTCTTACTCTTTGTCAAATTCTTCCTGCAGGATCCTTCTCACGTCCTTTACAGTTTCTTCTTCCAGATCAGAACGACGTACCAGTTCTTCAACAGTCAGGTCTAATACGCTACGGGCGGTATCACAACCAATACGTTTGAGTTCGTCCAGTACCCATTCTTCGATCTCATCTGAGAATTCGGAAAGGTCAATATCGTACTCAGCCTGCTCTTGTTCCTCATCACGGAATACATCTATTTCATATCCGGTCAATTCACAGGCCAATTTGATATTTACCCCTTTCTTACCGATAGCCAGGGATACCTGATCTGCCTTTAAAAAAACGGATGCGTATTTATTTTCATTATCTATCTCCATGCGGCTGATACGCGCAGGTGTTAACGCACGCTGGATCAACAGTTGAATATTCGCAGTGTAGTTAATGATATCAATATTTTCGTTTCGCAGTTCACGTACTATGCCATGGATACGGCTTCCTTTCATACCCACACAGGCGCCTACAGGGTCAATACGGTCGTCATAAGATTCAACTGCCACTTTAGCTCTTTCTCCGGGCTCACGAACGATTTTCTTAATTACAATCAGGCCGTCAAAGATCTCCGGAACTTCAATTTCCAGCAATTTAGCGAGGAAGGTAGGATGGGTGCGGGAGAGAATGATGAGCGGAGCGTTGTTCTTCATCTCCACTTTTTTTACTACTGCCCTTACATTTTCACCTTTCTTGAAATAATCGGTAGGAATCTGTTCAGATTTAGGTAAAATTAACTCATTCCTTTCATCATCAAGCAATAAAACTTCTTTTTTCCAAACCTGGTACACTTCACCTGTTACAATTTCACCTACCCTATCCGCATATTTCTTTACTAAAATGTTCTTTTTCAGGTCACCAATACGTGCTGACAATGTCTGCTTAGCAGCCAGGATGGCTCTGCGGCCAAAATCCATGATCTCAACTTCCTCATACAAATCCTCACCTACCTGGTAATCCGGTTCTACTAAAATGGCTTCAGAATAAGCGATCTGTGCATTATCATCTTCTACCTCACCATCATTAACAATGGTACGGCGGCGCAATATTTCCAGGTCACCTTTCTCAGTATTTACAATCACGTCAAAATTCTCATCAGAGCCATACTTTTTACGGAGAAGCGTTTTAAACACATCTTCTAACACCTTCATTAACGTAGGACGGTCAATGTTTTCCGCTTCTTTAAACTCCGTGAATGACTCAATCAGATTAATACTAGCCATGTTTTGCTTATATTATATATTTTAAAACACGATGCACACTTTGGTGTGCTTGATTTCGTTAAGGTTTATGTCAGTAGTTTTTTTCTCTTTTTTCTTACCGATCGTCTCCTCTATCGTCAACGCTTCCTCAGTAGCAGCCAGCAGGGTGCCTTCCTTTTCGGAACCATCCAGCAGGGTTATAGCTACTTTTCTACCTATATTCTTTACGAATTGACGGTGCAGTTTCAGTGGTTCGTCCAGTCCGGGGGATGAGACTTCCAGAGAGAAATCGTTGTCAGGAAACAACGCCGCGGCTTCCAGCCTTGCGTATAAATTACGGTTGAATGAGACCAGCTTATCCACAGGTACACCATTATCACCATCCACAAATAGCTTTACATTATTAGTGGGCTTAATCCTGATATCGACCACGAAATATTCCGGATATTCAGCAAGCATTTCTTCCAAATGCTCCCGGATGCTTGTTATCACTTGTTCGTTTGCCATACAAAAAACGCGAAGGGGACTTTCAGTCCCCTTCGTTAGAATCATTTTCCTATGCAAAATTAGGATTTTATTTTGATCAAAGCGCATTTTCTTTAACTTGTACGAAATAATTTCCATTCGGGAATCCGCTTTCTGCACAGATTACATCAAAATCTAATAACTTCGTTTGACCATTTGTTATATGTTAATTATTCACCACGTACAACGAATTAACAAAGAATTGATCATATGGCCGATAGCGTTAATCTTACTGTATTGGATGAATCCGGCAGCAGATGGCAACTTTAGCCTCTGCCCGTTTAAGTGGCTCGGATTTACCTGGTGCCCGGGGTGCGGGTTGGGACATGGCATTCATTATTTATTACATGGGGACTGGAAGAATGCGATCCACCATCACGTGTTAAGCCCTTTTGCTGTAGCCGTATTGTTGCATAGAACTTTTCAGCTTGGAAGATCACAGTTGAGACTTAAAAACCATCATACATGACCGATTTTTCCTTTGCCATGTTGCCTGGCGTTGACCAGGAAGAGATCCTGTGGTTGCAGGAACTCACCAAAGATTATAGTGAGGACAGTAAACGGAAGTTTATTGCCCTGTATCAATCCCGCCGCAAAGATCCTCAGACAGTCCTCATTTGCTGCCTGCTGGGCTTGGTATGCGTATCGGGTATACACCGCTTCATTCTTAATCAGGTTGGCATGGGTATTTTGTACTTATTCACAGGTGGTCTGTGCCTGATTGGGACAATTGTAGATGCTGTTAATCACCGCAAACTGGCCTGGGAATTTAATAAGGTGGCTGCCATGGAAGCCGCTAGCCTATTAAAAATGTACTAAGATTTTACAGCGCCGGTGGTGCTGGCGCTGTTTTTTAGATTTTTTAGGAGTGGAAGGGCGATTTTCCCCTATTAATGGAAATTTTGACCATTTCCACCTGTTAAAGGAATCTTAAAATACCCCCCTCTTTCAGCCCCTGAAACGGATTATGGGCTACCTTTGTGCCATGTTCAAGATTATATTTCTATTATTTATCTGCTATATACTTTACAAGTTCGTATTCAATCTTGTATTACCAATGTACCAGACTGCCAGGCAGGTACGCCGCCAGATGGGAGACATCCAGGACCGTATGCGCCAGCAATATGAACAGGAACAACAGTATCATCAGCAGCAACAGCCGAATAATTTTAGCGGCCAGCAGCAGGCTAAGCCTAAAATAGACAAGGGTGATTACCTCGATTTTGAGGAAGTCAAGTAATTGCTATTTGAAAATGTCTGTAATGGTTCTGGGTGCAAGCAAGTGGATGGTCTGCACTCCTACCGCTGTTGCCCCTTCTATATTGGGAAGGGTGTCATCTATAAATAAGGTCTCTTCAGGTTTCAACCCGTTCTCATCTAACACCAGCTGGTATGATTCCTTATCTGGTTTGCGGTAGCCAATCAGGTGAGAATAGTATGCCTTGTCAAAAAAGGTCGCCAATGATGGGATTCCCCTACTCTCTTCCAGGATTTTATTGAATGCTGCCATGTGAATGGCATTGGTATTACTTAACAAATACAGGTTATAATGTTGTCTCAATTGCTGCAATATTTGTAGTCTGCGCAACGGAAAGTCCAGCAGCATAGCATTCCAGGCATCAATAATCTGCTGTTCGGTTGTGCCAGCCGGGGTATATTTCAGCATTTCCGTCAAAAACTCTTCATTACTTACCTTACCAGTTTCCAGGTCGTCGAACAATTTATTGCCTTTGAACTGGCTGAACAGGCTGTGAAAATCTGTTACCCCCAGGTCTGTAAAGGCCTTATTTGTCGCCTGATAATCAATATTTAGAATTACGCCACCAAGGTCGAATATGATGTTTTTAATGCCTTTCATACTTAGAATGCTATTGCTGTTCAGTTGCAAATTATAATGTCTACGGCGGAAAAAATTATTTATTTTCAGGTTGTTTAACCTGATTCCATGCACCTTGTGTTTAATACATTGATGTTGCTGGGGACCCTGCAAGG
The DNA here is from genome assembly GCF_034087045.1 of Chitinophaga sancti. Lineage (NCBI taxonomy): Bacteria > Pseudomonadati > Bacteroidota > Chitinophagia > Chitinophagales > Chitinophagaceae > Chitinophaga > Chitinophaga sancti. The sequence goes on along the minus strand of NZ_CP139247.1, from coordinate 1,117,782 downwards.
GTTCATTATGTGCGGATTACTCTTCTATTCTTCTAAAAATAAGTACGCCAACCAGTGGCTGGGGGGACTGATCCTGTGTATTACCCTGGCTTGTCTGAATATGTACCTGGGCAATTTATCCTCGTTACCTATCCCGATTGGGTTTATGTTAAATTTTGTACCCCTGATCATCATAATGCCCATCGGACCATTTTTGTATTTCTATGTCAGATCGGTGACCGACCCGGATTTCCGGGTTACGCGGCGGTATCGCCGGTATTTCTGGCCGGTGGTAGTGGATGTGGTTCCCCAGGTAACGGCAGTGATCTTTGTAGTAGGGATGGTTTCCGGGCTAATTGTGAATAATAATCGCCCATGGGCGCTCTTTATTGATACTTATAATGTGTATTCGGATATTCCCCGCTGGTTGTCGATCACTATTTACCTGTTTCGTTCCTATCGTTATCTGGAAGGGTTCAACCTGCATAAGGACCGGTTGCAGTGGATGAAACAGTTTACAGGGGCGTTTATGGGTTTTCAGGCAGTCTGGCTGCTGTATCTAATACCCTATATTATTCCACAATTGACTGATTATGTGTTGAATGCGGTAGATTGGTACCCCGTGTATATTCCGATGGTGGTGTTGGTGTACTTTTTGGGCATAAAAGGATTGCTGATGCCGGAGCGGGAAGTGAAGGCTACCCCTGCCCCGTTGGAATCTCAACTCATCAACACCGCTGTTCCTCTCCTGAAAAAGGCAATGGAAGAGGATCAATTGTTTTTAAATTCTTCCCTGAATCTTGCATTATTGTCGAAGCATACTGGCCTCCCATCCAAAACTATTTCCGCGGTTTTAAACCAGCATTTGAATAAAAGCTACAATGAGTTTGTCAATAATTACCGCATATTAATGTTCAAAGAAAAGGTATCGGATCCGTCGTTTGAGCATCTTACTATAATGGGGCTCGCCCTGGAATGTGGATTTAATTCCCTTCCTACTTTCCAGCGGGCATTTAAAAATAATATGGGGATGAGCCCTAAAGAATACATCAAAATGAATGATCAAATCCGGATTTGAGTAGACTGGTGGCGGATATTCCTGTTGTTTTACAGGAAAAAGAGGCCATGAAGTATTTGTTTCACCGGTTATTGAAAGGGTTATTTCTCCTGTTCTTTTTGTTATTCCCCACCTCCCTTTTTCCCCAGATCATTCACCTCAGGGAGGTCGCTGTTCACCCTGGCCAGGGGCTGGAGATAGTCAAAAGAATGATTGCTGCTATTCCTAAGAACTATGATACCAGCCTGGTGACAATGAGGGCCTTTTATAAAGAAGATATCCGGTTGGCGGGTGATACGCTCAACTATAATGAATCCGAACTGGAAATAAAGGGGGATCAGTGGAAAGTGACGAAGGCGGGCCGTAAAAAGATGTTTTCCAACCCTGACTTTCAGTTTTATAACTGGATCAGTAATATTTCCAATGCCCCAGCCGGCGCTTTGCATGAAGACCTTATTAAATATGCGAATACCAGGTACAGTATATTAAATCCCAGTTATTTCCGGTACTATAATTATTATGTTGACTCTTTGCTGGGGGAGCAGGTGGTAATAGTGGTGGTACCTAAGAACAACAGCAAAAATGGATTTGTGAGTGGGCGGTTATTTATTGATACGGCCAGTCTGGCACTGGTGAGGTGTGAATTAGTGGCAAGTCCGGCAGGGATCAGGCATGTAAATAAGCATGGCAGAGGGGGGATCCGGTATACCATAATGTCAAAATTTATCCGAGCATCCATGGATTTTGAGCAGATTCAGATGATTGTGACTTATCAGCAGGAAAATGGGAAATATTATTTGCAGGATGTAAGGCGGCATTGGGAGACGGTGATTAATAGTAATAAGAGACATTTAAAAGATGTAGCCTGGCGGGCGGATTTTTTTCTGTCGGTAAAAAGTGTGTCTTTATTGAAGGATTCTTTACAGGCTGTAAAATCTTTGTCTTTACAGCAGGATGCTTTTCAGTCAGTAAATTCCTTTTCTCTACTACAGGATACCTTCCAATCAGTCAAATCCTTGTCTTTACAGCAGGATGCTTTTCAGTCAGTAAATTCCTTTTCTCTACTACAGGATACCTTCCAATCAGTCAAATCCTTGTCCTTACAGCAGGATACATCCCGGTCAGTAAAGTCCTTTTCTCTACCACAGGATACCTTCCAATCAATCAGGTCCTTTTCTCTAAAGCAAGATACCAGCCTTTCCGCCCCTCACCAGCATTTTACCCAAGCTGATACACTCAGGGGAATGTTGTCCCCACTCCGCTCCTGCTATGACGTCACTTTCTACCATCTGGATGCGGATATAGACCTGGATCGCCAACGCATCAGCGGGAACAATAAGATCCGCTTTAAAGTCATATCTCCCTTCGATCAAATGCAGATCGACCTATATGCTAATATGAAAATCAACGAAATCATTTTCAAAAACCAGTCATTGACCTTCACCCGCGAAGCAAATGCTGTCTTTGTAAAATTTCCAGGCGTGCAACCTGTCGGCTCCATAGAAGAAATCACCATCTATTATGAAGGCATCCCTCAGGTCCCGGACAAAAGCATCAGTATGAACGGCGGCGTCTTATGGGACAAAGATGACCTGGGAAATCCCTGGGCACAAGTTGTTTGTCAGGGTTCAGGGGCTAGCCTATGGTGGCCTTGCAAGGATCATTTATCAGATGAACCGGATAGTATGCAGATCTGGATCACCGTCCCTTCCGGTTTTTCCGAAGTCTCCAATGGACAATTACAACGCCAAATCCCTATTTCTGATCACAAAACCAGGTTCGAATGGGCGGTTAGTTACCCTATTAATAATTACAATGTAACCTTCAGTATTGGAAAATACATCCATTACAGGGATCAGGGAGTGAATTATTATGTCATGCCCTACCACCTGGAGCAGGCAAAAGTATACTTCAAAGAAGTTCCCGCCATGTTATCTTGTTATGAGCAGCATTTCGGTGCCTACCCTTTTCCCAAAGACAGCTTTACTTTAGTAGAAAGCCTTTACCCCATGGAACACCAAAGCGGCGTCTGTGTGGGTCGGATCCCCAACGATCCACATCCTGAATTCGCCTTTGTGGTCTGGCATGAATCGGCCCATGAGTGGTGGGGAAACAACATCAGTTGTAAAGACATGGCAGACATGTGGATCCATGAAGCCTTCGCCACCTATGCAGAAAGCCTCTATATCGGTTGCCGCGATGGCGAAGCCGCTGCCCGCGAGTTTCTAAACGACCAGCGGGAGCAGGTAAAAAACAACCGACCAGTCACCGGGGTATACAATGTGAATAATATCTTCTATGACATTAGCGACATGTACACAAAAGGAAGCCTAATGCTGTTTACCTTACAAAACGTGATCAATGACACTTCGCTCTGGAATCGCTTATTATTAGCTATACAGCAACATTTTCGCTATCAGACCTTATCTGCTGATGAGCTGGAACAGTTTATCTGTGACTTCACAGGAAACGATTATCACTATTTATTCAATCAATACCTTCATTACACCCGGGTTCCCCGTTTAGAATATTCCCTTTCCGAAAAAGGCACCACTCTCATGGTCCGTTACCGCTGGGTAGCTGATGTTCCCAATTTCCGGATGCCGGTAAAAATAAAAAATCATGAATTGATCTACCCTACCACTGAATGGAAAACGCTGACCCTTCAAAATCAGGCAGCAGCGGACTTCGATATAGATGATGAGAATTTCTATATCGAGACAGAGGAGGTAGAATAAAAATTTTTACCTGGGGTTTGGGAAAATTGAATAAATTTTAAGTAATTTCGCCGTCCCGCAAAGGGACCCGAGAAAGTTTACGTATATATTTCGTTCTGAAAAGAACAGCTCCTATAGCTCAGTTGGTTAGAGCACCTGACTCATAATCAGGGGGTCACAGGATCATGCCCTGTTGGGAGCACAAAATGAAGCCTTCGGCAATGCGCCGGAGGCTTTTTGTTTTTACTTGTTCATCTCAAAGTTATTCCGTAATTTTGTACGGATTTAAGTACGTATTTGCGAACTTTTTTTTTCATTCTGAGCATTTTTTATGCTCAGACATATTTTAAAATAACGTGTTTATGCAAGTTGTAAACTATAGCGAGTTTAGGCAACAACTAAAAGCGCATTTGGATAATGTAACAGAAAACCATGATACGCTTATTGTGCCCAGAGGCGGAGATAAAAGTGTTGTAATTATTTCTTTGGAAGAATATAATTCTATTTTGGAAACATTACACCTTATGAAGTCAGAGAAAAACAGAACTCGTTTAATGGAGGCGATTGAAAGAACAAATAATGGTATTAATGAAGAACATGAATTAATCGACGATTAATGAAATTAAGTTGGGACCAAAACGGGTGGGAGGATTATTTGTATTGGCAAAAGACAGATAAGAAAATCCTCAAGAAAATTAATGAGCTGATAAAAGATACGATGCGTCAGCCATTTGAAGGTTTGGGAAAACCAGAAGCACTAAAGGAAAATTTAACGGGTTGCAGGTCGAGAAGAATAGATCAAGAGCATCGGTTAGTGTATAAAGTATTGGATGATGCTATTCTTATCTTACAATGTAGATATCATTATTAAAGTGACAAATTAAATAGGAGGTCTAATAAATAGGCTTCCTATTTTTTTACCACAGCACCTGACTCATAAATAAGGGGGCACAGGATCATGCCCTGTTGGGAGCACAAGATTAAGCCTTACTAGTTAATATAGTCGATAAGTTCAAAGTCTGGTCTAAACAGGTTAGGGGTATTGACCTTGATACGGAATCCTCTATCGATTATTATGGCGTATACAGGGTTTTAATCAAATACAGTGCTGATCGTAAATTATTTATTAATCAAATTGCGCTAACTTGAATCGATTGAAAAACCGTTTTACAATGACATTGGAAAGAGCTATTGAAATCGCCGTTGCAGCCCATCACGGTCAGAAAGATAAGTACGGAGCTCCTTATATCGGACATGTATTAAGAGTCATGAACATGGGTATTACAGTAGAAGAAAAAATCGTTGGTGCACTCCATGATGTAGTCGAAGATACTGACTGGACTTTTGAAAAGCTGGCTGCTGATGGGCTGCCGCCAAAACTACTGGAAGCTTTAAAAGGTGTTACTAAATTATCAGAAGATGAAGACTATGATCATTTTGTAGATCGTACTTTACAAAATCCATTATCCTGCGCTGTAAAAATGAACGACCTCACGGATAATATGGATATAAAGCGCATCCCGGAAGTAACTGAAAAAGATGTAGCCAGATTAAACAAATATCTAAAAGCTTACCGCAAAATTGCTGCAAAGAGAATTGGTAATTAAGCATTCAAAAATGGCCATCCAAATTAGTGGCCGTTGAGCAAAAAATGAGCCTCCCAAAAATTGCCGTGGGCCAGGACCCTTATGTTGAACCAACCCGCTATTCCAGCAACTGACTCAACCCTTCTTTCTCAAAAATAAGTCTGCCGAACTTCAGGTCAGACCACCCCCTATCCAGGCGATAATTATTCACTGGTACCCCCTCCTGTATGCCTGCCCGTAATTGATACGGTTCGTATAATTCCGGAGGTAATAAGCCCTGCAACTGGTACAAATGTGTCGAAATAATGAAATGACACTGCCTGAACTGACTCAACCCTTTAATAGTAGTAAACGTCACCTCCATCGCATCATCTATATTCGTACCCCTGAATATCTCATCAAAGATGGCAAAACATCGCTGCCCCGCCTTTGCCTGTATAGCCGTATTTTTAAGGTGCACGATCTCCTGCATAAAATGACTAAACCCATTTTTCAGATCATCCGTCACATTGATCGCCACTAACACCTGGTCATAAAATGGTATCCTACAATTTTCCGCCGGCACTGCCAACCCGATATGTGCCAAAGAAACACACAGCCCTATCGCCTTCAAAGTCGTCGATTTCCCCGACATATTCGGCCCTGTCAATACAATCATGTTACTCATCGTTTGCAGGTTGTTCTTGACCGGATTTGTTACCATAGGGTGCCAGAACTGCTCTATCACAAAATTATCTGCAGAAAAGGACGGAATCGTAAATCCGTACTTAATCGTACCCAAGGCCAGCGACCACCAGGCCTCATATTCAAACAGCGCATCCCAGAACCTGGCTGTCAGGTTCCTCTCCCTGCATGCCACCAGTTTGCGGGCAAAAGAAAATGTCTGCTGAAAGGTTAGTTCTTTGGGGAGTTTATCGATCTCCAATGCTTCATAGAGTTCCCTGGCCGGCCCTGCAAAATCTTCCAGCAATGGCATGCCATGCAATGGTAGCAGGTATTTCCCATAAATATTACGAAGCAACCGGATCGTTTGTAAACACCTGCCCTGCAACTGGTACTTGTCCTTCCCAAAATATTGACCGATAGCACCCTCCGGCTGTTCGACATAGGTGGTGAACTGATATACCTCCTGCAAGTCTGCCTTATGATAGGTAAAACCCTGTAACCGTTCCCAGTAAAACAAAAATGCCTGTAATAACTGCTGCCGCTCCAAAGTCGCAGAAAACGACAATCGGGGTACAGAAAAGATCTGATACAGCCGTTCACTGGATGAAGGATGTATGGTGTAGTCAAATAAGCGGATAATTTCTTTTTCAATGTAGGGCATACAGTCACTGGATTATAGACATTAAAAATAATGTTTAACTCCCTTAAGGTTATGTTAAAGCCTATTCAGAAAATAACACCTTCATCTGTATCCCTCATCCATAGCACTCTCCCGGAGATAACCCGCCTATAACCCGCATATAAGCCGCCAATAAGCCGTAGATAACCCGCATCTATATAGATGCGGGTTATCTACGGCTTATCTGCGAGTTACCACCGGGTCACCTATATGTTCATGGGCAAGATATGCTACCGGATTTCCAACTCAACCCGGATTCACAAACCTGAACGGGATGTAATATCTTTACCCCCTAAACCAGATCAATGCAGAAGAGCAGATTTATAGCCATCGAAGGATTAGATGGGGCAGGAAAATCGACCCAGATTGACTTACTGACCAATTATTACCACCAGCAGGGAATAGAAACCCGCTTCGTACACTTTCCAAGAAGTCAGAACGGAGGCGTATTTGGCGACCTGGTAGCTAAATTCCTGCGCGGTGAGTTTGGCGATGTGAAAAATGTACACCCACAATTGGTGGCCCTTATTTTTGCAGAAGACAGAAAAGACTTTGCCAGCACTATCAACGAATGGCTGGCTAATGGCTATACTGTGCTGGTGGACAGATATGTATTGTCCAATATCGCCTTTCAGTGTGCTAAACTAAGTACAGATGTGGGAAAACAGGAATTGCGGGATTGGATCAACATGTTTGAATATGCGTACAACCGTATTCCCCAGCCAGACCTCTCCATTTACCTGGATGTGCCTTTCTCCCACACCGAGCAGGCACTGACCAAAAGAATGAAAAATGAAGACCGCAGCTACCTGAATGGTAAGGAAGACATTCATGAAAAGGACTTCTCCCTCCAGCTCGCGGTGAAAAAAGAATACGAAATCCTGGCAGATACAGACCCTGCCATTACCAAAATAGTATGCTATAATGGGGCAAACGAGATGCGGACCATTGCAGACATCCATGCCAGCATTATAGCCTGCCTTGAAAAACTGATTTAATACATTCCTGAAAGTGGAAATCAGCAGGTTTTTTCTGAAAAAATCCATTTGCCAACAGGCATGCGCCTCATTTTCAGAAAAAAAATTTCCTTAAGGGGAAGACCTTTCACCAAATCCATTTTCAGAAAAAAAGGAGGAATTATGTCCATTACATCCACAGCCGAACTAACCGGCATGCAGGCCATCAGTGAAGTAGTTGGCAAAGTGTTACAGCAGATGCGTCAATATGCTACACCCGGCATGTCTACGAAAGAACTGGATGAGTATGGGGGTGCCTTATTACAACAAATGGGCGCCAGATCAGCACCAAAAATCACTTACGGATTCCCTGGCTTTACCTGCATTAGCGTGAACAATGAAGTAGCCCATGGTATCCCTTCTGTAAAAAGAATTTTACAACCCGGCGACCTGGTCAATGTGGATGTGTCCGCAGAACTGGCTGGATACTATGCTGACAATGGCGGCTCCTTCATTTTAGGCGAGGATATTCACCACCATGCCCATCTTGTCAATGCCTCTATCGAAATCCTGCACAAAGCTATCAGCAATATCAGCGATGGTGTACGCCTCTCCCACATTGGTCGTATTGTGGAAGATGCTGCCAGAGAAAAAGGATACAGGGTGATCAGGAACCTGGTGGGTCATGGAATAGGCAGAAGTCTGCACGAAGCGCCAAGAGAGATCCCTAACTTCTACGACCGGTTCAACAGAACCCGTTTCCGCAGCAATTCTGTGGTTGCGATCGAGACCTTTATCTCTACCGGGGCTAACTTTGCTGAAACATTGGGGGATGGCTGGACACTGGTGACCAAAGATGGTAGTTTTGTGGCCCAGCATGAGCATACTGTGCTCGTAACGAGTGGGGAACCTATTATTTTGACTGCGTCAAATGGAATATAGGGTCTTCACGGATAGCCTAAAAATTGGCATAGATTATACATTCAAAATGTAGAATGATTCTCTAATATAGTTGACAATCATTTGATTTCCAACTATGCAACCAGATGATACCACTCATTGATAAAATACTATTGTTATTTGATTTCGAAAATGTAGAATTGTGTTTCTTCCTTGTCGGAGAAATTATTGTCTGCCACACAAATAAGGCTCCTGTGGCCATTTGGCAGTAGTGGGCCAAAGGTCATTCCTTCCACATTATCCACATAGGTATTCAGACTTTCAAAATTGAACAAAGGTTTTTTCACTACAGGCGTAAAGTGCGTATCTATCTGCAAAGATTGAATAGCCGATACATCTGTGGCATGGGAAAGGTCTGCCTTGTAGAGGCGGATGGTACAATTCTTTACCCCGGTAGAGAAAGAGCGCTCCATGATGAGCAGTTGGTTTTCTGAAAGCACCAGTATATCAGGAATACCATTGATGGCAAAACCATCGGCAGGTACAGGTGCTGCTGCGATAGGTGCCAGTTTGTAGGCAAACTGAGCAATGGGTTGCCTGGTTTGCAGATTGTATTTGATAATGCGGATCCAGGCAGTGGTGTCTTTCAGTCCTGCACGGGGACCATCTTCATAACGGGGTTCTTCTACACTGACGAACATGTATTTTCCATCCGGGGTGAAAGCCAGTCCTTCGAAAGTACCGTTTTTGCGGGGACCATTGTTGGTAGCTTTCATCTGCATTTGTGCTGGGATGGGGAAGGTATCGGAAAAATGCCCGTCGCGGGAGAGTTCGTATATAGCCGGATCTTTTAGTATGGTGTCTTTGGCATTCACGATGCGCTCTCCTTCACTGCTCCAGATGAGGTGATCAGTGTGTGGGTTGTAGCGCATGGCTTCCGGATCTGGTGCGAAGTTTTTTGTAGCAGGAAAAGGACGTCCATCGCGCATAGGGAGAGTATTTACGGCGGTGAAGGTCACCTTGTCATCATTTACCGGTACCTGTGCGGTATAGTAACGGGCTGCTTCGTGTTCAGAGCGGTCATCGCAGATGAGGTAATATTCGTTGCGGGCGCTGTCGTAGTCGATACCTGAGAGACCTCCTATTGTCGTACCGTTGAAGGTTGTATTGTAAGGGATAACGTGCTTGTGGAGCAGGTGGAGTTGAGATACATCCAAAGTATTCACAGATTGACGGGAGGTGCTGCAAGCTGCAAAGAGCAGGCTAAACAAAAGATATTTTCTCATAGCTGCAAAGGTAAAGCCCTTTAAGAAAAAAAGCCTTTGCCAAAGGCAAAAGCTTTTTCAAAAAAAATTTTTGGCCTTCGGCCAGCGAAAAGGATTACGATACGATAAAGAGATTCGCAATCGCTAATACCTCATCTTTTGTGAGCGGTTCATCAAATGATTCTGTCGCAGCATCCTGTGTTACCAATGTAGTAATGCCCGTAATCGTTACGTTTGCCTGTATCTCATTTTCTTCACCATTATATACAGGTTGTGTAGCGGCAATGTCGGTATACTTACCGGTGATCCATGGTTTTATTTTAGTATTCCCGGTAGATGCCCGGCGCATAGAACGGATATGCGCAGCATGCCTTGCTTCGATAGAGTGAATCTGCAATGCTGCAGTGAGCACCGTCGGATTTTCCATCAGTGTAGCCGCCTGTCCTTTGTAGGCTCTTACACCGGTATCTTCAAATGCCTGTGCTACGCCCAGCAGTGTCGCGTAGTTAGTAAATACATCGCTGAAAGTACCACCCGCAGTAAAGTCGAAGGTTGGTTTATCAACAGGTGTACCACTTGAACTGGTAATGGCGCTTTTCAGAAAAGCAACATGCGCATTTTCATGTGTACCAATAGTCGTAAATGCATTAAGAGATGCGGCGGTTGGGAATAAGGAAGTATGCGTGATTGCCTCTGCATAGAAAGATGCTTCCAGGTATTCCAGTGTGAGTGCAAAATTCAGCACTGCCAGTACATCTGAGGGTGTACGGCCATACGCTTTTTTCAACATGCTGCCAAGTGCAAAAGGTACAGCTGTCAAAGCCATCACACGGCCAAACTGCTTCATCACATTTCTGCGGGAATCCAGCCTGTCATAAATTTCAGGATCTTTTTTCTCTATTTCAGAAAAGATATTTTGCAGGTCCATGATTGTAGAATTTAAAGTTATTTGGGAAGGGTGTTGGTATTGATCTGGGTTTTGATATATACACCGGCGGCGGCGAATACGTCAGTAGGTGTTTTAGCCCCATCCAGACCATTACTATCTGCATTGGAAGAGAAGGAGCCATTACTTACCAGATCGCGGATATAAGCCGCATGACGCGCTTCTACAGATACAATTTTTCCAGCCAGTGCCAGGTAAGCAGGCGTAGTAATGTATTTACCGGCGCCGTTGTATGCTGCAACCCCCAGGTCTTCGAATGTTTGTGCTGCTGCAAGTACCTTATCTCTGCTGGTAAAATCGATGGTGCTGAAATCGACCTGTAAATCCTGGATAGCTCCTGTACTGAGGGCTTTACGGAAGAATTCACGATGTGCAATTTCATGATTGCGAATATCGGTCAGCAGTGTCATTTCTTCGTCGGTGATGCCGGAATACGGTGTAAGAATTACCTGTGTATAAAATGCTGCTTCCAGTTGTTCGAGTGCGAAAGCATAATTTAATACGGCGACATCCCCACTACCGAGGCTAACACCTGTACCATCATTAGTATCATCATCACTACAACTACTTAATACCGAGCCTGCAGAAAGTATAGCAGCACTCATACCTGCATATTTGAGAAATGTACGGCGATGTACATTAGGCATGGCAAAGCCATCCTCGTTACCATTACTGGTTACGGAGTGGGTTTTCCGTGTGAACATAAGAAAGGAGTTTTTAGAATTAGAGAAATGAAACAAACATTACATGACTAGCTACAACTTTAAATGGTCGATTCGGGTAATTTTTCACAAGTGTAACAATCAGATATACGGGCATGATTTAAATCTGGTTTTATTTTTCTGAAAAACCTTTACTGAGGCTGTTTTTAGACGAATTGAATATAGATAACATGTTACAGCCGACCTCAAGAAGAATTACCTTCTTAAAGTCGGCTGTGTCAATGAAATTTCTTATTCTGAGGTAGTCTGTTTTAAACAGCTCTACCGCGTATTATATTTACGAGGATAGCAATAATTGCTAATACCAGCAAAGTGTGAATTAAACTACCTGCGGAGTAAACAAACACGCCCAAAACCCATCCGATGATCAGAATAATCGCGATTAAATAAAGTAAGCCGTTCATATCAAAAAGATTTGGTTATCTTAAGGAATAGAAATTTTATGCCAGTTAAGCAGCTCTGCTTTGAGAAGTGCTTCTGACAGCGGTGTAAACCGTTTTAGCACCCCGGAATCCTTATACATACTGCATTTGCGACCAAAAGGCTTTGTAGAACATATTCCCCGGAGGGAGGTAAAATGTACGCTACTGATAAGTGCTTTCCGTCGGCAGTAAGTATATTCATTGCGGGCCAGCCAATAAACCACGGTATCTGAAAAGGCTGGTAACATTTTTGAAACTAAAGAACACAACCATCTTCATTCATTTTTAAAACTATCATCATGCAATTGAACGAGAAATTGATAGAAGCCCTGAATGATCTGACCCGGATCAATAATGACAGAGTAGAGGGATATCGTAAAGCCATTGATCAGACAGATGATGCCGACCTGAAAGCACTGTTCCAGAGAATGAAAGAAGAAAGCATTACATATATAGATCAACTGAATAATATATTGAAGGATGGTGGCGCGGAACCTACGCACAATACTACTATTTATGGTAAGCTGTACAGAACCTGGATGGATGTGAAAGCTACTTTTTCAGGGCATGACAGGCATTCTATCCTGTCTGCATGTGAGTATGGGGAAGATGCTACGCAGCGGACTTATGAGGATGTGTTGGGCTCCAGCATCTCCATGCCATACAGCATTCGGGATTTGGTGGCAAATCAGCGCAGAGCGCTGAAGAGTGCTCATGATACTGTGAGAACGTATCGGGATCTGGAAAAAGTTGTTCACTGAACATGTTGTTTATTATAAGCCTGGCTGTTCTTTTTGTTCAAAATGAAGCGTAATGCTGTTGTTCATTATGGGCAACTTACATTTGAATTCAAAGATTAAGCGGCTACTTATATTTATAAGTAACAAATTTCAGTAATGGATTTAGGTAAAAATAACAGTCCCGCCAGCTGGTGGGACTGTTGTATTTTTTCGGTGGGCTTAGAATTGCGATTCTAAAAAGCTTTATCCCAATCTTTCCAGACTGCCTCATAGCCATTTGCCTGTAGCATAGCAGCAATTTCAAAAGGGCTTCGTTCATCCGAAATCTCAAACTGCTCCAATGAATCCGCATCTATCGTATACCCTCCCGGGTTTGTACGCGACCCCGCACTCATTGTAGTTATACCCAACTGAATTACATGATCTCTGAATCGCGGAGACTCGCGGGTAGAAAGACTCAACTCTACCTCTGGTGATAATAAGCGATAAGCGCAGATCAATTGTACCAGTTCCCTGTCATTCATGACCGTCTTTGGCATCAAGCCGCCGGCACAAGGACGTAGACGCGGAAATGAAAGACTGTACCGGGTTTGCCAATAAGTCTTTTCTAAATATTGCAAATGCAAAGCAGTGAAGAAACTATCCGTACGCCAGTCTTCCAAACCAATTAATACTCCCAATCCTATCTTGTGAATACCCGCTTTGCCCAGGCGATCAGGAGTATCAAGCCGATAGTTGAAATTAGATTTCCGTCCTTTGGGATGATGCAATTTATAATCTGCTTCATGGTAAGTTTCCTGGTAGACCAATACACTATGCAAGCCCAGTGGAATCAGCGCTTCATAATCTGACTGATCCATGGGTTGTACTTCCATAGAAATATTGGCAAAGTGAGGCCTGATCAGTTCTAGCATTTCCCTGAAATAGGGAAGCCCAACTGTTTGCTGCGCTTCGCCTGTTACCAGTAATACATGGTCGTATCCCATGTCTTTTATTGCCTTTACTTCTGCCAGCACCTCTCCCCTGTTCAGCGTTTTGCGGGCAATCTTATTGTCAAGACTAAAACCGCAATATGTACAAATGTTCTGACATTCATTGCTCAGATAAAGTGGAATATACAATTGCATCGTATTGCCAAACCGCTGCCTGGTGAGCTGCTGACTTAAAGCCGCCATATCCGCGAGATAAGGCGTAGCCGCTGGTGATATCAATGCTTTGAAATCTTCAAGCGTACGTCGGCTGCTATGCAAAGCCTGTTCCACATCTACAGCTGTTTTTGCATAGATACCTGCTTTGACCTGCTCCCAATCATATTGGGAAAAGAGTGATTTAAAATCTGCCATACTTATACTTCATCTAAGAATCCAATAAGAGGGCTGGAAGCTACTGCCTGTTTATATATGGGGGCCAATCCAGCTTCATATGCCTGTCTGCCTGCCACTACTGCCGTTGCAAATGCCTGCGCCATTGCTACCGGATCTTTTGCCACTGCAATGGCAGTATTGACCAGTACGGCATCAGCACCCATTTCCATCGCCTTCGCAGCATCGGACGGACTGCCAATACCGGCATCAACTACGACAGGGATATTGCTCTGCTCAATGATGATTTCAAGGAAATCCGCCGTGCGTAAGCCTTTGTTACTACCAATGGGAGCACCTAAAGGCATGACTGCCGCTACCCCTACCTGTTCTAACCGCTTACATAATACAGGATCTGCATGTACATATGGCAAAACCACAAAACCCAGTTTTACCAGTTCTTCTGCAGCTTTCAATGTCTCAATAGGATCCGGCATCAGGTATCGGGGATCAGGATGGATTTCTAATTTGACCCAGTTTGTTTCCAGTGCTTCGCGGGCAAGTTGTGCAGCATATACTGCTTCATGGGCCGTACGCACACCAGAGGTGTTAGGCATTAACTTAAAAGCCTGCAAATGACGAAGCATATTATCACCTATATCATGGATATCGACTCTCTTAAGTGCCACTGTCACCAGTTGTGTAGCAGCTGCCAACAGTGCCTGTTCCATTATCTGTAGAGAAGCAAACTTTCCCGTGCCTGAAAACAACCGGGAGGTAAATGTATGATCAGCTATTTTCAATGCCTGCATGTGTGATGGTTTGATAAAGTGTAGATAATAACTGCCGCTTATCGGGCGCGTGTGTAATAAGGCCACTCACGGCAATGCCCTGAATACCTGTACTGAACAGGTCAGGAACATCTTCCCGCTCAATACCGCCAATGGCGATAACTGGTATGCGAACCGACAATTGAGACAGGATATTGCGAATACCTTCCAGTCCTAAAACCGGACTCAGGTTTTGCTTCGTTTTCGTAAAACGATAAGGTCCCACGCCTACATAATCGGCGCCATCTGCTACATGCCGCATGATGTCTTGAAGGGTATTGGCTGTGCCACCCACAATTTTATGTGGGCCAACTATCCGACGTGCGGCGGCGACCGTCATATCCTCTTTACCCACGTGTGTGCCGTGTGCACCCACTAATGCTGCAATGTCAGGATGATCATTAATAATAAGTGTAGCATTATGTGCATCACATACTTCTTTCGCCAGTGCGGCTGTTGCTGTAATGGTAGGAACATCCGCATGCTTCATGCGCAATTGTATCCATTTACAGCCTGCTTCGCAAGCCATGCGTATATTGTCAAGATGTGAGTAGGTGTCAGTCTGCTGTGAAATGTACTGAATAGAAATCATGATGAGCTGAATGAATTGCCTGACCATGCATCACGGATACTGATAAAGTTCCGTACTGCACGTTCCGGATGTTGCCAGATGGCGCCATGCAGGGCAATGCCATCAAATAGCATATGGCGGGCTTTGTCAGCAGTATGCTGATTAATGCCTCCCAACGCAAGTACATTGCCTGCATAGCCATCTTTGTCCAACCGGAAGTTGGTGTCAAACGCGGCTTTATATCCGGTTTTGGAAATACTATCAAACACCGGGCTTATGAGCACCTGATTCCAGATATTACTCACTACCTGTAAGGTCATCACACTATGAATACTTGTGCTGAGCATGCAACCTAACTGCTGGAAGCGAAGCAGTTCTTCCTGGGAGACAGATCCCCTGATGGCCTCCCCAAAATGTATCCCTAACAGGCCATAGCGCTCACATAAAGCAGGATGATCGGCTATGATGAGGTGAGGGTAACAGGATGGATTTGCTTCGAGCAACAACATCTCGTAATCCGCCTCCTGCCAGCCTGGTTTACGTACCAGTATACTATCGGCGCCTGCCTGCAACAATTGTAACCAGAGTGTAGGTTCGTGATTGATCTTGCCAGTATGTGTGATGATCTGTATCAAAGTATTGGAGTTTGATTAAATGGTTCCAAAACTGTACCGCAATTGTATAACAGTCAGATTATGAATATATAGTGCTGCCTTGTTCGCGAAATTCCGTTGACTTTTCTGCCATGCCTGCTTCCCTTATTTCCTGTGTTATTTTCATAGAGCAGAAGTGTGGTCCGCACATAGAACAGAAGTGAGCTACCTTGGCCCCTTCTGCAGGCAGGGTTTCGTCATGATAAGAACGGGCCGTGTCAGGATCAAGTGCAAGATTAAACTGATCTTCCCAGCGGAATTCGAAGCGGGCTTTGCTGAGTGCATTGTCCCTGTGTTGAGCACCCGGATGACCTTTGGCCAGGTCGGCAGCATGTGCAGCTATTTTGTAGGTAATTACACCTTGTCGTACATCTTCTTTGTTGGGTAGGCCCAGGTGTTCCTTAGGTGTGACGTAACAGAGCATAGCCGTACCAAACCAACCGATCATGGCAGCGCCGATGGCAGAAGTGATATGATCATAGCCGGGAGCGATATCAGTCGTCAATGGGCCTAGTGTATAGAAAGGTGCTTCGTGGCAATGTTCCAGTTGCTTATCCATGTTCTCTTTGATCAGGTGCATGGGTACATGGCCGGGGCCTTCGATCATGACCTGAACATCGTGTTTCCAGGCGATTTTAGTGAGTTCGCCCAGGGTTTCCAGTTCAGCGAACTGCGCGGCATCGTTGGCATCTGCAATACTACCGGGACGTAAGCCATCGCCTAATGAGAAAGAGACGTCATAGATTTTCATGATTTCACAGATCTCTTCAAAGTGGGTGTAGAGGAAGTTTTCCTGGTGGTGTGCCAGACACCATTTGGCCATGATAGACCCCCCGCGCGAAACGATGCCCGTCATACGATTGGCGGTGAGTGGAATGTAGCGTAGCAGTACACCGGCATGGATGGTGAAATAGTCTACACCCTGTTCTGCCTGTTCGATGATGGTATCACGATATATCTCCCAGGTAAGGTCTTCAGCTTTACCATTTACTTTTTCCAATGCCTGGTAAATGGGTACAGTGCCGATAGGTACAGGTGAGTTGCGCAGGATCCATTCACGTGTTTCATGAATGTTTTTGCCGGTGCTGAGATCCATAATGGTATCGGCGCCCCAGCGGCAGGCCCACACTGCTTTTTCCACTTCTTCTTCGATGCTGGAAGTGACGGCGGAGTTACCGATATTGGCATTGATCTTTACCAAAAAATTACGGCCAATAATCATTGGTTCGCACTCGGTATGATTGATATTGGCAGGGATGATAGCTCTGCCTGCGGCTACTTCCTGTCTGATAAATTCAGGTGTGATGTGTTGTTGGGCGGCACCCTGGTTTTCGCGGATAGCGATGTATTCCATTTCGGGTGTGATGATCCCTTTGCGTGCATAGTGCAGCTGTGTGGCGTTTTTTTGCGGTGCCCATGCTGCGCGCAGTTTTGGCAGCCCTTTGCGTACATCAATCTCAATAGCCGGATCGGTGTAAGGGCCACTGGTATCGTATACAATGAGTGGTTCGTTAGGTGTGGTTTCTCCTTTACTACCATACAGTCGGGTAGGTGTTAGCGTTATCTCTCTCATAGCAACGCCGTTAATGTAGATTTTCCTGGATGCGGGTAGTGGATTGCGTGAAATGTTTTCGATTTTCATACAACAAATAAGATGGGTGAAGAAATAAGAAGTCCTGCTGCGAGGGGATGCCCTGCAGTGCACAAAAAATTAAATGAAAAAATTAACCTCCCTGTGTAGCGCGGATGATAGTAATACTATCTGCGGTTTGCAAGATGTGTTGCGGCCATGCGGGTTTAGGTATTACCTCCCTGTTGATAGCCACGGCCAGTCCTTTGTCGGATGGTAGTTGAATAAACTGTAAGAGGGCAGCGATGGTTGTTCCCTGCTGCACCGCATAAAGTTTATTGTTTACAGTCACTTCCATGAATGCATGAATTAAGGTGAAACAATAAACTTTAAGGATGGTAGAAGATGTGAGGATTCAGGTTACTTATATCTACAGCAAAAGAAGCTGTATCAAGTACTTTTCCCTACGGCAGTATGAGCTGCGTCAGGTACTGAGGGTCTCATCTCAGCTTTCCGGGTATGGTGGCCTGGAAAACACCCCTAAAGTGAAGCATAAAGGTAGGGGAAAAAGTCCATATCTTTGAGCGTATGAAAAATAGCATGCTGCTGGTGAGTTTTATCACCATCTTTTCATTTGCCTGTCATCACTCGCGTAAGCCTGGGAAAGAGGAGGCTGTTATGGATACCCCGGTATATGCGCCTGCAATGGATACAGTGCCTTCTATTGTAGAAGACTCAACTGTTACCGTAGTAGCAGATACCATAGTAATCGACACGGCAAAACTGATTGGGAAGTGGTTGCAGCCTGTAACGGGGAAGGACAATGAGTGGCAGGGTATGGAATTGAAGAAAAACAGGAAAGCGATTGCGATCAATATGTACTCGCTGGTGTATGAAAAATGGGCGTTACAACATGATACATTATTACTGTGGAATCATGCAGAAGGGGTGAAATCATCGGATAGTACAAGAACCATAGATACTGTAATAATCAGAGACCTTACGGATACTTCACTGGTCTTGTTTCCTGTGAAGGCCGCAGAGGGATACCTGGAAAAATACAGGAAAGAAACAGGAGGGAAAAAAGTGAAGTCACGTAAGTAAGTTCACTCCTCTCCCTCCGGAGTGAATCAGCTATACATTTGCCATAAGGTAACTGCGAGGGCAACAACGGCCATGAATATACCGGCGGTAGCGACCTGCATATCATCAATATTCTTACGGGCTTTTATATCTGAGAGTCCACCCATGATGATGGCTGCAATAGCAAAGACAAGACCTGTTTCTGGGTTTCTTGCCACGAATGCATACACAGCGGAAGATACGCCTGCGAACAGGGAAATGTAGCAGGCAACTTTAGTGGACGTGGACGAAGTGGTGTGCTGTTGCATATATTTATTGATTTAAAGGTTTGTCGAATGGTGCTTTTAGTAGTGCCCCTATCTGCTGATACCTTTCGTCCTGGTATTCATCCAGTCCATACTTCAGAGAAGTGGTATCATTTACCTTCTTAAACGTGCCAAAGAGGCGGTCCCAAATTGAAAAAATATTAGCGTAATTAGTGTCCGTTTCCGGTTGTAAATGGCTGTGGTGTACCTTATGCATGTCTGGCGATACGATGATCCAGCTCAGGGCATTATCCAGCCATTTAGGGAGGTGGATATTAGCATGGTTGAACTGGGACATGAATGCAGAGATGGTTTGGTACAGGAATACCATCCAGATGGGGATACCCATGGTGATGACAGCGACAAAGAGAGCGATGACGCGGAAGATGCTTTCTATGGGGTGGTGCCGGAGGGCGGTGGTGGCATCTACAGCGGTGTCGATGTGGTGGATCTTATGGAAGTGCCACATCCAGGCTATTTTGTGCTGGATCAGGTGAACGAGGTAGGCTCCGATCAGGTCCATCATAAGGATGGCGAGAATGGCATGGAGCCAGTTAGGTAACGGTACAAGGTAAAGAAGGCCAAAATGGTTGTTGGTGGTAAATGTACATGCTTTTACGATGAGGAAGGCGAGGGCAAAGTTTACGACGGCGGTGGTAAGGGTGAAGAAGAGGTTTGTGCCGGCGTGGCGGTAGCGGTTTGATTTGAAATAAAGTCTGGGAAAGGCGCCTTCAAAAACCCAAAGAAGGACCAGGCCACCAACGAGTATTGCGGTGCGGTAGTAAGAAGGAATGTTATTGAAGAACGATTCCATACACGGGAATTTATTTATGGGACAATGGATGTATTAAATTACGGAAAATTTGGGGAATAAAAAGGCTGAAAGTGGCTGTGGGCCAATAAATTAGGCAGACTTATGTGGGTGATTGGGTTATGTATTAAAAGAAAATATTCATCAAGCAAAAAAGTCACTCCTGCCGAAGGCGGGAGTGACTTTTTTGTGGGTGTCTTTTTGGGTGCGGCGTGCATGCCGCACCCAAAAAGACGAAGAAATGTAATGAAGAATTAGTTATTCAGCATCAGCGGCATTACCAGCATCAGCAGATCCTCATTCTCTTCTTTTTCAGAAGGTTTCAGGATACCTGCTTTGGTGGGTGTAGACAGCTCGATTGTAATTTCATCACCTTCTGCAGCATTCAGCATTTCAATGAGGAATTTCGCATTGAATGCAATCTGCATATCATCGCCGGTGTAGGAGCAGTTCATACGCTCATTACCTTCGAAAGAGAAATCCACATCCTGTGCAGAGAGTTGCAGTTCGCTACCAGTAATGCTCAGGGCAACCTGGTTGGTGCTCTTGTTTGCAAAAACACTTACACGTTTCAGGGCGTTCTGGAAATCGCTCTTTACCAGGGTAAGGCGATAAGGATTATCCTTTGGAATTACCACCTTGTAATCAGGGAAACGGGCATCGATCAGACGACAGATCATCTGAGCACCATCGTGTGTTACAAAGAAGTGATTCTGGCTATAAGCAATCTTGATTTCGCTATCATTGTCAGGCAGGGCTGATTTCAGCAGGTTCAAAGGCTTCTTAGGCACGATGAAAGTCTCTGCTTTAGGGCATTCCACACCAGTTCTTACATATTTCACCAGGCGGTGCGCATCGGTTGCTACAAAAGTCAGGCTGGTTGGTGTCAGTTCGAAGAACACGCCTGTCATAGCCGGGCGCAGGTCATCGTTACTTACGGCAAACAGGGTCTTGTTGATGGCTGTTACCAGTGCGGTAGAGGTCAATGTAAAGGAAGTGGTATCATCTGCTGCCGGTTCTTTCGGGAAATTTTCCGGGTTTTCACCCATCACCTTGTACTTACCGTTGTCCGATGTGATTTCAACCGCGTAGGAATTCAGGTCGATGTTGAAAGTAAGTGGCTGATCAGGCAGATTTTTCAGGGAGTCCATCAGGATTTTGGCCGGAATACAGATGCGGCCGGCTTCCTTGGCTTCTACCTCCAGCTTCACTTTCATAACAGTCTCCAGGTCTGTAGCCACTACTGTTAGTTCGTTCCTGTCAATGATGAATAGGAAATCTTCCAATATAGGCAATACCGTGTTGGAGTTGATAACCCCGCTGATCTGCTGTAATTGTTTTAACAAAGTAGAGGAAGAAACGATAAACTTCATGTTGATATGTTGTTATTATACTTACTAAGGAATTCCCGCTGTAAAGGCGGTGAGGTTATACAACCTGAGCAAACAAAGATAGAAAGAATTGTCAATCTACGAACAGCGTTAGAATCAGGCATTCTATAGCTTTTTTCCACATGAAACCTGCATGGGTATGTGGAAAAGACCTATGTCAATGTGTACTCTCCTATAAACCAGGCTACATTATAACAAAATGTTATGTTAGATAAAATGCCATAAAATGGCAGATTTATTGAATTAAATTAAAAATAACCGTTCAAATTTGGAATGTTGTAAAAAAATCAACCATTTGTTTTAAATGAGTTGCATATCCGTTAGCTTTGCGGGCGCAAAAAATCTATTAAACACTAAAAAATCTTTTGGGTTATGAAACTGTCTCATTTAGCCGAAACGTTGATCGGGTCTGAAATTATTAAGCTGGCCGGTGAGATAAAGGAGAAGCAGGCCAAGGGTGAGAAAATCTACAATTTTACGATTGGGGATTTTGACCCCAAAGTATTCCCCATTCCGGCTGAGTTTGAGCAAGAGATTATTACTGCCTACAAGGAAGGATTAACCAACTACCCACCGGCAGATGGTATCCTGGAACTGAGAAAGGCAGTAAGCGAGTTCATTGCCGAACATGAGCAGCTGACCTACGATCCTACCAAAGAGATCGTGATTTCATGTGGAGGTCGTCCTATCATTTATGCCACTTTCAGAACAATCCTGGACCGGGGTGAGAAGGTAGTTTATGCTACTCCATCCTGGAACAACAACCATTATACCCACTTCCTGGAGGCTGAACACGTAGTACTGGAAACTAAACCAGAAAACGACTTCATGCCGACTGCAGCTGAACTGAAACCGTTGCTGAAAGGTGCTACCCTGCTGGCGCTCTGCTCTCCGCAGAACCCAACCGGTACCGCTTTTGGCAAGCAACAGCTGGAAGAGATCTGCGACCTGGTAATTGCTGAAAACAAGAGCCGCGGCGCTGACGAGAAACCATTGTATATACTGTTCGATCAGATGTACTGGGTGCTCACTTTCGGTCAGACTCACCACCACACCCCTGTTGGTCTGCGTCCTGAACTGAGAGATTACACTATCTTCATCGATGGTATGAGTAAGGCTTTTGCCGCTACCGGTGTTAGAGTCGGTTGGGCGCTGGGCCCTGCACATGTAATAGGCAAGATGAAAGCCATCCTGTCTCACGTAGGTGCATGGAGCCCTATGGCAGAACAACATGCTGCTGCCCGCTACCTGCGTCGTAAAGGAGAGGTAAATACTTACCTGAAAAGCTTCAAAGCTGAAGTTGAAGAAAGACTCGAAAAGATCTATGAAGGTTTCGATGCACTGAAAAAAGCAGGTCACTCTGTAGAAGCAATTGCTCCTCAGGCTGCTATTTACCTGACCCTGAAAATCGATCTGAAAGGCAAGAAAACTGCTGATGGTACCGTACTGGAAGACCAGGCAGCGGTAACTTCTTACCTGCTGAACGAAGCGAAACTGGGGTTGGTTCCTTTCTATGCATTCGGTGCAAGCAAGCAATCTCCATGGTATCGCCTGAGCGTAGGTACCTGCGTAAAAGAAGAAATCCCAGCTATGCTGGCTACCCTGAAAGCGGCGCTCGAAAAACTGAGCTAAGCTGTCAGAAGATATTTTGAATGGCAAGCATTACAATCCAGAAGGCCGTCCTGCACCCAGTGGGACGGCTTTTCTTTTTATAAAAAAATAGCTTCCACCACTGGCGGAAGCTATTTTTTTGAGGGGGGATAAAAGGCCTTCCTTCGAATGATTAGTGACGGTCAGGACCCTGACGATCGTCTCTGTTGTTACGATTGTTACCTTTCTTACCGTTGTTCTTATGATCCTTCTGCCACTGTGAGTGCTGAGGATGACCCTTGCTTTCGAAATATTTTTCTTCCTTGCTGTCACGAATAGGACTCTGATCATGTTTACCCTTGTATCCACCATATTCCTGACGGTATTTGGCAGCATTCTGGTAAGGTCTTTTATCACCATTGATCACCACCTTGTGCGCGTTGTACAGGTCAACGTTACGGTACTTGGCAGGCAATTGTTTCGCTCTTACCCAGCTATTACCATTTGGATATACATATACCTTGTTTGGTACGTCATAATAGCAATCAATATCTGGCAGATAATAATAATCTACGTGGTCATACCCGGTAGGACCCCATGCTGGCTGTGCGCCAATATTGACAGAAACATTTACCTGGGCTTTACTCGCTACAGTGAATCCGATCACTGCTACAAAAAGGAAAATAAACTTTTTCATATAGATTGTATTTGCTGATGTAAAGGCAAAAGGAATGCCTATAGCGCATAAATTTCATTTTTTGAGATGTATAGTCGAAATGTGTCGGCTAAACCTGAAATTCTACTGATAAACACTCCCATACGATAAATTGCATATTATAATACTTATAACTTATTGAAATACATTTATGTTGACCCCATTCTAACTTTTTGACTTTTTAGTTCGAAAAGTTAATCAATTGTTAAATGACGTCTTTTCTTCTCTATTTGATTAAACTTTTCTACTTTTGACTTCGAAACTAAAAAAGTCAAAAAGTTAATGATCGCAGAAACCAAGGACGAAATGCGGGATAAGATCGTGGATGCAGCGTTAAAGAGATTCTCTAATTACACTGCTTCCAAGACTACCATGAATGAGATTGCGGACGATCTGCATTGTTCAAAGGCTTCCTTATATTATTATTTTTCCGACAAAAAGAGTCTGCACTTTGCCGTGCTCGAAAGGATCGGGGAGTTCTTTATGGCAGAGCAGGAAGCAGAAGCAGATAAAGATCTGCCTGCGGCCAGCATACTTACGAACCTCCTCGAAATAAAACGACAGTTTGTACTCAGGTACTGCCGCCTGGAAATGTTCAAGATCCTGAATGATAATAGTGCAGAGACCATCCGTGCTATGACCATCATGAAGGAAAGAGAACTGGCCATGATGACCCGGGTAATGGAAAAAGGTGTGGCAGCAGGCGACTTTAAGATCAAAAACATCAGCGAAACGGCCACCTTATATAGTCAGGCTATAGAAGGATTGCGCTTTTCGGCATTGGATTGCTTCAATCCAAAATTGGAAATAGAACCAGAAGAAGTAGAAAAGGTAATAGATAAACAGCGGTTACTCACCGAGATTTTTGTTAAAGGCATAAAGCAATGAGGTTACCATGGGCGTAAAAGAAAGGATAATGGAGACAGCGCTGAGGATGTTCCGTTTGTATGGCATCAAGAGCGTAACGATGTTTGACATTTCAAAAGAAACCGGCGTTTCTAAAAAGACGGTATACGAGCATTTTGAAGACAAGGAAGACCTGGTGCTGGAAGGCATGAAATTCGTACTTGACAGTCATATCGAGCATTTCCAGGACTTTCGCCAAAACTCCGCCAATGCCATTGAAGAGCTGATCAAAGAGCTGGAATACATGGAGATGATGGGCAAAACAATCAACCCCGTCATGCTGTACGAAATACAGAAATACCATCCGGCTATCTGGAAGCGAATCGAAGAATTTAAGAAGGATTGTGTACTGCATGGTATCAATGAGAATTTACAGCGTGGCATTGAAGAAGGGGTGTACAGAAGTGATCTGAATATGAACATCATCAGCCGTATGAGGCAGCTACAGCTTGAAACCGTATTCGATCCTGAACAATACCCTGTCATGCAGTTCGACATGCATGAAGTAATGGAACAACTAACGAAACATTTTATTCTGGGTGTAGCTACTCTTGAAGGAAGAAAACTGGCAGCACAATATTTACCTATACACGAAGAATCTACAACCGGCATCACTCATTAAAACCGAATCCGCCAACTAAAAAGTAATTCAAAGAAACATACGGATGAAAAAGATCATGTTTACACTTGTCCTCCTGGCGGGGATCAGGGCTTCCTATGCGCAATCCGCATTGACTTTACAGGACTGCCTGAAATATGCCCTCGCCAACAATCAGGCCCTGGCCCGCACCAGGCTTGAAGAAGATATGGGGAGGTTCAAGACCAGTGAAGTAAGAGGTCAGGCACTGCCGCAAGTCAATGCCAACGGAAGTTATACTAACAATATCAAGAAACAGGTATTACCTATTCCCGGTGAATTTGTCGGTGAACCAGGCAAAACCGTACTGCTTACCGCAGGTGTGACGCACAACCTTGTAGCATCAGGCTCTTTAACACAGGAAGTATATAACCAGTCTGTATTTACCGGTCTCAAAGCCGCAAAAGCAGGTGAAGAATACTACCGTATGCAAACCGCGCAGAGTGAAGAGACTGTGATCTACAACGTAACCAGCCTTTACTATGCAGCACTGGTAAGCCGTGAAAAAACTACTGTACTGGATGCAAATATTGACAAACTACAACAACTGGTAAACACTACTGCCACACAGGTTGAAAATGGCCTCGCCCGCAAAATAGACCTGGACAGAATGCGTGTAAACCTTACTAACTATAAAACACAGCGCATCAATGCGCAAAACCAATTCCTGATCCAGGCCAATCAGCTGAAAATGCAGATGGGTATGTCCATGAGCACACCGCTGGAACTGCCGGCTACCTCTTTCAAAGAGATCGAAAGCAAAACAGCGAATGCAGCCGATTTCGGAGGCGTGGCACTGGACAACAGGATTGAATATAAACTGCTGAGCAAGCAGGAAGAACTGCAAACCTATCAGAAGAAAGCTTACATCGCGCAGTTCTACCCTACCCTGCAGCTGGGTGGTAACTACTCTTACAATGGTATCAGCGATAAGTTCGATTTTCTTAAATCCAAATCAGGGGGCTCTACTTCCAGCTGGTACGATATGGCTTCTGTAAGCCTGACACTGAAGGTGCCTATCTTCGACGGTTTTGCACGTCGCTCAAGAGTAAGCCAGGCAAATGTGACACTGAAAGAACTGAGCAAGCAGAAAGAAGAAACTGCACTGGCACTGAACACACAGTTTGAAAATGCCAAACTGCAGGCCCAGAACAACCTGAGCACCATCCATGCACAAAAGGAAAACGTAGAACTGGCCAGTGAGGTGTATACCTCCACCCAGAACAACTACAACCTGGGACTGGCCAGCCTGACTGACCTGCTGGACTCAGAAACTTCGCTCACAGAAGCACAGAATAATTACAACGAAGCATTGTTGCAATATAAACTGGCTGAACTGGACATTATCAAATCCAACGGGAATCTTAAATCCCTGTTGAACTAACAAAATCACCTTCTTTAAAACTGTATACTGGACCTTTATGAAAAAAATTATTATCTGGAGCTTAGTGACCATCGCCGCTGTGGTATTGATCATGTGGAAACTAGGTGCCAATAAAAAAGCCAACGAAGCCAAAACTGAGTTTGTAAAAAAGAGTAACGCCGGTGAGATACCAGTACTGACTGAAAAGGTGAGTAAAGAAGATTTTTCACAGGGTTTCCTCGCAAACGGAAACTTTGAACCAGTACGTGAACTGGATTACCTGGCGGAGACTTCCGGCCGTATTACCAAACTGCTGGTAGACGAAGGTAGCGTGGTAAAACAAGGTCAGGTGATGGCCTATGTAGATGGTGAGATCCTGGGTACTGATCTGCAATCAGCCAAAGTAAATCTTGAACAACTGCGTGTAGATAAAGAAAGATATGAGGCTGCCTTTAAAACAGGTGGTGTGACAAAGAAACAAGTGGACGATGCCACCCTTCAGTATGAACTGGCACAAACCCGCTACACCGCTGCTACCCGCCGTGTGAGCGATACTTATATTAAAGCGCCGATATCAGGCATCATCAATAAGAAATATGTAGAACAGGGTGCTTACCTCTCTCCTGGCAACAAACTGTTCGACATCGTGGATGTAAGCCGTCTGAAACTCGCTGTATCCGTACCGGAAATACAGGTAGTAACCCTGAAAGAAGGCGACAAAGTAAATGTAACGACCAACGTATTCCCTGAAGTAAGCTATGAAGGTAAAATCACTTTCATCGCTGCCAAAGGTGATAATACCCTGAACTACCCTGTAGAAATGGAAGTAACTAACATCAGCGGCAAGCAACTGCGTGCCGGTATGTTTGGTACCGCTCATTTCGATATTAAAAATGCTGCGCCTATGATCCTGGTTCCACGCACCTCTTTTGTAGGTGGTGTAAACAGCAACCAGGTGTATGTATTTGATAACAATACAGCTAAACTGCGTAAAGTAGTAGCAGGCCGCATTTTCGGTGACAGGGTAGAAATAAGGGAAGGACTGAATGAAGGTGAAACGGTGATCACTGCCGGTCAGATCAACCTGACAGATGGTGCTAAGGTAACTGTGCAACAACAGGCGAAAGGATAATCAGGACATTCCGGGTAAAAAAAGAAAATAATGAAGATTACAGAAATATCCATCAAGCGGCCTACTATCGTAGTCGTGGTATTCACCATCCTTACTTTGCTGGGGGTGATGAGTTATCAGTCACTCAACTACGAGTTGTTGCCTAAGTTTAGTCAACCGGTGGTAACTATTGCTACCGTATATCCCGGTGCTTCGCCTAAAGAGGTGGAAAGCACAATCACCAAGAAGATTGAGGATGCGGTGGCTTCTATGGAGAAGATCAAAAAGATCATTTCCAAATCCAACGAAAGCTTATCTACTGTAAGTGTACAGTTGAATAATGATGCGAATGTAGATATTGCCCTGCAGGATGCACAGCGTAAAGTAAACGCTGTACTGTCTGATCTGCCTTCTGATGCAAAGACGCCATCACTGACTAAGTTTTCCCTGGATGACTTACCTATCATGACATTGTCTGCTACTGCTGATATGGATAGCAAGCAGTTTTATGACCTGGTAGATAAAAAGATTCAGCCATTGCTGTCCCGTTTGGGTGGTGTGGCCCAGGTTTCAGTGATTGGTGGTCAGGAAAGAGAGATACAGATCAATGTAGACCCTCATAAGCTGGAAGCTTATAAAATGTCCATCAATACAGTACGTTCTGTAGTAACGAATGCGAACCTCGACTTCCCTACCGGTAAGGTAAAGACACTCGATCAGCAGATCCTGATCCGCCTGGCTGGTAAATATAAAGATGTGGATCAGTTGCGCAACCTGGTACTCAGCACAAGCGATGATGGTACACAGATCAGACTGAAAGATATTGCTGATGTGCAGGATGCACAGAAAGACGTAGACCGCATAGCACGTGTAGATGGTACAAGCGCGATTGCATTGATGGTGCAGAAACAATCTGATGCGAATGCTGTAACAGTGAGTGAGGAAATGAAGAAAGCGATTGCAGAGATTGAGCATGATTATGCATCTTTTCACCTGAAGATATTTATTGCGAATGACTCTTCCGACTTTACGCTGGAATCTGCTGACTCCGTGATTCATGACCTGATAATCGCGATCCTGCTGGTGGCTGCGGTGATGCTGTTGTTCCTGCACAGTATTCGGAGTGCGATCTTCGTAATGATTTCTATTCCTGCATCATTGGTAGCGACCTTCATTGGAATGAAGCTGATGGGGTTCTCTCTGAACCTGATGTCACTGCTGGGTTTATCGCTGGTGGTAGGCATCCTGGTGGATGATGCGATCGTGGTGCTGGAGAATATATACCGTCACATGGAGATGGGTAAAAACAGGGTAAGAGCGGCCTTTGACGGGGTGAAAGAAATCGGTTTTACCGTTACTTCCATTACCCTGGTAATCGTGGTAGTATTCCTGCCGATTTCTCTGACGAATGAAATGGTATCGCAGATTGTGCGTCAGTTCTGTGTGGTGGTGATGATCTCTACCATGTTGAGTTTATTGTCTTCCTTCATGATCGTGCCGCTGTTATCTTCCCGCTTTGGTAAGCTGGAACACATCACAGGTAAGAACTGGTTTGAGAAATTCATTCTGTGGTTTGAGCGTCAGCTGACATCCTTTACAGAGTGGATGACAGGTATATTGAAATGGGCGCTGAACCATAAGCGCTGGACGATTCTGGCAGCGATTGTATTGCTGGTAGCTTCTTTCAGCCTGGTAGTGAATGGTTATATCGGTGGTGAATTTATCCCGAAAGGTGACCGCGGACAGTTTATCGTAGTGTTAGAGATGCCAAAAGATGCATCTGTAGAACAGAGTAATCAGGCTACCCGCAAGGCGGAAGCTTTACTCTCCAAACAGAAAGAAGTAACCCGTTTGATTACGACAGTAGGTCAGACGAGTGAGGATGGGTTTGGTACTTCGCAGTCTACCGCCTATAAATCAGAGATCACTGTGATGATGGTAGATGCTAAAGAGCGCGCGGTAAGTGCAGATATCTATGCGGCGCAAATGAAAGTTGAGTTACGTAAGATACTGCCGGGTGTAAAAGTAAAAACCATGGATGTGAGCATCCTGGGTACTGCGGAATCCGCACCGATTGAACTGGTGGTAATGGGTTCCGAACTGGATAGTGCCATGGTGTTTGCAAAAGAGGCGATGGCAGTGTTGAAGAAAATAGATGGTACCAGTGATGCAAAGCTCTCTGTAGAAGAAGGTAACCCGGAAATCAACGTAGCGGTGGATCGTGATAAGATGTCTGCGTTGGGATTGACACTGGAAAATGTGGGTGGTACTATGCAAACCGCTTTTAGTGGTACTGCTGATGATAGTAAGATTAAGTTCAGACAAGGGGATTATGAGTATGATATCAATATCCGCTTTGATGATTTTGATAGGAAGAATCTGACGGATGTATCAAATATTCAGTTTGTAAATAACAAAGGACAACTCGTCAAATTATCTCAGTTCGCTACCGTTTCTGAAGGTTCTGGTCCAAGCCAGTTGGAGAGAAGAGATAAGAATACATCAGTATCTGTAAAATCCCAGGTGATTGGTGTGCCATCAGGTACGGTGCAGGCAGAATTTGCCAAAAAGATTGAGCCACTGCGCAAGCCGGTGGGTGTAAGCTACCTGTGGGCGGGTGATGCAGAGAATCAGGGTGATTCATTTGGTACGATGGGTGCGGCATTGCTGATCTCTATTGTGATGGTATACCTGATCATGGTGGCGCTGTATGACAACTATATTTATCCATTCGTGGTGTTGTTCTCTATTCCGCTGGCGATTATTGGAGCCCTGCTGGCCCTGGCGCTGACGAATAATACGCTGAACATCTTTACCATCCTGGGTATGATTATGTTGATTGGCCTGGTGGCGAAGAACGCGATTATCCTTGTGGACTTTACGAACCAGATGAAAGAGCAGGGTCAGTCTACGAATGAGGCGCTGATTCATGCGAACAATGCGCGTCTGCGTCCGATCCTGATGACGACGATTGCGATGGTGATTGGTATGTTGCCGATTGCGTTGGCAACGGGTGGGGTATCTGCAACGAAGAATGGTTTGGCGTGGGTGATCATTGGAGGCCTGATCAGTTCTATGTTCCTGACATTGATTGTAGTACCGGTTGTGTACAAGATTGTGGATGGTTTTATGGACAGGTTTGGATGGAATAAGCCTTCTGCAAAGCGACTGATCAGACAAAGACTGGTGGCGCCTTATGCAGCAGAGATTGAGGAGGCATCATTGAATTAGAAAAAAGATATTTAAGATACGTTACAAACACAGTGTAACAGTTGTAGGTTTAAGAAGTGGCCGGAGTAGTCGTACTCCGGCCTTTTTGTTTTTAGTCCCAAAAATGCTTTTACCTTCGGCGAAAGCGATTTTTTTGCGGAGGCTTGTTGATAGCCTGCGGCCGGCTTAAATTATTTTCTTGCTAAGAGCAGCATATGTGATACAGGAAAAGGTATCTCCTGTAAAAGATCTTCTTCCTGCCTGAAAAGTTTTGTTTTCCCTTCCAACCTGTTTTCTACAATCCATTCATTCCTATATGGCTTAGACAATCTGTCTACTCTGAAGCCGGCAGTTTCCAGCTCTTTTTGCCAGTCCGCAAAACTCCAGAAACAGAAGGTTTCGTGCATTTCACTCAACCAGTTATCAGTATAATCTTTTGTAAAGAGGAACTCACAGGCATCCTGCATACGCAGGCGGCAATAGGTTTGCCCACCGATGGTGACCCATTCATAAGCCAGTTTATAATCTTCCTGGTGGCGGAAATCCTGGGCAAAGCGAATGAACTTAGCCCGGGTAGAGAGTTTCTCCAATGCAGCAGCCAGTTCCTGATTGTCGGTGATACCTTGTGCAGGAAGTTTGTTTTCACCATCTGTATGATCCAGCCAGAGTAACACAATTTCGTCTTTGTTCTCAGGCCCTACCACATCCCTGTTGATCCATACACCACCGGGAGCCAGCTCCTGGTAACGGTTGGCGATGAAATCACGCAGGTCCTGCTCACTGCCATAAGAGGCAATTTCGTGGGTAAGCGAAGAGGTATGAATGGTATTCATACTACTTGCATCGAAGACAAGACTAGTCACTGCATTCTTCTGGGAGAAGAAGACGGATGGATTCGCGAAATCGCCATTGTGTTTACGCTGGTAGCATATTTCAAAGAGATGACGGGACACTTCGATACCATAGAAATCACATTCATGGAGGCGATCATCTTCGCAGCCCATTTTGATCCATGATCCGGCTGCACAGCCAATATCACCGATGTTGCCGGGTTGTATATAGGGAGCTGTCTCCTGGTATTTCAGGGCAGCAATGTCGTCCATTTGTTTTACATAGGCGTTGTAATCGCGGGTAGCGGTGAGGTCACCATCCGCTCCGATGATAGGATCTTTGAGAATGTGCTGCACCTTCTCCCCTATCTTGTACTGCTTCCAGATCTTGAAAGAGGCAGGATGGATGAGATCCAATACCGTTCTATCCTTTTGCCAGTCCGGAGATTGGGCTATGAGGCGAACAATGTCCCACGGCAACGGATGTTCCAGGTTGCCGGTGGTGATATCCAGTTCCGCAGGCAATACTTTGTACCCAAGAGAAGTGTACATATCCTTTACCGGCGTACTGCAAATGACCACGGTATTTTCCGGCGTGAGCTGGTGTAATCCTTCGCTGCTATGACGGATA
Organism: Chitinophaga sancti; assembly: GCF_034087045.1. Classification (NCBI taxonomy): domain Bacteria; kingdom Pseudomonadati; phylum Bacteroidota; class Chitinophagia; order Chitinophagales; family Chitinophagaceae; genus Chitinophaga; species Chitinophaga sancti. The sequence goes on along the minus strand of NZ_CP139247.1, from coordinate 1,085,639 downwards.
CTCTTGAGGGTATAGCCTGCAAAGTCATTGATCTCGCCCACATCGTCTATTCCATATACAAACACTGGGATATCCAGGTAACTGGAAAACTCCTGGATGATCATGGAGCGGAGATAGAAAGGAACCGGGTTACGCTTTGTACCCAGGTGATTGGCGGAAGTAACGGCAAATATAACCGCTGTGATAGCGGAAGCTGGCATAGCCTGGCCCTGAACATCCTGCTCTCCTTCCAGTTGGTTCTGCAATAATCTGTGCAGGTACTTGAACTGAAAGTCTGACAATAGGTGATGTCTACCCGGAATTAGTAAAAACATGGTGGGAAATTACAAAACAGTGAGTATTTACACAAGACACCCTCCCTCTTACACAGGCAAGAGAGAGGGTGTTAAGAAGGTCAACAGCCGGCTTTTTTTGCAGTAACGCCTCCATGCTGGAGTATAACTATTTGTAAAGCCGGCTTAGGTGCGATGTTGTACCAGCTCTGTATAGAAGCGTTTCTTTTTGCTAGGGACGAGGCCTGCGGCGGGCATTTCAGGAATTGCCGCAGGCCGTATGAAGAGACAAACAATAGATGAAAGGTCAGATCTGTGCTCTGGTCTTGATATCGTTAAATGTATATGAAGTTTTTATTTCTCCATTTTCAAACACGGTAACCAATTCATCTTTAAGGCCGGCAGACTCACTTTCGGGGATGGTGACAAAGGCGCCATCTTTTTTTACTAATACCTGTTTGCCGGATTTGGATTTCTTGAAAGATACACGGGTGTTACCGTTAGCATCCAGTTCCAAAGGGTTTTTCTGTACATTGATGCCCTTCCCATTTACCACTGCGTAAGCGCATTTTAAAGCGTATTCCTGTGTATCTCTGTTCACTCTTTGTAACAGTGCTCCACCCATACCCAATACCAGGTTTTCGGCGCTGATACCAGCATTCTTCAATGCTTCGTAGATGGTGGGGATAGAAGAATAGCTAATGCCATCACCCTGGATGACACGTACCTGCGGAGGCAATACTTTGTAACCTTTTTCATTGATCGTATAGCCGAATTTTTCGGTGAGTACTTCGAATACTTTCAACAGGGTTGCAACAGCATCGCCGCTATCAGGGCGGATCACCAATGTACCTTCTCTTTGCAGGATCTGTTCTTTCAATTCAGTGCCCCAGTATTCTTCACAGGCTCTGATAATGTTGTAAGAATCAGATACGCAGGCAATAGTGCCGATTGGGAAACTATCCAGAACATGTTTGAAGATCTCCTTTTCTCCCGGTTCACCTAACAAGGTCATGATAGAGTGTTCTGTAGCAGGAATAGAGAGGCCGGGAGCGGTAGGTGCTTTGTAATATCTTTTGGCAAATGTAGAACCGATGATGGTATCGCTACCTGCAAAGTTGATCAGGTGTGCACTACCACCCCATCCTGCGCTTTCTACAGAGCTGGCGCCACGGAAGCCGAAGTCATTCAGCACGAAGTCGATACCTGCGAAAGATGCGGGGCTGGCGGTTTCATCGTAATATTTCTTTACGACTTTTTTGATTTCACGACTCATGGTAGCAACGGTACTTGGGTACCACACCTGCATAAGCAGTGTTTCGAGGAAGTTGGTGAGCCAGAAGCAATTTGGATCGGTGTTTTCGATAGTCATCAGTACATTGTGTGTAGCGGTGACGGTACCTTCCGGAACGGCTTTGATTCTTATTGGCAGGCGACCGCCATGTTGCTCGATGATATATTCAAATTTGGTGCGATCGAATATATCGTTGCGACCAAATACTTCATTCAATTCAATTTCTGCTTCGTCAATTTTTTCTTTGGTGATCACTACGCCTTGCAGGTATTCCATGAGCAGGTATTGGAGACCGTAGAATACAGTTTCGTTGAACTTGCCGCCCCGGCTTTCAAGGTAGGAGTAGATATATTCAGTACCGGGTATGTACAGTTTGTGGTGAGAGTATTTATAGGCGTCGGCTAAGAGTATGAGGTTTTCCTTTGTCATGATTCTTTGATTTAGGCGTTAGCAGAATATTTATCAGCAAGTTTTTCCAGTAATGGGATGTGTACAGGTTGGATGTCACCGTTAGCGATCATTTCACTGAGCTTGTTAACCGGTACCCAGCGCAGGGCGGCGATATCGTCTGCAGCAATGGGTTCTCCGAATATCAGGTCAGTACTGAATAAGGTCGTAATGATCTTGTCTACTTCGGAGCGGTAGCGCCAGTCGTCCATCTGCATGGAGAGTTCGTATTGCATAGGGCTGGTTTCCAGTTGACCACATTCTTCCTGCAATTCGCGGCGGGCGGCGGCATCAAAGTTTTGATCTTCAGGATCTGTGAAACCACCGGGCAGGCGCCAGGCATGTTCGGCAGGTTTGCGACCCAGTAACAATTCTGTGCGATTGTGTCTGAATACGGCGATATCTACGGTTGGATATACTTTCGGAAACTGATTGTATGTATTGTAGATAATGCCGGCTCTGAATTCTTCAGTATCAAACACTTTGTCAGACACTGCTTCGCGCAGGGCGGTAGCATTGTAGTCCTTTACAGGAGGCAGGTCATTGGTTGGATATCGGCCACCGTAGTAAGGGATGAAACTATCCCGGCTGCCGTACAGCACGAATGATTCGTGGGGGAAGTTAGTCGAAAGCAATTCATCCAGTTTGGATGACCATACTTTATCATCGGCCTGATCGCTCAGCGGGAGGATGATAATATCGGAGAAGAGTTGTTTGATCATTCTTTCCCTGGTATAATAATCCAGCGGATGCTTGCGGCTACCTTTCACCGGGCTTACGCCGAGTACGATGATAAGGCGGTTATGCTTTTGCTTTACCTGCCGGATCAGTTCCAGGTGACCTTCGTGAAGGCTGGGTGTCTGAAAGCGGGCGATGATTACTCCTGTCGGTTTTAGCGTTGTCATATACCAGTGTTTTGTGTAACTTCTACACAAATATAAAAGGGTTCTTTTATATACGCAAAATATTTTTGGTGAAATGTACACAAATATAGTTTACGTATTGATTATCAATGATAAAAAAATCCCCCTCCTTTTTTACAGGTAGGGGGATATAAAGAATGTCATTTATGATCCATTAGATTTCGAACATAATTCCTTCCTGCTTCAATTGAAAATACCGTTCTTCATTGAAACTGTACAACTTGGCGGGTCTGCCTGCGGAGGGATGTTTTAGTTTTTCATTATGTTCCATTAATATCCCAAAGTGATTCATTTTCTTCTGGAAGTTACGTCTGTCTATGGGGCGGTCCAGAACAGTTTCATATAGTTTTTCCAGGTCAGAAATAGGAAACTTCTTATCCAGCAATTCGAAGCCGATAGGTTCGTACCGGATTTTGTTACGCAATCTTTTGACAGCGGTAGATACGATTTCGCCGTGGTCAAACGCCAATGCGGGTAAATGTTTTATATCGAACCAGCGGGCATCTTCAGCATCTGAGCTGGCCGCCAGCTTGAAGTTAGTAGGATTGACGAGTCCGAAGAAGGCGATGGAAATAATCCTGCCACGGGGATCGCGTTCTGGTCTGCCGAAGGTATACAGCTGTTCCAGGTAGTTGATATGCACACCGGCTTCGGTGAGCAGTTCGCGTGTTACGGCGTCTTCCAGTGTTTCGCCATTCAGCACGAAGCCACCGGGTAGTGCCCAGTCGTGAATAAAAGGGTCTATTGTCCGCTTGATCAGCAATACGGAAATGCTTCCTTTGGCAGTGTAACCAAATACAACTGCATCAACACAAAGGCGTATGTCTTGTCTAGGTCCCAAATGATGTAAGAGGGTTATTTAATATAATTGGTCACCTGCGTGCTATCTTTTTTCAGGTTGATGAACAGCGGGCTTTTCTGCGGGTCAAATGCGATGATCGTATTTGACTGCCAGGCATCTTCAGGCGCCGGTAGTTCGAGCATAACTTCCAATCCGTTTGCACGGCGGAAGAGGAGGCTGTCTTTGGTGACGAGGTGTTTTTTGAACCCATGTCTTTCCAGTATGCGGGCCATTTCTTCCTGACGCAGTAAGACGATATTGGTAAGGGAGTCACTACTCACTGGTTGGGCATTGCGTAGCACATAGCTTTTCTCGGTCACGACGTCGTAAGCTGAGGCATCCCGGTTATCGTTACGCGACTGATTACACGAAAAGAAGATGGTGGCTACCGTAAATATCAACAAAACAGGCTTCATATCACGATATTGAAGCTGCAAGATACCGGATTTAGAAAAAATAGCACAAAAAACGCTTTTGCCGTATGGCAAAAGCGTTTTTTGTGCGTGCGTATGCGTCTTCTGTGGTCTGTTTAGAATTGGATATCGAATTTCTTTTCCTGTGCACCTCTTTTTACCCATACAGTTGTCTTGTCGCCTTTTTTGAAGCTGGCGAGGGCCTGCATGTAATCTTCGAGGTTGGCGACAGTATGGTTACCCAGCTTAATAATGATGTCATTCACAGCTAAACCCGCTTTGTATGCGGTTTTTCCCTCTGTGACCGCATCTACATGTACGCCATTCTTTTGCCAGGTATAATCGGGCATAATACCCAGTGTAACAGAGAAGCGGGCACTGGTACCCATCTGCTTATCCTTCGTTTTGGTAAATGCCAGTTTGGTCATGCCATTCGTTTTTTCCACGATATCATATACCATCTTCAGCACCACTACTTCACCATTATAATTTATCCTGTCCGCATCGTCAGAAGGTTTGTGATAATCAGCATGGGAGCCGGTGAAGAAAAACAGCACCGGTATATTTTTCAGATAAAAAGAAGTATGATCGGAAGGTCCTGTCCCTGAAGAATCGAAAGTCAGTTTTAGGCCTGCCGGCGCCACTCCTTTCAGGACCTCCGGCCATACGGGAGAAGTGCCTACCCCTCCTACCTGCAGACCTTTGGATGTATCCAGGCGGCCTATCATATCCATATTGATCATATAATCCACCGATTCCAGCTGCACAGGGGGATGATCTGCGAGATATTTGGAACCAAAGAGTCCTAGTTCTTCCCCGGAGAAGGCGGTGAACAGGAAGTTGTATTTATTGAAATGCGCACCTTTCAGTAAGCGGGCCAGTTCAATCAGCGCTGCTGTACCACTGGCATTGTCATCGGCGCCATTGTGAATAGATTTATCATTGGGGGTCAGGGAGTTATGGTCCTCTCCTTTGCCAAGGTGGTCAAAGTGAGCACCTATAATGATAGTAGCAGGTGCTTTATTGTCCAAAAAACCAATTACATTGGTGCCGGTGCGTTTACTGGCGCCAAAGACCACATTCATACTCACCTGAACTTCTTCAGCATGCTCCATGGTTTTGCTGATACCGTCTGTCACCCACATCACCGGAATGGTGAGCGGAGTGGTTTCTTTAGACAACCATTTAAGTACATCGGCAGCAGCTTCAGGGCCATTGTAGAAAACAACCCCGGTTGCTCCGGCTTTTGCTGCTTCTGCAGCTGCCTGGTGGTAGATTTCCAGGGGATCAGTATGTGGGTCTGATTCAATGTCTTTTACATTGAGCAACCAGATATTATCCGGTTCATTTACCGCTGGCATTACATCGCCTTTTGCACTCTTTTGGGCGCTGAAAGGCAATGGAATGTACTGTTCAACAGGGGTGAGCGCGTTGTTATTGATTGTCAGGGAGCTGGAAGGACCGATGGTTTTGCCTTCATTGACAGGGAAGGTCTGGAGGTAGCCATTGTCTCCTTTGGGAGTCAGGCCGGCTTGTTTCATTTGTGCTGAAATGTAGCTAGCTGCCAATTGTTCACCGGGACTGCCCGTGAGGCGTCCTTCCAATTTGTCGCTGGCCAGGTAGCTAATGTGGGTCTGTAGGTTTCCCAGAGTTTTACGGTCGGCTTTCTTTTGGGCGGTCAGTTGCGCAGAAGGCAGCACTAGCGCCAGCAGCCAAATGGAGTGCTTCACAGTTGTATGCATATTTTAAAGAGATCAAGAGACGATAGTCATTCCAAGCAAGAGATAACCCGGTATCTAAGTTGTTGGTTAGCAAATCATACACCGCGGGATAATAACATTCATATCCTATACGTTGTTTAGATTCCCGGTTCAAATTTATGTCGCTGCAGCATAACTATTGTGACGGAAAAGGCAATTATTGGTCCAATTTCGCCGAATTTGGAAAATCAACCTATTTTTGCGGGGCTTAAACAAAAACTAAACTATAAGCATACCCAAAACAATTACCGATCATTAGATTATGAAGAACACACCATTTACAAACAAACACATAGCGCTGGGCGCTAAGATGGCAGCCTTCGCAGGTTACAACATGCCTATCTCTTACACTGGTATCAATGATGAGCATTTGGCAGTACGCACGAATGCCGGGGTATTTGACGTCAGCCATATGGGTGAGTTCATGTTAAAAGGGGAGCATGCGCTGGATCTGATTCAACGGGTAACCAGTAATGATGCCTCCAAACTGACGGCTGGAAAAGCACAATATAGCTGTCTGCCTAATGAAGAAGGTGGTATTGTGGATGACCTCCTGGTGTACTGCATCGAGGAAAATAAGGTATATATGCTGGTGGTAAATGCCAGCAACATCGAAAAAGACTGGAACTGGATCAGCAAATTCAATACAAAAGGTGTGGACATGCAGAACATTTCTGACCGCACCTGTCTGCTGGCTATTCAGGGTCCTAACGCTACGAGCATGCTGCAATCCCTGACCAGTACAGACCTTGTAAACCTGAAATACTACACTTTCGCGAAAGGTGAATTTGCTGGTGTGTCCAATGTGATCATCAGTGCTACAGGTTATACCGGTGCTGGTGGTATTGAGATCTATTTTGAAGATAAAGACGATAATGCAGACAAGATCTGGGATGCCATCTTCGCGGTGGGTGGTCCTAAAGGTCTGAAACCTATTGGTCTGGGAGCAAGAGATACCCTGCGACTGGAAATGGGCTTCTGTCTGTATGGCAATGATATTGACGACAGTACTTCTCCGCTTGAAGCAGGGCTGGGATGGATCACGAAATTTACAAAAGAATTTACGGCTCGTAGTATCTTTGAAGCGCAAAAGGCTGCCGGTTTGAAACAGAAACTGGTAGGTTTTGAAATGGTTGACAAGGGCATTCCCCGTCATGACTATGAGATCAAGGATGCCAATGGTCAGGTCATAGGCCGCGTTACTTCTGGTACACAATCGCCTTCTATGCAGAAAGCGGTAGGTCTGGGCTATGTTCAAACACCTTTTGCCGCGCTGGATTCCGAGATCTTTGTAGCTGTAAGGGATAAGCTATTGAAAGCCAAGGTGGTGAAAGTACCGTTCTTAAGCTAATACACCTTTTTAAAACCATATCGCTATGCCTACCATTCATCTAACTACTGTAATTCGTGCTCCAATGGACAGGGTTTTTGACCTGAGCCGGAGTATCACCCTGCATAAGCGCAGTATGTCGCACCTGCAGGAAGACGCGATAAAAGGCCGTGTAAACGGTTTGATTGAAGCTGACGAAACAGTGACCTGGCAAGCTAAACATTTGGGTAAAATCAGACAGCTGACCACCCGCATTACAGAGATGCGTCCTAAAGAGTATTTCTGTGACGAGATGGTAGACGGAGACTTTACCTACATGAAGCATGAACATCATTTTAAGCAAATCGAGAATGCTACGATTGCTATTGATGTATTTGAATATGGCACCCCTTACGGGCGTCTGGGCAGATGGTTTGAGAAGTTGTATCTGAACAAGTACATGACGCAGTTGCTGAAGATGCGTAATGATGTCATCAAGGACTACGCGGAGAGCGAAAAATGGAGAGTAATACTAGATTGATAATGAGCAAAGAAGAAACACAGTTACCATCTTTAGAAGTATGTTTATCGCCTGCTTTACTGCACCTGCATGAGATAAAAGGTAGTATTGTAGTGATTATCGATGTTTTGAGAGCCACATCCACCATTTGTACAGCACTGTACAATGGCGCTGACAGGGTAATACCGGTAGCCACTGTGCCGGATTGTATCCATATCGGCGCCGAACTGGGCGCTATCACTGCCGGTGAAAGAGACGGCCGGGTAGCTGAAGGTCTGGAGCATGGTAATTCACCTTTTGAATACACCCGCGAGTTTATCGGGGGCAAAACACTGGTGCTCACTACTACCAATGGCACCAAGCTGTTGCATATGGCTAAGGATGCGGAACAGATCATTACGGGTTCTTTCCCTAACCTCTCTGCGGTGTGCGATTACCTGATTGCGCAAAAGCGTCCCGTGATACTGGGTTGCGCTGCCTGGAAGGATAAGGTGAACCTGGAAGATACACTCTTTGCCGGTGCTGTGATCAGTCGTATTAAGGAGCACTTCATTATTAATGATGATGCTGCCCTGGCTGCTGAAATGCTGTATACCTCCAACAAGGATAATATCCAGGAAATGATGACCCAGGCATCGCATTACAAGCGTCTGGCGAAGTTTGGTCTGCAAAAAGACATTCAGTATTGCCTGACTCCCGACGGGGCAAATGTGCTTCCGCTTTATAAAAATGGAGAGTTGGTAATTGTAAAATAAATCTTAAAGTCCCCGGCGATTTTCCTTGCCGGGGACTATTCATTTTATTGAAACCCTCTTCTGTTCAGGGGTTTGTCTGCAGGGACCTTGTCTGACCCTTCACTGCGTCCCTCCCGCTCATCTTTTTTACGATTTTTCTGTGTACTTTTGTGAATTGCCTTCTAGCCATCTGCTAAATATTTTAGTTTTTAACCCGCAAGTGGTCAGAATAAAATAAGGCAAACTGATACTATGTCGCTACCCCAGTTGCTCAAATATGTGTACAATAACGGAACCGATGAGGTGATCCGCAGGGGGAAACGCATATTTGCTAATGGTGGTGTGGAATTGATTGAGGCAGACCCTATCCTGAAATCGGCCACCTTTCGGGTGAAGAGCGATACCCATGCTAACTACTACCGCGTTTCCATCAATAAATATCACGAGACCAGCAACATGTCTGTGCGCTGTCAATGTCCCTACAACCTGGGAGACATTTGCCGTCATGAGGCTGCTGCCATGTTCCAGTTGCAGGAAATGCTGGACAAGAACCAGTTTGAAAGTTTTGGAACTTCATATAGCCAGCAGCATACGCTGGTAAAAATTAAGTCGATTGATATAAAGGCCCTGAAGCTCCTCACCTCCAATGACCTGTTCATGGAAGCGGAAAAACTGGCCAAACAGAGCAAAGCCATCAAAGTTCAGTCAGCAAAAGATGAGAAAGTAGAGGCGATTGTGAAAGACAACGGTACCGAATACCCTGTTATTCTGCAGCGGAACGAGGAGCGTTTTTTTGATACCAGTTGTACCTGCGATGAGTCGGAACATGCGATCTGTAAGCATAAAACCGCCCTGTTCCTGAACCTGCTGAACACACAGGGGCCTTACTACTTTGATAGTCTGCGTAACTGGGATAAGGAGAAAAACAAACTGCTTGCACTATATGGTTACTCTCTCAGTGATGACCTGGATGGTAAATTCACCTTCTCTTATATGGAAGGAAAACCGTTCCTGCGGGTATTGGATCCGAGTATCAAAAGAGTAGATGGACTGAATGCCGGCCGTCAGCCAGCACCGCCCCCTCCTACTGAAACGGCGGCTGTGATCACTCACAGACTGGGTATTGTATTCAATGCCAACGAGTCGTTGTACCCTTTCTTCAGGATTGACCTGGTGAGCGGAGAAGTGAACGATGAGGGAGATGCGTTTGTATCGCTGGTGAATAGGCTGGACCTGACCAAGTACGTTGATTTTTACCAATATAAAGAACCTGATCGCGACCTCATCACCCCTATCCGTAAGGTGCAGGGTACGGAAGTGAGCAAGTTCCTGAGCAAGAATTCCCCTTTTGCGGGCATATGGGAAAACATCACCCACGACAATAACGAGTCGGCCCTGCCTACGGAAACCAAAGAGCTGATGCTGGAATACCTGCATCCCAAGCTTGCCAAATTGTTTCCGCAGATAGCAGCCCATGGCTTATTGTTCCTGTTGCCCAACCGTCAGCCATTTAAAACCAGGAACCTTCAGATCGTACAGCTGGCGGGGGAAAGGGTGCAACCCATCTTCAAGACACATGCAGGCAAGGATGCCATCGAGATCACCTGCCATGTATCTATACAGGGGGAATTGATGAGTGTATCGGACAATGAATGGGACAGCCCGATCCTGTTTCTGAAAAATGGCGTATTGTACCTGTTCGAAAATCCACAGGATGCACTGCACGTAGAACTGTTCCGCGAACAGGGCCGCCTGCGCATTCCGGCTGGTGAATGGGGTACTTATCTGAAAGATTACCTGTTGCCACTGAGCAAACAGTATAATATACAATTTGATCATACCCTGCTGGCAGAAGTAGATGATGTGGTGCCTGAGGCCAGGGTATTCCTGCGTGAAGTGGGGGAAACGTTCATTATCCAGCCGGGCTTCGCCTATCATGGGCAGGAAGTGGAGTGGAATGATGATTCGAAAATCACCGTGCAGGAAGGGAACAAGGTGCTGATCATTCACCGGAATAAAGAGGCGGAGCAGCAGTTCGTAGAAAAGCTGTCTGCCCTGCATACCAGCTTCTCCTCACCTACCAATAACAACTATTTCTTCCTGAGAGCAAAAGAAGCGCTGAAGAACAACTGGTTCTTCCTCTTCTTCGATGCCCTGAAGGAAATGAATGTACGTGTGTTTGGGTTTGAGAACCTGAAGAACTTTAAATTCAGTGCCTACAAACCGGTTACCAACTTACAGATCAGCTCTGGCATCGACTGGTTCGATGCCCAGATCGAAGTATTGTATGGTGATCAGAAAGTAAGCATCCGTGATATCAAGCACGCGCTGAACAACAAACAGAACTATGTACAACTGGCAGATGGCTCTCTGGGGCTGCTGCCGGAAGAATGGCTGAAGAAATATTCCCTGCTCTTCAAGATCGGGGAAGAAAAAGATAAGGGTGCGCTGAAACTGAGCAAGTACAACTTCAGCGTGATTGATGAACTCTATGAGTTTATTGATGACGAAGCGATCCTGATGGAGTTGGAATCCAAGCGTAGAAAGCTGTTGCAGTTCGACGAGATCCGCAACATCGACCTGCCTCACAACCTCCATGCGACCCTCCGTCCATACCAGGAGAGCGGGTTCCAGTGGCTGAACTACCTCGACGAAGTGAAGTGGGGCGGTATTCTGGCAGATGACATGGGTCTTGGTAAGACCATTCAGGCGCTGACCTTTATACAGCACTACAAGAACAAAAACGACGATAAGTGCATGGCGCTGGTAGTATGTCCTACTACGCTGATCTATAACTGGGAAAATGAAATCAGGAAGTTTACCCCTTCCATGAAATATCATATACATCATGGCCCTGCCCGGCTGAAGGATGCAGAAACGTTACAAAAATTCGATATCCTGATCACCACCTATGGTACCCTGCGCAGTGACATTACATTGCTGATGAAACTGGCGCTGGACTATGTAGTACTGGATGAATCGCAGGCTATCAAGAACCCGCAAAGTAAGGTGACCAAGGCTGCACAACTGCTCAATACCCGCAACAAGCTGGCGCTGAGTGGTACCCCGATGCAGAACAACACATTTGATATATATGCCCAGATGAACTTCCTGAACCCGGGAATGCTGGGTAGTGTAGACTTCTTCCGCAATGAATTTGCCACACCGATTGACAAGTTCCAGGACGAAGAGCGCAAGGATCACCTGCGTAAACTGATCTATCCTTTCATATTGCGCCGTACTAAGGAGCAGGTAGCAAAGGATCTGCCTGAGAAGATTGAGACCGTGATCTTCTGTGAAATGGATGCGGAGCAAAGGCATATTTATGATGCATACCGCAACTCTTATCGTAGCAAGATCCTGGGGGTAATAGAAGATCAGGGTATGGAGCGTTCACAGCTTACCATTCTGCAAGGTCTGATGAAACTGCGCCAGATCTGTGACTCCCCTGCTATCCTCAATGAGACAGAGCAGTATCCAAATCACTCCGTGAAGCTACATGAGCTGACCCGCGAAATGTCAGAGAACATCAGTAACCACAAGGTGCTGATCTTCTCCCAGTTCCTCGGAATGCTGGGCCTGATCAGGGAAAAGCTGCAGCACATGAAAGTACAGTTTGAGTATTTTGATGGTAGCACCAGTACCAGCGAGCGTGAAAGGGCGATCCAGAATTTCCAGAACAATGAAGAATGCCGTGTATTCCTCATCTCCCTCAAAGCGGGTGGTGTGGGTCTGAACCTCACAGCGGCAGACTATGTATATATAGTAGACCCATGGTGGAACCCGGCTGTAGAGCAACAGGCAATAGACCGTACGCACCGTATTGGGCAAACGAAAAACATCTTTGCCTACCGCATGATCTGTAAGGATACCGTAGAGGAAAAAATCCTTCAGCTGCAGGAGCGTAAGAAATCACTGGTAAAGGAAATCATTGCTGACGATAGCGGCTTTATCAAGAAGCTGACGAAGGAAGATGTATTGTACCTCTTCAGTTAGTAATAATTAGCCAGGAATTTCATAATCAGCACAGGTAAGCCAAACGCGATTCCCATTCCATACAGTAAATTCAGCATGAACATAGATCCTGCTGCACCCAGGTAGATAAGCGCTACGATGGGAACGGTGAGGATTTTGAGCCATAAGGGGATATTTTCTCCATGCCAGATGGTGTCCCACAGCACTTTGGCATCTGTGGTGCTGGGAAAGGCATGCATAGCGATAGAGAACCCAAAGTACAGCATGACAAAATCCAGGAAGTTCCCTTCACCAAGAATAAATACGGGTACAGCTGCAGGAAAGGCGATAGCCAGTCCCAGTAGGGTATTGATAATAAATGGTCCGATGCAGATGAACAGCTGGTGAATAGGATTACGTACCGGTTCATGTTTTACATAGCCGGCGGGGTTAGCCATCTGGAAATATTTTACTTCAAATATTGCAACGCCGAAGATCCGGCAGAATAACTGGTGCGCGAATTCATGAACTACTACACCTGGGAAGGTGATGAGCATGATATAAATACCGGGTACAAAGATCATATGTTATTTTGCTGTTTTCAGCAGGATCGCTTTTTCTGCGAGCGCAGCTGGAAGTTGATGATTATAGGATAGCATGCGATCACATATGGATAGCGCTTCTGTGTATTTTTGTTCCTGTCTCAGACATTTAGAGAGGAGCAGAGATGCGGTCCAGTTGGTAGGATTAGCATGAACGAGTTTTCTTAATAAACTATCTGCTTCTGGCAGACGGTTTATGTCGAGGTATTCCCCGGCAATGACCATGTCCGGGTTTTGAGCCTGGGTTTTATCCCACAGGTCTTTGAAAGTGGCTACTTCTTCTGTCAGGTCCTCTTTATACCTGAGAGATGGATTTTTTTCTAATTCATTTCTTATCGAATCAGCCGCTCCCAATTTATTATTGTAAAAATAAGCAGTGAGCAGATGCACTTTGGAAGCATCGTTCTGTGGGTAGTTCTTAAGTATGGATTGAAATTCATTTTCGGCAGACACAAAATCCCGGTTATCAGCATAAGTGATTCCTTTCTCGTAAGAGATAGCGGCCTTAAAGTGATCCTGGAACCTGTATAGAGAAAAGGCGAAGAGGATGCCTAACCCGATGGCTCCCAGCAAGATATTTTTCTTTAACGGGTAGCGGCTAAATCGTTTTCGGCATGTTTTACATAACCTGACGGTATAGCCGGGTTCATAATCCGGGCTATTACATTGAAAGCAGGCATCAGGGCATTCCTGTTCCTCCTGTTCGTTGGGGGCATTCTCGATCATAGGTATTAAAACAGATTAAACGGCAAAAGTTATAGATTAAAATTCATTTTACAAAAAGGGAGGTCTGAGCCGGAAGGGGATTTTGGGAATATTTTAACCCTTTGTTTTATTCCTATTCCATTAAATTTGCCTAATATTCTTTTTCAAGACTTTATACTTAAACATGAAGAAAATATTCTTTACGCTTGGTTTACTGGGCGTTTCTTTCGGAATTTTTGCCCAGGATAACACGCCTAGCACTATCGTTTCGACAAAAGCAAAGACGGGCAATAAGCATTCCAAGGATTTCCTGGTGATCGAATTGGGGTATGTTGGCCTGACTGGTACAGGTGCTGGTAACCTCGATACCAAGTTTAACCGGACGATTAATGTTGCCCTGATGTACGACATTCAGCTGCCAGGAAGTAATATGAGCATTGCGCCGGGTTTAGGAATAGGGTCTGACAACTATATTTTTAACGGCATGACGCTGGACATCACGAATACGAGTGTTCCGTCCAAAACCTCTACAGATGCGTATAAGAAATCAAAATTGAGTACTACTTACCTGGAGATCCCTTTGGAACTGCGTTTCCGTCAGGTACCAGACAATGCTAACAAAGGTTTCAAGGGTGCGATTGGTCTGAAAGCGGGTTACCTGCTGAATGCCCATACCCGTACAGTTGGTAGCAGCAGTGGGTTTAAAGTTATTGAAAAAGAAGGCAGTACATACTGGTTTAATACCTTCCGTTTGGTAGGTACAGCAAGAGTAGGTTATGGCAACTTTGCTATATTTGGTACTTATGCGCTGAATGGAATGTTTAAAGATAACAGCTCATATTCAGTAAACGCTTATTCCTTTGGTATCAGCTTGAGCGGCCTCTAGTCGTATAATGATAACATATTTTGTAGCGGTCTGACCTTAGGTCAGACCGCTACTTATTTAATTACCTGTGAAGACAGGTTTTCTTTTCTCGATGAATGCCCTGATTCCCTCTTTATTGTCGGTAGTTTTACCGGCGATTTCCTGGCAGTATGCTTCGTAATCCAATACGGTATCCAGGTCTTCAGTCATTCCTTTGGTCAGCATTTTCTTTAATAGTGCAATGGCTTTGGTAGGTGCATTGGCATAAAACAATGCTTCTGCCTCAACAGCCTGATCCAGTTCCTCTCCTTTTACTACTTTATTGACCAGTCCCAGTTCCAAGGCTTCGGTGGCTAAGAGTTTTGTGGCTTTGGTGGCCAGCTCGAACGCTCTGTGGTAGCCAACAGTACGGGGCAGGAAATAAGATGATCCGGAATCCAGCACCAGGGCGATATTGATAAAGATTTCAATCATAGAGGCCGATTCACTGGCAATGATCAGGTCGCAGGCCAGTGCCAGCGAGCATCCTGCGCCGGCGGCTACGCCATTCAATTTGCAGATAACGGGCTTGGGCATATTGCGGATGGCCCGGATGATAGGGTTGTACCGCTTATGCAGAGATTCACTCAGCTTACGATCGCCGGCTTCCATGGCGGCCTTCAGGTCCTGTCCGCTGCAAAATGCTTTGCCGGCACCGGTAAGGACCACGGCTCTTACCTGCGGATCTTTTTCTACCTGCTTCAGGGCGTCCTGCAGCTCATAGCTTTGTTCATCATTAAATGCGTTGTAAACATCGGGGCGATTGAGCGTGATGGTTGCAATATTGTCTTGCACGTGGAGATTGATGGTGTTCATTGGGGGTAAGTTTGGGCTTTAAAAAGATCAATAGAATCACATAAACTTTATCAGGTATCCGAATTAAAAGAGCGTGTATCTTATGTTTGATACACGCTCTTTGGTATTTATAAAGTTTCAGTGAGCCATTTGAAGAATTCACGTTGCCATACCATGGCATTTTGTGCTTTTAGCACCCAGTGGTTTTCTTCGGGGAAATAGAGCAGTTTGCTCTTAATCCCTTTCAGCTGTGCGAGCTGGAAGGCCTGTAAACCCTGTTCGATCGGTACGCGGAAGTCAACCCCACCCTGGATAATAAGGATAGGTGTATTCCACTTATTCGCGTATTCACTTGGGTTGAATTGCTTGTAAGCATTGGTATTTGCAGGATCGAAGTAAGCGCCGATATCCCAGTTGGCGAAGAACAGTTCTTCGGTAGTGCCATACCAGCTTTTCAGATCAAAGAGACCATCATGGGCGATAAAGGTTTTGAAGCGGTTTTCGTGAACACCCGCCAGCATGTATACAGAGTAACCACCATAGCTGGCGCCTACGGCGCCCAGTCGGTTCTTGTCTACATATGCTTCTTTGCTTACATCGTCGATGGCGCTCAGGTAGTCGCGGATGGGCTGACCACCCCAGTCTTTACTGATGCTTGCATTCCATTCCACACCATGACCTGGCATACCACGGCGGTTAGGTGCCACGATGATATAGCCTTGAGATGCCATGAGCTGAAAGTTCCAGCGGAAAGAATAGAATTGTGATACAGCCGACTGGGGGCCACCCTGGCAATACAGCAGGGTTGGATATTTCTTGTTTGGATCGAAGTTAGGCGGATAGATCACCCAGCTCAGCATATCCTTGCCATCGGTAGTTTTGGTCCAGCGTTTTTCTATTTTACACATGGCAGTGTTGTCATAGATGGCTTTGTTCACGGTGGTGAGCGGAGAGATGGTACCTTTTGGCAGGGCTACGGTAAAGAGTTCTGCGGCATGGTTCATATCTGTGCGGGCTACTACCAGGGTATTGCCAGCCTGACCTACGATGTCGGAGATGTCGAAGTCGCCAGTGGTAACCTGGCGGATCGCTTTTGAAGCCAGGGTGAGTTCGTGCAGCTGTTCAGTGCCTTTGATCACTGCGAGGAAGAAGAGTTGTTTGCCATCTTTGCTCCAGTGGAAAGAAGCGACGGTGTTGTCCCAGTCTTTGGTCAGATTGGTTTTGGTGCCGGTGCTGCGATCCAGGATAGTGATGTCGTTTTTGTCGGATTCGTAACCATCGTGGGCCATAGAGAGCCATGCGAGGGATTTGCCGTCAGGGCTGAAAGCCGGGCTCACATCGTACCCTTTATTAGCTTCAGAGAGGTTTTTAGTGGTTTTGTCAGCGAGGTTGTATTCGTAAATGTCGGTGTTGGTGCTGAGGGCATATTCCTTGCCTACCTTCTTTTTAGTGACATAAATGATGCTTTTGCTGTCAGGGCTCCAGATCATATCTTCTGCACCACCGAATGGCATGGTCGGACAATCGTAGGGTTCGTTCGGCATGATATCGACAGGGGTACCGATTTTGCCATCATCGTAAGTGGCGTAGAAAACGTGCTGGAAGTTGCCGTCTTCCCAGGTATCCCAGTGGCGGTAGTTCAGGTTATCGTAGATCTGCACATTGGATTTTGGCAGGTCAGGATAGTGGTCAGCACCGCTTACTTTCTGGAGTTTTACTTCTTTAGAAAAGAGGATGTATTTGCCATCGGGAGAGATGCGGATGTTGGACAGTGCGTCCTCTCCCTGTGTTTTTTGGGTAGCGCCACTGCCATCGGCGTTCATTTCCCACCATTGTCCTTTGAGGGAGTAGCCGATTTTGTTGCCAGGCAGGGTACTTACGTCTCCTTCGCCTCCGGGGGAGGCGGTGAGCTGTTTGGCAGCGCCACCGGTCACAGGGATGGACCAGAGGTTCTTTTCACTTTTGTTTTCAGCGATATTATAGTTAGACACGCTAAAAATTACAGACTTTCCATCTGTTGTAACCGATTCCCCGCTCACTCTGCCCAGTTGCCAGAGCCGTTCAGGTGTCATTTTCTCCTGGGCCATTGCCATAGTTGTGATGAATAGTGATGTTAACAAAAGAGGTTTATGCATGTTCAGATTTTGTTTGGACGCTAAAAGTAGGAAAAATGTTAGTCTGATGCCTTTTCTTACCTTTGCTAAAATTATTACAGACATTGATTGAGAAAAAACAAATTGTTGAGCAGGAAGAGCGGGTGGTAATCGTGGGGTTGATACATAAGGAGCAGCAAAACGAGCGTCAGGTACAGGAGTACCTGGATGAGCTGGTGTTCCTGGCAGAGACGGCCGGCGCTACGACTGTAAAAAGGTTTACCCAAAAACTGCAACATCCTGACAGAGCAACTTTCGTAGGGAAGGGAAAGCTGGAAGAAATAAGAGACTTTGTACAGGGGAGAAATATCAACCTGGTCATCTTTGATGATGAACTGACTGGTTCCCAGATATCTAATATACAGGATGTATTGAAAATTAAGGTGATTGACCGAAGTGACCTGATCCTGGATATCTTCGCCCGCAGGGCTCGTACCGCACAGGCCAAGGTGCAGGTAGAACTGGCTCAGTACCAGTACATACTGCCAAGACTGAGAGGTATGTGGAGTCACCTGGAAAGACAGGGAGGTGGTATTGGTAGCCGTGGTCCGGGTGAAACGGAAATTGAAACGGACCGTCGTATAGTAAAGGATAAGATCTCTCTGTTGAGGAAAAGGTTATTGGAGATTGATAAACAATCACTTACACAACGTAAGGACCGTGGAGAATTTATTCGGGTGGCACTGGTGGGATATACCAACGTAGGTAAGAGCACCATAATGAACACGCTGGCTAAGAGTGAGGTATTTGCAGAAAATAAGCTGTTTGCTACGCTGGATACGACTACCCGTAAGGTAGTGTTTGAACAGACGCCTTTCCTGCTGAGTGATACGGTAGGTTTTATCCGTAAACTGCCCCACCACCTGGTAGAGAGTTTTAAGTCTACCTTGGATGAGGTAAGGGAAAGCGATATCTTGTTGCATGTAGTAGACATTTCCCACCCACAGTATGAGGATCAGGTAGAGGTGGTGAACCGCACCCTGCAGGAGCTGAAAGCGTTTGACAAGCCGACCATCATGATCTTTAATAAGATGGATCTGTACGAGAAGAATACTTTCGACAAGTGGCTGGCGGATGATGTGAAGCAGGATATACTTGCACAGTTGAAAAGCGATTGGGAAACCAGGACACAGGGGAATTGTGTGTTCATTTCTGCGTTGGAACGTCAGAACATCGATGAGTTGCGAAAGACGATCATGGATAAGGTGGCACAGCTGTATAGGGAGCGTTATCCTTATAAAACAGAATTCTTTTATTAATCTTTATGGCGAAGACGTATACATGGCATCGTTTTGCCGATCCGGGGATTGGCGAGAAGGACCTGACCATACTGGAGGTAGAGGGGAAAAAGATTTCTTTTACCAGGTATGAAGGGGCTTTGTATGCGTTTGCGTATAAGTGTCCGCATGCCAGTGGGGTGATGGCGGATGGCTGGGTCGATGAGGATGGGAATGTGGTATGTCCGCTGCACAGGTATCGGTTTAGTGTGAAGAATGGGCGGAATACCAGTGGGGAAGGGTATTTTTTGAAGACATATCCGATTGAAAAGCGGGAGGATGGGTGGTATTTGGGGATGGAGAAGTCGGGGTTGTTTGGATGGTAGAAGGGGTGGTTTTTGGGATAGAGGTGGAAGGTTGGATTTATTTGGGCTGTAGAGAGTTCTATTTGTTTGGTGGCAGCGGTTGAAAGCCCGATTGTGTTTGGTAGCCGTGTTAAATTTCTATTAAAGACCTTGCTATTTAGCTTCAGCGATGTAATATTTGCGCATGTCTGATAACTTCTCTGAGAAGAAGATAAGCTGGTGGATCATTGGCCTGCTTATCTTCATGCATATGACAGGATTGTCTGTTACAATTATGGAGCCCGATGGTGCATTGTATGCTGGTATAGCGAAGTATATGGTGCAGCATCATGATTATCTGAATTTATTTGCGGATGGTCAGGAGTGGCTGGACAAACCTCACTTTCCTTTCTGGATGATGGCTTTTAGCTACCAGATTTTCGGGATTAACACATTTGCTTACAAGTTGCCAGCCTTCCTCTTTTTGATGATGGGGGTGTACTTTACGTATCGTTTTGCCTTTGATCTTTATGGGGAGAAGGTGGCGCGGTGGTCGGTATGTATATTACTGACGGCGGAGCACCTGGTAATATCCAGTACGGATGTACGGGCGGAGCCATATCTGACTGGTTTGATCATAGGTGCTGTTTACTTTTTATATAAGCGCCGGTTGTTGCTGGGGGCATTGTTTACAGCATGTGCGGTGATGACCAAGGGCCCGTTTGCGTTAGTGCCGGTGGGGTGTGCGATAGCTGGACAGTATATATTTACGAAGCAGTGGAAAGAGTTGTTTCATTACCGGTGGTTGATAGTGGGGGTGTTGGTATTGGTGTTTATTACGCCGGAGTTGGATGCGTTGTATACACAGTTTGATGCACATCCGGAGAAGGTGGTGTTTGGGCGAACAGGGGTGTCTGGTATTCGGTTCTTCTTTTGGGATAGTCAGTTTGGACGGTTTATGAATACGGGGCCTATTAAAGGTTCGGGTGATCCTTCGTTCTTTTTTCATACGGTGTTGTGGGCGTTTTTGCCGTGGTCGGTAATGTTGTATGCGGCGGTGATACAGTTTATCAGGAAGCGGAAGGTAGCAGTGGAGTTTTATTGTATCAGCGGGGCGTTGTCAACGTTTGTATTGTTTAGTTTGTCGAAGTTTCAGTTGCCGCATTATCTGAATATCATTTTTCCGTTTTTCGCGATACTCACGGCGCAGTATATACTTTCGCTAAATAAGCCGAAATTTTTCGTGATTACGCAAAAGGTGATTATTAGTATAATGGCGGTAGCGATAGTGGGATTATGGGCTTTATATCGGCCTCAGATTAATTGGGTTTTTGTAGGGTTGATAGCGGCAGTGGTAGTGGTGTTTTTTATAGTGAAGGTGGAGAAGGTATTTTTCAGGACGTGTTTGATGTCGGTGATATTGAATTTGTTTTTGAATGGGATGTTTTATCCGGATGTGTTGGGGTATCAGAGTGGGAGTTCGGCGGCCTTTTATGCGAATGAGCATTTGCGTGGAGGGGCGGTGTTGTTGTATAAGGCGAATTCTTATGCGTTTAATTTTTATCTGGATGCGCCGGTGTTAAGGTCGGATACGTTGTTGCAGCCGCCGGTGTTGGTGTATACGACGAGGGACCAGGTAGATTCGTTAAAGGTGCAGGGGCATGTGTGTGAAGTAGTGAAGTCATTTTCGCATTTTCCGGTGACGAAGCTGGATGGGGAGTTTGTGAATTTTTCAACGCGGAAAGGGGCTGTGGGAGAGCGTTTGTTGGTTTTGGTAAAATAATTTTAAAAAATATTTTGGAGGAATAAAAAAATTCCTATCTTTGCAATCCCGAAACGGGGAAAACACTCCTCCTTAGCTCAGTTGGTTAGAGCATCTGACTGTTAATCAGAGGGTCTCAGGTTCAAGTCCTGAAGGGGGAGCGAAGAAGAATAGGCTTGCAGTGATGCAGGCCTTTTTTGTTTTTGGTATGTGCCTGATGTTGTATGATCGTACATATACAATCATACAATATTGCCTCACTTTTAGTATATTTGAATAGTGCAAACGAATCCTGACATAGCGAAACCAGTATTATCCCGAAGAGCTTTCTGGGATGTGGATCTGAAGCGATTAGACTTTGATCGTTATCCAGAATTTACTGTTGTCAGAGCAATGGAACGGGGAACCTCAAATGATATACGGGAAGTTATTCGCTATTATGGCAGGGATAAAGTACAAGCAATTCTTACTAATTCTCAAAGCCTTTTGCCACGGGCACAAGTTATTTCACGCAGACTTTTCCACCTTCACAATAGTGATTATAAATGCTCTACCGGAATACAACGAGCGAAGAACTATTCAATGTTTTAAGTCGGTTAATGAGCTTACCTGAACTATCTGATTTTAGATTGGTTGGGGGAACAGCTCTTAGTTTGTTAAGAGGACACAGAGAGTCTGTGGACATAGATCTGTTTTGTGATGGCCCTTATGGAGAGATTCCGTTTGATCATATATTAGAGATACTAAAATTTAACTTTCAATATGTAGAGGAGACTAGTCCGTTTATTGGGTTGGTTAATAACCGTGGATTTAATCTGTTTATTGGAAGTGATGAAGAAACCGCTATTAAGACAGATATTCTGTATTGGGATGCACCATTTTTGTTTGCTCCTATAGAAGAAGAGGGAATTAGATTGGCTGCTATGGAAGATATTGCAGCAATGAAGCTGGATACGATTTCAAGAGGTGGTCGTAAGAAGGATTTCTGGGATCTGTCGGAGATTCTTGAAACGTATAGATTTCCCGATTTATTAGACGTTTATAAGAAAAAGTATCCATGGTTTGAGATTGAAGATGTGCTTAAGGGGCTTTCTGATTTTACAGTTGCAGATCAGATGCCTGATCCTATCTGTTATAAGGAAAAGGATTGGGAGGGAATTAAGGACGAGGTTCGACGACTTACAGTTTGATAAATAATTTAAAGTCATCCAGCAATTGGTTAGATGATTCTCCTTTTAGCAAAGAAAAGCAGGCCTTTTTGTTTTATACAATTTGCGAACGAGTATTAATATCTCTACTTTAGTCTGAAATATTCTTGAATTGTAATCCCTACAATCAATGGATTTCCAAAAATACCAAATCTGGATAAAACAGTTTCTTAGGGAAGGGAAAGTCATCAGCCCAGGTGTAACTGAATATTCAGAAGAAATTATAAAGCAAAATAGCCAAATCCTGATTCAAATAATCAGACAACATGCCGAAAACAAAGAGTATCAAAGCCTGGCTAACCTGGCTGAATTATTGAGAGGTGAATGTTTTTTCTGTAATGATTACATAGAAGAATGGGGGATTATTCTTGAGATGATGTTACTGCAAGCTATTGTTGTATTTGACAATGAAGAGGTATTTAGGGATCACGATATTCTTTGGTTACCCCATACGCTATATGATCTTATATTTCACCAAATTAGTTTTGACGAATACCCTCCCTCCTGCTTCGAATTGTATTTCAAATTGTCTAAAAGAGTTTTGTATCCTGGTTTTATGCGACTTTATGAGTCTGACAAAAATGGGTCATATAGCCAATGCTTGTATTTTATAGAAGGGGCAAGTCGTTCATTTGCGATGCAACCCGAAAAGTTTCTTGAGTTGTGGGCGTTAATAGAGTCGCAAATAAAAAAGGATAATGGATATTACTGGTTAGACGAATATTGGCCCACAACTTATAAAGAGTTAATTAACTCAGCGAAGTAAGCAGATCAATTGGCTGATTTTTTGAAAATGCTAATAAAGGCAATACTAGTTGACTCCTCCATTCAGGGGTCCTTTCAATTTCCCATCATAACATTCATACTTACAATCTTTCTGCTTCTATTTACCAACAAATTCGCTGGAATCACTGTAAGTGATAATAGGATGCAGCTTCCCTTCCCGCAATATTAATCAATATATAAGGGGGCGAGTATTCAAGAATTATGATAAAATATTGTCGCAAGCCGCCAGTATAATTGTCGCACTCCTACCCCATTCATTTTTTTAAAGAGCATTAGCTTTAGGGTAATAAAAATACAAGCTATGCGAAAAATAATTGTAACTACATTTCTGACGATGGATGGTGTACTGCAAGCGCCAGGTGGACCGGAAGAAGATACTACAAATGGATTCAAATGGGGAGGATGGCAGTTTGGGTATTCTGATGAGCTGACGAAAAATGCGCTAACCAAAATTATGTCAGAGCCATTTGATTTGTTGCTGGGGCGGCGAACTTACGAAATATTTGCAGCCTACTGGCCTTATAATAGCGATAATCCGATTGGTGAGAGGTTCAATCAAATCAATAAGTATGTGGTGGCAACTACGCCTATTGATACTTCGTGGGCCCATTCGACATTGATTAGTAAGGATGTGGTGAATGAATTGAAGAAATTGAAAGAACAGGATGGTCCGAATTTGCTGGTGCATGGTAGTGGTGGATTAGCACAAACATTGTTTGCAAATCAATTGGTGGATGTGTTGTATACATGGATATACCCAATCACTTTGGGGAAAGGGAAGAAGTTATTTGCAGACGGCACGGCTGCGCAGCAATGGAAAATGACGGAGTCAGGGATTTCGACTACCGGGGTTATTGTCGCCAGATATGAGCCGGATGGTGAGGTGCGGGTGGGATCATTTGTGTCGAATGAGGTGAGTGAGCAGGAAATGGAAAGGAGGAAGAAATGGAAGAAGGAGGAGGTTAGAGATCATATTGATCCTGTTTATTATCAGAAACTGGTACAATGATGTACCCACTGTTTATCATGCTGCCTTATTGAGAAAAGGCCGTGAGATAAAACGGAACCGGTTATTTAATGGCTGATCCCTTATTAATGGCGGATTCCTTTATAAGCCCTCGGAGGTACACCCATTATTTTCTTAAATGCAGCACTAAAGGCACTCTCTGACTCATACCCAACCGCCAACGCAATTTCGGATATTGCCTGGCCTGTGTTTTTCAGCGATTCTGCAGCGATGAACATTCGCCAATTCGTTAAATATTCCAATGGCGCCTGACCAATGATCTGCTTAAATTTCAAGGCAAATCCTGAGCGGGACATACACGCTATCTCACACAGCTTTTCCACTGTCCATTTCTCCTGAGGGCTGCTATGTATCGCCTGCATGACCGCCCCTAAGTTGGGATGAATAGCGGCCGCAAACCATCCCTGATTTTTAGCGTCAGGAGAAGACATATATATCCGCAATGTCTGCACCAGCATGATCGGTGCGAGGTGTTCAAGGATGGTTTTTCTGCCAAACCGTTCTGACCGGAACTCGGTCGTGAATCGCTCAATTCCCCATCTCAGTACCGCTGCCTGATCATATTTTTCAGGGACATACACGACTGGCGGCAATTGACCGAAAAGCAATTTAGCAGATTGATTATTAAAATGAAATCGTGCCCCTGTCAGGAATAAACTACCTCCCCCATTGCATGTGGCAATACCCTCTTTTGCATGTTTATATATCGTGTCTGAGTGGATTTTAGGGATTGATAGATCCGACCCCATCGCGAATGGTTTTCCACTGGTAAGTAAAAAGCAATCACCCGCATTTAAGTGATATACATTTTCGTCACCATCCACCTGTAAGTAACAACTGCCCTTTAATACTGCATTAAATTTAATCCCTTCATGCCCGGGGAACTGAATGGCCCACGCTGTACCCGCATCTAATCCTGCCGATACAAAGGTTTGTGGTCTAAGGAGGGTCAATACATCTGATAATACATCCATAAGTTAAAAACTTAGACGATTGAATAAATAATTTGGACTGAAGTGTATGGATCGTCTAGTTCAGTCGTGGTAATTTAGAGTTCAATAATAACGATTTACTATGAGTCAACAACATCCGATTATATCTCCTTATGATAAAAGTTCCACAGCAAGTGATGTACTGACAGGTTTGGATTTACATGGAAAAACGGTTGTCATTACCGGTGGCCATTCTGGTTTGGGTCTAGCTACAAGCCGAGCCTTGTCTGAGGCGGGCGCCCATATCATTGTTGGAGCGAGAGATGTTCATGCTGCAAAAGCTGCCTTTAATGACCAATCAGGATCCAAGAGATTGTCGGGCTTCAATGGACTGTCAGATATTGAGGTAGGCAACCTGGATTTAGCCGATCTGAATAGTGTGCGGGCGTTTGCAAATACTGTTCTGTTCAACGAAAAGCATATTGATATCGTCATCAACAGTGCAGGTATCATGGCTTGTCCTGAACATCGTATAGGAAATGGTTGGGAATCGCAATTCGCTGTCAACCACCTGGGGCATTTTGCGCTGGTTAATCATCTATGGCCTGCGTTAATTGGTGGTGCGAGAGTGGTTGCCGTTTCGTCTGCCGGTCATCAAATTTCTGCCATCCGCTGGCATGATCTGCACTTTAATGAAGGGTATGACAAATGGCAGGCTTATGGACAATCCAAAACTGCCAATGCATTATTTGCAGTTCACTTAGATGAATTGGGAAAAGACGTTGGTATCAGCGCATTTTCGCTTCATCCCGGGAAAATTTTTACGCCGCTTCAGCGATTTTTAACCAATGATGAAATGGTTAACAGTGGCTGGATTGATCAGGAAGGCAATCCGTTAGATCCGACTTTTAAAACGCCGGAACAAGGCGCAGCTACACAGGTATGGGCTGCCACTTCGCCTTTGCTGGAAGGGCTTGGTGGGGTGTATTGTGAGGACTGCAATATTGCGGACATTTTAGTGGGGACGACTTTGACTGGTGTGAAGCTGTATGCCATTGACCACGGACAGGCAAAGCGCCTTTGGGAGCTTTCTGCACAGTTGACGGGGATATAAGTTTAAGAATTGGGAGGGAAATTCCCTCTCAATTAAAACTTTGCGTCTCTTGTGAGCGCGGAATTTTCTAAGTCAAAATGTTTCCTGAAGAGGTCTTTTACTTTTATAACGATTGCTTGCTGATCGACTGAGGAAGGCGTGCGCCTTATTTGATTATAGTTCTCCATTGCGATCTTTTCTGCCAGTTCTCTCACTGTTTTTATTGCAAGTTTTTTGCCCGGCATTTTTGCAAGTGCAATGATGGCCATGGAAAGAATAATGCCTGCAAATCCGGCTAGTATAGAACAGAACATGGTAACGACGGATACAAGAAATGCGAATCGACCTATGAATAATGGCCACCCTTTTCCTGGTTCAAGTAGCTGTACTTTAAAGCCTAAATGGAATTCAAATTTTTCGATCAGCTGATATCTTTGTTTGAGAGGGAATAATTCTTCCAGCGTGGTATTGGGACTCAATTTATTTTGATCATATAGTTGCCCCTCCATGATTGCCTTTCGGATTCTGTAGAATGCCTGTTGGGTGGTACAGTCATTGGTTTCTTTCTCTTCTAACTTGTTGACAATAAGGTCACAGAGATTACCGAATGTGAATACCCTGAGTAATTCTTCCTCATAAAAATGGATCCTGAAATAAGCTTCAATTTCCGGAATGAAGAAGGTAATATCGTCCGGATCAATGTTTACCAGCTCAAAAGTTTCAGGTTCTTTTGTCTTAAACATATCATAGGTATTAGGACCCTAAAAGTAAACTTTTTGTATCAGTGATGTATCATGATTGTCGTCCTGTTTTTGTATACTTGTTTTATGTTCAACCCGTCAAGAAGAAATAGGAATATCGGTACTAAAAAGCAGGGCCATGGTCAGGCTAATAAGCTGACTATTCCCCGTAGTCCAGATCTGAAGGGCTTTTATGAACGTCTGGGGAATTATACGAAACATGAGGTGGCCATCAATGGGAATGAGCTCCTGTTTGTAGTAGAAGAAACAAGATCTGATTCACAACATGCCTGTTCTATTGAAGATATTGCAACAGTAATTGAGCACATTACTCCTGAAGATTGTAAAGGTCTGAAATTCATCATACTCCGTCAGCCCAAAAGAAAGGAAAATATACTATCTCCTGTATGGGGACGGCTGATATATTCATATGAGTTTGAAAAGAATTACGGGCCTGCTATTATTCTGGAAGCTGCCGATTATACAAAGCCACTGAAATGGGCCAGATCCCTCGCGTTAAATGATCAAAAAGAAATAAACCGGCTCAAAGAAGATGGACATCTTTTTGTAGACGATGGCAGGTCGCTGACGGCAGCGTTGACACCGGAGCATGTGCGGAACACACAATTATACAGGAGTTTGCCTCATGAAATAGGGCATTATGTACATTACCTGACAGTGGTGGAGCGCCCTGGAAATGAGGATGAAGGCTATGATGCTTGGGATCAACGATGGGTTCTATATAGAAGCATACCTGCCAGCGAACGGGAGGAATTCGCACACAGGTACGCTACTCAATTAAAAAACAAATTGACTGAAATGCAGATCATCCCGCTTACAGCAATGACCAGGGAGTCGCATTCGGACACAGAAAATCCCTGAGATTAGCTCTCTTATTCCATACCAACACCAGGTAACCCACTCCATATACAACGATTTGTCCTTTCAGATCATTATCATATCCAGTAAATGGTACCAGAATTAAATAGATAAACATGAACCATATAGGCGTTCTGTTCATAAAAGCCATCGCGAATGCTGTAATAGCCAGAATAGGCAGGATCGAAGCTGGAAATTCAGGCGCAGAAATCTTCGTCAATGCCACGGAAACAAAAAAGGTCATGACAGCTGCCATTATCCAGATTTTAAAGCTCCACATACGTGGTACGCCTTTAATTATGCGGGTATAGATCGGCTCAGTGCCCTGAGTATGGACTTCTACAGCGTCCACAATAAGGGATACTTTATCAAACTGGAGCTGGAAAGGAACCTCAGTCGACTTGCCTGGAAGTACCTGTCCTGAAACCTGGATAAAGGAGTCTACTTTATTTCGGCTTTTATCATATAAGCTGAAATGGATGTCTGCGCTAGCTAGCGTTGTCCCCCAATTTTTCCATTTTACAATGTATGCCTTTTGTACGCTTACGGTGGTATACCAGTTCTTTTGAATAATGATCCGCCCCCTATCTGTAATTCTACCGGAATAGCCGGCGTCGTGGCGGTGTTTGGTGCGGTGTTGATATTGCTTTATATTGATCTTAAAGCCAGGTACATTCAGAAGCATAGGTTGTTGATAATAAATAATTCACAAAGCAACATAATAATTTTAGGTTTAAAAATTAAACGTATACATGGCTGGTATTATAGTCGAGCTGATCATTTCATGGTTATTACTCTGGTTTTTTGAAAAGAAGCATCTCACAGCTTTGGGTATCGGTATTCAACCCAAAAGAATGCGGGATCTGGGGTATGGTTTGCTGGGAGCGGCTATTTGCTGTACGGTGTATCATTTGCTCACTACCATTCATTGGAGGCTTCATAAAATGATTTCAATAAATGTTATATGGTGGGTATTGAAATCAGTATTATTCGAAGAGCTGGCATTCAGAGGTGCTTTGCTTTATATTGCTATCAGGAAATTAGGCATCACCAGGGCATGTATATTATCTGCATTATGCTTTGGCATCTATCACATCTTTTCTTATGAAGTATATGGTAATCCGGGTATGGCTTTATTGGTGTTGGTGATTACCGGTATAATCGGTTTAACGCTGGCGTATGCTTTTGCAAATACACAGACCATGTATTTACCCATAGGATTACACCTAGGATGGAACCTGATCAATATTCTTATTTTTTCAGCAGGACCATTGGGAAAGCAGTTATTCATCAAAGCCAGTAGCGCAGGATTAACAGGAATTTCATCACTGCTGGTGTTCTTATTACAACTCTTTGCATTGCCACTTTTTACTGCATGGTATTTGAAAAAATTCTACAAAAAGGTTAAGCTATAATTTGTTCCCTGAACCCCGTTTTGAATATACTTGTGAAAGTACTGTAATATTATTGTTCTAAAGATTTGTTATTCCGCTTTGCATTGTTTGTTTAAAGCGCAAACAGGAGCCGAAAATATTTAGCCTTGCCTATTATCATTTATGATCATATTATTCTTTGTAGCAACGGGTGTTCTAAGGCTTCTTACAATAAGCCATGAATCGGACAAGAAAACCGATAATATGGCATGTTACTTGGGCATTTCCCAATCTAATTTCGAAGTAACTTTAGTTATCACAAAAAAGCTAAACAAAACTGCAATATGAGTAAGATTATAGTTAAAGACGGTACAGAGATTTATTACAAAGATTGGGGTACCGGACAGCCAATTGTATTTCATCATGGTTGGCCTTTATCTTCTGATGACTGGGATTTACAAATGATGTTCTTCGTTGAACAAGGTTACAGAGTCATTGCACATGACCGCAGAGGGCATGGCCGTTCTACACAGACAGCTACCGGCAATGAAATGGATACTTATGTAGAAGATGTGGCAGAACTGACCAAGGCACTGGATCTGAAAAATGCAATTCACATTGGTCACTCTACCGGTGGTGGTGAAGTGATCCGCTATGTAGCTAAACATGGTGGAAACGGTCGTGTGGCAAAGGCGGTACTGATCAGTGCTGTAACGCCTATTATGGTGAAGACAGAGAGCAATCCTGATGGTGTTCCATTGTCTGTATTCGATGAAATTCGTGTAGGTACTGGTACTAACAGAGCACAGTATTTTCATGATTTCCCGACTCCGTTCTTTGGTTACAACCGTGAAGGTGCAAATGTAAAGCAGGGTGTGAAAGATAATTGGTGGCGTCAGGGTATGATGGGTGGTATCAAGGCTCATTATGACTGTATCAAGGCTTTTTCAGAAACTGATTTTACAGAAGATCTGAAAAGTGTAGAGGTGCCTGTGCTGGTAATGCATGGGGAAGATGATCAGATTGTACCTTATCAGATCACTGCTTTAAAGGCGGTTAAGTTGCTGAAGAATGGTAAGCTGATTACTTATCCGGGTTTCCCGCATGGTATGCCAACGACTGAAGCGGAGACTATTAATAAGGATCTGTTAGAATTTATCAAGGGATAGTAGAAGAATCAAGTCCAATAGAAAAAGGCAATCAGAGATGGTTGCCTTTTTCTATTTTGAGTATAGAAGGAGTATTGTAGCGAGCTTTTAGCAGTATAGAATGAGTATAGAATGAGTATAGAACAAGTATAGAACAAGTATAGAATGAGTATAGAAATAGTATAGGATTACCTCTTTTTGAAACGTTTTATTAGCCCCAGTAGTAGGTTGATGGGATAAAGAAATTGAATAGCGATAATGGTTACCGCGATGATTCGTCCTATCTGCAGATAGGTGTTAACCTCTTCAAAGTTGGAGTATTGATAATAATGCCTAATGCTGGATATTTGATATCGACCATAAAGAATAATTGCAGCATTGGAAATTATAATTCCCATCAGATGCCACCAAATAAGTTTATTGCTGTATAATAACCAATAGCTGAAGTGATAGATCATCCAGAAAAGCCAAAAGAATAGCGATAGTCCCCAGTAAATAGAAGAAACATTCATGACATAATAGGTATCATGTACATGAAAATCTACTGAGTTTTTGAAATGAAAGAAGGATAAGACGAACAAAACGACAGCTATCAGCAAAAACAGGTGATAAGGACGGGCAAGTAATTTTTTTATCAAAGGGTTAATTTTTATGTAATATACAGCATGGAATATATTTTAGAAAAGCCAATCTGGACTGAGGCAGATTTTGATAATATGAACTGGCATGACGTGACCATATATGAGATGGCCATGACGGGAGATCTGGAACTTGATATAGATTACATTTTTAAATCTAATGAACCAGCAGTAAAAGGATTCTGGTTTACTTTCTGGATAGCTCCCTGTACGTTTGTATTTAAACAAATCAGGGAATTAAGATTCGATATGGATGTGGTAAGAAGTGATGGATTTCAGATTGATTATATTGAAAGGTCCGGGCACAATTGGACGATCGTTACGCGTAATGGAGATATATCTTTTATCAGTGATGGATTCGAAATGTTCGTGCGGCAACAACCTACTTTGCAATACCGGACATTTATCGGTATTGAAAGGGGCGGATATACACTGGAAAGGGTTACCGACCAGCCCAATCACTATTTGCAAACTGAGAGGTATATTGAAAAAAGAAAAAAGGATGCAGAGTTATTTGGATATGCCCAAAAACGCAAACAAAAGAAACTGGATATGGAGGCACTTGAAGAAAGGCGTTTGAATGGTGAGATCGATACTACGGAATTCCTGCGTTTAAAGAAAGAATTGTGGATGGCGATAGATGGTTATGGATATTGGTTGAAAGGAACGATGTTTGAAGATGCTTAATTTAGTTAACCAGTTTACAGATATCATTGATCACTATTTCATCGATAGATGCTTCTGCTTCTTCGGGCGTCATGCCATTCATCCCAGTATCTCCTATTCTTGCCCCGAATACCGTCACCGCCCATTCGGCAATTTCAGGTTGAGTATCTGTATGCTCCAGTGTTGCTTTACAGTTTTCCAGCTCCTGGATCACCTTTTCCTTACCATACCGCTCCACACATAGCCTGATATACATTTCATGGATTCTCGAGCTCCAGGATTCCACATTATCCAATTGTGGCTTTAATATATTGATAGCAGAATCGATGTCCTTGAGTTGCTCATTGGCATAAGCGCCCAGCATGGCGGTATTGACTGAAATCTGGCAATAATCGTTCATGTCTGAGGTTTCATAGAGCCGTTCTTCCAGTTCTGCCGGATAGTCGGCTGCTATTTCCCTAAACGCATCCGTGGCGTCTTTTCCCTGTTTTTTTAATGCCTGGGCCCTCCTTGTGAGTATAATCAGCTTCGGAGGCGCAAAGATTTCGAAATCATGCTGCATATAGGCGAAAATGCCTGTTTGGATGACGGTTGTATCCAAAGAATAGCTGATCGTCTCTACCGTATCGCCATGTACAATGACGGAATCACTCTGATGGTATAGGTTTTCCAGCAGTTCATAATCGAAAGCAAACACTTCTTCCGGAGGGCTGGAAGTGTGTCCGCAGGCTATGAGGATTCCCAAAAAAGGCAGTAGGTAGAGGAATTTCATGGCGCGAAGATAAAATCCCGGTTACATGTAACCGGGATTTTTTTATTTCATATAGAGCTTATCGAGGTAAAGATATCTTTCTCTGTCTGTTTCTTCTTTCTGTTCACTCTTCACGTTGATATCCATGTAGTTGATGCGCTTACTGTCTTTGGTGATGGGTTCCCATTGTGGTAAGCCATTGCCATTGGGATTGCCGGTTTTGATGAAATTGGCGAAGTAATCCAGCATGGTAGCAGATACTTTGTAGTCATCAGCCGTCCAGGAATATACTTTATTGCTGTAAAGATTGCCCAGGGCATATTCGATTTCAGAAGCATGCGATGCACCTACGGAAGGGTATTTAGGTGGCGTTGGTTTGGAGTTGTCTCCTTTTTTTACGCCTCCAGCCAGGCCAGGGGTGGCGTTACCCATCTTAGGTGTCATAGCCGGGCGGATGCGTGAAAATACATACCGGTATACGGGCTGACCGCTGGTTTTGACGTGCAGATCTGCCCATTTCCAGGTGCTGTATACGATAAAGCGATCGCTGGCCAATGCGGTAGCAGAGCGGATGGTTTCTTCCTCGCTATTGGCAGGATATAGCTCCAGGATGCCGGAAGCTTTATCTCCGAATGTTTGGCTGACTACCTTTTTATAGTTCTCTGGCGAAGGCGCTTCTGCCCTCATAATCGCCTGGAAAGGTACTTCTGCGGAGTTCCATCCTACCAGCAGGGGAACCTGTGCCTGCTCGCCTGCTTCAAAGATTTCAGGTAGTGAGCGGGGAATGAAGTAGCCATCGATGGTAGCGGAGGAGTAAGGTGTGGCCACGGAGAATACAGAATCCAGCAGTTTCTCTGCGGGAATAGCTCTGAGTTCATCCAGATTGTTGGCATTCATCTTTTCTGCGAATGAGGTACCATGTGCTTCTGCTTCTGCCAGTGGTACAGGATACAATGTTGGGTTGATGGCAGCGCCGCTCTCCCCTATTGCGCCTGCTATAAGCCCTTTGGAGAGCGGAGAGGCCATGTGTACGGATACGGAGATGGAACCTGCTGATTCGCCTGCAATGGTCACTTTATTTGGATCGCCACCAAAGGCAGCGACATTGTCACGTACCCATTCCAGGGCGGCATGCTGATCGAGGTAGCCGTAGTTGCCGGAAGAGTGGTGAGGGGATTCCTGTGTCAGGTCAGGATGTGAGAAGAAGCCAAAGATACCGAGGCGGTAATTGACGGTAATGGCTACAATTCCTTTTTTCGCCATGCTGGCGCCATCGTAACGTGGTTCTGATCCATCGCCGGCAGCTAGGCCACCACCGTAGAAATAGACTAATACAGGTAGTTTTTCCTTACCTGTTTTGGTCGGTGTCCATACATTGAGGTAGAGGCAGTCTTCGCTCATGCCTGACGAGCGGAAAGACATATCGCCAAAGATGTTTTTCTGCATCGCATTGTGACCAAAGTGGTCTGCTTTGCGGATGCCTTTCCAGTTTTTAGCGGGTTGTGGCTCTTTCCATCTGAGAGGGCCGACAGGTGGCTGGGCATAAGGGATGCCTTTGAAGATTAAAATAGATGATCCCGGTTCCCGTACTCCCTGAACGATACCATTGTGAATGGTGATCTGATCTTTTATCTGACTAAATGAATTCAGAGAGGCCAATTGTACCAGTACGCCTAGTGTCAAAAGAACTCTTTTCATATTGCTCGGGTTATAATGTAGATTTAATGTACGCAATTAATGAACGCGATTGTATGAAAATTTCTTGCCGGCGTATATGCTTTTTGTGAGATAAAAAAAATCCTGCTCCAATAGCTTGTATTGGCAGCAGTATAAATTTTTTGGCAAAGGCCCTGAATACTGGCCCAATATCTTACAGGATATTGGTACCAGCATTCAGGCCATACACCATATAAGTAAATCTTATTTTAAAGGTGAAGTGAAATTACTTGCCCGATAAATTACTATCCAGACCACTTGGGGATAGGTAGAGTCCTATACCCAGAAGGCATTGGTACTCCACCGT
Organism: Chitinophaga sancti; assembly: GCF_034087045.1. Lineage (NCBI taxonomy): Bacteria > Pseudomonadati > Bacteroidota > Chitinophagia > Chitinophagales > Chitinophagaceae > Chitinophaga > Chitinophaga sancti. Next base: position 1,051,426 of record NZ_CP139247.1, on the reverse strand, counting down.
TATCAACAAGACTTGCACCCCAGTGCATGCTTGTTGGCGCCAGCTTGGATCCATCAGTTGATCTGGGGTCAGATCCGGTCCTGGCAGTAATTTTATCAACTGTTTCGTTCCCAGCGAAACTCAGGTCTACATAAATAAAGTTAGTTAGGTAGATCATTATATTGATTTGATTAATGAACAATTTTATTCGCACAACTTGTACTTGCAAAAGCATAAGGTTTAGCCCGGAAGGTGAATCCCATTCCTGTGATATAACCCATCGCTTCTTTCAGCGCATCGTTACTTTTAAAAGCTGGATTCGTATTGATGTCAGCGTGTACTTCCATATCTACATTGTATTTAGTAAAGAGGTGACACAGTGAATAAGCAACTTCTATACTCTTGCCTACTTCTGCGAGCATCCTTTCCTTTATACTCATCCTGCGGGTAGAAGTATCATGCAGTATATACATGAATCCTCCTTTACCTTTCCTCAGGAAAACGATCACGGTGGCGAATTCCACGACCTTTCCCTTCTTCTGACTATCTGTACCTATGCACACTTTCAGTGCATTGCCGGCGCCATTTTCGGCAGACAGTACTTTCTCAATTTCATCTTCGATGGGGCTTGTAATTTTCATACCATTGAGCCTTCTCCAGCTTCTTACAGTTTCCATGGCTAAGTCATGTTAGTTTTTGCGTTTTTTCTTTTTTACATTCTTGTTAGTTGGCCTGACTGGACTTGAACCAGTAACCGTTTGCGTATAAGGCAACCGCGCTAACCATTGCGCTACAGGCCAATAAAAAAACCCGGCCGTTTGGTAACGACCGGGTTTTTTTAACTGAGCACATAATTGTTAATTATGTCCAGATATAACTAGGTCGTTGATATATTTCCGGCTCGCGCTCGCTATCATTTTTTTTATGATCATCACCAACAGGCGTATCAAATCCAATACTTCCACTTTTTCCAACTGTTGATATTTGTGCACACGCTTCCCATAAGCCTGATCTTTGTAGATCGGCTAGCATAAAGAATTGTATGGATATCAACTGCATTTGCATGCGCATTAATTTTTGTCGGTCTATAAATGAAAAAAGCCCCGCAATTTCTTGCAGGGCTCTTGTTATATTGAATTAGTTGATTGTACTATTTCATGACATAACACTCCCCGCGGACGGTGCCGATCTCCAGACCGACTGTGTCTATATTTTTTAATACGAGGTACTGCATATGTGAATGTGTTTAAATAATTTTGTCGATGCAAAGATGAAATAAATTTTTCATTCTACACAAATATTTCAAAAGTTTTTTTTAGCTTGAATTGCTTTCCTGTAGCTAATTAACAGAAAATTTAAATGTTGTTGACCTTAAAATAGCAGAATAAAAATGAGAATAATCATCGCAGAACAACTGTCAATGATTGAAAAAAGTCAGGGCGTAAAAATCATATATGCCTGTGAGTCAGGTAGTAGAGCATGGGGATTTGCTATTCAGAAAATACATTCGTAACTATGATCTTTGAGCAATTAATGAATGAGCCTCAACATCTGTTGTTGAAGGCAATCAGCGGCAGTCGCTCCCAACAATTGCATTCTGCCACTTCAGATACTGACCTGAAAGGAATTTATGTATTACCTCAGCAGGAGCTGTATGGATTTACTTATACGCCACAGGTATCTAATGCAACGAACGACGAAGTATATTTTGAAATAGGAAGATTCCTGGAACTGTTACAAAAGAATAATCCCAATATCCTGGAATTACTGGGTACACCGGAAAGCTGTGTGCTGTTCAGACATCGGCTGATGAAACTGATTAAACCGGCGGATTTTCTTTCGAAATTATGTAAGGATACTTTTGCTGGTTACGCTGCGTCGCAGATAAAAAAAGCGAAAGGACTGAATAAAATGATCAACCGTCCTGCAGAAAAAATAAGAAAGGGTGTACCAGAATTCTGTTATGTTATTGACGAAAATGGGAGTATTCCACTCGCTACCTGGTTAGAAAAATATCACTTTAAACAGGAAGATTGCGGATTGACAAGTGTACCACATTTCAGAGATGTATACTTAGTATATCACCAGCAAGACGGTTCATTAAAAGGGATTATATCCGGCGAAGATGCCAATGACGTTCGTCTGAGCAGCATTCCGAAGCACCTCTCCCCTGTTGCCGTGATGCAGTTCAATAAAGATGGTTACTCCGTTTACTGCCGTGAATACAAGGAATACCTGGAATGGGTAGAGAACAGAAACGATGTGCGTTTCCAGAATACCCTTTCGCATGGTAAGAACTACGATGCGAAAAATATGATGCATACTTTTCGCCTGCTGAATATGGCGGAGGAAATTGCTGTACATAAAAAGGTCATTGTAGAAAGACCGGACAGGGAGTTCCTCCTGAAAATAAAAAGTGGCGGTTTTGAGTACAACGATCTCCTGAATATGGTGGATGAAAAGCTGGACCGGATAGAACAACTTTACCAGCAGTCTGACCTGCCGGAAATGCCGGATGAAGCAAAGACCAATGAACTATTGATCACCATCAGAACACAATTTTATCAATAATGGATCATCAAACAGCTATTGCAAAGAAAGGGTTTACCGTTATTAATGACGTATTTGACACTGCTGCTGTAGCTGCATTGATTGCATGTATAGAGGGTGCAGATAGTGTAAAAGATACTTTTCGACGTACGAAAGATCTCTTTGCCATCAGGCAATTTTTCAAAGAAATACCCTCTACCCTGCCGCTGGTGTTCATTCCGGCATTGCAGCGGGTAATTGATACGTTCTTTGGGAAAGGCTACCATATAGTAAAGTCAATTTACTTCGACAAACCGGGAGGTTCGAACTGGTTTGTTTCATATCACCAGGACCTGACTATTTCTGTAAAAGAAAAGGTTGCCGTAGAAGGTTATGGCCCATGGACGGTGAAGCAGGAGCAATTTGCTGTGCAACCACCATTGTCTATACTGGAAAACAACTTCACTATAAGGATTCATCTGGATGATACAGATGAACACAATGGTGCATTGAGGGTGGTACCGGGTTCTCATCTGAAAGGAATCTACAGACCGGAAACAATTGACTGGGAAAAAGAAATGGAGGAAACGTGTGTAGTACAGAAGGGGGGCTTGATGATTATGCGGCCATTGCTATTACATGCTTCCAGCCGTACTACCAATCAGCATCCCCGCCGGGTTATTCATATTGAGTTCAGCAGCCTGGAGTTACCGCTGCCTTTGCGCTGGTCAGAAAGAGAGAACCTAACAGGCTGATCGGCGACCTGGCAGGTCAGGGCGCCGATCAGATTTGAAGGAAAAGTAGAGAATACCTGCGTAGTTGTCATAGGATAGATTGGAATAATCTCAAAATCGGGTTTTTATTAGGCATAGGAATCGTTCGCATTTAAAATAACCAACTTCTTTCCCGCAGCACTGTTTCCTTCTCGATACTGATCTCCTTTGCAAAAGGAGTCGCAGCGTTGCTGCCATCAGTATTAATGTTACCCCGTATTCTGACGAGATAAGCATTCCGGCGCACGGTATTCGCATCAAAGGCGAATGTGAAAGATTTGGTTGGAGTTGAATACCCAGGTTGTAGCAGTTTACAATTTTCTGAAAGCTCAGTGAATGTAGTAGCTCCTTTTCCAGGATTACAGTCGCTGACTGTGACAGAAAGTAGCGGGATGGTTTTAGATGTGTCTCCCGCTGGTGTAAGACTTACTTCCAGGTTTTTCAGCAAGGCGGATTCGTGTACATCTTCAAAATTAATATTCACCCGCACTTCCTGGTTGGCATTGATCATGAATTCCGGCTGTACTGACAGATGTCTACCAACTGTGGTGTATGCGGCTTCCCTGTCATATACTATGATTGTGTCGAATTTGTAGGCAAGTAAAACATAGCCTCCAATAGCCAGGGCCAAGATTACTAGTGCTATACTGCCGTACCTGATCATGATGTAAAAGTAGTGCGGTTTACGATCCCTGAGAATCCCTGAAAACAGGGGTTTTGTTTTTTAGAGATGTAAGTTGTTGATTATTAGTATTGTTTGGGGTTAGGTCAGAGCGGCTTAAAAAAGCCACTCCTAAACTAAAAGACACAAATTGTAAAAATGTCCTAATGGACGAAAAGCCGTAAAAGTTCGTATTGTCGTTATTGTTAAATCGACAATACAAATGTCTATGGCTACTGCGCAGTTTTTTTGCGCAATTAAATTTTTTTCCTACTTTTTGAAAAATTGTCCCGGAAATGCCTGCTAATAAGAATGCTTTAATCCGATATAAAACCATTGACGCCTGCTTAAGAAACCGCCGCAGGAAGTGGACCCTGGAAGACCTGATTGACGCAGTATCCGATGCACTGTACGATTATGAAGGTATTGACAAGGGCATCAGCCGTCGCTCCGTGCAGGCGGATATTCAAACTATGCGTAGTGACAAACTGGGATATAATGCACCGATCATTGTAGTCAGTAAGAAGTATTATACATACGAAGATGCTGACTATAGCATCACAAATATTCCACTGAGCGAACAGGATCTGGGCAGAATGAATGAAGCAGTGGAAATCCTGAAACAGTTTAAAGGCTTCTCTCATTTCACAAATCTGAATGAAGTGGTACAGAAACTGGAAGACCACGTGTACTCCGCTGCGAACCAGACTGAATCAGTGATCGACTTTGAAAAAAATGAAAGACTGAAAGGACTGGAACACCTGGAGATTATATATCAATCCATCATTCAGCAAAAAGCGGTCACCATTACTTACCAGTCGTTCAAGGCCAGAGCAGAAAGTACCTTCGAATTCCATGTATGGTGGCTAAAGGAGTTTAAAAACAGGTGGTTTGCTGTAGGGGTGAAAAACAAAACTGCACAAATTCAGAACCTGGCCCTGGACAGAATTGAATCTATCTGCTTTTGTCAGGAAGCGCTCTATGTAGAAAATGGCCGTATATCACCTGCAGAGTTTTACCATGACGTAGTCGGGGTGACAGTTTCCAATGAAAAAAGTGCTAAGAATGTAAAACTATTTGTTAGCCAGGAACATGCGCCTTATATTGCTACTAAACCCATGCACCATTCCCAGGAAATTCTTGAGCAAAGAGCGGATGGAATTGTTATTAAAATCAAGGTACAGCTGAACCTGGAACTTGAAAGAGAAATTCTTGGTTATGGAGATGGAATGAGGGTGTTAGCACCTGAAGGTCTCAGAAAGCGCATATATTGGAAGTTTAAAAATGGAATATCCGGTTATGATGAGGAAGATAAGGAAGCCAGCGCAGCTTCGTAGAAAACTGTAGTGCTCAGGAGTGACCATACTCTCCTACCCAATTCCACAAAATTGAACGAATGAAGTGTAAGATCATCTCGCTGTTTTTGCTCATGCATTATGGGCTGCTCCACGCCTTTCCCAAAAATGACAGCTTGCTGGAACGGTTAAACCATACTATTGAACAGGCTGCTGTGTATGATGCAGACAAACTCAGGCAGATCAATGCGCTGAGAGCTGAATTAGTCAGTACTCATTCCCTTTCCCTCCGGGAACAGTTTGATATCTGCCAGCAGCTATATGAACAATTCAAAGTTTTTAAATTCGATTCTGCATTTGCATACGCCCAGCAACTAAAATCCCTGGCGGAAAAGATGAAAGATTCCAGCCGGATCAATTATGCAGGTGTTAAACTGGGATTTGTGCTTTTGTCGTCGGGGATGTTTAAGGAAACCGGCGATTACCTGGCGGTGATTGATGTGCATAAATTGCCTGATAGCGCCAGGGCGGAATACTACGCATTGAAGAGCCGTTATTATTATGACCTTACGGATTATAGCAGCGACCAATATTTTGCACCCGGTTATACCCAACTGGGAGGTGCCTGTATAGACTCCGCACTGGTACTTTTTAAACCCCATAGTTTCAGTTATGACTATAATTATGGATTGATGTATCAGAAAGCAGGTAATTTGGATAGTGCGGCCTATTATTATCGTTTAGCGGTTGCTCATACAGATCTGACGGTACACCAAACTGCGATTGCCACTTCTTCTCTGGGAAACATTTTTATTCGTACCGGCAAAAAGGATAGTGCTATCATTATGATGGCTATTGCTGCCATGGCAGATATCAAATCCAGTACCAAGGAAACTACTGCCATGTTTATTTTGGCGAGTCTCCTTTTTAAAGAACAGGATGTAAAGAATGCCTCGCGGTACATAGAATATGCTGTCAACGATGCCTCGTTTTACGGCGCCCGTCTCCGAAAAGTGCAACTAAGTGCCATTGTTCCCATCATCGAGGGTGAAAAAATCAATACGGTAGAAGGACAGAAAAAAATGCTGTTCGTATACGCCACTATCGTTACGCTTCTTCTGCTGGCGCTGGTATGGCTTGCTATCATTATACTCAGGCAGTATAAAAAGTTGCAATCTGCCCAACAAGCCATTACTACAGCTCATGCCGTACAACAGGAAATTAACGAGAAACTGATGGAGGCGAATAAAATCAAAGAAGAATATATCGGTTATTGCTTCCAGATCAACTCTGCTTACCTCGACAAAATCAAGAAGTTCAAGAAGCTGGCCGACCAGAAATTGTCGGATAACAAATATAGCGAGGTCAAATACCTGGTAAATAATATAGACCTCAAAGAGGAAAGGGAACAGTTGTTCCGAAACTTTGACCGGATTTTCCTCCGCATCTTCCCCAACTTCGTCACCGTATTTAATTCCTTTTTCAAGGAAGAAGACCAGATCAGACTAAAAGAAGATGAACTGCTCAATACAGATCTTCGTATTTTTGCCTTAATAAGGATAGGCATCAATGACAATGTAAAAATTGCCCAGATTCTGGAGTACTCTGTTAACACGATTTACACCTATAAAACCAAGATCAAGAACAAGGCAATCATTCCAAAAGAGGAGTTTGAAGAGCGGCTAATGGACATAAAAGCACTGTAATAACCATTATATATAAAATTTATTAATTCGTATGTAAGTAATTGACTATTAACTAATTTGTTATGAAAGGAAACCCGTTTTGAGCTTTATTTTCTATATCAGGGCCATATAAATTGTCGGCCCGTTTAATCCGTTTTATTTTGAATCATCAACCAAAGCCTGTGTTGTAGTTTTATTGTAACCTGTAGTGACCGGACGCGCAGCATTTTAAAATTCCAGTTATGAAAGAACAAGTTGTGATTGCAGTCCGGTAACGGACTGAAACTATTCTTTCTCATTTTTTTAATGGACCTAAGTACGTCAGCATGCCTGACCGTACACTCCATTCATTTCATTTTTCCATACGGCATCAATATTCCACAAACCAATAAAAACTGATCTATGACCAATCTCCTGTTTTGTAAGGTGCGGCTATTATGCTCGTTATTACTGCTAGTAGCAGGCATAGCAAGCGCACAGAACCGGCCCGTCACCGGTAAAATAACAGACGAAAATGGCAACCCCGTTCCAGGTGCTACCGTTCAGGTAAAAGGTACTAATACAGGTACCGCAGCCACGGTAGATGGTACTTTTAAATTAAGTGTTCCCCCCAATGCGAACACGCTTGTTATTTCCTTCATCGGTTATGTAAACCAGGAAGTGAGCATCGCCGGAAAATCCGAATTCTCCATTTCACTGGTACCTGCCAGCACTACCCTCACTGATGTGGTGGTAGTAGGTTATGGTACTACCCGCAAAAAGGACCTGACTGGTTCCGTTGTCTCGATCAAGTCGGCTGATTTTAACAAAGGGATCGTCACCGCCCCCGATCAGTTGATCCAGGGTAAGGTAGCCGGCCTCATGGTCATGAATAATAGTGGTGCACCCGGTGGCGCCACTACTGTAAGAATTCGTGGTAACTCCTCCGTAAGAACCGGTAACCAACCGTTATATGTGGTAGATGGTATGCCGCTGGATGGTCGTACCGCCAAACCATCTGTGAATGCAAATGGTTTAGGTCAGACCCCGGATGCCAACCCGCTCAATTTTATCAACTCCTTCGATATCCAATCCATGGATGTATTGAAAGATGCATCCGCTACCGCCATTTATGGTGCCAGAGGTGCCAATGGCGTGGTGATCATTACTACAAAGAAAGGGCAGTCCGGCCCTCCAAAACTGGATGTCAATTACTCAGCCGGCGCCAGCAGTATTCTGAAAAAACTGGATGTACTGGATGCAGCAGGGTACAGAGCAGCCCTGAAACAATATAACCTCACTTCCGGCGATGAAGGCAGCAATGTAGATGCCATGAACAGCATTCTCCGTACAGGTATCACTCACAATGTGAATGTGGGTCTCAGCGGTGGGAATGATAATGGCGTATACCGTGCTTCTTTTGGTATGCTGGATCAACAAGGTATTGTAAAGAAAACCGGTCTGAAAAAGTATACTGCCAATCTGAATGGCCAGTTTAAATTGCTGGACAACCAGCGAATAGGTATCGACTACTCTATTCAGGCTGCACATACCACGGAACAAATTGCGCCAATTACAAATGACGCCGGTTTTACCGGTAGCCTCATCGGTCAGGCATTGCAATGGAACCCTACCCTGGCGCTTCGTAAGGCAGATGGTTCCTTTAATATATTGGGAGCCGGTTCCGCCATTAACCCAGAGGCAATGTCCGCCGCTTATGATGATGTGGTAAATGTGAACAGCATTCTGGCGAACCTCTCTCCTTATATCAAAATCACCAACGACCTGGAATACCGCTTTGTGTATAGCATCAACCACCAGGTGGGTGAAAGGGAAACGCAGATTGCTTCCTTTATTAATATCACTGGTGTACAGGACAACGGGCAGGCTTATTATGGAACCAATACCCTGACATCCCAATTGTTCACCCACACCCTGAACTATAATAAACAGGTGACCAAATCCCTGTTCCTCAGCGCTGTAGTAGGTTATGAAAGCCAGCAGTTTAACTATAAAGGACGTAGTATGGGTGGTTTAGGTTTCACCACCGATGAGCTGAAGTATGTAGATATCCTGCAGAATCCTACTCAGACCAATACATTCATTTCTTCCTTTAGAAATCCGAAGTCAGAACTGCAATCCTACTTTGGCAGGGTCAACCTGAATTTCTTTGACAAATACCTGCTGACCGCTACCCTGAGAGCAGACGGTTCCAGCAAGTTCGGGGAGAACAATAAATATGGGTACTTCCCTTCTTTCGCCGCTAAATGGAATATCGCCAATGAGTCTTTCCTGAAAGATAATAAGACCATCAATCAGCTGGCTCTGCGTGTAGGTTGGGGTATCACCGGTAACCAGGAGTTCCCTGCCGGTGCCGCACAGGAACAATATACCCTCAACGCCAATGGAGGCGCCAGTCTGAGCAATGTAGCCAATCCTAATCTGAAATGGGAAAGCTCCAAACAGCTGAATGCCGGTATCGACTATGCATTCTTCAACGGCAGATTGTATGGTAGCGTCGACTACTTCAATAAGAATACGACTAACCTGCTCTTCAACTTCCCTGCTATTCAGCCGGCACCAGCATCCAATTACTGGATCAACCTGCCTGCCAACGTGATCAACAAAGGGTTTGAAATCGTAATTCGTGGCGATGTGGTGGCGACCAAAGATTTCACGTGGGATCTGGGGGTGAATGCCACTTTCCTGACCAACGAGCTGAGAAACTACGATGGCCCTCCGGTACTGACTGGCTCCATCAGCGGACAAGGTGTGTCTAACGCTTATGCTCAGCGCCTGGTGAACAATATGCCATTGAACTCTTTTTATGTGAGACAGTTCGAAGGCTTTGATGACAATGGCCAGGGTATATACAAGGATAATGGTAACAGCATGTACTTCCTGGGACAACCTAACCCCAAGACCATGATGGGTATCATTACCTCCGTGAATTATAAAAGCTGGACACTCGGTGCGAATATGCACGGTGCTTTCGGATTCGATATCTATAATAACACTGCCAATACAGTATTGCCTATCGGCAACCTGGGATCCAGGAATATCTCCGCAAAACTGGTGGGAACTAAAGAGGCATTGTCCAACCCTATCACGGTATCCAGCCGTTACCTGGAAAAAGGCAATTTCATGAAAATGGATAACGTCACCCTCAGTTATAAAATCGGGAATATCGGAAAGGTGATCAAGGGCGCTTCTGTTTACTTAACAGGTCAGAACCTCTTTATCATTACCAAATACACCGGATTTGACCCTGAAGTAAACACGGATAAAAACATAAATGGGGTTACATCTCTGGGTATTGAATACTCACCTTATCCAACAGCCAGGAGCTTCCTCGCTGGTATCAATTTCTCGTTATAAATCACTGACCAAAAATTACTGACATGCGATCCAAAATAGCATATATAATACTAGTACTTGTAATAGGTGGAATGGCGTCCTGTACAAAACTGGATGAAAAATTAGGTTCCACATTAACCAAGTCTCAGGCAGATTCTGTGATCAAAGTAGCTGCACTATTGGTGACAGCTTACGATGGACTTCAATTGCCTTTTCAGGACCAATCCAGCTACTGGGCCTTATGTGAGATGACAGCTGACGAAGCCGTGGCACCTACCCGCGGTGGTGACTGGGATGATAATGGGGTATGGCGGGCATTGAAACTACACAACTGGAATTCGGACCATACCTTCATTAGTAATTCATTTACGAATATTCTTCAGTTGCAGTTCCTGGCTACGAACGTGCTGAACTTCAAGCCCAACGATGCACAGGCGGCAGAGGCCCGTTTTCTGCGTGCATTTTCGATGTTTGCGACCCTTGATGGATGGGGACAGGTACCTTTCCGTAATCCGGGCGATACCTTGCTGAATGCACCTAAAGTGTTGAAGGCAGCCGAAGCAACAGACTTTCTCATCAGTGAGCTGGAAGCGATTATTCCAGCACTGTCAGACAGTGCACAGGCTTATACCGCCAATAAAAATGCTGCACGGGCATTGCTCATGAAAGTTTATCTGAACAGAGGAGCATTCCTGAACAGACAATCACCCACCTTTGATGCAGCTGACATGCAAAAGGTGATTACATTGGCAGATCAGATTATTGCATCAGGTAAGTATAGCCTGGCCAATAATTTCTTTTCCAATTTCGCTTACAATAATGATATAATCGGTACAGAAAATATCTTTACCCAGCGCAATGGACCTGGTTATAGTACTGCCAGAAGTGGTAACTCTTCTTTTTGCCGCTGGGCCCCTACCCTGCACTATAATCAGGATCCAAGCGGATGGAATGGCTTCACAACCATATCAGATTTCTATGATAAGTTTGAGGCCACCGATACCCGCAGAGGTGGTAGCTATGCTGGCGTGACAGATGTAACAGGTCTGAAAGTAGGCTTCCTGCTTGGGCAACAATATGGTGCAGGTGGTGTAGCGCTTCAAGACAGAAAGGGCCATGCACTCATCTTTACAAGAGAACTGAAATTGCAGGAAACAGATCAGGCTACCCTGGAAGTGTCCGGTATCCGTGTGGTGAAATATCCGCCAGACCTGACTTCCAAAGAATCCAGGAATAGTAATAACGCGAGTAATGACTATGTGTTCCTGCGTTATGCAGATGTATTGCTCATGAAAGCAGAAGCAATGCTCCGCACTGGCGATGCAGCAGGTGGATTGTTAGTTGTGAATGACCTGCGTGTAAAACGTGGTGCTTCTCTATTTACAGAATTGACCCTCGATAACCTGATTGACGAAAGAGGGCGTGAATTGTATTGGGAAGGCTGGCGCAGAGAGGACCTGATCCGCTTTGGTAAATTCCTCGATACATGGCAGCTGAAACCTGCAGACGATCCTAAATATTTATTATTCCCTATTCCCACCAGCGACCTTTCGGTTAATAAGAACCTGGTTCAGAACGCAGGTTATTAATCACATACATCAGCTGACGGATCTGTCGCCGTCGGCTGATGTTGTTAAAGTCATCTTATGAACAGATTAGTTTGGATTGCTATGGTAGTGTTGACAACGCTACCAGGCAGCAGGGCGCTCTTTGCCCAGAATGGTGTCGTAAATGCTGGCGATGTAAAACAGGTACGCATTGGAAAAGGCCAGGTGAACCTTACAACTACAAATGCTTATGTACAGATAAGTATATACAATGATAGCGTGATCAGGGTAAGAATGGACCGGCAGCCACTGGGGGATGATTTTTCTTATGCGGTTATCGCCCTTCCATCTCCAGGGTCAGCGACTATCAAAGCAACGAATGACCAGATCAACATTACCACCACACTTATACAAGCCCGTATAAGTAAACGGCCTTTCTCCATTTCTTTTTATACTCCGGATGGTCAGCCCATCAACGAAGAAGAAAACGGATTAACGACTTCATGGGTAGATAATACTGTGACGGCGTACAGGAAAATGCAGCCTGAAGAGCGCTTTATTGGTTTGGGAGAGAAGAACGGACCACTGGATAGAGCAGGTACTGCCTATACAAACTGGAACTCCGATGTATTTGGTTATAGAACGGATCAGGATCCGCTTTACAGCACTATTCCTTTTTATATAGGTATTCATCATGGATTGGATTATGGAATTTTCCTGGATAATACGTACCAGTCGGATTTCAATTTCGGCGCCAGTAATAATCGTTTTTCATCCTTTGCTGCGAGAGGGGGTGAAATGAATTATTACTTTATTCATGCGCCTTCTGTGGCAGGTATTATACAAGCTTATACAGGGTTGACAGGTAGAATACATATGCCGCCATTGTGGAGCCTGGGTTATCAGCAGAACCGATATAGCTATTATCCCGATCAGGAGGTGTTACGTATTGCACAGACACTGAGAGAGAAGAAAATACCAGCAGATGGGATTACACTGGATATCCATTATATGGATGCTTATAAACTGTTTACATGGGATAAAAATCGTTTTCCTGATCCGGCAGGAATGATCAGTAAACTAAAGCAGCAGGGATTTCAACTCACTGTTATCAATGACCCTGGAATTAAAGTAGAGAGAGATTATGAAGCTTACGAAAATGGTGTGCAGGAAAATGTGTTCATCAAGTATGTAGATGGACAATTGTATTCCGGGCAGGTTTGGCCTGGCTGGTGCCACTTTTCTGATTTTACGAGTGAGAAAGGACGTAACTGGTGGAAGCAGCAATTGAAGTCATATGTAGATGTAGGGGTAGCCGGGTTTTGGAATGATATGAATGAGATCGCGACCTGGGGACAGAAGATGCCGGATAATGTGTTGTTTGATTTTGATGGCCATGGTACTACACACAGGCAGGCGCATAATGTATATGGATTGGAAATGGTGAGGGCGAGTTATGAAGGCGCGCGGGCGGCAATGAATAAACGGCCGTTCATACTTACAAGAGCCGGGTATGCGGGTTTACAGCGCTATTCAGCCATCTGGACCGGTGATAACAGGGCTGAAGATGATCATATGCTGGCAGGGGTACGTATCATGAATAGCCTGGGCATAAGTGGCGTACCGTTTACGGGAATGGATATCGGTGGCTTTACTGGCAATGCAGGAGTTGGTCTTTATACACGATGGATGCAGCTGGGAGCTTTCCTGCCTTATTTCAGAAATCATACAGCTGTCAATACTAAATCGGCAGAGCCATGGGCATTTGGAGAAGAAGCGCTGGAGGTGTCGCGGAATTATATCAATCTGCGCTACCGGTTATTGCCATATATCTATTGTGTGTTTTATGAAGCGATGGAGACGGGTATGCCAGTGATGCGTTCATTGGCGATCAATTATACACAGGATGCGCGTGTGTATGACAACCGTTTCCAGCAACAGTTTCAGTTGGGTAATGCATTTATGATCGCACCTTTTGAAAGTAACCAACAGTATGGAGAAATCTATTTTCCACCGGGTGGTTGGTATGATCTGTATACTGATGAACCGATAGCAGGCGGGCAGATAAGGATCAATAAACTGGGGATGCATGAGCTACCAGTATATGTAAAAGCAGGCAGTATAATACCGATGCAATCACTGGTACAGACTACGGCGGAGCGGCCAAATGATACGTTGTACCTGCATGTGTATAAAGGTGATACCGCCAATGCGATTATTTATTATGAAGATGATGGGCAGACATATGATTATGAAAATGGTGGTTATTACAAGCGAACAATACGCTATGATCACCAGCTGATTCTTGATAAAGCCACAGGCAGCTACACTTCAAAGTTTAGTAATATCAAAATGATACTGCATGGGTTTGGCTCATTGCAGCAGGTGAAAGTCAATGGTGGGGTACAACCTATACAATCTTCCGGCATCAGTTTCCTCTCTCCTATTTCCCGTTTTGATCCACAGGGTGGTTATGCCACAACAGCTGTTTGCCAGGTGCAGGCATTGAGCATAAAAAATAGTGCGGATAGGATTGTGGTGGAATTTTGATGCGGCCTGTTACCCGGTTGGGGGTAGGTATTGGTTGCCTCCACCGGGACCAGGCAAGATTACAGGCTGGCTGGTTTGAACCAGCCGGCCTTTTTTTCTGAAATGGTTTTCATGGCTGTTGGTGAACTCCCTCTTTCATGAATTTTTTTATTTAGGAATGAACAAGGTGAACACTAACATGTAGGAATGAACGAAATGGCGTAAGGAAAACCGAAAAGTATGATGTAAATTCGAGTTGTACAATTGATAATAGTTAACCACAACCTATGTTAAAGATGACACAGCTTATTCATTTATATACAAGATTTCCATTACCACATTATTTGCCAAAACAGCGCTTCAAAAGAGTGTTGCTCTCAATTTTCTGTTTGTCAGAGCGGTAAATTTCTCATAGGGTATAGTAGAAATATAAAACCCGGGAATTATTACTGATACCTGGTCTTTAACTTTTTGGGAGTTGAAGAGAGGAGGAGTATTGCTGTCTACTGTCTCGGATTGCAGAAAAGGGATGAGTATTGCCACCTGCTGTCCTTGAGAGCAGAGAGGGTACTGTCTTTGAGAGCAGAGAGGGATGACTATTGCCTCCTATTTTCTTTAGCAAAGATTTTGATTTTGGGTTCATACATAGATGTTTTCATAACGGGTTATTAATAGTACCCACTATTAACAACAGCTTATAATACATACCCCGGGGTTCATTCCTGAAACCCGGTATCTTATTGAATTATATTCGATCCTATGGATGATCTAATTAAAATGATATTAAAATAGGGGATAATTCATATGTGTAACCGGATGCTAATCCTGGTAGCCGGATTTTTTTAAATCAGTATTCAAAAACAGTATTCAAAAAAATATTTCGATGAACATATACTATCTCATCTCAAAAAAAAATCCTTGCTCCATTCCTGGTCTAAGGATGTGTCTATATACAAGTCATAAGTAACAAATCGAGGACCAAACACGCAGGAACTATTCATGGTTCCTGATTCAATTTATCCAATAAGAAAAAAGAATTATTACCTGCCATTATTGAAATGTTACATATACAACGGCTCATGTTTAGCTTAACTCAGCAAAGACCAATCCTGGTCTTTGAATATACAAACATGTTTTTCATATACACATAAAAAACCGGGGACCTGCAAAGATCCCCGGTCTTTTTACCAAATGCAAAATGATATGTTTATACAGTCGCTTTTTGCAATGCCTGCAATACCTCAGGTGTCACACCACCAAACAGTGATACACCAGATGCACCATGCTGTATCGCGAGCCGGATACCCTTCTCCAGGTCAGCCATGTTACCATTGAAATCCGGCAGGTACAAACCTGCATACAGAGGGAAACGACCATCCAATCCCCTGATACCTTCAGCTACTGCATCGCCTATCCAACCCACACCTTCCTGGTAGAATCCATGATATATCATGGGACATACTGCATTCAATGGCCAGTTAGTCCAATCCTGTCTTACAATGCGTTTAGCAATTTCAGGTGTTGGAAATACTGCTGCTGAAATAGGTTTCTTATGTTTTTTCGCTACGTCCGCCAGGTTGGTCACAACGTTTGTAATTCGGTCATACCTGAACTTACGCCAGGAAGGACTCTGGTCAGGGTGTTGGAGTTCCAGCGGATCTTTGCCATACAGATCTTTATACTTAGTTCTGCAGGTTTCGCAATAGCAGAAATCGTATTCCGGTAATTCTTTTGACTGATCAATACCGTAATTACTCCATAAGTTTACGGGCAGAATCACATCACAATATCTTACATAATCCAGGTGTAATCCATCTACATAATCTTTTGACAACGCTGCTTCAGCCTGTTCTTTCAGGTAGTTGACCGTTTCGGGTTTGCTTGGGCATAGCCAGCGATAATAGCCTACGTAAGGAGGATGTGTAGCGCAGCTTTCACCTTTGCGGTTCTGCGCATACCACTCCGGATGGCTTGCCAGCAACTCCTTCTCTCCCCTGTTCATAGTCCAGATCCAGCGGTGTGCTTTGATACCGTTCTCTTTTGCAATTCTGAAATGTCTTTCGCTGTCTGCTTCAAACATGATATCACCGATACCTGCTTTTTTATAAGCGGCATAGCGTTGACGAATATCTGCATCAGTATCCTTTTCATCTGGATTGATCCAAACGCGGTGTTTGATTTTGGTAGCAGTAGCATCTGCAGCATCTGTTTTTTCTGCTTTTACGATAGCAGGAAGTCCGGCACCCATCATGGCTACGCTGCCAATGCCGACTGATTTAAGGAAATTACGTTTGTTCATAGTATTGGACCTGTAGTAATGTTGTTAGTGTTTTTGAGTTGTTACCTTTCCTTCCTGATCTATACTGGCTTTGTGCATGCCTGTCTTGTCGCTGATCGTAGCGGTAAATTGTCCTGAAATTGCTTCCATAGACAATGTATAAGTAATACCATAGGCAGTAAATGTTGTTTCAGTGAGACCTAGGTCACTCAGTGATGTAGCATAACGTCCGTGTGACTGGCGGTAAGCATTTTGCTGATGATATACTTCCCAGAGATTTTCCTTTGCTTCCTCGATAGAAGGGATAGCTATTTTAACCGGTGTACTGCCTACCGGTTTTTGTACGAAGAACAGGTAACCCCATTTCTCTGGTGCGTGCATATTGATGATGCCCTGTGGAGACCATACCCAGTTATGTTCTGGCAATGGCTTGCCGGTAGTTTTATCCTTACGCTTTACATATTTACCATTCACGATATCAGTATCCCATTCTACCCTGGAGAAGTTGATTCTCCACATGGTACTGTCTTTAATTCTGATATGTTGGTTAAAGAAACCGAATGCACTGAATGGAATAGACATTTCTACCGTCCATTTTTTGTCTTTATCGCCTGGTTTATTTAGTGTGCCGTCTATATGTGTAGCTGTGCGCATGCCTTGTGCATCCCAGTTCATGAGTGCATCTCCGTTTTCACGGTAAGGCTTGGGCATGAACAGATCCATCACTGTATTAAAAGGATTGATCTCTAATTCAAAATACTGATGGGTGTCGCCATCCGGATCTACGAATATTTCAAAATCATTGTCATGGTAAATGATGGTATCATGCTGGTGGAGAGTGGCCCAGATATTGGCATCTTCCAGTTCAGCCAGAATGTACAAATGATCCTGGTCCCACAGCATTTTTAGCCTTGTGCGCATAGCAGGGGCAGGTTGTTTATCCCCTTCTATGTCTGTGAAATCCTGACTCCATTCAGCCTTTTGCCAGGCCGCTTCGTCTGGTTTTCCATCCAGCTTAATGGGTGTGGTGGTCTGATAAACCTGATATTGTCTGGGAGCCAGATAGGCTGCTTTCTTTTGTGCATAGGAAGGGAGGCTCAGACACGCCAATCCCAATCCTGCAATCACATGACGGATAAGTTGAGACATGAGTTAAATATAATAAAAGTCAACTGGGGTTTTCCAGTAAACTCAATGGATGGTATGAATTGTTGATGAATTAAGAATATTCTATCACTTTACCTGTTGATCAGGGCAATGATTTCATCCGGATTATATGCCGGACAACCGCCATGGTACGAGGCTACCAGTGCTCCCAATGCACAAGCGTAAGCCAGTGTGATTGCTGGTGGTGTATTGATAATCCTGTTGTAAAGGAAACCAGCCAGGAATGCGTCGCCGCTGCCAATCGTGTCTGCCACCGTTACCTGATATCCCGGATGCTGATAAAAGACGTTTTCTACAAGTAAAGCCGCCCCTTTATCCCCCAGTGTCACGATGATGGTAGGTATGTCATATTTCTGGCTAAATGCAAGCACTCTTTCTTCCATATCTGCCGGAAACTGGTACCAGTCTCCTATCAATTTCAGTTCTGCCTCATTGATTTTCAGGATCTGACATTGTTGTAAAAGTAATTCCACCAGTTCCTGCGTAAAATGAGGCGGGCGCAGGTTAATATCCAGTACCAGTGTACGATCACCATCCAGCAGTGATAGCAAGGTCTCTCTACTTACCTCATTTCTCGAAGCCAGACTCCCAAATACAAGGTATCCCGGCGTTTTTGCAATTTCCTGCAGGCCAGCTGAAGACTGTATAAAATCCCAGGCTACTGGTTGAACTATTTCGTATTGCATTTCATTTGTGGCTGCCAGGCGGGCATACACTTTTCCGGTTTCGTGTGCCGGATCTCTCTGGATAAACGTGGTATCCAGCTGTAGCAGTTGCATGACCTGTCGGAGGTCATCTCCATCTGCATCATCCCCTGTCGACGATATCATCGCGACTGGTACTCCCAGTTTCTGCAGGTGATAAGCCACATTCATAGGGGCTCCACCCGGCAATTTTTTATCTGGAAGTATATCCCATAATACTTCTCCAAAGCAGGCAACTTGATACGGTTTCATGATTATTCTGTTAAACTGGCGCATATTAATGATTTTCAGTTAAAAAGCCAGAGCATTGGACAATGCTCCGGAGTTGGCACGTTCAATCTTGGATGTTCTAAGAAAGAACTTATAACAATGGACAAAATCGTTTCATGGATATGATCAAATAAGCTCTTTTACCTAAGTTAACCAGACTCAACTAAACCATTCTGTTCATTCTGATTTTCAACTTGCCACTTTATTCACGCGTGCCTGGTTATATTATATTAACCTGCATTTGCCTTAACGACCTTAAAATCTGCTTAAAAGCACACTTTTTCACGAAATATTTAAACGATCGTTTGATTAAATTAAATGTTTGTTTAACTTTGTACCCACAATTCGTTAGAAGATGGAATACAATCACAAGCAATTAGCAATCCTGGATGCAGCAGAACAGCTGTTCGCCTCCCAGGGGTTCCACGGAACCTCTGTCAGGGATATTGCTCATGCCGCCGATGTGAACATCGCGATGATTTCTTACTACTTCGGTTCAAAGGAAAAATTGATTGAAGCCATTTTTCTGAAAAGGATCGTTGGTTGGAAATCACTTTTGGAAACTGTGCTGACGGATGAGTCACTTACATTCGAAATCCGCTTTGACAGGCTGGTGGAGACATATGTTGGACGGATCTTCAATAATCCCTGTTTTAATCTGATGATGATGCGCGCGCAGATTCAGGCTGATCTCGGGGTGAACGACCTGATCCACCAGAATAAAATGGAAGTGTATGGTATCATCAGCGCCTTTATCAAGGCAGGGCAGGAAAAAGGGGTGTTCAATGAGGAAGCCGACATATTGATGATGGTCAATACGCTGATAGGTACAACCAACCATATAATGTCGACCAGGCATCATTTTGCCAGAATTTCCGGGCTTGAACATCTTACAGATGATCAATTACAGCAGCATCTTGTTATACATATCAGTAATCATTTAAAAAAATTGTTAAAAGCCATTCTTATCCATGAAGCTTAATAGCACATACAGGCGATTATGGTCTCTGACAGTGGGAGTATTGTTGACGCTGTCATACCTTGGCAGTCAGGCGCAGGAAAAGAGAACCCTGTCATTGAAGGAAGCCATATCGCTTAGTATTCAGAACAGCAAACAATTGAAGCTCAGCCAAACAAAAATAGATGCGGCTTTGTCCTCAGTAAAAGAAGCTAAAAACGCGCAATTACCAGAAGCCAGTGTATCTGGTTCCTACCTCAGAATCAATTCACCAAACATATACGGTCCACTCCTGGGTGGTAGCAGCGATAGCTCTGGTAGCGGTAGTTCTTTTCCTAAAGTAAACTCTCTCGCCTACGCTATGGCGAGTGTATCTATCCCGGTTTTCTCCGGTTTCATGATACAGAGCCAGAAAGAATCTGCCAAATACCTGGCAGAAGCAGCAAGACTGGATGCAGTGAAAGATCGTGAAGCAGTGATCCAGAATACTATCAATGCATACAGCAACCTGTACAAAGCACAGCAGGCTGTAGCACTGGTAAAAGAAAACCTGAGACAACAGGAACAGCGTGTAACAGACTTTACCAACCTCGAAAAGAACGGGCTGGTAGCAAGAAACGACCTGCTGAAAGTACAACTGCAGCAATCAAACGTAGATGTATCCCTCCTGGAAGCAGAAAGTAACCTGAAAATTGCAAGCATCACAATGGACCTGCTGGTGGGTATTCCGGAAAGCACTGATCTGGAAGCGGTAACCGATACTTACGACCAGGGTGTGGTAGCAAATGGTAAAGGTGTAGCAGAATGGGAGCAGATAGCAATGACCAATCGTACAGACAACGCTGCACTGCAGGCTCGTGAAAAAGCTGCTACCGCAGGTGTGAAAGCTGCAAAAGGTGGATATTATCCTTCCGTAGCCATCACGGGTGGTTATGTAGCGCTGACTATTCCTAATGCTTTCTCAGTAACCAATGCCGTGAATGCAGGTGTAGGCATAAAATACAATATTTCTTCCCTCTGGAAAAACAGTGTGAAAGTTGATGATGCAAAGATCCAGCTGGCGCAGGTACGTGTAAATGAAGAGATGCTGAAGGATGACATTCACATCAGCATTAACAGAGCCTATCAGGACTACCTGGTAAACCAGAAGAAGATCGATATGTACCAGAAGGCCATCGACCAGGCCGAAGAGAATTACAAGATCGTAAAGAACAAGCAGGAAAATAACCTCGCTACTACTACCGATCTGCTCGAAGCTGACGTAGCTAATATACAGGCAAAACTGAACTATGCGTTCGCAAAAGCAGATGCTATGGTTGCTTATTCCAGATTACTGGAAACAGCAGGTGTGCTGAATGAAGCAGGTACAGAAGGAACTACAACGACCGGCACCACAACTACAACCGGTAAATAATTATCTCAGTAACAACTTATTAATATCATATATCGCATTATATGGAAACGCAATCAAATCAAGCGCCTAAGAAAAAGAACTCCACCTTCATCATCGTTTTGGCCGTGTTGGTAATTGGTGGTGGTGCATTTGGTATCACTAAATATATTCATGGTCAACACCACGAAGAAACAGATAACGCTCAGGTTGAAGCAAACGTGAGCCCTGTTATCCCTCGTGTAACCGGTTATGTGAAAGAAGTACGTGTAAAAGATAACCAGAAAGTTAAGAAAGGCGACACCCTCGTTATCCTCGATGACAGTGATCTTAAGATCAAACTGGCACAGGCTGAAGCCGCTCTGGCTGCAGCTGAAGCACAGGTATCTGTAGCTACTGCTAATACTACTGCCGCCCGTTCCAACATCGCTTCTTCTTCTGCTAACATCGGTGCTGTAGATGCACAGATCAAAGCTGCTGAAGTAAACGTATGGCGTGCAAACCAGGACTACGAACGTTACAACAACCTGATCAAAGATCACTCTATCACTCAGCAACAATATGAGCAGGCACTGGCTACCAAGCAGACTGCTGAACGTCAGCTGAAAGTATTGCAGGAGCAGAAAGAAGTTGCTTCCCGCCAGACCAGCGCTGTTGGTTCCCAGGCAAATGCTACTGCTGAATCTATCAATGCTGCCAAAGCGATTATCAAAGAACGTCAGACAGAAATAGACAATGCAAAATTGCAACTGAGCTATACGATCATCCTCGCTCCTGAAGATGGTGAACTGTCAAAAATTTATGTACAGCCAGGTCAGCTGGTGCAGGCTGGTCAATCCCTTTTCAGCGTAGTATTATCCAATGATATATGGGTAGTTGCTAACTTCAAGGAAACTCAGCTGGATAAAATGAAGCCAGGTCAGGAAGTAGAAGTACATGTAGACGCTTTCCCGGGTAAAACGCTGAAAGCGAAAGTAGCTTCCTTCTCACCTGCTACCGGTTCCCGTTTCGCACTGCTGCCTCCGGATAACGCTTCTGGTAACTTCGTGAAAGTGGTACAACGTCTGCCTGTAAAGATCGAATTCGTCAATGCATCTGCACAACCGGAAGTTAAACAACTCCGCCCAGGTATGAACGTGTTGGTGGATGTTCACCTCGACTAATTTTTCAATCGCCGGTGATCAATTACGAATTACGGGAAAGGACTCACATTAGTACTTCAGACTGGATATAAATATCGCTTGGCTGTAATTCGTAATTGAACATCTGCGGATTGATCACTATAAAATAATTCAACATCATGCAACAAGAGAATCTGGTAGAATATGGTGCCCGCAGGGTCATCATTACAATCACTGCCATTTTTTGCGCCTTGCTGGAGATCGTGGATACCACCATCGTGAACGTGGCCCTGAATGATATGCGCGGAAATATGGGAGCTACCTTGAGTGAGATCGGTTGGGTGATCACAGCGTATGCGATTGGTAACGTAATCGTGGTTCCGATGACCAGCTGGTTGTCACAACAGTTCGGTAGACGTAACTACTTCGCAGTTTCCATAATAATCTTTACCATTTCCTCCTTCCTCTGCGGTAACGCACACACATTGTGGGAACTGGTATTGTTCCGCTTCATACAAGGTTTAGGCGGTGGTGCACTGCTGGTAACTTCTCAAACGATTATCACTGAAAGCTACCCTCCTGAAAAACGTGGTATGGCACAGGCCATCTACGGTTTGGGTGTGATCATCGGACCTACCCTCGGTCCTCCTTTGGGTGGTTATATCGTAGATAACTTCGCATGGCCATATATCTTCTACATTAATATTCCAATCGGTGTGATTGCTACACTGCTTACACTGCAGTTCGTACGTAGTCCTAAATATGCAGAGAAGAAGTCAGCGAGTGAAATTGACTGGTGGGGTATTGGCTTCCTGGCAATGGCCGTTGGTTCGCTGCAATATGTATTGGAACGCGGACAGGAAGATGACTGGTTCAACGATACAACCATCCTCGTATTAGGTATCGCCGCAGTATTAGGTTTCTTCTTCTTTATATGGAGAGAACTGGTATATAAAAATCCGATCGTAGAGTTAAGGGTATTAGCGAATCCAAACCTCCGGGTAGGTACATTACTATCCTTCCTGTTAGGTTTCGGTCTGTACGGATCTACTTTCATCATTCCCCTGTATACGCAGGGACTGCTTGGATGGACCGCTACCCAGTCAGGTATGCTCATGATACCGGCGGCATTGATGACCGCAGTTATGATGCCACTGATTGGTAAGCTGCTGGAAAAAGGGGTACCTAATCAGTATCTGGTAGCCGCAGGTATGGTGCTGTTCTTTGTATATAGCTTCTGGGGATACAAAATCATTTCTCCCGATACAGGTAAAGATGATTTCTTCTGGATGCTGATCGTACGTGGTATTGGTATGGGTATGCTGTTTATCCCGATCACAGCACTGTCTCTTTCTACCCTGAAAGGGCAACAGATTGGTCAGGGTGCTGCATTCACGGGTATGATGCGTCAGTTGGGAGGTTCCTTCGGGGTGGCACTGATTACGACCTTCGTGTCAAGACGTAATGAGCTGCACCGTATGGACCTGGTGAGCAAGCTGGATACCAACAATCCTGATGTGATGAACAGAGTCCATTCCGCTGCAGCTTCCTGGGCAAGCAAAGGTATGGATACGAAATCAGCGTTGGGAAGTGCTTATCAGGGACTTGAGTACAGCGTATTGAAACAGGCTACAGTAATGTCCTATATGGATGTGTTCCTGTATCTGGGTATCCTGTTCCTCATCTGCGTACCATTCGTACTCATGGTGAAGAGCAACAAGCAACAAGGTAAACTGGACGCAAGTGCAATGCACTAAAAGATATTAAAGATATGTTACTAACAGTGTAACAGTTGTAGGTTTAGGTAATGAGCCGGAGTATTCTTACTCCGGCTTTCTTATTTCCATATGGGGATATATTATTTTCTATATGC
Source organism: Chitinophaga sancti (assembly GCF_034087045.1). NCBI lineage: Bacteria > Pseudomonadati > Bacteroidota > Chitinophagia > Chitinophagales > Chitinophagaceae > Chitinophaga > Chitinophaga sancti. The sequence goes on along the minus strand of NZ_CP139247.1, from coordinate 1,027,331 downwards.
ATATGTGTACAATTTGCCAACAATAGTTATTCACATTTTCAATATTTGCCACAAATGTGGAAAAATATACTCGAAGATATAACTGGGTATAGTACCTTTGTGCTACCTAATGCCGTGGCATTGGGCTTGCCCCAAATATTAGCATAAGAATTGTCATTGTTTAATAGCATCTGGACAGTATTATAAAAACCAAAAGGAAAAAGATCAAAACCGGATCCCAAAATTTACCTTTATGAAGAGAATTGCATTTGCGTTTGCTACCGTAGGAACAGTATTCGCCGTATTAGCACAATATGCTTTCACAAACGATTGGGCCTGGTTCAGGGTATTTCACACCCTGGGCTTTATAGGCTACATCTTCATCATTAGTGCGGCTGCATTCTTCTCTCTGATGTTCATACATCAGCTCTCAAGAGATGAAAAAGTAAGAATGCGCAACCGTAGTATGGATATGGATGGAAGCATCGATGTGTAAACGGCTGCTGACCTTTGTTAACCGACGCCATTATTAAAAACACTGGGAAATAGTCCGATGGAGGATTTTAATTTTATTCTGAAATTTGAGTACAAAGGAAAGCCGCACATCATCGAAGTGCGGCCATGGGTACAGACTTATAAGATTGCATTTAAAGTTACCGTAGAAGAACACGAAGTCACATTTGAACAGGATGAAGAAGGTCGCTTGCGTGCTATCAGTGAGGTGCCCCACTCCTCCAGATCAGTTGATCACGGGCTCATTGCCTTTATTGCTGAAAAGATTGAAGAAGCGCTGGCTGAGTAAGGGTTCCTTACTCGTCCTGCCTTGCTTCATCTATCAGTGACTGCTCATCCCATCCCAAACCAGACGGATTAAATCTGGTCGTTCTTTCACCGGACATCAGTTTCTCCAACTCCTCAATACGTTCCTTCACAGTATTGATATACAACTTTTTATCATCGCGTATAGCGGATAGCCCTTTCATGGCTTTTTCATCCTGCTTACGAAAGGTGCCTGCATTCCTATATGCATGATATGCCCTGATACCCAGCATCTGCAGGGCATCTGCTCCCATACGCAGGGAAGTATCCAGGGTTTCCCTGTAGATGTGTAGTACACCGAGGTCCATCAGCTCAAAAGTATCGGGTATGTTCTCTGCTTTCACCAACATTTGCAGGTGAGGGAAGTGTTTTCTCACTACCCGTACTACTTCCAATGTCTGCTCTACTGTATCCATCGCTACAATGATCACTTTGGCCTCTGCCGCTCCTGCTGATTCCAGCATGTCTCTGCGGGCAGCATCGCCATAATATACCTTCACACCCAGGTTGTGCAGGGCATCTACCCTGTCAGAATCCAGGTCGAGGATGGTAGCTTTCACTCCATTTACCCTGAGGAAACGCCCTACTATATTGCCAAAACGGCCAAAGCCGGCAATGATGATCGGATGTTTTTCCTGTATCTCATCAGCCTCCCGTGTGTTCGCAGGTTGTACACTGAACCGGGGTTGTATTAACCTTTCATAAGCCAGTAGCAACAACGGTGTCAGCGCCATGCTGATCGCAACCACCGCCGTAAGGATACTCACAGTGGCCTGCGGCAGTATATTATTCTGGTTCGAAAATGACAACAATATAAAGGCAAACTCTCCAACCTGCGATAAAGCGATGGCAAATAACAGATTTTGCTCAATTTTGACCTTGAAGACCTTACCTAACGTTAACAGTATCAGTGACTTTAGTGCCATTAAGCCTATTACAAGCCCTAAAATCACCCAGGGCATACTCAGTATCAGTTTGAAGTCGATAGACGCGCCTACGGCCATAAAAAACAGTCCTAGCAGCAACCCCTTGAATGGCTCAATATCACTTTCCAGTTCATGGCGATACTCACTGTTCGCCAGTACTACGCCCCCTAAGAAGGCACCCAGTGCCGGACTCAATCCCACCAGCGACATGAGCACTGATATCGCCACTACCAGCAATAAAGAAAACGCTGTGAACAACTCTCTCACCCTTGTCGCAGCAATAATGCGCAACAAGGGTCTTAACAGGTATCGCCCTGCTACCACAATCACGACCACAGCTCCCAGTACCACCAGCGTTTGCCCCCATGCTGGTAAATTATCTCTTAATGATGACTCGCTATGGCTGCCTTCCGGTGATGAGGTCCCCGCCAGCAATGGAAAAACCGCCAGCATAGGAATAACTGCGATATCCTGGAACAGTAATACTGAAAATGCACTTTGACCAGCAGCAGAAGACAACTGCCCTTTCTCCTTGAGACTTTGCAGCACAATAGCTGTGGAAGAAAGCGATAAGATCATGCCCAATGCCAGTGCAGCATTGAGTGGTTGCCCCAGTAGCATGGCTAAACCCGCTACCGCTGCCGTAGTAATCAACACCTGCAATCCCCCCAGCCCCAATATCGGCGCCCGCAGGTTCCATAGCAACGCAGGTTCTAACTCTATCCCGATCAGGAACAGCATCATTACCACCCCAAACTCTGCGAAGTGCATAAGATCCTGCCCTTCACTCCCAATAAACCCCATGAGGGAAGGTCCAATCACTACCCCTGCCAGTAGATAACCCAGTACAGAGCCCAGGCCCAGCTTTTTGGCAATGGGTATAAACACCACTGCCGCCGCGAGATAGATCATGGTTATAAAAAAGTATGAATGCTCCATAGTTATCTGTCCCTTAAGTTTTCCAGAAATTGTTTGTAACTGATAGCCTGTTCACTGATGCCGGTGGCATCCATCTGGTGAGTACCATACACTACGAATGGTTCCAGGTACTGCATATTACAAAGTGTAGCTGTCTGTTTGAATGGCAACAGAAAATCGGGCAATGGATGTTGGTGCCATCCGTCTTTCTGGTAAGCGGTCTCCATGGTTCCTGCAGAAATTACATTCGTAATCCGCTTGCCCCGGAGAGCCGTACCCGTACGACCATAGGCCCAGCCATGTTCCAGCACGAGGTCCTGCCATTGCTTGATAATGGCAGGTGCACTGTACCAGTAAAAAGGATGTTGGAATAAAATAATATCGTGTTGCAGCAATAACCCCTGCTCCTGTCTTACATCGATGTTGAGATCAGGATATGTTTCGTACAGATCATGCACAGTCACCCCCTGCATACCGCGGATAGCGGCCAGCAACTGATGGTGGACCCTTGATTTTTCAAAAGCCGGGTGCGCGAATAGAATCAGAATTCTTGACATAGAAGATGGAAATTACGAATTACGTTTTAAAATTCAGGGAGATCGATGATTTGTAAAACACAATTCGTGGAATCTATACTTCATCGCCAGAGTATTCCTGTAGTAATAATCTGTATTGATTCAGGATTTTTGATTTGGAGATAAAACCAACCAGTTTATCATTATCTACTACCGGCAGGTTCCATTCTTTCACTTCATCAAACTTAGTAATTACATCTACCACATTGTCATGCAGGCCGATCAATGCTGGTGGTTGCTGCATCACTTCTTTTACAGTGACGGTGTCGTAGATCAGCTGGTTGAACATAATCGGACGTATACGATCCAGAGTCACGACTCCATCCAATTTACCTTCGGGAGAAACGACTGCGATCACATTCCGGGTACTGCTTTTTACCAGCTCAATCAGCTGACGCAGACTGGCATTCATATCTATTCGCTGAATCGTATTTTCTACGAGTTCTTCAGTACGTAACAAGGAGAGGATATTCCTGTCATGTTCTTTTGTAAAGATCTTGCCCTCATCTACCAGGTGTTTGAGTTCCGGCGAGATAGGAGAAAACCATTTTGCCAGCAGGAAAGATGTAGAGGAAACAATCATCAGTGGTATGAACAGGTCATACCCTGAGCTGGCTTCTGCAATCAGGAAGATGGCGGTAAGCGGGGCATACATCACGCCACTCATTACACCAGCCATGCCTACGATTACAAGGTTGGTAACGGGAACATCCTGAAATCCCAGCTGTGTACAGAGCATAGCAAAAAAGAATCCCAATACACCACCTGCGAAAAGAGAGGGTGCAAAGTTACCTCCATTGCCACCACTCTGAATGGTAATGGACGAAGCAAATACTTTCAGTAAACAGGTACATCCCAGAAATGCCAGTAAAACCCAGTTTTTAGCTGGTATATACCTGAAGAAACTATTCCGGATGATTTCATCAGCCTGTCCATTGGCCATTAGCTTGATACTTGAATACCCTTCACCAAACAGTGGTGGCATCAGTACACAAAGAATAGAAATGATCAAACCTCCTAATATGGCCTTTTGGAGAGCGCTCCATTTAAGGCTATGAAAGAAGTGTTCTACTTTTTGTGAAATGACAATATAATAACGTGCGTAAAAAGCACTTAACAATCCAAGAATAAGGTAATATGGAACGTTGTGATAATTGAATGCCTGCCTGGATTCAAAGTGAAATAACACCTCCTCCTGTAAAATAATCTTTGACAAAAGACTACCACAAATTGCCGCCAGTATCAAAGGCAGAAAATCAGAAAACACCACCCCCGTGAGCAGAATCTCAAAAGCAAACATCACTCCTGCAATCGGTGCATTAAAAGATGCTGCAATACCTGCAGTTGCACCAGCTGCCAGTAACAGCGTTCTTTCTTTATACCCCAGGTGGTAGTTGCGTGCATAGTTGCTACCAATAGCTGCGCCTGTTACGGCAATAGGACTTTCCAGACCTGCGGAGCCTCCCAAACCTACTGTCAGGGCACTTTGCAGGATCTGTGAATACATTTTAACAGGTGGAATCAGGCTGGAGTTTTGTGCAATCTCATAAAGAATAAGCCCGACCCCTTTGCGCGACTGGCCCTTGAAAAATATGATAACGACAAGTGTAGTTAGTACAATACCAAGGAAAGGGAATACAGCGTAGAAAAAGACCTGTGTACTAAAGTGAACTTTGTAGGTAATAAAGTAGTGAATATAATGAACCAGTGTTTTTAAGATCACCCCCGCTAAACCTGCAACCAGGCCGACCAGAATACCTGAAAGTACAAGAAACTGGTTTCTGTTCATTTTGCTGTGTAACCAGTGAATAATGATCTCATAACTTCGGACCCTTCGCATGCTATACTGCTCAAAATCGCGCTTAAAGCGCAAAAACGAGTGAAACTTCTTTATGTTCTTAAATTGACTCATTGGTTTTTATTAAATTTCAATCAACGCATATACCTTGTCATTCAAATATGGTCCACCGGGGTGGCGTGCAGAATAGTCAAGGTTTATCCAGTATTCGCCTTTCATTTCGTGGTAGTGGACCTCCTTAATAGGTGGATGAGGGAATAGCGTAATAATGGCCTGCTTCATAACTTCAAAATCTTCTTTGTTACCACAATACAGTTCAGGATAAGCATGTCCCTGAATCAGTACTATACGACAACGTGCCCCGATAGATTGCAGGCAGGATACCATCAATATACTATGGTCGTCACAGTCGCCGCCCATACCATTCTGGATGGTTTCCTGAGGCGTAGCAAAATATTCATCACGACGGGTATCGGGTACCCAGCGGAAATTTTTATTGATGTATTTGAACAGCGCCAGATAACGGGATACTTTGCCATACTTGGGGAAATATTCATCAAAATCCTCTACAGAATGGTAAATAGAGAAATTACGAACCAGGGAATCTTTATAGTTGACCTTGTCACGAATACTACGCACCGTTTTATCTCTGTATGTTTCTACGCGGTGGGGATATAAACTGAGGATATCCAGTTGTTTATAGTTTTTTGTACCCCAGTTGCCCTGTACCATTCCTTTATAATCATTCAGTACATTACTGAAGGTATAATTGTCTGCAAAGTAATTAAAGGACAATACGCCTACGACCAGTACAAAGGCTGGAATAATGAGCGGCCTGAAGACCCAGAGTAAGATACGGGTGAACAGAAAGGCAGCGAGTACGGCCAACAGCATATCCAGGTGCCAGCCATCCTCAACCAGCGGTGGTATAAACCGGTTCAGATATGGTGCCAGCGGGAGGATTGTCAAAAGGCTCAGCAGGTTGAGCAGAAATTGCTGGAAAGAAGAATATTTACTTTCATCTATGGCCATTACGGAATGCAATAACGCAAAATTATGCCAGATAATGAAAAGCAGAATTGAATGTCTATTGTCCCCACTGCTTATCCAGCTGCTTGAATGACGTGCTGGTGCCTATTAATTGCAGCTGTTGCCGCGTAATATGTAATTGTTTTTCAGCCTTCAGTGCCATATAGATTTTTTGTAATAATTGCAGCGCCATCATCATCAGCAACTTCAAATCCATTTTCTGGGAAATCTCCATGGCAGTCTCTGTCAGTCGTATGGCTTTGTTTAATTCATTTTCAAGCATACAGGCATATCCCTGCATCAGTTTGTGCAATACTTCCAGGTGCCTGCCATTGGTATGATCAAATGAATAGTTTTTTAACAACAGCTCGGCATGCCGGCTGATTTTCAATGCGGTAGATATATCATGTTGGCCAATGGCTGCATAGGCCTGCCAGCTCAGCAAAGAAAGCCTGACAGGATCGTGCTTCTGATATACCAGGGCCGGATAGCATTCAAAGATCCGTTTGGAATAATTAGCCATATGGCCAAAATCATGCAGCAGTGCGAAGGCAAAGCCTGAAAACCTGAATACCAGTTCGTGGGACACAGAGGGTGTCTGCCTGGTACTTCCATTCAGATATCGTCCGTAACTGTAGAGCTTATCTTTGATGCTTTCGTTGACGATACCAAATTTCAGGTATTCATATATAAATAGAAAGAGGTCGTAGGGAGTGACCCACAGCTCCTCCTCCGTCATTTCGCGTTGAACGATTTTTTTGATGAAATGCAGTTCCTGTTCGCATTGCTCTGCATCCAGTTGCAGGAGCGACATAATGAAGAGGATGCTTCTGATCTTTAGTTTATCTTCCGGCAGTTCTGCCAGATCTAACAAGGCGACTAGCACTTTCCGCTTACCAAAGTGAATAAAGTTGTCGTTCAGGATTTTGCTGAGTGGATACTTTTTAAAGTAGCCCATCGGGAAGATGGATTTCAGCGACATTTCCCTGTTTCCTTCCTGCTGATAATGTACAGCAAGGTATTCCAGCAATTGTGATTTCTCAATATTGGATAAGGAAAGGTGGAACATCTGCCGGATGCTCTCCTGCTGCTCGTTGTTGATGGCGTAACGCAGCATCCACTTGAAAATACCGGTACGGAAGGGGGAGGATGGCAGATGGCTGATCACATTCATAAATACCCCTTCTCCTGTCTGTTGCTGACCCTGGGCCACAAAGTGCATGGCCATAAAGTACTCCATCAGGAACTGATGGGCAAAACGAACCTTCACGTAGAACATAATGTCCTGACTCAGATTTTCTTCCACCAGTATATTTTCAGAAAGAAGTTCTTTGTACGCGGAGAATAATTCTGCATTCTTATTCAGGAGTGCGCTCTTTTCGACATATTGTCCCTTCTTGCCATAGTCGAGTAGCTCCAGGAGCTTATTAATGATGTTGATCTTAAAATTGTTGTTGTTCGTGCTGAATACTTTCATTTGCACGAACCGCGAGACCATTTCATAAAGGCTCAGGTGTTCATTGATAAATGAATTCTCACCTGTATTGAGCTGACAAAAGAGTTGCAGATAAAAAGGGTATCGCAGTTTTTGCAGGAAACTTTCGCTGAAAGTGCGTACCACAGCAGGATCCATGCGATGATTATAGAGCACGGACTTTACTTCCTGTTCCGTCATACGGGGGATGTTGATATTGGTTTCTTCATCCATTTCAGGACCCAGGTACCAATAGCGTCCGAATGGCGGCATGCGCTGGTCATTGTGAAATATTTCTGACCAGGTATTGCTACGAACAGAGAGGATCACTTTTATCCACGGGAATTCATCATTGGAGTAGACAAATTCTTCCAGCTTGGTATACATCAATTTTAGTTTATCGCTGGACATCGTGATTTCGTCGAAGCCATCGATAATGAGTATGAGTCTACCGCCTATTTTATCAAAATGTGCTTTAAAGTATTCCCTGAAATTTTCCCGTTGCCCGAGGCTGAGCTGATCGTCCAGCCAGTTACTAAGATTGAGGCCACGCAGAAACAAGCTTCCTGCGGCGTGAGCGTGGATGAACCAGCATATGTCGTGCGGATATTTTGCTTCTTTGCTATACCAGAAGTGTTCTACCAGGTGTACAAGCGTAGTGGATTTACCCCATCCGCTTGGCGCGATGAGGGCAGTAGCAGGATAAGTTCCTTCCAGGAACCGCTCTATATGGGCAACGCCGAATGCTCTGGATACTGTATTCTGAAATGGAATGCCGGAGCGGTTCTTGAGCGTTACTAAGGTATAATGGGATACGGCAGCTCCTTTACTCTTTAGTTCTGCCCATTTACCATCCTTTACAACTTCCCCGGAAGTGGATTGCGTGAAATGTCTGGTCTGAAAATCTTCCCAGTCCTTATAATTACAATATTGCGCCAGGGTATTCAAAGTATAGCGCGAAAAACTATGCTGTGTTACAGCAAACCCAAAAACTCTCTTTAGAGTTGTCTCACTAACCAATTTGCCGGTTACATCAGATATGGCGAGTGACAATCGTTTGCAATCACTAGCCGTTACAGAGTCAACGCCAAAACGTCTCGAAACTTCTTTCTGTAGAGTTATGATAAAGTCATAGGAGAGATCTATCATACGGGGACAAGAAATGGATTTTTGTAATCGGATTTTGGTAATCAAGGGTAAACTTACGTAGCGCTTTTTAGTTTAGATTTTTTCTCATAAAAATGAACAAAATGAACAAAACATATATAAATGAATGAAATTTAAAATATGATGTAAATCAATTGCGTATAATAATGTGGCAACGCCTATTTAAAAGTAATTTTTATCTGATTAGTTTGATTTCATATTAGTACTGCCAACTAAATGCATTGTTAATCATAGTACTATAACAATTTATTGTCTGGTTGATAAAACTGGATAAAAAGATTTCTGAAATGTTGAAATGAATAGAATGAATAGCGTTCAAATACTGAACGAAAAGAACAGCTGCTTTCCCACCCTATCAACCTAAATTCGTACCGTATTCTGACCGATGGGTTCTTAAAAATGTGTGTTCGTGAATATATCAACCGAATCAGACTACCCCTGTTTTAGCCATATCTTATTTATTGCTACTCCCCTTCATGACCTTGCCAATGCATAGACATTAATTAATGTGTGCTGTGTATCCTCTTGAGTGGCCTATGGACGCCAGACTCAATGTGGTGCATAATTGACCTGAATTCCTTGAAAACAAAAACTGTGAAAAACATACACGCTTTATAACCCGAACCAATTGATTTCTATGCATCTTAACGCTACTCTTAAAGGCTCCCTAAGAGCTTTTATTCTTACTATTTTTTCATGTCTTTGCATGGTTGGGTTGCCGGCAGGAGTTTCCTTTGCTAAGAAAACTTCTACGCCAGTTGCTGCCGACTTTAGCAACGACATTAAAAACAACAACGCCCTGTCATGGTTGCAGGCGTATGCAGCGCTACATCCCTATGCGCCTGTATTGCAAAAGCAACCACACTGGCAAACCTGGTATACTTCAGGTACTTATTTCGCAGATGGTCCCCTCTGGAGTTCCGGAGGGAATCCGAATGTAGTCACCTTTGGCCTGGCCTGTGCTACCTGTAGTGTGAGTGATGCAGCAAATGCTGTAGATGGCAATGCCAATACTGCTGCAACTATGAACCTGCCTGTCGGCGTTGTCGGCGGCGTAGGGCTTCAGCTCACATTTTCCGGTACCTATCAATCAGGCGATGCGATTGCATTTGATCTGGAAATCCCTGACCAGAACGTAACCCTCTCCCTGCTGAGTGCTATTTCTGTTAGCACCTTCAATACAGGTGTGGGTAACAACGATCAGATCTCGCTGAATAATAATCTGGTGAGATTCTACCTGCTGGGACTAGGCATCGGCAGTACACCCAAAGTCAGGGTCGTTGTCCCCATCTCACATACTTTTGACGAAGTGCAGCTGAACCTCTCTGCAGTCGTAGGTGGATTCAGTACTCTACGTGTGTATGAAGTAACTGCATTTCAGCCTGTAACATTGACACCTGCCACCCCTGCAGTCATCACTGGTGGTACAGTCGCCCTCTCTGCAGCTTTGCCCCGTATTCCAGGGGCTACCTTCCAATGGTATACAGAACCTGATGGTGGAACTGCGATTGGCAGTGGCACTAACTTTACCACCCCTGTATTAAACCGAACAACTACTTTCTATGTAGAAGCTACCAATCCTGCAGATGGTCTGGTAAGCCCTGTACGCACACCCGTACAGGTACTGGTAGGCGGCGGCGCTGGTCTGCTCTGGATGTATGGCGACCGGCAAGTCAGCACACTGACGAATGGTTTGGCCTGTGCTGGTTGTGTTGTCGATAATCCGGACAATGCAATAGATGGTGATACCACCACCGCCTCTACCCTCTCCATGCCGGTAGGTGCATTGTCCACTGTAGGGCAGTTCATTGCATTTCCTGGCAACTACAAAGCCGGTGATGAAATCGTGCTGGACCTGGATGTACCTGGCCAGTTAATATCTGTCGCTGCATTATCAGCTATCCAGGTATCTACTTATCAGGGTACCACTCCTAATAATGATGCGATCCAGCTCAATAATAGTCTGGTACATTTACAAGCCTCCGGCCTGGGTCTGGGCAATACACCTAAGATCAGGGTTACAATTCCTGCTAATGAAGATTTTAATGGTGTAAGAATCGATCTCGGTACTGCATTTACTGCTTTTGGTGCATTGCGCATTTATGAAGCAGCTGCCGTGATTCCGGTTACTGTTTCTCCGGCGGCACCTACTATCACTGCCGGCAACACAGAAACCCTGACTGCCAGCATCGATTCAAGAGTGAGTACGCCCACCTTTAGATGGTATACGACTGCTACTGGCGGGGCTCCTGTATCTACCGGTAATCCGTTTACAACGCCTGCCCTGTCCAGAACATCAACTTATTATGCAGAAGCTTATGATCCTGATAATAACCTGAGCAGCTATGTCAGAACACCTGTCACTATCAAGGTCGCCGGTGGTCCGGGAACTATCTGGAGTTATGGCCAGGATCAGGAAAGCCCCATCACCGGTGGAGTGGCCTGTGCTGGTTGTACGGTGACAGATTCGGCATCGGCTGCTGATGGCGATACTACTACTGCCTCTACCCTGACTGTACCATTAGGTATATTGTCTACCATAGGCCAGCTGGTAAAAATGCCAGGTGTATATCAGGCAGGCGATAGTATCGTCCTCTTTCTGGAAGCGCCTACTGAAAACCTTGCGGCGGTATTACTGCCTAAAGTAAGTGTAACCACTTACCAGAATAGCATTGCGGGTCCTGCAGTATCTAACAATGATACCAGAACACTGGACGATGCAGTTGTGAAACTGCAGTTACTCGGCGGGGGATTGAATAACACCCGCAAGTTCAAAGTCGCCATTCCTGCTACCAATACTTTCGATGGTGTGAAGGTTGACTTTGGCGGATTGCTTGGTTTATCCGGTTCTCTCAAACTGTACGAAGTAGCGGCTATGATCCCTGTATCAGTGACGCCTAACCCGGCAAAAACTGCTTACAACACAGGCATTACTTTAACGCCTTCTATCAGGATCTCCAATCCTACTTACAACTGGTACACCACTCCTACCGGTGGTTCACCGGTATTCAGCGGTGGTAGCGCTTTTACAAGTCCTGCGCTCATCCGCAATACAACCTATTATGTAGAAGCACTGGATCCTGCCGGTACCACCAGTTTTGTGCGTACCGCAGTTCCTGTCACCATAGGTGGCGGCAATGGCCCATTATGGACATATGGCACCGACCAGACTTCCCCTATTACTACCGGCGTAGCCTGTGCACTCTGTAGTGTACAGAATCCACAGCTGGCTATTGATGGTGATACAACTACTGCTTCCCGTCTTTCTCTGCCACTGGGTGTAGCTACTTCTGTAGGTCAGAAGATCACCTTCCCTGGTGTTTATCACCCTGGAGACAGCATTATCCTGATCCTGGGTGTGAAAGGTGATCCGATTGCCAATGCATCCCTGCTGGGTAATATCGGTGTAACCACCTCCATGAACAATGTGAGCAACAATGACCGTACGGCATTGAATTCTCCATTGTTAACATTGGATCTCTTATCAAAAGATACTATCAGCAAAGTGCGCGTGGCAATCCCTGTTACAAAGGATTTCGATGCCGCAACTATAGACCTCAGCAGCCTGGTGGCAGCTGATAACTCACTGTACATTTATGAAGTAGCGGCGATGATACCGGTAACGGTCACCCCAAGCCCTGCCAATGTAAATGCAGGTCAGACGGCTACGCTCACTGCCAGTATACCAGGCATTCCTAATGCGGTATTCAACTGGTACGATGTGCCTACCGGCGGTGCACCTGTACATACAGGTAGTACCTTTACTACCCCACCCAATTATGCAGATAAGACTTATTATGTAGAAGCTGTGTCTCCGACTGATGGATTGATCAGTATAGAACGGACAGCTGTTACTGTCGATGTAACTGATACTACCGGCAACGGTGCCCTGAGCTGTAGCGGCGCTACTACACAGAATAATGGCATTACCGGTTTACTCTGTCTGTTGTGCGGTGTGTCTAACGCTGACAATGCAGTAGATGCATCTGCGACCACAGCTTCCACTATGCGTATCAATGTTGGTCTGGGTGCAACTCTTTACCAGGATCTGGTATTCCCTAAATCAGGAAAAGCAGGTGACTCTATCCGTATCGGCCTTGGTACGACCACTGGTCTGCTGGATGCAACTTTGCTCGCTGGTTTAAGCGTAGGTACTGGTAATGGTGCACGTCCTGCTGATGCAGATATGGCAGCATTGTCTCCTGAGCTGTTGGGGGTTCGTCTCCTGAATGGTGAACAGCAATCTGCCTACACCTTTGTGGCGACCAAAGATTTTGACCGTGTCGAAATTCGCCTGAATGGTTTACTGGCCGCCCTCTCTTCTTACAATGTTTATTATGCACAGGTGGTGACCCCGATCGCTCAGGTGTCAGCATCCACTGTATATGCATGTAGCGGATCATCTGCTACATTGACTGCTGTAGGTCCGACTGGCTACACCTATCAATGGTATACCTCCTACACGGGTGGTACACCGGTAGGTTATGGCACGACCTTCACTACACCCGTTGTTACTAAAGACACTACCTACTTCGTAACCGCTGTTGGTGCTGATAGCTGTGGTAGTGAAAAACGTACCCCCGTACAGGTGAAAGTTGGTTTGCCAGGTGTGAATGTGACGCCATCTTCTGCTTCCGTAGCAGAAAGTGCAACGCCTACTTTCAATGTTGTATCGCCAAATGCTGCTTACCAGTACAACTGGTATACAGTGCCTACAGGTGGTACGCCTGTATATGTAGGTTCTCAGTTCACTACCCCTCCGGTATCTGCGAATGTTACATATTATGTAGAAGCTGTGTCGCTCAGCGATGCAAACTGTAAGAGTCTGCGTACACCAGTCCCTATCACGCTGAATGGCACAGGTGGTCCAACCCCTGTTGGTGATATTGATTGTGGCGGTGCTGGCTCACAGGTGTCTACTACCAGTGGTATCTGCGTAGGTTGCTATGTAGAGAAACAGGATTCTGCGGTGGACAACAGTACTGCTACTGCTTCTGTGATCCACACTATCCTGGGTGTAGGTTCTTATGTACAGCAATCCCTTATTTTCCCTGCACCTGGTGTGAAGGGAGACAGCGTCAGGATCAGGCTGGGCTTCAATACAGGCCTGACAGATCTGAGTGCATTAGCTGGTATCCAGATCTCTTCTTCCAACAATGCGACTGCTAATGGTGATGCAGTGACCCTGAACAGTGGTCTCCTGAACCTGCAATTGCTGAATGGTAACAGAGACCTGATTTATACATTCGCTCCTGGTGCTGCCTATGACAGGGTGAATATCCGGTTGAATGGTCTGGCTACAGCACTCACAGCCCTGAAAGTATATTCAGCCGAGATCTTTGCAGGTACGCCTACAGTAGAAAAAGATACGGTATATGTATGTGCGGGTGCTACTGCTACCCTGAAGGCGACAGGTCCTGGTACTACTTTCCGCTGGTATACCCAGCCTACAGGTGGTACAGCCCTGGCTACCGGTGCTACCTATGCGGTAACACCAACAACCAATGCGATCTACTATGTAGAAGGCGTATCGAGCAGTGGTTGCGCAAACCCTGTGCGTAAAGCAGTTTACGTAATGGTAGGCCTGCCACAGCCATTAGTAAATCCGGCTACCCAAACTATCAACTCCGGCCAGACGGCTACCTTCACGGTGCTTAGTCCAAATCCGGCATATCAATACAACTGGTACGATGCACCGGCAGGTGGCAATCTGCTGAAATCAAATTCCACCACTTTCACCACAGGGGCGCTCACAGCAGCGGCTATCTACTATGTGGAAGTAAAAGATCCGGTGAATGGTTGTACCAGCGCTACCCGCACTGCTGTGAGGGTAGATATCAACCTGCCTACAGAGCCAACCCCTTGTAGCTATGCGACTTCACAGCAAAGTCCTATTATCAGCGGTGTATGTCTGTTGTGTTCTGTAAGCAATCCTGCACTGGCAGTAGACCAGAATGCAAACTCTGCATCCACTATCAATGCTACCTTAAGTGCTGCTGGTTATATCGGTCAGCTGTTGAGGTATAACAATACTTACCCTGCCGGTGACAGCATTACGCTGGATCTGGAAATTCCTGGCAAAGTAGCAGATGCTACATTGCTGGGCGGTATCAGGGTAGAAACATATAATGGTGCTACTGCCAATGGCGATGCGCGTTATCTCGGTGATAACCCGATCCGTCTTATGCTGCTGAACACTGGCAACAAGTTCAGAGTGACCATACCTACCACCAAAACGTTCAATGGTGTGATGGTAAGTATCAATGGCCTGCTCACTGCCCTTACCTCTGTGAATGTTTACTTCTCAGCGGTAGTGACACCACGACCAGATGTATCTGCATCTACCGTGAATGTATGTAGCGGTAATACGGCAACCCTCATCGCAACATCTGCCAATGATGCGGACATTGCCTGGTTCACAAGTGCAGTGGGTGGTACAGCTGTAGCTACCGGCGATACCTTTACTACAGCAGCCCTCAACGCTTCGGTTACTTACTATGCAGAAGCCAGCCGCTTTGGTTGTGCAAACCCAACCAGGGTACCCGTGATGGTGAGCGTAGGTAATACACCTGTGGCGCCAACTGCCGCTGCTAAGAATATTTGCGCAGGCGACCAGGTAACCCTGCTGGCAACAGCGCCATCCGGAGCTACCTTCCGCTGGTATACTGCCCCTACAGGTGGCACCCTGCTGGCATCTACTCCAAATTATACGACTAACGCACTGACAGCCGATACTGCTTTCTATGTGGAAGCAGATAATAATGGCTGTATCAGCACAACAAGGACCCGAGTAGCTGTGACGGTGAATGCAGTACCTACCGGACTTACTGTAACACCGATGGGTACCTCCATCAGCAGTGGTCAGAGCGCTACTTTCACCGCGCATGCTACCGGAACTAACCTGATTTATAAATGGTACAATGCGGCCGGCGATTCCATCTTCACCGGTGCCGTATTCAATACCGGCGCTATTACGGCAACAGCTACCTACACGGTAGAAGCAGTGAATGCTGCTGGTTGTAAGACCGCATCCCGTGTGTCTGTAACCGCTACCGTGATTCCTGGCAATAACGACATCCCATGTGATGCCGCTACATCAGAAACCAATACAGCCAATGGTATCTGCATAGGTTGCTATGTAGAAAACCCAGCCCTGTCTGTAGACAACAGTACTGCCAGCAACGCAACCCTGCATGTAATACTGGGTCTGACAGGTGGCTATGTACAGCAAACCCTGATCTTCCCGCAGGTGAGCGAATTGAATGACAGCGTACAGATTAGCCTGTCTTTCCCTAACTCACTGGCCGATGTAGGTTTGTTAGGTACTATACAGGTAGGCTCTTATAATGGAGCCACTTCCAACAATGACTTTGTAGCATTGAATGCTTCAGGTATCAATGTGAGTCTGCTCAATGGCAATTCACAGGCATTGGTAGGCTTCAGGCCTAAAGGTCTCTTTGACAGGATCGTAGTACGCCTCAACTCTGGTCTGGCCACCGCACTGAGCGCAGTGAACATTCACTACGCCAGCCGCCTGGTAGGTCTGCCGGTTGTAACAGGTGATACTATCTGTGCTGGCAACCGTGCTACCCTTCTGGCAGCAGGTCCATCCAATGTAAGCTTCCGCTGGTATACTACAGCTGTAGGTGGTACCTCTATCTTCACTGGCACCAGCTATGAGACACCAGCACTGAACACGACCACTACTTATTATGTAGAGGCAGTGAAGACAAGCCTGACCTGTCCTAATCCTGTAAGAGTACCGGTTACTGCTGTGGTAGATCCTGTTCCGGATGTACCTGCACTGGATACAACGAGCATCACCGTGTGCAGTGGCAGCACTGCTACCTTCAATGTGAAACCAGTAACAGGTGTGACCTATCGCTGGTATACTGCATTGTCAGGTGGTACGGCTATCGCTACCGGTAATTCATTTACCACTCCTGCTTTAAACACAACTACAGTATACTATGTAGAGGCTTCCAATGCAGCAGGTTGTTCCAACACTACCCGCACTATGGTGACTGCAAATGTCATCACACAACCAGCAGCCGTAACGGTAACACCAGGATCTGCTGAGGTATGTGCAGGTAGCTCTGTTCAACTGGTAGCTTCTGCTGCTACCAATGGCGTGGTATTCCGCTGGTATACCACACCAACAGGTGGCACCGCTATATTTGAAGGTGCAACCTTCACTACACCGGTACTGAATACCACTACTACTTATTATGTAGAAGCGGCGGCAGGTATCTGTGCAAGTGCTACCAGAACTGCGGCTACTGTAAAAGTGAATGCAATTCCAGGAGCACCAACTGTAAATGTATCACCAGCTAATGGTCAGGTAATTTCCGGCCAGACAGCAACGCTGACAGTATCTCCTGCAGCAATGGGTGTTACTTATAACTGGTATACAGATGCTGTAGGTGGTACACCTGTATTCACAGGCAATGTATTCACTACAGGAGCACTGACCAGTGACATCATTTATTATGTAGAAGCTGTGGCAGATTCTGCTACCTGTGGTAGTCAGCGTACCGCTGTATCGCTTACAGTAACAGTAGCACCAAATACTGCGTGCGACTTTGCAAATGCACAAACTAACAGTACAACCGCTATCTGCGTATTGTGTTCTGTTCAGGATGCTGCAAATACGACAGATGCTGATATTGATAACTATTCATTGCTGTCAGTGCCACTGGCGGCTGGTAGTGGAAGTGTACAGCAATCCCTCATCTTCCCTGGCGCTGCCGCCGCAGGCGATAGCGTAAGGCTGGTGCTTGAACTGCCTGCACAGGCATTGGACGCTTCATTACTGGGTGCGATAGAAATATCCAGCTACAATGGCTCCACTGCAAATAACGATGCACTCCTGCTCAACAGCAGCAACCTGCATGTATCATTGCTGAGCGGTAGCAATAAGTTCACAGTAGCCTTTGCGCCAGGTGCAGCTTACGACCGCGTACAGGTGAAACTCAGAGGTGGTGTGATCTCCGCACTGGTGAACCTCCGAATATACTACGCTTCCCGCCAGGTATCTGCACCGGTGGTTGCTGTAAGAAGCACTACGATCTGTAGTGGTACAACTGCTACGCTCAAGGCAACAGCCAGCGCTGAAGCATCTATAGAATGGTACAATGCTGCTGGTACTAAGGTAGGTGATGGTCCAACCTTCACTACACCGGTATTGACTGCCAATACTACTTACTATGCACAGACTGTACGTACATCCAATGGTTGTGCGAATCCAAACAGGGTATCTGTAGCAGTGAATGTAGTACCAGCGCTCACCACGCCTACAGTTACCAGCGCAAATATCTGTTCTGGAAATACTGCTACCCTCACCGCTACAGTGACAGGTACTAATATCACGACGAAGTGGTATAGCGCCCCTGTAGGTGGTACGCTGTTGTTCACCGGCACTACATATGTAACCAATGCACTCACAGCAGATACTGCCTTCTATGTAGAAACCAGCAACAGCAGCTGTACACTCGCTACAAGAGTGAAAGCTACTGTAACTGTCGGAGCAGGTGCCCCAACACCAACCCTGACGGCGAACAATGTAAATATCTGTTCAGGCCAGCAGGCGACATTTACCGTAACATCCGGCACAACTGGTATTACTTATAAATGGTACACTACCCTTACTGGTGGTACTCCGGTATTCACTGGTGCGACTTATACAACAGGTGCACTCACTACATCCACAGTATACTATGTAGAAGCGGTGAACACAGCATCTGGTTGTACAGCAGGCGGTGCAAGAGTAACTGCAACTGCTAATGTATCGCTGAATCCTGATGCACCGGTAGTTTCCGCTACCAGCGTAGATGTATGTACAGGTCAGGATGCAGTATTGTCTGTATCTACACCTCAGAGCGGCGTGACCTACCAATGGTATGATGCTGCTACAGCAGGTACCCTGGTTGGTTCAGGTACTTCTATCACCATCAGAAATGTAACAGCGAATGCTGACTACTATGTAGAAGCTGTAAATGCAAGCGGATGTGTGAATACGGGTGGTCGTACGAAAGTGAGTGTGGTAGCTACCGCATCTCCTGGTACACCAACAGTGACCGCTGCTTCAGTAAGCGTATGTCAGGGTAATACTGCATCGCTTTCTGTACAGAATCCAAATGCAGCATTCACTTATCGCTGGTATAGCACAGCAACTGGTGGAACAGCGCTGGGTACAGGTACCAGCTTCACAACGCCTGCTATCAATGCAGATGCACAATTCTATGTAGAAGCAACCAATGGTAATAACTGTACCAGTGCAGCAAGAGCAAGCGTAAGTATAACAGTATCGAATACAGCTCCGACTCCGGTACTGGAATCAAATAATATCACTACCTGCTCTGGTACCACAGCTACCCTGCGTGTGATATCCAATACTTCAGGTATAGATTATAACTGGTATACAACGGCAACAGGTGGTACACCTGTATTCACCGGCGCTACGTTCGCTACACCTACACTGAATGCGACTACTACCTATTATGTAGAAGCTGTGAGTACAACATCCGGTTGTGGCAGCAGCAGCGCAAGAGTAAGTGCGACAGTGACAGTCGGTACTTCACCTGATGCACCAACCCTGGTATCTGGCAGCGTGAAAGTATGTGCTGGAAACGACGGTACGTTGACCGTACTGAATCCACAGACAGGTGCTACTTACCAATGGTATAATGCGGCTACTGGCGGTACCCTGGTATTCACCGGTCCTGTGTTCAATGTAACAGCAGTAACTGCAAATACGACTTACTATGTACAGACCCTGATCGGTATAAGTTGTGTAAGCGCTACCCGCACAGCAGGCAGCATCGTGGTAGACAATTCGGCTACTACGCCTGAAGTGGTATCTACCAATGTAACTACTTGCGTAGGTGGTACTGCTACCCTCTCTGTGCTGAATCCGGATGCATCACTTACTTATCGCTGGTACGATGCCCCATCTGGTGGTAACCTGCTCTCTACAGGCCCTGATTATACAACAGCAGCCCTCAGTACGAATACTACTTATTATGTAGAAGCCCTGAACAGCTCTGGATGTAGCAGCCTGGCACGCAGAGGTGTAACGGTAACAATCGTGAACACGATCGATGCGCCAGTAGCTACAAGTGGTGCAACAGTATGCTCAGGCAACACCGTGGTACTCTCTGTAACAAGTCCTGTATCAGGCTACTCTTACAAATGGTATACAACCGCAACCGGTGGTACACCAGTATTCACAGGTGCAAACTTTACCACACCGCAGCTCACCGCTAATACAACCTATTATGTGGAAGCAGCAACCGGTGGTTGTGTAAGCGTAAGCCGCACCATGGTTCAGGTAACCGTGAATGCTACACCAGCTGCACCAGTAGTAGTGAATTCCGCAGTCGTAACCTGCGCAAGCTCTACTGCAATACTACAGGTACAGAATCCGAATGCAAGTCTCACTTACCAATGGTTTACAACCAATACAGGTGGAACTGCAGTCGGCACTGGCTCAAGCTTCACTACACCTGCTATCACTGGCACTACCATGTACTATGTGGAAGCACAGAATCCAAATGGTTGTGCAAGCAATACACGTACAGCTGTAACGGTATCCATCGGCACACCTGGTAACAATGCGGTTGTATCCGGCGATGAAGCAGGTATCTGCCCGGGTTTGGGTGCAACACTGACGGCGACATCTACTACAACAGGTGCAACCTTTAGCTGGTATACAACAGCAACAGGTGGAACTGCAGTAGCAACAGGCGTATCGTTCACCACTCCTGCCATCACCGCGACCACTACTTACTATGTAGAAGTTGCATCTTCAGGTGGTTGTACAAGCGGTACCAGAGTGGCAGCTACCGTAACAGTTCTGCAACCGCTCGATGCACCGGTAGTAAGTGTTGACACTGCGCTCACGACTACCAATGCTGTGACATTTACATGGGATCCTGTAGCTGGTGCAACCGGTTATGAAGTGACCACGAACAATGGTACGACTTATACTGCGCCAAGCTCCGGCAGCACAGGTACTACACATACAGTATATGGCCTTACTCCTGGTCAGCCAGTGACGATACAGGTAAGAGCACTGGGTAGCGAAAGCTGCGAAACAAGTGCGCTGTCCAATGCCGTAACCGGTGAATCGAAGAACCCACAAGGCAACAGCATCTTTGTTCCGAATGTATTCACACCGAATGGAGATGGCTTCAATGACATCCATTATGTATACGGCAATAAGGTCGCCTCTATCGTCATGATGTACTACAACCAGTATGGTCAGCTGATCTACGAAACCAGGGACCAGGCAAGAGGATGGGATGGTACGATGAGTGGAGTTCAGCAGCCGGTAGGCGTGTACATCTATGTACTGAAAGCTACGCTGCGGGATGGTACGATTGTTAACAAGAAAGGTACCGTAACCATTGTAAGATAACTAATACAGATACCGGGATAGTGACAGACGCTATCCCGGTTATTAATATCAAACGATAAACCTCTTCCGATGAAGAATAAGAATATACTTGCTATTGCATTAATGGCGGCTGCAGCTTTCCTGCCGGGAATATCCAGGGCACAGGTTGACCCCCATTTTTCTCAGTACTATGCCTATCCGTTGTGGCTCAACCCTGCGTTGACAGGTGTGATCGACGGCGACTACAGAGCCAGCGCCAATTACCGTAACCAATGGGTGAATATTGGGCAACCTTTCTCTACTATGGGCTTCTCATTTGATGCAGCAGCTGCGAACAATGTAGGGATTGGTATCAATGTGACGAATATGAAGGCAGGTGATGCCGGTTACAATTACTTCAATGGTATGGCCAGCTTCTCCTACAGGGGCGTACGTTTCGGCGCTACTGGTACCAGCCAGCTGGTATTCGGTGTGCAGGCAGGTATGATCAACCGCCGTATTGATCCATCTAAATGGCAGTTGGGTAGCCAGTACGATCCTGTAATTGGATTCGACCCTTCCAAAGTCAGTGGAGAGAATATCAATACTACTTCCTCAAATGTATTTGATGCAGCAGCTGGTGCGATGTTCTTTGATGGTAATCCAAGTCATCAGTTTAACCCATTTGTAGGAGTGTCTGCGGGCCATCTTACACAGCCGGTAGATCCTTTCGTGACAGGAGCTAACAGGAAGCTGCCGGTTCGCTACCTCGCACATGGTGGTAGCCGTATCAAGATAAATGATGTGTTTAGCCTTACCCCAAATGGTATGTACCTGCGACAGGGTAATGCCGAAGAAATAGTAGCAGGTGTGTATGGATCCGTACTGGTAAATGAAGACTTCGATTTTCTCATAGGTGGTAACTACCGCTGGAATGATTCTGCTATTCCATTTGCCGGATTTCACTTCAGGAATTTTGTACTGGGCCTCAGTTATGATGTAAACGCCTCCAATCTGAGAAGACTGGTAAATGGCAGCAACAGTTTCGAAATCTCCCTGTCTTTCATCAGCCGCAAAAAGAAAGTGTATGGAGAGGAATACTTCATATGCCCACGGTTGTAAAACAAAAAAATAACGGATGAAAAAAATTGCACACTATTGGCTGGCCATCGTTTGCTGCTTATTTTCGGTTCACTCTCTAAAGGCACAGTACGTTTACGATTATAAGCGGACAGGCGATGTGTATTACGAAGCCAAAGACTATTATTCTGCTGCGCAGTATTACAACAGAGCACTGGGTACATTCAAGATAAATGCGAATGAAGTGCTGCCCTACCAGGCTGGCAAAAAAGGAAAAGATATAGGTAAGATCAAAGATTATGAAACTGTGAAGTATAGATTGGCAGAGTCTTACCGCATGTATAACGATTTTGGGAATGCAGAGAAGTATTATGAAGAGGTAGTGAGCTATAACAACAATGAATTGTTTCCACTGGCCCGCTTCTGGTATGGCGTATGTTTGCGTGCAAATGGTAAGTATCCAGAAGCTATTGAACAATTCAAACAGTTTAAGGACAAGTATACCAAGGTAGATGAGATAAGTGCGCGGGTAGCGCTGGAAACTGCCAGCTGCGAATTTGCGATCTCTGAAGCCAGCCGTACACCAGGTTACATCATTACAAAACTGAATGGCGATGTAAACGTAGGAGGTGCTAACTACGCTCCTGCCCTGCTGGGGAAAAATGTGCTGCTGTATACTTCTTCCCGCCCTGATACGACAATACTGGAAAAAAAGAAAAAAGAAAATCCTTATATCAACACCTTATTTCAGGCCGATGGAAAGGATGCCTCCTTCAGCAATAGCCGCCCCCTGGCCATACCTGAAGTAAAGGGTATAGATCAGGGTGTAGCTGCGATCTCGCCTGATGGAAATACCATTTACCTGACCCGCTGGACAAATAAAAACGGGGTAAAAGCAGCTGCTATTTATTCAAGTACCCGTAGCGGCAGCACATGGTCAGAGCCAAAGGCATTAGGTCCAAACGTAAACGTAGATGGCTATAGCTCTATGCAGCCATTTGTAACTGCGGATGGGAAGTACCTGTTGTTTGCTTCCAACAGACCCGGTGGTATGGGTAAGAATGACCTGTGGTATAGCATGCTGGATAAAAGTAACCCGGGTGCTGCCAGAAACATGGGTACTGGTATCAATACCCGCGATGAAGAACAGGCACCATTTTATGATGGCGACAGGCATATGCTGATCTTTAGTTCCGATGGCCGTGTGGGGCTGGGTGGACTGGATTTCTATTCCAGCGAGGGGGATTTCAGCAGTTGGGCAGTTCCTAAAAACTTAGGTGCACCACTGAACTCTCCCAAAGATGATATCTATTACGCAACGTCTGACTGGTCACACCCTATGAATGGTGGCTACATCAGCTCTGACAGAGAATCCGTATGTTGCCTGGAATTGTTCAACATAAAGAGGATTTCAAAGTCAATACATGGTATGGTCATGGATTGTGATAACAACCTGCCATTATCTGGTGCAAAGATCACCCTGATTGATACCATTCAGCAAAAAGTACTACAACAGGTAACACTGGATGAAACTGGCCGTTACCGTTTTGAAGTAGAACCTAAAATGAATTATAAGATCATGGCGGAGAAAGAAAATTACTTCTCCAAAGCGATCTTTGTCAATACAGACCAGCTGGAGAAAGTGGATTCCATGGAGAGCCCTACCATCTGTCTGAAACATTATGAAATAGGTAAGCCAATTATCCTGAAAGATATCTATTACGACTTTGACAAAGCAACCCTCCGTCCGCAATCACTGATTGTACTTGATACAGTAGTTTCTATTATGC
This sequence comes from Chitinophaga sancti, assembly GCF_034087045.1. Lineage (NCBI taxonomy): Bacteria > Pseudomonadati > Bacteroidota > Chitinophagia > Chitinophagales > Chitinophagaceae > Chitinophaga > Chitinophaga sancti. The sequence continues at coordinate 1,003,400 of NZ_CP139247.1, read as the reverse complement.
TGGATAATCCTAATATTATCATCGAAATGAGCGCTCACACAGATGGTAAGGGTAAGGATGATTATAACATAAAATTATCTCAGCGCCGGGCACAATCCTGTGTTGATTACCTGATCAGCAGAGGCATCCCATCATCCCGTATGATTGCGAAAGGTTATGGTAAAACCAGGCCGATTGCACCGAATACCCTGCCTAATGGTAAGGATAATCCGGAGGGAAGACAGCTGAACAGAAGAACAGAGTTCAAGGTGTTGCGCGTAACCCAGTTATCGCAATAGTCTATAAAGAAGGTTAAACCCGCCACAAGGTGGGAGCCATATCCTATCGATAAGAGGACCATCATAATAATGGCCGGTTGTAAGACCGGCCATTATTTTTTTATGAAGTGTAAAGCATGATTCCCGTATATTGATGTCAGGGCTAGCATAAAAAATATAGGTTAAATGGGGTTCGCTAGTTTTCATAAAACGGGTAAGGGGGTAAAAAGTTACAATGCCATAAGATTATCTTGTATTTATTCTTCCAGCCAGCTTTAAGAGAAAAAAACTATCTTAGTAACCTTCAATCGACGAACTATGAAAATGTAATTCCCGATCCGGTACGTCCGTGATCCTTCTTTCGACCTCCAAATTTGTGGTACAGCCGTACCAACTTTCATTGCTAACTTCTATAACAATTTGACAATGCAGCAGGTAGCTGACAATCGTCTGCGCAGGATATTCCGGTTATTTATATCGGCAGTATCCGGCACAGAGACTGAGTTTACGACCGGTAGTATTAACCGGGCCATCTTTTTATTATCGGTACCCATGATACTGGAAATGGTGATGGAATCATTATTGGCAGTAGTAGATATATTTTTTGTGAGCAAGCTGGGTACCCATGCTATCACAACAGTAGGATTAACTGAATCTATATTGACGCTGGTATACACCATTGCGTTCGGGATGAGTATGGCGGCCACGGCAGTGGTGGCGCGGCGCACAGGTGAAAAGGATCCGGATGCGGCAGCGCATAGTGCGGTGCAGTCATTGTATATCGCTGTGGGATTTTCGGTGCTGATCAGCATATTGGGTGTCGTATTTGCCCGCGATCTGCTTACGCTGATGGGGGCTCCTGCTGAGGTGGTAGAGCATGGGAATATCTATACCCGTATGATCATGGGTAGCAACCTGGTGATCGTATTGTTGTTCCTCATCAATGGTATATTCAGAGGTGTGGGCGATGCCGCTATGGCAATGCGTTCTCTCTGGATCGCGAATATTGTGAACATCATTTTATGTCCTTTATTCATCAATGGTTTGGGCCCAATACCTGCCATGGGATTGATGGGTGCAGCACTGGCCATTTGCATAGGCCGTGGTGTGGGCGTAGTGTATCAACTGTATAATCTTATTGGTGGCAAAGGATTGATAAAAATATCTGCGCATCATTTAAAGCCTGATTTCCCTTTGATCGGCAGGTTGTTGAAGATTGCCATGGGTAGCACAGCCCAGTTGCTCATTAATACGACCAGCTGGATCTTCCTTGTACGCCTGATTGCGCGCTTTGGGGAAGAGGCAGTGGCAGGGTATACTGTAGCGATCAGAGTGGTAATATTCACACTGTTGCCAGCTAGTGGCATGGCCAATGCGGCGGCAGCACTGGTGGGTCAGAACCTCGGTGCAGGACAGCCTGACAGGGCAGAACGTTCTGTGTGGAGAGCGGCATTTTTCAATATGGTCTTTTTGGGTGGTGTATCGCTCTTCTTCATACTGGCAGCGAAGCCCATCATCCTGTTGTTCACGAAGGAAGCTGCGGTGGTGGCTTATGGTGCACAGACATTGCAGGTAGTAAGTCTGGGTTATATCTTTTATGCTTATGGCATGGTATTGTCGCAGGCATTTAATGGAGCCGGCGATACCCGCACTCCTACTATCATCAATATATTTGGTTTCTGGATGTTGCAGATGCCGCTGGCTTGGGTATTGTCAGTATATCTGGACTGGGGGCCTACCGGGGTTTTCACGGCTATAGCAGCCGCAGAATCCGTGATGGCCATAGCATCAATCATCATATTCAGAAAAGGATGGTGGAAGCGGGTAAAAGTTTAATTACCTTTGCGCGTGTTCAAAATATCTAACTAAACTCATTTAAAACGATTAACACATGTCGCTCACAGTTGTAGGCACTATGGCATTTGACGATATAGAAACCCCATTTGGAAAGTCGGGAAGAATAGTAGGTGGTTCCGCTACCTATATTGCATGGGCTGCATCCAATTTCGTACAACCTATTAACCAGGTATCTGTAATAGGCGGGGATTTTCCTGAAGCAGAACTGGAATCCCTGAAGGCCAAGGGCGTAGCACTGGAAGGTGTTCAGGTAAAGAAGGATGAGAAATCATTCTACTGGTCCGGTAAGTATCATATGGATATGAATACCCGCGATACCCTGATCACTGAGTTGAATGTACTGGCTGAGTTCAGCCCTGTGATTCCAGATAGCTTCCAGGGTGGTGAGTTCCTGATATTAGGTAACCTTACACCACAGGTACAGATGTCTGTGATCAGGCAAATGAAGACCAGACCTAAGTTGATCGTAATGGATACAATGAACTTCTGGATGGAAGTGGCGCTGGATGATCTGAAAAAAGTACTGAAAGAAGTAGATGTGCTGCTGGTAAATGATGGAGAAGCTCGTCAGCTGTCTGGTGAATATTCATTGGTTAAAGCGGCGCGTAAGATCCTGACAATGGGTCCCCGTTACCTGATTATCAAGAAGGGTGAGCATGGTGCGCTGTTGTTCCATGAGAACCATGTATTCTTTGCACCAGCATTACCATTGGAAGATGTATACGATCCAACCGGTGCCGGCGATACATTTGCAGGTGGTTTCATTGGCCACTTAGCAAGAACAAAAGATATCTCTTTTGAAAATATGAAGACTGCTATTATTGTTGGTTCTGCAATGGCTTCTTTCTGTGTGGAGAAGTTTGGTGCGGATCGTTTGAAGACAATTACGCAGGAAGATATTTCAGCGAGACTGGATCAGTTTGTAGAGTTAGTGAATTTCGATATTGATTTAGTATAGTTAAATAATTGTTTCAGGCATAAGCTGCTGCGATCGTTTTCAACTAAAAGCCTGCCGCAGCCCCAGCCAAAAAAAAGAGGGTGTATCACAAAATAGATACACCCTCTTTTCATTCGGATACCTGATGGAGCCAGATTCCATATTATGTAATTCTCAGGAGTTCCATTTATTTATGCGATGCCCCCTATTTTTTGCTATTTATAAATTTCGTTTAAGATAGCTGCCAGTCTTAACCCTCCTTTCAACAACTGGCTATTCAGATCCTTCACAAAAAGATAATTATACTTATAACTCAACTTCTCCCCTGCCGGCGTCTTATCATAAATTTTATCCGCCATCTGATTAGACTCATACAACCAATCCTTCACACTACCACTTTGCATCATCTTTATCTGTCCTGCATCTGCCGTATCCAGGGCCGCTGTATATTCTGTATAACTCAGCTGTTGAAAATCTATCAGCTGCTCATCCCACACTCTATGTAAGTTAGACTGATTACCAAACCATATCACCTGAATCTTATTACCACCCTGATCTTCATCACGACCCACATGCAAAGGCTGATGCATATCTCCAATCATATGTATCAGGTAAGTCATCGCCAGCCACTGTTCCTCTTTAGTACCTTTACGGGACTTCAATTCTCTGATCAATGCTTCTGTCTCATCATACAGATTCTCTTTCTTCACTGTCTTTAAAGCCGCTTCCATTCCTGCTTTATCTATATGTGCAGGAAAATCAACAAAGTGCCAGGTATAACGATGATCATAAGTGTGAGTCGTATCGCTCTTGATGTAATCCGGCCATGTAGATACCATCGCCATACTTTCTTTTCCAAGAATGGCCTGAACGGCTTTTAACGCTTTGGGTGTAAGGTGTCTGTAAGCAATCTCAGCAACAATGCGGTGTCCTGTCACGCCCCAGGCAAAAACAGATAGTGGTATGAGCGGTAATATCAGTCCCAGACCAAGCAGGTATAACTTCTTAAGCATAAAAAATAAATGAGCTGGTTAAGTCACTAAAAAGTAAAGGTAATGACTTCTCATTGATACTACTGACCAGTCATCCAATTCTCATCAGCAACTATCAAAAGCATATCTGCGTACTTCCAGCCAGTGACTCAATTCCTCCATGTTGCTGGCTGCAGGCCCTATCTTGCTACTGCCGAAGGCAGCAGCGATCGTTTAACCATTTCTTAGTAAATTTGAGCATGCCATTTAAAATTCATTCACCTTACGCTCCCTCCGGCGATCAGCCGGGAGCAATCAAACAACTGGTGGAAGGCGTGCAGGATGGAGCTCCTTACCAAACCCTGCTAGGGGTAACAGGTTCAGGAAAAACCTTCACCGTCGCCAATGTGATCCAACAGGTACAGCGCCCTACCCTCGTGCTCACCCACAATAAAACATTGGTAGCTCAGCTCTACGGAGAATTTCGCCAGTTCTTCCCCGACAATGCTGTCGAATATTTTGTGTCTTATTACGACTACTATCAGCCTGAAGCATACATGCCGGTTAGTGATACTTATATAGAAAAGGATCTCGCCATCAACGAAGAGCTGGATAAGCTGCGCCTCAAAGCCACTACCAATCTGCTCTCCGGTCGCAGAGACATCATCGTGGTAGCGAGCGTATCCTGCATATACGGTATGGGTAATCCTACCGATTATGAAAATGGTATCATCCGTCTACACAAAGGCCAGACGATTAGTCGTAATACCGTTTTACATGGTCTTGTGAATTCTTTGTATACCCGAACTACCGGTGATTTTAACCGGGGTAATTTCCGTGTAAAAGGTGATACGGTAGACATCAATCTGCCATACGTAGACTATGCCTACAGGATTACTTTCTTTGGTGATGAGGTGGAAGAGATCGAAAGCTTCGATGTACAGAACGGGAAAAGGATCGGCACCATGGACAACGCCGCCATCTTCCCCGCTAATCTTTACCTCGCTCCAAAAGATATGATGCAACAGATCATTTTCGAGATACAGGATGAGCTGAAAGCACAGGTTGATTACTTCCGTGCAGAAGGAAAACATATAGAAGCCCAGCGCCTCTCAGAGAGGGTCAATTATGACCTCGAAATGATCAGGGAACTGGGTTATTGTAGCGGTATTGAAAACTACTCCCGCTTTCTGGACAGACGTACGCCTGGTACCCGCCCATTCTGTCTGCTGGATTACTTCCCGAAAGACTTCTTATTAGTAATAGACGAGAGTCACGTAACCATCCCTCAGATTGGCGGTATGTATGGTGGCGACCGTTCCCGTAAACTCACGCTTGTTGATTTCGGTTTCCGCCTCCCGTCTGCACTGGACAACCGCCCGCTGAACTTCTTCGAATTTGAGAACCTGGTGAACCAGGCCATTTTCGTAAGTGCGACCCCTGGTGATTATGAATTGCGTCAGACAGAAGGTGTGGTGGTAGAACAGGTAGTGAGACCTACCGGTCTACTGGAGCCTCCTATTGAAATTAGGCCCAGTATAAATCAGGTAGATGATCTTTTGGAAGAAATAGACAAGCGTGTACAGAGTGGCGGCCGAGTATTGGTCACGACCCTCACCAAGCGTATGGCGGAGGAAATGGACAAGTACCTGCAGCGTATTAATATTAAGTCAAGGTATATCCACTCTGAAGTGGATACCCTGGAAAGAATAGAAATCCTTCGTGATCTGCGCTTAGGTAATATAAATGTATTGGTGGGTGTGAACCTCCTCCGTGAGGGGCTTGACCTGCCAGAGGTAACGCTGGTCGCCATCCTGGATGCGGACAAGGAAGGTTTTCTCCGTGATGAGCGCTCTCTGACCCAGACAGCAGGTAGGGCGGCCCGTAACGTAGATGGGCTGGTGATCTTCTATGCCGATAAGATTACGGACAGTATGCAGCGTACCATCGACGAAACTAACCGTCGCCGGGAAAAGCAGATTGCATACAACCTACTGCATGGTATTACCCCAAGAACGGTGCTGAAGAGCAGGGAGCAGATCATGGGGCAGACATCTGTATTGGAAATCAAGAACTTCGATGAGAATTCGCCGATTGCCGTACATGATGAGGTAACCCTGGTAGCAGAGAATGCTGTGGACTACGCCAAGCAGGTAGCCGCTTCCAGGACCATTCCTCAAATGGAGAAGTCAATCGCCAAAGTCAAAAAGGATATGGAGAAGGCGGCGAGAGATCTGGACTTTATGGAAGCTGCCAGACTCCGTGACCAGATGTTTGCTTTGCAACGTGAGCTGGATGCTATGAAAGAGTCATAATTAAATTATTTTAATATAAAGATTGAAGGCATTTTACCTTCAGTTTTTCAACCTCCTTTCATGAAAAAAAGGTTTTGCCATCGGCAAAACCTTTTTTTCATGGTTTTGGCTAGAGAAAAGATCAAAAATTGTGTCTAAAAACGAAAGTCACTTCCTCTGAGAAACCATTAAGTAGTAATATTAATATTATAATTAATTAGATATGATATTATGTTTTAAGTAAATTCAATCAACGTAACAAAATTTAACTAATACTTATATAATTGTTTTACATTGAATTGTAAGCCTTTTCTTCAAAATGCAGTAATACTAAAAAGCCCTGTGTTAGAAAATTGTTAATTCCTACTTAAGTACTAATTAATATATTCAATACCAATGAGTTATATTTTGATATAATCATTTCTTCCACTCACAGAATGACCAAAATCATTATTGATATTATTATTAATTATAATATAGTTAGCATTTGACCCTTTTTAGCCTCTATTTATAAGATGATTTCTATTTTTGACCCTCTCTATTTGATAATTTAAATTTATCCATACTTTTATTGAAGAAATTTAAAATTGCATTGCTATGAAGAAAACATCATTTCAAGACTATTTACCCTTTATTATTCTGGGATTAGTGGCAATAATTGGTTTATTCATGAAGAATGAGCCACTTTTTGTAGATACTGAGGGAAAATACAATTATGGTGACATCGCATGGATTCTGGTATCAACCTGCCTGGTATTTTTCATGACACCTGGTTTGTCATTTTTCTATGGTGGTATGGTGAACCGCAAAAACGTGATCTCAACCATGATGCAGAGCTTCATAGCTACGGGCCTGATCAGTATATTATGGGTAGCTGTAGGTTTCAGCTTGTCATTTGGTAAATCTTACCACGGTTTTATCGGTGATCCTTCTACTTTCTTTTTCTTTAAGGGAGTATCTTCCAGCGCGCCATGGGCTGGTGCACCTACCATTCCTTTACTGTTGTTCGCGCTTTTCCAGCTGAAATTTGCGATCATCACGCCTGCTCTTGTAGTAGGTGCTACAGCTGAAAGGATCAGGTTTACATCTTACGTATTATTTATGGTGCTCTTCTGCTTATTTATATATTGTCCAATTGCACACTGGACATGGCATCCGGAAGGTTTCCTTTTCAAGCTCGGTGTAATCGACTTTGCAGGTGGTACAGTGGTACACATTTCTGCTGGTTGTGCTGCCCTTGCTGGTGCCCTGGTACTGAAACGCCGTAAAGATCATATTGAAAAGAAAGAATTGCAACCTGCAAACATTCCATTCGTACTGTTAGGTACTGGTTTGCTGTGGTTTGGCTGGTTCGGTTTCAATGCCGGTTCCGCTGTATCAGCGGGTGGTCTGGCTACATCTGCTTTCGCAACTACTAACACTGCTGCTGCTGCTGCTGGTTTGTCCTGGATCTTCTTCGATGTGGTTCGTGGCCGTAAAGCTTCTGCACTGGGCTTCTGTATCGGTGCCGTAGTTGGTCTGGTAGCTATTACACCTGCTGCAGGTTTTGTAGGTATCCCACAGAGTATTTTCATGGGCTTCATTGCTGCGATCATTTCCAACATGATGGTTCATTATAAATCTAAAACTGCTATCGACGATACACTGGATGTATTCCCTTGTCATGGTATCGGTGGTATGGTAGGTATGCTGCTCACAGGCATATTCGCTACCAAAGCTGTGAACGTTGTAGATGGTTGGTTCTATGGTAACTTCGACCTGTTCAAAACTCAGTTCATCGGTCTGTCAATCGTAGTAGCATACAGCTTCGTTGTATCCTTCGCGATCTTCAAACTGATTGATGCTTTCCACCCACTCCGTGTAAGCGAAGAAGAAGAAGCTCTGGGCCTGGATGCTACACAGCACAACGAAAGCTATCATCCAAACATGATGAGCGTATACGACAATGGCACACTCAAGGAAGAGCCAATCGTAGACTAATGAAGATTATATAGTGAGTTTGATATACCCAAAACATTTAGAATAGCTAATAATTAACACGGGAAATTGTAGATAGCAACATTTTATCAACCAGATATTTTATCAACCAATTTCTTATTCGTTTCGTGTAAAAATTTTCTTTCCCCCGAGGTTAGTTATTAGCTATTCTTTCTTATTGCCTTAATTGGCCCTTATCGTTAGAAGCAGCCACCACGTAGATTTAGCATACTCCTTTTATCATCCAAATTTTACTGCATGAAAAAACTTTTTTTGACAGCTTTCGCTGTCAGCCAGATTTCTTTTGCCTATTCCCAAACGGTGGATTCTACCAAAGCTCCATTAGTGAATATTTCCGGATCAGCAGATGTTTATTACAAGTATAATTTCAACGGTAACAGCACAGACAATAAGACAAGCTTCACTAATTCACATAATAGTTTTGAACTGGGTATGTTCTCACTCAAGGCAGAGCATACATTCCAGAAAGGTAGCATCGTAGCCGATCTTGGATTTGGCAGAAGAGCTGCGGAGTTTTCATACAATGATCATCCCGCTGATAAGGGAAGTATGGAAATGGCCGTAAAACAGCTCTACCTCAGTTACCAGGTGCTGGATAAACTGAAAATCAGCATGGGTAGCTTTGCCACACACGTTGGCTATGAGCTTGTAGATGCCTATCAGAACAGGAACTACAGTATGAGTTATATGTTCAGCAATGGTCCTTTCTTCAATACTGGTGTAAAGGCAGATATCACTATCAATGAGCACCTGACGGCAATGTTGGGTGTATTCAATCCTACTGATTTCAAATCGGCTTCCTGGTCGAATAGTAAGTATATCGGTGCACAGATTGGTTATAGTGCCAATACTACGCCACTCAAACTCTACCTGAACTACCTGGAAGGCCGCGATACTGCAGGTATTCAGAACCATCAAATAGACTTCGTGGCACTCTATAGTGTGAGTGATGTAATCGGATTTGGTTACAATGGTACTGTGAGCACCTACAAGAATACGCGTGAAAAAGAAGCAATAGATAACACTGCCAAATGGTGGGGATCGGCTTTATACATGAACATTGATTTCAACAAGACACTGGGTGTAACGTTAAGGGGGGAATACTTTGACGATGCCGATGGCCTTAAGACCTTTGCTGGTACTACCGGTGGTCATGTAATGGCAGGTACGGTATCTGTGAACTATAAAGTCGGCAACCTGACTATTATCCCTGAATTCAGACTCGACAAAGCATCAGTAGACATTTTCAACAAACACGACGGTGCGCCTGTAAGCACCTCTCCCAACGTTTTAGTGGCTGCAACGTACCATTTCTAAAAGCTATTTTATATTTTGTGTACAAATTCTGATGCATGTTACAGCCCACCACGTTGAAATTTTTGAAATCACTGAGCAAGAATAACAATAAGCCATGGTTCGATGACCATAAAGGGGACTATCAACAGGCCAAATCCGACTTTGATAGTGTAGTACAGCAGATACTGGATGGCCTGTGCAAACAGGATCCTGCACTGATCGGACTACAGGTAAAGGACTGTACATTCCGTATTTACAAAGATGTAAGGTTCTCAAAAGACAAGACACCTTACAAGACGAATATGGGCGCTGCCTTTGCTCCCGGTGGTCGCAAAACACCTCGTCCGGGCTATTATTTCCACCTGGAACCAGGTGGAAATAGCTTTGCAGGCGGTGGCCTCTGGATGCCTGAAGCATCCGTATTAAAGAAAGTAAGACAGGAAATAGACTACAATTTTGAGGAATTCCAGCAGATTATATCCAATAAGGATTTCATCCGCTACTTTGGTAAAATAGAGGGAGAAGCACTCAAAACTGCGCCGCAGGGATACCAGCCGGACAATCCGGCCATAGCTTACCTGAAACTAAAAAGCTTCACAGTATGGCACCACATCTCGGACGATGCTGCCTTACAGCCTGCACTTGTTAGAGAAATTCTGAAAATCTTTGCTGTCATGCAGCCTTTTGTAAAATTCATGGATCGGGCACTGGACCTGGAATAATGGTTCCATCTTAACCCAATCTCCGGGCTGACTAAAAAGCTATGGTTGCTGCACTTGTAGTGCAATGACTCTTTATAGGCTTTTTAGTCAGCCCTTTTTCCGTTTTCAACACCGTCTTCAGTAGGACAAAAAATTCTAACCCTGTGCAAGACTTGAGGCACAGGCAATTAACGTTCTTCTACAATAAACTCTTCGATTTCTTAGACAATCTCCACCACAAAATAGACTCGTCTGTAGTCCTATCTGCCGGATATGTATACCTGACATATACACATGTTAATACGGCCAACAGATAAATACGGGACGAATACTTTGCTGGCTAGTTTTTGTGGATCAGGAACTCAAATGGCCTTGCCTTGCGATTCTTCAACAGGTTTTCTTTGTCTGTTTTAGTATGCGCAAAACGTTGGTTATACACGTTGGCTACCTCAATGATTGGGATAATGCCATCCAGTGTATCGTGTTGATCCACAATGTTCATGATGCGTGATACCTGTGAAGAAAAGTTGTTGCTCCACTCCTCAGTAAATTTGTGCATCAATAAAAGCTCACGATTGGCGTTGGTTTTCATAGGACTTAAGGGTGTTTACGGATTTGTGAATTTTAGTTCTGTCAGCACCTTACTTTCTTTAAGTTTGAACTTTTTTGGCAGAAGTAAGTTGGCATAGGATTATTAGTACCAAAATTGAATTTTATCCTTCATTAATCAATACTACTTCTGTGTAATTTTTGTTGTAGTGATACAAATTTCTCATCAGAATAATACTAATTGATACAAAAAGAGCAAGTGATAGGTCACTTGCTCTCAATAGTTTATGTTATAACGTATATACGTTAGCGAATATCACGGATGGATTAATTAGATCCATTTCTGTGCATGTAAAAATTCTGCTATTTGCACCGCATTGGTAGCTGCGCCTTTACGCAGATTGTCTGCGACAATCCACATGTTTAAAGTCTTCTCCTGGGTCTCATCACGACGCAAACGACCTACAAACACTTCATCTCTCTCATGTGCATCTTTTGGCATCGGATATTTTGCATTTGTAGGATCATCTACTACTATTATACCCGGAGTATGCTCTAAAATGCTGCGTACTTCACTCAATTCATACTCATTATCGAATGCAACGTTCACAGATTCACTGTGTCCACCCATTACAGGGATACGAACAGTTGTAGCAGTGACACGAATGTTACTATCCCCCATGATCTTTACAGTCTCCTTCACCATCTTCATCTCTTCTTTCGTATATCCGTTTTCGAGGAATACATCGATTTGAGGAATCACATTCAGATCTATCTGGTGAGCGTAAGCTTTAGGTCCTTCTACACCTTTACGTTCATTCATTAACTGCTCTACTGCTTTTACACCAGTACCGGTTACTGACTGATAAGTAGATACTACTACACGATTGATCTTATACTTCTCATGCAGTGGGTTTAATGCCAGTACCATCTGTATGGTAGAACAGTTCGGATTGGCAATGATCTTATCTTCAGGAGTCAGTGTTTTACCATTGATCTCTGGTACTACCAGTTTTTTGGTAGGATCCATTCTCCATGCAGAAGAGTTGTCAATAACAGTAATACCTGCTTCGGCAAATTTAGGTGCCCACTCTGTAGATGTGCTACCACCTGCGGAAAACAGTGCTACTGCTGGCTTCATGGCAATTGCCGTATCTGCACTGACTACCTTATACTGCTTGCCCTTAAATGTTACTTCCTTACCTACTGACTTTTCAGAGGCTACTGGTATGAGTTCTGTAACCGGGAAATTTCTTTCCGCCAACACTTGTAACATTTTTGAGCCTACCAGTCCGGTAGCTCCTACTACGGCAACTTTCATTGTATTAACATTTTAATTTTTTGGAGATGCGAATTTACTACAACCTTATCGGTTTTCAATGTATGTCTATGAATCATAGAAAATCACTAATTTTAACTACTTATCATTAGTAAATTGTTAAGAAATGAGGTTTTCCATTGTTTGTGTTTGCATGCTTTTGCATGCCTTTTCTTCTCACGCCCAATTCGAAGAATATTTTAATTATCAAGATATGAATGATGCTACGCGATGGCGCGGCACCGACTCAGCATGGATAATTCAAAATGGACAATTAAAAAGTAGCTTCGAACAAATTAATAGTAATTTCTATATGTCGACAATTTCAACACTACCTGCAGACAATAGCTGGCAATGGTGGATGCAACTTAACTTCAATACTTCATCTTTAAACTATGTAGATGCATATTTATGTGCAGATAAACGTGACCTGCTGGATTCCTTGCTCAGCGGGTATTTCGTAAGGGTAGGTAACACGAAAGATGAAGTCTGTTTATACCGGAAAGATCCGCATAAAACACCTGTATTACTCATAGATGGCAGAGATGGTATCACTGACCATACAACTAATATTTTAAATGTACGGGTTACATGTAGTGAACAATATAAATGGACACTACAGGTAAATGATGTAGTAGAAGGAACTGCAACAGATAGTACTTATCCTGCTGCAACTGTGATGGGATTTGTAGTGCGGCAATCCATTGCTTCATTTGCAGGCAAGCATATTTTTGATAATGTCATTGTTGGTAATGCTCCTGCAGATACTGAAAATATACATGTAGTGATCAATGAAATATTATACGATAGTGATGTTGAATTTGTTGAGTTGTATAATAATGGTGTACAACCTGTGTCACTTTCACAATTATCTATTATAAGAGAGAAAACAAATGGTGGGCTTACTGATCCTGTTACATTTTCTTCAGGCACATTGGCCCCTGGTAGTTATGCTGCATTTACGAGTGACCCCGATGCATTGTGCAGACAATATCATTGTACGCATCCTGAATATATTTATAAAATATCGCTGCCTGCATTGACAAATGAAAAAGGAGCCATCTTTATAATAGATAGCAAAGGTGATACCATCGATGCATTACATTACTCAGATGCCATGCATTTCCCTTTAGCAAAAAATACTAAAGGTGTATCGTTAGAACGACTCGATGTAAATGCACCTACACAACAAATTTCTAATTGGCATTCTGCATCCTCCACGGTGGGATATGCGACACCGGGAATTGCAAATTCCCAGCAGTTAAACGCAGTAGATTTGACCCGCAAGTTGACCCTGACCCCTGAAGTGTTTTCACCCGATAATGATGGAATGGATGATGTGGCAGTAATCAGTTATACACTAACTGGCCCCGGATCAGTAGCAGATATTCTTATATATAGTGCTACGGGCAGATTAGTCAAAACCATTTGCAACAATTTTTTACTCCCGCCAAAAGGGTTTTTTACCTGGGATGGTACAGATGATCTACACAATATAGCCCCAACTGGCATATATGTCGTATTTGCTTCTCTCCTTGATCCTGAAGGAGATGTGCAACGCTGGAAGCTCCCGTTGGTATTGGCAAAGAGAAAAAATGCCTGATTTTGTCAACATTTATAGTTGCTAATGGCAAATAATTTTTCAATATATTAATAGTCAGGGAAGTTGATCATTAAGAAGAAAATGAAAGTATACGGAGGATCAATTTGTCGGATAGAAACGATTTTTTATATTTGCGCTTCTTAAAAATTTGAACATGCAGTATAGAGAAATAGTTGCAGTAACCGGTTTGGGCGGTTTATTTCAGTTGATCGCCAGCAAACAGGATGGTGCCATTGTAAGATCTCTGGAAGACAAGAGTACGCGTTTTGTGAGTTCGCGCATCCATAATTTTACCCCCCTGGAAAGCATTGAAGTATTTACCACAGGCGAAAACGTAAACCTGGCGGAAGTATTCAAGGCTATGCAGGAGCAAGATGGTAAAACTGCCCTGGTGGATGCTAAGGCTGACAATAATGCGATAAAAGCTTACTTCAAAAGCGTATTCCCTGAATTCGATGAAGAAAGGGTGTATGTGAGTGATATGAAGAAGATGGTAAAATGGTATACCATCCTCAAAAGCAATGACCTGCTAAGATTCGACGAGCAGGCAGAAGAAGCAGTTGCTGAAGAAGTAGCTGCCGAAACCGCAGCAGTTGAAGAAGAAGCAGCAAAACCTGCTAAAAAGGCAGCTAAGCCTAAAAAAGCTGCAGCTAAGGACGATGCGCCTGCTGCTGAAGGTGAAGAAGCACCAGCTGCTAAACCTAAAAAAGCAACTAAGGCTAAGAAGGAAGAAACTCCTGCTGCTGAAGGCGAAGAAGCACCTAAAAAGAAGGCTGCTCCTAAGAAGAAGAAGACCGAGGAATAGTATTTTCCTTTCAGGAATAAAATATTGCCTGGCGGAAAGCGCAATCGCGTTTTCCGCCAGGCATTTTTATTGGTATAGGTCCACGTCTTGTTCGACGCTAGTTCGATGCTTGTTCGACTAAGCTATACTATAGCTTCGATACCAACAGATCACCAAAAGGCCACCAAGAGATCACCAACAGGTCACCTCATTATCCCGGGGATATTGAAGTGACCTTTTAGTGACCTTATAGTGAACTTTCAGCAGCGAAGCTATGGTAAAGACACACTATCGCTCTGACATTAATTTCTTATTTTAGTATTATGAATACATTAGACGCAAACATTGATAAACAGCCACGTACACTCCTGTCTGAAGACTTTAAGGTGACTACGTGGGAAGCATTGAAGCCATATTATGACGAATTGTTAGAAAGACCGATAGATAGTGTGGCTACGCTGGAGAAATGGCTGAAAGACATCAGCGAACTGGATGCAGTGATCAGCGAAGACGTCGCCTGGCGCCAGATCCGCATGACCTGCGACACTACAGATAAATCCCTGGAAGAAGCTTTCGCCTACTTCTGCATGGAAATACAACCTCAGTTACAACCTTATACGGATGCCCTGAACAAAAAGCTGCTGGCAAGTGAATACCTGGACCAACTGGACCAGGAACTCTATGCCACCTACCTGCGCTCCGTAAAGAAACAGGTAAAACTTTTCCGTGAGGAAAACGTACCCCTGCTGGCCGAACTAAGCGTACAATCTCAGCAATATGGTCCGATTGTAGGCAAAATGACCATCAATGTAAATGACCAGGAGTATACCCTGCAGCAGGCAGCCCGTTTTCTGGAAAGCAGCGACCGCGCCCTCAGGGAAGAAGTATACCGTAAAACTTCTACCCGTCGCCTACAGGACAAGGATCAGCTGGACCAGCTGTATACTACCCTGGTACAAAAGCGCGACCAGGTAGCGAAGAATGCCGGTTTTGCAAACTACCGGGATTATAAGTTCGAAGACCTGGGCAGATTCGATTATACCAAGGAAGATTGTTTCCAGTTCCACGCAGCTGTAAAGGAGCACATCCTGCCACTGGTTAAGAACTTCCAGGAGAAACAACGCCAGAAACTGGGTCTTGATGTGCTAAAACCATGGGATGGTGAGGCTGAACCAGCAGGTGTGAAACCACTGGAACCTTTCCACACAGGGGAAGAACTGATCAATAAAGCCATTGAAACTTTCGATGAACTGGGTCCTTTCTTTGGCAACTGCCTGCGTGTAATGCAGAAAATGGGCCGCCTGGACCTGGAAAGTCGCAAAGGAAAAGCACCAGGCGGATATAACTGTCCGCTGGCTGAAACCGGCGTGCCTTTTATCTTTATGAATGCCGCCGGACAAATGAAGGACCTGACAACCATGGTTCACGAAGGTGGCCATGCGGTCCATTCCTTCCTGAGCCATAACCTGAAAATGAGCTTCTTCAAGGAATATCCAATGGAAATTGCCGAGGTAGCCAGTATGAGTATGGAACTGTTTACTATGGATCACTGGAATATCTTCTTCAGTAATCCGGATGAACTGCGCCGTGCAAAACTGCAACAGCTGGAAAGAGCGATTGTGATTTTCCCATGGATTGCCACCATCGATAAGTTCCAGCACTGGGTGTATGAGCATCCGCAGCATACTGTAGAAGAGCGAACAGCAGCCTGGGTGTCTATACTGGAAGAGTTCTCAACCCATACAGTTGACTTCACCGGACTGGAAGAATCCAGGGCAGCTAGCTGGCAGCGTCAGTTACACCTGTTCGAAGTACCTTTCTATTATATTGAATATGGAATTGCGCAGCTGGGTGCGATTGCGATGTGGAAACAATACAAGGAAAATAAGCAGCAGGCACTTGATAACTATGTGAAGGCGTTGAGCCTGGGTAGTACCCGGACATTGCCGGAGTTGTATAAGGCGGCGGGGATAAAGTTCGACTTCTCTCCTGCTTATGTGAAGGAACTGGCAGATTTTGTACAGTCCGAGATCGAAAAGATTTAAATCAAATAAAAAAAACGCTAATGCCTGAAGCATTAGCGTTTTTTTTATTAATAGCTGGCCTGCGGCTGGCTATTTACATTCTTTACATACCCCACTTACCACCACATCTACGTTATGCGCAGTATATCCTTTTGGTAGCTGTATCACGGGGATCTCCGTTTCATCCAGGCAGATCGTAGTCCCACAATTCTCACATCTGAAATGGATATGGTGATCGTGATGATCATGTTCTGAACAATCAGATTTGCACAGGGCATACCTAATACTGGTATCGGTAGTGGGAATGGTATGGATCAATCCCTTATCAAGAAAAGTTTGCAAAGTGCGATACACGGTCACACGGTCAAAAGACTGACCGGCCAGTTTTTCAAAACTACTATGTTCCAGTGCGCCATTACTCTCCATGAACAGTTCCAGGATCTTTAACCGCGTATCTGTGATGCTGAGTTTGCTCGATCTCAGCAGTTCTGTAATATGTGTTTTGTGCGTGATGTCCATAATTATTCCTTTAGCAGTCTGTCGATATCGACGATCAGCTTGTCTACGTCATTGGCTTTTGTGCCTTCGTATAATCCCCGTATGCGACCATCGCCATCTACGAGAGCGAACCATTGAGTATGCACAAAGTCTTCGTCTCCGGCATAGGTACCGTCATCTACAAGATAACCTTGCCTCGCAAGTTTGTATAATTCTTTTTTAGAACCGGTCAGAAACCACCAGTTAGATGGGTCGGCGCCGTGTTCTTCAGCATATTTCTTTAACACAGGGACACTATCATTCTCAGGATCTACTGTGTGGGAGAGGATTCTGAACTTAGGTTCGTTTTTATATTTAGCATATACTTTCTCCATGTTCTTGTTCATCTTTGGGCAGATGCCGGTACAGGTGGTAAAAAAGTATTCTGCTACATATATTTTGCCTTCCACATCTTTGGCTGTGATGGTACGGCCCTCCTGATTGGTAAATGAAAAGCCCCCCACAATATGGCCGTTTGTTCCCAGTACTGGCAGTTTTTCTCTGCCGAAGAAATCACCCTGTTCTCCTCTGATCACGTAGCCGGAGTATCCCATAAAGGCTATGGCCAAAAGCACGAAAAAGGTGATTAAAAAGACGTTCTTCTTAGACATAATCGCCGATCTGTTATTTGTATAATGCAAAGGTAGGTGTTTTCTTTATTACCCTATAATTTAGTCTGGTCTAAAAATTAATTCTTGAAATGAAAAATTAAAAAAATACATTCGTGAAAATTAAATATAGATGCTTAGATTTCTAACTGCAGTGCTCATACTCTGTAGCACGGCTTCTTTTGCCCAAACGGATTCGCTCCAGACCACTCACCTCAATGAGGTGATCGTGACCGGTGTGACCCGTGCCACCACTGTTAGGAAGAACCCCGTCCCTATCTCTGTTATTACCAAAAAAGAGATGACCACTCATTTGAATACCAATCTCATCGATGCAATTACGAAATCCATACCCGGGGTGTCCGCAGTGACCACCGGTCCCAATATTTCCAAACCTTTTATCAGGGGACTCGGTTATAACAGGGTATTAACCTTATACGATGGGGTTCGCCAGGAAGGTCAGCAATGGGGAGATGAGCATGGTATTGAAGTAGATCAATATGGTATAGGCAGAGTTGAAGTCGTAAAAGGCCCGGCAAGTCTTACTTACGGCTCTGATGCCATAGCGGGCGTGATAAACATGATCCCCGACCTCCCTACCGGGGAAGACGGTAGGCTCAAAGGCAACTTCATTTCAGAATACCAGACAAACAATGGTATGATCGGTTCCTCCCTCGGCCTCTCCTATCACAAAAATGACTGGCACTATGTTTTCCGCCTCAGCGGTAAGATGGCGCATAATTACCGCAACGCCGCCGATGGATATGTATATGGCACGGCCTTCCGCGAATTGAATGGTACGGCTATGGCCAGGGTAGATAAAAAATGGGGTTATTCGCTGCTTGCCACAACCCTATATAATAACCTACAGGAAATCCCTGACGGTAGCCGCGACTCCCTCACCCGCAAATTCACCATGCAGGTAACCGAAGGTGAAGACGATGATATCAAAAATCGTCCGATCGTTCCGGATCATTTGCTAAAAACCTATACCATCAACGATTTGCATCAGCACATTCGTCATTACAGACTATACAATCGTACTAAAATCGGTAATTTCTTTTCTAACATCGCCTTGCAACAAAGTGTTCGTCAGGAATACAACCACCCTCTCACTCCCAAACAACCCGGTCTTGACCTGATATTAAATACCCTGAATTACGACTTTCGCTATAATCTCCCAACTATACATGGTATAGAAATGACAGCCGGCGCCAATGGTATGTACCAGACCAACCGTAGCCAGAATGCCACGGACTTCCCTATCCCGGACTACAACCTCTTTGACATCGGGGGCTTTTATTTCCTCAGAAAATCTTTCGGACCTGTGGATGTATCCGGAGGTATAAGATATGACCATCGCCATATTCACTGGGATGATTTCCGCCAGTTTACCGCATTTGCGCATAGTTATGATGGTATCTCCGGCAGCGTAGGTGCTACCTATAATCTCAGCGAGCGGTTATTGCTAAAAGCGAATATCGCCAGGGGGTACCGTGCTCCCAACATTACCGAGATTGGCTCAAATGGCCTTGACCCGGGTGCACACATTGTATATTTAGGAAATCGCAGCTTCAACCCTGAATTCAATTTACAGGAAGATATCGGTTTTCTCGCTTACCTGGGGGATCTGGACATCAGTGTAGAGTTGTTTAATAATAATATTACCAATTACATCTATCAGGCCCGTCTCAATGACGTGGTGATCGTACCTGGCAATGCGACCTACCAATACCAGCAGTCAAAAGCAAGGCTGTATGGTGGAGAATTCAGCCTTAACCTTCACCCCCGCGCTATTAACTGGTTAAAAATCAACAATAGTCTCGCCTATATAGTTGGTTTAAACCAAAATGCAGCATCTATCAGGGAGCATGGTGATCAGGCAAAGTATCTTCCTTTTATTCCCCCGTTGCATGCGCGTTCAGAATGGAAAGCGGTGTTCCCCAACATGTATGGCAAAATAGAAGTAGACGGTTACGCCAGACAAAACCACTTTTACGGCGTAGATCATACGGAGACGGCGACGGATGGGTATGTATTATTAAATTTAGGGGCAGGCGGCACCGTAGCAAAAAAGTTTGACCTGTTTTTCCAGGTAGACAATGTATTGAATACGGTTTACCAGGCCAATATGAACCGTTTAAAATATTTCGAGTATTTCGCTGCCTCGCCGAATGGGCGATCAGGTATATATAATATAGGTAGGAATTGTAGTCTTAAAGTTTCAGTCCAATTTTAATACCCAGCTGAATGCTTGGC
Organism: Chitinophaga sancti; assembly: GCF_034087045.1. Taxonomy (NCBI): domain Bacteria; kingdom Pseudomonadati; phylum Bacteroidota; class Chitinophagia; order Chitinophagales; family Chitinophagaceae; genus Chitinophaga; species Chitinophaga sancti. The sequence goes on along the minus strand of NZ_CP139247.1, from coordinate 983,407 downwards.
AGTACGCTCACCAGCCTGCCATCATTCGTCTCGGTTGCTCCATTATTATCTGAAAAATTCTGGTAGCGATAGACTTTGGTACGGATCCCCAATCCTATGTATGGATCAAAGACGATTTTATCTTTTGTCATCTGCCGGCCCAGCAGGATCTGGAAGCCATATACATTTTTGGTAGCAGAGCGTTGATAATTATTGTCATTGATGGCTACATCCTGGTTGGGATAAAATACCTTCTTATATAGAAAGACGGGTTCGAAGTAGGTACCCATGGCCCTGTATAAACCATCTCTTGCAGAAAACAGGTACAACTTCAGTCCAGCCCTGAATCCCAGTCCTCTCCCATCCACAAACTGCTCGGTACTGATATCCGGTTTTTTCTGCCCGACGTCTATTTTTTTAGACAGGAGATAATCCGGATAATCGGTATAGATAGCTGATACACCGACTTCGAGGCTCAGCTTTTCGCTCAGTTCCTGCTCGATCGATACATCCAGTTCATTAATAAGCGTAGTTGGGTTTACCTTGATGTAGGTAGACCTGCGAAAAGGGGATTTACTATCCTGGGCAATAGCTGAAAGCATCCCCAGGAGTAACAGGCATGTAACAAGCAGTGGTCGTTTCATAAAGTTTAGTTACCAGCTTCTTAGCTGAAAGTATGACTGATTATAAAGTCAATAATCGTTCCACAATTAGTGGATAAAACTTGTGTTCCAGCACCTGTACCTTCTTTGCGAGGGTCTCCGGGGTATCGTCCGGGGTGATAGTACAACGTTCCTGTAAGATAGTAGCTCCATCATCATATTTTTCATTGACAAAATGGATAGTAATACCACTTTCAGGTTCCTTAGCGGAGATCACGGCGTCGTGCACAAAGTGACCATACATGCCTTTGCCTCCATATTTAGGTAGTAATGCCGGATGTATATTAATAATATGCTCTGGAAATGCCTGTACCAGGTTGCCGGGTACTTTCCAGAGGAAACCAGCCAGTACGATCAGGTCGATGTTTGCTTCCTTTAATATCTGAATATAGTCATCACTTTTGAAAAATCTTTCTTTATCTATTAATATAGAAGGAATGTGTTCGTTCTCTGCTATTGTAAAAACACCGGCTCCTGGTTTATTGCACAGGATGAGTGTAACGGCGGCTTTGTCGGAGCCTCTGAAGTGGTCGATGATCTTTTGCGCGTTACTACCTGCACCGGAAGCGAAGATGGCTATATTTTTCAAGTTGAAGTTTGTTTTCTTTTTAAAGGAAGAAGCTGCAAAATTAGATAAATATCGGCAGATGTCTGGCAGGGCCTGTTTTGATCCCAAAATTTTCGGAGTATATTTGAACCATTCACGGGGAAAAGAGGTTAATTAAGGCAAGACACAACTCTGGAGTTTATCCCCTCTCAATTCCATATTACAATACATGATAATATATAGGTTTGCAAGGAAGCTAAGAACCCAATGTGTAGTTTATGACATTTATCATGTTTTTCCTCATGTAAAAGTATCTGATCAATACGCGCTTTGCCGCGTTATATATAGGGAAAAGGAATTAGTGAAGCAAGTAAGATTTTTTTATAATTGTTGATAAATTGTCAATATTGTGTCTTATTTTTGCTGGCACTTTTTAAAGAAACTTAAGGTCAAATCTAAACTAAATAGGCTGTGTATCGTCGTGTTTCCATCCGTATGCGTAAGCATTTTGTGAGTGTTCTTGTCCTATGCGTTGGTCTGATTGCTTCCTTCTCTGTAAAGGCGGCTGATCCTTCCAAAGGGAAAGCATTGTTTAAGGATAACTGCGCATCTTGCCACAATGTCCAAAAGAAACTAACTGGTCCTGCCCTGGCGGGTGTTGAAGGCCGTTGGAGTGATAAGAAATTATTACACCAGTGGATCCATAATTCAGCATCTGTACTGGCTTCTGGAGACCAATATGCAAATGCTCTGTACAAAGAGTACAATATTGCGATGCCTGCTTTCCCTTCTTTCTCTGACGCCGATATCGATGATATCCTGGCGTTTATTGCGCAGGAAGAAGCTAAAGGTGGTACTACTGATAAAGCTACCAATCCAACTGGCACCCCAGGTACTAACCCTGAAGAAGGAAGCGCTAACAACAGCCTCCTTTTCGGTATTATTACCCTGATCCTCGCAGTAGTTGCATTAATTCTCCTCCAGATCAACAGCAACCTGAACAAACTTGCTGCTGACAAAGAAGGCGTAGCGGTGGCAGAACCTGTTCCATTCTACAAAAACAAAGCATACATCGCGCTGGTGATCCTGCTCCTGTTCATGGTTGGTGGTTATTTCACTATCAATGGTGCAATTGGTCTGGGTCGTCAAAAGGATTACATGCCTGAGCAGCCAATCTTCTTCTCTCACAAAGTTCACCCGGGTATGAACCAGATCAACTGTCTGTACTGCCACGCTGGTGCTGAGAAGAGTAAGCATGCAATGATTCCTTCTGAGAACATTTGTATGAACTGTCACAAAGTGATCAGTGAATACAGTGGTGGTGATCTGTTCAATGCTGAAGGCAAGAAGATCAATGGTACAGCTGAAATCGCCAAATTATACGAATACGTAGGTTGGGATGCTACAGCGAAAGCTTACACTAAACCAGGCAAACCAATTCCATGGACTAAGATTCACAACCTGCCTGACCACGTTTACTTCAACCACTCTCAACACGTAGTAGCTGGTAAGCAACAGTGTCAGACTTGTCACGGTCCGATCACCGAAGAAGATGAAGTTCATCAGTTCGCAGATCTGTCAATGGGTTGGTGTATCAACTGTCACCGTACTACCAAGGTGCAGTTTGCAGACAACAAATACTATAGCATTTTCGAGAAGTTCCACCAGGATGTGAAAGATGGCAAGATCGACAGCGTGACTGTTGAAATGGTCGGTGGTACTGAATGTCAGAAATGTCACTATTAATATAATAAGTGAAGATAAATCTGGTGGAGGAAGCAAAGTAGTAGCGTAAAACAGATCGTTATCATACCAGCTTCATACATCGTTCTTCATAATGCTAATTATAATCCGTAACTCGTTAGTATAAATAACATGGAGCAAAAAAAGTATTGGAAAGGCTTGGAGGAGTTGCACAATACCAAGGAACATCAGGAGATTGTGAATAACGAATTTAGAGAGGATCTGCCTTTTGAGGAGAGTGAAAGCCTGTTGAATGCTACTACCCCGCGCAGGGACTTCCTGAAGTACCTGGGGTTCACTACTGCAGCTGCTACTATCGCTGCCAGTTGTGAGATACCTGTGAAGAAAGCAATACCTTATGTAAATAAGCCTGAGGAAATTACTCCAGGTGTACCTAACTACTACGCTTCTACATACGCTGTTGATGGTGAGTTCGTGCCTTTAGTGGTGAAAACCCGTGAAGGTCGTCCAATTAAAGTGGATGGTAACGAATTGTCTTCTATCACTGGTACTTCCTCTACTGCAAGAGTACAGGGTTCTGTTCTGAGCCTGTACGATGCGGCCCGTCTGCGTTTCCCGACTATCGCAGGCGTTGAGACTACCTGGTCCGAACTGGACAAACAGGTAGGCGCTGCCCTCGCGGGTCTGGCTGGTGCACCGGTAGTACTGCTGACTTCTACAATCATCAGCCCTTCTACTAAAAAAGTAATCGCTGGTTTCCAGGCTAAATATCCAGGCTTCCGCCATGTAACTTACGATGCAGTTTCATACTCCGGTATGTTGCTGGCTAACGAAGCTTCTTATGGCAAGCGTGCACTTCCTGCTTACCACTTTGAAAATGCCAAAGTGATCGTGAGCCTGAATGCTGACTTCCTGGGTACCTGGTTAAACCCTGTTGAATATGCTAAGCAATACGGTTCTACTCGTAAGATCGATGAGAAGAAGCCGGAAATGAGCAAACATTTCCACTTCGAGAGCATGATGAGTGTAACCGGTGCAAATGCTGACGAAAGATATACACACAAGCCTTCTCAAACTGGTGACGTTGCGCTGGCCCTGCTGAATGCATTGGGTGGTAACGTTAGCGCTCCTGCCATCACTGACAAACGTCTGGCAGAAGGTATTCAGAAAGCTGCGAAAGCCCTGCAGGCAAACAATGGTAAATCCATCGTAGTAGCAGGTTCCAACGATGTTAATGTACAGGTTATCGTAAATGCGATCAACAGCCAGATCGGCGCTAACGGTACGACTATCGACTGGAACTCTACTGTTGGTTACCGTCAGGGTATCGATAGCGAAATGGAAACACTGGTGAAGGATCTGAACGCAGGTACTGTGGGCGGTCTGTTCATCTACGGTGTGAATCCTAGCTACGATTACTACAACGCAGCCGCTTTCACAGAAGGTCTGAAGAAAACGAAGCTGACTGTTTCTTTCAACTCTCACAAAGACGAAACTTCCGAGAACGTTAAGTTCGCTGCTCCTGCTCACCACTTCCTCGAAAGCTGGGGTGATGCTGAAGGCCGCACCGGATATTTCTCCTTCATACAACCAACCATTGCGCCGCTGTTCAAAACACGTGCATTTGAATCTACCCTCCTGGCATGGAGTGGCAACACAACTACCTGGGAAGATTTCCTGAAGAATGAGTGGATTGCTAAACTGGGTAGCCAGGAAGCATGGGACAAAGCGCTGCAGGATGGTGTGATCGAACCAGCTACTGCTCCTGCATTAGGTGGTGCATCTTTCGCTGGCAATGTAGCTGATGCAGCTGCTAAAATCGGTAGCGTTAAGAAAAGCAGCAAAGACGGTCTGGAACTGGTACTGTATGAAAAAGTAGCAATTGGTAACGGTAAGGAAGCCAACAACCCATGGTTGCAGGAAATGCCTGACCCTATCACCCGTTCTACATGGGATAACTACGCTGTAATCTCCAACAAACTGGCTAAAACTTTCGGTAGTGAGCTGGGTGATGATTACGAAATCAACAATGATAAGACCGTTCTTAAAATAAAAGCAAATGGTAAAGAGGTTCTGTTACCATTGCTGATCCTGCCAGGTATCCATCCTGAAGTGATCGCGATCGCAGTTGGTTATGGCCGTAACGCTAACGCAGGTAAAGCTGCTGCTGGTGTAGGTAAGAACGTTTACAACTTTGTAAGCTTCAACGGTACAACCCGCGATTATTACGCTCCTGAAGTGGGTGTTGAAAAAACCAGTCAGACTTATGAGATTGGTGTAACCCAGACCCATAATAGCTACGAAGGTCGTCCTATCGTTAAGGAAACTACCCTGGAAGAGTTCATCAAGAACCCAGAGGAAGTGAACGAAGATAGAAGAGAACTGGATCAGTTCGGTTACGATCCGACTCCTGGTACTACCGACACTACCAGCAATTTCGTTAAGCATGGTACCCTCTACCCGGATGTTCACCAGTACCAGGGTATCAAATGGGGTATGTCAATTGACCTGAACACCTGTTTCGGTTGTGGTGCTTGTACCATTGCCTGCCAGGCTGAAAATAACGTATCTGTAGTTGGTAAAGAACAGGTGATCAAGGCGCACGAAATGCACTGGATCCGTATCGACCGTTATTTCAGCGGTGATGAGAACAATCCGGAAGTAGTGTTCCAGCCTATGCTGTGTCAACACTGTGACAACGCTCCTTGTGAAAACGTTTGTCCGGTTGCAGCTACCAACCACAGCTCTGAAGGTATTAACCAGATGGCTTACAACCGTTGTATCGGTACTCGTTATTGCGCTAACAACTGTCCGTTCAAAGTACGTCGCTTCAACTGGAGAGACTGGAATGGTGCAGATAGCTTCGAGAACAACCTGTACGATGTAGGTGGTATGAATGATGATCTGACACGTATGGTACTGAACCCTGATGTAGTGGTTCGTAGCCGTGGTGTAATGGAAAAATGTTCTTTCTGCGTACAGAAATTACAGGATGCTAAACTGACTGCAAAGAAAGCTGGTCGTCCAATGAAGGATGGTGAAGCAAGAACTGCCTGTCAACTGGCTTGTTCCGCAGATGCAATCGTATTCGGTAACGTGAACGATAAGGAAAGCCGTATCTATAAAGTGCGTAACGAAGAGCAGAAGAGCAGAATGTACTATGTACTGGAACAGCTGCACGTGCTGCCTTCCATCAACTACCTGGCTAAGATCAGAAACAAAGATGCTGAGCCTAAGGCAGAAGGTAAGAAGGAAGAAGCTGCTCATCATGAAGCATAGTCAGCGAAAGCTGGCTTTTTGCTAACGAGAACGAAAGATTAACAGAGAGATAAAGTTTTAAGTTTAGAACAATAAAAGCTCCTTATTCTGAAGCGCAAGTAAAGGTTAGGGGTTAAAGCTTAAAGAATTATGCATTTAAAGTACGAATCCACACTAAGAGAACCATTAGTTGATGGGGAGAAGAATTACCACCAGGTAACAGAAGATATCATCAGCCCTATTGAAGGGAAACCTGGTAAACTGTGGTATGTAGGCTTTTTCATTTCCGTAGCGTTGTTGTTATGGGGTGTTTTCTCCGTGACCTGGGAAGTTTATTATGGAACAGGTGTGTGGAACCTGAATAAAACAATTGGATGGGGTTGGGATATCACCAACTTCGTATGGTGGGTAGGTATTGGTCACGCGGGTACGCTGATCTCTGCGATCCTCCTGCTGTTCCGTCAGGGATGGCGTACAGGGGTAAACCGTGCGGCAGAAGCGATGACGATCTTCGCGGTAATGTGTGCCGGTCAGTTCCCAATCTTCCACATGGGTCGTGTATGGATGGCCTTCTTTGTATTGCCTTATCCAAATACCCGTGGTCCACTGTGGGTGAACTTTAACTCTCCACTCCTCTGGGACGTATTTGCGATCTCTACTTACTTCACAGTATCTCTGCTGTTCTGGTATTCAGGTTTGCTGCCTGACTTTGCAACTGTGCGTGACAGGGCAAAGACCAAACTGCGTAAACTGCTGTATGGTGTAGCATCTTTCGGTTGGACCGGTTCTGCAAAACACTGGCAGCGTCATGAGGCCCTGTCTTTGGTACTGGCAGGTCTGTCTACCCCACTTGTACTTTCTGTACACACCATTGTATCTTTTGACTTTGCAACTTCAGTAATACCTGGTTGGCATACTACCATCTTCCCTCCCTACTTCGTAGCGGGTGCGATCTTCTCCGGATTTGCGATGGTAAATACACTGCTGATTATCGTACGTAAAGTATTAGGACTGGAAGACTACATCACCATGGGCCACATGGAAGCCATGAACAAAGTGATCGTACTGACCGGTTCTGTAGTAGGTTGTGCTTACCTGACTGAGCTCTTCATGGCATGGTATGCAGCTGTACCTTACGAGTTTGCAACATTCTATAAATATCGCGCAGCTGGTCCGCTGGGTTGGTCTTACTGGATCATGATGACTTGTAACGTAATTACGCCGCAGGTGTTCTGGTTCCGTAAAATGAGAAGAAACATCGTAGTAACATTCGTAATGTCAATCATAGTGAACATCGGTATGTGGTTCGAGCGTTTCGTAATCATCTGTACTTCCCTGTATCGTGACTATCTGCCATCCAGCTGGAGCTACTATCGTCCATCCTGGCCAGAAGTTGGTTTCTATATGGGTACCTTCGGTCTGTTCTTCACCTGCTTCTTCCTGTTTGCTAAATACTTCCCGGTAATTGCAGTATCGGAAATCAAGTTCGTACTGAAAACTTCCGGTGAGAGCTTCAAGAGAGACAACATGGAGAAACTGGAGCCACTTTCCGCTGAGGAATTTGAGCACATCGCTCATGGTCATCATGATGACGACCACGGACATGCAGGTCATGCCGTAGCACACGCTCACAATTAATTGTTAGCTGTAAGAAATCTGGACAAAGACATTTTAGACTTAGAATTTTTTTAAACATATGGCGGTTAAAAATTTCGTTGTAGCAAGTTTTGATGATGAGGCGGTATTATTTCCGGCAGTTAAAAAAGTAAGAACTGCGGGCTACAAAATCCATGATGTATACACACCATTTCCAGTACATGGTCTTGATCATGCAATGGGCCTTCGTGAAACCAGCCTGCACACTGCCGGTTTCATATATGGTGTTTGTGGTACTACGACAGCATTATCCTGCATGAGCTGGATCTTTACATCAGACTGGCCTTTGAACATCGGTGGTAAGCCACACTTCCCGTTACCGGCGTTCATACCTATTACCTTCGAGTTGACAGTACTGTTCGCTGCGGTAGGTATGGTAATGACCTTCTGCTACCTGTGTAACCTGATGCCTGGTGTGAAGAAACACATCTTCCATCCACGTCAGACAGACGATCTGTTTGTAATGGCTATCGAGGTAACTGCTAAAACAAACGCTGAAGAAGTGAAAGCCCTGCTGGCAAAAGCTGGTGGACTGGAAATCAACGAACAGCGTGCGGAAGCAGGATGGTGGTACGGTCGTTTCGATGAGGATGATGAACCTACCCTGTACAAGAACGCACAGACTGCACCTGTAAACGCGTAAACAACGATTTTAAAACTTCGCTGTAAAGCAGACTTACAGAGAAGTATACAGAATATAAGCTTGAATTATAATAAACAGATGAAAAGGACTTCCAACATATTGATCGCAGCTGCTTTGGTAAGTGGAGCTTTGGTATCGGTATCATGCAACAGGGGAGAGAATAACAGAAAGCCCGGAAGGATTTACATGCCTGACATGTATGAATCCCGTGCTTATGAGTTCTATAATGAGAAGGTATCATCTATGAAACCTGTAGATGGCACCGTGAAGAGAGGAGAGTTATTGCCTTACCATCTGAAAGCAGAAGATACTGCGTTAGCTAACGGTGTTAAAAATCCACTGATTCTGGCGAAAGCGGATCTGGAGGAAGGAAAACGTTTATTCAATATTTATTGTGGTATTTGCCATGGCACTAAGCTGGATGGTAACGGTCCGTTGTATAAGGATGGTAATGGTCCTTATGTAGCAGCTCCTGCCAACCTGGCCAGCGGTGCGAAAGCCAGCTACAGCGAAGGTCGCCTGTTCCACGTAATGACTTATGGTTACAACGTGATGGGTAGCTACGCCAGCCAGCTGGATAGAACACAGCGTTGGAAAATAGCTGCATATATCCGCAGCGTGCAGAACGGTGGTGCGAACCCTCCTACCCTGGTAGATGGTGACGCTGGTACACCAGCTGCAACTCCTGCTCCTGCAGCAGCAGCTCCTACTTCGGACAGCACTACACATAAGTAATTGAATATAATAGCATTAATTAAGTATTTTAATATACAGTAATGAAGGACCAATTTGTAGTACCGGCAAGATTAAAGACGACCAGCTTCGTGTTAATGGGGATTGGCTTGCTGACTTTGTTGATCGGATTTTTCGCATTTAGTGGTGAGCATGGCTCCACACGTTTCTGGGCTGGCCTCCTGCAGAACAGCTCTTTCTTTCTACTTGTAGTATTAGCCAGTACCTTCTTTATTGGTGCCACTACCCTGGCACATGGTGCATGGCAGGTTGGTTTCCGTCGCGTACCGGAAGCCATCTCAATGGCTGTTCCTGTATTAGGTGGTGTCTTTTTCGTAATTCTGATGTGCCTGGTCTATGGTAAAGCTGGTCATATTTACCACTGGCTTGACAAAGAGCATGTGCAACACGATCCAATCCTGAAATGGAAAGAGGCATTCCTGAATCCTACTTTCTTTACAGTAGCAGCTATCCTGACAATTGGTCTCTGGATACTGTTCACTGTTAAACTCCGCAACATGTCCATCGAAGAAGATGGATGGGATCTCTCTAAAGAAAGCGGTAAACGCATCCTCTGGAGAAATACTGTGATGTGCGGTGGTTTCGTAGTAATCTACGCACTGAGCGTTGGTTCTACATCTCCCTGGTTATGGTTAATGAGTATCGATGCACATTGGTACTCTACTATGTATAGCTGGTATACCTTCGTGAGTAGCTGGGTATCTGGTATCTCCCTGATCGCATTGTGGGTTATCTATCTGAAACGTAATGGCTACCTGCCTAATGTGAATGAAGAACACCTGCATGACCTGGGTAAATTCGCTTTCGGTTTCAGTATCTTCTGGACTTACCTCTGGTTCTCCCAGTACATGCTGATCTGGTATGCTAACATGCCTGAAGAAATTATTTACTTCAAACCACGTCTGTGGGGTGAGTGGAGACCTATCTTCTTCCTGAACCTGATCATCAACTTCATCACTCCGCTGTTGTTCCTGATGAGCAGAGATAACAAACGTAACTGGTCTTCTATGACTTTCATCACTGTGCTGATCATCGCTGGTCACTGGATGGACTTCTGGCAGATGGTGGGTCCTGGTACTTATCAGCACCTGGTGTTCCCTTGGTATGAGCTTGGTCTGGGCGTAGGTTTTGTTGGTCTGATCATCTTCCTCGTGTCAAGAAATCTGACTAAGGCTCCGCTGGTTCCAAAGAACCACCCTTATCTGAAAGAAAGTATTATACACCAGGTTTAATTGGCATTAATACTGAGAGATAGATTTAGGTAAATCGTAAAGCATTAGATAACTTAATTATTCAAAATAGCAATGTCAGGATATTTAGCAGTCTTAGTAGTTGTGCTCATATTCGTAGTCATCTTCCAGATTGCGAAGGCCAGCGAATATGTGTCGATATTAAAGGGAGAAAAGAAGTCGCGCCAGCAATCTAACAAGGTGAACGGCTTCCTGATGATCGTGTTCCTGGTGGTGGGCCTGATAGGTGTTTACTACTGTAATGAGTTACTGAAAGGTAAAATTGGTGTTGAATCCGCCTCTGTACAGGGTGAAGGTATCGACAGCATGATTAAATGGACACTGGTTATCACTGGTATCGTATTCATTATCACCCAGATCCTCCTTTTCTGGTTCGCATTTAAATACCAGGAAAAAGAAGGTCAGAAAGCCTTCTATTTTCCACATAATAATAAACTGGAATTAATCTGGACCGTAATACCTGCTATCACCTTGACAATCCTGGTTGCATTCGGTTTAAGACACTGGTTCCGCCTCACTTCCGATGCGCCGAAAGATGCAATGGTAGTTGAAGTAACTGGTAAGCAGTTCAACTGGCTGGTTCGTTACCCAGGTAAAGATGGTCAGCTGGGCCGTAAGTTCTTCAAAAACATCAACGAAGCCAACAATCCTGTAGGTCAGGATTGGGACGATCAGCTGAATAAGGATGACTTCATGACAACCGACATTCACCTGGTAGTAAACAAACCAGTGAAATTCATCATCGGTTCCCGCGATGTAATCCATGACGTAGGTCTGTCTGCTTTCCGTATGAAGATGGATGCTGTTCCAGGTATCCCTACTACGCTGTGGGTAACTCCAAAGTTCACCACAAAGGAAATGAGACAGAAGATGGACAATCCTGATTATGTGTACGAACTTTCCTGCGATCAGATGTGTGGTAAAGGTCACTACTCTATGAAGGCTAACATCGTGGTAGAAACTCAGGAAGAATTCGATGCCTGGGCTGCTAAGCAGAAAGCTCAGTATGATCTTGCTCATGAAAGCGCGACTCCGGCTCCTGCAGCAGCAGCTGCTGACAGCACCCAAAAGGCAGTGGCTAAAAACTAGTGAAATAGTAACTTTGTAGCCAGAGAAAAATTTTTAGACGCACAAGACGCACAGGACATTAAATAATTATAAGAAAAACTGAACGCACATCAGTTTTATATAAATAGCACCGATTATGAGTAACGAAGCAACATTGCACAGTCAACAGGAGCTAATGCACGGCGCCCACGGGCACGATCATGGCCACGGTCACGATGACCATGAGCACCATGAGGGCGGCTTCATTTCGAAGTATGTTTTTAGTCTGGATCACAAAACTATCGCTAAGCAGTTTCTGATTACCGGTATTATCTGGGCTATCATAGGTGCCTTCTTCTCTGTACTGTTCCGTTTGCAACTGGGTTTCCCTGATGCTACTTTCCCCTGGATGGAAAGCATACTGGGAAAATGGGCTAAAGGTGGCCGTATTACTGACGAAGCTTACTATGCATTGGTAACAATGCACGGTACAATCCTCGTATTCTTTGTATTAACAGCCGGTTTGAGCGGTACTTTCTCCAACCTGCTGATTCCTTTGCAGGTAGGTGCCCGCGATATGGCTTCTCCTCTCATGAACATGATGAGCTATTGGTTCTTCTTCCTGGCTAGCGTGGTGATGATGACCTCTCTGTTTGTACAGACTGGTCCTGCATCTGGAGGTTGGACTGCTTATCCGCCATTGAGTGCGCTGGGCGATGCGTCAATTGGTTCTAAAATAGGTATGGACCTCTGGTTATCGGCAATGGCACTGTTCGTAGTGTCTCAGCTGCTGGGTGGTCTGAACTATATCTCTACTATTCTGAACATGCGTACCAAAGGTATGACTATGACCAAGATGCCACTGACTATCTGGGGCTTCTTCTTCACAGCTGTACTGGGTGTACTTTCCTTCCCTGTATTACTGTCAGGGTTTATCCTGCTGCTGTTCGACCGCCATGGTGGTACCAGCTTCTACCTGAGCGAACTGTTCGTAAATGGTAAAGCATTGAGCAACGAAGGGGGTTCTGCTATCCTGTACCAGCACTTGTTCTGGTTCCTGGGTCACCCTGAGGTATACATCATCATCCTCCCGGCAATGGGTATGGTATCTGAAGTAATGGCGGTTAACTCCCGCAAACCTATCTTCGGTTACCTGGCGATGGTTGGTTCCATGTTCGCGATTGTTATCCTGGCTTTCCTGGTATGGGCGCACCACATGTTCGTAACTGGTCTGAACCCATTCCTTGGTGCCTTCTTCGTACTGTTAACATTGCTGATTGCGGTACCGTCTGCGATCAAGGTGTTCAACTGGATCACTACGATCTGGAGAGGTAACATCCGTTTTACTCCTGGTATGCTGTTCTCTATCGGTTTCGTGAGCACATTCATCTCTGGTGGTCTGACTGGTATCTGGCTGGGTAACTCCTCTATCGATATTCACCTGCACGATACATATTTCGTAATCGCGCACTTCCATATAGTAATGGGTGTATCTGCCTTCTTCGGTACTTTCGCCGGTGTATATCACTGGTTCCCGAAAATGTTTGGCCGTTACATGAACAATACCCTTTCTTACATCCACTTCTGGATCACCCTGTGTGGTGCTTACCTGATCTTCTGGCCAATGCACTATGAAGGTCTGGTGGGTATGCCAAGGAGGTATTATGACTACTCAAACTGGGAGTCTTTCAAACAGTTCGCTGATCTGAACCACTTCATCTCTATCGTGGTGATCCTGGTATTTGCTACTCAGCTCCTGTTTGTATTCAACTTCTTCTATAGCATCTTCAAGGGTCGTAAGTTAACAACTCAGAACCCATGGAATGCGACTACCCTGGAATGGACTACTCCGATTAATCCTGGTCACGGTAACTGGCCTGGTGAGATCCCTGAAGTTCACCGTTGGGCTTACGATTACAGCAAGGATGGCCAGGATTTCATTCCTCAGGTCGTTCCACTGTCTCCGGAAGAACAAGCTAACGGCGGTCACTAATCCTGACCTGCCGGTTGCCCTCCCCCGCTAAAAGGGAGGGCAGCTCAAAAAAACGAAAGTGAAGATTGATATTTTTGGACCCCTGTGAGCACGCACCTCACAGATTTGGACTAAGAAATGATAAGAGCAAACTCCATAAAATTGTCGTTGTCGTATGCTGTAGCCAGTAAGGTGAAGGATTATTCTCAGCTGATGAAGTTTAACCTAACCTTTATGGTGGTGTTTTCCAGTGTAGTGGGTTACTTACTCGTTCCTGGGGTGGAGTTTTCGTTGATAAAAATCGTTGAATTATTTGCCGGTGGTTTATTAGTATCCGGCTCAGCAAATACAATCAATCAGTTACTGGAAGTAGAAACAGACAAGCTGATGGCACGGACGGCTGTAAGGCCCCTGCCCTCCGGCCGTGTTTCTGAAACAGAAGCCAGGATCCTGGCTTTTGCAACAGCTATCTCCGGTGTATTGATCATGGCATGGGCATTCAACTGGCTGAGTGCTGGGTTGAGCCTGTTATCGCTGGTAGTGTATGCATTTATCTATACACCCTGGAAAAGATGGAATTCACTGGCGGTGCTGGTGGGTGCAATCCCGGGAGCGATGCCACTGTTGATAGGCTGGGCAGCAGGAGCGGATGAACTGGGCGCTGGCGGATGGTCTTTATATGCACTTCAATTCGTATGGCAGTTCCCTCACTTCTGGGCGATTGCATGGGTTGGACATAAGGATTATAAAAACGCCGGTTTCAAATTATTACCAAACGGTTCAGAACCAAACAGGATGATCGCTATTCAGGCTGTAATGTATACATTCCTCCTGATTCCACTGGGTGGTCTTCCTTATCTGTTTAGGATCAGCGGTGCCATTTCAGCAGTGATCGTATTTCTGGCTACGCTTTTCTTCCTTTACCGTGCGGTTAACTTGTATAGAAAATGTGATGCTGCAGCAGCACGTAAGCTGATGTTCGGATCTTACATTTATCTTACAATCATGCAGTTGGCATTATTAGCTGACAAAGTGCATAACATTTAATAAGGTTTTAAAGAATAAATAGTGATGCAGGCGATGAGTTTACAACAACGCAAAAAGATACATCCACACAAATATTCCCTATGGATAGCTATGGGGAGTATTACGATGATGTTTATTGGTTTCACCAGTGCGTATGTAGTAAAGCGATCGCAAGCAAACTGGGTCACTTTCGAGCTGCCTATGATCTTTTGGGTGAGCACCGCAGTAATCCTGGCCAGTAGTGTAACTGTTCAGATAGCTGTAAAGCAATTCAGAAACAGACATATGCAGGCATACAAACAGCTGATCACGCTGACCGCTCTGTTAGGAATAGCATTTGCGGTATGTCAGTGGATTGGATTTTCACAGATGGCACATAATGGGCTACCTTTAAATGGTCCGGCATCTGCTTCTTTTATTTATGTGATTGTAGGTGTACACCTGCTGCACGTACTGGGTGGAGTAGTCGTTTTGCTGGTTTTGTTTGGAAGAGCCTTTAGAACCAAAGTATTAAGCTACAGTTCAGTTCCGATTGAAGTAGCCTCTACTTACTGGCACTTTGTAGACATTCTGTGGATTTACCTTTTGATTTTTCTGAGTATCGCCAGATAAACTTTCTAAAAATTAATTTACAAAACAAACAATGGATACAGCAGTTACAGCGAAGAAAAAATGGTGGTCCGGGGGACATTCTCCTTTTAATGTGAGTTACGGAAAGTTGATGATGTGGTACTTCCTGTTGTCAGATGCCTTCACTTTTGGAGCATTGTTGATATCATATGGAACGATCCGCTTCATGAGTACTTCATGGCCTGACCCTAACGAGGTGTTCCGTTCGTTCCCAGGTTTGGGACATGCAAATGTTCCAATGGGATTTGTGAGCTTGATGACATTCATTCTGATCATGAGTTCTGTAACTATGGTATTGGCTGTACATGCCGGTCACCAGCGTCGTCAGCAGGATGTAGCTAAATGGCTCGTCTGGACGATCATCGGTGGTATCGCGTTCCTGAGCTGTCAGGCATGGGAGTGGACACATCTGTGGCACGAAGGTGCATGGTGGGGTCGTAATCCTTTTGCAAATGCTGATGGTACTGCTGGTTCTCCTAACTTTACTAACTTTTTCTTTACCATCACCGGTTTCCACGGTTTGCACGTAACTTCTGGTGTGATATTGAACATCCTTATCCTGGCTAACGTACTGAAAGGTACTTACGAAGACAGAGGTCACTATGAAATGGTTGAAAAAGTAGGTCTGTACTGGCACTTTGTGGATCTGGTTTGGGTATTCGTATTCACCTGTTTCTACCTGCTCTAATCGGAATTGGGAATTTAGTAAATTGGAATTTTAAAAAGAGAACACATGTCAAATACAACATATACAGACGCGGGTCACGATGTTCATGTAGCTGATAGCTCTACCAAGAGCATCTGGAAAACGTTTTGGATTTTATTAGCGATCACAGTTGTTGAAATCGCGCTGGCTTTGATTCACCTGAACACAGGGTTTCCTCCTAAGCTGCTGGTAAACTCTATCTTCATTGGTCTGACCATTGTGAAGGCATTCTTTATCGTAGCTGAGTTCATGCACCTTGGTCATGAGATCAAGAACCTGATCATGACTATCCTCATGCCACTGCTGCTGTTTGTCTGGTTTATCATCGCCTTCCTGGCTGATGGTGATTCATGGAAGAACATGCGTAAGAACCTGGCTCCTGGTACTCCAAAACCAGTTGAGAAAGTACAGGTTATCGAAGGCGGAGAGGGACACCACGAATAATTCATTACTTTTATACTATTACGCTTTACATTGTCCCCAGCGATGCGGATATTGTAAAGCGTAATTTTTTGTTCACAATTAATACCATACGCCATCACACAGAAAGGACTTTTAGGACTAGTACTCGCCGTGCTGTTGCCATTGGTGGGCTACCTGATAGTAGATCACTATCGGGAGGATGCAGTACCACTCCCCCGCCATTATATAGCGGAGCGTGTAGATACTGTGATGAAAGATGGGAAGCAAACGTATGATACGGTGTATCATACGGTAAAGGATTTTACATTTACCAACCAGATGGGCCAGCAGGTATCCTTACATGACCTGCCAAACAAAATGGTGCTGGTAAATTTCTTTTTTACTTCCTGTCCCAGCATTTGCCCAAAGATGATGGCAAATCTGGAAAAGCTACAAAAAGCGTATATCAAGAGTGATACCTTACTGCAACTGCTGTCGCTGACAGTAGATCCGGAAAGAGATTCATCTGAGACTTTGCGCCAATATGGTTTAAAACGCAATATTAATCCTGATAACTGGTGGTTACTAACCGGTAGTAAGAAGGATATTTATGATCTGGCCCGACACGAGTTTTTTGTAAGCGTGACAGAGGGAGATGGCGGACCGGATGATTTTATCCATACAGAGAAACTGATCTTACTGGACAAGGACCGCCAGATCAGGGGGTATTATGATGGAACAGACAGCAATGTAATTCGTCAGGTCGCAAATGATATCGCTGTATTGCACCTGGAGAAGGCAAAGCATCGTCCTCCTTTCCTGCAAAGGATTCTGAATCCAGGTACTGAATAAGAAAATTAAGAAAATGAAAAGTAAGCATAAAAGTGAAATGTGTAGACGCTAAGGTGTAGCGTTGCCGTTTCACTTTTTGCTTTAAATATCCTGATATGAGTCTTACAAACAAAAATCTGAACCTGCCTATTACGATTGTATCCATAGCGATACCGGTAGTCGTGGCGCTCCTGATGTATTTGCCGCGCCAGCATATGGAAGCGGGGTTTAATGTTTCAGTATTGCCGTTGTTTCATGCGGCACTGAATTCAGCTACAGCAGTGTTGTTGTTGGCGAGTCTGTATTTTATCAAGATGAAGCAGATTAAAGCACACAAGGTGGCGAACCTGGTTGCGGTGGCGCTGTCAGCTATTTTCCTGGTATCGTATGTAACGTATCACTTCTTTGTGAAGTCTACTATGTATGGTGATGTAGATCATAACTATATTGTAACAGAAGCAGAGAAAGCAGCGGCAGGCGGATTGAGGTATGTGTATTTCTTTATCCTGATTACGCATATTATCCTGGCTGGTATTATAGTTCCGCTGGTATTGTTTACCTTGCTGCGTGGGTTTCAGAATGACTTTGAGAAGCATAAGAAGATTGCGAGAATTACATGGCCGATCTGGTTTTATGTAGCGGTAACCGGTGTGATTGTGTATGTAATGATCGCGCCATATTATTGATGATATCAGGACGGGAATTAATTCTTATAAAATGAAAATCCCTCTATTATAATTAAATTCGTAGTATGAAAAAGATTGGACAAATAGCATCAATACTCCTTGCCCTGAGCACACAAACCATGGCACAGTGTTCTCTTTGTACCAAGACGGCACAGCAACTGGGAGAAGGACCTGCGAAAGGATTGAATGCGGGTATCCTGATGCTGGCAGTAACGCCACTTATCATCATTGCATTTCTGGGCTTCCGTTATTACAGGAATAACAGACAACAGGCTTAAACTATTACAAATCATAATAAGCAAAGGGCTGATCAGCAATGATCAGCCCTTTGTAGTTAAAGATTTTACCTGCAACCTTCCAGTTCGTAAATATGATAGCCTTGCTGCTGGATATTCTTTTCCCATGAAGGAACAGTTTCCTGCATATGGCAGAACCTGCAATCACGGGACGAAATAACTGGCGAAGTCAATGAGCGGGATTTGAGGTAAGCATTACCAAATGTGAGAACGCTTTCGTAATTAGTGTCAACGGAGACGATTATGTCAAAATGCATATAGCCTCCTTCACGGCGTTTCACATAGGTGTCGAAAATAGCAACTTCCATGGATATGTGGTTAATTATCAATTTATCAATAACAGTAATCTAGGTTGACACAAATGTATGGCGGGGGGTATACGGCATGAAATTTTTAACATGCTATTGACGAACGATTACTCACGAAAATGAAGTAGTGATTGTCAGGTTAATAATTTTATTATTAGATTGTAATAAATGAGGAATTAAATTGATTTTACAGATATACTCTTTTCTGTTAACGAATCATTAACATAACCGGAAGTTAAGAATATGAAAAGCATTGGGCTAGCTGTATTGTTTGCTGTACTCGCCGCATTGGTGTTTGAAGGACTCGCACGGCTGATTAACTTCATCACCTGGGTCTGCTTTTTAGGAGCATTCAAAACGGATATACCTGATATTACTGATTCCGGATTAGGTGGGTGGATCATCCTTATTCCAATAGCAGGTGCTTTGGCTGGTGCCCTGATTGCAAAGTCCGGAAAGAAAAAGCTGGTTCCTTTTAGTGCCCTGTTGATGACCGGCACAGGTTTTCCGTTTGGAGTGGAAGGTACTTTTGTAAGTGGGTTATTTGTATTGGGTGAAAGGAAGTTGCTCAAAGCAGCGGCACTTGCAGGTGCATTGGCATATATGATGCACGCACCGCTGGCAGCGACAGTATTGATCTTTGAACTGGGTTTTATAGCGTTTACCTTATTGAATGTCGTTGCCATATTATTGTCGGCTGCAACAGGTGCATTGTGCTGTTTTTTGTTTTATGGCTGGGGAGCTGTTTTTCCTATACATGAATCAGGCGGTAATACGATTTCAGGATTAACTGTATACTTTATTACGGGTATAGTCGTATCGCTATTTGGCATCTCACTAACAGGGTTGATAAAGATGATGGGAAAGATCACTTACAAACGGGAATGGTTGCCGGTCATTGCTGCTGTGATCATTGGTTATTTGGGTTGGCTACGACCTGAAGGATTGGGTACGGGAAATAACTTTTTAGAAGTGCTGTATACCGGTCAGATGAATCTGGAGATCTGCCTGGGATTATCATTGGTGCGTTTTGCAATGCTTGCGTTGGCTGCTGGTTCAGGCGCACCTGGCCATGCGTTGATGATTACACCTTTGGTGTTAATAGGTGGTGCACTGGGAACGGGCTGTATATTGCTGTTTGCGATGTTATTTGGTGTGCATGATACGACATTCGGAGTGGCTGCCATGGTGGGTATCGCAGCAATGCTCACGGGAAGACTCCCCATCATACTGGCAGCAATTATACTATCCATAGAAATGACACATCAATGGATGGTCATTCTACCTGTTATAGTAGCTGTAATACCTGCTTTTATACTCCGTAAACTGATTGTAAGAAACGGTACAAATTAAAATCTCCTTTTTCAAGTCCTGCTTTTATTTGCTGAAACAAGTCCTGCCTGTTAAAGGTACGCATACGTTGGCGTTGTATGAGTTGCCAGGCTTTCTCTGTAAGTAATTGTGCGTGTTTTTCCGGATGCTGGGTCAGTTGTTGTTGATGATGGTCGATGGCGGCTATCAATGCAGTTAAGCCTTCGTTGGTAGTAGCGACTGTTTTTAAAACGGCTGTTTCCTGAACACGGCTATGAGCCAGTATGCGCAGGTTTTTTACAAATGCATCTGCATTATCTCTATCCGCTTTATTTACCACGAAGATGTCTGCGATTTCCATCAACCCTGCTTTCATGGTTTGTATTTCATCGCCTGCTTCCGGTACGACCACTACTACCGTGGTGGTAGCAATTCCGGCTATTTCCACTTCACTCTGCCCCACTCCAACTGTTTCTATAAAGAGATAATCAAAACCAGCGGCTTTCATCAGGTCGCTCACTTCAATGATCCTTGGGCTTAATCCTCCCAATGCCCCTCTGCTTGCCATAGAGCGGATAAAAACATGGTCGTTGTTAAAATGCTGGGCCATACGTACCCGATCTCCCAGTAATGCGCCGTAATTAAAGGGAGAACTGGGGTCAACGGCAATGATGCCTACCTTTTTCCCCTGTTTCAGTAGCAGTTCAATTAAGCCATTCACAAGCGTACTTTTGCCAGCGCCGGGAGGGCCGGTAATGCCGATCACCCGGGTATGATTATTGGCAGGAAGGTCTGCCAACAGTCCTTCGTACCCGCTGGCTTCATTTTCCACCAGGGTTATACATCGGGCCAATGCCCTGGGTGAGCCCTGTAATAGGGCTGTCAATAGAGAACGCATCTTCTAAATTACGAATAACGGATTATCTTCGCAGCCAATATAACTATTATATGAAAGTAGCCGGATTCACTTTTGTTCGCAATGCCGTTAAATATGACTATCCTGTATTGGCATCTATCAGGTCGATCCTGCCACTGTGCGATGAGGTGATTGTCAGTGTAGGTGATTCTGACGATGGAACATTGGAACTCATTCAGTCAATCGATTCTCCTAAAATTAAGATTACACATTCTGTATGGGATGATTCGCTGAAAGAAGGTGGACGTATTCTGGCTGTAGAAACAGACAAGGCATTTGCACATGTAAGTCCGGATGCAGACTGGTGTTTTTACATCCAGGCCGATGAGGTGGTGCATGAAAGAGATTATGCGGCAATAAAGGCTGCAATGGAAAAGTATAAAGATGATCCTAAAGTAGAAGGTTTGTTGTTTGAATACATGCACTTCTTTGGCAGCTACGATTATATTGGTGATTCAAGAGTGTGGTATAAGTATGAGATCAGGGTGATTAGAAATGATAAGAAGATTTCTTCTTACCGCGATGCACAGGGTTTCAGAAAAGAAGGAGAGAAATTGCATGTAAAACAGATTGATGCCAACATCTATCATTATGGATGGGTAAAGGATCCGGAAGCACAGGCAAGGAAGCTGAATAATTCATACCAGTTGTATCATGGTGGGAATAATGAGAAGATGAAGAAGAGGGTGAATATCCAGGAGTTTGATTATGGAGTGGTAGATAGTCTGGAACTATTCAGGGGTACACATCCAGCTGTGATGCAGTCAAGGATTGATGAGAAGGGGTGGAAGTTTGAGCACGATATCAGCAGGAAGAAATTTGGTTTCAAGGATAGTATCCTGTATTGGATAGAAAAAAGAACCGGTAAGCGTTTGTTCGATTACCGGAACTATATAAAGATTTAATACAAGCTTCGATATAATTCAAAATATGCCTTTGCATTAGCATCCCAGCTAAATTGCAGGGCATGTTTTTTTATGGCATCTGCACGATCATTGCCGGCAAAGTGGTCCAGCCCTTTCGCAAAAACATCCTGCATAGCATCGGGTGCAAAATCACGGAAGTAATAAGCGACGGCCCCTCCTACTTCAGGTAAACTCGTTTTGTCAGACAAAAACACCGGTTTGCCAAAGTGCATGGCTTCTACCACAGGTGCGCCAAAACCTTCTGCCAGTGAAGGAAACAGGAATGCCAGACACTGGCTATAATACCAGTATTTCTCTTCATCTGTAATACCTCCTACCAGTTTCAACCTGTTGCTCACACCTAATTCTGCTGCTGCTGCTTCAATCTTTTTGATGTAATCACCCTGTTGTCTGCCGGCTATGATCAGTTCATAATCATTCCCCATCAGCAATGCAGGCAGTACATGAAAATTCTTCTTGGCTGTCAGCATACCGATAGTAAACAGGAAAGGCTTTTGTGGTTTATAAGAAGGAGTATCGAACCCAGGAAACTGTTTTACTTCAGAGCCCTGGTATACGATATGACATTTACTTTCCGGCACTTTGATATGTTCTCTGATCACGCTCAATGTAAACTTTGAGATAGAAACGACTATATCCGTTTCATCTACCTGTTTCTGCAACTGGCGCAGGTGATGCTGTTTCTGCCAGTTCCTGAGCCGTTGATCAAACAGGAAGTTCAGATCATGAATAGTGACCAGTGCTTTTTTTGCCTGCCTTCTGGGCCACACATTCCCTGTCTGGTGCACAGCATGAAATACGTCCATCTTTTCAGTAAAGAAGGCATATCTGTCATACCATTTATAAGGAATGGTTGCAAATCTGCCATTGAATCCAGTGAAAGATTCGGGCATATAATACAGCAGTTGTTCATTCTGCTGCTGCAGGTTCAATAGTCGTTGTCCTAATTGTAAACAGAAGGTATAAAGACCGTTGTGTGGATACTTTAATTTCTCGAAATCCAGACCGATGCGGTGCATAAAAATGAAAGTTGAGTTTAATAAAGGCTGCGATATATACTCAGATAGTTTTTGGCCGTATTATCATAGCTTAGCAGAGCTGCATGTGCCTTTATAGCTTCGGAAGGATTATTTTTCAGGTAATCCTGTATGCCATTCCTGAAAACTTCCTGCATAGTGGTTGGTTCAAAATCGTGAAAATAGTAACTAAGAGGTCCTCCTATTTCAGGCAAACTTGTTTTGTCAGAAAGAAAGCATGGCTTACCCAAGGTCATAGCTTCTATGACGGGAAGACCAAAACCTTCAGCAATAGAAGGGAATAGAAAACCGACACAATAACGAAGATACCAGTATTTATCGGGATAGGATATGGCACCTATTATTTTTACCCTGCTGGCAACACCGTGTGCCTGTGCTGTCATCAGGATATGCTGCTTATAATTGTCATCGAAAATAGGTCCTGCTATGATCAATTCATAATCATTGCCAACCAGTAACGCTGGCAATACATGAAAATTCTTTTTGGCATTGACGCCTCCAATGGTAAAGAGAAATGGTTTAGTAGGATGATAAGCCGGTGCATTAAAGTCAGGATATTCTTCTAAGTGGCATCCATTCAGCACTACACTTGCAGATTTGTCTTTCAAATGCAAGTGTGTTTTCACATCATTCATGACAAATTGAGAAATTGTTACAACATGATCTGCCCGGTTAATGTTTTCCTGGATAGCCTTTAAGGTGCTTTTTATTTGTTTTGGATGGATCTTTTCATGAATGCAGTTTAGGTCATGGATAGTCAATACTTTTTTAGCTCTACCTGTTGATGGCATGTATCTTGACGTCTGAAAAGTGGTATGCCATATAGTTGGCTTAAAGTAGGTCGGCATCCAGTGCTTATGGAGGGAATTCTTTTTGATATAAGTCGCATTCTCTCCAAAGTAACCGGTATACTGTGCCGGAACATAATAGACCATTTCCTCATCTGCCATTTTATTATTATGTAGAGCAAATCCCAGTTGTTTGCAGAATTCAAAGAGTCCTGTATTGGGGTATTTCATTTTCTCACAGTCGAATAATAGTTGTGGCATATAAGTTAAGCTGTTGCGAATAATTTGGGGTTAAAGATATATTCTATAATTTAGAAACCATGACGAATTTCATTCCAATATTTCCGCTTGGTATTGTGGTTTATCCTGAAGAGCAGCTAAACCTGCATATATTTGAGCCGAGATATAAACAGCTTATCCGGGAATGTATAGCCGAGCAGAAAACTTTTGGAATTCCCGCAGTGATTAACAATAAGATAGTAGAGTACGGTACATTGGTAGAGGTAGTTCGAGTGGAAAAGTCTTATGAAAGTGGAGAGCTGGATGTCGTAACAAGGGGAACAAAGGTGTTTCGCGTACTGGAAGTGATCAAATCCATTCCAGACAAGTTATACTCAGGTGCTATAGTCAACTACCCGGAGAATCAATTTAACTCGAACGAGCGCTTACAAAAGCAGGTATTACAGGCTGTAAGAGAGCTACACAACCTGCTACAGGTGAATAAAAGCTTTAAGAAAGAAGACGCTGACCTGCTTTCTTACGATATGGCCCACCATGCGGGATTGTCGCTGCATGAGGAGTACGAATTGCTTCACCTGTTCCAGGAAATGCAGCGGCTGGAATACCTGAAGCGACACCTGCTAAAGGTCGTGCCTGTTATGGCGGAAATGGAACGGTTGAAGGACCGGGTGAATTTGAATGGGCATTTTCGAAACCTGTCGGCAGGTGATATTTAGGAATTGCATAATTTTGCTGCCCGAAGCACATATATGAAGAAAATAATTACGCGTTTAGCGTTCCTGTGGGTCCTGATAGCTGCCGTATCGTGCGAAAACGATATGGAGGCTGTGATGAACCTCGATAAAAAAGCCGCCGCTGTAGAGGAAGGGAAGAATATTAACTCCCTGTACAGTCAGGATGGTCATGTAAAAGCCAATCTGACAGCCCCCACAATGCTGCGCCACCTGGCAGTACCTATCTATGTGGAGTTTAATAACGGACTGAAGGTATTGTTTTACAACGATACCCTGAGCGTAGAGAGTACCCTGACAGCCCGCTATGGCAAATATTTTGAGAATGATGCCAATATCTTTCTGAAAGATCATGTGGTAGTTATCAACAAGAAAGGAGAAAGGCTGGACTGCGAGGAGCTGAACTGGGATTCTAAAAAGCAACAGTTTATTTCCAATACGCCGGTGAGGATCAGTACGGAAACAGATACCCTATATGGTACCGGTCTGATTTCCAACCAGGACTTTACAAACTACACCATCTTGCATCCTACCGGTCCGTTTGTGGTACAGGACACCACCATGCTGGACTAAAGATATTCACTCAACGAGAACGGCCCATCATTGCGTATGCAATGATGGGCCGTTTCGCTTTAACCTATTTTTTAACCTAAAATTTTGTACTTATAAAACGCAAGAACCATGCCATTAAGTATGTGCACGTAGCCATCTATTTTATAATATAATGATACTCTGGCATATGTTCGAATAATCACTAAATCGTGCATTCACCGGCAATATTATAACATTCACTAAATGGCAGGTTTTTCTACAAAACGGTCAGTATATATTTACAATAGGTTTTTCATAGGATATGGTTAAATTATTAGGCGGTAATCTTACCGCCTTTTTTCATTATCTTAATACCTCAATATCAAAACAATATGGAACAGATTACGTGGCAGGATTTTGAAAAGGTAGCCATTCGGGTAGGAACCATTATAGAAGTAGCCGATTTTCCCAAGGCAAAGAATCCCGCTTACCAGTTATTAATTGACTTTGGCCCTGAGGTGGGCATTAAGCGTTCATCTGCCCAGATCACCAAATTATATAGTGAAGAGACGTTGATCGGCAAACAGGTGGTTGCTGTAGTGAATTTTCCAGTGAAGCAGGTGGCTAATTTCTTCTCTGAATGCCTGGTACTCGGTGTAGTGGGTGCAGATAAAGAAGTAGTGTTGTTACAGCCAGACAGGGCGGTCCGGAATGGCCTGCAAGTAGGATGATAATGGTGTATTGATTAGTAATTAAGAATATTTACAATTTAAAAATTAATTAATATTATCTTATTTGATATATATCAGCTGACCTCTTCATTCTTACTGTTTTACGAACTATTTTATAACGTTCACGGAAATAGGAAGATAACTCATTTTTGTAGACTATATCTTTGACTTAGGTTTTTCATAGGATATGGTTAAAATTATTACAAGGGCGGTATTCTTACCGCCCTTCTATATTTTAGGCAGGTACAACCATTAACGGCTCATCTGTTACGTTCCCCCCTCAAAAACTGATTTTCCCCTTCAAAAGCCGGTACGTTTAACTTCCTTTTTATTACGTTCCCAAACAAAAATATAGCATTCACCAGAATGGGTTTTGCCTGTATTCAAAATACGTGCACCTTTGGTATAGGTTTTTCAATAAAGATATGGTTAAAATTTTTCGGGGCTGTAGTCTTGCAGCCCCGTTTCTTTTTTTATAACTCTGCCGGAAACGGCTCTTCCAGTAAATAGCGATAGATAAACCGGTACATCTCCATATCACTATGCTTCATCTTGATACTGGTTCTCCACCCATGACGCTCTCCCGGAACTAACATAAATTCAAAATGCTTATTCATGTCTTCCAGCATATTTATTAACTGGATACTGTTCTGCATATGTACGTTATCGTCCATGGTGCCATGTACGATCCTGATTAATCCCTTATAACGGTCCAGGTAGTGCATAGGCGAAGTGATTTTATAACCTTCAGGGTTCTCGGCAGGGGTATCCATATATCTTTCAGTATAATGGCTATCGTAGAGCTGCCAGTCGGTCACCGAATAGTTCGCCATACCATAGTTGAATACGGAAGCGCCATAGGTCAGCGCCATACAGGTCATATAACCCCCAAAGCTGCCACCTGTGATGCAAACCTTGTTTGTATCTACATACGCCTGGGAACGGAGCCATTTGGTAGCATCCATATAATCCTCGATTTCATAGATACCCGTTTTGCGATGGATGTAGTTCATGCCCATTTTACCCAGCTGGCCAGAGCTACGATTATCAATTACCACCTGGATAATACCTTTTTCGGCCCACCATTGTGCGGTCAGGTTGCCATTCCAGCGATCGTATACGGTGCCTGCATTAGGCCCTCCATAGATACTGATGAGTACAGGATATTTTTTGCCTTCCTGCATATGTAGTGGCATGGTCACCGTCATGGGCAGGGTCAACCCGTCGCGGGTAGTATAAGTCATTAATTTGGGCAGGGCCAGGTTGTAACTGGCTAATTGAGCGCCTTTGCTATCACCCAATTCACGGATTACCCTGCCTTTGTTGTCTACCAGCGCAATGCGGGCAGGTGTATTAAGGTTGGAATAGGTGGTAATGAAGTAGTCGCCATGCGGGCTTACAGTCGTAGCATGGTAGTATTCGCCGAAGGTGAGGCGGGTAATTGCCCCTGTATTCAGGTTTACCTTATAAAGATCTGTGCGGGTAGAAGCTTCTTTTCTTGCTACGAAGTAGAGTTGTTCCTGTTTTACATCCAGGGCCACGGTATAGTTCACCGTCCAGTTGCCGGAAGTCAGTTGCTTTTTGAGAGAGCCATCCATATTGTACCAGTACAGGTGTGACCAGCCTGTTTTATCACTTCTCATAATAAATCCTTTGCCTTTCTCAAGAATAGTCATTCCATCCTTCCAGTCGATCCAGGTTGGCTGTTTTTCATCGTACACTTCCTTTTTAGCGCCGGTGGCCAGGTTGATATCGTAAATCTTCAGGTTATCCTGTCCCCTGTTCATCCATTGCATCCATAGATGGTTGTCGGTTGTCCAGTATGGGGTACCGAAGTATTGATCTGCCTTTTCGTCAAAAGCTGCCCAGGTGGTAGCACCACCAGCTACGGGTACCACGCCTACTTTCACTTCCGGGTTTTTATCACCGGCTTTTGGATAACGGGTATTTTCTGTGAAGCCGTGCTGCCCTTTTTCGCTGTAAATAGGGAATACGGGTACCTGTGAGTCGTCAAAACGCATGTAAGCCAGGTAGCGGCTATTGGGGCTCCACCAGAAAGCACGGTAGCGGGAGGCCCGGCCCAGGATTTCTTCATAATAGATCCAGGAGGCGTAACCATTGTATACTACGTCAGAAGCGTCGCTGGTATAGCGGGTTTCCTTTTTGGTGGCTATTTCTACGCTATATAGGTCATTGTGACGGGTAAACGCTACATATTTCCCATCAGGAGAGATCGTAGGATTCTTTTCTGTGAGCGTATCGTTTGTAAGTTGTGTAGTAGTACCATCAGCAGCTGTGTAGATAATGTCGTGATCCTTTACAGATACGGCAATGCCGGCCTGGGAATAGTCGGTCGCTGCACTGGTCTTTACATCTACTGTGTAAGACTTGCCATTGCGCACTTCGATATAATGTGTGTCATCCGCCCAACCGGTTATGTTGGGTAGTGGCTGGGAAATGCCGGAAGGGGCATTTTTCCAGATCTGTTCGTAGGTAAGGTCTTTTTTATCCTGGGCGCATAGTGGAGCGGATAACAGCCCCAGGGCTGCCATGTAGTGGGTAAAGTGACGTAATTGCATAGATCGGATTTGTTGTAAATTAAAAATCCGGCCATTAAGAGCCGGATTTTTTTGGATATAAGGTTGAAAGAGAAGACTATTGGAGCTTCTCTGGTTTCATTTGTGGGAAGAACAGCACATCCTGGATGGATAGGTTGTTTGTCATGATCATAGTCAAACGGTCGATACCAATACCGATACCGGAGGTTGGCGGCATACCGTATTCCAGGGCACGAAGGAAGTCGTAGTCTATGTACATCGCTTCGTCATCACCTCTTTCCATCAGTTTCACCTGGTCTTCGAAGCGTTGGCGCTGGTCGATAGGATCATTCAGCTCGCTGTAAGCGTTGGCCAGTTCCTTACCGTTTACCATCAGTTCAAAGCGTTCTACCAGACCTGGTTTGCTACGGTGTTTCTTGGTGAGCGGGCTCATTTCCACAGGATAGTCAATGATGAAGGTAGGCTGTACATAGTTGTGTTCAGCTTTTTCACCAAAGATCTCGTCTATCAGTTTACCCTTACCCATGCTAGGTGCAACGCCTATACCGAGTTGTTTGCAGGTATCGCGCAGCTGTGCTTCGTCCATTTCGGAAATGTCGATACCGGTATGTTCTTTAATTGCATCAAACATAGTGACACGGCGGAAAGGTGCTTTGAAGTCGATCACCTTCTCTCCTACCTGTACCTGGGTGGTACCGTGCAGGGCGAGGGCGATTTTTTCCAGCAAGGTTTCTGTGGTACGCATCATCCACTCGTAGTCTTTGTAAGCAGCGTACATTTCCATTACGGTAAATTCCGGGTTGTGGGTGCGGTCCATACCTTCGTTGCGGAAGTCTTTGGCAAACTCGTACACCCCATCGAAACCACCTACGATCAAACGTTTCAGGTACAGCTCATTGGCGATACGCATGTATAATGGAATATCCAGTGCATTGTGATGAGTCTTGAACGGACGTGCAGTGGCGCCACCAGGAATAGGCTGAAGGATCGGTGTTTCTACTTCCAGGTAACCCAGGTCGTTGTAGAAATCACGGATGGTCTGCATGATCTTCGTACGCTTGATAAAGGTATCCTTTACAGACGGGTTGATGATCAGGTCTACGTAGCGCTGGCGATACCTGAATTCAGGATCGGTTACGGCATCGAAGGTTTCACCATCTTTTTCAGCTACGTTTGGTAGTACGCGCAGAGATTTAGCGAGAAAATCCAGTTGGGTAACGTGGATAGACAATTCGCCTGTTTTGGTAACAAAAGCATAGCCTTTAGCACCTAAAATATCCCCCAGATCGATCAGTTTTTTGAATACAGTATCGAACATGGTCTTATCCTCACCAGGGCAGATATCATCGCGGCGAATATACAACTGAATAGTGCCGGTATGGTCCTGGAGGCTTATGAAAGCCGCCTTCCCCATGTCCCGTTTCTTCATGACACGGCCTGCAACGCAAATGTTTTGCAGTTGGTCTTTTGTTTCTTCACTATATACTGCTTTAATATTTGCTGCAGTATTATTAATGGGATATTCCTCCGCTGGATAGGGGTTGATGCCCGCATTTTCCAGTTCCTGCAGTTTTTCCCTGCGTATGATCTCTTGCTCAGATAGTGATGTCATGTAAGTACTGATTACAATAATGGAGTGCAAAAATAACTGTTTTCTCCCCTTTGGCATTAATTTTTCTCTTTATTCCATAGGTTCTACATATTCCACACTAAAAACAGTAATGAGATGAAAACTATTATTGTTCCTACAGACTTTTCAGCAGCAGCATATAATGCCGCCCGCTATGCGTTGGGACTGGCAAGCCAGATGGGGGCTTCCCGGGTTGTTTTGTACCACGCATATGAGCTGGTAGTACCTGTGCCGGATATGCCTTCGGCTATTCCGATGGTAGATCCTGAGGACTTGAAGGCGGCCAGTGAAGAAGGGCTGGAAAAGATGCAAAGAGAGCTGGCGACCGAAATTCCTGCTAATGTAATACTGGATCTGCGGGCAGAAAATCACCTGTTGGCAGCAAATATTAATGGATTTTGCATTGATCAGCAGGCCGATCTGATTATAATGGGTACAGAAGGGGGGAGTCAGTTCGAAGAGATTCTCATTGGTTCCAATTCGGTAGATGTGGCCAGGCATACCGCTTGTCCGGTGATCATTGTACCAGCAGATGCCGTGTACCATCCTATTAAGAAGATCGTATTCGCGTGTGATTTTAAACATATAGGGGAAAATACGCCCATTGGAACCCTGAAGAGTTTGCTCACCATCTTTAATGCAGAGCTGCATGTGTTAAACATCGATCATTCCGGGAAAGGGCTGGCAGGTGAAACTCCTATGGAGAGTTTACTGCTGGATACCCTGTTGGAGGGGCATAATCCAATTTACCATTTTGTAGACAATGAGAATGTGGTGAATGGGATCATGGATTTTTCAGAAAAGGAAGGCGCCGATCTGATCTTTATCATCCCGCGGAAACACGGGCTTTTTGAAGGGATGTTCAGAAGGAGCCGGACTACTCAGCTGGCTTTTCACAGTCATATCCCATTGCTGGCAATACACGAATAGGAAAATACGTTACATTTATAGCCTGTAGCAGCCCCGGATCGCATTGCGATCCGGGGCTGCTGTGCGATGAGCTACCCTTCATCACTAATTGAATTGGTAGATTAAATATTGTTACTAATTTGCATGTAAACCACAACTTCAATCAATATGTACAAGAAACTATGTCTTCTGTTTTTGGCAGGTATTTCTGTAGGGACGGTATCTCAGGCCCAGATACTGAAGAATTTGAGTAAAGCTGTAAGTAGTGCAACCAGCAGTGCAACCGGTACTTCTGGTGTTTCGCAGACAGATGCGGGGAATGCGATCAAGGAGGCATTGTCAAATGGTGTGCAAAAAGGTATTGCTTCTCTGAATAAGACGGATGGTTTCTTTGGCAGTGAAGTGTACAAATTGTTATTACCTCCTGATGCGGTGAAGATTGGTAATACATTGAGAAGTGTAGGTTTGGGTAGCCAGGTAGATAAGGCAATTCTGTCTATCAACCGTGCAGCTGAAAAAGCAGTAGGTTATGCAGCGCCAATCTTTGTTGATGCGATCAAGGAAATGACTATTACAGATGCGCTGAACCTGTTGAAGGGAACAGATAGTTCTGCTACTGTATACTTTAAAGGTAAGACTACAGCAAAGCTGAAGGCTGCGTTTTCGCCTGTAGTGAAAGGTGCGCTGGATAGTACAAGTGCAACTAAGTACTATGGTGATATCGTGACTTCTTACAATAAACTGCCTACTACTTTCAATAAGGTAAATCCGGATCTGCAGGATTATGTAACAGGTATGGCGGTGAATGCGCTGTTTGATCAGATTAAGAATGAAGAGAAGAATATCAGGGCAAATCCTGCAGCAAGAACTTCTGAGTTGCTGAAGAAGGTGTTTGGTAGTGTAACATCTAAATAAACTTAAAAGATCAGGTTCGCCGATGGCACCCCTGATCTTTTAAGTTTGGAAAGCGGTTGGGGCTGATGGCCGCAACCGCTTTTTTATACAGCAAGTAGTATCTGCCACGCTTCCGCTACTTTCCCTTTGTCTAACAGCCGTTGGGCGTATGCATGCAACTCCCGCTCCATCTCATCAGGCGTAATACTATAATACTGGAAAATATTCTTCAGGTGCTCATCCTCAAATGCAGGATCTATCACCGGGTGCTCATGCACATTTGCTAATTGCCCCAAATGATTACCGGTCAGAATGCGACTATTCCGGATATGCAAAGGCAGGGCATCAATCCCAATCCCTAATGCCGTATTCGGCTTTGCCACTTCAAATACCGCATCGCCGGAAGCCCTGCAATAATAGTCTCCTCCCATTCTCGCTACCAGGTCCAGTTTGTGCGGATCAATCCCTCCTTTCTCATTCAGCACTTCATCACTAATATGGATCATGACAGGTTCACAAATCACCAGGTTACCCGCACCACCTTCAGTACCGGTTTCAATAATCTGCCTCACAATACACTCCATCTGCACCGGGCTTTCCTTTACCCTGAAAGGCCGTACTTTTTCAGCAGCAATCGCTGTAAACCCCGCTTTCTCAAATTCACTGATCTCTTTTGGGTATTCACAACTGGCCAAAGAGGTTTGCTGCACCATGGCATAATTCACCATATTGATCACGACTTCCTTTACCTCGTAAAGGTTTTCCAGCGTATGTTTGGTCGTATTGTCCCGGACCCTGCGCGAAGGTGAAAAAATCAACGTAGCAGGATTAGTGCCGAAGATATTGAAGAAGCTAAATGGCGATAAATTAGGTCTTCCTTCTTTATCGACAGTGCTTGCAAAACAGATAGGTCTTGGGGCGATGGCACCCTGTAAATAACCTTGCAGTACGGCGGTGGTTACCTGCCCCGGAATGATCTGCATTTATTTTTTTAGTTTGAGGATCGAAAAATCTGATTCTTCAGCAACGATGGTATTGGTCAGTTTTCCCAGCCCTTCAATTTCCAGTTCTACCACATCACCGGCCTGTAGCCATTGTTCAGGATAATCTGGATTATTGAGTTTGCCGGTACCATTCAGTTCCAGGAAGCAGCCGGTACCTACTGTACCACTACCAATTACATCACCGGGCATGATATTCGCTCCATAAGAGCAGCGCTGTACTATTTCGGCAAAGGTCCAGTCCATATCTGCCATATTGCCTTCGCTTACCTGCACACCATTCACGTGACAGGTCATTTTCAGGTTATAAGCATTGCCGGTATGACCAGGTTTAGGATCTTTGAGCAGGTGTTGCAGTTCATCGGGTGTCACCAGCATAGGACCGATCACGGTGCTGAAATCCTTGCCTTTGCAGGGACCCATGTTCAGTTTCATTTCATCCATTTGAAGGGTACGGGCGCTCATATCATTCATGATCATGTAACCGCCGATGTATTCATCTGCTTCTTCAGCAGGAATGTTGCGGCCTGCTTTACAGATTACGATAGCAGCTTCCAGTTCAAAGTCCAGTTTTTCGAAGTGATCAGGCATGCAATATACATTACCTGGTCCCTGAATAGCATTGTGGTTGGTAAAGTAAAAAACGGGGAACTGATCGAATTCTGCGATCATCTCAACCCTGCGGTTGCGACGTGCAGAAGCAACGTGCTGACGGAATGCGTAACCATCACGGCAGGAATTGGGGAATGGCACAGGGGCCATCAGTGTAACTTTTTCCAGTGGAATGGGACTAGCGATGCCTACGTGTTTGCCTGCTTTTAATTGTGCGTCGGCTTCCTTTGCAATATCGATCACATCTTCCCACATGAGTAGGAACATTTGCATACTGCTGGGGAGATTTGGGTGAAGATCCTGGGTGTTGTAGAGCTGGTTGTCTACTAATATTGCCAGTTGGTCGCTCTCTTCCCGGAGGTAAGTAACAAGTTTCATAAAATAACGTTCTGGTTGTATGATTTGTAAATATAGCTTATACATTTTAATGGGTCATCTGCCCGCAGTGGATTGATAGGTGATTTCAGTGAGAATATCGAAATTTAGAAAGGACAATCTCTCAACAATTGATGATCTTTTGCTGTATACATATTTATCCGTCTACGCTGCTGAGGCAGCAAATCCACATTATGACACGGCAGTTTATTTTGATAGAAATGTTAAGTTTTTCTTCTTTAAGGATAAAAAATTAATGATCAATGTCATATGTGAGAATCTTTAATAATCTCCGATGGGACTAAGTATAGAGATAAAATGTATACTTTTTATCAAATACAGGTAAAAAAAAATATCAATATGAAAAGGACGAAAAATGGCACTTGTGTAATTCATAAATTCATACAGAAAGGGAAGGCAATATCGGCATAATATTAGCGGGTATGAATTTTTGGCGAATGATATAACGGGAAGAATAAAGGGTTTTAAGGCTTTTTAATTTTGCAAAAAAATCTAAAGGGAGTCATGAAGTTTGATAAGATTAAGAACAAAGGACAGGCAAGGCTTTTTGAGAGCAGTTATTTAGAAATGCTCACCAAAACACATCCATTGGTGATTTGGGGCATGTACATCCCAATTATCGGGTATAGCCTTTACTACAGCAACACCTCATTAGGATTTAACATCACTACTGTATTAACGATCTTTTTTGGTGCAATGTTTTTCTGGACATTTTTTGAATACATCATGCACCGCTACTTGTTTCACTTCAGTAGTGAGAATCCTAGAGTAAGACGGTTTATCTATGTGATGCATGGTAATCACCATGAATATCCACGCGACAAGCAACGGTTGTTTATGCCGCCTGTGCCCAGTCTTATACTGGCATCAGCAATATTTGGTGTGCAGTATATTTTCCTGAGACAGTACACTTATATGTTCTTTCCGGGATTTATGTTAGGTTACCTGATTTATGGCAGCATGCACTATGCGATTCATGCATGGAATCCACCGTTTAAATTTATGAAACCATTGTGGCGCAATCATCATCTGCATCACTATAAGGCAGAAGAGAAAGGGTTTGGTGTAAGTTCTTCTTTGTGGGATTGGGTATTCAAAACATCATTTGAATTAGAAAAGGAGAAAGAAGATAAAGCGAAAGTACGTGAACTGATGTTTGATAAATAGGTTACCATCTTTCTTCTTCATCGTCATCGCTGGCCGGCCTGGTAAAGGTTTTGCGGGAGATAATTTTTTGCTGCTGACGCTCTATGAGCAAGGCAGCAATTTTATGATAGACCTCTCCGGTTGTATCATCAGCCAGTACCTGTCTTATTTTATTTTCTGCGACATCGATTTTATACAACAATAGTACGAACTGCTGAAAGTCTTGATTGATCATTGTTTCAAGCTTTGCAGCGAGGAGTGTTATTAACTGTTCGTAGGTGATGTGATCAGGAATTGCGAGGGAAGTATCTGCGGCAAGTTGTAATGTTGTTTCAGGTAAAAGCTGCATTTTATCCGTATTAATTTATTCATTTTAATCTTTAAAAAAATTGCTGCTGCCAATGGCAGCAGCAATTTTTTTAAAGATTAGCAGCACCATTTTGCTTCAGCAAAATAGTGCTGCTAATTGCTTTAATTTCTTTATTTAGTTATTTCATTCTTTTAATTTTATAAGACGCATTCGTCACAATCTTCACCGGTACTTTCACATCACTTTTAATCTTCTTCGCTTTATTCGCTTTGTAAGTATACGTACCATTCATCTCTGTATTCTGCGAAGCAATACTAGGAAATCCTGATGTACGATCTATGAGATAATTCGTCATGATATCGCCATTGATTTCAGCAGTAGCTTCTATACCATCATCGGTTGTAAAGGTCTCTACTTTATTTGTGTTGACCTTACCTGTACCATTGATCTTTGCTGTCTGGCTATCCCATGTCTGCAGGTTCCAGTAAAGGGAAATGTCTCCTACCAATCCGGTACGGATAGGTACGTTCTCTTCCCAGCGGGTACCTGTTTTGATACTACGCACCGGATAGATCACCAGCAGTTGTTCTAACCAGGTACGGAATGCATTGGCACCAAACTGGTCTTTCATCAGTTTTTTATAAGCAGTCTGCTCATCTGGTTTCAGGTTTGCGAAGGTGGCCGATGCTTTGTCCAGCAGATCGTCCAGCCCCATTACTTTATTGATGTATCCTGAGGACGATATATCGACAGAGAATGGCTGATCGATAATACTTTTCAGGGCAGCCTGGAAAGGTTCTTTTTCATTAGGCACGGCAGCATCCACGAGGATGTTCTGATTACGTGCATTGAAATTGAACTTCAGCTCTTTGTATTTGAAAGTCAGGGTAGCATGTCCGTCTGAAGTTTCGGTCACCTCGATAGCAATGGTATTATTGAAATCGCGTGTTACGCGTTGCATGACATCATCTACTGTCGTATAGGTTTCGCTGCGGCTTTCCTGTTTCAGCTCGAACTGTTGGCCTTTGAGAAAATTGTAGCTCAGATCTACATAATCTCTTTTATCATCCTGTTGTTGTGCAAATGCCGGCATGGCCATGGTAGCGCCCAGAGCCATTGACACAAAAAATCGCTTCATCATTACGCTATATATTTTAAACATATTTTTCTATTACGCCGAGGCCAAACAACGCAAAATCGTATTTGGCAGGGTCTTCCGGATCCAGCTGCTTTAGCTTTTCTGTCAGTTCCAGTGCAGTTCGCCAGTCTGATTTGGCTGCTGAGATCAATCCCAGTCTGGTAGCGACTCTGCCCACATGCACATCTACGGGACATACCAGTTGTGAAGGGCTAATGTGTTTCCATAGTCCAAAATCCACGCCATTTTCATCTTTTCTGACCATCCAGCGCAAATACATGTTCAGGCGTTTACAGGCGGAGTTCCTGGCGGGGGTGGAAATGTGTTTCCTGGTCCTTTCCGGGTGCTCCATGGCAAAGAATATCTTATGAAACCCTATAAGGGCATTTTCAATGGTTTCGTCTTTAGGGGTCAGGTGACCGCTAAAGGCAAATTCCAGGGAGGTGACGTTACTATAGTAATGCTGCAGGAACTCGACGAAATAGAGCAGGTCTATCCCGTTGAATGTCCGGTGGCAGAACTGCATGAGCTTTATACGTTCTCCGGGCTGGTGGTTTTTGATGAAGTCGTAGGGTTCGTTGTCCATCAACTTCATCATTTCAGTGCATTTATTGATAATAGTGGTCCGGTTACCCCAGGCAAGTATGGCTGCAAAAAGTCCTGCGATCTCGATATCCTGTAGTTTGGAAAACCTGTGCGGGATCGTGATAGGATCTCCGGCTATAAAATCCGGATTATTGTAATATGCCGCTTTGGTATCCAAAAACGCCTTCAGTTGCTGGAATTTCATGGTGGTTATTCGGTTAGGTTTGTCTGTAGGCTCGCATAAGATTGCAACATGACGCATTGAAAGTAAGTAAAATTGTGAAAACTGATGTCCCCAAAAAACAATCGCTCCTGCCTGAGGCAGAAGCGATTTCAATTATCCAATAGCTTTTGAAAGGTCTGCGATCAGGTCATCCGCATCTTCAATACCTACACTTAATCGAATCAGCGAATCCACTAAACCATTGCTGATACGCTCTTCACGGGGAATAGAGGCATGCGTCATAGACGCCGGATGCCCTATCAGTGACTCCACGCCACCCAGGGATTCCGCCAGGGAGAACAGGTGGGTACCGCTCAAAACTTTTGTCGCAGCTTCTATACTGTCATTTTTCAGCGTAAATGAGATCATACCACCATAGCCACGCATCTGCTTTTTAGCAATAGCATGATTTGGATGGTCTTCAAAACCGCACCAGTATACCTTGGCTACTTTAGAGTGCTGGCGTAGGAAGTGTGCCACCGCAGCCCCGTTCTCACAATGCCTTTGCATACGTACATGCAGGGTTTTCAATCCACGCAGTACGAGGAAACAATCCTGTGGTCCAGGTACTGCACCGCAACTATTTTGAATGAAATATAGCTGTTTGGCCAGGTCTTCATCTTTAACGATGATGGCGCCATGTACCACATCGCTGTGGCCCCCCAGGTATTTGGTAGCAGAGTGTACAACGATGTTGGCACCCAGATCCAGTGGATTCTGGAGGTATGGAGAGGCGAATGTATTATCTACCGCCAGCAATATTTTATGTTCGCCGGCAATGTGTGCACAGGCGGCAATGTCAATGATGTTGAGCAGCGGATTGGTAGGTGTTTCTATCCAGATCAGCTTTGTATTGGTATTGATATAATTGCGGATGTTCTGCGCATCCTGCATACCTATGAAATGGAATTTGATGCCATATCGCTCAAATATTTTTGTGAAGATGCGGTAGGTGCCACCATAAAGATCATTGCTGGCAATGACTTCATCACCGGGGTTCAGGAGTTTCATGACTGCATCAGTAGCGGCCAGGCCACTACCGAAGGAGATACCGAATTTCCCATTTTCTATGGCAGCCAGTGCATTTTGCAGGGCGTCACGGGTTGGGTTCTGGGTACGGGCATACTCATAACCTTTGTGTTGGCCGGGGGCGCTTTGAACATATGTGGAGGTCTGAAATATGGGGGTCATAATGGCGCCGGTAGACGGGTCCGGCGTTACTCCCGCGTGAATGAGTTTAGTTCCCAGCTTCATGCCTGTAAGATTTTGTAGTTTATTAGGAAAGGACCAAAGGTAACGATCCTCAGTACATCCCACAAACGGCAAAATGCGTAGAACTACGTATGCTAAAAAGCCATATAGTCAAAAACTGCTATCTGAATCATTTACACGGATGAATTCGCTACGTTCACGAACTAAATTTACACGTTAAGCGGGTACCGTAGTATTCCCGTAGTATTTCCGTCTAATTTCGGTTCAGGTTTTTCATAGGATATGGTTAAAATTCGTGGGCGGTATTCTTACCGCCTTTTATTTTTTTACAGGAGCAGCATTGCTAAACTTTACAGGCAGGCTCACACTCACTACATCCCATGCTATAATCAGATTAGCACCGTAATCAGCTTTCTCAAATACCATGGTAAAAGGTTCTACCGGGGTATCCATTTTGGTCACTGGTACATCGATCCTTACTACATCTTTTGCTTCGCTGTATTTGAATGCTCCCCAAATGTCAGTATCTCTGTTGATGATGATAGTCCATTTTGTTTCGTTAGGAATGGCATACATGGTGTAGCGCCCTTTGGGCACCAGTTTGCCACCGATTGTAACCGGGCGGTAGAATTCCACTTCAGTGGCTTCGTTCGCACCCAGGCGGTAGAGTTCACCATATGGTTCCAGATCGCCAAAGATCTTTCTTCCTTTCTTCTGTGGCCGGCTGTAGATTACGCGGGCCACGAGGGCACCCGGTTCTCCTTTTACTCTTACAACATAAGGATACATTACGGGATAATAAGCCATGTCCATAGGGCTGGAATCCAGTGGCGGTAGTTTTTTGTCCTGTGCAAACAAAGCACTGCAGCTAAACAGGGTGATCAGTGTGGCGATGAATACTTGCTTCATTAATAGGTCTTAATTGTTCAATTAATATAGTTGTGCAAACCTACGATTAAAGTTATACAGATGTAAGGGCTGGCGGTACATTTTGCACAAAGTTGACAAGGTCCGGGAAAAAGGCCTGGTAGCTGGCAGCGAGTGCATCATAGTTTGCTTCCAGTGCAGCAAAAGGAACGTCGGCAGTTACCTCCAGGTAACGGCTTCTTCTGACAATGCCACTGAAAGTTTTGTAAATACCATCCTTGTGTTGGTACTCCATCAGCCAGTTTTGTTGACTCATATACCTGAATACTTCCTGAAAACCAACGGGTAACAGGTGATGTCGTTCCTTTAGTGTAGTATATACTTCCTGTGCAAAGGCGGCCAGTGTATTGCCGGGGAACCGGGTTGTATCGTTGGCCAGGAAATGATCGTAGACAATGTCAATGAATACGGCGCTATACTTGCCACAGCCGGGTTGAAAGAATCTCTTCGCTTCCAGTGTGACAGAATGTGTATCGGTGAAAGAATCTATGAGTCTATGCAATTGAATGCCCTGCTGTATATCTGTATCATAATCCTGCCAGTGCTTTCCTTTCACAAAGTCGGCAATCATATTACCGGTAGTGATGGAAGGCTGGTGATATGATAAATATGCATGAGCGAGAAAATTCATATAGCGAAGATAGATTTTATTTTCCTTGTCCAGTTTAACAAAAGCTTAACGGTGACGCCTGCAACTTTCCTTCTTCCGGTGCAACTCTTCAATGGTAACGCTTGTATATCGTGTCCGGTAAAGGAATATCGCCCCAACATTACAGGAGATTGCGCACATCTTATCCAGTGGCTCTCCATTTGTAACAAAAGCCTTGACCTACCAGCCAGGAAGCATGTACCTTTGACTCATCAAACAAAATAAAGTTTCCGCCATGAAACAATTCAGTTCAAAAATCAGTAACCACATTGCACCTATGGGTGTAAGGCCTTTGGGCCAGTTCAAAAAGCTGTTGCTCCTGGTAGCAATCGCTTTATTTACCTCGATTTATTCCTTTGCAGGTACCGGCGCCAATGAGCTGGAAGCATCCAGTACATTGAAAACCGCACTGAATAAGGAGTTTAACGGAGCATCCGCCATCAAATGGTACAGTGATGACAACAAGACCTTTATGGCTAAGTTCATGCTGAATGAGCGTAACGTAACGGCTTACTTTGATGGAGAAGGTCATCTGCTGGCTACGCGTCGTTATGTTGACGCAGCCAACCTCCCGCTGTCTGTTGCTTCAAAACTGGCGCAGCGTTATCCAAACGAAACTATCCGTTGGGTAGTAGAGTTCCAGAGTGATGGTAACACAGCGTATTATGTAACACTGGAAGGTAACAATACCTGGAAGGTGATCAAAGCAAATGCTAACGGCGACCTGAGCGTACACCAGCGCCTGAAAAAAGCATAACCTGCTTTTAAGTTAAAGAAGACTATTGTTAATTTTTGGAAACCGGGGTATTCATTACCCCGGTTTTTGTTTTTATAGTCACCAGCAAAATTTTTACAGTCATTAGCAAAATGATAACCTGCTCCCCTGCTGCGCCTGAATTGAAATCTTTTCAAAATCCTTACCTTTGCCCCTCTGTTTCAAGATTTAAACTTATTCAACAACGGAAATGAACAAAGGTCCAATTTCTCAATTTATCCAGCACCACTATCGCCACTTCAATGCGGCAGCACTGGTGGATGCTGCTAAAGGATATGAAGCTCACTTATTGGAAGGGGGCAAAATGCTGGTATCTCTGGCGGGTGCGATGAGTACTGCCGAGTTGGGTATCTCCTTCGCGGAAATGATCCGTCAGGGGAAAGTGGACATCATCTCCTGCACCGGCGCGAATCTGGAAGAGGATATCATGAACCTCGTAGCGCACACGCACTATAAGAGAGTTCCTCATTACCGTGACCTGAGCCCTCAGGAAGAGTGGGACCTGCTGCAGGATGGTTTCAACCGTGTAACTGACACCTGTATCCCAGAAGAAGAAGCTTTCCGCCGCATCCAGGAACATATCCACAAGATCTGGAAAGATGCGGAAGATAAAGGTGAACGTTACTTCCCTCATGAATACATGTACAAGCTGCTGCTGAGTGGTGTTATGAAAGAACACTACGAGATCGATCCAAAGAATAGCTGGATGCTAGCTGCTGCTGAAAAGAATATTCCTATCGTAGTACCAGGATGGGAAGATAGCACCATGGGTAATATCTTCGCTTCTTACTGCATTAAGGGTGAACTGAAGCCTTCTACCATGAAGAGCGGTATTGAATACATGATCTGGCTGGCTGACTGGTATAAACACAACTCCGGTGGTAAAGGTGTTGGTTTCTTCCAGATTGGTGGTGGTATCGCTGGTGACTTCCCAATCTGTGTGGTACCAATGATGTACCAGGATCTGGAATGGCATGATGTTCCTTTCTGGGGTTACTTCTGCCAGATTTCTGATTCTACTACCTCTTATGGTTCATATTCAGGTGCTGTACCTAATGAGAAGATCACATGGGGTAAACTGGATATCAATACACCGAAATTTATCGTGGAATCTGATGCTACCATCGTAGCACCGCTGATATTCTCTTATTTGCTGGGTTGGTAATTACTACCTTCAAAAATAGTTAAAGGGCTCGACATAATGATGTCGAGCCCTCTTTGCTTTTAGACAGAAAAGCGTATATTGTACCCTTATAACTTCCAATGCATGAAAAACATTATTCCACTACTCACGGTGGCAGCCGCTGTTAGCTTAAGCGCCTGCCAGTCTGGTACAAAATCCAATAATAATTCAGTAGACAGTATGCAGACCACTAAAGACAGCCTTTCAATAGAAGGGAAGATACCTGCTGCACGTTTTGACAGCACGGTAGACGGTAAACAAACAAAATTGTATTACCTGAAAAGTAAAGGTAATGTGCAGGTTGCCATTACAAACTATGGCGGTAAAATCGTAAGTCTGCTGGCTCCTGATAAATCGGGCAAGCTGGAAGATGTAGAACTCGGGTATGACAACATCTCCCGATATGTTAGCACCAAAGAGAGATACTATGGTGGTATCGTAGGCCGATATGGTAACCGGATTGCAAAGGGAAAGTTCAAACTGGATGGTAAAGAATATACACTGGCAACCAACAATAACCAGAATCACCTGCATGGTGGTAAAAAAGGTTTCAATGATGTGGTTTGGGATGCTGAACAAACTGCTCCTAATTCACTGAAACTCCACTACGTATCAAAAGATGGTGAAGAAGGTTATCCTGGTAACCTGGATATTACCCTCACCTACACGCTGACTGATAGTAATGAACTGAAAATCGATTATTCAGCTACTACAGATAAAGCAACAGTTGTTAACTTAACTAACCACTCTTTCTTTAACCTGCATGGTGCTGGTAATGGTGATATCAATGATCTGATCCTGACCATCAATGCAGATAAGTTTACTCCTGTAGACAGCACACTGATTCCTACTGGTAAATTAGAAGCAGTAAAAGGTACGCCAATGGATTTCACTACTCCAACCAGGATTGGCGAGAGAGTAGATGCTGACTTTGAGCAGCTGAAATTTGGTCGTGGTTATGATCATAACTATGTACTTAACAAGAAAGGGAATGAGTTGTCTCTGG
This sequence comes from Chitinophaga sancti, assembly GCF_034087045.1. NCBI lineage: Bacteria > Pseudomonadati > Bacteroidota > Chitinophagia > Chitinophagales > Chitinophagaceae > Chitinophaga > Chitinophaga sancti. The sequence continues at coordinate 940,686 of NZ_CP139247.1, read as the reverse complement.
CAGCGACGGTAGAAGATCCTACCAGTGGCCGTACTTTGGAAGTATGGACGACTGAGCCAGGTGTACAGTTCTATGGAGGTAACTTCTTAGATGGTACCGATAAGGGTAAGGATGATAAGATGTATGTACATCGTGGAGCATTCTGTCTGGAAACACAGCATTTCCCTGATTCTCCGAATCAGCCGGCGTTTCCAAGCGTGGTCTTGAAACCAGGTGCTACTTATACTTCTGAGTGTATTTACAAATTTGGTGTTAAATAAATCTTTTCCCGCCCCCCAGAGATGGGGGGCTTTTTTTAGAAGAATAATTCGGATGCGATACCATCTGCAAATAGCCGGCCTGCTGGTGTTAGAATTAACCTCACTCCTTCCTGGCGCATCCAGCCTTTATACAAATACTTAGCAACCTCTTTTTGAATTTTTTCTTTTTTGTCATTCCCGAATCGGTCGGCAATGATGGTTAGATCACATCCTGCTGAAGTTCTTAACGATGTCATTAAGTATTCATTTAACATCATTACGGGTGTCAATTCCTCTTTCTCAAAGTTCAATTTTCCGTGTTCCAGACTTTTTATATACAGTGCATTATTAGCCACATTCCATTGTCTTGACTTTGTGTCAAAACTATGTGCTGAAGGGCCTAAACCCAGATAGGGCGCCCCTTGCCAATAGCTGCTATTGTGTCGTGAATGCCATCCTTTTAAGGCGAAGTTTGAAATCTCGTATTGTTCATATCCTGCCTCTCCTGTCCAATTCAATAATTGCTCAAAATGTCTGGCTGCTTTATCTGCATCTACGGCAGACATCTTCTTCTTTTTGATAAAATGATCTAATGCGGTACCCGGTTCCACTGTCAGTGCATAACAGGAAAGATGAGGAACTTTTAAATTCACTGCCTGTTGTACATTGTATTCCCACCCTGCATCGGTCAGGGTTGGGCCGCCATAAATCAGGTCAATCGTCATGTTCTCAAATCCTGCATCCTGCGCGTGGAGAATACACTCTTTTGCCTGCTTAGCATTATGTGCGCGATGCATCCATTTCAGGTCTTCCTCGTGAAATGACTGAATACCAATACTCAGTCTATTGACACCCGCGCTTTGCAGCATATGCAGTTTTTCAGGAGTCAGATCATCCGGATTGGCTTCCAGCGTCACTTCGGCACCAGCATTGACAGTAAAGTTTTTATGAATTGCTTCTAATAAGCGGTGCAGGTCTTTTTCAGGTAACAAACTCGGCGTACCGCCACCAAAGTAGATTGTATTAATAGGTTCGCCAGACAGATATGCTGTTTGTAACTCAATTTCCTTTAATAAGGCTGTTACCACTGCCGGCTCCTGCGCCAATGAAGTAGAAAAATGAAAATTGCAATAGTAACAAGCCTGCTTACAAAAAGGAATATGCAAATAAATACCCGCCATTCTGCAAAGGTGGGTATTTATCCGCGATTTTAGCGCACAGGAATTTCGCCTTTGTGCTGCCAGTAATTTATGAGCACGGCAATGATAAACCCGGTGAACACCAACACCATGCTGAACATAAAGATATGTCCCATGCCAAAAGTGCTCTCCACAAGGCCTACCAGTGGACCTGTAATACCCAGAGAAAGGTCAATAAATAAGCCATAGCCACCCAAAGCCGCCCCTTTGTTGGATGCTGGGACCAGTTTCACCGCCTCTACTCCCAGAGCAGGGAATACCAGTGAAAAACCAAACCCGGCAATACAAGCGCCTACCAGTGCGATATGCGGACTATATGCCTGCCAGAGAATGGCTAAACCAATGGCTTCTGTGAGCAGACAAAAGATCGCCGTCTTCATGCCACCATACCGGTTGATATAATCTTCGAAGAACAGACGACCCAGTATAAAGCTGATACTGAAGGTTGAAAGGCACATTACAGCACCCTGCCATCCCAGTTGAGAATAATACAAAGTGATGAAAGTAGAAATGGTGCCAAAACCTAAACCACCCAGCGCCAGGCACACACCAAACGGTGTCACCGTTTTGAACACATCAATAAAAGGTTGTCTTGGGGCAGTAGATGTAGACTTCAAAGGTGTTTTACCCCTGGCATAATAATATCCCACGATACCACATATCATAATCAGGCCAGCCATAGCGCTCATTCCAAAATTGTGGTGGAGTATAGCACCAAATGGAGCACCGATGGCCAATGCGCCATAGCTACCAATGCCATTATAAGAAATCGCCTTGCTTGTATGTTCATCACCTACAGCGAGGATGGCCCAGTTAATAGGACTTGCGCCAATCATCCCTTCTGCAAAACCAGTAGTAAGGCGGGTCACAATCAGCAAAGAAAGACTCAGTGCAGGAATACCCTTACACAAATAAGCGACAACCAGGAGCGCTCCGCTCACGGCAAAACCAATCATCCCCATTATCACAGCGGGTTTAGGTCCTTTTTTGTCAACGATGCTACCGGCATACCCTCTGAAAAGGAAAGTCGTAATGTATTGAAGACTGATCACCACACCTGCAGTCATCGTACTAAAACCCAGGTCGTGATAAATAAAGAATGGTAATACCGCCAGTGCAAGACCAATGGTAAAGTATCCAATAAAGGTAAAAGCGACGAATTCCGCTATGGTCGAACGGACTTTAGACAACGAAACACCAGCATTTTGTGCTGCTTGCATATTTAATTATTTAATTAACAATAGGAGTGTAAGTAGTATAGGCTAAAAGATCATTACACTCAGGTGTATTCACCTGCAAAGTTCCTGTAGTATTCTTTGGCGAAAATGGTATATGTAGGATATATTATTGTAAATTTAATAGATGAAACGGAGACAGTTTGAGCCACTTGAATTAGACGAAATGGATACAGACGTCTACCATTTACCGGTGCATAGCCATACTTATTACGAAATGATTTATGTATATAATGGCGATGGCATTCACCAGCATAACAATAACAGAATTCCATATGAGGCGGGAGACCTGTTTTTGATCTCCCCTGAGGATGAGCATTATTTTGAAATCGGCCAGCGGAGCCGGTTTATCTTTATAAAATTTACAGACAGTTATTTCGGTGGACGAAGTTATCTTTCACTTTCTGCTTCTCCTGAAAAGATCATGCGCCTTACCCTTCTCAAGGAAATGAAGCCGGTGATGGATGAGGCGGGGAAAGCTGTACTGCGTAATACGATCGATAACCTGCTCATTTATTCTAAACAGGAGAAGGATATATCGAACTCACCGTTGATGTACTTCCAGGTATTGTCGGTTTTCGGGCTGATCAGGGAAGCAATGATTCGTATGAATGTGAGGATCGACCAGGGGCAGCCCGACAAAGAGGAAATGATCTCATATATTCACCAGCATATCTACGACCCCTCATTAACTAAGATCAGGCATATCGCCAGCCACTTCAACATAAGCCCTAATTATTTCAGTGCTTATTTCAAGCGAAACTTCGATGTCAGCTACCGGGATTATGTAAACGACTACCGGATTAAGCTAATAGAAAACCGGATAGCTTCGGGAACAATAACAATGAAGCAGATTGCCGACGAGTTCGGCTTTACGGATGCCAGTCATTTATCACATTATTTCAAACAGCGCAAAGGGATACAACCCGGATCATACAGAAAAGATGCAGAGCACCTATAGACGATGTACTTATTTTATATCTTTGCCAGCAATCATATTTCAGCATAAAAAAATATTTGAGGTGCGAAGCTGGTTATTGTTCCTGTTCATATTACCCTGTTTACGGATGGCTGCTCAAGACAGTGCGGCAGTCAGGTCTACGACTCCTGTGGCTACAGAGAGCCCTGTCCGTAAGGATACAGGAATCGTACAACCGGTGAAGAAGAAGGTGCCTGTAATAAAAAAAGATAGTGTGGGTGTAAAACTGGCAGCGTCTGCTACTCCTGTAGTAGCCGGCACTGACACCCTGCGTACTGATTCGATTCCGCAGGTACCGGCCGTACCTTTGCATCAGGAAACGACTTATGATAAGTATCTAAAGACATTGACCGCCAGCAATATATTTCTGAAACTGAACAAGCCCCACAGGCTGGACCTTAATCCAGTCCGTGCATACAGAGACCTTGACTGGCTGGTATATGTAATGGGAGGAGTAGTTTTATTACTGGGAATTATACGGTTGAGCTACCTGAAGTATTTCACAGACCTGTTCAGGGCTTTTCTGAACCCAACCCTGAGCCAGCGTCAGCTGAAAGATCAGTTGTCACAGAGTCCTTTCCCCAACTTCCTGCTGAATATATTTTTTGTGATTAGCCTGGCTATGTACTTATATCTGCTCATGTATCGCCAAAACTATATACCTGGTAGTAATGCATGGATGGTGATACCGGCATTGATCGTTTTGGTTGCCCTGGTCTATAGTATAAAATATGTGATGTTGCGTTTTTGTGGCTGGTTATTCGGTAGTGTGGAGCTGGCAGATGCATATATTTTTATTTTGTATCTGATCAACAAAGTACTGGGAATTCTGCTTGTGCCATTCCTCGTTATTCTGGCCTTTTGCGGGCCTGAACTGGCAAAAGCCTTCCTGTACATATCCGTTTTTTTTATAGTAATATTGGTCGCATACAGGTATATCAGGTCCTATTCAGTGGTAAAGCAATACTTATCTTTCAGCAGATTACATTTTTTTCTTTACCTTTGCGCATTCGAAGTAGCGCCGGTATTAATAATTACAAAGGTGCTGCTGGTCTGGTTAACTGGCGGTCATTGATCTCCTATTGTTAACACAAGAGCAAAAAAACGTATGATTAAAGGCGGGCCAAAAAAAGATTTGCAAGCGAAACAGATTCAGTCAATTCTAATTTCCCAACCTAAGCCTGAAACAGAAAAATCACCATACTTTGAACTAGCGAAAAAATTCAATGTGAAGTTGGATTTTTATCCGTTTATAAGGGTGGAGGGACTGTCCGCGAAAGATTTCAGGAAACAGAAGATTGACATACAGCTTTTTACAGCCGTGATTTTTACGAGCCGTAATGCTGTAGACCATTTTTTCCGCATTTGCGAAGAAATGAAAATCAAAGTATCGCAGGATTGCAAGTATTTCTGCATTACAGAAGCAATTGCGTTGTATCTCCAAAAATTCATCCTTTACCGTAAGCGTAAGGTATTCTATGGGGCTGATGGTTCTACCAAAAGTCTGCTGGAAGTGATGAATAAGCATCGTGATAACGAGAAATTCCTTTTCCCAAGTTCTGACAGCCAGCGGAAAGACATTGAAGAATGGCTTAAAGCCAACAAATGTGAATACGCAACTGCTACCCTTTACAAAACCGTTTCAAACGATGTAAAGGAAGTATTGTCTGGCAAAGATTACGACATGATTGTGTTCTTTAGCCCTTACGGTGTGAAGTCACTATTTGAAAATATGCCGAAGTTTGAACAGAACGGCACCCATATCGGCGCCTTCGGTCCTACCACTTCTGCCGCGGTAGAAGAGGCCGGTCTCAGGTTGGATGTAAAAGCACCTGCGCCACAAGCACCTTCTATGGTAGCTGCCCTGGAACAATACCTGGCTAATACCAACAAAAAATAAATCTTCCTAATTTCAGGAAGAATAGGCCTAAAATAACAGCTTTCTACCTGTTAATCAGGGTAAATAGAAAAATAATCTGTAAAAAAAACAGGAAATTAATATACCTTAAGGGACAGCAATTGCTGTCCCTTCTTATTTTTGGAAAAAGGAATTACTGGAAGACCATAACCGTGAACAAACTATCTAACGAGACGAGCCCGTATCTCCTACAGCATGCGCACAATCCTGTAGAGTGGTACCCCTGGGGCGATGAGGCTTTACAAAGGGCAATAGCAGAAGACAAACCAATATTAGTTAGCATTGGCTATGCCGCTTGTCACTGGTGCCATGTCATGGAACGCGAAAGCTTCGAGGACGAAGCCACTGCGCGGATCATGAACGAACATTTCATTAATATCAAGATAGATAGAGAGGAACGACCAGACCTTGACCATATTTATATGGATGCCCTGCAGGCTATGACCGGATCTGGCGGCTGGCCCCTGAATATGTTCCTGACCCCGGAGCGACTGCCATTCTATGGAGGTACCTACTTCCCTCCTATGAAAGCTTACAACCGCCCTTCCTGGCAGGAACTGCTGCTGGCCCTGTCAGATGCGTTCAAAAACAGACGGGAAGACATTGAGACACAGGCCATTAACATGCGTGATCACCTGGCACAGGCCAGCAAGTTTGGTAGTACAATCACCCTGCTCCCCAAAGAAGAACAATTCACTCGTAATCAATGTGATATTATTTTCAATAATATACTGCAACAGGCAGATAAGGAATGGGGAGGAATTGGAAATGCTCCAAAGTTCCCCGGCACTTTTATCATTCAATACCTGCTGCGCTACTATCATAGTTTCGGAGAACAGGCTGCCCTGGATCAGGCGCTGCTGTCGCTGGACAAAATGATACAGGGTGGTATCTATGACCAGGCCGGTGGAGGTTTTGCCCGCTATAGCACCGATGCCAAATGGTTGGCACCGCACTTTGAGAAGATGCTATATGACAATGCATTGCTGGTAGATGTGATGAGTGAAGCTTACCAGGTAACAGGCAATCCATTATATTCCATTACAATAGCAGAAACACTGACTTTTGTACAGCGGGAAATGACGGATGCGGGTGGTGCATTTTACGCCGCGCTGGATGCAGATTCGGAAGGTGTGGAAGGTAAGTTTTATACCTGGAGCAAGGCGGAGGTAGATGAAATATTAGGATCAGATGCGGACGTATTTTGTCGCTTTTACGATATCAGTGAAGAGGGAAACTGGGAGGAGACCAATATACTATGGATTAAACAGTCGTTGTCCGCCTTTGCTGCTGAAAATCAGCTGGATGAGACAGTGCTGAGCGAGCAGCTGGCCATTGGCCTTGCCAAACTGATGGAGGTAAGAAGCCAACGTATAAGGCCGGGATTGGACGATAAGCTCTTATTAGGCTGGAATGCCCTGATGATACATGCCTGCTGTAAAGCTTTTGCCGCCACAGGAGAAGAAAGTTACAGAAAGATGGCTTTGAAGGCCGTAGATTTTTGCTGGACACATTTCCGGAAGGATGGTGAGAACTCCTTTTACCATACCTATAAGAATGGACAGGCAAAATATCCGGCATTTCTGGATGACTATGCCTGGTTGATCAGGGCGTTGATTGCCCTGCAGGAGGTAACCGGAGACAAAACGTGGCTGGACAAGGCTTTTTCCCTAACAAGTTTTGTCTTGCAGCATTTTTCTGACGAAACCGGTGTATATTGCTTTTATACTGTTGAGAGTCAATCTGATGTGATTGTCAGAAAGAAGGAAGTATACGACGGAGCTACGCCAAGTGGCAATGCAGTAATGGCAGCCAACTTATGGTACCTGAGTATAGTATTCGACCAAAAAGAATGGGCGGAAAGATCCATAAAAATGCAGGCCGGTCAGGCACAAACAACTGTGAGGTATCCAACTTCATTGGGGGTATGGGCAGGGCTGCTGTTGCAAAGGGTACAAGGCGTAAAGGAAATTGCGATTGTAGGGCCGGATTATAAGTTGAGAATGGAGGATACTAATAAGCGTTATATTCCGTTTAAGGTACTGTTGGGAGCAACGCATGATGATCCTGAAAAACCCTTACTGTCACACAGGGAGCGGGCGGATGAGACGCTGATCTATGTTTGCGAAGATTATCATTGCATTAAACCTGTGAATTATATAGACGAAATTATTAATTTGAAATAATATTTATGTATCTTGCATGACCATATCTCTGTAAAAAGGTAACGGTAAAAAGGATTTTTCGTCAGATATAATAAAATGTTAAAAAATACGTTTAATTTAATTGTCATCGGTCCTATGAGCGAATGAAAAAGTTGGCTAAAAACTAACTACGGATTAAAATTAATCGTTACATTTGTTATCTTACTTAAGATTCAAACGGGTGAGTGATGGGCAAAAGGTGCTGATTCTGAGAACACGACCTGATCGGGCAAGATATTAAAGAAACCAACAAGCGAGCAACCAGTTATATCTGGAGTTGTCTATAAATCAGCAGCTTTAGAGTCATTTAAAATTCAAAAAATGTGAATGGCTGGTTGGCTTATCAGTCTAACCGGGAGATTCCGGGAAGACTTCGGCCATGTTTCAGAACTTAGCGACGGCAAGCAGTCTCATTTCGGCCAATGGAACTGCGTCGCAGTATCGAAATAAATGATTTTCAATGAAAGCTACCCTTATGAAGCTTAATTTTTCAAGTGGTCTGTTAGCAGTATTGCTGGTTAGCCTGCTAGCCAGCTGCGGTGGTAGTAAAACCCCCAAAAATGCACAAGGACAGCTGATTGGAGTTAGTCCCAGACCGAAGTATTTCCCTCCTGTACCCTATGGAATGGTGTATGTACCGTCAGGTACCTTTCATATGGGCCCTAGCGATGAGGATCTTAACTATGCGTACACTGCTCGTAACAAGTCTATTTCCATTTCCGGCTTCTACATGGATGCAACGGAAATTACAAATAACGAGTATCGTCAGTTCGTACAATGGGTGACAGACTCTATCGCGCACATTCTGCTGAGCCATGTAAAGAGTGATGGTGGACAGGATGTGATCGACTGGAAGCAGAAGATCAATTACAAGGATAAAGGCACCATTGATAAGCTGGAGCAAATGACATATGCTCCGGAGGATCGCCTGTACGGTCGTAAAGAGTTCGACGTACATAAACTGGTGTATCATATAGAAACTTTCAACTGGGAGCAGGCAAAGCTGCGTGAGAACGCAAACAAGCCACGTTCTAAGTTCATTGTAAAGAAAGATGTAGCTATCTATCCTGACACATTGTGTTGGATCAGGGACTTCTCTTATGCTTACAACGAGCCTATGACGAGAATGTATTTCTGGCACCCGGCATTTGATAATTATCCGGTAGTAGGCGTGACCTGGCATCAGGCAAACGCTTTCGCTGAATGGCGTAGTAAGTTCTGGGAAGACTACCGTATCTCTAAGAATCTGTTTACTGAAGATAAATTCCAGTTACCTTCCGAGGCACAGTGGGAATATGCTGCACGTGGTGGTAGAGAGCAATCTCCTTATCCATGGGGTGGTTATTATATCCGCAACAAGAAGGGCTGTCTGCTGGCGAACTTTAAACCCGGTCGTGGTAACTATCCTGAAGATGGTGGTTTCTACACTGTAAGAGCAGACGCTTATTGGCCTAACGACTACGGACTGTACAACATGTCTGGTAACGTAGCGGAATGGACACAGGATATCTTCTATGAGAATGCCTACTCCTTCACATCTGACATGAACCCATATCTCCGTATGGACATACCAGATGATGCACCACCAAAAATGAAGCGTAAAGCTGTAAGAGGCGGTAGCTGGAAAGACATCGGATATTTCCTTCAAACAGGTACCCGCTCTTACGAGTATCAGGATAGTGCTAAATCTTACATTGGTTTCCGTTGTACGATTGCATTCCTGAGCCGTTCTAAAAATGATTTTGGTCACCATTAATCTGGCAAGTATTCAATAGTATAATCAGCATTACGGATAGATGGGCAGGACACAGGCACAGATCGAAGCAGTACCGGGAATTTATTTCCGGTTGCCTTTGGGACAGGCATGTAGTGTATGTTAAACAACTTAAAATATGTTCAACATGAGAAACCGTATGATGTACATAGTGAAACCGCAAATCATCGATGAGCAACAACTATTCCATAACAACAATTTAACCTTTAACACTTTAACCAGTAAATTTTGACCTATGGCTATGAATCCTACTACATCGAAATGGCTTAATTTCTTTGTTTGTATCGCGGCATCAGTAGTAATTATCGGAGCGTTGTTCAAACTGCAACACTGGCCAGGCGCGGATATCGCCCTGATCGTTGGTTTGAGCACTGAGGCATTAATCTTCTTTGTATATGCATTCGTACCAGATAGTGGTGGCGGAGATCACGGCGGCGAAACTCACGTTTCTGTTGTTGCCGGTGGTAGCCCTGCACTGGCTGGCCTGGACAAGATGCTGGAAGAAGCTGATATCACTCCTGTATCATTACAACGCCTGAGCGAGAACTTCCAGAAATTAGGTACCACCGTCGATAAGATGAGGGACATTAGCGACGTCGTTGCGGCTACAGGCGACTACACCCAGAAAACAAGGGAAGCTGCCAGCGCAATTACAAACGTTGCTCACGCTTACACTACAGCAGCATCGGCTGTTGCTTCTTTCAACAGTGCTTCTGAGTCTACCAGAAACTTCCATGAGCAAATGCAGGGTATGACCAAGAATCTGGCTTCTCTGAATGCTATCTATGAACTGGAACTCCAGGACACTAACAACCACCTGAAAGCAATGAACAATTTCTACGGAAATCTGCTCAAAGTTTCTTCAGCTATGACCAGCAGCGTTGATGACGCGCGTAAAACTCAGGATCAAATCTCCCAGCTCGCTAAAAATCTGAGCAATCTGAACACCGTTTACGGTAACATGCTCAGCGCTATGCATGGTGCAGGTAGATAAGGTACGCTTATAGTTTTGGAATTAACAACAGACAATCATTTAATCTGAAAACAAACTATGGCACTACCTAAAGATCCCAGGCAGAAGATGATCAATATCATGTACTTGGTCTTGACGGCCATGCTTGCATTGAACGTTTCTGCTGAGATATTGAACGCATTTAATATAGTAAACAACTCAATAATTACATCGAATAAGTCGATTACCGATAAGAATGAAAACACCTACCTCACTTTCGAAGATCAGATGAAATCTGATCCGGGAAAAGTAGGTCCACTGAAAACAAAGGCTGAAGAAGTAAAAAAACTCTCTGAGGCAATGTATGTATATCTCGATACGTTAAAGAACACGATCATCAGAGAATCAGGTGGACTGGACGAATATGGTGACATCAAATCTAAATCTGACCTGGACGCACCAACACGCGTCATGGAAAATCGCAAACAAGGACCTGAACTGGAAAAACGTCTGAAAGAACTGCGTGCGCAGCTGCTGACTTACGTTGATCCTAAGGATACAGCCGCATTTGCCAAATCCTTACCACTGAAAATAGTTGTAGGTGAGTCTCACGGCGGCCACGGACCAAAAAAGAAAGACTGGACCAGCTATCACTTTGAAATGGTGCCAACTATCGCAGCTGTTACCATTCTGAGTAAGTTCCAGAACGACGTTAAAAACTCTGAGTCACTGATCATCGATGATCTGTTGGCCCAGATTAGCAAAAACATCATTCGTTTCGACAAGATCAGACCACTGGTTTCCCTGAATTCCAAGAATCTGATGGAAGGTCAAACGCTGACAGCTCAGATCGCAGTTGGTGCTTATAGCAGCACTGTGAATCCAGATATCGTGGTGAATGGTCAAAACATTACTGCGGTAGACGGTTTGGGTACTTATACTATGCCAGTTTCCGGTATCGGTGAGAAAACTATCTCTGGTACTGTAACTATTAAGAAACCAGATGGCACTGCTGAGACCCTGCCATTCAATGAGCCTTATAGCGTAGGAGCTTCTACCACTTCTATCTCTGCTGATAAAATGAACGTACTGTATATTGGTTTATCAAACCCAATCTCAGTATCTGCAGGTGGAGTACCAGGTGAAGCAGTTAGCGCTAGCATTTCTGCTGGTTCTATGACGAAGAAAGCTACCGGTGAATATGCCGTAGTTGTAAGCGCCCCAGGTAAAGCAGTTATCTCTGTAAGTGCTAATATCGATGGTAAACAAAAAACTTTAGGTTCCAAAGAGTTTCGTATCAAATACATCCCTGATCCAGTGCTGAAAGTAGGTCTGAGCAAAGGCCCTTCAATGAAAGCTGCTGAGTTCAAAGTACAGGGCGGTTTGCGTGCTGATCTGGAAGACTTCGTATTCGACGGCGTAAAATACGATGTAGTTAGTTACCGTATCGGTATCCAACCTCGTTCCGGCGATTATGTTGAAGGTGAGGCAAATTCCGCTTACTTCCCTAGCTCTGTAATGGGTGCTATCCGTAGCCTGAAACCAGGTGACCAGGTTTACTTCGACAACGTTCGTGTAAAGGGGCCGGATGGTAAAGTAAGAGATATGAGCAATATCAATTTCAAGATAAACTAATATTATTTCTATGCGAGCAGTCATCCTTAACAAAATTGGTTGGTGTTCCCTTATGCTGGTACTCCTGCTGGCATCTCAGGCTGATGCACAACGTCGGGGAGGTAGTACACGTCGTAAATCGGCGACCCCTGATGCAGCTACCCAAGATGCTAACGTAGTAAATCCTGCTACAGGTAACAGCGTTGCGCCGCCACCGCCCCCTCCACCACCACCCCCAGGAACATCACTGCGCCCGGATGGTTTCGGTATGGCGGTAGATACACCGCGCAAATCACAGCGTACCGATGGTATCTCTGAAAAGAACTTCATCAAGGACCGTACGCCTATTGCCTATGATCACATTCGCTCAGATGACGAATTCTGGGAAAAAAGGATCTGGCAGGTGATAGATACCCGCGAAAAGATGAACCTTCCTTTTCAATATAATGTTGAGGATGAAAATGGTACAAGCCAGCTGTTCATTAATATCCTGCTCGATGCTATCAAGAGCAAGCAGGTAGAAGCCTTCAGCGCTATCGATGACAGGTTCACTACCCCTATCGCTTACAGTGAGATCCAGAATAAACTGAGCGGCGAAGAAAAAACCATCCGTAGTATCGACCCTGTAACAGGTGAAGAGAAGATGGTAACTACCCGTGATGAATTCGATCCTCGTACTGTAGTTCAGTACAAGATCAAAGAAATCTGGGTATTCGACAAAGAAGCGTCCCAACTGAAAGTTCGTATCCTCGGTATCGCTCCAATGGTATCCCGTATGAACGAAGATGGTTCCTTCCGCGCGGCTATCCCGCTGTTCTGGGTGTACTATCCTGATATGCGTCCTATCCTGGCTAAATACGATGTATACAACCAGAATAACGATGCAGCTACCATGAGTTGGGAAGATCTGTTTGAAATGCGTTTCTTCACCAGCTATGTGACCAAAGAAAACAATACTTATAACCGTGAGATTAAAGATTATATCAAAGACGGTACTCTGAGATTGTTGGAAGGTCAGGCTGTTAAGGATAAGATCTTCAACAAAGAACAGGATATGTGGCAGTATTAATAACTGCTCGCAGATAAAGATTAAAGAAAAAAGGGATCGCATTGCGATCCCTTTTTTCTTTTAAAAACAGAGAGGGAATCGCGATGCGACTCCCTCTCTGTTTTAGTTTTATGGATGGAAATACGTATAAATCAATTTCGCTTTCGCCGCCCCTACTTCCTTCACCAGATCATCCTCCGTCAGCAACTTAATCTTTGCCACTGACCTGAACGTTTTCAACAACTGCGTTGCCGTGTTCTCCCCTATCCCCTTTATTCCTTCCAGCTCATTTTTAAAGGTTCCTTTACTTCGCTTATTCCTGTGGAAAGTAATACCAAATCTATGCACCTCATCACGTACTCTTCTTATCAGTTTCAGGCTCTCACTATCATAAGGCAATTTGATACTATCCTTATCGCCCGGGAAGAAAATCTCTTCTTCATTTTTAGCCAGCCCCACTACCGTCATACTACCCACCAGGTCTAATGCCCTGATACTTTCCATCGCTGACCCTAATTGTCCCTTACCACCATCTATGATCACCAGCTGTGGCAATGGCTGCTGCTCTGCCAATAAACGGCTATAACGGCGAAATACCACCTCCTTCATCGAAGCAAAGTCATTGATCCCTTCTACTGTCTTCACATTAAAATGACGATAGTCTTTTTTAGACGCTACTCCATCTTTGAATACCACACAGGCAGATACCGGATATGCACCCTGAAAGTTCGAGTTATCGAAACACTCAATATGCGTGGGTAAATCAATCAGTTCAAGATCTGCCTGCAACTGATACAACACCTTTTTCTTCTCCATGTCACTCTTGCCTTCCAGGTGCAGGATCTTTTTACGATGCAACTCTTCTTTGAAGTAATTAACATTCTTCTCAGAGAGTTCCAGTAGTTTCTTCTTATCCCCTCCTTTCGGTACAGTGACTATTACATTTTCTTCAGGATATTCTATTTCAATGGGTACAATGATCTCTTTTGTTACACTTTTGAAAGCATCTCTCAGATAGTTGATTGCATACGCCAACACTTCCTCATTTTCTTCTTCCAGTTTCTTCTCCAGTGTCACTGTTTTTGTATCAGCAATTGTTCCGTTCAACACACGCAGATAATTCACATATGCATGGTTGCCTTCACTGATGATAGAGAAGACATCTACATGGCCCACCTTTGTATTTACAATGGTGGATTTGGATTGATAATCCTGTAGTTTTTCAATCTTCTTTCTCATGATCTCCGCCTTCTCAAATTCCATGTTCATGGCATGCTCCTGCATCTGGGTGCGGAACAGTTGCAATATTGGAGACAGGTTACCTTTTAGTATGTTCTTTATCTGCGATAAGCCTTCTCTGTAATCGTCTTCCGTCTGCAAACCTTCGCAAGGCCCTTTACAGTTGCCCAGGTGATATTCAAGACATACTTTGTATTTACCCTTTGCAATATTCTGTGGAGAAAGGTTCAATGTGCAGGTACGTAATGGAATGTTGTACCTGATCACTTCCATCAGTTCTTTTACTCTCCACACGGAGGTATAAGGCCCCAGGTATTCCGATCCATCCTTAATCACATTCCGGGTAAACAGCACCCTTGGAAAGGGCTCATGTTTGATCACGAGATAAGGATAAGTTTTATCGTCCTTGAGGTTGATATTGAACTTAGGCTGGAATTGTTTAATCAATGAGTTTTCCAGCAGGAAAGCATCCTGTTCGGAGCCAACGATGGTAAACTCAATATGATGAATATGTTCGACCAGTTTCCTGGTCTTAAAGCTGTCGTGATTCTTTGCAAAATAAGAACTCACCCGTTTCCGCAGGCTTTTCGCTTTGCCCACGTACAGGAGCTCGCCGCCTTCATTATAGTATTTGTAAATACCGGGTTGAAGGGGAATGGTATGTGATATCTGTGAAAACTCCGCTGCTGTCATCTGATCAATAAAGTCATTAAAGGTGCATCATCGCAATCTTAATATCCAGTTCTTTTTCGGGCAGGAAAGCGATATGCTGCCTTGTCGTGATCCGGACATGATGATTGTGCTGATACTCGAGGTTTTGTTCGTATTCATAAACGAGGTTGCGTACATGTCTGTTCAATTGTACGGCTGTGATATGTTGCGCATTGTCCAATTCAAGAATAATTTCCTGGGGCAGGGTCGCGTCATCCTTTGCCTTGTACATCAGGGAACGCTTGCCGGTGAACTGATCTGCCAGCATAATGGTATCGTAGGCGCCCTGCAAACTTGGTTTGTGGAGGTCTACATCCATAAAGGGTGCGAGCATATTATGTAGTTGAAGGGAATCGGGTACGGTGATAGTGACACTATCATGCTTTGTATTCAGTGAAACTGTTTTGAATAACCCGGGTTTTTGTTGTTCCAGTTCGTTGAGCTCATCCTGAAAGTAGCCTTTTAGGTCCCTGTATCCGCTGCCAGTTGGAGAAGGGGTGGAAGAGCCGGTTTTGCAGGATGTAAAGAGTATAGTGCCAGTCAGTAATATCCAGAAAAATTTCATGCAGCAAAGGTAGCGAAGTATGAGGAATTGAAAGGAACAGCAAACTGAACTGCTGCTAAGTAAGCAATAAAAAATAATGCGCCGTGAAGACGGCGCATCTGATGCATGAGCAAATCTGTCGAGAGCACTAAAAACGTAAAACGGTTTACCTATGTGAATAGTTACAGGTAATTGGGAAAAATAAAGAGGCCGTTCTGTACTCACAGAACGGCCTCTTTGTATTGTATTGTCAGTGCATCAATTAAACAAGGACATTACCACTCATTTCCTTAGGGATAGGTAATCCCATCAGTGTCAGGATGGTAGGTGCTACGTCACCTAGTTTACCAGGTTTTACTTCACCTTTGAAATCATTGCTGATGATGAAGTAAGGTACCAGGTTCAGGGTGTGAGCGGTATTTGGTGTACCGTCGCCGTTTACCATGAAGTCAGCATTTCCGTGGTCGGCAGTCAGGAACACGGTATAATCGTTTGCCAGCGCAGCTGCAACTACTTTGCTTACGCAGGTATCTACAGTTTCTACTGCTTTGATAGCGGCTTCCCAGATACCGGTATGACCCACCATGTCAGCATTAGCGAAATTGAGGGCGATGAAGTCAGCTGATTTCTGGTTGATTTCAGCTACGATGGTATCGGTTACTTCGAATGCGCTCATTTCTGGTTGCAGGTCGTAAGTAGCTACTTTAGGAGAAGATACGATCAGACGGCGTTCGCCTTTGAATTCTTTTTCGCGGCCACCGGAGAAGAAGAAAGATACGTGTGGGTATTTTTCAGTTTCTGCAATACGGATCTGGGTGCGGTTGTTTTGTTCCAGCACTTCACCCAGGGTATTGGTCAGGTTATCGTTTTCAAAGATCACGTGCACGCCTTTGTATGTTTTATCATACTCAGTCATGGTAGTGTAGAACAGGTTCAATGGTTTCATATCGAAATCAGGGAAAGCCTGTTGAGTGAGCACCTGGGTGATTTCGCGGCAACGGTCAGTACGGAAGTTGAAGCAAAGAACGGCATCCCCTTCCTGGATGGTGGTCACTGGTTTACCGGCAGCGTCAGTGATGATCACTGGTTTGATAAATTCATCAGTTACACCCGCTTCGTAAGAAGCTTTTACAGCTGCCAGTACATCGGTAGCAGGGGTACCTGTACCATTTACCAGGGCATCGTAAGCCAGTTTTACGCGTTCCCAGCGTTTATCGCGGTCCATAGCGTAGTAGCGACCGGTGATGCTGGCTACCTGACCGGTAGTTTGTGCCAGGTGAGGCAGCAGGTCAGAGAAGTAGCCGAGGCCACCTTTAGGATCTGTATCGCGGCCATCAGTAAAGGCGTGGATATATACTTTGGTCAGACCTTTTTCCTTTGCAATCCGGGTAAGGGCTTTCAGGTGTGTAATGTGTGAGTGTACACCACCGTCGCTCACCAGACCAATCAGGTGAAGAGCTTTATCGTTGTCTTTAGCGTAGTTGAAAGTTTCCTGCAACACAGCGTTTGATGCCAGTTCTCCAGTGCGGATAGCTACATTGATACGCTGGAGTTCCTGGTATACAATGCGGCCAGCGCCAAGGTTCAGGTGGCCTACTTCTGAGTTACCCATTTGTCCGTCTGGTAAGCCTACCTGTTCGCCACAAGTCACAAGCGTACTGTGTGGGTACTTTGAATAAAGACTGCTCACGAAAGGTGTCTTGGCATTTGCTATTGCGTCAGCGGAAGGAACCTGTCCTTGTCCCCATCCATCCATGATAACGAGCATGGCTTTTTTCTTTTCCATATATCCGGTTGAGATTTTAAAGCAGTAAGGTCGTAAAGTTAACAAGCATACTTCAATTCCACTAGTAATTTGATCATTTGGTAGCAAAATTCATATCAGCCTCTGATAATTTTAGATGTCATAACATGCACTTAAGTTTTAATCTAAATTTATATATTTTTTAATTTGCATTAATTACCAATTGGATGATACAACGATAATTGTATTTTCCGCGTCAACCCGCAATTTGGCATAGTTTTAGCCCATTTCACATTGATGATGAAAACTTTACTATCTACTAAAATACTGGCAATGAAAAAGATAATGTATGTGCTGGGAGTGGTGCTGTTAGCAGGCATTGTCACTGCATTTACAATGTCAGCGTCGGCATTAAATCCGGCTGCTGCAGGACCTTTTGAAGATGTAGTCAGCTCCATCAAATCGGGCGATGCTGGTTCACTCTCCCGTTATCTTGATAATACTGTTGAAATCAACATCTCAGGTAAATCCAACTCTTATAGCAAGTCACAGGCTGAAATAATATTGAAAGACTTTTTTTCAAAGAATCAGGTTAAGTCCTTCGAACTGATCCATCAGGGAGAAGGCGGTGGAGGATCCCGCTTTGGTATTGGTAATATGGGTACCTCAGGCGGAGCATATCGTACATCCTTTTTCTTACAAAAGAAGGGAGGCTCAATGGTACTCAACGAGCTTCGTTTTGAAAACAAGTAGTGATTGTTAAGATTGATATTGTTTAGTCCGGAGTACATCTCCGGACTTTTTTTGTTTGAAAGCGTCATTTAAAATTCTCTTACTTTCGTTGTCTCAAAGCAATAGTATGTTACAGGAACCAGCATTAACAAACCTTATTCGCAACGCACTGGCAGAAGATATCGGAGACGGAGACCACTCTACCCTCGCATGTATACCGGCAAATGCCAAAGGGGGTGCCAGGTTGAAGATAAAAGAGAATGGCATTTTAGCAGGAATGGAGGTAGCTACTACCATTTTCCACCTGCTGGACCCTGAAACCGTATTTACTCCCCTTAAGAAAGATGGTGAAGTGATGACCTCCGGCGAAACGGCCTTTGAAGTGCATGCTTCCGTACATACCCTGCTCATGGCCGAAAGACTGGTTCTGAACTGCATGCAACGCATGAGCGGCATTGCTACCCTTACCAATCAATACGTACAGCGCCTGAGTGGCTATCATACCAAACTGCTGGATACCCGCAAGACAACACCAAATTTCCGTCTATTGGAAAAAGAAGCGGTTAAAATTGGAGGCGGTGTTAATCATAGAATGGGACTGTATGATATGGTGATGCTGAAAGATAACCATATTGATTTTGCAGGTGGCATCACTGCCGCTGTAAACAGAACGGTTGCTTACCTCGAAGAGAACGGATTACCTTTGCAGATAGAAGTGGAAACCCGCAATCTTGATGATGTAAAAGAAGCTCTGACCGTTGGAAAGATACATCGCATTATGCTGGACAATTTTACACCAGCACAATTGCACCAGGCATTATTACTGATAGACGGGAAATATGAAACAGAGGCTTCAGGAGGCATAAACCTGGATACGATCGAAGAGTATGCAAAGACGGGGGTGGATTTCGTATCAGCAGGTGCTGTCATTCACCATGCGGTGAGTCTTGACCTGAGTCTGAAAGCAATTTAAAACAGAAATATCCCTAGCGTTGAGAAAGATATTATTTATCATCAACCGGAAAGCCGGTACGGACAGAGAGAAGCGACTAGAAGGTGTGATCCGGCGATACCTGACACCTAAGGCCTTTCAAGTAGAAATAAAACACCTGGAATACCTGGGGCATGGTGCTGACCTCTCCCGCGAAGCTGTCTCCCACGGCGTAGATACAGTGGTAGCAGTAGGTGGAGATGGCTCCATCAATGAAATTGCACAGGGACTGGTGGGCACTGATACCGCGCTCGCCGTGATACCGCTGGGAAGTGGTAATGGTCTGGCCAGGGCGCTGAAGATTCCGCTAAAAGTGCCTTTGGCACTGGAACTAATCGCCAATGGAAAGCGCAAACCTATTGACATTGGTTATGCCAACGAACACCTATTTCTTAGCAATGCCGGCGTAGGCTTTGATGCGCTCATTGCCGACCAGTTCAGAAATACGAAGAAGAGAGGATTGTGGGGCTATGCCAAACTGGTGATCAGCAGTTTCAACAAATACAAAGGACCTTCCTATAAAATCAATATTGATGGGCAGCAACTGGAGCAAAGAGCATTTATGTTCACAGTAGCCAATGGTAATCAGTTTGGATATGAGTTCAAACTGGCGCCAAACGCAAGTGTCTTCGATGGCAACCTGGATGTTTGTGTGGTGCCACCAATGCCTTTCTTTGGATTAGTACCATTGGGTTTCTTTTCACTGATGGGCAATATCGACAAGACCAGTTACATGAACCATTACATGGGTAAGCAAATCCTGGTCAAAAGTCCGGAACTTGTCCATTTGCAGGTAGATGGAGATGCAGTTCCACTTACCAGTCAGGGAGAGGTGCTCTTCAGGGTAGAACCCGCTTCCCTGCAGGTGATTGTTGCATAATTTAAAATTAGTAGTATGTCCAAAAAGAGAAATAGCGGCGGCGGGATCGTTTATTCCACAGATCCCAATTTTACACCAGCCTTTAGTGAGGAGCAGTCAGAAATGAACACCCTCCCTCCTGCTCAGCAACAGTTACGTGTAAAACTAGATACGAAGCAGCGTGCAGGAAAAGTAGTGACGCTGGTAGATGGCTTTGTAGGGAAAGATGAAGACCTGCAAAAACTGGGCAAGGACCTTAAAACAAAATGTGGCACCGGTGGCAGTGCAAAAGATGGGCAGATCCTGATCCAGGGTGATTACAAAGAGAAAGTGATCAAATGGTTGCAGGATTGGGGGTATAAAGCCAAATAACTTATTTCATTCTGAAAGTAAGGGGCGTATGCCCGGTCTGACTTTTGAAAAAGTGTGTAAAGTTCGCATGCTCTTCAAAGCCACGTCTGGTAGCACTGATAAATGTCCCGCAGGGATATGCTGAGCGAAGTGAACAGCCAATGTACTTTTCGCAGGAGTTTTGAAAGTGGTGGCATTGAACATACAGTAAAACCAGCGAAAGATCGCCAGTCGGAATCCGGCAAAAATTGCTACCTATCCTTTCCTTTTAATGATAGTAAATAAGATATAAACAGTTAGCAATTAAAATTATATGTTTCCCGGTTGCATTTTTTAATTTGATAATTTAACAAAGTTTTCACAATTTAGTCCTACACTTTATCAACCAAAATCTTGTTTTCATCTGGCTTTTTGATGAACTGCTATGAAACAACAACCAGCTACCCGCCCTGCAGTAAACAAGATATTATAACGGATTACGTGACCCCGTCATCCAACCTATATTCTTAAATATGACCGCGGCACGTAATCCGTATCATTTTAAGTGTTCGCTACAACCAAAACCGGACATATCACTTAGGAAAAATAAATTCGATCTCCCCAAATCCGAGCTCTAAGATATTTCCTGCTTTTTCAAGGCATAATTTTCCATCTGGCAGTACATTTCTGATGATGCCTTCGAAAATCTCCCCATCCTTGCGATAAAGGCCGGGTTTGTTCATACGTACCAGTTTGCTCTTATATTCTTCCAGCAAATCATTATAATGAGCAGGGTGTATTTGTTCAAATCTCTTGTGCAGAAACGTGCACAGATCCTGAGCTAACTCTACTGAATCCCAATTCTTCCCGGTTATTTGTTTGAGTGACACCGGATTCGGTAAATGTGGCGGGAAAGAAGCCTGATTGATGTTGAACCCGATACCTGTTATGGCATATTGCCATGTATTGCCACGTAGTACATTTTCAATCAAAATACCTGCTGCCTTTCTGTCACGCCAATAAATATCATTACTCCATTTAATAGCTGTCTCATCACCAGCATATTTTGCAAAGAAATCGGCAGCACCGAGTGCTACTGCCGCGCTCAGCAAAAACTGCCTGGAAAGTGGTAGCATAGTGGGTTGTAGCGCTATCGTCAGAGCGATGTTTTCACCTTTGGGCGATGACCATTGCTTTCCACGCTGTCCTTTTCCCGCAGTTTGTTCCATTGCAAACCAGGCTGTACCGGATGTCACCAGGCCCGTATTTACCTGCTCCATGGCATAGTTATTGGTGCTGTCTACTGAATCTAAGATGAAGAAAGGCTGTCCTGTCATAGAAAAGAAATGGATTGTTTTATTTTTGAAAAGGCAATGTAAATCATTTTATCTTTTCCTTAACAGTCATAAAAACGGCCTCATGCCAAGCTGCCGAAAGCCATAGCAAGTCAGTGGTTCTTAAGCATTAACACCCGGTAAACGTCCGATCATCACCTTGAGGTGCCTTCGTTTTATTCCGGCGTTATTTCAGGCTTGTTTAGTAATTTTGACAATTAAAGTTTATTTTTAACCAAAAGAGATTTTATTGGCACCCTTAACCGTTCTGAGTACGAGAAAGAAAGCGCTTACGCGCCTGAGTAGAGAAAGCGAGATTTTTTCCACCATCATCAAGGCCATCCAGGAAAAAAAGGGAGAAAACATAGTTTCCCTGGATCTGCGCCAGATTCCTGAAGCTGTGGCTGATTTCTTTGTTATATGTGAGGCTAACTCCAACACACAGGTGCGGGCTATTGCTGACTTCGTGGAAGATCAGGTGCAAAAGCATACAGGAGAAACCCCTTACAAACATGAGGGTTTTACCGCACAACAATGGATTCTTGTAGATTATGTGAATGTTGTGGTGCATGTATTCCAACCGGAAACCAGGCGATTTTATGGCCTGGAAGATATGTGGAGTGATGCCGAACGAATGGAGCATAATGAGACTAACTAATAACTTTTAACTATTACCCGACATCCGTAAAGGAGCGAAAGATTATGGAAAGAGGCAACAACTTCAACAAGGGGTCAGACAAATCGCCTAAAAAAGGACCAAAGTTCAATATATACTGGGTCTATGCCTTTATAGGTATTGCCCTGCTGGCAATGAACTGGTTTCCCTTTAACCCACCGCCCAGGGATATAAGCTGGCAGGAATTCCAGCTGGATTACCTGAAACCAGGTGATGTAGATAAGCTGGTGGTTGTAAATAAGAAATCAGTAGAGGTTTACATAAAGAGAGACCGTCTTAATGAACCCAAATTTGACAAAGTATCTAAAGGCAACCTGGGGCGTGTGAACCAGGGTCCTCATTACCGTTTTACTATCGGTAGTGAAGAAAGCTTCAAGACTGATATGGACAAGGCACAGGCCAATACCCCACTGGAAGACCAGGTGAAAGTTACCTACGAAGACAGGCAGGGTTGGTTTGAACCCTTCATTCAATTACTGTTACCATTGGTACTGCTTATTGGCCTCTGGATCCTGCTGATGCGTAAAATGGGTGGACCTGCCGGTGGCAGTGGTGGCCCAGGCGGCATCTTCAATATCGGAAAGTCCAAAGCAACCCTCTTCGACAAGGGTACCCGTGTCAACATCACCTTTAGTGATGTAGCCGGTCTCGACGAAGCAAAGGTAGAAGTAATGGAAATCGTAGACTTCCTGAAGAATCCGAAAAAATACACCGCCCTCGGCGGTAAAATACCAAAGGGTGCACTACTGGTAGGCCCTCCGGGTACTGGTAAGACCCTGCTGGCCAAAGCAATGGCAGGTGAAGCACAGGTACCATTCTTCTCTATGTCCGGTTCTGACTTCGTAGAACTGTTCGTGGGTGTGGGTGCCAGCCGTGTACGTGACCTGTTCAAACAAGCCCGTGAAAAAGCACCATGTATCATCTTCATCGATGAAATTGATGCGATCGGTCGTGCCAGAGGTAAAAACGTAATGATGAGCAACGATGAGCGTGAAAACACCCTCAACCAACTGCTGGTAGAAATGGATGGTTTCGGTACCGACAGTGGTATTATCATCCTCGCTGCTACCAACCGTCCGGATGTACTGGATAGTGCGCTGCTGCGTCCAGGACGTTTTGACCGTCAGATCTCTATCGATAAGCCGGATCTGGCTGGTCGTGAGGCGATCTTCGATGTGCATCTGAAACCAATCAAGACTTCTCCAATCCTCGATATCAAGAAACTGGCTTCCATGACTCCGGGTTTTGCCGGCGCCGATATTGCCAACGTATGTAACGAAGCAGCCCTGATCGCTGCCCGTAAAGGCAAGACGGAAGTAGAAATGGATGACTTTAACGATGCCGTAGACAGGGTAATCGGTGGTCTGGAAAAGAAAAACAAGATCATCTCTCCCGAAGAGAAAGAGATTATCGCATACCATGAAGCAGGTCACGCTATTTGTGGCTGGTACCTGGAGCATGCTAATCCGCTGGTGAAAGTAACAATCGTTCCCCGTGGTGTAGCTGCACTTGGATATGCACAATACTTACCGAAAGAACAATACCTCTATAACACCGAACAGCTGATGGACGATATCTGTATGACCCTGGGTGGCCGCGCAGTAGAAGACATCGTATTCGGTAAAGTATCAACCGGTGCCCAGAATGACCTGCAGGTGATCACCCGTATGGCCTATGCAATGGTAACCGTATATGGTATGAACGATAAAGTTGGTAACGTATCCTTCTACGATCCAAACAGTGATCAGTCTTTCACCAAGCCTTACTCTGAAGAGACGGCAAAAATGATTGACGAAGAAGTACGTGCCCTGATCGAAAAAGCTTACCAGCGTACCAAAGCGCTATTGTCTGATAAAATCGACAATGTAAGAGTGCTGGCTGGTGAACTGCTTAAAAAAGAAGTATTGTACCAGGCAGATCTGGAAAGACTGATCGGCAGACGTCCTTACGATGTACACAGAGAGCACCTGGCTGCTCACGAAGGTATGACAACTGACGGTGTGCATCCTAGTGATCTGATCAATCCTTCACCAGCTACTGCTAATGCGTAAGTTGATATGAAAGTATCTCCTGCCAAGGAAAATATTCTCAAAAGAGTAAGAAATGCATTAAGCCAGTCGGTGCCGTTGCCCTTCCCTAACTCGGAGGGCAACAACTCTGTCTTCGTGAAGGAACATGAAGGACTGGAAATGAAATTTGCAGAAGAATTTGCCCGCTTGCAGGGCAAATTCGTTTTTTGTACCAGTAAGGCCGAACTGCTGGAAAACCTGCAGGCACTGGCCGTCACCAGGGAATGGTCAGATATCATCTGCCAGACCCCGTCACTGATCAAAGATCTGCAGCTGAATCAACTGTCTGGCCTGAACAAAGGTGATATGCACTCTGCCAACGCAGCCATCACTGACTGCGAAATGCTGGTAGCCCGCACAGGTACTATCGTACTCAGCGCAGCACAGCCTTCAGGAAGAGCACTGTCAGTATATACACCTGTACATTTGGTGATCGCTTATACTCATCAGCTGGTGTTTGACCTGAAAGATGCCATCGCAAGAATGAAGGAGAAATATCAGGGAAACCTCCCCTCCTCTATTCACTTTGCCTCTGGTCCAAGCCGCACGGCAGACATTGAGAAAACACTGGTAGTAGGTATACATGGTCCGAAAGAAGTGTATGTATTTCTGGTAGATGAATAAGTCAATTATCAGTTAACAATATTCGTACAGCGCGTGACCTCGTCATGCGCTGTTCTTTTAAATAATCAAGCAAGTGACACGGTTACTGTTTTTTATTTCCATCATCGTCATGTGCGCCTCCTGTGGTAGTGGAGGGAGTGGTAACTTTAAAGATTCTACCACCACTCTCATCATTACCGATACCTGTGCCGTTATTTTCCATCCCGCAGGCGATAAACTGACCTACCTGAAAAATACGTTCAACAAGAACTCGTTTGCTGCTATGGAACAATCCAACAATGCAGCCCTGGTAGCAGACAGTGCTTACCTCGCTAAACTGGGTGTAAAGATCATCAGTACCTCTAAGCTGAAACTGAAGTTTCACAAGAAGAATGGCGAAGACGTAGACATCAACCTCATGCATGAAAAATATGCCTGGGAAGTCTTCCTGTTCGACAGCTACAATGATCCGGTAAAGGCAGATATCACCGATATCGAAACTGCCGTACAGGAGGCTGGTATCAGGTAATCACAATTTTTCTTCATCTTTGCACGCGCAATTAAAAGGCTCATGCATCATCAAATTCAACTTCCGGCTGGCAAACGTGTTTATTTCGCTTCAGACTTTCACCTGGGTGCACCAGATATGGTACGCAGCAGGGATCGGGAGCGTAAGATCGTAGCATGGTTGAATGAAGTGTCTAAAGATGCCGGCCATATCTTTCTCGTAGGTGATCTCTTCGATTTCTGGTTTGAGTACAGGGAGGTGATTCCTAAAGGTTATACCCGCCTGTTGGGGAAGCTGGCAGAACTGCGTGACAATGGTATTGGCATCTCAGTATTCATTGGGAATCATGATATGTGGATGAATGGCTATTTCGAAGATGAACTGGATATTCCGGTCTATTACGAACCACAGACTTACGACATTGCAGGCAAGCAATTTTACATTGGTCATGGAGATGGTTTAGGTCCCGGCGATCATGGTTACAAGATGCTGAAAAAGGTGTTCCGTAATCCTGTGTGCCGCTGGTTATTTTCCCTTATTCATCCATCATGGGGTATTGGACTCGCTAACTACTTCAGCCGAAAAAGCCGCGCGGCTACCGGTGGAGAGCATGAAGAAAAATTCCTTGGAGAAGAGAATGAGTGGCTGGCAGTATATAGCAAAGACATTTTAAAAACGACCCACTACGACTACTTGATATTCGGTCATCGTCACCTGCCTTTAGATCTGGAGATAGGACCCAACAGTCACTATATCAATCTTGGAGACTGGCTACGTTACTTCACGTATGCGGAGTTCGATGGTACGACCACAACCCTGAAGTATGTTAATCAAGAATCTCGTGCAAAATAGGCGGAGAATTCATCTCCTGGAAGTCAGGCATATGTAGCTTGAAGAAGTCCAGGTAAGCATACAGTAATTTTCTTCTTTTATCTTTATTCATCACTATTTCACCCAGTTGCTCCCATGCCTGGCATTGGAATAGCCTGTCTGTGATTTCACTATTCGCAGCATCCAGATAGTTGTTATGGTGTGGCGGCAGATCTGTAAATGAGCCTTCCTGTAAGTCGAGAAACGGGGCATATTCAGAATACCTTCCATTCAGGCGGAAACCCAGTTGTTCTGCCAGTTTCAAAGTAAAATACAAAGGTATATTTGCTGCAACACCTAATGGTGCCTGATCGAGTGCCGCCAGAGCTGTTTCGGCAAAGTAATAAAGCTCCAGGTGTTGTTCCGGTTGCTTCAGGCTTTTTTGTAATAGTTCAATGAGATAGAGCGCAACAGTATTCTTTACGATATTGAAGTGCAGAGAAGTGCAGATATAGCCCAGCTTAAATTCAGAAATACGCTGAATGGTTTTCTGCTCATAATGATACACCACAAGTTCAAGTATATTACCTGGCTGAAACAGGTTGCCTTTGGCTGCAGGCTTCGAAGAGCGAACGCCATTGACCATATAAGACTGGATACCAAACAGCTCTGTAAAGATGGTCACAATGGCGCTGGTTTCGCCATACTTAACCGTTCTGAGGACTATACCACGTGTTTTGTGTAACATTACAATGCAAAAATAGGCTAATTAATAAACACTATCTTCGTTACAAGATGTTCTCCCTTCGTAGTATTAGAAGCAAATATAAGGTAAACGCCTGTCTGTGGTCTGTGACCTGTATAATCCAACCCATTCCATAATGCAAGTCCACCTTTAGTCCACGTTTGATATACCACTCTGCCGCTGATATCGGTAATCTTCACTAATGTATTCTCAGCTAAACCATTGATGGCAATATTGCCGCTATAGTCATGTGTTACAGGGTTTGGAAATACCAGTACGGAATCTTTGCTCATAGTATTGCCTTCGGTGGCAGTGCCTCTGTACGACATCAACCCCTGATCGGTAGCAAAATACACCTCGCCGGTAGTGGGATGGATAGTGATACTATAAATGCGGTTGCCGGGTAGAGGGCTATTGTCGGTAGTAAAGTTTTCTTCGATGCTGGTGCCGTCTTCATTCACAAGCCATGCACCATTGTGCGTACCTACCCATTTACGGTTGGCGCCATCTACGGCAATAGCCGTCACCTGTTCATCCTGGAAAAGGTAGCCGGCAAAATTGTCCTGCTGAATGATCGGCCAGGCGGCATCGCAAGTGCTACATCCTATCACGCCGATACCGGTGCCTGTTCCCACCCAGAAACTACCATTCTTATCTTTTGCTATACAGTATACATCATTGGATGGCAGGTTGCCCAGCCCACTCCCCTGTCTGAATTGTTTCCATTCATTAGTAAGTGTATTGTATACAAAGAGGCCGTTGCTTTGTGGAGATACGATCCATATTTGCCCGGCATCATCTGCGACCAGTTGGCTGATGGCATTGCCGCTTTGTGCATAGGTACTGCGAAAGGTAAGGTAGGTACCATCCGGTTTTTTACATATCAGGTTGTAGGTAGCCCCATAAACGGCTATCCAGAGATTGCCGGAGGCATCGTTGGTAAGACCACTGATTTTTTGTCCTTGCAGGGCGTAGGTACGGGTACCGTTGGCGGCTATATGAATCAGGCCTCCCCCAAAGGAGCCTGCATACATTCCATCTCCTGTAGGATCAGGAGCCATGGTGATAATGTCATGAAGGGTATCTGTGTAATGATGCCATTCCCCGCCATTATAAGTATAGTATACGCCGGTGTTATTATTAGCTACCCAGCTGTCAGAAGCGCCTCCGACAGGGGCGTACAGGGTATTGTTGTAAAACAGCAGCTGCCCGGTGAGTATACTGGCCGGGCCATTGAGGCTGATGTCAGAGAATTCCTGGCCATCATATTGCAGTAACCCTGAAAGGGAGTCGGCCACCCAGGTATACTGGTTATTCCCCGTCGTTTGCCGGATCGCTTTTAATAACGCATTTTGAATGGGGGGACCGGCATTTCCGTCTTTTCCTATATATAGAATACTGGTATCATTGGAAACAGTGAGGTAGTCACCCTGTACGGCGATGTTTGTAGCGCCTGAGTAGTAGGGAATCCATGTTCCGTTATTCAAAATATAAAGGCTTTGATGTTGTTGACAAATCAACTGCCCATTAAAAGAAACAATATTATCAACTGTATCAGTCAACTGCCCTAAGATAGACCAGTTCCTATAATCGGCAGGGTTACTGCCAGTCAATGGCGCAGTCTTCACCCCCGCTGATGAAGCGGCATACAACTGATTATTCAAAATGGTAAAACCATATACAGAACCGATGGCGTAGGTAGCCGCTATTTCGGGTACTGTCGTATTGACTACCACTACCCCCAATCCAGTACACAGGTAGGCATTAGTACCACCTGCATAAATCCGGTAGACCGTCTTATCCTCAGTGGTTTGTTTGCGTTGTAAATCGGGTAGGTTATAGCTGTTACTTCCACTCAAAAAGTCGAGGTTGCTGTTGCGGTAAGCGATCAGTACTCCGTTATCATTGCTACAGATGGTGCTGATGCCAATATCGTGGAGGCCATTCACTTTACTATATCTTGTAATGTCCTGTTCGGCGCCAGTGGTCAGGGAAAACAACCCGGAACTGGTGGCGTAATATACCTTGTCTCCTTGCATGGCTACAGAGATAGCTGGCAGGGAGGGTAACCATGACTGCCATTGTCCGATAAGGGTTTGTGCTGATAGCAGCAGCGGACCGAGGCACAAAAGATACAGGGAGAGCAGAAACCGGTACATGCATCAAAAATAGTTATATGTTGTTACTTTATGACAATTACTGTTATATAGGCTAAGTGCCCCATTTTTTTAGACAACTTTGATTACCTTTACGACCTACTAAATTCAACGATGCTTATGTGGCAACGCTTAGCGGGTTTCGTACTAAAATTCAGGCTCCCACTGCTGATAGCATTATTAGCAGCTACCGCAGTAATGGGATATTTCGCCAGCAAGGTCCAGTTATCTTATGAGTCAAACAAAGCCATTCCTACAGACAATCCGAAGTACCAGGAATACCTGGAATTTACAAAACTCTTTGGTCAGGATGGAAACATGGTCGTATTGGGTGTTCAGACTGACAGCTTTTTTAATGCCGGATTTTTCAGTGACTACGTAAAGCTTAATGAGGACCTCAAAAAGGTGCCTTATGTAGAGAATGTACTGAGTGTACCTGTTGCCATCAATCTGTTGAAGAACGACAGTACGCACAAACTTGTCGCACTGCCTTTATTCAAGGGTAATATTCAGGACCAGGTGGTGCTGGATAGTCTGAGCAATGTATTTCATAACCTTCCTTTTTACAAAGGGTTGTTGTACAATCCTGATACACACGCTTATCTCATGATGATCAGTGTGAACAAGCAGGTGATGGCCTCTGCCGGTCGTGCCAGGGTTGTAAATGACATTATGACGCTGGGCGATGATTTCGGCGCCAGACATCATACACAGGTACGTATGAGTGGGCTGCCACTGATCCGCACAATCATGGCGGTGATGGTAGCAAAAGAAATGAAGATGTTCCTGATCCTGTCATTTGTATTGACCGCATTGATCCTCTTCGTATTCTTCCGCTCATTGGGCGCTGTGATTATGTCAATGATCGTAGTAGCGATGGGTGTGGTTTGGTCAGTAGCTACGATTGTATTGTTAGGTTACAAGATCACATTGCTTACAGCCCTGATCCCACCATTGATAGTGGTGATAGGGATACCGAATTGTGTATACTTCCTCAATAAATATCATACAGAATTCGCAAAGGATCAGAACAAGACCAGGGCACTGGTGCACATGATTCAGCGTATGGGTATCGTGACCTTATTTACGAACCTGACAGCAGCCATTGGTTTCGGTGTGTTCTGCTTTACCAAGAGTTCTTTGCTGAAAGAATTTGGTATCGTAGCAGGGCTGAATATCATGTTGATCTTTGTGATCTCATTTATCTTCCTGCCAGCGGTATTGAGCTATTTACCGGCACCTAAGGTGAAGCATACCAGCTACATGAACAACCGTTTCTTCCGCGCGTTCCTTGATGGGCTTAATGCATTGGTATTCAAATACAGACCTGTGGTATACATTGGTACAGCAGTGATGGTGATCGTAGCTATTACCGGTATGCTTCGTCTGAAATCAGAAGGCTTTATGCTAGACGATGTACCGAAGGAAGACAGGTTGTATACCGACCTCAAATTCTTTGAGCACAATTTCAAGGGTGTAATGCCACTGGAAATAGCTGTAGATACCAAAAAGAAAAATGGTGTAATCAACCTGCAAACGTTGGATAAACTGGATCAGTTGTCTAAGCTGGTAACATCACAACCAGACTTTGCACAGCCACTGTCTGTAGTGCAGGGTATTAAGTTTGCAAAGCAGGCTTATTACAATGGCGACAGTACTAACTATGCAGTACCTAACTCATTTGATATCGGTTTCCTGGCGCCTTATCTGCGTATGAAGAATACAGGTAATGGAAGCAAGGAAGCGGCAATGTTTACAAAACTGGTATCCAACTTTATGGATAGCAGCCGTCAGGTAGCAAGAGTGAGCGTAAATATGGCTGATGTAGGTTCCCGTCGTTTACCAATCCTCCTGGATTCACTGAAACCAAGAGTTAATGAAATATTCGATACAGCGCATTACCAGGTGACATATACAGGTAGCACGGTGATTTTCCTGGAAGGTAGCCGTTTCATCATCGATGGATTGATGGAGAGTATTCTGCTGGCCTTTATACTCATCATCTTCTGTATGCTGTATCTGTTCCGTTCATTCAAGATGCTGATCATCTCCCTGATCCCGAATATCATTCCGCTGGCACTGACAGCAGGTGTGATGGGTTGGGCTGGTGTACCGCTCAAGCCATCTACGGTGCTGGTGTTCAGTGTGGCGCTGGGTATAGCGATTGATGTAACGATTCGTTTCCTGGTGAACTTCAAGCAGGAATTACCCCATCATAATCTGGATATCTCTGCAACAGTAAAACAGACTATTCATGAAACAGGTTTGAGTATAGTATACACTTCCCTGATCCTGTTTGCAGGTTTCATGATCTTTGCTTTCTCTCAGTTTGGAGGTACCAAGGCATTGGGTTGGTTGACATCACTGACATTGATATTGGCGATGATCACGAATTTAACAATTTTGCCTGCTTTGTTGTTATGGATGGAGAAAGGGTTGATAAAGAAGGCGCAGAAGAAACAGTTGTGGAATACGCTGGATGATGAAGAGGATGTAGATATGTCCAAACTTGGTTTAAAAGACCGCGAGCAAGGCGAAAAATAGCTTCTAAAAAATATCCAAAATAGCTAAAAGCTCAATGCCAGCGCGCTGGCATTGAGCTTTTTAGTTTCAAATAATCTAGTGCGGGGCACTCATCCCCCCCTTTTAGCCGTTTGTATAAAAGGGTGTATTATACCCGTTAAAAAATAAGAGGTTTATGATGCCATTCTAACCACTTTTAGTTCATGAAAAACAAATACTTAAAGGGCGCTCATTTATCTGAGCGTAAATTTAAGGAGATACTACGGCTATTTGCCGAGGATCTCACGGCCACTCAGATTGCCAGCATAAGTGGAGTAAGTCGGGTTACTGTTAACAGTTATCTTAAGAAAATCAGACAACAGATAGCCCGGCACTGTGAATCTTTATTGCCAACCGACCCCTTACGTTCAACTACTACTAATGAACGGAAAGCAGTCCCAGCCACTCAAGACTCCGACTCCCCAGTTCCCGTAAAAACAGATGTTAGCCGGAATATCAAACCAGTTGTCTTTGGTATCTATCGCGCATCTGACCGTTTGTATACTGAGATTTTGCCCGATGTAAGCCGTTCCATGATTCATTCTGTAGTCAGGAGTAACCGATCAATATTGGAGACCCAGGCTGCAGCAGACAAGATCAGGCGTTTCAGCAATGTCGCTGATCTGGGACAATACAGGCTTTACAATCTGGAAAATGAGGGAACAAACCATGCCTCCGAGGATGTAGATGCATTCTGGGGATTAACCAAGCATCGTCTGGCCAAATTCAAGGGTCTGAACCGCAGCACGGTATATCTTCACCTGAAGGAATGTGAGTTTCGGTACAACCACAGGAATGAGGATATCTATGAAACGCTGTTGGAATTGTTGAAGACACAACCACTTAGCCTGTCGTAGGGAAAAGTGAAAAATTCGGGGAGGGAGCGCTGCCAGCCTTTATGAGAGGGCCGGCCAGCGGTATGCGTACATGTGGAATGCTGGTTAATTTCCCCTTTTAGCTGTTATTAGACGTACATTTTTATTTAAATCTGGTTTAACCCGGATTTAGATTTTGGTTGATGAGCGCGCAGGCGGTAATCATACCGCTTGCCCTTTATTGTTTTTTCTAATATGAATTTATCAAGATAAAAAAATAGGGTTTCTATAACATTATTTTGACAATATGTTGAAACTTAACTTAGGCAAGTAGCCCTTTGAAACCCTCTATATTATTCTATTGTTACAATTCTATGACAAAACCTGCCCGAATAACATGAAAATTGTATATGGGTTTTAACATTTTATTAAGTATCTTGCCGACCTATTAAATAATAATAAAGTAACATTACAACAACAGAAATCTAAGCCAAAATCAATTGTCGATGAAAGAAGCTGCTGAGACGGATATGTATTGTGCATACAACCCAACATTATGACAACATAATCACGTGAGGTGCTTACTGAACAAAACTTGTGAACTGTATTTTGGTGCCCGGAAATATTGCATGGAGACGTGTAGTAAACGGTTAATTTTATTGGTTTTGCTTAAAGAGATGATCTAACAAAGTCAGGATTTATTATTATTTGGTTACACAGAATTAGGGGTCGCTTGTATTCTATTTAAACAGCATTGATAGTAACGGGGGAGAACGTGGAGACGTTAAAATGAACAAGAGAATTGCCTGTTTGCTTATGAATTTTATACTGCTTTGTTATGCGCCGTAGTGGCGTGGGAAATGGTTTTTGCATTTTTATGAATTGAATATTGCTTATTGCTTATGAGGAATACTGATATAATTGTTAACAAGTTCATTTTATCAAATCAATTATCTTTTATGAAGAAAGGATTACTCCTATGGCTGTTCGTGGCCATGAGCGTGTTGCACACGTTCGCACAAACACGAACAATTACGGGAAAGGTAACTGATACCAAAGACGGGTCTCCCTTACCTGGAGTGTCAGTTATAGTGAAGGGCACTAGCAAAGGTACAGTTACAAGTGCCGATGGTAGTTATAAAATCGATGCAGGTGCAAACGATGCCCTGATATTCTCCTTCATAGGATATGTTAACCAGGAAAAAGCCGTAGGCGGTGCAGCAAACATTTCTGTTGCCCTCGGTACAGATAATAAACAACTGAATGAGGTAGTGGTAACCGCACTGGGTATCACCAAAGAAAAGAAATCCCTGGGTTATAGTGTTCAGAAGATCGGAGCTGATGAGCTGATCAATTCTAACGAGCACAACGTTATCCAGGCGCTGGCTTCCAAAGCTGCCGGTGTACAGATAATTGGTTCCGGTGGTACTCCGGGTGCTTCTACCAAGATCATTATCCGTGGTAACTCTACCTTCAATGGTGAGAATCAGCCTCTGATCGTTATCGATGGTGTGCCTATCGATAACAGCACCAACTCTACTGTTGCAAGAAACTATGCTTATAACTCTAATCTGGCTGGTGTAAACAACTCAAACCGTGCATTGGATATCAACCCTGATGATATCGCCTCTGTAACTGTACTGAAAGGCCCTGCTGCTGCTGCACTATATGGTGCTAGTGCTGCTTCCGGTGCAATCATCTACACTACTAAAAGAGGTCGTTCTGGTGCTACCAGAGTAGCTTACAGCTTTAACGCAGGTTTTGATAGGGTGAGCAAGCTGCCTGAGGAGCAAAATACTTATGCTCAGGGTAACTGGGTAAGTGGTGTTCCTACTTTCCAGGAAGGTGCTACTCCTTATAGCTGGGGTCCAAAAGTCAGCTCAATCAGCGGTGCTAAGGTATATAACAACACCGATGAATTCTTCCAGACTGGTCAGAACTTCACACACGATGTATCTATCACCGGTGGTAACGAGAATACCTCTTTCCGTATGTCTCTGAACCGTGTTGATCAGCAAGGTGTTGTTCCTACAACCGATCTGCAGAGAACAACTGTTCGTATCAATGCTGACTCTAAAATCTCCGACAGGTTGACAATGGGGGTTTCTGCTTCTTATGTACTGACTGAAGGTACTAAGGCTCAGAACGGTTCTAACACTGCGGGTGTGATGCTGTCTCTGATGAGAGCGCCAGTATCCTGGAATCTGGCTGATTACAAGAACGAAGATGGCTCCAGCAAGAACTATTATGCTTTCTATGACAACCCATACTGGGGTCTGTATAACAACCCTTACAAAGATAAAACTGACCGCTTCTACGGTAACGTGAATACAACCTTTAAAATCACTGACTGGTTGTCATTGAACAACCGTACCGGTGTGGATATGTACACTCAGTTCAGCAAACAGATCTTTGCAATCGGATCTAACGCCGTGAGTGACTACCTGGGTCAGATCGAAGAAAATACTTTCACCAGCCGTGATCTTTATTCAGATCTGATTCTGAGTGGTCATAAAACTTTCGCTGAGAAGTTTGACCTGACCGCTAACCTGGGTGGTAACGTTTACCAACAGCAAGGTCAGAACGATTATGGTAAAGGTACACAGCTGTCTATTCCTAACTATTACAACCTGAATAACGCTTCTACCCTGTATGCTGATAACTCTTCTACTACAAAGAGAACATCTGCACTGTACTATGATCTGGAATTTGCTTACAAAAACCAGTTCTTCCTGACTACTACAGGTCGTAACGAGTGGTCTTCCACTTTCGGTGAATCTAAAAACAATTTCTTCTACCCTTCAGTAAGTGGTAGCTGGATATTCTCTGAGATAGTACCTGCAAATAACGTAATCACTTACGGTAAACTGCGTGCTGCGATCGCTGCGGGTGGTAAGAGCCCTGGTGTTTATGCTGCTAACACAGTGTACACTAACCCTAACTTCGCTGACGGTTTCACCGACGGTAACTCCTTCCCTTTCATGGGTCAGAACGGTATGAGCTACAGCAGTACGCTGGGTAATAAAGGTCTGAAACCAGAAAGAAGCGTGGAAAAGGAAGTAGGTTTGGATGTTAAGTTATTCTCTATCGTGAATTTGGAATTGACTTATTATAATAAGCAATCCAGCGACATCCTCGTATATAGACCTATTGCTGGTTCTTCCGGTTTCCAGTACATCCTGGATAACGCTGGTAAGATGCAAAACAAAGGTGTGGAAGTATTGGCTTCTGCTGATGTGCTGAAGCTGAAAGACTTCACCTGGAATGTTCAGGTAAACTGGTCAATGAACAAGAACAAAGTTCTGGAACTGGCTCCTGGTGTAGAAGAAAACAGTGTTGAATCTGCATTCACATCAATCGGTTCTTATGCTATCGTAGGCCAGCCTTATGGTGCACTTTATGGTACTAAATGGGCTCGTAACGACGAGGGTCAGATCATCATCAGCTCTTCAACCGGTTTGCCTACAGTAGCTTCTGCTAGTGGTAACCTGGGAAATCCTTTCCCAGATTGGACTGGTGGTGCAAGAACTACCTTCACTTACAAGAACTTCACCCTGTCTGCTCTGCTGGATGTAAGACATGGCGGCAAGGTTTGGGATGGTACCGTAGCAAGAATGAACAACCTGGGTAGAACTGCTGAATCTGCAGACCGTGAAAGAACTTATGTAATTCCAGGTGTGGTATTAGGTTCTGATGGTAAATACACTGCAAACACTAAGGAAGTATCTGCACAAAGCTACTACCGTGTTTATAAAGGTGATGCTGCTGGTTATGCTGTTGAAAACTCTGTTGAAGATGGTGGCTGGGTTCGTCTGCGTGAACTGAATCTGGGTTACAAATACAAATTCACAAGCACTAGCCCGATCAAATCTGTAGAACTGACGCTGACTGGTCGTAACCTTTGGTTACATACCAATTACAAAGGTGTAGATCCTGAAACTAGCTTAACTGGTGCTGGTTCTAACCTGACTGGTTTTGATTACTTCAACAACCCAGGTACTAAAACTTATGCAGTTGGTCTGAGAGTTGGATTCTAAGGTGTGCATTAAAAGGTATTATTGAAAATAATTACAACGACTAAGTCATGAAAAAAGTCTTAATATTTTTAGCATTGCCGCTGTTATTCATGGCGGAAAGCTGCTCAAAGTTCACAGAAGGTTACGGCGAGAGCCCTAATAACCCAACAGTTGCAACTCCTCCGTTGATCCTGTCTGCGGCAGAACTCGGTCTTTACAGCACCTACACGGGTACGCTGGCAAGAATCTCTGCTACTCTGACCCAGCAAACCGGTGGTGTTCAATATCAGATGCTGGAAATCGATAAGTATCAGCTCCTGTCTACTGGTAACACCAACGACTGGAATAACCTGTATAACAACATCGTTCAGCCTGCAAATGACCTGATCGAAAATTATGGTGCTACCAACGAACAGTATGCTGCTGTAATGAAAATCATGAAGGCAATGGCACTGGGTGTCGCTACTGATATCTGGGGAGATGTACCTGCTACCGAAGCTGGTTTGGGTAATATTACCGGTAATACTACTCCAAAATTCGATACACAGGAAAGCATCTATGCATACATTCAAACACTGCTGAGCGAAGCAATTACTACGCTGAATGCTACTGATGGTACTAACAACTACACTATTGGTTCTGATGACTTCATCTTCGGTGGTGATCTGACCAAATGGGTAAATACCGCTCACATCCTGCAGGCTCGTTTTGCTAACCGTCTGAGCAAAGGTGATGCTACTGGTTCTGCAACTACTGCACTGGGTTACCTTTCAAGCGTAACTGATGCTGGTGATGCTATGGCTGTTTACGGAACTGTTACCGCTGAACAAAACCAGTGGAATGCATTCAACACAGACAGAGCTAACTATATCAAGATGGGTAAATTCCTGGTTGATATGATGCAGTCTGACAGCGATCCACGCTTACCTTACTATGCTGCAAAAACAGACGATGATACATACGTAGGTGCTGCTCCTTCTTCTGAAGACCTGACAGCTTCAAACGTAGGTGATTATATCGCTGGTGCGGGTGCGCCAATTCCTTTGGTAACTTATTCCGAAGCACTGTTCATCAAAGCTGATGCTAGCTTCCGTTTGGGTAACTTGGGTGATGCTGCTACCTACTACAACCAGGCTGTAATCAAGGCTGTAACCCAGGTGACTGGTTCAGCTCCTGATGCTACTTACATCGCTGCTCACGCTTCTGCAACTGCTGCGACTATCACAGAAGAACAGATCGCAACCCAGAAATATATCGCCCTGTTCACACAGATCGAAACATGGGCTGAATGGCGCAGAACTGGCTACCCAACGCTGACTCCAAACGCAGACAACGTAACCGGTACAGACGCAATTCCAAGAAGACTGCCTACTGTAAACGACGAACTGCTTTACAACAAAGCAAACGCTGTAAACGTGACAGACATCTTCGCGAAAGTATGGTGGGATGCTTTGTAATCCTTTCAACTCTTTATATTAAAAAAAGGCGTGTGTCTCTAAGATGCACGCCTTTTTTAATTGTTATTTCTCCCCCGAATTTTTTATATTAGTACAGACTAATAATCCAAAACTCAAAATAGCTAAGAACCAAAATCTGAACACAACGATCCATCATTTTTAAAAAATCAAGGAATACCTATTTGTAGCCATCATTGTGCCCATGTGGCGTGCAGCTCCCTTATGTATGCACCTATCATAACCCACTTTGATCTCTTTAAATTAACTCCCTCATGAAAACATCTGTACTCCTATGGCTTTTGCTAGCCATCAGCGTGGTGTCCACGCATGCCCAAACCCGTACCGTCAAAGGAAAAGTAACCGATGTCCACGATGGTCAACCTATCCCCCTCGCCACTATCAGAGTAGCAGGAACGAACAAAGGAACTACTACCGATCAGCAAGGTAATTTCTCTATTAACATCGAATCAGGGCAATCCCTGCAGGTATCGTCTGTCGGCTATTCATCCGTTACTGTCGCTGTAACCGGTCAGACAAATGTATCTGTAACCCTGGGGACGGACCAAAACGTATTGAGCGAATACATCGCTACTGGTTACACCAATACCAACAGAAGAACCCGAACCAGCGCTGTTGGTGAAATCACTGCCGAAGACCTTGAGAACAAAAACTACGTTGATATTAATCAGGCATTACAGGGCCAGACGCCGGGTGTTTTCGTTGGTGGCAACTCAGGTATGCCCGGCGCTATTCAAACTGTCAGAATCAGGGGTATAGGCTCTATTAGCGCTGGTTCCTCTCCGCTCTATGTGATGGATGGTGTGATTATCGATGGCAGAGACCTGAATGCCGCAGGTTCCCTGGGTGTACAAAGCAATGACCTGCTGGCAAACCTGAACCCCAATGATGTGGAAACCATCACCGTGCTGAAAGATGCCTCCGCTACTGCCCTCTATGGTTCCAGAGGCGCTAACGGCGTCATTGTAATTACCACCAAAAAAGGTAAATCAGGTGTTTCTACAGTCGGCATCAATGCACAATATGGTAAAACAGAAATGACCAGAGGCCATGCTGCATTAATGACACCTGCCGAAGCCCTGCATTATGACAGAGATCTGCTGGCCATCAATGGTACATCTCAGGCAGATATTGATGCACAGTTTCCCATGTCGCTACTCGACAACGCCTTTGACTGGGGCAAAGCCGGCTGGCGAAGAGGTACTAACCAGGTACTCGGTGTCACCAGTTCCGGCGGTACTGAAAAAGCGAAATACTATGCCTCCGGCGGATATGAAAAAGTAGATGGTCCGATGATCGGCACAGGCATGAAACGCTATTCTGTAATGTCCAACGTGACCTCTAAAGTGAATAACCAGATTGACCTGGCACTTAACCTGAATCTGTCCTACACTGACTATAATTCTGCTGGTGGTGGAAATTTTTATTCCAGCCCTATTTTAGGCGCTTATTTCGTCTCTCCCTTCCAGAGTCCTTACAAGCCAGACGGAAGTATGTATACGGGCAACGAAACGGAGTTTAAAGCGGTCTCCAAGAATAACTTCCTCTACTCCTATTCCCGCAACTCAAATAAGCTGAATAATTTCAGAGGCCTGGGTGGCCTGACAGTATCTTATTCATTTACTGACTGGCTCAAGATCTCCGAAAAGGTAAATATGGACCTGGTATATGGATATGCACATCTGTTCACTGATCCTACTACCCACGATGGTTATAACAGTGCAGAACCCCTGAAGAGTGGTGATATCTTCGACCAGTTAGTGCGCACTACTACGCTGACCAATCAGCTCTCTGCCTCGGGTAGCATTCCACTTGCAAAAGATCATTCCCTCAATTATATCGCGGTGATGGAATACGATCGCTTTAACAACATCAGCTTTGGCGCAGAAGGTATCGGTCTTGTATCCGGTAACCTGAAAGTACTGGATGTAACCTCTACACCTCAGGATGTGAATGGTAACGGTACTGACTATACATTTGTGTCTTACTTAGGACAACTCAATTATAATTATAAAGGTCGTTATACGCTCAATGCTACCTATCGTAACGATGGCTCTTCCCGCTTTGGTGTAAACAAGCGCTTTGGTAATTTCTACTCTGTCGGCGCTTCCTGGATATTGATAGATGAACCTTTCATGCAATCGCAGAAAGTATTGTCCGATCTGCGTTTGAGAGGTAGTTATGGTCTCACCGGTAATGCAGATTTTGACAACTTTGTCGCCACTGCATTGTATGCATATAATACATCTTACAATGGTGCACCTGGCAATGCGCCAAGCACCATTGGTAACAAAGACCTGACCTGGGAAAAGAATAAATCATCTGACATCGGACTGGAAGCAGCTGTGCTGAATAACAGACTCAAACTGACGTTCGATGTATACAAGCGTATCACAAATGGTTTGCTGATGAATACCCCTGTATCGAGTACCAGTGGCTTCACGCAGCAACAGGCGAATGTGGGTAGGGTACAGAACAAAGGCATTGAAGCCATGCTGACCAGTACAAATGTAAAATTCAATGGATTTGAGTGGCAGACAGAACTCAACTTCTCTATGAACAGAAATAAGATCCTTGAATTGTATGGCGGACAGGATATCACAGGTTCTATTACAATACAGCGTGTCGGTTATCATGTGACCAGTTGGTACATGGCCAGATGGGCAGGTGTTGATCCTGAAAATGGAAACCCATTATGGTACACTGCCGATAACAAAACAACCAGTAGCCTGAATGCTGCAAACAAAGTAGTGGCGGGCAATGCAGAACCAAGATATATAGGTTCACTGACCAACAGATTCTCTTATAAAGGCATTGGATTATCGTTTATGTTTTACGGCCTGACAGGCAATAAAGTGCTGAACCAGACAAGGGCAGTATCAGATGCAGATGGTGTATACTTTGGTTACAATTACAGCAAACAACAAGGACAAAATTACTGGCGTCAACCTGGTGATATTGCAGAAAGACCTAAACCTAAAAAAGGAGGTAATAATTCTGCAAGTTCCGTTACTTCCAACAGGTTTTTAGAAGACGGTAAGTTCCTTCGTCTCAAGGATGTTACACTCTCTTATAATCTGCCTGCCAGATGGTTAAAATATGCAAAAATTACAAAGGCATATGTATTTGCTACAGGCACAAATTTAATTACATGGACAGGTTATACCGGCTGGGATCCTGAGCAGGATTCAGGGGCCAATGAATTCTTCAGATATCCACCTTCAAAGACGGTAAGCCTTGGTTTAAATGTAAACTTCTAAACTGCTGAAACATGAGAAACTTTATCATCTATATATTCCTTTTATTATCTTTTACTGCATGCAATGATAAGCTCACATTATCGCCAGCAGTACAACTGCCTACTGAAGATGCACTCACTGATATTGCCGGGGTAAATGCAGGTATCAGCGGTATGTATGCAGGTATGCGTTCCGTGAATTATTATGGGCGAAATTTTTTAGTGATACCTGAATTAGCTGCTGATAATGTATACTTGTCTGCGACTAACAGTAATCGCTTTTCGTCTACTTTTCGTGTCACCTGGCTCACATCTGACGGGGATATCACAAGCCTCTGGAATCAGACATATAATGTTATGCTGAGAGCAAATAATATCATCAACAGTATTCCTGCATTAAAAGATGGTACAGATGCAGAAAAGAATAGTGCATTAGGTCAGGCGTTGTTCGTCAGGGCACTCACACATTTTGATTTGCTGCGGGTTTTTGCACAGCCCTATGCTATTGGTGGTGGTAGTGCACCGGGCA
This sequence comes from Chitinophaga sancti, assembly GCF_034087045.1. Lineage (NCBI taxonomy): Bacteria > Pseudomonadati > Bacteroidota > Chitinophagia > Chitinophagales > Chitinophagaceae > Chitinophaga > Chitinophaga sancti. Next base: position 898,838 of record NZ_CP139247.1, on the reverse strand, counting down.
TTCCTGTTATGACTAAATTTGAAGTAGGCTCACCTGCCAGAAATACTGAGGATGAAGTGTATACACAGATCATCGATGATCTTACACAAGCGAAATCATTACTGGAAAGTGATGCCGGTAATCCATATAATGCAAACGCATATGCTGTATCTGCATTGCTCGCAAGAGTGTACCTCTACAAAGGTGATAATGCAAATGCTGTAACGGAATCTTCTGTAGTTATTAATTCAGGTGAATATGCAATAATCACCGCAAAGGATTTACCAGATTTCTACAACACACCCGGTACAAGTGAGGATATCTTCACACTCAGGGTATTGTCTACTGAATCATTAGGTTCTGATGATGTAGGCAGAATATATCTGAAACCCGGTTATGGAGACATTCGGGTATCGCCAGATATCGTAAAAGTATTTGATACTGATGATGCACGCTACACATCATTTATACTTCCATTTAGTGGAAGTCCTGCTGAATATGAAAATGAGAAGTTCTATGGCCAGGATGGAATTTCAGGATTGTATAGTCCTAAGATATTACGTATTTCAGAGCAATACCTGATACGTGCGGAAGCAAATGCAAAGCTGGGTAATTATGTAGCTGCTATTGAGGATGTAAATGCTATTCGTGCAAATAGAAAACTACCTGATCTTGTAAATATTCCTGATGCCGATGTACTTGCAAATGTACTGTTAGAAAGAAGGAAAGAATTGATGTTCGAAGGGCATCGTTACTTCGATCTGTTGAGGAATAAACAGGATATTGTAAGAACATTTTGTGGGGATGCAGTAGAGTTAAATACACCTGCCTGTACGTATCCTGCTACCTCTCCAACAGTAATACCACCGATACCTCAAAGAGAAATAGATGTAAACAAAAACATACAACAAAATGCCGGCTACTAACCTGCTCACATTATCCCGGCCTGCGTTAAACCCCTAAAAACCAAAAACGCTTTTGCCTATGGCAAAAGCGTTTTTGGTTTGATATTTAATACCAGTTATTTTATCACTTCTTTCAACTTCGCTTCCAGCGCCTCTCCTCTCAATCCAATTCCCAAAATCTTCCCACTTGGATCCAGCAACATATTCGTCGGAATGGAATTAATTCCATACAAAGGCACTACCGCAGACTCCCAGAATTTCAGATCACTTACATGCGTCCATGCCAAACCATCTTTCTGAATAGCCTCTACCCATGCTTCCTTCTTCTTATCCAAAGACACACCCAGCACAGTAAAGTTTTTATCCTTATAAGCATTGAACGCCTTCACTACATTTGGATTCTCCATACGACAAGGCTGACACCAGCTCGCCCAGAAATCAACCAACACAAACTTGCCCTTGAATGAACTCAGACTTACCATCTTCCCGGAAGGATCAGGCAAAGAGAAATCAGGTGCTACCTGACCCACCTGCAATGCAGTCATATTCGCATCTACTTCACCAGCCTGTTGCTTCAGCATCTGCTCCAGTTTACCAGTTAATCCAACTACCAATGAGTTAGTAGGGAAATGGCTCTTCACTTCAGCAATTTCTTTTCCGCTGCTCATCAAAGACTGTGGATTGATCATGCTCAGTGCAAACGCAGCAACAGCAGGATTCTTGGATGTAGTAGCCGCATGCATTACAAAATCAGTTACTTCTTTTTCTTTTGCTTCCAGTGCGCTGGATTTTGCCTGTATCACGCTGTCACCGGCGCCGCTCTTTGCCATGCTATCCAGTGCAATACTTTCTTCTGTTAGTGAACGACTCTTAGCGCTTACATCATTGAGCAGCTGTTGCAGTTCAGATGAAGCTTCAGCGTTTTCAAATTTCACCAGTTCCAGGTTATTCAGATCACCAGTCACAGTCATGGTACCCGCATCCAGTGCCAGCAAAATGAAGTGCTGCTCATCTTCACCAAAGCGAATACGGTACAGTCCCTGTTCTGGCAGCATACCTTTCAGGGTAAACTTGCCACTGGCATCTCTCAGTGTCACAGAATCCACTATTTTCAGGGTATCCATAGACAGCTCTTCCAGTACAACAGTACCTAAAGGTGCATTATCAATTTTGCCATTGATCACAAAATCCCCTTTCTCGGTTTGCTGGTGACAACCCGCCAGTACAAAACCGAAGGCTATCGCCCATAATGCTAATTTCTTCATATAGATCAGTTGTTATTTAAGTTTTTCAGCCAGCAATTGATTGGTCAGTTTTGGATCGGCTTTACCTTTGGATGCTTTCATGACTTCACCCACAAACAGAGCCATCAGGCCTTTCTTCCCTTTGCGGAATTCTGCCACCTTATCTGGGTATTTATTTAATACCTCATCAATGATGGGGGAAATATTATCTGCATTGTTATCCTGCAACAGGTTGAGACGGGTAGCAATTTCCAGCGGTGCTGTGGCTGGTTCCAGTAACAGTTCCGGGAATATGCGGGAGGAGGCGATGGAGAAGCTCACTTTACCATCTTCTACCAACTGAATGAGGGCGGCCAGCGCCTTTGCGGGCAGCGGGAAGGCAATCATATCAATACCCTTTTCATTGAGGGTGGATTTCACTGGTCCCAGCAGCCAGTTAGCCACAGCTTTGTGTTTTGGGATCAGAGTTACCACCTGTTCAAAGTAGTCAGCAGTGGCTTTGTCATCACAAATTACTTTGGCATCGTAATCAGAAAGGCCATATTGCTGTACATACTTGTGCACCAGTGCTTCAGGCAGCTCAGGTAGTGATGCCCGGATGCTTTCGAGGAATTCGTCGGTAAAAAAGAAGGGGGCGAGGTCCGGCTCAGGGAAGTAACGATAGTCATTCGCTTCTTCCTTGGAGCGCAGGGAGTAAGAACCACCGCTGCCAGCGTCGAAACCGCGGGTTTCCTGTACGATCGTACCTCCACTCTCAACGAGGGTGATCTGGCGTTTTATTTCACTTTCTACCGCGCGTTTTACATTGCGGATAGAGTTCAGGTTTTTTACTTCTACTTTAGTGCCAAGTTTGGTCTCACCTTTCAGGCGGATGGAGATGTTGGCATCACAGCGCATGCTACCTTCTTCCATATTACCATCGCATACATCTACCCACCGAACCAGGCGGCGGAGCACCGTAAGGAATGCATAAACCTCATCACTGCTGTGCAGGTCCGGTTCAGTCACAATTTCCAGCAGGGGTACACCAGCACGGTTTAAATCGACCAGGGTAAAGTCCGGATCCTGGTCATGCATAGATTTTCCGGCATCTTCCTCCATATGGATGCGGTTCAGCTGTACAGCCCTTTCACCATCTGCAGTAGGAATCACGACGCGGCCACCTACACAGATAGGCGCCGTATGCTGGGATACCTGGTAGCCTTTCGGCAGGTCAGGATAAAAATAGTTCTTGCGGGCAAAGTAGTTCTCTTTTTCGATGTGGCATTCACAGGCCAGACCCAGCCTAATGGCATATTCCACTGCCCTTTTGTTTAGTTTAGGCAGGGTACCCGGGTGCCCCAGGGTAATTGGGCTGATATGCGTATTGGGAGCGCCTCCGAAAGCAGCACTGTCACCACAGAATAGTTTGCTCTCTGTTTGCAGTTGGGCGTGTACTTCCAGGCCTATCACTACCTCATATTTGTCAAAATCGATGCTTGCGCTCATATTATTATTATGCTGTGAACGCAAATATAGAAAATGACGGGTAGAAAGGGGAATGTTTACCCTTTTGAAACGTAATATTGAATTTTAACAAAATTTTATTAAACTTGCACTTGCAACTGTTTAATCTGTATTTCCACTTTTTTAAACCACTTGCCAAGCCATTTGGCCTATATTCTTCTGACGACACTATTATTTAACCTTTTTTCCTGTTTAAAGCGGTAATTAGCCACTGTGCGTAGCGATTTTCGACGTTGGGACTTACCATTTAACCACTATTTATCCCTATTCTGGAAATACGGGTTGTGCCTTTTTAGTAACTTTCAAGCATGAGCATTGAAAATATTTATCAGGTACAGCAGGCCTTTTTTGCCTCCGGCGCTACGCTTTCTTACGCTTATCGCCGTAAGCAGCTGAAGCTGCTAAAAAAGGCTATAAAGCGCTACGAGCGTCGTATCATGGCTGCCCTGCATGCCGATTTACACAAGCCTCCTATGGAAGCCTTCGGCAGCGAGGTGGGGTTGGTGTACGGGGAAATCAAGTACTGCTTAACACACCTGAAACGCTGGATGCGACCGGAATCCGTAAGCAGTCCATTCATGCTCTATCCTTCCAAAAGTAAAATTCATCGCTCTCCACTGGGCCAGACCCTCATCATTGGCCCCTGGAATTATCCTTTCAGTCTGATCATTACCCCACTCATCGGCGCCATTGCCGGTGGTAACTGCGCGATTCTGAAACCATCAGAAATGGCGCCTAATACAGCTGCTGTAATTATCACGCTTATACAGGATACCTTCGCCCCTGCCTATATCACCGTTGTAGATGGAGAAGGCAGTGAAGTGATTCCGGAGTTAATGAAACACAGGTTCGATCATGTATTCTTCACCGGCAGCACGAATGTGGGTAAGAAAGTATTGGAAATGGCGGCACCTCACCTCACCCCTGTTACACTGGAACTGGGTGGCAAATCTCCCTGTGTGGTAGATGATAAGGTGGATATACAGATAGCTGCCAAAAGAATCATTTGGGGCAAGTACTTTAATGCCGGCCAAACCTGCATAGCACCAGATTATGTACTGGTGCACGCCAAGGTAAAAGAGGACCTCATCGCTGCCATGAAAAAGACCATCATCAGCTATTATGGGGAAAATCCGGCCCTCAGTAAACACTATGCCCGGATCATCAGCAAAAAGCGATTCGATACCCTCCATAGGTACCTGTCAAAAGGTAAAATTCTGTATGGTGGAGATACTGATCCTTCCTCTTTGTACATCGGCCCTACCCTCATGGAAAATGCAGCAATCGACGATGAAATATTCGGCCCCATCCTGCCCATCATGACTTACGAACACCTGGGCGATGCCATTCAGTATATCAAACAGCATCCAACTCCACTATCACTCTATGTTTTCACAAATAGAAGCAGTACGGAAAAGACGCTCATCGAGCAGTTGAGATTTGGGGGTGGTTGTGTAAACAATGTACTAGGGCATTACACCAATGTAGAACTCCCCTTTGGTGGGGTGGGATACAGCGGTATGGGACAATACCATGGCAAATACAACTTCCTGACCTTTACCCATGCCAAAGCCGTGATGAAAACTGGTACCTGGCTGGATATAAAGCTGAAATACCCTCCTTATCGCGGGTTAGGGTTTCTGAAAAGGCTCATGAAATAATAAATAGCTGCATGGACATAAAATGTAAAAAGAGGTTGCCTCCGCTCATGGAGACATCCTCTTTTTACTAAAGGCGGAACAATATGCTTGCCCTATAAATCCGCTTTATGCAATCTCTTTGGTATTTTCACCTGTAAGGTCTGTGTTTTTCCATCTCTCTTTACCTGTACATCTACAGTGCCCTTATTTTTATTTTCCCTATAAGCATTTGTCACATCGCGGGTAGAACTGATGCTCGTTCCAGCAAGGGAGGTGATGATATCTTTAGGTTTAAAACCTGCTTTTTCTGCGGCAGAACCTGGGGTTATAGCCAGTACCACAGCGCCATTTCCATCTTCAGTGTCTTGTACAGACAGACCCAGTTTCACATCATTTTCACGACGGTCATCCCTGTTAAAACTACGTGGCACACCACGATAGTCTTCTCCATCCTCATCTTCACGGAAGTCAAAACGACCACCACCATTTGGCGGCATCATACGGAAGAAATCTTCCGGCCCATCATTGTCATCACGACCACGGTTGAAACCAAATTCAGGTTGCTTTCTTTCATCCAGCGTCACGGTCGCAGTGCTTTCTTTCTTATCACGCAGGTAGGTCACAGTCACTTTATCGCCAGGTTCATGCTTACCAATTTTCTCAAACAAATCTTTGGGCTCTTCGATCTTATCAGCATCTACTTTTGTGATCACATCACCAACTTTCAACCCAGCTTTATCAGCAGGACTTTCTTTAGACACATCTTTCACAGTCGCACCTGCAGCTTCTTTCTTTTCAGTCAGTACACCCAGCAGCGCTTTGCCTGGGCGAATGTTGTCAGGTCCTTCACTGAAGAACTGCATGCTACGGTGTTGCGGCATGTTAAAGTTGAAGTTATTGCCATCCATCGGACGGATCTTGCGGCGGTATACAGAGATGTCTCCATCCTTGTAGGATTCCAGTTTTTCGCCATCTACCAACACATTACCATCCTTGATTTCAACTGTTACTTTTCCGTCCTTATTGCTGTTTCTTTTGATAATGATCTCGTCGTACTCACCCAGTTTTTCGCCCTTGGGTGCTGGCTCCTGTGCGTAGGCCATACTAAAGGCAAGGCAGGTAAAACCCGCTAAAGCGATTTTTTGTAAGAGCTTATTCATGTGTATATGATTTACAAGGGCAAATTTATAGGGGGGAGGTATAAAGGAAAAGTTAAAATCGACAAGGGGGAAATGAAAAGCGCCCTCCGGTCGGAGGGCGCTATAGAAAAGAAGTTTAGAGTAGCTCTTTTACTGCTTTGATCACCTGATCCAGCTTATCAGTTTCCTGACCACCGGCAGATGCGAAGGATTTCTGACCTCCGCCGCCACCTTTGATGAGGCCGGAAATTTTCTCCTTGATAATTTTAGGTGCTTCCAGTCCTTTGTCAGCCACTAAATTATCAGCGATCATCACTGCTACGTTTGCTTTACCACCTACATTGGCAGCGAAGACAAATACATAATCAGTCAGTTCTGTTTTCAGCTGGAAACACAGTTGCTTCAGTGCGTCGGCGCTGTTCACGCTTACTACACTACCGATGAAGTTGATGCCGTTTACTTTCTCCGCTTTTTCCAGCAGACCTGCAGCAAGTTGTTTTACCTTTTCCTGTTCAAATACTTCCAGTTGTTTTTCCAGACTAGCTTTGTCAGCGATCAGGGTTTCAACAGCCTTTACTGGTTCTTTCGGATTTTTCAGGGCTGCTTTCACCTCTTTCAGCTGTTGCAGTTGTTCATTTACAAAAGCCAGTGCATGAGCGCCGGTTACACCTTCAATACGGCGTACACCTGCAGCTACTGCACCTTCAGAGAGGAATTTGAAGAGACCCAGTTCGCCGGTATTACCAATGTGGGTACCACCACAGAATTCAACAGAGTAGTTTGGATCCATGATCACCACGCGTACAATATCGCCGTATTTTTCGCCGAACAGGGCCATAGCGCCCAGTTTCATTGCTTCTTCTTTAGGTAGTTCCTGTATTACGACAGGGATATTAGCGCGGATCTTTTCATTCACGATGTCTTCGATCTGCGCCAGTTCTTCGTCAGTCACTTTTGCAAAGTGAGAGAAGTCGAAGCGGAGGGCTTCAGGGGTTACCAGCGAGCCTTTCTGTGCTACGTGTGTACCCAGTACCTGGCGCAGGGCAGCATGCAGGAGGTGGGTAGCAGAGTGGTTCAGGGTAGTCTGCTGGCGTTTATCTTTATTGATAGTCGCGGTGACTGTGGTATTGATAGTAGCAGGCAGCTTGTCGGTAAAGTGAACGATGAGGTCGTTTTCTTTTTTGGTATAGGTTACGCTGATCTTTTCACCATCGAAATCCAGGGTACCGGTATCGCCCACCTGTCCGCCACTCTCAGCGTAGAAAGGGGTCTGGCTTAGTACGAGCTGGTATTGTTCCTTGCCTTTAGCTTTGATTTTACGGTATTTGGTTACTTTGGTATGGGTGGTATCCAGGCTGTAACCTACAAAGGTGGTACCGCTGTCTTCGAGGATGGTCCAGTCGCCCATATCCAGTTCGGTAGCGGCGCGGGAACGATCCTTTTGTTCTTTCATAGCAGCTTCAAAACCTTTTTCATCCACGCTGAAGCCCTTTTCAGTAGCTATCAGGTTGGTGAGGTCAAAAGGGAAGCCATAGGTATCCAGCAATTCGAAAGCCGTTTTACCATCGATAGATTTGGTAGCCACGTTTGCCACCATAATGTCTTCAATACGGCGTATACCGCTATCCAGGGTGCGGAGGAAATTATTTTCTTCTTCGAAGATCACTTTCTTCACAAAGTCAACCTGCTTTTGCAGTTCAGGGAATACGGTCTCAAACTGCTGAGCCAGTACAGGTACCAGTTCATGCAGCAATGGCTTTTTATAATCCAGGTAAGTGAAGTAATATCTAACAGCTCTACGCAGGATACGGCGTATTACATAACCTGCTCCTGTATTGGAAGGCAGCTGATCGTCTGCAATTGTAAAGCAGATAGCGCGAATATGGTCTGCCAGCACACGGAAAGTAACATCCTTTTTGCTGTCGGTAGCCTCGTATTTAGCGCCAGTCAGTTTTTCGATAAAACCAATAGTACCTGAAAATACGTCTGTATCGTAGTTGGAGAATTTACCCTGGATCACCCGTACCAGGCGTTCAAAGCCCATACCTGTATCCACGTGCTTAGCTGGCAGTGGTTCCAGGCTCTTGTCTTTCAGGCGGTTGAACTGCATGAATACGTTGTTCCAGATCTCGATCACCTGTGGATTGTCTTTGTTCACGAGGGTAGCGCCTTCCACCAGTTTACGTTCTTCATCAGGGCGGCAGTCAACGTGAATTTCGGAACAAGGGCCACAAGGACCGGTATCGCCCATTTCCCAGAAGTTGTCTTTTTTGTTACCCAGCAGGATACGGTCTTCTGCTACATGTTTTTTCCAGAAGTCGTAGGCTTCCTGGTCTTTTTCCAGGTTTTCCTTCTTATCTCCTTCAAATACAGTTACATACAAACGGTCTTTCGGCAGCTTATACACTTCTGTGAGCAGCTCCCAGCTCCACGCGATGGCTTCCTCCTTGAAGTAGTCACCAAAACTCCAGTTACCCAACATTTCGAACATGGTATGGTGATAGGTATCGATACCCACTTCCTCCAGGTCATTGTGTTTTCCGCTTACGCGCAGGCACTTCTGCGTATCCGCGACCCTTGTCCAGGCCGGGGTCTGGTTGCCCAGGAAGTAGTCTTTGAACTGGTTCATACCCGCGTTGGTAAACAGCAGGGTCGGGTCGTTCTTAACCACGATAGGAGCGGATGGCACTACATGGTGCCCTTTGGATTTAAAAAACTCCAGGAATTGCCGGCGAATCTCGGAAGCAGTCATAAGTATTTGAAAAAATTAGTATGTATTATAATTTTGTGTCACCTAAATGGCTTTAATTTGTATTTTAAGCCAACTAGTGGTGTTTAGAAAATTGACACTCAAAAGATTGCCCTTTTAGTCTAATTCCCTTAGGTTTGCACACCCTGTCGCATAAGCGAAAGGAGTGCAAAAATATTGAAAAAGTCAGAATGGCGAAGAATTACTGAAAAGCCGCACCCAACTTCATCCTCATTGTATGAATAGCCCCCCAGATGGAATTTACTACTGCTGTTAAAGCATAAGCCCGGCACATGAAGAAGGTAAAATACTTTTATAATACTCAAACGCTCAAATACGAAAAACTCGTAGTATCACTGCGCGTCAAGGTATTACGAATACTAGGATTTGTTTCAGCCGCCATTGTCACAGGATTTATTTTTCTATCCGTATCTTATAGAGTGCTGGATTCCCCTAAAGAGAAAAACCTGCGCCGTGATCTGGAAGTGATGAACGAGAAATATGAAGAAATGCAAGGCCGTATGAAGGAAGTTAAATCCCAGCTGGCCGAGCTGGAACACCGTGATAATGAGATCTATCGTGTTATATTCGAAGCCTCCCCTATCCCCGATAGTGCCAGGGCCGGCAATATGGCCAAGGAAGAAGAGTTCTCCCAGATGGCTTCTTTTTCCAGCAGCGAAATCATTGCCAGCACCGGATCTTTGCTGCAGGAATTAGTGCATCGCATTGGTATTCAGGCCAAATCTTATGAAAAGATTGATGACCTGGTAAAGAATAAACAAAAAATGCTCGCCTCTATCCCGGCCATCCAGCCGGTTTCCAACAAAGACCTGAAGCGTATCGCCTCCGGTTTTGGATATAGAATCGATCCGATATACAAAACTGTAAAGTACCATTCCGGTCTTGACTTCGCAGCTCCTGCCGGTACCCCCATCTACGCCACCGGCGACGGTGTGGTGGAAGAAGCCAGTATGAGCGATGTGGGCTATGGTAATCATGTGGTTGTAAACCATGGCTATGGTTACAGAACCCGCTATGGCCACATGCTCAGGATAAAGGTAAAAGCAGGTACAACTGTAAAACGTGGCGACGTACTTGGTTGGGTAGGAAGTACAGGTAAGTCTACAGGTCCTCACTGCCACTACGAAGTGGAAAAAAACGGGGAAAAAGTAGATCCTGTGTACTTCTTCTTCAACGACCTTTCTCCGGAAGAGTTTGACAGAATGCTGAAAATAGCAAGGTCCGGCAACCAATCATTTGATTAATAAATACATAAATTCTTCTAAGAAATCCGCTTCGGTCACCCGCCAAAGCGGATTTTTTGAATATATACCCAAAGTAGAAAAATTAAACTACCCCGGAATTTTGTAATTTGGTATTCATAAATGGATATGATGCAACAGCTGGATCTATTTTCTAACCTGGAGCCTAAAAAACCAGACCCTGCGCCCCCCATTCCCGAAAAGGAACCGGAGCCGCAGCAGAAACCAGTTGTGGAGCGACCTAAGATGGAAGAGAAGAACGATTTACCAAACATACCCAGCAGGATTCAGGTACAGTTACCTCCTGATATACCACCACCAGTGGCGGTATCCAGTCAATCTGTGACTGCCTCCCAGCCTCCCCAGAAGAAACGGGGACGCAAATCGCTGAAAGAAGTAGCCGATGATCCGGACCTGATCAAGACACTGGAAGCTGTGCCACTTGACAAACAATACTATTCCATTAGTGAAGTAGCAACGATGTTTAAAGTCAATACATCGCTCATCCGCTATTGGGAAAATGAATTCGATATACTCCAACCTAAAAAGAATAGAAAAGGCGATCGCTTGTTCCGCCAGGAAGATATCCAACACCTGAAACTGATCTATCATCTTTTACGTGAGCGTAAGTACACTATCGAGGGTGCGAAGCAAAAGTTAAAAGAAGATCGTAAATTGGCAGCCCGTAATTTTGAAATGGTACAGGCTTTGCTGAAGGTAAAAGGATTTTTAACCGAACTGAAGGAACAATTATAAAAATAAATTATGCGATTGAAATTATTACTCATGGGGGCATGTCTCCTGCTTGCCACCACCTTATCTCATGCACAATCCACAGCATCTAACGGAAGAAAGGTGCTGAAAGGCAAGATTGAAATGAAAACATTGATGAACGATAGCTCGTTTGCATGGTTCTATGCCGGTGTAAACAAATATCAGCCCAATGAAAACATGCTGAATTATATCAAAGACAATCGTGGTAAATTTACTGTGGTAGCGATAATTGGTACCTGGGATGACGAAAGCCGCCGCCTGTTGCCAGCCCTCTACAAAATCCTGATACTGGCAGGTAGCCCTGACGAGCAGATCATCACTTATGGTGCTGACGAAAAACTGCAAACAGGTGTACAGGTAGGCTACCAGACAAAGAAAGTGCCTACTTTCATCATCGTTCGTGATGGTAAAGAACTGGGTCGCCTTAGCACAGATCTGCAGGATACACTCGAAGGCGATATCGCCCGAATCCTGCTGAAAGCAAACAGAAAAGATAAAGATTGATATAAAAGAAACTAACAAAAAAGCCGTCTCAGGTTCCTGAGACGGCTTTTTTATGCACAGTGGATAACTTATTTCTCATGTATCTCCACCGTTGTACTGGATAATTTTACACCGTGGCTTTCCAGTATTTTTATAAAACCAAGGTTGATCTCACTTTTCAATTGATTGAAAGGAACCCCTTCAATCACGTTAGTGAGGTAAATAACCTGTATCACATATGTATCTTTAGTAAAGTCGTTCAAATTCACAATAAAGCCGTCTGCTATTTTATCATGCTGTTTCAAAAGGGCTTTGAAATCCTGTAATACTTTCAGCAGGTTATCTGCAGTCGTATCACCCGCTACTTCCAGGCGAAATACTGCTCTTTGCTGGGTACGCAGCGAAATATTATCCAGTATGCTGTCCACCATTTTCTTGTTTGGAACAGTCACAAAGGTTTTGTCCTGGGTGCGAATGCGTGTACTGCGCAGACCAATCTTTTCTACAGCACCCTGGTAAGCATCTACCTTCACGGTATCTCCTACCCGGAAAGGCTTGTCGAAGAAGATGATGAAAGAACAAATCAGGTTCTCAATACTTTCCTTGGCAGCGAGGGCGAGCGCCGCAGCACCGATACCAAGACCCGCGATAATTTTATTGACCAGCACCGCCCCAAACAGGATCCTGATAAAAGCGATGGCACCAAAAATGAAGACGATGGCTTTGAAGAAATCCCTGAAGAACACGATGAACTGGTTGTCCGTCTTATCATGTAGCAAATCGGCACTCTTGCTGATCATCAGCGACACGAAATCGATGACACGGAGAATGATCCAGATGATGGATACTGTAAGCGCGAGTTCCAGCAGCGTACTTAATATTCCCTTCAGGCTAAACCCATTGTAAACAGTGATGTTCAGCTCCGGAGGAAAATTCAGGTGATCGATCGTGAGCATGAAGGCGACCAGCAGGAAGAAGAATTCCAATGGTCGCAGCAGCAGGTAGGAAAATTCCTGTTGGTCGATATCAGGTGCCCACTTTCTGACTTCTTTGAAAAGGAGATTGGCCAACCATTGTGATAGATACCGTTTTATCATTGAGACAAACAGTAGCACAATAGCCAGAATAAAGTAATTCTGGATAGGGTTGCCAAGAATAACCTGGTCTAGTAAATTGCTCATATTATGCGAAATTACAATATTAGTATATTCTTCTGCTACCCTTATCAGTAATAACTATTACACCCGGTTGCTTCCCTTTTTCAAAACTGCCATACCTGGCTGAGATTCCCAATGCTTTCGCGCCATTCAACGTGGCCCATTGCAGTATTTCTTCCAGTGGGATTGCCGGAAAATGCCCCCGTATTGCCTGTATCTCTTCCCAGATAGACAACTGGTGATTAGAGGCCAGGCTATCTGTGCCTAGCGTGATTATACATCCCTCATTGCGTAATAATGAAATATCGGGCAACCGTTTTTCGATATACAAATTCGCCTGTGGGCATAAGCACCAGTATGCATTAGGGGCATGTTGTTTAGTAAAAGCCACATCTTCTTTGGTAGAAAAAGTATTGTGTACCAATATCACCGGCAAGTGCTTAAAATAAGGCAACCATGCAGGTAGGCTGGTGCCTCCAGTCGGTACAAAGGCACTTGTATCCATCCCAAAGTGCTGATAGAAGTCGAGGAAAGCACCTGTTTTATCAGCATATAATTGATTTTCGGCTGCTGTTTCCTGGTTGTGAATGCTGATTGGAGTATTACCCGGCATCACGGACAGCAGTGAAAAAAGCGTTTTACTCACAGAATACGGAGCATGTGGCACCACGGAACAGGAATGCATATCACCATTCAGACGACTGAACTGTTCCAGTACAGACAAGCTGTAATCCAGTCTGCTCTGCGCCGCAACAGGTACAAATCCCATTGTTTCCACAAAGGAATGGTAGTAAATAGGGGAATGCTGTTTAGGAGCAAGGGTAGCAGTGCCATTACATATATCTCCCACTGCCGAAATGCCACTTTCCCACATGGCTTCCTCAGCAGTTTTAATAGCGGCATCATCCTGTTGCCCCCGTTTTTCCATCACCTGTGTCAGGAAGGACGGCAACCCGGTACCTTCTGGAATTATCCCTTTCATGTGTGACAATTCCAGGTGACAATGGGAATTTACAAACCCCGGACTGAGTATCCCCTCCACTTCCTGTACCCCATCGCCGGCGAGGTCTGCTGATACAATATCCACGATAGTCCCGTCTTCGGAGAGAATCAGGACCTTGTCTCCCGATAATATTTTCTGCCCGTCAAAGAGGGCTGTTCCTTTAAATTTTAGCTGTTGGGTCATAATTATCCTAAAGATGTTAATTTTGCCGGCAATTGATAAGTCGACAGATCACCGACCATTCAACAAAGATAACTATGATAGATAAACTAGAAGCGATTAAAGGCCGGTTTGAACAGGTCTCCCTTGCCCTTACCAACCCCGAAATAGTGAGCGACAACAAGCAGTTCAGCAAACTGAGCAAGGAGTACCGGCAGTTGGAAAAAATCGTGAAGGCATACGATACTTATACAAAGTTGCTGGATAGTATTGCCTTTAACAAGGAAGTACTGGATAGTGGCGATGAAGAAATGAGGGAGCTGGCTAAGGAAGAAACCGAAGCACTGGCCAATCAGAAAATAGAGCAGGAGGAGATAATCCGTAACCTGCTGATTCCGAAAGATCCACAGGATGAAAAGAATGCGATTCTTGAAATCCGGGGTGGTACAGGTGGTGACGAGGCAAGCCTCTTCGCTGGTGACCTGCTGCGCATGTATCTCCGCTATTGTGAGCTCAAAGGCTGGACTACCAATATTATGAGTGAAACCCCTGGTTCAGTGGGTGGATATAAAGAGGTGGTGGTGGAAGTAAATGGTGATGATGTATATGGTACCCTGAAGTTTGAATCAGGTGTACACCGTGTACAGCGTGTTCCAGCTACAGAAACTTCCGGCCGTGTACATACTTCAGCAGCTACAGTGGCGATCCTGCCGGAAGCAGAAGAAGTGGATGTGGATATAAGAGACGCAGATATCAAGATGGATACTTTCCGTTCATCTGGTGCGGGTGGTCAGCACGTAAACAAAACTGAATCTGCGGTTCGATTGACGCATATACCTACCGGTGTGGTGGTAGAATGTCAGGAAGGACGTAGCCAGCACTCTAACCGTGATATCGCGATGAAAATGCTGCGTTCCCGTATTTACGAAGCAGCAGTGCGTAAGCATGAAGAAGCGATTGCCTCACAGCGTAAGAGCCTTGTATCTACTGGTGACCGTTCTGCAAAGATCAGGACTTACAATTACCCACAGGGGCGTGTAACTGATCACCGTATTGGGATGACGGTATACAACCTGGATGCGTTTACAAACGGAGATATCCAGGAAATGCTGCAGGCGTTACAGTTTGCAGAGAATGTGGAAAAGATGAAAATGGGTAGCTAAGCTACAGCGCAATAATAATTCAAAAAGAAAGCGCTTTTGCCCTAGCTAAAAGCGCTTTCTTCCTGGCTATTCCATTACACCTAAATATGAAACATTAGTATTACATTTATTTTTTCATTAATACCTATATTCATGTCTGCCTTGATCTACCAAAAATCTGGCAGCATATTTGTCTCATATCTTTCAGTAATAAACATTCGTACAATGAAAAGAATCAATCCTATCGTAGCAGTAGTATTGTCTGCCACCATGTTATTTAGCTGTAGCACCTGGAATGGAATGAACAACACCCAAAAGGGCGCAGCTATCGGCGTAGGTGGAGGTGCTGCCACTGGTGCCGTGATTGGTAAAGCCGCAGGTAACACTGCTCTGGGCGCTATTATCGGTGCTGCTGTAGGTGGCGGAGCCGGTGTACTGATCGGTAAAAAAATGGATAAACAGGCACAGGAAATCAAAACAACTGTACCAAATGCTACCGTAGAACGTGTAGGGGAAGGTATCAACGTAACGTTCAACTCCGGTGTTCTGTTCGGCTTTGATAAATCGGACCTGACTGCTACCGCTCAGACAAACATTCAGCAGCTGGCTACCATCCTCAATAAATATCCTGACACCTACGTACGCGTAGAAGGTCACACTGATACTACTGGTACTGATGCTTATAACTATGCACTTTCTGAAAGACGTGCAACTGCTGTAGCAAACTACCTGAAAACACAGAACGTAGCTGCTAATCGTATCCAAACATACTGGTATGGTTCCAAACAACCTGTAGTACCTAATACCACAGATGCTAACAGAGCTAAGAACCGTCGTGTGGAATTCGCAATCTATGCGAACGATAAGATGAAGCAGGATGCGCAGAAAGAATCAGGACAGTAATAAGATTTCCTTCATACACATATATATGAAAAAGGCCGTATCGTTGGATACGGCCTTTTTTTCATTGAAAATAGTTAGTCTGTGTCATAATTTTGATATGACTCTATATGCTTAAAATTTTCATTTCGTGCTTATAGCAACAATCGTTTGTACTTAGAGTCTTAAATCAGTTTTCTTTACAGGCTTAAAAAGCACCAATAAGAGGTCGATTTTTGTAACTTAGTAATCTTATTGAGATGGGGGTAATGCCTCAAGCTCGCGCAGGCGCCTGAGATAATTATTTATCTGCGCCTGCTTTCTTTTTTTAAGCCACTCCTGATTATCCGGTTCCATATATGGCACTCTATTTTTGAGTATAAAATAAGTGGCAATGAGGATTTTGTGTGCAATGGCGATAAGAGCACGTTTTTTACCTCTTCGCACACTTAAAGAGTAATATCTTCTTTTCAGATAAGATTCCTTTGTATGTACAGCGGCCCAGGCCGCCTCCACCAGTGCTGTTTTAAGAGAACTGTTGCCATGATTGATACGTTCACTTTTCTTTTTTCCGGCACTTTCATTATTACCCGGACATAAGCCACACCAACTGGCTAAATGATGCTGATTTGGGAAGGCATGCATATCTGTACCTATTTCGGCTAAGATGGCTGTAGCTGTTTGTTTTTGTACTCCGGGAATAGTCTGAAGTAATTTTACTTCTTCTTCCCATTTTCTTAAGTACTGATCAATACGGTTATCTACCTGACAAAGCAGTTCATTTAGCTGTAAGATAGCAGCTTTAGACAGGTTGAGCATAAAACGGTGATGCTCATTAAGATTACCTTCTAAAGCAAGAATAAGTTCTTGCTTCTTGATTTTGAGCCTACCTTTGGCCAGATTGGCCAATATCATGGGATCCTGTTCTCCATCAATAATAGCAGAGATCATTGACCAGCCGCTTATGCCGAACACATCACTGACAACGCTGCTCAATTTGATATTGGCAGTCTCTAAAATGTTCTGTAATCGGTTATATTCACTGGAGCGTTGGCCTATTACTTTACGTTTGTATCGGTACAATTCCCGTAATTCACGAGTGTATTGGGGTGGAATAAAACTTCCTTTTAGTAGCCCGCTTAGCAATAATTTTGCAATCCAGGCACTGTCATTACGATCAGTCTTATGACCCGGCACATATTTAATATGCCGGGCATTGACCAAAATAAGTTCAAAGTGAGGTTCTAGTATATTAAAAACAGGCTTCCAGTAAACACCCGTGCTCTCCATTGCGACATGTGTAATGCCCGATTCTTCCAACCAGGCTACCAGGTCCTTAAGTGAACTTGTGAAGGTGCTAAAAGTGCGGGTTTGTTCCTGCAAATTATCACCCCTGATGGTAGCTACTACATTCTCCTGGTGAACATCGAGGCCACAGCCACGACTCACAACCTGTTCAAAACTGATATGTGATTGTTCCATGGTAGTACTTTTGTCGAAGGTACCACCATTTTCATAGTCGTTTGTGAATTCGGTTCATGAGGGTTTTCTTTGAAAATGTTTTTCATTCTCAGTTGGAGAATTACTTCTTTCATGAATGTTTTTTCTGAAAATGGTTTTCATCCCCGTTGGTGAATAACCTCATTTCATGAATGTTTTTATTATTTTTTCAACCACCACTTTCGTATAAATAAGAAAGCAATGATCCCGCACATGGCGCCTATAGAATCGGCTACGGCGTCGATCATATCGAAGCTGCGATCTACCGCCCAGTATTTTTGAATAAACTCAATGGCTAAACCATATGCTGCTGCTGTGAACCAGAACAGCGTCAGTGTAAGCGCCGAAATATGTCCTTTACTTCTGTAATAGCCTATACACAACAGGAGTACCGTACAACCAAACAATCCCAGGTGAACGATCTTGTCCATATGTATTTTCTCATAGAAAGGATCCCTGGGGATCTTATCTCCGGGTATAGTACATAAATATAACACCAGCAATATCCATAATATAGCAGGCCAATAGTATCTGATAATCCTCATTGCTGGCACGTCCAATTGTTTTTAGGGTAAATATTAATAATCATAAAGGTATAAGGTTCAAAAGTCGTTCCCAACTTTGCACCTTATACCTCTACTTTTTTAACCTTTTATTAATTATTGGACTTATTCGCCAACAAGTGCCTGATAGGCAGCTGCATCCAGCAGTCCGTCTACATCTGCAGGGTTAGATACTGTCATCTTGATCATCCATCCTTCGCCATATGGATCGCTGTTCACCAGTTCAGGTGAGCCATCCAGCTCAGAATTGATTTCATTTACAGTACCTTTTACTGGCAGGAACAGGTCAGACACAGTCTTTACTGCTTCCACAGTACCGAATACTTCTTCTGCATTCAGTGTTTTACCAACGGTAGGAATGTCTACAAATACGATATCTCCCAGTTCACGCTGAGCGAATTCAGTGATACCGATAGTAGCTGTATTACCTTCCAGTAACACCCATTCGTGATCTTTGGTGTAACGCAGATTTGACGGAAAATTCATGGCAAGTTTGATTTTAAGGGGTAAAATTAAGGAAAACCTAAAAGAACAAAAATTTCTTCACCACTCTTACCTTCATTGCCACATCTTCCTGTGGTCTGTCATTACCATCTGTCTTTATTGCTGCGATCTTATCGATCACGTCCAGGCCTTCCAGAACCTGACCAAACACCGTGTAGCTCTGATCCAGTTGTGGTGTGCCTCCGTACTTTTTATAGTATTCGCGCTGGTCCACGGGAATCTTCCCCCCCCCTAGCCTACCCTTCTCCAGTTTGTCGAGCTCCTCATCTGTCCACACTTTCCCCTGCACGATATAAAACTGGCATCCTGAACTTGCTTTTGCAGGATTGTTATCTCTTGCTGCAGCCAGTGCACCTTTTTTGTGATACAGGTTCAGCTGAAACTCTGCGGGAATCGTGTAGTTCACATCTCCATTACCGAGCATTGCTCCCTTTGCCGCATGCTTTGAATCAGGGTCGCCGCCCTGTATCATAAATCCTTTGATCACTCTGTGGAATAACGTACTGTCATAGAAGTGGTGTTTAGCCAGCCTGATAAAATTATCCCTGTGCTTTGGTGTGATGTTATACAGCTCGATCACCATCGTGCCATATGGAGTAATGATCTTTACCTTCCGGTTTTTAGCAGCCATAGCGGGAAGTGTGAGTATTATACACACAAAGAGTAGCAATCGTTTCATGGGGTGTATGATTATTTTAGAGTTGTTTGCGCAGCAGCCAGTCAGTATCTTCCTGATTCCCCATCATGAAGATATGGCTACCGAATTTTTCAAAACCATTCTTCTCGTAGAATTGATACGCCTTCGTGTTGTACTCCCAAACCCCAAGCCAGATGGTTTTTACGCCATGTTGCACCGCTACTTCCTGCGCGTAGTCCAGCAGGAACTGCCCGGCTTTCATACCCTGAAATGCTTTCAGCACATAGATCTTTTCCAGCTCCATGACAGGGGCGGGATCCAGGGGACCGTTATGATCCGGCTGCTTGTGTAAATTGAGTTTCAGAAAACCCGCGGGTGAGGTACCTTCGTACAGAATGTAATATAAACAGCCAGGGGCCGCCATTTCAGCTGTTAGTGCCTTCCTGGATTTTTTCTCTTCCATAAAAGCGTTAAAGTCCGCCGGGTTGTATTGATGAACAAATGTTTCAGTAAACGTCCGCTGCTCAAGCATCACCAGTAAATCCAGCAACTCAGTAGAAACGGGCACAACGTGTAATGATGTATCCATAGCCAGGGTGTGTGTAATTTATATCAGGGAGGGAATTTTACCGTCCCTCCTGATCGTCAAAGTATGCAATAATATGCTCCTGCAAAAATCTTTCCTGTTCTTGCATACTCATTTTGGGTACTGGTTGTGCTTCTTTGAAATGTGGCCAACCATCATTGTCATACCCTTGTAGTTCAAAATACCCGCTTTGACTCAATAAAGTACATGTTGCCACATGCATAAGATCCTGTTTCTGCTCCTTTGTCCACTTCGTCTTCATGTTTCCCAGTTCCTGTGCACCTATTAAAAAGAGAATTGCTTCCATGTTAGGGGTTTTCCCAAATCGCTCTGTGAACATATCCAGCACCCTTTTCCATTGCTGCTCAAATTCCTCTGCCATTTTATAATTATTTAATTATGAACCTTCTATCCCTGCAAATGTACGTTATAAAAAAAGATGATATAAATATGCGCCGGCTTTATTAATTTGGGGGTCACATACGTTATTTATAATGCAAGGATTACAAATTAAAAAATGTATGTATCTGAGTGCCATATCGTAATTTGTAAATTTTAATTTGTAATTCTATTCTTAACAGCATTTTAACGGCCATATCTGCTTGTCTGGCGGTGTTTTACTGGCAGAAAGTTTTACTTTAGCAAACTTGTAAATAATAAATAAGCATGGAGAATACTTCGTATGATATTCGTCAACTAAATGAAAAAATCCACGAGGCCAGCGCATTTGTAGACCTGCTGAACCTCGAACTGGGCAAAGTCATCGTAGGGCAGCGTTACATGGTAGAAAGACTGTTGATAGGGCTGCTGGCACAAGGCCACGTATTGCTGGAAGGTGTACCCGGTCTGGCAAAAACCCTGTCTATTAAATCCCTCTCTTCTGCCATTAACGGTAAATTCAGCCGTATTCAGTTTACACCGGACCTTCTGCCTGCGGACGTGATCGGTACTATGATATACAACCAGCAAAAGAATGAATTTGTGGTAAGACGCGGTCCTATCTTCGCCAACTTTATCCTGGCGGATGAGATCAACCGTGCCCCTGCAAAAGTGCAGAGTGCCCTGCTGGAAGCAATGCAGGAAAGACAGATCACTATCGGTGATACTACTTTCAAACTGGAAGAGCCTTTCCTGGTACTGGCTACCCAGAACCCAATCGAGCAGGAAGGTACTTATACACTGCCAGAAGCACAGGTAGACCGTTTTATGCTCAAAGTGGTGATCGGTTATCCTACCAGGGAAGAAGAGCGACTGATCATCCGTCAGAACCTGAACCCTCAGCCTTCCCAAAAGATCAATCCCATCATTCAGCCTGCCGACATTATGAAGGCACGCGACCTGGTACGTGAAGTATACATGGATGAAAAGATCGAACGCTATATCCTCGATATCGTATTCGCTACCCGTAATCCTGAAGAATACAAACTGCAGAAACTGAAACCGCTCATCGCTTATGGTGGTTCTCCAAGAGCGAGCATCAACCTGGCAATGGCTGCTAAAGCTTATGCCTTCATGAAACGTCGCGGATATGTAATTCCTGAAGACGTTCGCAGCATCTGCTTCGACGTAATGCGTCACCGTGTAGGGCTTACTTACGAAGCGGAAGCGGAAAACGTAACCAGCGAAAACATCCTGAGCGAAATTCTGAATGCTGTAGAAGTACCTTAATCGGCCCCTATGTAGCAAACAGTTTTGTTAAACGTTAATGTACAACCGGTGGATACTGCAGAAATACTTAAGAAAGTCAGGCAGATAGAGATCAAGACCAAAGGTCTCTCCAATCACATCTTTGCGGGCGAATATCACAGCGCCTTCAAGGGTCGTGGTATGTCTTTCAGTGAGGTGCGCGATTACCAGGTGGGCGACGATGTGCGGGCTATCGACTGGAATGTGACTGCCCGTTTAAATCATCCCTTCATCAAGGTTTTCGAAGAAGAACGTGAGCTCACCGTAATGTTGCTGGTAGATGTGAGTGAAAGCTCCCTCTTCGGTACCGTACGGCAGAACAAGCGGAGTATGATCACGGAGCTTTGCGCTGTACTGGCCTTCTCCGCGATCAAAAACAATGATAAAGTAGGGGTGATCTTCTTCAGCGACGGTATGGAAAAATATATCCCGCCTAAGAAAGGTAAATCCCATATCCTGTTTATCATTCGCGAACTGCTGTCCTTTACCCCTACCCGCAAAGGCACTAATATCAGGGAAACACTGCGTTTCTTTAACAATGCGACAAAGAAAAAGAGCATTGTATTTATGCTGAGCGACTTCCTGACAGGCGACTACCAGGATGCACTGAACATTGCAGCCAAACGCCACGATGTGGTAGGCGTGCATGTATACGATCAGCGTGACAAAGAACTGCCACCGGTAGGACTGATACAAATGCAGGATTCTGAAACTGGTGCACGCCAATGGGTAGATGCTTCTGACAAACAGGTGCAGCAATATTATACCCAACAGTTCCAGCAGCACGTACAGTATTGCAGCAATTCTTTCAAAAAGAGTGGTGCAAGCCTGATCAGCATTCGTACGGATGAAGATTATGTAAAGGCTTTAAAAGGCTTCTTTACAAACAGGTGATAGTTTAAAGATGAGCAAATTAACATGGGTAAACAGATCATAGTTAAAACACTTATTTTATTTGCATTGCTGGGTTATGGGTTTGCTTCGCAGGCCCAGGTGCAGGTAAGCGCCCGTACAGATACAGACCATATCCGTATAGGTGAGCAGGTAAAACTCATATTGTCTGCCACCGTACCTAACCAGGGCGTTGGCAATGTCGTATTCCCTCAATTACCAGATTCCTTCAGTCACTGGGAAGTTGTCAGCCGTACCGGCCTCGATACTTCTGCTGCCAATGGAAACAAGGTGTTTCAACAAACCCTTGTACTCACCAGCTTTGACAGCGGTAGCTGGGACCTCCCTGCCTTAAAATTTGATGTGCTGAATAACGGTGCGGTGACTGATTCAGCCTTCACCGATTCACTGCGCATAGAGGTAGGTACCGTTGCGGTAGATACTACCAAGGCATTCAAACCTATTAAAGCCGTACGTTCTGTACCCTGGAACTTCTGGGATTACTGGCTGTACTTTGCTATTGGTTTCAGTGTGATCATCATAGGTATCGGATTGTTGGTATATTTCCGCAGCCGTCCTAAGAAAGTAGTGGTGAAACCTGCAGCACCTGCCGTACCACCTTACGAGGTAGCACTGCTGGCTCTGAAGCAGCTGAGAGAAGAGAAACTGTGGCAACAGGGAGATGTGAAGCAATATTATACCCGCATCACCGACGTACTGCGCGCATACTTCGAACAGCAATTTAATATCCCTGCCCTGGAGCAAACCAGCGAGGAACTGCTTCAACACATCAAACCAGTGACGGTCCTGAACCAGCAACGTGACAGGTTGAGAGACCTGCTGACGGTAGCTGATCTGGCTAAATTTGCGAAGCTCCATCCTACACCTGAAGAGCATGAGCGCGCACTGTCGCAGGCATTTGATATTGTGGAATGGACCAAACCCGCTGCGGAGAAAGCAAAGGAAGCAGAGAAGACGAATGAGGCAGGGAAAACCGAAGGAGCAGGCAACTAAGGGGTTAGAAAGCGAATGACGCAGGGAAAACCGAAGAAACAGGCTACTAAGGGATCAGAAAGTGAAGACGCAGGGAAAACTGAAGGAGCAGGCAACTAAGGATTCCGCAAGCGAAACAAAAGCAGAAACCGAAGGAGCAGGCTACTAACTAGAACCAGGAAATTATTTTATATACATGGATTTTTCAGTCTGGAAAAATATTGAATTTGCCCATCCTGCCTACTTTGGCTTGCTGGTGCTGGTGCCCGTGATGATCTACTGGCACTATGCAAAACAGCAGAAAAAGCAGGTGGCTATGGATATGTCTTCCCTTCAGGGGCTGAAGGGACTGCCGGTATCCTGGAAGGTGAGGTTCCGCCCCCTCCTGCTGATACTGCGACTGCTGGCGTTTAGTGCGCTGGTGGTAGCGCTGGCAAGACCTCAGACCAGCAATACATCTGAAAGTATAGATAGTGAAGGGATCGATATCGTGTTGAGCATAGATATTTCAGGTAGTATGCTGGCAGAAGACCTGCAGCCTAACAGGCTGGAAGCTGCGAAGAAAGTAGCGAACGACTTCGTGGATCGCCGTATCAGTGACCGTATTGGCCTGGTGATCTTCTCCGGAGAGAGTTTTACGCAATGTCCCATTACTACTGACCATGCGGTATTGAAAAACCAGATTACGGCTATCAAGAGTGGTATGCTGCAGGATGGTACTGCGATTGGGATGGGTTTGGCCACGGCTGTAGATCGCCTTCGTAATAGTAAAGCTAAAAGTAAGGTGATCATTCTCCTTACAGATGGTGTGAACAACGTAGGTTTGATAGATCCGCTCACCGCGCTGGAAATTGCAAAGGCATTCAAAACAAGGGTATATACCGTAGGGGTAGGTACGATCGGAAAGGCACCTTTCCCGATGACCATGCCGGATGGTAGTATTCAAATGGCTATGCAGGATGTACAGCTGGATGAGCCGCTGATGAAGAAGATTTCAACAGAAACCGGGGGTAAATATTTCAGGGCTACCAATAATAAGGACCTGGAAAGTATTTATGATGAGATTGATAAGCTGGAAAAGACCAAGGTAGAGATCACTTCTTACAAACGATTTGCTGAACATTTCTTCCCGTTTGCTATACTGGCATTGGCTTGTATACTGCTGGAAGTAGTGTTGCGATATACCGTATTCCGGAGTCTGCCATAAAACAATATTGCCCCCTGCCGCGCCAGCGGCAGGGGGCAATATCAAAAAACTCGCTTCTGCCGAAGGTAGAAGCGAGTTTTTTGTATTTTTACACCCTAATAATAATTTTAGCATTTGCAGGCACTAATCTATAGATCCACCGGTAGCTGGTACACCGTAAAAACCATCACCACCGGCGAAACCTTCCAGGCACGCATTAAAGGTGTATTGAAACTGGATGGGGACATTACGTCTACCAACCCCATAGCGGTAGGCGATATCGTAGATATCGTTCCTGAAGAAGGTGATGCCAATGCAAAAAATGCTATGATCACTGATATTGGGGTCAGGCGTAACTACATCGTCCGCAGCTCCCCACATAAAAAAGGAAACGCGAAGCACATCGTGGCGGCCAACCTGGATCAGGCCATGCTCATCTGCACAGTAAAAGAACCAAGAACCTCCAATGGATTCATGGATCGCTTCCTGGTTACAGCTGCTGCTTATCACATTCCAGTAGTGCTTGTGTTTAACAAAAGAGACATTTATAAAGAGAAAGAAATAGACAGATTCGCTGAATTAGCGGCCCTGTATGAAGATATCGGTTATACTGTAAAACTGGTATCTGCTGCTACCGGCGGCGGTGTAGATGAACTGGAGGCTATGATGAAAGATAAAACTACCCTGATGTCCGGTCACTCCGGTGTGGGAAAGTCTTCTCTCATCAATCGTTTATTACCTGGTCTGGATCTGCGTACAAAAGCCGTGAGTGGTTGGAGTGGTAAGGGGTTGCATACTACTACTTATGCAGAGATGTATGATCTGCCACAGGGCGGTCGGTTGATAGATACACCTGGGGTAAGGGAGTTTGGTATTGTGGATATTGAGAAGCCGGAGCTGTCGCATTATTTTCTTGAGATGCAGCCTTATCTTACACAGTGTCAGTTTAATAACTGCTTGCATATCAATGAGCCAGGTTGTGCTGTGAAAGCGGCTGTAGAGGAAGGGGAAATTGATATGGAGAGGTATGTGAGTTATGCCACGATTCTGGAATCAATTCAGGAGGAGAGTTATTAAAGGATTTTTAATTCTTACAGAAGAACCGATCGAATTCTTGCTTCAAAAAAACATTCCTTTATGTATTCCGAAGGAAGTCCTTCTCAAAGGTAAAAGCAATTGGTCCTATCCTTCAGAAAAAAAAACTTTTACATGTTTTCCGAAGGAAATCTCCCTCAAACAGCATTCAACTAATGCCTGTTCTTCTTATGATGCTTTCCTTGCATCTCATCCAATATCTTCTCAGCCCCCCAGTTACTTCTTGGTTGAGGACATCCCGTCTTCCTTGTCCTACAGGAACTAAACCCCATCAGGGCCAGCACGAACATGCAAATAAAGAATGTACGTATCATTAGAATACCCTGTTAGACATTTGTTTGGAAGAATGCTTATTCTGCTTGATATTTCTATTTGAATAGTAATTGCTGCTTGGACAGCCTTTTTGCTCTGATTGACAGCTGATAGCCAAAATGCTACCCAGCACCAGGAGTAATATTAATTTCTGCATAGGGTAAGGATATTAAATGCAAGATAATTAAAATATGTCATTTAAGGGTTATGCATTTACCTGCTTGGGGGCATAGATATTCTAAAACCATGAGGTTTGGCCATAGACACAACCTCATGATTTGTTATTTGATATAGCATATCATCAGCGATAGCTTATTTCCCTTCTAACGGCAGCTCCTTGAACCAGCAGGAAACGATGCAATAACCTATTGTCATCTACCGGCAGCTCCTTGAACTAACAGAAAAGATGTAATAACCTATTTCCCTTCTTCCGGCAAATCCTTGAACCAGCTGGAATACATGCCATAATTATTCGCGATCCTGCTGATCTCTCCGCTGATCAATGACTCACTGATATTCTTAACCTTCCTGGCAGGCACACCCGCATAAATAGCACCTGCTTCTACCTGTGTATTTTCCAGCACCACAGCACCCGCAGCTATAATGGTATTGCTTCCGATATGTGCATTATCCATCACAATAGCACCCATCCCGATCAGCACATTATCTTCCACAGTACAGCCATGCACAATCGCATTATGACCAATGGATACGCTATTCCCAATTATCGTCTTTGTCTTTTCGTAAGTAGCATGAATACAGGCACCATCCTGTACATTTACTTTATTACCTAAACGGATACTGTTTACATCTCCTCTGATCACAGCATTGAACCAAACGCTACAACCATCCCCCATAATCACATCACCTACGATTGTCGCATTTGGGGCTATAAAACAGTCCTTTCCCATTTCAGGCATTACTCCTTTTACCGGCAGAATGTATGGCATTTCCTTTTGTTTTGCTGGCAAATTACCACTTACAATTGATTAAACGCATGCTCCGGATCAGGTATACTATTAATACGCAGGGGCATATCATTTTCGTATTTTTGCAGGCAAATGAATAACAGGCAACTTTTTTTAAGACACGTAGCGCAATTGTCAGACGCTCCGTTGGGCATTGAGATGGTGAAGGCATCAGGCATGTACATGTGGGATGTGGATGGTAAGAAATTATTGGACCTGATAGCGGGGATTAGTGTGTGTAATGTAGGACATTGTCATCCGGCTGTGGTGGCAGCTATACAGGAGCAGGCCGCAACTTATATGCACCTGCTGGTGTATGGGGAGCTGGTGCAGTCGCCACAGGTAGCATTTGCTACTTTGCTTACTCAGCATTTACCATCTTCTTTAGATAGTGTATACTTTACCAATTCCGGTGCAGAAGCGGTGGAAGGTGCGATGAAGCTGGCAAAGCGATTCACAGGCAGAACGGAAATTATTGCATTTGAGAATAGTTACCATGGTTCCACGCAGGGAGCTATGAGTATAATGGGAGATGAAGAATGGCGGAATGCGTATCGTCCTTTATTACCTGATATCCAGCACCTGAAATATAATACCTGGGAGGCGATAGATTGCATTACAGAAAAGACGGCCTGTGTGATTGCAGAAACAGTACAGGCCGAAGCTGGGGTGATCGTACCACAGCAGGAATGGATGAAGGCCCTGCGGGAGAAATGTACACAAACAGGTACCCTGCTCGTATTGGATGAAATCCAGTGTGGCCTGGGTAGAAATGGATCGCTCTGGGGCTTTGAACAATTCGGTATTGTGCCTGATATTCTATTATTAGGCAAAGCGCTGGGTGGTGGTATGCCAATGGGAGCTTTTATTGCCAACAGAGAAATTATGTGGACCCTGACCAATAACCCTGTCTTAGGACACATGACCACCTTCGGTGGCCACCCGGTTATCTGTGCTGCTGGTATGGCGGGTTTCAAAGTATTGCTGGAAGAAAAACTCACAAACACCGTCAGGACAAAAGAAGCCTTGTTTCATAAATATCTGCAACACCCTGCTATCAGAGCCATCCGCTCTCAGGGCCTGATGATGGCCGTAGAACTGGAAAGCTTTACTGTGAATAAAAAGGTGATCGATGCCTGCATTGAGAAAGGTGTCATGACAGACTGGTTCTTATTTGCGCCGCAATGCTTGCGCATTGCCCCTCCCCTGATCATAACAGAAGACGAAATCAAATTCGCCTGCGATACTATAATTGCGGTATTGAATGCTGTTGCTTAAGAACAGGCTCGCACAAAAGCAGGGAATCAGGTTTGGCCGTCAGGCCAAACCTGATTCCCTGCGCTAACCCTGGGGAAAATCACTTCGCGATTTTCCCCAGGGTTAGCACCTCATAACAGCCTTTTTTACCAAATACCAATAAAATAATTTTATAATTCCAACCTAAATCCTAACTTTGAATTCCAAAGTACTTTAGTATGACTGATCAGCAACATCTATCTACCTTAAGTGATATTAAACGTATCATGGACCGCAGCAGCCGCTTCATCTCCCTCAGTGGACTAAGTGGCGTATGCGCCGGCATCGCCGGCCTCCTGGGTGCTGCTATCGCCGATGTCTGGATCAGTGAATACTACAACCGCTGGAACACCTCTGGCATATTCGTAAGAGAAGATTTCAATTTATTAAAAATAAAACTCACCATCCTCGGCCTCATCGTCATGGGCATTGCATTGGCTGGCGGCATCTACTTTACCTGGCGCAAAGCCAATAAAGATGGCGCTTCCATCTTTGGCAAAACCTCCCGCAACGTTTTCTATAGTGGACTCATCCCCATGGTAGCCGGCGCTGCATTCATAGCAGGAATGGTCTATAATAATTTTGAAGTACTCGTGGCCCCCGCCTGCCTCCTCTTTTATGGACTGGCACTGGTCAACGCCAGCAAGTATACATTCAGAGATATCAAATACTTTGGGATCGCTCAAATCATACTGGGGATAATCAATGTTTTCTATTTGCGTCGTGGTCTGTATTTTTGGGCCCTAGGTTTCGGTGTATTACACATCGTATACGGCGTGATGATGTGGTGGAAGTATGAACGCAATGCTGAATCAGAAGAGTAATCACTCTCTGACAGCAAGGCTATATTAATTGAACTTTTGAATCTGTTAAGCAGTGGCCATAAACAATCCCATAGGTAATCTGAATAAAATCTTCGACAGCAGGATCCGTCTTGGTGTCATGAGTATTCTTATAGTCAATGAGGAAGTCAGCTTCAACGATTTGAAACAAATGTTGGAACTCACCGACGGTAACCTGGCCTCACACCTGAATACACTGGAAGAAAACGGTTATCTCAAGGTTCACAAAGGCTTCATCGGCCGTAAAACAAATACAACTTATCAAATCACCAAAGCAGGCGAAAAAGCTTTCAAAGGCCACCTCGCTGCGCTTGAAAATATGATTCGCTCTATCGAGTAAATTTTTTTTATCCCTATACTTTGAAATACAAAGCACTTTAAAAGAAAATAATCATGGAACATCAACATCTTGCAAATGCAGGACAGGAGAGTCATTCTCCTGCCCCAGGGGAAGATTTTTTACCTGAAAAAAACTCCTTTATGAAAAGATACGCTTACGCTATCAAAGCCGTCATCATCGGCTTCCTGGTACTTGTGCTCCTCATTCCCACTGCTATGATCATGAATCTGATCCGGGAAAGAGAACAACGGAGTGACGAAGCAACCGCCGAAATCAGTAGTAAATGGGGCGAAGCCCAAACCCTCACCGGCCCTATTATCATCATTCCATATGTAGATACCCCCGGTCATCGCGCTTATGCCCTCTTCCTGCCCGATAAACTGAACATCAATGGCGAACTGCTACCCGAAATGCGCCACCGTGGCATTTATGAAACCGTTGTATACAGTTCTCATCTTCAGGTGAGTGGCAACTTTGCGCCCCTTACCACAGACATTCCTGCAGATAAATTACTGATCAATGAAGCTGTCATTGCCGTAGGCGTCAGTGATATGAGAGGTATCAGTAACCAACCCAATATGCAGCTCAATGGCAAAGACTATCTCTTCTCTCCGGGGGTAACCATCCAGAGCGTATTCAATAATGGGATGCAGGCAAGAATACCATTGACAAAAACTGACAGTGGCTGGACAGCAGGAGATTTTTCTATAAATCTCGATCTTCGTGGCTCCGGCCAGGTGCACTTCTCTCCTGTTGGTAAAACGACCCAGGTCAATATCACATCCAACTGGGCCAATCCCCAGTTCGACGGTCAGTTCCTACCTGTGAAATCCGTTGTCAAATCTACCGGCTTTACCGCCGCCTGGCAGGTATCTCACCTGAACCGCAACTTCCCCCAATCCCTGACCACAAAAGATGAGGTCAACCTCCGTAGCTATGATTTTGGTATCAAGCTGTTCCTGCCTGTCGATGGCTATCAACAATCCACCCGTGCGGTGAAATACGCTATCCTCATTATCGGCCTTTCATTCCTTGTTTTCTACTTTATTGAATTACTCCAGCGGCTGTATGTACATCCATTACAATATATCCTCATTGGGTTTGCACTGGTGCTTTTCTATACCTTGTTAATCGCCCTGGCAGAACAATTGAATTTCGGTATTGCCTACCTGATTGCAAGTGGTATGACCATTGCTCTTGTCACCGCATACACCGCAAGTATCTTTAACAATTTCCGTGTAGGTAGTGGCATTGGTGGGGTATTAGTCATATTGTATGGAGCTATTTATGTCATTCTCCGTGCCGAAGACTTGTCTTTACTGATGGGTAGCCTTGGATTATTCATTATACTTGCTATCGTAATGTTCTTTAGCCGTAAGATCAAATGGCAAGAACTGAAGGGTAATGAATAAGATTACTTTAAAACTATGAGTTATCTCAAAAAACGACTGCGCAGTTTTGGATTTGCGATTGCTGGTATCATCGCGTTTGTTCGCTCTGAACCACACGCGCTGCTGCACTTCATTGCAACGATCATCGTTGTTGGTGCAGGCTTTTATTTCCGCATCACAAACATGCAGTGGATTGCCATCCTCATCATGATAGGAATCGTTTGGATCACCGAAATGATAAATACTGTGCTGGAAAAGGTAATGGATCACGTTGCACCCGATTATCATCCCCGTGTGAAATGGATCAAAGATGTTGCAGCAGGGGCCGTATTAATTGCAGCCATCATCGCAATCATAGTTGGTGCACTTATCTTCATCCCCTACTTCTAAGCCGGCCCCAAGCCAGAACTGCCTAAAATAAAAACGCTTTTGCCGCAAGGCAAAAGCGTTTTTATTTGCAATATTATCAGGAAAATCAGAAGTCAACTCCCATACCAAAATACCAGATCGGACTTCCTCTAAAGAACGCAATCGCCGGCCATCCCGCATCAACTCTCAGGAAATACCCCGCAATCGTTGTTCTCGCACCAAATCCATACCCTCCTACAAACGGCCCAAGGAAACCTTCTTTCACCTTCACACTAATCGTTCCATCACTACCAGTATAATAAGTATAATTCGCATCCTTAAAGCTCAGCTTCTCATTCCATGCGGTACCAATATCAATAAACTGTGTCAGCTGGAAGTTTCTCAACAACGCTGAGTTAATCGGCCTTTGCAGGAATGTCGCAAATACTGGCAGGCGTAACTCAGAGTTAAACACCATCACGTTATTACCATTCCTCGCATTCTGCTTATATCCACGCAGCGGCGTAGCCAGCGTCTGATAAGCATAACTTGCATTTGTGGCTACCGGTGTATTGGTATTGATCTTAGGATTCAGCCAGTTGTCCGTACCACCTAAATAATACAACAGCTTCCTGGTACCCCATGACACATCCATAGAGAAACGGGTAGCCCAGATAAAGTTACGATAGATAGACTCATAGTGACGGGCATCGATCCCCATGTTATAAGTAAATCTACCCTTGCCGGTGGCATCGGTTGTGCCAAACGCCTCATTGATATTACCCGCTACCTTCGCCCATGCTTCACCATAGATCTTATACCTCGTACCATGCCAGATGTTGATGGCAGGATTGATGGTATTATCATATACATATTCCAAACGGCTCAGTACATATTTATCCTGGTAATCAGGCCATTTCAGTGAGTTCTGGTCAGACGCTGCAATCACAAACTTATCTACACGGTAACCTACCTGCAGGCGAATGCTTCGTGCTTCGTCAAACGGATATTTTACCTCTACCTGCCACAGGTTTGTCTTCATCTTGGCAGGATAATCAATCAGCACACTTCCTGAACTGTCTGTACCTATACCAGTATATTTCGCCACCTTACGGTAGTAAGTGAATTTATAGTCAAAGCGTTTTTTCAGATAAGAAGCAGAGAGGAAGTACTCTGTACCATCCAGTGAAGATGGAATACGGAAACCACCATTGATCTTGATATCTTCCATCAGATCACTTACTCCTAAACGGATCATACCATTCAGCGGATCTGACAACTGGATCGGTCCGGATGGCTGCCCGGTAAACGGCTGATACCTGTTCACCAATACAGAGTTATCCAGTTGCAGAATAAGGTAGTCAGAAGCAAATTTCCACTTGTAAGGCAGCAGCTTCGCTTTCTTCAGCAATGGCTCAATAGGTATTTTGATCGGATTACCATTGCCAGACATATCTGCAGTGGCATTGTTGCCGGTAAGATGGCTATTGGTCGTATCCTGCGGTTCATTGCCAAACTCACTCTGGAAGAAGTCATTGTGTTTTACTGTATCCTTCTTAGGCACCTGCGGACTTTTGTAAGTAGGCAGGCCCAGCCGGATACTATCCTGGTGCATTACATACGCACGATAAGCTGTAGGCCGATCGCTCACATTACGCTTTTTCAGTGAAATGGTATCTACTTTTAGCTTCTGCAGGATCTTATAGCCATATTGCTGGATCACCTGGGAAACCTCACTTTGATCGCCGGCGCCCCTTGTTTCCTTAATACCGTAAGAATAGTTGCTGAGTGGGAAAGTATAAGTAGAGTCTTTCGTAATTGATACCGCCATCACACTATCAGGTGCATTGGCACCATATTCCTGCAGGGCAGAATCCAGTTCCAGCGGATCCGGGTTATGCAGGATCTCATTACCTACAAAGAAGAGGGAGTCAACTCCGGCTCTTTCTGTTTTGAAGAAACCGGCATAACGGTTACGGATACCGTTAGCGTCGGATACAAAGGTAAAGTGTGTGGTATTATATTGAAGCGGGTTGCGTGCATCACCATATTTCATGTTAGAAAGCTGGGTGATTTGTTTGTCCGCACTCTTGTTCCAGTTGTCAACCAGGAAGATGTTGTAATGTCCTGCCGGCAGGGTGGTATCACCACCTTTGGCAGTAGGAGAAGGCCTGTTGGAAGAGAAGATGATACCGCTCTTACCCGGGAAGGCTACGAAAGACGGATCGAGGTCGTCATACACATCATTGGTAATCTGTTCGATCGTATTCTTGTTGATGCTGTAAACGTAGATATCGGTATGACCATTTTTCACAGCGGAAAGCAACAGTGAGTTATCGAATTCGAAGAAGTACTTCATATCGATCACCCTGTCAAACTTATTCAGGTCATATTTCATTCTTGTTTTGGTGATCAGGTCGTATACCATCAGTTTGGTCATGCCTTCTGATTCGTATACGATAGCGAGGCGGTTACCTTTCTGGTTCCATGCCAGCAGTGGGTAGTTAGGGTCCATTTGGTTCGCCTGCATACGCACACCATTCTTCAGCAGGGTGGTAGGATTGTCTTCACCCGTTTGCAGCTGTACTTTATAGAATCCTTTGGTATAAGACACGACAGCAAAGCTGGCATTTTTAGGATTGGCCTGGAAACGGAAGTAATCAGTTTTACCCAGCTCTTTCACGGCGATGGTACGGCCTTTGGTCGATTGACGCCGGCGGCGGTTATCGTCCTGATAGCGCTTGGTGTTGTATACGAAGAAGTCTTTCAGGGCAGCTTTAGGCTTGGTGTTCAGCACCTGCTCAAAGCCTTTTTTCAGACCCCTGTTAATGCGGGAGATATACATGAGGTAAGGAACAGCGTCTTTACCATATTTACTTTCTACATAATACCAGAACGCATGGCCAGCTAGTAGAGGTTGTTCGTAGGCGAACTGGTAGAAGTTTTTATACTTGTTGGACTGGACTGCATCCTTGAGCTGATCGTCGAGGGTGGTGTTCCAGTTTTCAGCAGCATAGGCTATGAATCCATCGGTGTACCACTTTGGAAAGTCGATCAGTACAGCATTGCCTGCGAACTCACCAATATCTTCTCCGAACAGGAGGTTTTCGAGCATCACACGGGCAATGCCCTGACGGATGAGAGAACGCAGGTGCTCATGGTTGCCATCAAAGTATACAATCAGCTTATTACCCACCAGCTTGGTTACCCCTCCGGTGTTTTGCCAGTCAACGCCAATGCCTATATTGGATTGCTTCATTTCCCCAAAGGAGTTGTATACAACGATGTTCACTTTCTGACGGAAGGTGAACTCCATAAACTCTTCCAGCTGAGGTAACTCCTTTTCTGCAACCTGAGCGACGTATTTTCCCAACTCAAGACCGTTTTGGCTGAAATAAGTATTGAAATGGCTGGTTTGATAGTAACGCCATTTAAAGTTCTTATGCTGTATGCGGTTTTGTCCAAATTCCACGCTATTCGTCTGCGCCATGAGGAGAAACGGGCCAAGTAATAGGGTACCGGTAAATAATAACCTGGTAATAAGTCTGTTCATACAGAAAGTATTGATAATATTGCGTTCTAAATTAAAAGTAACAAAAATCGGTAACAATGCTTGAAATCAAACATTTCACCTTTAATCCGTTTCAGGAAAATACCTATTTGCTCTTAAACGAAAAAAAGGAATGTATAATTATAGACCCGGGCTGTTATTTTGAGTCGGAAAGAAAAGAATTACTAACATATATCGAAAAAGAGGGATTAAATGTTACCCGCTTGTTGAATACGCACTGTCACCTGGATCATATTTTTGGCAATAAACTGGTGGCTGATACGTATGGGGTAGGGCTTGAGATTCATCCGCTGGATGCAGTGGTGTTGGAGCGCTCACCGGAATTAGGTCAGATGTATGGGGTGCCTTTTGAGGCTTCGCCGGCACCGGCCAGGTATTTTGAAGATGGGGAAAAGATACAGTTTGGGGATAATGAACTGGAAGTGTTGTTGACGCCAGGGCATTCTCCCGGAAGTGTGTGTTTTTATTGCGCAAAGCAGGGGTTTGTGATTGGTGGGGATGTGCTGTTTTACCAGAGTGTAGGTCGTACTGACCTGCCTGGTGGTGATCATCAAACATTAATTAACAGTATAGAGACGAAATTGTTCGTATTGCCGGATGAAGTGAGGGTTTGGCCCGGTCATGGAAAAGAGACGACGATAGGGTATGAGAAGAAGCATAATCCGTTCCTATAATCCCCCGATTTTATGGTGAATGGCAAAGCTATTCACCATAAAATCGGGCCGTGCCCAGATCGGACAGAGCGGAGCTCTGTCCGATCTGGGCACAAAAATTCCGGATCTATAATTTCGCAATAAACCTACCCACCACCGGCAACCTCCCAAACTCCCTCTTCTCCATTTTCAACAGGAACCACACATATCCCAAAAACAAACCTGTCGCCACCAGCAAATTCACCGGCTTTGCAGCATACACATCACCCGGAGACAAAATCGTCCTGTTCAGCAAATCAAACACATAATACACTAACACCGCACTCCCTATATAAGTGATAATCTTTGGCAAATGATAAGGAATGGGATAATGCTTCTGCCCCCATGAATAGCAAATCAACATCTGTATAAAATAGCATACCATGGTAGCCAGCGCCGCACCAAAATAACCGAATATAGGAATCCACCACCAGTTGAAGAAGAACGTAGCCGCCGCAGTGATCAGGGTAATAATCGCCCCGCTCTTCGTCTTGTCCGTCAGCTTAAACCAAATGGTCAGGTTATAATAAATACCCAGGAACATATTTGCCAGCAACAACACCGGTACAATCTTCATACCTGGGTAGTACACTGGTTTCCGTAGGAAGATCTTCCATATATTCAGATAAAGACTCACGAATAAGAACATAAAACACAACAGGATGACGAACAATTTCATAATCCTCGCATACGTTCGCTGTGGATCTTTCCCCTCTGCCTGCTTAAAAAAGAATGGTTCTGCCCCTAACTTGAAAGCTTGTATGAACATCGTGATCAGGATAGCCAGTTTGTAGTTGGCGGCATAGATACCAATCAGCTGTTTCTTTACCTCCATATTATTCCCAGGCAGGAATTCCGGCAGGAACCACGCCCTGTCAAACGTTTCATTTACCATACCCGCCATTCCGAAGATGACCAGTGGCAATGAATAATTGAGGATCTTCCTCCAAAGGGTGAAATCGAAGTTGGGCTTTATCTTCAGTAACTGCGGTAAAAATAATAATAAGGTCACTCCACTCCCCAGCATATTGCTCAAGTAAATGAACCCTACCTGGTTGCCGGTATTCACCACATTAGGAGCAAACTTAGGCAGTACGACCAAAAAGAATATATTGAACAGGATCGTGGTAATGATACCCGACAGGCGGATCATAGCATACCTGATAGGCCGGTTTTCCAGTCGCAACTGGGCAAAAGGAATCGCCGTGAGCGCATCAAATGCCATAATTAATACCACCCATGTATAAAACCAGGGATGCCCTTTCAATCCCCCCAGTGAACCCAGGTATGAATTGATGACCGTTCCCCGCATCAGGAGCAGCAGTATGGTAAAACCAATAGTGGTAAAAATAAGGGACAACATAGATGTACTCAGCACCTGCGTCTTGTTCTCCTGCTTGGCAAAGCGGAAGAAAGCCGTTTCCATCCCATACGTGAGAATAATATTCATGAAAGGGACATAGGCATATACAGTAGACATTTCCCCATATGCCGCCTGGGTCATTAATTCCAGGTAAAGGGGAGTCAGAAAGTAATTCAGCAACTTGCTAGCGATGTTACTAAAGCCGTAATAGATGGTCTGTCCTGCCAGTGATTTAATACTACTCAATGCCCTTTATTTTTACCAAAATTAACTATTCCAGCCCTTTCCGGCGAAGCTGTTTTTTGTCAGATTGTATTTTCTTCAGATTTAACCGCTTTTCTTTGGCAGCCCTGGAAGGTTTGGTAGCGACGCGTTTTTTAGGTCGGATCATCGCTTTCTGTACCAGCTCATTCATTTTTTTGATCACCAGCTGCTTGTTGCCCAGCTGTGTCCGTTCCTCCTGCGATTTTACCTGAAGCAGGCCTTCACTCGTCAGGCGGTGGGCTAATTTTTCTAATACAAGGGTTTTCTGTTCGGGGGTTAACAATTGGGATGTTGCTACATCAAAGTACCCCTCTACCATAGTTTCTACCTTGTTCACATTTTGTCCGCCCTTACCTCCGCTGCGTGCAGTTCGGAAAGTAATCTCGGGCGTGAGATCGAGGTCCATTAAATTAACTTTTCTTTATAACTGTTTATTGTAATTTAATAAAGGTACAATTATTAAGAGTATTCATTGACCGGGCAGGCAAATGCGCGTTGTTTGGCTGTCGCGAAATGAACCGTTGTCCGCTCTGTAATGTACTGATACATAAACCCAAACCCTTGACTATGACATTTTTCAACCCTGCTCAACTCCGCGTTCTGAAATCCGGCTGGATTATAGCCGTCATTGCATGGCTGCTGCTTTTTGTTCCACATGCACCGGGTTATATAGTCAACACACTCACAATCACAGCTCTGCTAAGCTGGGAATTTGTGGTGAGCCGCCGCTGGAAGGACTTTTTTATCATGGTATTGGTATCGGGCATTGCTTTTTCCCTGCAACATATGCTCATGAACCATTTGCCGGATAGCAACCCTGCCGCCGCCGGGGCACTGGGTCACCTGAACCTGTTTGCGGCTTATATTGTCGCAATCACCACCCATTATCACCTAATGGGTATAGAGAATAATTTCTCTGCGGGTCTGCTGGCGACCGCTATATTTTATTTACTGCCAAAGACAGGCAATCCTTTTAGCAGTAATTATCCTTTCACCGGAACTTTGAAAGAGGTGGTGTACCTGTCTTCTGCATTGATCATACTGTACATGAAAGTGCTGTGTTATTATGTCATCCTGTTTCTGGTAGAAAACGGTTATCGTCTGCGTCATTTCATGGAGCGGCTGCCCTCTAAGGTACAGGTGTACAACAGGTGGGAATACCTCTTTATTTGGATGGTATTGTTCTTTGCATATATGGGTTGTATTGGGGACCTGAGTACCCGTGTACGCATGCTTTTTGAAGGACAACAGATGCCGCAAGAATCTACGCCTATGAGTATTCTCTTTATGATCTCGTCAATCTTCTTTTTATATGTTGGGGCTATTATGCTACGCAATGTAATTACTGGCAGATCCTTGACTATAGGGCATTATAGCCCGTGGGTGTTGTTGCTGCATTTGTTGCCCGTAGTGAATATTGGAGCAGCCGTTTATTGTTTTTTAGCACCTGAAAAAAGAGAGACACATATGAAAAATGCAGCGAGCTACCTGCAGGCAAAACGCCGGTATGCACGTA
This sequence comes from Chitinophaga sancti, assembly GCF_034087045.1. NCBI lineage: Bacteria > Pseudomonadati > Bacteroidota > Chitinophagia > Chitinophagales > Chitinophagaceae > Chitinophaga > Chitinophaga sancti. The sequence continues at coordinate 860,273 of NZ_CP139247.1, read as the reverse complement.
TTGCAATGATCGTATTGGGTATCGTCATCACAGGGTATAATATTTATACCATGCTCTTTGTGCCTACAGGTCTGCGGCTGGTGGCGATCGGTATACTTGCATTGTTATATTTACTCAAAATAGGTGCTTACCTGAAACTCTCTGCTGGTAAGACATTTGTGTACATCGTGATCGGATTGAATATATTGACGGTCGCATATGCTTTCAATGATTACTTTATATTTTATCTTGCATTGATATACCTGTATTATTATTTCTTAATTGAGACTTTCTATCCTGAACTGGAAGCAGAAGATATCATGGAGATTGCAGACAGGGAGTAACTAAACAATTATATTATGCGCGCAGTTATACAGCGGGTAACCAGGGCCTCCGTGACCGTGGACGACCAGACTACGGGTAGTATACAGACAGGCTTGCTGGTACTGTTAGGGATAGAAGATGCAGACAATGCGGAAGACATTACATGGTTGAGTAATAAACTCGTCAATCTACGGGTGTTTGGTGATGCGGAGGGCGTGATGAACCTGTCGGTAAAAGAGGTGGATGGTGGCATACTATTAGTTAGTCAATTTACATTGTTCGCAGCGACAAAAAAAGGGAATCGTCCATCATATATCCGCGCCAGTAAGCCGGAAATAGCCATACCATTGTATGAGCAGATGATACAGCAGTTAAGTCAGGATCTCGGGAAGCCAGTGGCTACTGGTATTTTCGGTGCTGATATGAAAGTAGATCTGCTGAACGATGGACCCGTGACAATATTGATCGACACAAAAAATAAAGAATAAAAGGAATCAAAGGTAAGCCCAGCAGGCATTGGTTTTCCTAAAAGCCGGCCGCAGGCCCACCCGCCCGGGAAAAAATTGCTGACTCCGAAGGAGTCAGCAATTTTTTCGCAATTTTAATTTTCAATTATAAATTCAAACACCAGCCTCCAAAGCATGACTATCAAAGAAGCGCAGGACCAGATCGACCACTGGATCAAAACAGTAGGCGTTCGTTATTTCAGTGAACTTACCAACATGGCTATCCTCACTGAAGAAGTCGGCGAAGTAGCCCGTATCATGGCCCGCAAATATGGAGACCAATCCTCCAAACCCTCCGACCTTCAAAAAGACCTCGCCGATGAGCTGGCCGACGTCATGTGGGTACTCCTCACCATCGCTAACCAAACCGGCATCGACATGACCGATGCACTCACAAAGAACTTCGAGAAAAAGAACATCCGCGATGCCAACAGGCACAGGGAAAATGAAAAATTACACTAGGCAGGTTTTTTGTTAAATCAACTATATGCAGAAACCCGGATTTTTTAAGAAATACTGGCAAATCCTGAAGCAAACTTTCAGCGATTTTATGGACGACAAGGTACTTAAACTCAGTGCCGCTTTATCTTACTACACGATCTTCTCCATCGCCCCCATGCTCATAGTGATCATCACACTATGCGAAGTATTCCTGGGCAAGGAGGCTATCGAAGGCAGCATCTACGGACAAATCAACTCCTTTGTCGGTAACGACGCCGCCCTTCAGATCCAGCAGATGATCAAAAACGCCGCTCTTTCCGGTGATTCTACCTGGGCCACCGTAGTGGGTATCGTGACCCTGATCTTTGGCGCTACCGGTGTATTCGGCGAAATCCAGGATTCTATCAATTTTATCTGGCAGCTAAAAGCCAAACCTAAAAACGGTATACTCAAAATACTCATCAACCGCCTACTCTCCTTCTCTATGGTGATCTCCTTAGGATTTATCCTCCTGGTATCCCTGGCGCTGAACGGCCTGATCGAGTTATTTAGCAAACAACTGGCCCGTTTACTTCCCGAAGTGACCATGGTATTGGTGTATGTGATCAACCTGTGCCTTACTTTTGGCGTCATTTCCCTGTTGTTCGCCATCATTTTCAAAGTGCTTCCAGACGCCAAAATAAAATGGAAACATGTCATCGTAGGGGCTATGACCACCTCCGTCCTCTTCATGGTAGGCAAATTTGGCATCGGCTTTTACCTCGGCGCCAGCAAGGTCGGCACTGCTTACGGTGCGGCCGGAAGTATAGTGATCATCCTGCTCTGGGTATACTACTCTGCCATCATCCTCTACTTTGGGGCTGAGTTTACACAGGTGTATGTACAATACCATGGGGAGCAGATCAGGCCCAATGAGTATGCAGTCTATGTAAAGGAGGTACCTGTAGAACTGGAAACCAATCTGGAAGCTGCCGAAAAAAAGCCCCCTACCCCATAAGAGCGGGCACAAAAAAGTTATATATATTTGCGCCATTATGGCAACAGATCAGAACAAATTCCAGGCGATTATTTCGCATTGTAAAGAATATGGCTTCGTTTTCCAGTCCAGTGAGATATATGACGGCTTAAGTGCGGTATACGACTATGGCCAGTATGGAGCCCAGTTAAAGAAGAATATCCGCGACTATTGGTGGAAAAGCATGACCCAGATGCATGAAAACATCGTGGGGATCGATGCGGCTATTTTTATGCATCCGACTACCTGGAAGGCGTCAGGGCACGTTGATAATTTCAGCGACCCAATGATCGACAACAAAGACAGCAAGAAACGTTATAGAGTAGATCACCTGATCGAAGCCCATGTAGATACTCTTCCAAAAGAAGAAGGTGAAGCCCTGCTGGGAAAAATGGATCTGCTGCTGAAAGAAAATGATTTTGATGGTCTGAAGAAACTGATCGAAGACAACAAAATAAAATGTAGCGTCAGCGGTACCGTTAACTGGACAGATGTACGTCAGTTCAACCTGATGTTCTCTACCCAGTTAGGTAGCGTAACCGACGAGGCTAGTGAAATTTACCTCCGTCCTGAAACTGCTCAGGGTATCTTCGTGAACTTCCTGAACGTGCAGAAAACGGGTCGTATGAAAATACCTTTCGGTATTGCTCAGGTAGGTAAGGCTTTCCGTAACGAAATCGTAGCCCGTCAGTTCATCTTCCGTATGCGCGAATTTGAGCAGATGGAAATGCAGTTTTTTATCCGCCCTGGTAGCCAGAAAGAATGGTATGCTTACTGGAAAGAAGAGCGTATGAAGTGGCACCTGAGTCTGGGTATCGATCCTTCCAAATACAGATTCCATGACCACGTAAAGCTGGCACACTATGCTGATGCTGCTGTGGATATTGAATTTGAATTCCCCATTGGTTTCAAAGAAGTAGAAGGTATCCACTCCCGTACAGACTTTGATCTGAAGAGCCATCAGGAATTTAGCAGGAAGAAGATTCAGTACTTTGATACTGAAATCAATCAGAACTACGTACCATACGTAATCGAGACCTCTATTGGTCTGGACCGTATGTTCCTCCTCACCGTATGTAATGCTTACGAAGAAGAAGACCTGTCCAAAGATGGTAAAGAAGATAGCCGCGTAGTACTGCGCTTCCCTGCTAAACTGGCACCAACGAAACTTGCGATCTTCCCGCTCACTAAAAAAGACGGTTTACCAGAAATAGCAAAAGAACTGATGGATGCATGTAAACCACATTTCTATTGTTTCTACGAAGAGAAAGATGCGATCGGTAAGCGTTACCGCCGTCAGGATGCGATCGGTACACCATTCTGTGTAACCATCGACCACCAGACCAAGGAAGACAACACCGTTACCATCCGCTACCGCGACTCCATGGAACAGGAAAGAATCCCACTGGATAAAGTAAAAGAACTCGTCCTGAACAAAATCAACGAATAACAATATTGGCGGGAGTTTGTGATCCGGGCGTACGCCCGGATCACAAACTCCCGCTATGCGAAAAAAGGCAGGGACTTTCGGTCCCTGCCTTTTTTCGCTTTTTACTTTATTTTCTATCCATACAACTCCAGATGTATATCATGCCTATCATACCCCATCCCCAATATCTTCCCCTTCGCCTCATCAATCATATTCTTCCACCCACACAAAAAGAAATACGCCGGCTCCTTATTTAGCGCCAACAACTCCTCGTAAATCAAATGCACATACCCCTTCTTCCCCGTCCACCCATCCTCACACCTTGACAACGTCGGCGAATACCTAAATCCCTCCAACTCCGCCTCCAACTGCCACAATTCCTTCGCATACAACAAATCACACTCCTTCCTGCACCCAAAAATCAAATGTATCATCTGATGCGGTATCTGATGCGTATGTATATGATGCGCCATCGCCCTGAACGGCGCCACCCCCGTTCCCGTACAAATCAAATACAACTGCCTGTCCAGCGTCTTCGGTAGCGTAAACGCCCCCAGCGGCCCTCTCACAGGAAACTCACTCCCCACCTTTACCTCATTAAAAAGATAAGTCGTTCCGGCCCCTCCTTCCAGCAACACAATCACCAACTCAAACTCATTCGACCCATCCGGCGCCGATGCAATAGAATAACTCCTCCATCGCTTTTTTCTCTCTTCATGAATAGGTAAGTCCAGGGTTACAAATTGTCCGGGTTTAAAATCAAATCTTTCCAGCTCCCTTATCTGTATCCAGAACCGTCTCGTGTTATGTGTCTCCTGCACAATGCGGGTCACATAACCTGTATACCAGTGGTCCAGCATATTAAGTGGAATTTATTACTTAAATATCGCGAATTTTTACTGAACCAGCGACCGTTTTCATCAGATCAAAGAATGACCAATAATTCGTAACTTTGCTTCCCTCATGAATATTCAGGCTGTATTACAATTATACCAGCGCGACACCCGCCTGCAACAGCTGGTGAAAGGGATACATTTGTCCCATCCTCAGTATTTTCAACTTACAGGATTAACCGGTAGCACCCCCACATTTATCGCGGCAGGCGCGTGGGAACTGGCGTCTTCAGTTAACCACCTGTTCATTTTAAATGATAAAGAGGAGGCTGCCTATTTTCATAATGATCTGGAGCAACTCAGTCAGGCCCTCGATATTTTCTACTTCCCGGATTCATTCAAAAAAGTAGGTCAGTTCAGCGATCTGAACAGCAGCCATAGCATGCTGCGTACCGAAGCCCTCATGAAGTTCTCCGGCGATAGCATCCACAAAAAGATCCTCGTCACCTACCCCGAAGCCCTATGGGAAAAGGTAGCCGCCTCCATGGCCTTCAATACCAACATGGTCCAGTTGAAGGTAGGCGATGTGCTCAAGGTGGACGATCTGCTGGAAAAACTCGTCAGCTGGGGCTTCAGCTTCACTGACTTCGTATACGAACCGGGGCAGTATGCCCTCCGTGGGGGTATTCTTGACATCTACTCTTTTGGTAATGAAAAACCTTACCGCATAGAGTTGTTCGGAGAAGATATCGACTCTATCCGCATCTTCGATCCGGAAACCCAGCTCAGTGAGCGCAAACTCACCCAGGTAACCCTGATCGCCAATATGGATACCCATAACCTGGACCATCAGAAAACCTCCCTGCTGGAATTCCTGCCTGCCAATACCGTAGTCTGGATGAAAGACCCGGGTTATGTGCAGGATGTAATTTTGCAGTTGGAAGAGAAGCTGGATGCTTTCTTACAATCCGGCCAACAGGTGAGGATTGATGAAGATGAGAAGATGGAACTGAAGGAGACAGATTTTGTAAAGGCTCATCTCCTCATGCAGCAGATCCTGCAAAGGCACTGCATCGTCTTTGGTTCTAAATTGTGGTGGGAAGAAACGAACCGTAACTTTACCCCACTGAACTTCGAAACACAGGAGCAGCCAGTCTTTAACCGTCAGTTTGAAATGCTGATTAAAGACCTGGAAACCCACAATAAAAATAAATACAACCTCTTCATCTTCGCCGAAAATGCCCGCCAGCTGGAAAGGTTGCGCAGCATATTCGAAGACCTGAAAGCGACCTTCACTTTCTTCCCGATACCGGTGCCGGTAAGCCATGGCTTCATTGATCATTCATTGAAACTCGTGTGCTATACAGATCACCAGATCTTCCAGCGTTACCACAAGTACAAGGTAAAGCAGGCGTACAACAAGAATAAGGCGCTTACCATGAAGACCCTGCGCGAATTGCAGTCGGGCGACTTCGTAACGCATATCGACCATGGTGTAGGTATGTATAGTGGTTTACAGAAGATAGAAGTAGGGGGTAAAATGCAGGAAGCCATTCGTATCATTTACAAGAACAATGACCTCCTGTATGTGAACATCAACTCCCTGCACAAGATCAGTAAGTTCACCGGCAAGGAAGGCCAGGAACCCAAAGTCAACAAACTGGGTAGTGATGCATGGGATAAGCTGAAAGAAAAAGCGAAAACACAGGTTAAGGATATCGCTAAAGACCTGATCAGGCTATACGCGGCACGCAAGGCCCAGCAAGGATTCCAGCATGCACCGGATACATATCTGCAAACTGAGCTGGAAGCTTCTTTCATCTATGAAGATACCCCTGACCAGAGCAAGGCCACTGCCGATGTAAAGAGAGATATGGAATCGCCTGCACCAATGGACAGACTGGTATGTGGCGACGTTGGTTTTGGTAAGACAGAAGTAGCAGTGCGTGCAGCATTCAAATCCATCGTAGATGGTAAGCAGGCTGCAATACTCGTACCTACTACCATCCTCGCTTTCCAGCACTTCAAAACATTTGCAGACCGACTGAAAGATTTTCCATGTACAGTAGATTATCTGAATCGCTTTAAATCTGCAAAAGAAAAGAAAGAAACACTACAGCGACTCGCTGAAGGAAAGATTGATATCATCGTTGGTACGCATGCCTTACTGAGCAAGGATGTGAAGTTCAAAGACCTCGGTGTGCTGATCGTCGATGAGGAACAGAAATTTGGTGTGGCAGCAAAAGAAAAGCTGAAACACATCAAGTTGAATGTAGATACACTGACACTAACGGCTACGCCTATTCCGAGAACATTACAGTTCTCACTGATGGGTGCGAGAGACCTTTCTGTCATCAATACGCCGCCACCTAACAGGCAGCCGATTGAAACAGAGGTACACGTATTCGATCATGACATGATCCGCGATGCTATCTATTACGAAACGGAAAGAGGAGGACAGGTTTACTTTGTATACAACCGTGTGAAAGGTTTAGGCGAGATCAGCAGTCTCATTAAAGGCTTATGTCCTGACTTGTCTGTCGCTACTGCGCACGGGCAGATGGAAGGTCATCAGCTGGAAGAAGTGATCCTTGATTTCATCGATCGTAAGTACGATGTACTGGTATGTACCAACATCGTGGAGAGCGGTGTGGATATTCCAAATGCAAATACCATCATCATCAACAATGCACATCACTTTGGATTAAGTGACCTGCACCAGTTACGTGGTCGTGTTGGGCGTAGTAACAAGAAGGCATTCTGTTACCTGCTGGCGCCACCCATGAGTACATTGCCTGCTGACAGCCGTAAGCGCTTGCAAACGCTGGAGCAGCATAGTGAACTCGGTAGCGGTTTCCAGATTGCGATGCGCGACCTTGATATACGTGGTGCCGGTAACCTGTTAGGTGGTGAGCAGAGTGGTTTCATGTCAGATATCGGATTTGATATGTACCAGAAGATCCTGGACGAAGCGATCCGCGAACTGAAACAAAATGAATTCAAAGATCTCTTTAAAGAACAGCTGGAAGAGAAGAAAGATTATGTAAGCGATTGTACCATCGATACAGATCTTGAAATACTCATTCCTGATAGTTATGTAGAAAGCATACAGGAGCGTTTGAACCTGTACCAGGAACTGGATAATATCACGCTGGAAAGTAAGCTGGTTGCATTTGAAGAAGAACTGAAAGATAGATTCGGTCCATTGCCTGAACCGGTATTGGAACTATTATGCCTGGTGCGTTGTCGGTGGATGGCGATTAAGTTAGGTTTTGAGAAGATGATGATGAAGAATGAGACATTACGTTGTTACTTTATCAACAACCCGGATTCGCCTTACTTTACATCGCCTACATTTGATCATATATTGAACTATGTACAGACAAGGGTGAACAATGCGAAGCTGAAACAGTTAGGTACGAACTTTATGTTAGTAGCAACTAAAATTACTAACATGAATGATCTGTATAATTTCCTGAAAAATATGGAAGATGCAAGGTCATAAGGAATAAAATATTTAAGCCGTCCGCAAGGACAGTCCCACCAATCCCCGGAGTTTTGCCGAAGGCAAAACTCCGGGGATTGGTCTTTTATCTTATCAACGTAACAGTCCCTTTCCGGCTGAATTTATGCCCTGTATAATCAGTTCCCTGTATCATGTATACATACGTCCCAACAGGCGAATCCTGGCCCTTAAAAGTGCCATCCCATGCACCTGTTAATTCACTCGTCCTGAACACCTCTTTCCCCCATCTATCCCACACACATAAAAAATCCAGCTGAGGTACGCCCGGCGATATTGCCCTGAACAAATCATTCTGCCCATCATGATTCGGTGAAAAAGCACTTGGTACATAAAATTCCGGTCCCGTATATGCCTTCACAGCCAAACTATCCACCTGTACACATCCCTCTGGTGAAGTCACCGTCAATACATATTTCACATCCTGAAACAACACTGCCACAGGATCTGCAATCATCACATCATTCAACCCTGTAGCCGGCGACCAGCTATAACTTAAATTATCTCCTGTCGCCACTGCATTCAGCTGCAAGGGTTGCCCTTTCGCAATCAGCGTATCGCGCCCGGCATCCAATGCAATATCAACTATCTTCACTGGTAGCCAGAATGAATCAGACAAACACCCATCCCTGCTCACAGCATATACCCCCGCTGTATATACCCCTCCTGTTTTATACACATAACTGATATCCTGCAGGGTGGAGGTATCTCCGTTTCCAAATGTCCAATGCCAGCCTGCTAATGCAATGGCAGGTGTAAGATTCGTACCCGAAAAATCAATGGCATCCCCTATACACGCATCATTCCCACTTGCACTAATCACAGGTGTATTATACACAGAAAGCATTTGTATTGTATCATCACTACATCCCTCTTTTGTCAACACGGACAAATGCACCGGATAGGTACCTGGCGTAGTAAAATCAGCTACAATATTCTTCCCGCTATCCGTATGTCCATTCAACTCCCAGTTCCATGCTGTCAATGTTCCCACTTCCAGCGTCGTTGCATCTTTGATATTTAGTGGTCGTCCCAAACACAATGGATCGGCAGACATCTCTGCAATCGGATAAGTCCCGATCGTCACCTGCTGGTGCATGGTATCCGAAATGCATCCACTATTATCCTCAATCACCATTGTCACATCATATACACCCGGTTTTGCATAATGATGCTCTCCCGGTTGCGATACAGTTGCCGTAGTGCCATCTCCAAAATCCCACAACCATCTTGTAATCGTACCAAAGGACCTGGATGAATCACTGAACAAGATCGGATCGCCTATACAAAACCGCTGATCATCCTTAAATGCTAACTCCGGTCTGAGCGCTGCACAAAACTGTTGCACATTATATGCTCCTCCCGTAGACCCTGCAAATCCCCAATACACCAGGGGGCTATTATTGAAAATTTCCTGCACAATATCTTTCTGCAATGATAGTCGCAATGCTCCATCCATACTCACTGTCATCTGCATGGTTACCGCATCCCACTTTATCCTGAATATATGCCAGTTACAATCTTCTATATTATCGTTCCCTTCCAGGGCCGTCACCGGTCCAGCCAGGTTATTGACAGCATTATGATCCGTCACTCCATTCATCTGTATCGCCACATGATCGTAGTAAGGATCATGGTCAATTTCATTCTGCCAGGTATCAATAATAATCCCTAAAGAAGGACTGATACCCAGAAACCCGATACCCGACCCGGTAGCACCCAGGTTCGTTCCTTTTGTTTGCAGGATAAAGCCAATGCCATCGGCACCATCGCTGTCTTTACAACCCAGGTTCACATCAAAATAATAGTCAAAGGAATTGCGGAGGTCAACCTGGTTCTTATTCCACACGGTCCCGCTCGAGGTATTTACATCCTGAGTCAGCACATAACAGTTACAGGTACGTTGTGTAGCGCTGCCATTTAGAATATAAGGCGTCTGAACCTGTGCATTAGCAAAAAGCGGCAGGCAAAACAGTACCATAATGAACCCCGTGGACGTTGACATAAAAAGTTGGAATTCTTAAATATAGTAAAAACTTTCCCCCCTTTTATGGAATTTGATATTTCCCCTGCATCATGAAAGAAAAAACGGAACATTATGAAGAAGATATTATTAACACTGCTGGTTGTAGGAATGGCGATCACTGGATTTGCGCAGGATACGAATGATAAAAAAACGAAGAGTATCACTGTGGACGGTACTGCCGAAATGGAGATCACCCCGGATATCATTTACCTGAACATCACGCTGCAGGAATATCAGAAAGATAAGAATAACAAAGTAGACATTTCCACACTGGAACAGCAATTGACCAAAGCCGTTGAAAAAGCAGGCATCCCAGCCGAAAATCTGACCATTGCCAACATTTCGGGCGACCAGTGGTGGAGAAAGAAAAAAAAGGATGCAGATTTCTATGCGTCAAAAGAATTCAGACTGAAAGTAACCAGTCTCACAAAAGTGAACACCATTTTTGATGCAATAGATGATGCAGGTATTACCAATGTATATATCAGTGAAGCGACATCCAGCAAAATGGATGAATATCGTCTGCAGGTAAAAATAAAAGCATTGCAGGCTGCTAAAAATAAAGCAAATGTAATGCTGGAAGGGATCGGGGAAAAAATAGGCGGAGTTATGCAGGTAAATGAAAATAATGTCAATGTGGTTTTCCCTGTGTATGCCAATGCGACTATGAACAGGGCGTTTAAATCAGAAGATTATGCTGTTGCTGATACGAATATTGACTACCGCACTATTAAAGTGACAGCTGATGTAAAAGCGGTTTTCGCTATTCAGTAAGCAATATAGCCAACCCCACTATGGGGTTGGCTCCTTTTAATTTTATTATTCTCCATCCCACCACACACGATCTGTTAGTTTCACTGAAGGCACATTTGCGCCATTCGTAGAGATCTCACTATTCGGATATAAAAACCTGCGAGGCAAACTAGTGATATTGTCATTCGCAATCAGCGATATCACAGGGTACCCCGTCCTTCTCCAATCTACCCAGTTTTCAGTAGAAAAATTATTCGCAATATTCTTCTCTTCAATAATTAATTGCATCGCATTTGTTGCTGACAATGTTCCTCTTTTTGAAAGATAAGTTTGTGCAGCAGTGCTACTTGTATCCACTCCTACCTTTACCATATTATCCACGATCGCTTTCCTGTAAATAGGCTGTGCTGCTGCGTATCCTGACACAATGTAAGTTGCTTCTGCTTTTATAAAATCAGCTTCTGCTGCATTCAACACATACCCATTAGAGGCAATGTCGCCATAGAAACTACCAGGTACAGAATAGTCGTTTAAATTTCCTGCTCCGGATCCAATTTCGTTGCCTGTATAAAGTCCTGTATTTGATGCCTTACTTACAAGAAGAGGAAGACGAGGGTCTGCATGTGATACAAGTGAATCAACATAATGTGAAGCTAATACAAGCGTAGTCGTGTTAAAGAAATGAAGATACCATGGGCTGGATGAGGTTTCAGTTCCTGTGTAAGGGAAATAGCAGTCATCATCATTGCTGCTCATACCATTGTTCAGCGCTTCCAGGGCGAGAGACGCCTGTGTAGCAGCCGTATGACCGGAAGCTTTAGTGAGATGCATATAATACCTGGCTTTAAGAGTATAAGCCATTTTAATCCACTTACTCATATCTCCGCTATAAAAATAATCATCAGCTCCGGGAGTGGATCCTTCACCAGTAGCGAGTTCTGTAATGGCGCTATCCAGCATTGATTGGATGGCTGAATAAATACTTTCCTGTGAATCAAAGGTAGGGGTGCTGATATCTGTACCATTGAAAGATTTCGAGTAGGGAATATTTCCCCAAAGGTCTGTGGCATTACCAAGTGTATATGCAGTTAGTACTTTTGCTATTCCTGCATACATCTTATTCCCGTTAGTTAATGCCTGCACATTTAAAATATGCAGATTGTTCAGCTCTATAACATAAAAGGAATTCCAGTAGTCATCAAATGTCGTAGTGGTAACCAGGTAATTGGCAGTATTAGGCAAAGGCTGATTTGGAACGCAATTTTGCATCCATTGATTGACCAATACTGATGCGTTGCCATTTGCAATATACTCCGACGCGCCGGCTTCCAGCGGACCCAGTAACAAGGATTCAGAGACCGATCCCGGAAGATTTGGATTATCATTTACATCCAGATATTTTTTACATCCAGCCAGCAGTGATCCCGTGAAAATGGTCAATATGATGAATGTTTTTTTCATGTTCAATATTTTAAAAAGTAAGTTTGATGGTGCAGTCATAAGAGCGGGAAGTTGGCGCGGTGAAGGAATAAAGACCTACACTGCTATTACCGTTGCCCCATGAATTCGCTTCGGGATCAGCACCAGTAAATGAAGAAGATTTGTGGATCCATAAGTTACGGCCGGTCAGTACGATGCTGGCATTTTTAAAAGGTAAACTTCTTAAAGCTTTTTGACCTATGTTATATGACAAGCTTACATTACGGAGTTTAATATAAGATGCATCCTGTATCACCGCTTCTGTGATACCACTTACCTGCTGATAATATTTTTGAGCAGTTACGGAAACAGTATTTGCCTGGCCGGTTGCATCACTTATACCTTGTACGACCCTGTCCGCCCGGTCTTCAGTAATTTTGGATACACCATAATACAAGTTATATCCATCGTCTGAGTTTTGAAGTTGTCCTCCCTGTCTTGTATCAAAATAGAAACTGAGACCAAATTGTTTATAATGAAACTGGTTGGTGATACTTCCCAGCCAGTCTGGCGTAGTATTTCCGAGAATATTACTGTTATCATCCGAATAGGGAAGACCGGATGCATTAATGCGTAACTGACCATCTGAAGTTCTCGCATATTTGGTCCCTTTCAATACTCCCCAGGGTTGTCCAACTATTGCCCATGTACTGCCGATGCTTGTCTGATCAAGTCCTGCCCCAATTTCCTGAACCTTTGAATTCATTTTAGTGTAGGTCATTGTTACATCCCAGCTAAAATCTTTTGTTCTCACAGGGGTGACATTTAGCAATACTTCCAGGCCTTTTGTTTCCATCCTTGCAGAGTTGATCGTTGTCGACGCGTACCCGGTAGAGTTAGGAAGTGCAATACCACCTACCAGTCCGTCAGACATTTTACGGTCAAACCACGATGTTTCAAAACCCAGTCTGTTATTGAGGAATTTCATTTCTAATCCAAATTCCAGTTCTTTCTGCAATTCATTTTTTAGGTTGGCATTACCAAGTTTGCTACTAATCAGAAAACCATTTTGTCCATTGTAAGGAAATGTCAGGTTACTGCTTACATCTCCATAAATAGTTGCCTGGTAGTAAGGAGTCGTTGTCGTATAAGCACTGACATTATCATTACCTACGATGGCATAGGAAGCCCTGACTTTACCAAAATTGATCGTCTTTTTAACTTTTTCAGGTATCACTTCTGAAAAAATAAATGCAGCGGCGGCAGAGCCGTAAGGATAGTACCTGTTGCTGGCAGAAAGAACAGAACTACCATCATACCTGCCATTCAGGTTAAGAATTACGGTTCTGTTATAATCCAGTTCTCCCTGTGCATAAAAGCCTATTTTTCTAACCATCGCCTGCGATTCAGTGTAAGTTACCGAAGAAGCACTGGCCATATTGTAATAGCCAGCTTTTGCCAGCCCTTTACCAATAGCCTGCATATAATCTGAGTAGTTGGAATAGACGTTGTTTCCCAACAGCAGGCTCGTATTTACCTTAGATGTGAATTGCTTTTTTAGTTGTACAATGAAGTCATGGTTAAATTGACGAAAGGTGCTATGTTTGGACTGTATCAGGCCAGTAGTGTAAGTGATATCATTCATATTTACATGGTACTGCAACTGATCTCCATACATATCTGCCCCCATACGCTCTGTAACGGAAAGCCAGTCAGTAGGTGCATATACAAATGTCAGAACAGGCAGGTACCTGTTAACGATGGTCGTATTAAGTACATTGTCAAGTACCCAGTAAGGGTTGTTTCGGCTATAGCGATAGAGTCGCTGGGTTCCATCATCATTCAGGTAAGGTTTTAAGTTGTAGGAAACCGGGGCAGCATATACTGTCCAAAGCGGGTTCTCAAGGCCATAACCTTCTGGCATACGATGGTTTTTAACTGAGCTATAAGTAATCTGGAACGTTCCTGTCAGTTTCTCATAAATTTTAGTGGTATACTTGGCAAACAGGCTATGCCTGGTATAATCGGTAGCTGGAATAGTCCCCTGCTGATTAAAGTAAGAATAAGATAAATAATAACTCGAACTGGCATTTCCTCCTTCTACCGAAACAGTATTGTTGGTACTCACACCTGTGCGGAAAAATTCCTTAAATTGATTGTGAAAAGGTACTTTAGCTCCATTGACCTTCAGCGTGTCCATACGTGGACCCCATGACGTACTGGTTTTGGTAGAAGCAGTTTCCCCGTCGTAATAGATGCCATTAGTACCTTGCGCATAAGTCATCTGGCGATCTGGGAAGTAAGCATTTTCAAATGAAAGACCGGAGGTAAGCATAACTGTTGGTTTACGGTTGTCTCCGCCCCTTTTAGTGGTAATGAGGACCACGCCCCTTGCTCCGGCAGAGCCATATAATGCTGTAGCTGCAGCTCCCTTCAACACATTTATACTCTCAATAATACCCGGATCAATATCGGAAAGCCTGTTAGAACCCGGACCACCATCGTTGGGATTATCTGTTTCATCATTGTTAATAGGAACACCATCCATTACAATTAATGCCTGGTTTTCACCCGTTAGGGAGGTAATGCCACGGATTACAATACGGGCAGAACTACCGGGCATTCCGGATGAGTTGGTTATCTGTACACCGGATACTTTGCCGGTGAGCGTGTTCACAATGTTAGGCTCCCTGGCACGCAGAATTTCATCGCTCTTCACTTCCTGTGAACTGAACGTAAGATTACGTTTTTCCTTCTTTACACCCAGTGCGGTCACCACAACTTCATTGAGGTCGCTGGCGCTTTCAGCCAGGGTAATTGTGAGAGAATGGCCGGTGCCTGTACCCACTTCTTTGGTGAGGAAGCCTACGGCTCTTACTATGAGGGTGGCATTGGGTGCGACTTCCAGTGAGAAGACCCCGTTTTTGTCAGTGACAACTCCTTTGTTGGTCCCTTTAATGTTAACTGATACAAAGCTTAGCGGATGTGAGTTTTCATCGGTCACTGTTCCCTGTATCACCCTGCTTTGCGCAAAGGTAAGGGCACTAAATAGCAAGCCCGCCAGCAAGGCTGACAGGTAATATGAGAATTTCTTCATACAACGGAGATTAGAAATTGGTTTTTTAGATGAAATAAAACTCCCTATAGGCCATCTGCGCAAATGGCCTTTATTGTTCTATTGTTCCTGATTTAAAAATTCATGATTTACTCCAAATGTAATCTGTGGGGCTTCGAGTCCTTTTATGGTAATTAACTATCTATGCTCAGATATTAACCAGAAATAAAAAGTCCCGCTTTAACAAGCGGGACACGATGGAAAAAGATTTCAAAAAAAACGATGATCAATAAATGTTGACTTTAAATATTCCGTCCGTTAATGGCTCTTCTTTCTCGCCATTGTCTAAAATGCCGGCAAATGTGCCTTCGGCATACTTACTATTTATGCTTGTAATTTTAATTGTCGCTGTAGTACTGAGATAAGATGCAACCTCTGCTGACAAAGACGGTGACCATAATATGGTGGCGCTGTTTGCCTCTGTATATGTTCCCACTGCAAGTGTATCAGGAAATATAACTGTCACTGCAATGTGCTTGCTAAGGTTACTGGTCATACCTTCAATGGTCAGGACTTTCTTGCCAACGCCAGTCGTATCGGTCAAATAACCACTCGCGGTGTTAGCGGAAAAAGCAGTGCTTTCGAACGCGAATGTTAAGGATCCCGATGTCGGCACTGCTTTATCCTTTTGACATGCGCAAAAGGATAGCACCAGGCACAGAAGTCCCAGGAGGGAGCTAGGTTTCATAGGATAGTTCAAATTCAATAGGTATAGAGATAAATAGGAGTGCAAAATACAGAGAAAAGAGATGAATTAAATAAAAGATTTATAAGTTTTTTAACAGGTATGTTCACAATAAGATCGAAGTGATTGTAAATGAGTGAGAAATAAAATTGTCCACACCTCCCACATAGTGGTAGAAAATTAACCTTTGGTAATAATTTTTGAGTTTAACTAGATAATTTTATGAACATGACAGAATTGTAATTACATAAAAAAAGACTGGCCGGGACCAGTCTTTTTCGCTTATATAAAATTTTAACTTAGGCGTCGATCTTTGCATACTTCGCGTGAGACTCGATGAATTCTCTACGTGGAGGTACTTCATCACCCATCAGCATACTGAATACGCGATCCGCTTCGGCAGCACTTTCGATAGTTACCTGCTTCAGGGTACGGTGTTCAGGATTCATGGTCGTTTCCCACAGCTGTTCAGCATTCATCTCACCCAAACCTTTATAACGCTGGATGGTCACGCTGTCTTCCTTACCATGTGCCAGTTGCTGGATCGCTGCTTTACGGTCTTCTTCCGTCCATGCATAGATCTGCTCTTTGCTCTTCTTCACCAGGTACAGAGGTGGCTGTGCGATGTACACATAGCCCTGCTCTACCATCGCCTTCATATAACGGAAGATGAATGTGAGGATCAGCGTTGCAATGTGACTACCATCCACATCGGCATCCGTCATGATGATCAGCTTGTGATAGCGGAGTTTAGACAGGTTCAGTGCTTTATCATCTTCTTCAGTACCGATGGTTACTCCAAGGGCGGTGAAGATATTCTTGATTTCCTCGTTTTCGTAGATTTTGTGCTCCATGGCTTTCTCCACGTTCAGGATCTTACCACGCAGTGGCAGGATAGCCTGGAAGCTACGGTTACGACCCTGTTTTGCCGTACCACCCGCGGAATCACCCTCGACCAGGTACAGTTCACATATTTTAGGATCATTCTCAGAGCAGTCAGCCAGTTTACCAGGCAAACCACTACCGCTCAACACACTCTTACGCTGTACCATCTGCCTTGCCTTACGCGCAGCTTCACGGGCCTGGGCGGCGAGTACCACCTTGTTGATGATGGTTTTTGCTTCACGTGGATGTTCTTCCAGGTAAGCATCCAGTACAGCAGCTACAGAACTGTCTACCACACCCATTACGTCGGAGTTACCCAACTTGGTTTTGGTCTGACCTTCGAACTGTGGCTCAGGTACTTTTACACTTACGATAGCGCTCAAACCTTCGCGGAAGTCATCACCGGTTACCTCCACTTTGGTCTTTTCGAACATTTTGTTCTTATCGCCATAGCTTTTGAAAACACGGGTAATGGCGCGGCGGAAACCGGCTACGTGTGTACCACCTTCAATGGTGTTGATATTATTTACGTAAGAGAAGATGTTCTCAGAGAAGGAATCATTGTAGATCACCGCTACTTCTACCGCTACGTTGCTGGCAGCATCGACTGTTTCTACAAAGATAGGATCAGGCAACAGTGGGTTACGACGACCATTGCGATCCAGCATGGATACAAATTCTACAATACCGCCTTCGCTGTAGAAGACTTCACTTACAGAGTTGCCCTGGTCGTCTTTTTCACGATCGTCAGTAAGAACGATACGGATCTTCCTGTTCAGGTAAGCCAGTTCGCGCAGACGGCCAGCGAGGATCTCCCTGTTGTAGGTTGTATCCTTGAAGATTTCACCATCTGGTTTGAAGTGTACAGTTGTACCTGTTTCATCGGAGTCGCCGATTTCACGAACTGCATATTGAGGTATACCGCGGGAGTACTCCTGTTCAAACAGTTTACCATCGCGTCTTACGGTTACATGCAACAGGGAACTCAGTGCGTTTACGCAACTCACCCCCACACCGTGCAGACCACCGGATACTTTATATGTGTTTTTGTCAAATTTACCACCTGCGTGCAGTACGGTCATTACCACTTCCAGCGCTGAACGGCCTTCTTTGGTATTCATCCCTGTCGGGATACCGCGACCATCATCCACTACCCTGATCGAGTTGTCCTCACAGATAGTGACATCTATATTCTTACAATAACCTGCCAGTGCCTCATCGATCGAGTTATCCACCACTTCATATACAAGGTGGTGAAGACCTTTTACGCCAATGTCACCAATGTACATCGCAGGGCGTTTACGCACCGCTTCCAGACCTTCCAGTACCTGAATGCTATCCGCATCATAGCCGCCCTGGGCTGGAGTAGTTACTTGCGCTATTTCTTCGCTCATATTTGGGTGAAAATGTAGTTTAGAGTTGAATTCTCGTGAATTGTGCAAAAATACGAAAAATGAGGCTTATTTCAATGTTTAATGTGCGAATAAAATGATGTATCGATGGGTTATTTTTTCCACCTCGATTTATTCACATTTCAATTATAATTATATAGGTGAGTGTTCACCGAGCACTATTTCCTTGATTCCCGTAAAAAGCGTTTTCCATACTAAGTTAAAGTACGATTTATTGGGGTCCCTGGTATAGTTAGGGTGTGCAATTCTTGTTTGCCCCTTACCCGGGTTTTCATCCTTGATAACCATGAGGTTGGCAATGAAGCTGATCAGGCCCTTCTTTTTGAATTCATGGCTGCCTTCATCTTTTTTCAGAATATTCACCTTCAGGTCTGAATAAAGGAACTTCACTTCTCCTTTCGCTCCCTGTTCATCGCCGTTCATGCTAAAGCTCAGGTCGTTGATCTTACAGGATTTTACTTCTACCATGCCCAGTGGTTTCAATACCGGGTTTAGCTCTCTCCCATCCATATCTTTTATCTGCCCGGTTACGGAAAATCCGCCACCCTTATTTTTCAGGCTAAACCCAAAGTGGGCTTTCAGTTTACCACTTTTCATGAGCACGGCATCGAGGTCGATGGTGAGCATGGACTTGCGGGCAATGACTGAGTCAATGTTGGTCACATTCCGGAATATACCGTGCACCTGATTGAAGCTAAGTTTGCCGGCTTCCTGCGATTTCGGGTTTATTTCCGAGTAGAGAATGTCTGTCTTCTTGCCAATGATGGTATCTATATTAATAGGTAACGCCACTTTTAGCAGTATCTGATTGGGAAACTTACCCAGTTTATTGCCGGGGGATGGGGGGAGATTCCGGTTATGATAAATATCCAGGTTACCGCTGTTAATGACCACTTTTCCAGCCTGAACGATTTGATCTTCAAGCAATAAGCGGGGTTCCAGGTTAGTAATATCAATATCATTCAGATGTACATCGAACCTGTCGCGCTGATAGACGGATTTGATGTCAAATTGCTCCCTGTTATACCGTGGTTCTACCTGGAACTGCTTGATTTTGATGCTTCTGTCTTCTGCACTGTAGTGTACATCTCTCACATGCATCCAGTAAAGGCTGTCCGGGGTGCGATAATGGTAATTTTTCAGGTCTAAAATATAGTTACGGGCATACAGGTAGCGGGTAGGGTCCTGCATGGCAACGGAGTCGATAAGGAAATCCTTGACCTGTATACTCAGTTCGCTCACCTGGGTATAAATCAGGCTACTATCTTTTTTGACATAAGTATACTTCAGGTTGGTATTGTCGAGGAGCAGGTTCCCCAGGTGTATCGAGGATATCTTGTCCGAAATGTTCTGGTAGGCATTCCGGGGCTTGGTCGTATCGATATTCCGGGTATTGAGTTCCAGTATGATACTGGGATTATGTAGTGCTAAAGAGCTGGCACTCAGTTGCTTTTTGTGGAAGTAGCGCCATACTTTGAAATATTTCAGGTTGATCTCTTCAGCGCTGAAAGTATACAGGAACCTGGGGGCTTTGTGCTGTTGCTGTAAGCGGGCATAGACAGCGGAGTCCCTGACCAGGCTTACTTTTTCAAGGCTCAGGCTTCCAGTAATGAGGTTCAGGTGCAATTTATCATACTGAAGGTTGTACAGGCTGTCAGACATGTCGAGGACATAGCTCTTAAGCTGTATGCGGATCTGATTATCCCAGCGGTGGGCCAGGTACCATGCAATAGCCATGACTAAGAGAATAAAGCTGGCCAGGATGATCAGGGCTTTTTTCAGGAATCGACGTATAAAGGATTTTCTTTCCATTAGGGATGAGTGAACGAATTTCATACCAGTACGCACCCGGAGGTAAAATTAGTGTATGTTTTCTTATATAATACAAATACGAGATAGGTATAATCATAGGATAAGCATATCCTTATCATAACGCTAACCCGTCAATAACCCATTAGTATCCCGCCCATATCCCGCCTCTTTATAGATGCGGGTTATTGGCGGGTTATGGGCGGGATATGGGCGGCTTATAGGCGGGTTATCTCCCCCAGCGAGCTATAGACGTGCTTCAGAGACGGTGGGGTATCTGGAACCTCACACCAGGTTCCCTTTTGGAAACCACGTGTTTTGGTCACCTTACTGTCAAAACCGTTTCTATTAAAATTTGATTGACTATTTTTGTCAGGATTTTAACAATTGATAAGGAAATTTGAAAGAGTTGCAGGACATATTAACATTGGCTATCCGTCAGCCTGCTATGAGCGATCAGCTCGAGTTGGCAGTATCCGATAGCGTGGCAGTACCGGACTGTCTCGATTTCACATTGCAGCGGTTCACATATGACCGCCCTTTGCCAGTAGAAGATGTAGCGATGGTGGTATACCAGCCGGCAAAAAGAGGGCAATCTGCTGCTGTGGAGCTACGATATTGTGTAGCCGGGAATAAGTATTGTCAAAATCCAGGATGTACAGACCAGGTATGCGCACATAAAAAGGAGAATTGCAATTCCAAGCAGCCTTCTATCGATATGATCACTGTGCGTTTCCAGCCGTCGTTCATACAAACCCTGCAGAAGGGTTCTACGACAAGTACCTTGTTTGACATGCAGTCACGTAAGCCGTTTGTAAAAACATTGGCACCAAGTACCAAATCAAAAGAGGTATTGGAGCAAATGGTACATCATAATTATGAAGGGGCGCTGAAGAATATCTTTTTGCAGAGCAAAGCGTTGGAGTTGTTGTTATTCAGCTCTGACCAGTTTGTGCAGAACGATACAGACGACCGTTTTGGTTGCCGTTTCCTCACTCATATGGAGGATCGTGGAAAGATCGAGAAGGCAAAAGATATCTTGCTGGAACAGCTGGATGCACCTATTACCATTCGTGATCTGGCCCGTAAAGTAGCGATGAATGAGTGTTACCTGAAAAAAGGGTTCAAGGCAATGTATGGTACCACCATTTATGATTATTTCCAGAAGGAAAGAATGGAGAAGGCGAAAGGGTTGCTGTACGAAAAGGGAATGAGTGTAAGTGAAGTGGCAATTTTGATGGGGTATTCCTGTATTTCACATTTTTCAACTGCGTTTAAGAAGCATACAGGGTTGAAACCATGTGAATTATTATTGCGCTAGTAATCAATTTATTATATTGAAAAGCCTCCTGTTTTACAGGGGGCTTTTTTTCTTTGAAATGGGTTTTCATGCCTGTTGGTGAATTCCCTGTATCATGAAGTTTTTTATTTGGAGGAGGTTTTCCTTTTTCGATCATTAGTTTTCCCGAATTCGAAAAGGAACTATATAAGATTGGTGCATCTTTGTATCACGATCGGCAGATATCTATCCTGATCATCCTTATAAGCTTCCTTATCAGATTTGACCATGGGGAAGGCTTACCGGGCAAAAATTTTGAGTAAAGCCATTATTTTGCACCTCAAACACCATATTTGACCTTTTGAAAGTGCGTTTTTGTCAGGTAAGTCTTCTACCGTAATTACATAAAGCCGTCTCGTATTACTCGAGACGGTTTTTGTTTTTAAATGAGTTTGGCTTGCCTAAGGCAAGTCAAACTCATTTAAAAACAAAAGAAAACCCCGCCCAAAAGAGCAGGGTCTGTCCTATTTATCCCTATACCTATGAAATACTAATTAGTGAAAGTAATCATTCTGCAATGGTACCAGCCTCATTAATCAACACTGCTTTTTCTGTACCGTTGTCCTGAATATTTACCTTATAATAAGAAGCAACATCTGACCTTTCTATTTTCCAACCATCTTTGATGGTGGCGGCCGGATACTTCGCTTTTACACTTGTAGCTACTGCATTTGGCAGATTAGCTTCTGTATAATTGCTGCGGGTTGCTATCCATTTACCATCCTTATCAAACTCTGCTGCTGTCTTCACGTCGTCTTTGGTAAAGTTTGCTACCCAATTGCCTCCGTAGTTCTTACTCCATTTGGCGTCCGTTCCTGTAAAGGTCTGTTGAAAAGAATCTTTTACAACTGACGGAGCTACCATTTCTGTTTTAGCAACTACTTTTTTTGTTTTTTTTGCTGATTTTTTTTGTGCAAAAGTTGTGCCGGAAGTTATAAGTGCCACAAAAAATATTAAAACTAACTTTCTCATAATTGATCAGATATGGTTTATCAATTCTTTTGGGTTAAGTTTTTCAACTTATATTCTTCCGACGTTAGTTACCAAAACAATGCCAAGATTCATGCGAACCAATGCACTGTAAAAATACAAAAAATATCCAGCAATTAAAATCAAATGGTTTACTTCTTTGTTTTTACTCCTGATTTCCTTATAAGAGCCGGCTAAAATCCGTAACTTTGCAGAATTTTAATCAACTCACTTATTAACGTCAAAGGGCGCATAATTGTTTTATGAGCAGCAAATATCAGGAATATAATCAGCTGAATTTACCGCAGATAGCGAAAGATGTATTGGCCAGTTGGGAACAGGAGCAAGCTTTCGAGCAGAGTGTTTCCCTGCGGGAAGGCGCGACCCCCTTCGTTTTTTATGAAGGTCCGCCAAGTGCTAACGGCTTACCGGGCATTCACCATGTCATTAGCCGTACCCTTAAGGACCTTGTATGCCGTTATAAAACTATGCGTGGTTTCCAGGTAAAGCGTAAAGGCGGTTGGGATACTCATGGTCTGCCTGTGGAACTAGGTGTGGAAAAAACGCTCGGCATTACTAAAGAAGATATTGGAAAGACAATTTCCATTGAAGAATATAACAAGACCTGCCGCACCGAGGTATTAAAATATAAAGATAAATGGGATGACCTGACCCGTAAAATGGGCTATTGGGTAGATCTTCAGCAACCTTATATCACTTTCGAAAACAATTATATCGAAAGCCTCTGGTGGTGTTTGCAGACATTATATAAGAAAGGTCTCCTGTACAAGAGCGTGAGCATTCAGCCCTACTCTCCTGCTGCAGGTACAGGTCTGAGTAATGCCGAACTGAACCAGCCAGGTACTTATAAAGATGTAAAGGATACTACTGTCGTAGCTACTTTCAAGGCAATTGAATCAGACAGGTCTGCTTTCCTCTTCGACATTGCCCGCAAGGCAGATCCTGTTGCTGAAGTATTTTTCATGGCATGGACAACTACCCCATGGACATTACCTTCCAACCTCGGCCTGACCGTAGGTGCTAATATCGAATACGCGCTGATCCGCACATTCAACCCATACACCGGTCTGCCACAGTTTGTGGTAATGGCGACTGCCCTGACTGGTAAGTATTTTAAGAAAGAAGGTGAAGATGGCGATTTTGCTGCGTATAAAGAAGGTGATAAGGTGATTCCATGGCAGACCCTGGCAGTTTTCAAAGGCAGCCAGCTGGAAGAGATCCGCTACGAACAACTATTACCTTATGTACAGCCTGAAGAAGGAGATCCATTCCGTGTAATCCTCGGCGATTTCGTAACCACCGAAGATGGTACTGGTATCGTGCATACTGCTCCTGCTTTTGGTGCGGACGATAACAAGGTAGGTAAGAAATATGGTCTTGGCATCCTCACGCTGGTAGATCGTCAGGGTAAATTCCTGGATACTGTGGGTGAATTCGGTGGCCGCTATGTAAAGAATTACAAGAGTGATCCGGAATACAAGGATGTGGATGTAGACATCGCGGTAAAACTGAAAAAAGAAAACCGCGCCTTCAGGGTAGAAAAGTATGAACATACTTATCCTCACTGCTGGCGTACAGATAAGCCTGTATTATATTATCCGCTCGATGCCTGGTTCATTCGTACCACTGCCGTAAAAGACAGAATGGTGGAACTGAACAAAACCATAAATTGGAAACCTGCTTTCACAGGTACCGGTCGTTTTGGCAACTGGCTGGAAAATATGGTGGACTGGAACCTGAGTCGTAGCCGTTTCTGGGGTACTCCACTGCCTATCTGGCGTACGGAAGATGCAACTGAAGAAATCTGTATTGGTTCTGTGGCAGAACTGCGTACTGAACTGGAAAAAGCATTTGCAGCTGGTGTAATGACACTGCCTGCTGATGAAAAAGACCAGGCTGCTTATATTGACAAGCTGACTTCAGACCTGCATAAGCCTTATGTAGACAATATTATATTGGTAAGTACTTCCGGTAAGCCGATGCGCCGCGAACCTGACCTGGTAGACGTATGGTTCGACAGTGGTGCAATGCCTTACGCACAATGGCATTTCCCATTTGAGAATAAAGAAACCTTTGAGCAAAACTTCCCGGCCGACTTCATCGCTGAAGGTGTGGATCAAACCCGTGGATGGTTTTATACCCTGCATGCGCTGGGTAGTATGCTCTTTGATAGTGTCGCTTACAAGGCAGTGGTAAGTAACGGACTCGTCCTGGATAAGAATGGCAACAAAATGAGTAAAAGGCTCGGCAATGTGGTCAATCCTTTTGAAACTTTGGAGTCATTTGGGGCGGACGCAACCCGTTGGTACCTCATTACCAATGCTTCTCCATGGGATAGCATGAAATTTGATACTGATGGCATCCGTGAAGTACAACGTAAGTTGTTCGGCACCCTGTACAATACTTATAATTTCTTTGCCATGTATGCGAACCTGGACAACTTCTCGTTCAAGGAAGCTTACATTCCGCTGGAACAGCGACCAGAAATTGACCGCTGGATCATATCCTTGCTGAACACACTGGTAAAAGACGTTACAGGATTTTTTGATGAATACGAGCCTACTCAGGCCGGAAGGGCAATACAGACCTTCGTAGATGAACATCTGAGTAACTGGTATGTACGTCTCTGTCGTCGCCGTTTCTGGAAGGGGGAATACGAACATGACAAGATCTCTGCTTACCAGACCCTCTTTGAATGTCTCGAAACCCTGTCCAAACTGATGGCACCGGTATCTCCGTTCTTTGCAGACTGGTTATTCAACAACCTGAATAAGGTTAGTAAACGTAGCGACAGGGTGTCTGTACACCATGTAGACTTCCCAACAGTAGTAACAGCAGCGATCGACGCTGAACTGGAAGAAAGAATGCAACTGGCCCAGGATATTAGTTCCCTGGTATTGTCACTCCGTAAAAAGGTAAATATTAAAGTACGTCAGCCGTTACAGAAAATACTGATACCTGTACAGGATGGACATCTGAAGGATCAGGTTGAAAAAGTGGCTCACCTCATAAAAAGTGAAGTCAATGTGAAAGGTATTGATTATCTTACGGAAACTGCCGGTTTCATCAAGAAAAAGATCAAGCCAAACTTCAAATCCCTGGGGAGCAAAATGGGGGCAAAAATGAAAGCAGTAGCAGCAGCAATAACAGCTTTCACCGATGCAGATATAGCGGCATTAGAAAGGGATGGACAGTTTAATCTATTGATCGAAAATGAGCAAGTATTTATAGTTTTATCTGACGTTGAGATCATTTCAGAAGATATTCCGGGATGGACTGTAGCGAATAAAGGCGCCTTAACGGTAGCCCTGGATATTACTATTACACCTGAGTTGCTCGATGAAGGTAATGCACGTGAACTGGTGAACCGTATTCAGAAAATCAGGAAGGACAATGATTTTGAACTGACTGACAGAATACAGGTAAAAATGGCGGTAGCAGAAAGCCTCAAATCAGCGATTATTAACTATAATGACTATATTTGCACGGAAATTTTGGCAGATAGTGTGGAATTAGTGCCGGAATTACAGGATGGAGTTGAAATTGAAGTTAATGATTTGACATTTAATGTATTAGTTAACAAAAAAAGCTAATCCCCATGGCAACAGGCAAAAAAGTTGCTATCAATAAGACCCAGAAGGCAGCACCGGCTACAAAAGCTTCGGTAAAGCAGGCTACACCCGCTAAGAAAGCGGCCCACGTACCCACTGCGAAAAAGGCAGCGGTACAGGCTGAAAAATCTAATGCGAAGACCTTAACGTCGAAAGCCTCCGCCAAACCCGCTAAACCGGTTGCTACTCAAAAGGCTGTTGCCACAAATAAAACAGTAACAAAAGCATCCCCTTCCAGCAAGTCTGTAGCGAAACCAGCACCTGCTGTGACTGCACCCGCAGCTAAGCAGCCCGTTAACAAAGCGAAGGCTCCCGTTAAGCCGGCAGCTAAGAAAGTGCCTGATACAAAGCAGAAAGTAGTTGCGCCAGTCGCACCTGCTGTAAAAGAAAAACTAATTTCCAAGCCAGAAGAAAAAGAAGTAATAATGCCAGTAAAGAATAATAAAGAAAAAGACGAGAAGGAAAAAGCGGTAGCGAAAGATGCCGGCAAAAAAACAGCTGAAAAAACGCCAGCTAAAACAGATAAAGCTCCTGCGAAAGCTGAAAAGCCTGTTGAGCGCGTAGAAAAAGGCGATAAAAAAGCCGGATCCAAAGGAGGTAATACCCTGGTTACCTACCAGCCTGAGTTCACAAAATCCGTACTGGATCAACCTGAACAACCTTCCGGACCTATCTATCGTTACAGCGACGCTGACCTGCAGGAATTCAGAGACCTGATCACGAAAAAGCTGGAAGCAGCTAAGAAAGAACTGGTTTATCTGCAAGGCCTGATCACCCGTAAGGATGAAGCAGGTACTGACGATACTGAAAACAAATACATGAGTATGGAAGATGGTTCCGGTTCTCAGGAAAGAGAGCAGCTGAACCAGATGGCTAGCCGCCAGATCCAGTTCATCGATCATCTGGAAAAAGCCATGATCCGTATCGAGAACAAAACTTATGGTATTTGCCGTATGACCGGTAAGCTGATCGATAAAGCAAGGCTGCGTGCGGTTCCTCACGCTACCCTCAGCATCGAAGCTAAATTAGCAAAGAGCAAGTAATTTTCTCTTCTATAAGATAAAAAGAAAGCCCGGATGTACCATCCGGGCTTTTCCTTTGCAATAATATCGCGGTAGCTGAAATGTAACTGCATTCCTCTATTTGAATTCCTGCATTTCTACGAGCTTCTTGTAGATACCATTTACAGCAATCAGCTGGTCGTGTGTACCCTGCTCCTTAATTTCTCCCTGGTCCATCACCACAATGATATCCGCATGCTGGATGGTGGATAACCTGTGTGCAATCACGATAGTCGTACGGTTTTCCATCAGTTTGTCCAGCGCATCCTGTACCAGTTTTTCTGATTCTGTATCCAGTGCAGAGGTGGCCTCGTCCAGGATCAGGATGGGCGGGTTCTTGAAGATCGCTCTCGCGATGGTCAGACGCTGACGCTGACCACCACTCAGTTTCATACCCCTATCACCTATCTCTGTTTCATACCCGTTATCCTGTTTTATGATGAACTCGTGGGCATTGGCAATCTTAGCCGCCTTGATCACTTCTTCCTTATCTGCATTTTCCTGTCCGAAGGCGATATTATTAAAGATAGTATCGTTGAAGAGGATCGCCTCCTGCGATACCATACCCATGATAGCGCGCAGGTCGTGCATTTTTACATCACGAATGTCCTTACCATCTACCATGATCTTACCACCCTGTACATCGTAAAAGCGTGGCAGCAGGTCGGCCATGGTGGTTTTACCAGCGCCGCTCTTACCTACCAATGCCACCATTTTACCTTTTGGAATGGTAAGGTTAACATTCTTCAGAACAGGTGTTTCATTATATCTGAAGGTGATATTGTCGTATACGATGGCATCCTTGAATCCATCCAGCGACTTTGCATCTGGTTTATCCTTGATGGCATTGTCCAGGTCGATGATGCGCAATACCCTTTCGCCGGCAGCCAGTCCTTTAGGCATAGACGTGATAGCGGAACCGATGTTCTTGGCAGGTGCCAGGATCTGGAAATACAGGGCCAGGTAACCAATGAACATTTCGGGTTGCAGGTTGCTCTTGTGATTCAGGATCAGGTAACCTCCATACATCATGATTACCACCACTACCATTACACCGAGAATCTCGGATACCGGAGAGGCCATTTCACGCTGGTTCTGGATAGCTTTTACCGTTTGGGCAAAAGCAATATTGTCCTTATCAAACTTATCACGGATGAACTTTTCACCATTGAAAGCTTTGATAATACGAATACCTGACAGGGTTTCTTCCGTGATATTCACAATTCTGCCCAACAGGCTCTGACCTTTATTGGATTGCCTTTTCAGCTTTTTGGATACACTACTGATGAGCCAACCGGATATGGGGAAGAATACCAGGGTAAATAATGTCATCTCTTTCGAGATCACGAAGAGTGCGATAAAGGTAGAGATGATCACCAGCGGATCTCTGAACAGTGTCTGCAATGAAGTGACTACAGAGTTTTCTACTTCTACTACATCAGAACTGATAGTAGAGAGCAGATCGCCTTTACGTTCATCATGGAAGAAGCGGAGCGATTGGGTGCTGAACTGGTCAAACAGCTTTTCGCGCATTTTTCTTACCATGTTTACCCGCATGCGGGTCAGTACTTTCTGGCTCAGGTAGCCAAAGAGGTTTTTGAGTATGATGGTAATGAACAGTACGATACAGATATATATCAATACCCCGAATTTACCACCCCCTGATGCCAGCTGCTGGTTGAGGAAATAATAAAATACGTCTTTTACATAACCGAAGCTCATGGAAAATTCCGGCAGTTGGGTCACCACCGCCTGGTGTCCTGTGTCGAACAATGCACTCATCAGGGGAATGAGGAGGCCAAAGTTCATCAATCCCAGTATAGAATAGAGGATAATATAAACAATGTATTCCGGAACGTAGTGGTGATAGGGCCGGGATAAATCCAGCAACCTAAAAAATGTCTTCATCTTTACTTTATTTTATATCGTATCGCGCATGCGTGTTTCCTTATCTTTGCCAGAGAGTATAGAAACAGGGCTGCAAGTTACTACAATATTAATAGTGATTTATCTCTGGACTACATAGCTCTCAATATTAACAATTCGTATAATATGCAGGAAAGCAAGAGACAGAAACAAATTGGACAACTGTTACAAAAAGAACTGAGTGATATATTCCAGCGTCATGGATTCAATGTGGTAGACGGAGGAATGATCTCTATCTCCGCCGTACGCGTCACCCCGGATCTGCTGGAAGCAAGGGTATACCTGAGCATGTTCCAGATCAAGGACAACCACGAGATGATCAATAGAATCAAAGAACAGATGGGTGTGATCAAGAGAGACCTGGGCAATCGTGTAGGCAAGCAGTTGCGCCGTATACCAGAGCTTACCCTGTTCCTCGATGACACGTTGGATTACGTGTTCAAGATGGAGGAACTTTTCAAGAAGATTAATGACGACGATGCCGGGAAGGAAAACAAATAGGAATTTCAGCTAAAAGTATGATCTGGCAGTTTGCATCCCGGTATTTCAGGGCCAAAAAGAGTACTAATGCCATCAATATTATTGCATGGGTAAGCGTATCGGCTATTGCAGTCGGTGTGGCGGCCCTGATTGTTATTCTCAGCGTATTCAACGGCTTTGAGGGCCTGGTCAAGTCATTATATTCTACCTTTTATCCTTCTGTAAAGGTGAGCCCGGCGTCAGGGAAATCTTTGCACCTGTCACCTGTACAGCTTAAGCAGATAGCAGGGGTAAAAGGTGTGGCAAACATGACAGAGGTGATCGAGGAAAAAGCAGTGTTACGGTACGGAGATGGTGATCAGACGATCGCTATCCTGAAGGGTGTGGATAGTAATTATAATAAGGTAGCGGCTGTGAATAAAAGCATGGTGCGTGGTCATTTTGATACCGGCGATGACCTGGCTTACAGAGCTGTATTGGGTTTGGAGCTGGAAATGGCGCTGGGGGTAGATGTAGAAAAAAGTCTCGTACCGCTGACCGTTTACCTGCCCCGTCGCAATATCACGAGTGTGACTACGCCTGAAGACGCATTGGGAAGTGGGATACTCTACCCTTCCGGTTCTTTTGCTATCCAGCAGGATTTCAACAGCAAGTATGTCATAACCCATATCGATTTTATGAGAGGGGTATTGGGCATGGCGCCAGATGAAATGTCGGCACTGGAAGTGGGGGCTAAGCCTGGTGAGAATGATAATGATCTGAAGGCAAGGCTGAAGCAGCTATTGGGAGATGGCTACCTGATACAGACAAGATATGAACAGAACCAGGCGCTGTATGCAATTATGCAGACAGAGAAGTGGGCGGTATATGTGATCATGTCATTTATAATGGTGATTGCTGCCTTTAACATGATTGGTTCACTCTATATGCTGGTGATGGAAAAGCAGAAAGACATCACGATTCTGAAGGCTATGGGAGCCAGGAGCAGCCTCATTACCCGCATCTTCCTTATGGAGGGATTGATTATTGCGGGGATCGGTACCGGGATAGGTTTTACAATCAGTATTATCTTCTGTATACTACAGGATAAGTTTGGGTTGATCAAATTGCAGGGGCAATCATTTTTAGTACCTGCGTACCCGGTGAGTATGCATTTGAGTGATTTTGTACTGGTAAGTATTACGATAATAGTAATCGGTTTGGCTGCCAGTTGGTATCCGGCAAGGAGAGCGGGGCGGCAACATGTAGCGCTAAAGGCTACCTGAAATGCTTCAGGATTGGCTATGGTGCCAGTTAATATTAATAAAAAGAATAAGCTACAGCGATAGCCGTTGCTTATTCCGGCCACAAAAAAATGGGCAAATCACGAAGTGATTTGCCCATTTTTTTGCTATTTAAATAATAAAATTAATAATCTCCCAACGTCTCTGGCAACTGTCCCAACGCACTCTTCAACTGCTCATCATTCGGTGCAATCCCATGCCACTCATGATGTCCTTCCATAAAATCAACCCCAGCACCCATAATCGTCTTCATCAAAATAACAATCGGCTTACCTTGTCCGGTCATACCTACTGCCTTTTCCAATGTAGCAACCACCTCATCCATATCATTCCCATTCATATGCAACACAGTCCATCCAAAAGCCGCAAACTTCGCTTCCAGGTCACCCAAACCTGCCACAGCCTCAACTGTACCATCAATCTGTTGTCCATTCCAATCCACAGTTGCGATCAGATTATCCACTTTATGATGAGGAGCAAACATAATTGCTTCCCAGTTCTGCCCTTCTTCCAACTCACCATCACCATGCAGAGAGAATACAATACGGTCATCATTATTCAGTTTCTTCGTCAGCGCAGCACCAATCGCCACACTCAAACCCTGCCCCAGGGAACCTGATGCCATACGTATACCAGGCAAGCCTTCGTGAGTAGTAGGGTGACCCTGTACACGGGAATTCAACTGGCGGAATGTAGCCAGTTCTGACACCTCAAAATAACCCGAACGGGCTAATGCACTGTAAAATACCGGCGAGATATGGCCATTTGATAAAAAGAACAGATCCTGATCACCTCCGTCCATTTCGAAAGGTTGTGGCTTGTGCTGCATCACTTTAAAATACAGGGCTGTGAAAAAATCAGCACAACCTAATGAACCGCCTGGATGGCCACTCTGGCAGCCATGCACCATGCGAACGATATCCCTTCTGATTTGTGTAGCTATATCTTTCAACTGTGGCATAATACTTGCAAATTTTTTGATCAGGCGAAAATAATAGAATTTAAATACAATTGCACATAATCTTGCCTATTTCCCTCATTTTAACTTTATGGATCCGGTAATCTGGATTTGTATCCCGGTAATCTGGGATATTTTCAGATAAGGTGATACACATTTGATTGAAATTAATATCTTTGTACATAGACCAAGTCCCCTCCCAAATGGAGAATGTTTTAATTGCTACTGTCCTAAGTTTCGTTATTACCTACTTTGCTATTCCCGTGTTAATCCGGGTCGCAGAACTTAAGCATTTATATGACGAACCGGACGAAAGGAAATCTCACAAGTCACGGATTCCAACTTTAGGAGGAATTGCGTTTTTTTCTGGATTCATTGTTGCGACGTCGGTTTGTGTACCTGCGTTGGCTGATTCCCCATATCAATATATGGTGGCTGCCTTCTTTGTGATTTTTATGGTTGGAATGAAGGATGACATTGTAGGACTTACCCCTTTAAAGAAACTTATTGGCCAGTTAATGGCTTCTTTTGCAGTAATTTATCTTAGCAATTTACAGATCAGCAGTATGTATGGTTTCATGGGTTTCAATGCCCTGCCTCCACACTTTAGCCTGCTGCTCACTTACTTTACATTCCTGGTGGTGATCAATGCCTTCAACCTGATTGATGGTGTAGATGGCCTCGCTGGTAGTGTAGGAATGCTGGTTTCTGGGGTGTTGGGTACGTATTTCCTCTATACCGGACAACTGGTATATGCTGTATTAGGTTTTTCAATGGCAGGTGGCTTAGCTGCTTTCCTGATTTACAATATTTCTCCGGCCAGGATTTTCATGGGCGATACCGGTTCACTAATGGTAGGGCTGGTAAATGCCATCCTGACTATTAAGTTCATCGAAGTAGCGGGCAATCCTGCGGGCAAGCTGCCTGTAGAATCTGTACCTGCTGTAGCGATTGCTATCCTGATCCTGCCACTGTTCGATACAATGCGGGTATTTGCAGTGAGAATGCTACATGGTCGTTCTCCGTTTGCGGCTGACCGTAACCACCTGCATCACTACCTGCTGGCATTGAACCTGAACCACCGCCAGGTTACCCTGGTATGTGTAATGGTAAATGCTGCTTACATAGCTTTTGCATTTTATTTCCAACATATAGGTACTGGCTGGTTACTGGGCAGTATGATTGGCTCTGCATTGATCCTCACTGGTGTACTTTACCAGGCTAAGAGGAGAAAAGAAAACATGCTGCACAAGGTTACCATTGCAACAGTCAATGATGCCAAAGCAGTGGTAGAGGTGATGCCGAAATCGGCAATCAGAGTCAATCCAAAAGGAATTTTACAGGATAAATAATCCTGGGATGTTTTACAGGTCTCACTTTCCCGAATGAAGGGTCCGGCGGCCTTACAATTGTCCACCCCGCTTCCCTTATATTCAATTTCTATCATATCCCGGCTTCAAAATCTCAGATAATTCCTGTAGGTTTGCACGCACTTAATTATTTGTTTGCTATGCAAGATGATCTAAACTTAATCATGGACGATGCCAGCGAATCCATGCAAAAGGCGATCGCTCACCTTGAGCTGGAATTGTCCAGGATCAGAGCTGGAAAAGCAACTCCTGCTATCCTGGATGGGATTTCCGTAGATTACTATGGTTCTTCTACCCCGCTCTCTCAGGTTGCCAATATCAATGTGGCTGACGCGCGTACCCTAACTATTCAGCCTTGGGAAAAAAATATGCTCCAGCCGATTGAAAGGGCTATCATTGCTTCCAATATCGGTATTAACCCACAGAACGATGGTATCATCATTAGAATGTTCCTACCTCCTCTGACGGAAGAAAGAAGAAGGGAATTTGTAAAGAGAGCAGCTGGTGAAGGTGAACATGGTAAAGTGTCTATCAGAAATATCCGTCGTGATGCGATCGAAGCCATAAAGAAATTGCAGAAAGACGGCCTGAGTGAGGATACTGCAAAAGATGCAGAAGCTGAAGTACAGGCATTGACCAATAAATTTATCGAACTGGTTGATAAGCACTGTGCACAGAAAGAAAAAGAGATTATGGCGATCTAAATGGTTGTCAGCCTTATATTAAGAAAAGAGCGTGTATCAATATGCTGATACACGCTCTTTTCTTTTGGATACCTTGATGAGGCCGGGTGTCCATTTATAGCGAATAAATCCCCTTTTAATTATTTTCTGTTTACAAGGTATACCCCTCCTAAGATGATCCCAAGACTTAATATCTGTAATACCGTAATGTGCTCTCCGGCCAGAAAACCCCAGCCCAGCGCCACAATGGGCAATACATATGTCACCATACTGGCGAACATAGCACCTGTTCTGCTGATCAGGAAGTAAAACAGGACGGTCGCAATACCACTACCCAGTATGCCCAGTGTCGCTGCTGCACTGATAGAAGTCCATGGAACAGCGGGCCCACTTAGCAGTGCAAAGAAATGTGTGTACAGCAGTACCGGAAAAGCTAAGATGGCACAGAATCCGAGGGAGATAGCACTTACCTGTACGGATGAATAATCCTTCAGGTGCCTGCGAACCAGGTTGATATTCGTACCATAGCATACAGTGGCTACAAGTATCCAAAGACCGTAGTACCAATAACTCGTGCTGATTCCCTGAGAGGCAAACAACAATACGACCCCTATTAGCCCGGCACTGATACCCAGCAGCTGGCGCTTGATGATCGCATTATTAAACAGCAAAGCCCCTGTCACTAAGGTCATGAGTGGGGTGAACCCGTTTAGGATGCCGGCCAGACCACTGTCTACCTGCATTTCGGCAATACAGAAGAGGAAGGCCGGGATGAAATTGCCTAATAACCCTGACAGAAAAATCAGGGGTAGCTTTTTCACAGGCATCCTGTGGATAAAGCGGAAAAAGAAAGGCGATAATGAAATACCTGCACATAGCATGCGGAGGCTGGCTACCTGCCAGGGCGATAACCGCTCCATACCCAGTTTCATGAGAATGAAGGAGCTGCCCCAGGTGAGGGAAAGGAGGAGAAATATCCCCCAGTTGAGTGTTCGTTGGCTCACGTTTTTAGATTTATAGAATGGCCAGACAAAGATCGCAATTTGAGAACACTTCGGTTTATATTTTGTTACACTAGGATGAAATGTTACGCGAATGAGTAAGCTTAAACTGGCAGATATCAGTACCACAGCACCCAAAAAACTGGATAAAGAAAAGACCCAGGCCCTGACCGACCAGATAAGAAATGAGCTGGATGAGTTACAGAACCTGCTCTATGCCGAACATAAACATGCCATTCTCATTATCTTGCAGGGAATGGATGCAAGTGGCAAAGATGGCGCTATCCGTGCTGTGATGAGTACGATGAATCCTGAAGGGGTAGATGTGATGGCGTTTAAAGTGCCTACTGAGCAGGAGCTGGATCATGATTTTCTATGGCGCGTACATCAGCATGCCCCATCTAAAGGTATGATTATGGTTTTCAATCGTTCTCATTATGAAGATGTATTAGTACAGAGAGTGCATAAATGGGTGAATGAAAAAACGATTATAAAACGTATGGTTGCTATCAATGATTTTGAAAGGTTACTGACGGATCATGGTAATACGACTATCCTGAAGTTTTATCTCCATGTATCGCCCCAAGAGCAGGCTACGCGATTGGAAGAACGGACGGCGAATCCTAAAAAGATGTGGAAGTACAATAAAGGAGATCTGATAGAAGCGAAGTTCTGGAAGAAGTACAGGAAGGCATACGAAGATGTATTTGCACATTGTAATGAGGTACCGTGGATCATTGTGCCTGCTGATGATAACTGGTATAAAGAATACGTAGTAGCGAAAACGTTAAGGGATACACTGCTGTCATTAAAAATGAAATATCCTGCATTGAAGGATTGATTTTTTTTCTTTACAAAGCTCAGCGCAACTGCCCGGCAAAATCTACCGGAAGCTTGCGTAGTAAGCTTCCGGTAGATTTTGAGATTGTCTTTAAAAGGGATTATATTATCTTGGCCCCTGCAAATTTGTTCGTGTCACCTAAAAAAGTTGTTATATGGCATTCTTCAAAGAGTTTAGAGATTTTGCTACCAAAGGAAACGTAATTGACCTTGCAGTCGGAGTGATCATCGGTGCTGCCTTCGGAAAGATTGTATCTGCACTGGTAGATAACATCTTTATGCCCATCCTGGGTATACTGACTGGTAAAGTGGATTTCAAAGAAAAATACTGGCTACTGAATGATAGTAAGGGCAGTAGTTTTGAATCGCTTGCCAAAGCAAAAGAAGCCGGGGCCCCGGTATTATCTTATGGTCTCTTTATCCAGTCTGTCATTGAATTTGTTATCATCGCGTTCTGTATTTTCCTGCTGGTAAAAGGGATCAATGCCCTGACCAGAAAGAAAGAAGAAGCTCCGGCTACCCCAGCGGCACCACCAGAACCAACACCACAGGAGAAGTTGTTGATGGAAATCAGAGACGAACTGAAAAAAAGATAATTACTCGTATTAGTAATAAACAGGGGGTTGCCATAGGTGACCCCTTGTAGCTTTTTAAGAGTTGATTATTTTTGCAGCTTAAGAACATTTTATTCAAGGCGGTTCGTAAGCTGCTGTACAGGTCTCACTGTCTGCTGACCCCCGCAATTAAACCACAAATTGTAATGAGAAGATCCTTTTTGACAGTCCTTGTATTGGTATGCACATTCGGTATCCTACATGCACAGGACGACTGGATGAAAACATCCCGCGAAGAAGCAAGCGGAAAAATTAAGAAAGACGCCAGTGACACTACTAACAAAGTATGGAAAAAGGGAGGCATGTTTAACCTGAACATAAACCAGGGATCTTTAACCAACTGGGCTGCGGGTGGTGATAAGTTCTCTTTCTCCGTTGCCTCTTCCCTGAGTGCATTCGCCTTTTACAAAAAAGGAAAGCATAGCTGGGACAACGTACTGAACCTTGCTTACGGTTATGTAAATACGACGAGCCTTGGTGGCCGTAAGAGCGATGACCTGCTTTCCATAACCTCCAAATATGGCTATGACATTGGTAAAAACTTTTACCTGTCAGGATTAGTGGATCTTCGTAGTCAGTTTACCGATGGTTACCTGTATACGGATACCTCCAAGACTTTGTCATCCAGGTTCTTTGCACCTGCCTATTTAGTGCTTTCTCCGGGTATTGACTATAAGCCGACCGACCAGTTTTCCATCTTCTTCTCTCCTGTTACCGGCCGTTATGTATTTGTGATGGACGACTATCTGGCATCCCAGGGCGCATTTGGAGTAGACACCGGTAAGCATATCAAATCTGAATTTGGTGCTTACCTGACTATCAATACCGTACAGACACTGGCAAAAGGGATCGTGTACAAGGGTAGATTAGATCTCTATTCCAATTATCGGAACAATCCGCAAAATGTGGATCTGTATATGACTAATTCACTCAATCTGGCGGTGAATAAACATATCTCAGCGGTAATATCACTTGATATGATCTATGATGATGACGTGAAGTCCTTTGTGAATCCCAAAACAGGTGTAATGGGACCCCGGCTGCAGGTCAAAGAGGTCATAGGCGTTGGTTTTTCAGCGAAGTTTTAAGCGGGAATTTTTTCCTATTTTTGAATGATCCCTTCACCCGGAATTTGCCAGGCGAAGGGATCATAATATTATGGCCGACAACTCATATAAGATAAAACTCCCCCAGTTCGAGGGGCCTTTTGATCTGCTGCTCTTCTTTATTGAGCGGGACGAACTGGATATCTATAATATCCCCATCACCACTATCACCAACGACTTTCTGGATTATATCCACCACCTGGAATCCATCAACATTGAGTTGGCCAGCGAATTCATCCTGTTCGTATCTACCCTGATGCGTATCAAGGCCAAGATGCTGCTGCCCCGCAAAGAGCTGGATGAGCAGGGAGTGGAAATAGACCCCCGTCAGGAGTTGATTGATAAAATCCTGGAATATAAGCGTTTCAAGCAGGCGGCTGCCGAGCTGGCTGAAAAGGAAGCAGACAGGATGCTGATGATCAAAAGAGGGAATATTGCAAAGGAGTTGTCAACTATTGGTGAAATCACCAGCGAGGGCACTGAGATCCAGACCCTTACTCTTTTCAAGCTCACCCAGACTTTCGAAAAGGTGATGCAAAGGGTAAAGCAGCGTGACAATAAGCCACAGCACGTAGTATATAAATACGACTACACCATGGAGGGCTCCCGTCAGTACATGATCGAACTGGCGCAAAAGGAGAAAACACTGGCATTTGAAAAGATCTTTGATCATTGTCAGGACAGGGTGCACGCCATTTTTCTATTCCTGGGTATGCTGGAACTGGTGCAGATGAAGTACATGACCATTATGGTGGGCGAAGGCAGGAACAATTTTATTATCGATTTTATTGAACCTGAAGACCGTGAACTGGAAGTAGCGGGAGCTTTTGATATGGAATGAGTGACAAAAAAGAACATATCGAGATCGTTTCATTACCAGCTTATGCGCAGGCGGACAGCAATTTTGTTGCATCCAGTCTCTGTGAGCTGAAAGAGAGTTTTTTTGCCACCAATGGGAAACCTCATCGTCATGACTTCTATACGATCTATTGGATCAAGCAGGGACACATTGAGCCTACCATTGATGCAATGACGTACGAAGTAAATAAGAATACCCTTTATTTCCTGGCCCCCGGCCAGGTACATACCATGACCTTTAGCGAAAAGGTAGAAGGTTATATGATCGCTTTCCAGGACGCGTTCATGTGCCTGAAAGATCAGGCTGCTTCGCTAATGGGTATCAATTCCTCCCTTTTCTTCAACAACCAGTTCAGCACAGTGATCACCCTGCAGCCAGAGCAGGAAAGGGATTTTGAGATGTTGGTACAGCTCATGAAGAAGGAGGTGACGGACCAGGAGCCGGGTTTTGATACAGCTTTGCATGGATTGCTGCGCTACTTTTTGGTACTGGCCTCCCGTATTAAAGGGAGTAGTATGATCGCTACCCCGGATCAGCATGCTTCGCACAACAGCTCCTTATTTTTACAGTTTAAGAACCTCATCGAAGATAAATATACCACCCTGAAGAATGTGTCTGACTATGCAGGTCTGATGCATGTGAAACCCGTATTGCTGAATGAGATCAGCAAGCAGCAGTCTGGTATTACGGCAGGTGAGCATATCCGTAACCGGGTTATCCTGGAAGCGCAGCGTTATTTATATAATACTGATTTGTCAGCAAAAGAGATTGCATACAGGTTAGGTTTTGAAGACCCTCATTACTTTAGCCGCTTTTTTAAAAAATATACCGGTCAAACTCCTTCTGAATTCAAAGAGACTGGAAAACTCGCAATTTGATAATCAATTAGTTAGTTCGGTGAAATAAAAAAGTCCACCACTTTCCTCTTTTTATCCATTCCGAATAGTTGTTGCAACGATTAATTTTACATCATCAAACAACGAGCAAGGCAATTAATCCTTCAGATATTTAAAAACATTCAAAAAACTAAAACTCTTATTTTATGGCAATCTGGAAAATTGATCAATCTCACAGTGATGTAGAATTCAAGATTAAGCATCTGATGATCACTAACGTAACTGGTTATTTTACTCAATACGATGCTACTGTAGAAAGCGGCAGCGATGATTTCAGCGATGCTAAGATCTCTTTCGAAGCTGAAGTTGCTGGCATCACTACTAAGAATGAGCAACGTGACCAGCACCTGCAGGCAGAAGATTTCTTCCATGCAGCACAATTCCCTAAACTGACTTTCGTATCTACTGGCATTCAGAAAGTAGACGACGAGAACTATAAAGTAACTGGTGACCTGACTATGCGTGGTGTGACCAAACCAGTAGAACTGGCAGTAGAATTCAGCGGTATCGTTAAGGATCCATATGGACAGACTAAGGCAGGTTTTGAAGTAAAAGGTAAGATCGCAAGAAAAGAGTATGGTATTACATTCAATGGTCCTACCGACAACGGTGGTCTGTTGCTGGGGGAAGAAGTGAAACTGCTGGCGAGTGTGCAGTTGGTTAAACAAGCCTAATCAGGTATAGAGGAAGATTTCTGGCAATCAGGATTGGTATTAAGGAACATTAGATTGGAATTAGCATTAATACAAATCGAAGTGTGGAGTATGTAGATGTGAAATTTGGAGCATTAACTTTTTTTGAAGGACAGATTGCCAGAAATAGAGAGTAGCCGCCCCGGCCGGGGCGGCTTTTTTATTCCCCGTATGTAGAGAAAAATCTACGTGGGTGCGGGATTGAGAACAGTAAAAGAAGTAGTAATTTAGAGATCCCTTCAAATACATTATTTAAACTACACAAAACACTGAATCATGAAGAGAAATGCTTCTGCTAACTGGCAAGGTACAGGAAAAGACGGGAAAGGAACAGTTACTACACAATCTGCTGTACTGAGCAGTACCCCTTATTCTTATAAGAGCCGTTTCGAAGATGGGAATGGTACTAACCCTGAAGAACTGATTGCGGCTGCGCATGCGGGCTGTTTTACAATGAAATTGAGTTTCCTGATTTCAGGTGCGGGTTTTACGCCTGAGAACCTGGATACGAAGGCGACGGTGACGTTGGAGAATGGTGCGGTGACTGGTAGTCATCTTGAGTTGAAGGCGACGGTGCCGGGGTTGGATGCCGCGAAGTTTGCGGAGTTGGCTGAGGAGGCGAGAACGAATTGCCCGATTTCGAAGTTGTTGAATACGGAGATTACGCTGGATGCAAGTTTGGCGTAAAAACTAATTGTCTACTGTTCCCTTTTCGGCAAAGCCGGAAAGGAAACAGTAGACTCCTGAATGATCCTGGTGGAATGGTTCGCATTTCGCCAGGATCATTCGGCATTAGGGCATAGGGTATTTGGGCATTTATTTTGTGTTTTAGCTTAAAAAACTACAACATATGAGTACCGCAGTAACCAATATCGGACTAGAGAAAAAAACCTCAAAAGAACTAGCAGAAAAACTCAATCACCTGCTAGCCGCCTACCAGGTTTTTTACATGAACGTACGCGGCTTTCACTGGAATATACGCGGCGACAAATTCTTCACACTTTATATAAAATTTGAAGAACTATATACCGATTCATTAACCAAAATAGATGAGATCGCAGAACGTATTTTAACCCTGGGCTTCACCCCTACCCACGCCTTCTCGGATTACATTGCCGACTCTCACATTCACGAAATAAAAAACGAAGGCAAGGACACCGCCTGTGTACAACACGTACTTTCCGGCCTCCAAACCATCATTGAAATAGAACGTGAAGTCTCTTCCCTCAGCGCCGAAGTAGGTGACGATGGTACCAATGACCTCATTACTACCTACATCCGCGAACAGGAAAAAATAATCTGGATGTACAACGCATACTTGCGCTAAAAAAAGATATCATCATTAAATGCTTAGACTGCTATTTAATGTGGAGATATTATAAAGTGAGCTGTAATAATTAATTCGATGGCAGCTTGATTTCGATAGTTAAAGCGAAAGCATCCATATAGTTGGAAAAGGCAATTTGTTAAAAAGCAAATTGCCTTTTTCTATTGGTAAAAAGGTTTGTATCTTAGAAATGTGTTATAAACAGGACTTGTTTACGCAAGGGAAAGCATGATTGATCAGCTATTTTTTTCACAGCAAAATCAATACTATGGAAGTTTCAGCACAAACATCAGAGCTCGAACAGATTCAGGACTGGAAGGTAGAAGTGAATAGTGTCAGAGATACCGTCCGGTCAATGCAAAATCGTCTTGAATTATTGTCCAGCAAGAAATCAGACGAAGATTCTCTGGCACAGATTGAGCATTTTCAAAACCAATTCATCCGTCAGTTAGAGGTATCGGATGAGATGTTCCACGACTTAAAGCAGTGTGCAAAAAAGATCTCCAACAACGGTCAGCTCGCCGTACTACATGATGACCGTCCCGTGGATGACTGCGCCACAATGGAAGATCGCATGCAAACATTCAGAAAGCTATATATAGAATTGCAGGAAGAATTCAATGCATTCTCCGCTTTTTCATGACCTTGCCTGGTTAAAGGAACTCAGACTTCAATGATGAGGGTCTCACTTACTGCATAACTTGTGCAGGAACTCAGACTTCAGTGATGAGGGTCTCACTTACTGCATAACTCGTGCAGGAACTCAGACTTCAGTGATGAGGGCTCACTTACTGCATAACTCGTGCAGGAACTCAGACTTCAGTGATGAGGGGCTCACTTACTGCATAACTCGTGCAGGAACTCAGACTTCAGTGATGAGGGGCTCACTTACTGCATAACTCGTGCAGGAACTCAGACTTCAGTGATGAGGGTCTCACTTATTGCATAACTCGTGCAGGAACTCAGACTTCAATGATGACAGTCTCACTTACTGCATAACCTGTGCAGGTAAGCAGGTAGCCCTGTGCCATCTCTTTATCGGTGAGCACTTCATTCAATGCCATCCATATTGTTCCCTGCGTACAACGGGCTGTGCAGGAGCCACAAACTCCTCCTTTGCAGCTATATGGCAAAGTAATGCCCTGAGCCAATGCCTCGGACAATATATTCTTATTGCCCGGTATTTTTAGCTCATAGCTTTCACCGCCTTTTTTGATCAAAACTGTTTTGATAGTAGTATCTGTTGGCGTACCTATACGCGCCAGCTTAGGTGCAGTGTCTACTATAAAGTTTTCTTTGTGTAGTTGATGTGCACTATACCCCATAAAGGTAAGGGTGAGTAGCGCCATACGCATGTATTCTGGTGGTCCGCACACAAAGAATTGTGCAAGTGTGGCCGCATATTTTAATTGCTCTTTTACCGTTGTTTCCAGCAGGCCATTGCTCAGTCTGCGAACGATGCCTTCGGCACTGAAAAGGTAAATGATGTGCAATTGTTCACTGTATTGCGACTGTAATGATTGTAATTGTTTATGAAAGATCGTGTGCTCTTGTGTGGGGCTGCTATAAACGAGTTTGATATGTGCATTTGTATGATGATGCAGCATATATTTCAGCAGGGAAAAGAGAGGTGTAATGCCACTGCCGGCACCTAACAAAAATATATCGAAAGGGCCTTCAGGTACTTCATCCAGCATGAACCGACCAGCAGGTTGCAGGGTCGTAATGATGTCTCCCACTTTCCAGTGATCAAGGATGTGGCGGGAGATCTCTCCATTCTCCCTGCGTCGTATTGTAACAGCAAGGTCTTTGTCAATCCCCGGTGCAGAACTGAAGGAGTAAGAACGACGATATTCTACACCATGCAATTCGATAAGAATGGTCAGGAACTGTCCTGCCTCATAGTTGACAGTTTCTCCATTCACGGGCTGTAACCTGTAGGTGAAGGTGTCGGCTGTTTCTTTTATGATCGCTATGATCTGAAGCTGTAAATACATATGTGCAAATAAAAGAAGTCCTTTAAAAAAAATAGCTTTTGCCTACTGGCAAAAGCTATTTTTTTTAAAGGATTTGAAATTATTTAATTGCTATTTGAAAGCTATTTCAATTCTTTTGATACGCTTACCCAGCTGTTACTGTTATCTTGTCTTTCAGCATTTCTCTTGCTGCCGCTGCAATACCTGCCGCATCAAAACCACACTCACGGTGCAGCTCTTCAGGCTTACCATGCTCAATGATCCTATCAGGAATACCCAGGCGTTTTACTTTCGCTGTATACCCATGATCTACCATGAATTCCAGTACAGCACTACCAAAACCACCGCTGATCGCATGGTCTTCTACAGTGATCACTTTATCGTACTGACTGAATATTTCATGCAGCATCTCTTCGTCGAGCGGCTTCACAAAGCGCATATCGTAATGAGCGGGTTGCAGATCATCTGCCAACAGGTTTTTGCAGGCTTCAGTTACGAAGTTACCTACAGGACCCAGGGAAAGGATCGCTACATCTTTACCGCTCCGCAGTTTGCGGCCGGTACCTACTTTAATTTCCTTGAAAGGCTGGCGCCACTCTGGCATCACACCCTGTCCTCTCGGATAGCGGATCACGAAAGGCAGTTGCTGTGTAGACAGTTGGGAAGTGTACATCAGGTTACGCAGTTCCTCTTCATTCATTGGAGAGCTGATCACCACATTAGGAACACAACGCATATAAGCAATGTCGTAAACACCATGGTGGGTAGGCCCATCTTCACCTACCAGACCTGCGCGGTCCAGGCAGAATACTACAGGTAGTTTCTGGATGGCTACGTCATGCAATGCCTGGTCGTAAGCACGCTGGAAGAAGGAAGAGTAGATGGTACAGAACACCCGCATACCCTGCGTAGCCAGACCGGCGGAGAGGGTAACGGCATGTTGCTCACAGATACCTACGTCAAAGGCGCGATCCGGCATCTTTTCCATCATGTATTTGAGGGAGGAGCCGGAAGGCATGGCAGGGGTAATACCCATGATGGTATTATTCTGTTCGGCGAGTTCTATGATAGTATGCCCAAACACATCCTGGTATTTAGGAGGTTGAGGCTTATCAGGTACTTTTTTGAAGATTTCGCCTGTGATTTTGTCAAACAGGCCTGGAGC
Source organism: Chitinophaga sancti (assembly GCF_034087045.1). Classification (NCBI taxonomy): domain Bacteria; kingdom Pseudomonadati; phylum Bacteroidota; class Chitinophagia; order Chitinophagales; family Chitinophagaceae; genus Chitinophaga; species Chitinophaga sancti. The sequence continues at coordinate 815,942 of NZ_CP139247.1, read as the reverse complement.
GTGCCAGGTAGTCTGGTCTTTTTCTGCCAGTGCATACCCTTTACCCTTGGTGGTAACGATATGGAGCAGTTTTGGGCCGGGAATATCTTTCAGGTCCTGCAGGGTATCCACCAGTTTGATGATATTATGCCCGTCGATGGGACCGAAGTAACGGAGTTTCAGGGATTCAAAGAGGTTACTGGAGCCGGATACCACGCCTTTGACACCTGCTTCCAGTTTAGAAGCCATATCGCGGGTAAAGCGCTTGCCTACGGGGAGTTTGCCCAGCAGGTTCCAGATGTCGTCGCGGAACTTGTTGTAGGTAGGCGAAGTGGTAATGTCGGTCAGGTATTCTTTGAGTGCGCCCACGTTCGGGTCAATGGACATGCAGTTATCGTTGAGGATAAAGAGCACGTTGGCATTGGCCACGCCGGCGTGGTTGAGGGCTTCGAAGGCCATACCAGCGGTCATAGCGCCATCACCGATCACAGCAATATGCTGGCGGTCGGTTTCTCCTTTGAACTTGGAAGCGATGGCCATACCCAGGGCTGCGGAAAGGGAAGTAGAGGAGTGACCCACGCCAAAGGTGTCGTAGGGGCTTTCATCTCTTTTTGGGAAACCACTGATACCGTGGTATTTTCGGTTGGTAAAGAACACATCCCTTCTGCCGGTAAGGATTTTGTGTCCATATGCCTGATGACCTACATCCCATACCAGCTGATCGTAGGGTGTATTGAATACATAGTGCAGGGCTACAGAAAGTTCTACAACGCCCAGGCTGGCCGCAAAGTGGCCACCATGCACGCTTACCACGTCAATAATGAATTGGCGGAGTTCTTCACTTACCTCATGCAGTTGTTCTTTACTCAGCTTCCGCAAATCAGCAGGGGTTTGGATGTTGCCCAGCAATGGGCCCGGCGTAATATTCATATCTGTTGGATGCAGGATTTTAATAAACAAAAGTACGATAAATAATGTGTGTATGCACTTAGCAATTCATTTGCCAATAATCAGCACATACAACCATTTGGCCTTGCAGAAATCCGTACATCTGCACCTGTTGCAGTATACCACTGGCTAATGGTATTTTTGAAAGAGAAGGTATCCGGTGGTTTATCAGGAAATTCCCCTGCTGCTTTGCCGGAAAGGAATGTGGTATTTCAGGAGGGGGTGGGTTATTATCAAAAAATTCCCCAGCTGCTTTGCCGGAAAGGAATGTGGTACTTCAGGAGGGGGTGGATAATTATCAAAAAACTCCCCAGCTGCTTTGCCGGAAGTAAATTTGGTATATCAGGAGGGTGTTGGGCTACAGCCGCTGAGGTATTTTTGAAATGTAGCAGTTGTTTATTAATTTCAAATAGATGTTTAAACGAATATCAAAATATTGGTGGTGTCAGATAGCTGGATGGGCTGCGTATTTTGTCGTGAATATATTCTTCGCCTATTCTTACCAGGGAAGTATAGACCGGTCCTACACTATCAACCTGCTGCTCATTATATTTTTTGGTCTGGTGGCCACCCATTTACTCCGGAGTATTCTGAAGCGTATCAACTGGTTCCAATATAGTTTTGAGAGCCAGATGTTGTTATTTTTTGGATTGACGGTAGGTGCCGGGGTTATCATCTATGTGGGTAATATTGCCGTTGGCAATTTATTCCGGGATCTGGGCCAGCAGCGGGCATTTACAGATCTAAAAACGGTGAATTTCCTCTTACCGATCTTTTTGATCACGGCTATCTGGTGGCTCATTTATTTTGTGTGGCACTATATAGACCGGAGCAGAAATACCCAGGTAGATAAGTTGAAGCTGGAAAGTACGGTGAAGGAGCTGGAATTGAAAACCATCAAATCACAGTTGAATCCACATTTTATCTTCAACGCGCTCAACAGTATCAGGGCACTGGTAGATGAAAATCCACAAAGGGCCAGAACAGCCATCACAGAGCTGTCGAACATACTTCGGAGCTCCATGCAGGTGGAAAAAGCGGAGACCGTGAGCCTGGAAAATGAGTTGAGTATCGTGAAAGATTACCTGGCACTGGAAACCATCCGGTTTGAAGAAAGATTGAAAGTGGAGTATAATATCGATCCGGAAACCCTGGAACTGCCTATACCGCCTATGATGTTGCAAACGTTGGTGGAAAATGCGATCAAACATGGGATTTCCAGGATTATCACGGGGGGAACGGTGCTGATTGCGTCTCATGTAAAAAATATGCAGCATGAGATAACGATTGAGAACACAGGGCAACTGTCTGCTTCAGGTCCGGGATTCGGATTTGGGATACAAAGTACGAGACAAAGGTTGAGTATGCTGTTTGGCAGCAGGGCGTCTTTCAATATTTATAACAAGGATGGACAGATGGTAGAGGTAAAGGTGGTAATGCCATTGGTATAACCCACTTTTTGAAAAAATTCTTAGATTTATACTAGCGCGCAGCGATCAAAACAAGCAACTGCTCATGAAAAAAGCTTTAATTATTGATGATGAAAGACTGGCCAGAAGTGAGCTCAAAAAGCTGCTGGCAGACCATCCGGAGATTGTGGTGGTAGGAGAAGCGGTGAATGCAAAAGATGGTTTGGAAAAGATCGAAACCCTGCATCCGGACCTCCTGTTCCTGGATATCCAGATGCCTGACAAAACTGGTTTTGACTTACTGGCTGAGTTGGAGAAAGCTCCTCAGGTTATTTTCACCACAGCATACGACGAACACGCGCTGAAAGCATTTGAGTATAATGCCCTGGATTACCTGCTAAAGCCGGTAGAACCCAAAAGGCTGGCCGATGCCATACACAAACTGCATCAGCAGGAAGAAAAGGAAAGACAGGCGGAAGTGGGCGTGATCAGAACTATTCTATCAGAAAACGACCAGGTATTTGTAAAAGATGGAGATCGTTGCTGGTTTGTGAAGTTGCAGGAAATCCGTCTCTTTGAGAGTGTGGGCAACTATGCACGGGTGTACTTTGAAACCAATAAACCATTGATCCTGAAGTCATTGAATGCGCTGGAAGAGCGGCTGGACGAAAGGACATTTTTCCGTGCAAACCGTAAGCACATTGTGAACCTGCGGATGATCGAAAAGATAGATACTTACTTCAACGGTGGTTTATTGCTGGAAATGCGTGGAGGGGAAAAGATAGAGGTGAGCAGAAGGCAGGCCGTGAAATTCAAGGAGATGATGAGTCTCTAAATAAAACATTCATGAAAACAGGAATTCTCCAACGGGAATAAAATCTATTTTCAAAAAAAACAGCACAGGTTTAAAACTTAGAAATACAACAAAAAGTCCCCTCAGGAGAGGGGACTTTAGTTTTTTTAGTTGCAGGAACTATTATCTTAAGACAGGTGCTGCATGTACAGCATCTGCAATTTCCTTGATTAAAGAAGCATCTTTTTCAATAGCATTTCCGACTACGATAATGTCGGCGCCAGCTTTACAGTTCAGGTAGGCTTTTTCAGCATCCCGGATACCACCGCCCACAATGATAGGGGCACTCACCTGGCTTGCCACACGTGCAATCATACTTTCAGTAATAGGTTTACGGGCTCCGCTACCGGCGTCCATATAGACTACTTTGAGTCCGAGCATTTCGCCAGCGATGGCGGTACACATGGCAATGTCGTCTTTGTCTGCGGGAATTGGAGTAGTGTTACTGATGTAGGATACGGTTGTAGGTGCACCTCCATCTACGACCATGTAACCAGTGGAAATTACTTCCAGTCCGCTCTTCTTCACGGCCGGTGCCGATATAACGTGCTGACCAATAAGTAATTCCGGATTTCGGCCTGAGATTAAGGATAAATATAACAGCGCATCTGCATAGCGGGAAACCTGGGAAGGGCTTCCGGGAAACAAAACTACTGGTATATCACAGTTGGCTTTCAACTGTTGTACACACTCGTCTAGATGAGAGGTAATCACAAGGCTACCCCCAAGAAAGATATAGTCGACCTTCGCTGCTGTACATTTAGCGGCCAGGTCGGCTGCTCCTGCTGGAGTTACCTTATCCGGATCAATCAGTACTGCAAAGGATTTGAGTCCCTTTGCTTTCCTGTCGATGAAAGAATTGTATATTTTATTGTGCATCAAAATAGCATTGTTCCGGTTGTCGCAAAAATATAAATTTTTTGGTAATAAGTCACAGTCTTAGATAAATATGCATGGAAGCTATTTTCTATTCAAAATAACGTGATTTCGACCCCTCTCCAATTTTACAGTATGCAATCTTTGGGCCATTCACTTAGGTGTAACGGATTAACCAGCTAAAAAGTTATTTTTTATCATATAAAATAAAAATATATTTTTTGAGCAGTAAATACAAGCAAATTACGAAAAACTTAAGTGAGTTAACAGGATAACTATGCCAGTTAATGCTGAAACCCAATAGCAGAGGACCTTTGAGCCGAATTTACAAATGCAGATATCCCGTGCTCAGAGAGCGCCTGAAAACCACCTACTGGCTTCATTTTCAGGACTTAGCGTACAGGACCTTTGTTAATGATTTGTTATTGTGCCCGGAAAATTTTAAAGAAAAATAACATGCCCTTACATTTGTATTCAAATAGGGTTTTCATAGGATAGTAACAAATTGAGGGCGCCTTTCCAGGTGCCCTTACTATTTTCTCTAAGGTCTGTTTTTACCTATTTCAAGATCTTTTTCCGCATAATTTTCCTCTTAGCTTCTGATCGTTCAAAAGCATAATTAAATCTCTCTACATAGGTTTTTTCTCTATTAGTTCGCGCTACACATTATCTATCTGGTGATTATCTGATGATTTGTATTTAATCGCAGATGTAAGTGAGGACTCCCTCTAAGTTGGCATTTCACATATATTCGTAAAAAGTCTCATTTTGGATTTACCATAAATCCATTATTTTTTTATACGTTTTATTAAAATAGATCTAATAAATTTAAGTATTTCAAATATTTATGAGGATAATACCATTACTGTATATATTTATTATATTTGTTATTGTATTAATTTTATTATGGTTACTGTCCTATGAAAAACCAATTAATTCCTACAGGCGTGAATCTTCATGCAATGTAAAATGACTCTCGAAAGCAATGGTTTATCCATTGCTTTTGTTTTTTGGCCGGGAATTTTGCCCTGTTGGAAAATGAAAGAAGCAACCTCAGGCAAAAACAGTTTCCATTTTTTGACCGGGATTTTGTATTTTTAGACTTACAAATATTTTACACTATGAAAAAGCTGCTGTTCCTGCTGTTGGTTGGATGTGCCACAGTATCATCAGCAAGCGCCATTAGCGGAAAGAGGAAGCTGGATAAGACCTGGAACGAGGAGAAAAAGAAAGATAAGGAAGGTGAAAAGGGGGATAAGGAAAAATGTAAATCTGCTAACTGCGATAATTCTGATAAAGCGACTACCGTAACAAAAACTACTGCACGTGCTGCCCGCGTTGAGGAGTACGTATGGATGTTGCCGAAAGATCAGGATGGTGATAAGATGTATGAAGAGAATTTGAAGAAAGGGATAGTGGATTTATATAAGTGGTACCTGCAGAATGGCTCACGTATGAATACGACCGACTTGAAAGCGGTAGCCGAAGAACCTGCTTTCCCATTTAAAGTGGATGCTAAGACTTTACAACAGTATTTTCAGTTTATTAAGAATAATTTCCCTGGGCTGAGCGAAGATGATCTGACAGATGGTACGCCTAAGAAAGCATCTGTGGCCAGTCATAAAAAATATGCGCCTGTTAGTACCAGGGATGAAATGGAAAGTCAGATTTCCATTCCAGTTGTTAAATAATAAAAATGTCTGCCTTGCCATAATGCATTTGGAGTTTAGTTACAATAAGGAGGAAGTATTGCATGCATTGCGCTATCATTTCCTGCAGCGAGGAGAAATCAAAGTTTTCAAAAACACGCTTTTTATACTGCTGGTGTTTACTCTTTGTGGGTATGCTTATCAGCTGGTGACGGTTGGTGCCCTGGTAGGGATTCTAGGTATGTCGGTGGTGATTGGATTGGTGTTTTGGTATATGCTGCCGGTGTCGATTTATAATAATGCGGCGACATTTCAGGATGATATCAGGTTGAATTATTCAGAGAAAGGGATTGTGATTACGACGAGGAATAGTGATGTGGAAAAGGAGTTGTCGTGGCATGTGTTTACGCAGGTGGTGAAGGCGAAGAATTTTTTCTTTTTGTATAAGGGGAAGAAGGATTTCTTTTTGGTGCCGACAAGTGCATTTAAGACGGAGTTGGAGCAAAGGGAGTTTGAGCGGTTGGCGAAGAATAAGATTAATTAAATTAATAGACTAACTAAGAGTTATAAATTAGTTGCAAAAAAAATCGGGCAGTCCAAAGGACTGCCCGATTTTTTTTGCGGCGCGGTTGTTTTAGACAGGCGCGGAACCGCCTGTCTAAAACAACTGAGTGTTCACAACAACCGCGTGTTCAGAACACTCAGTTGTTCCAAAACAATCGTGGTTTTATAAGGCGAAATTGTGGAATACAGCTAAGTGTAGAATATGGGTCATCGATTTATTGCCGGTTGCTGGTTGTACAAAATGGTTCATGTAGCCAGCTTCGAGTTTAAGATTGGGTTTTAAGGCGTAGCCTTGCGCTATTAAGAAACGATTCTGATCTACGAATTTATCATTGATCTTACTGTTGAATACATTCATGAAGAATTCGTTTTGCAGGGCAAAATAGAAAGGAGTCGCTTTTTCTTCCTTCCTTATCGGGAACTGTGTACGGTTGAAATAGCGCAGACGATGCCCATATTTCCAATATTGCACATCTTTTGAAGCCACTGTTTTAGTCCCTACCCAACGCTCCTCAAATCGCACGCGATGCGTCATATTGAAAGCGTGTGTGTTGTTTTTGTAAATGAATTGTTGGTAAATGCGGTGTTCAGGAAAGTATTGATCTGCCCCATCGCTGTAGGTGGTAATAAATGAATACCCCAGCAGATAGCTTGCATTCTTTCCAGGCGTATACTGTAACCCTGCCCTGTTCAGGATCTGACCCTTACGACTGATCCCATCCCTTATCCTCGCCTGAAAATCGTATGCAATCGCCCATTTCTGGTTTATCTGTGCAGTACCGAAATACGTATACCAGTGGCTATACCCCTGGGTAAGTTCCTGTGCGGAAAGTTGTAGACCGCCCATAAGCAGGCATAGTGCCAGCAGGCAAATTTTTGTGCGCATATTGTGATTCACATAATAGGTTGAACAGTAAAAATAATTAAATACGGGCATAAAAAAGCCGGCCTGCTTGATAGCAGGCCGGCAGGGTTTTATAAGTGATAGTTGTGTTAGTAACTAATCCACCAGTTCTTGGTGCCCTTGTTGTCTCCACCAATTGCACTACCCGCAGCCGTGTAATTGGTACTGTTGGAGTTGGACTCTACAATCGGATAAGTAAGCCGGTAAGGTACCAGTGTTACATGTTGATCCAGTGAGCCGGAAACCGGTGCAATAAATAAATCTGATCCATCAGGTTTGGTAAAGTTCAGGCGGATCCTTTCAAACCATGCCTGGAAACCCTGTGGGTATAGTGACAGCCATTTCTGGGTACCGATTACGTTCTTCCACTCACCACCTGTGTAAGGCACTGTTGCCAGGTACTCATCCACACCGTCAGTTACGCCCCAGTACTCCATAGAAGCGCGAATACCGGCTTCATAATAGCTGGCTGCATCACCATTCACTGCATATCCCCTTGCCGCTGCTTCCGCCAGTGTAAAGGCTACTTCTGAATAAGTCATCAGAATGGCTTTCATATCTGCCGAATAGATCTTGGTACCAGGATAAGAAGCTGCTGTAGGACGATTTGCATCTGTGGTGCTCATCCCATAAGGCATACCGTAGATGGTGTCAATTGTAAGACCATCTACTGGTCTTGCATAGATGTTCAATCTTGGATCATTGATACTTCTCATATAATCAACCAGTGTGGTAGATACATAGAAGTCAATAATTGGTCTGTTGGTTTCATCCATCGGATACCTGTTGGGATCAGCACCCAGGTATGCAAATTCTGCATTGTCACTGTTACTGGTCATTGCTCCCTGATAGTTAGCTTCTATCAGGCTCTGTGCTTTTGCGTTATCACGATCTGCCATACGAATAGCGAGACGCAGCATCAGCGAATGGCCTAATGTCTGCCATTTGGCGACATCGCCACTGAAGATGATGTCTGCATCATCGAAGGTAGGTTGTGATGCATCCAGCGCATTGATATTCGCTGTCAGTGTATCTGAGAGCTGTGAATAAATGGTCCTGGCATCGTCATAGACTGGTGTGATATATTCAGTCACATTCAATGCCTGTGTATATGGTACATTCACATAAGTATCTGTCAGCATCTGCATGATCCATACTTTCAGAATACCTGCAATGGCATTCTGATTCTGTGCCGCAGGATTATTGCCCTTCGCAGTATTCAGCGTACGGATCAGATCCAGGTTGTGTAAGGCTGCATACAGCGTGGTCCACAGTGTACCGTTGTTGGATTCATCGAGTGAATACTGGCTGTCTGCCACTCTTGTATTGCCAGACCAGAACTGTGCATAGTGCATACCAATATAGCCATTCTGTAATGTGCTATACAATACATCCATCACACTTTTCTCTGCGCCAGTCAGCAGATATGGAGGTTCTGTCGTTGTTGATTTAGTTGGATCGTAATTGATGCTGTCCAGCTTTTTACATCCGGTCATGATCAGCCCCACGAAAGCAAACAGGAAACAATATTTTATGATACGGTTAAGCATTTTGATTCACTTTTTAGAATGAAACATTGAGGTTAACACCAAAAGAGCGGATAGATGGTAACGCACCACCCTCTATACCCACAATGTTGGAATTAGAGTTTAGAATATTGGACGGGTCTACGTTTGGCGCATTGCTATGCATCAACCATAAGTTACGGCCGTATAAAGAGAGTCTTGCACTCTGTGCATGGAAACGTTTGTACCATGATTCAGGAATATTATATCCCAGTTTCACTTCACGCAGGTATACATAACTTGCATCGTACAGGTTCGCTTTGCTCAATGTTTTGTTTTCATTGTTTACGAAGTATTTATTCGCATCCAGCACTACATCATTTGGAGTACCGTCTGCCTTTACACCCTCTGCGATAATACCTGTTTCACGTACATTGTTTGCAGCAGTTACATCCAGCAGACCAGAGATCTTACCATACATATTCGTATAAGAGAAGAAGTTGCCACCATGCTGGAAGTCAATCAGCGCTGACAAATAAATACCTTTGTAAGAGAAGGTATTATTGATACCACCTGTGTAATCAGGATAGGCATATCCGATAGGTTTGATGTCAGAGATCAGGTAATTACCATCATCCCCTACGATACGTTGTCCTTTATCATTGTACACATAGTCGGTACCCATCAGTGTACCCAGTGGCTGGCCTACCAGGCCTACTACTGATACTCTTGCAGTACGACGGTCAGTACCGATCGTTAACTGTGTCAGTGAAGTGCCATACTGAGCGATATCCATATTCAACACCTTGTTCCTGTTGCGTGCAATGTTCGCTACGATATCCCAACGGAAACCGTTCTTCAAACGGATGGGGTTCAGTGATAAGGAAGCTTCAATACCTTTGTTCTGTACACTACCACCATTTGCATAAGTGGTGGTATAACCAGTAGCCGGAGAAACTGTGAGCGGCATGATCTGGTCTTTGGTAGTTCGCTGATAGTAAGTGAAATCCACACCTACCCTTTCATCGAGGAACTTAAGGGCGATACCTGTTTCGTACTCTTGTGTACGCTCAGGTTTCAGGTTCATATTGTATTTAGTAGTAGTCGCCTGTGTGATTGGATGGCTGCCAAAACCAGCTATAAACTGATAGGTATCACGAATATTATATGGACCGGTATCGCTACCTACAGCAGAAGCACTTGCACGCAATTTACCGAAGGACAGCCATTTCCAGCTCTTCAGCAGATCGGAGAATACAAAGGATGCTGATGCAGATGGATACACATACGGATTGTTTTCATTCAGCAGCGCAGAGCTCCAATCTGCACGACCTGTCAGATCTAAGAAGAGGAAGTTCTTGTAAGAGAATGATGCGGAAGCGAATCCTGAGTTGATTTGTTTCTCATAATATTCATCGTACGGTGTCGCAGTCGTTACAGAATTGTTCAGGTTGTACACCAATGGCAGAATCAAACCACCATTGGTAGCACCACCAGTCATTGTCCATTTGGAATGCATGATATTGCCACCTACCAGGCCGTTCAACTTGAAATCTTTACCGAGGTCGAACTTCATATTCGCAATTAACTGATAGTTCATTTCTCTAGCAGTTGGTAACCGTTTGATATAGCCTCCTATGAAATAATCCTTCGCAGTACGTTCTTCCTGCAATGCATTGTAGCTGTCCATAAACACACGGCCACTGATAGTTAACCATTTGTTCGCTTCGTAATCGAGCCCTACATTACCAAAGATGCGGTTACGGCTATCAGTTTCATAATCCATATAGCGGTTCCAGTATGGACCATTGCTGGAAGCAGGAGCAGGATTATCCCATGATGTACGGTTCCAGGTGATCTGTGAACCATCTTCATATTTATATCTCTTTTCCATATCCAGGTTCAGCTGACGCTGTCCATACATGGTGAATTGCAGGGTTGGGTTAGGGCCTGTGAAACCTGTACCCGGTCTGCCTTTCGCAGCGAATGCAGTGTAATTTACAGATGCTACAGCTTTCAGTCCTTTGGCAATTTCATATCCACCATTGAACGATACGTTGTTCCTGTTCATACTTGCATTTGGCAGTACGAATACCTGGTTCATATTGCCATAAGATAGGCGGAAATAACCTTTGTCGTTATTGCCGGCCATAGCAATATTGTTGGTGATGGTATACCCCGTTCTGTAGAAATCCTTCACATTATTAGGCTGTGCTACCCATGGAGTAGTCTGACCGAAGTAAGGATTACCTTTATCCTTATCGAAGGAATAGTATGGGCGTACGAGCTGTCCTTCCAGTTTGGGACCCCATGATTCATCTGCTTTGTAGATCGGCATCAGGTCATATCTTCCTAAACCATCACCATCGTCATATGTAGCACTAGCCTCACTTGTGAAGGCATCAGGATGTTCGTTGTAGTAAAGTTTTTCAAACTTTCCACCACTTCCACCACCATACTGATTCTGGTAATGAGGTAGTATAGATACCTGATCTGCCTGTGCATTGAGGCTATATGTTACACCAATACCACCTCCTGTATCAGGACGTTTTTTGGTGGTGATGAGCATCACACCATTTGCACCACGACTGCCATACAATGCAGTAGCGGCGGCACCTTTCAACACAGAGATGTTGTCGATATCATCCGGGTTGATGTCTTGCAGGGAGGAACCGTAGTCATAACCACCACCACCATTCAGCTGTCCTGCCTGGTTGCTGTTGCTATTGACGAATGGTGTTCCATCTACTACGATGAAGGCGTTGTTATCACCTAATATAGACTTCACACCACGAATTGTGATCTTGTTGGAACCACCCATGGAGCCTGTATTTGAGGAGATTTGCAGGCCTGGTACTTTACCTTGCAGTGCATTGACGAAGTTCACTTCTTTTGCTTCCTGCACGGCGCTACCGCCTACATTTTCGATTTCATAACCAACTGCTCTTGTATTACGTTGAATACCGAGTGCGGTGACAACTACTTCCTGCAATTGTTTCTTACCGGTAGAGGCTGTTGTGAGTGTCACTGGCAGTGAATCCTTGTTGGTAAGGGGTATTGACTGATCGCCAAATGTAGGAGCTGATATTTTGATGGTATCTTTCAGAGAAGCCTTGATAGAAAAAGTACCATCTACATTGGCAGCGACACCTTGTTTTGTGGACAGGTTTACAACCTGTGCACCCGGGATAGGTTGGCCTCCCGGCTGTTTTACCACACCACTTAATGTAAACTGACCGATCTCTTTTTTCAGTGTATTACTATCTGAAGGAAGGATGAGTGCAGAGGTGTCAGCAGGTTTTGCCTTTGTGCTATCACTGGCTGCAGTAGCGGGTTTGGTGGTATCCTTACGGGTACTGTCACTCGCCTGATTATTCGGTGTAATCACAGCAGCGGCGGGTTTGGTAGTATCCGTTTTGGTACTGTCACTCGCCTGATTGTTCGGTGTAATCACGGCAGCAGCGGGTTTGGTGGTATCCGTTTTGGTACTGTCACTCGCCTGATTATTCGGTGTAATCACAGCAGCGGCGGGTTTATTCGTATCCGCTTTAGGCTGATTATTATTGTTTGGCGTGATGGTCACAGGAGTGGCCGTTGCTGGCGTACTCTTATCTGTGGCCGGTTTACTGGCAGAAGGTGTGATCACTACAGGCGAAGCGGAAGGCTTCACAGTAGTATTTTTTTGTTGCTGAACTGCTTTTACTGCAGATTGCGTCAGGAATGGCCGGTTAACGTTTGCGCTCGCTTTATTGGGTCCTAAACTACAGTAGAAAGCAAAGCACAGCCATAACCAGGTAAGTACATGGCTTCTCATTGTTATATTGGAAGATTTGGTTTAAAATTTTTTCAAAACAGGTTTCCGTTATCCTGTCTACAATACCTGATTCTTTTACTCAATTATAATACAATCGAAAGCGCCGGTACAATGAACCAGCTCAGGATTATTTCTTAGGAATGCCTGTAAAATGCCATAACAAGTAGCTTTTACAGTGTTGGTCTATAGGTGTGAGAATGCAACATCCGCATATAGTAATTCCATGCCCCTCACCTGCAGTGAAGCACCCCTTCAAACAAATCAAAATTCTTTTATGGTCTCTGTGTTTGTTGCGCAGCACTACTCTACAGCTCATCTTTTTCTAGGACGCTGTATATCAAACACCTTGCCAACGGAAGGTGTAGGAATCGTGCAGTAATACTCACATGGATGTGATTACCCGTGTTGTTGGAAGTAGTCTACAATAATCTTATCTACTGATTTTACGGTGAGCATATCATCTTTTATGCTCAGTGCATTGGGGTGTGTATCCGCACAAATTACTTTCTTAATGATACCGCTTTTCTTAATTTTATCAAATCCTCCACCGGCAAAGATCCCATGGGTTGTAATTACTGAAATGGATTTTGCACCTGCATCAAGGTAAGATTGTGCTGCATGTATGAGTGAGCCACCCGTGCGAATCATATCGTCATAAATGATCACATTTTTATTTTCTACTTCAGCACTGATCGCAGTAATTTGTGTGGTGTCGCCAGAGAGACGTTTTTTAAATACGAATGCAGCTTCTACATGCAGATCATTTGCGAGTGATTCTACCCACTTTGCTCTCCCTGCATCGGTACTGGCGAGTACAAATGGTTCACCTCCTCCTAATTCCATCGCTGCTTCTTTGACCAGGTCTTTGCCATATAGGTGTACGGGTCTTACCCCACTCTCAAAGTAGTAAGTGATACCGTCTACATGGAGATCCATGAGCAACACTTTGTTACCACTATTCGTAGCGGGCAGGGCAGAAAAAAGTAAAGCCCGGGTTTTGGCCTTTACGATTTCCCCGGATTTTACGGCTCTTTCCATAGTGGAGTAGCCAAAGAAGGGGATCACGAGGTTCAGGGAATGGGCGTCTTCCTGGATACAACCGTGGGCGATATCGAAGAGTTCCAGGGTTTCTTTATCATCAATGGTACCTCCCAGCACTATGACCTCCTTATCGTGCACCTGGCTCCGGATACGGTGATAATGCTCCCCGTCCGGAAAGTCACGAATTTCCAGTTTACCCTCCTCCCAGTGGGGTACCAGCGCCAGTATACGGTCTTTGAGGTATTGATAGCGCTGTGTTGCAAAAATGATCTTCTGAGGCATAGTGTTTGGAATATATAAGGGTTAAAATTAATTATTTATAAATAAATGGTATGTTTTACAGCCATTAACCCCGATTTTTGAACATTAATCTATATTTTTAACGTTTCATTTGCGAGGGGAAATTTATTTTTGAGCGATGCCTAGACGAATTAAAACGCTTCCCACCTGGCTTGGAGCACTATTTTTTAGCCTGTTTTTCTGTCTGCAGCACGCAAGTGCGCAGGTCAGAGTGTCGGGTCTAATCACAGACATTGACAATAGACAGGGTATTCCAAATGTTAGTATCATCAACAAAAAGACAAGAACAGGTGCCTTAGGAAGTGAGAGTGGACGTTTTGAAATTGATGCGATGCCGGGAGATACCCTGGAGTTTTCCATGTTAACGTATGAAAAGAAATATGTAGCAGTACCTTCTTCTTCTATGTTTATTAATGTTTATATGACTAAGAGGATCATCGATATTCAACGGGTAGATGTGAGGGGAAGGAACTATGTGAAGGATTCGGCGGCTACGAGGCAGGAATATGCGAAGTATTTTGGTTATAAGAAACCTGGGGCGATGGATGTGTTGAAAACATTGCCGTCGCACCCGATCACGGCGTTGACATACCTGGTGCCTAGTAAGACGAGGAAGCGGAATGAACACTTTAAGGAACAGTTGGTGTATTGGGAGAAGGAAAAGTATATAGATAACAGGTATAGTCCGGAATTGGTGGAGAGGATGACGCATTTGAACGGGACTGAGTTAGATAGTTTTATGATGAGGTATAGGCCGGGGTATCAGTTTATGCAGGATGCGACGGAGTATGATTTGATGGTGTATATAAAGAATAGTTATGCACAGTATCAGAAGGATAAGGCGACGGGGAATTTGCCGCCGGTGAAGAAGGAGGAGGAGCAGGAATAACAAAAAATATTAGATACAAACAAAAAGCGCTTTTGCCTTAGGCAAAAGCGCTTTTTGTTTGGGGGTGGGCCTGCGGCCGGCAGCGAAAAGCGTTTTTGATTGCAAAGACTGGCAGTGCTGATAAAAGTATTACTTTATTAAATAGCCATTGAGGCGGAGTAATTCTGTTTCTGCGAGTTTGATATTGTATCGTGCATTGATTAACCTGTTATATGCATCTTCCAGGCTTTGTTGCGCCTCTTTCACTTCAATCGTTGTAGATACCCCTTGTTTGAACCGTTCTAAAGCAACCATCGCATTTTCCCGCGCCAACCCTAAATTCTCATCCTCCAGGTCTACCGCTGTCTTGTAATATTCGTAATCCTTGAATGCATTACTTAGCGCCATATTTACCTTCGTGCGGGTATTTTCCAGCGAGAGCTGCTGATAGCTTACATTCAGCTGCGCATTCTTTACCTGACGATGTACATTCAATCCATTGAAAATGGGAATCGTGGCAGAGAAACCATAATTCAATACGCCATTCTGGTTGAAGATAGGACTGAATGAGTTGGTCGCTGCATTCGAATTTACCTTTGTAAAGTTGTAACCGGAATTGAAGCTGATAACAGGGAAATAATCTCCTTTACTTTCTTTCAGCGCCAGCTCGGAAACCTGTAGGTTTTGTTTTGCCACCATCAGACTGGTATTGCGTTGTAACATCTCATCTCTCAGTTTACCATAGGCAAGATCTGTGTTTAATGGAATGCTATCCTGAACGTCGTACTGTGTATTCCCACCTTCTATCGCCATGTACTGGTTCAGTATCACTTTGCCCTGATCGATCACCGTCTGTTGCCGCAGGTAAGACGCTTTCAATGCATTGTAATCTACTTTTGATTGCAACCAATCGGTCTTTGGTCCTAACCCTGTCTGAAATTTTGCATCAGACAATTTCACTCTTTCATCTGCAATAGACAATTGCTCCGAGAGGTTATGTAGTTGTTGTTTGCCCTGCACCACTGCATAATAACTCGCTATTACATTGGCGACAGTCGTCATCAACTGATCTTTTAGGGTGGCATCTCCCAGGTCACGTATCGCCTCCAGCTTTTGCCGGGTGGCAAACATTTTCAACCCGTCAAAGAGTGTCCATGACAAGGTCACATTGCCTGTGAAGTTATTACTATGGATCCCACTGGTATCCCGCTTGGATCCATTTACAAACTCCTGTTTGGTACGGGTGGTATTCCACACCTTTGAAGCGGTTCCATTCACCCTCGGTGCAAACGCCCAGTTTGCATAGGCGTAATCGTTAGCTGCAATGGCGGCATCATTCTTTGCCAGCCGTATATCATAGTTGTTTTTTAATGCCAGATCTATTGCCTGCTCCACCGTAAGCACCTGCTGTGCAGATAGATGGAAAGCGGGTAGCAACAGGCAGAATATGAGGATACGTTTCATGTCAATCATTTACTGGTTCTGTTACTGGTTTTCTTCTGCTCAGGAATATGTACATCGCCGGAATCACAAATAAGGTCAGTATCAATGAGAAGACGATACCCCCCACGATCACAATACCCAAAGGAATACGACTCGTGGCAGCTGCTCCCAGTGACATAGCAATTGGTAATGCACCTAATGCCATCGCAAGACTCGTCATCAGAATAGGACGCAAACGCATGGTCGCCGCTGTTATTGCGGCCGTTGTTTTTTCCAGTCCTTCATCCCGTTTGTGATTCGCAAACTCTACGATCAGGATACCATTCTTCGTCACCAATCCGATCAACATAATTACCCCGATCTGTGAGAAAATATTCCATGTCTGACCAAAGATCCACAGTGAGAACAGTGCTCCTGCAAATGCCAGTGGCACCGTGAGCATAATGATAAACGGATCGACCCAGCTCTCAAACTGTGCCGCCAATACCAGGTAGATCAACACTAACGCCAGCACCAATGCAAACATGGTATTGGAACCACTTTCTGCATAGTCCCTGGAAGATCCTGACAATGCTGCATTATAAGAATCGTCGATCACGCCTTTCTTTTGCAGGTCATTATAAATCCGGTACATGGCATCGATACCATCTCCAATTGTCTTACCCGGTGCCAGCCCCGCAGAAATAGTAGCAGATTTATAACGATTGAAGTGATAAATAATCGGCGGACTTGTTTCTTCAGATATCGTTACTACATTATCCAGCTGAATAGCCTCTCCCCTGCTATTGCGTACATAGAAGTTTTGCAGGTCAGTAGGTTTATCGCGATTGCCACGGAATACCTGACCCATTACCTGGTACTGCTTACCATTGCGGATAAAGTAACCATAGCGTACATTACTCAAAGCAAGTTGCAGGGTTTGTGAGATGTCATCCACAGATACACCCAGTTCACTCGCTTTGTCACGATTGATCAGAATACGTAATTCGGGCTTATTGAACTTCAGGTCCACATCCACACCTGAGAAAGTTGGATCATTGTTCGCCTCATCGAGGAAGAGCGGCAATACTCTTGTTAAACTATCGAAGTTGATATGCTGCAATACAAAGGATACCGGCAAACCACTACGACGACCTACCTGAATGGTTTGCTGTTCGATGGCGAATACCTTGCCTTCGGAGAACCTGAACATATTCCGGTTCACCATGTTCACAATTTCCTTTTGAGAACGGGTTCGCTCAGTTGGTTCTGTGAGCACCACATTCGCAAAGCCACTGTTCACCGCACCACCACCACTAAAACCAGGTGCCGTCACTGTCAGTACGATATTCTTTTCAGGAATGGAATCGATCATAAACTGGGTTAACCCATCCATGTACCGTTCCATATAGTCGTAAGAAGTACCTTCCGGAGCTGAGATAGAAAGACGGAACTGGCTACGGTCTTCAATCGGGGCCAGCTCTGACTGCAGGTTGCGGAATATGACGTAAATCATGGCCACACACGCTAAAATGATCAGGGTAGCTATCCAGCGCACTTTCATGAATTTCTCCAGGGCGCCCTGGTAACTATCTTCCATCCATGTAAAGAAAGGTTCCGTTTTGGTATAAAACCAGGAGTGGGCATGCTTTTTACGACCCAGCTTCACATTCAATACGGGTGTCAATGTGAGTGATACAAAAGCAGAGATGAGCACTGCTCCCGCTACCACGATCCCAAACTCCCTGAACAGGCGACCTACGAACCCCTGCAGGAATACAATGGGCAGGAATACGAATGCCAGCGTGATACTGGTGGCGATAACGGCAAAGAAGATTTCTTCAGAACCCTCCTTCGCTGCCTGCATACGTGGCATGCCTGCTTCAATCTTTTTATAGATATTTTCCGTGACCACGATCCCATCATCCACTACCAATCCAGTAGCGAGTACGATTGCCAGCAGTGTCAATATATTAATGGTGAAGTCACACATATACATAATAAAGAATGCTGCAATGAGGGATACCGGGATATCCACCAATGGACGGAAGGCCATGAGCCAATCGCGGAAGAAGAGATAGATGATGAGGATCACCAGCACCAGTGCCACGACAAGGGTTTCTTCCACTTCTTCGATAGACTTGCGGATAAAGCGGGTGTTATCGATCGCGATATTCGTGCTCAGATCAGGTGGCAGGTCTTTTTTCAGCTGCTCATACCTTTTATAGAATTCGTCAGTAATGGCTACATAGTTGGAACCTGGTTGTGGGGTAAGGGCCAGGGCGATCATGGGCACACCTGATTCTTTCAGAATCGTTTCTTCATTTTCAGGACCTAATACTGCCTGACCAATATCCCTGAAATGAATGACACTACTATTGACATTTTTAATAATCAGGTTATTGAAATCTTCTTCTGTATTCAAACGGCCAAAAGTGCGTACGGTCAGTTCAGTCGCATTACCGGCAATTTTACCGGAGGGCAGTTCTACGTTTTCTCTGGCCAGTGCTGCCTGTACATCAGAAGGTGTGAGGCTGTAGGCGGAAAGTCGGGCAGGATCCATCCAGAGACGCATGGCGTATTTCTTTTCACCGAGTATACGGATAGAGCTGACGCCGGGAATGGTCTGGAGTCTTTCCAGCAGCACATTGTTCGCATATTCCGTGATCTCCAGCTGATTGCGGGTATTGCTCTGCAATGTCATGGAGAGGATATAGTCGGAATTCGCATCTTCTTTGGATACTACAGGTGGGGCATCGATATCGGGAGGCAGGTTACGGAGAGCCTGTGATACTTTGTCACGCACATCGTTGGTAGCCGCTTCGAGGTCAATACCCAGTTCAAATTCAACTGTGATATTGGAAGTACCCTGGCTACTGCTGGACGATATATTTTTGATACCGGCTATCCCGTTGATAGATTTCTCGAGGGGCTCGGTGATCTGTGTTTCAATAATATCTGAGTTGGCGCCTGCATAGGAAGTGCGCACGTTTACAATGGGTGGATCTATGGCAGGGAAGTCTCTTACCCCCAGAAAGTTGAAGCCTACGATGCCAAAGATGACGATGATAATGTTCATCACGATGGCAAACACAGGACGTTTGAGCGATAGAGAGGGAAGGCTCATGGTCTAATTTATTTAATTGATCTTGTTATACTTCAGTACCATACCAGGTTTGAGTTGCAGCATACCGCTGGTGATCACGGTATCGCCTTTGCTAAGACCGCTGATAATCTGTACTTTGTCAGCATCGCGGAGATCAGTTTCTACGACTACAAATTTTGCTTTGCCCTGGTCAGCGACGATCACTTTTTTATTGCGGGTACCTGGAATTACGGCCTGCGAAGGGATCATGAGTGCATCGGGCATATTGCGGAGAGCGATCTGTACGTTTGCAAAAGCACCGGGCAGTAACTGACCGGGGTTTGGAACGATGGCTCTTAATTTGATAGTACGAGTAGCGAGGTCTATTTTAGGATCGATTGCGTAAATCTGTCCTTTATAAGAATGGGCATCGCCGGCAACTTTGAAATCAACAGCATCGCCTTGTTTGATAGCGTTGCGGTATTTTTCAGGGACGGTGAAATCCACCTTGAGGGGATCGATTTGCTGGAGGGTGGTGATAACAGTGGTATTGTTGACGATGGCTCCCAGGGAAATATTACGGAGTCCAAGCCGGCCATTGAAGGGGGCTCTGAGTTCCGTTTTCTGAAGCAGCGTACGGGTATAGTCCATATCTGCTCCGTAGGCGCTGACCTGGTTGCGGGTAACGTCTACATCCTGGCGGCTGATACCATTGATTTTCAGGAGATTTTCCTGTCTTTCGAGAGTAGTTTTGGCCAGTTGTTGCTGCAATTGCAGTTTAGCCAGCTGTGCTTTAAGGTCTTCGTCATAGATTTTGACGAGGAGGGTGCCTTTGGTTACCTGGGTGCCTTCTTTGAAGAAGAGGCCAGTGACTTTGCCGGTAATTTCGGGTTGGATCTGGACTTCTTCGTTGCTTTGGAGGGTACCGCTCGCATTAATAACTTCATTAAGGGAGGAGGTATGTACAATAAAAGCGTCTACCAGCAAGGGTTTGTTCCCTTTGCTACCACGTACAGTTTCTTTGTTGGGTGCTGCTTCTTCTTTTTTAGGAGCAGCAAACCGGGTATAGATAATACCTATAATAACTACAGCCAGGATCAGGTAAACGACTGTTTTCAGGAACTTTTTGTTACCAGCCATTTGTTCGCATATTTATGTTGTAGGGGATATCGCCCGGGCAAATTTAATAAAAGCCCGTGCTGATAGGGAGTTTCATGTGTTAATTAGCGTTAATCGATCTTTAACCGTATATAGGAGGCATAAAAGGAGGTTGAATGGCAATTGTGGGCATTATTATATGTGTACTTTGAAGGATATACGGTGTGGTAAAGGGGTGTTTTCCAGGGATGGGGAGAATTCGGAATATCTGTCTAATCCTTTGTGGGGATGGATTTAGTATCTATAACACTAAAGTAAATTGGGTAAAATTCGGCTCTGTTCTTGTCAATTCAATAAAAATTATATTTTTGCACTCAAGTTTTAAACCAAAAACACTTAAAATTATGTCAGACATTGCATCAAGAGTTAAAAAGATCATTATTGACAAATTGGGCGTTGACGAAGCTGAGGTAACTCCTGAAGCCTCCTTCACCAACGACCTGGGCGCTGACTCTTTGGATACGGTAGAACTGATCATGGAATTCGAAAAAGAATTCAACATCTCCATTCCTGACGAACAAGCTGAAACTATTACTACTGTTGGCCAGGCAGTTGCTTACCTGGAAGAACATGTAAAATAATCCTACTTAATCAGATTTGTTTTAATGCAACCAAGACGAGTAGTCGTTACAGGTTTAGGCGCACTTACACCGCTCGGCAATTCCGTATCCGAATACTGGAAGGGATTGACGGACGGTGTATCCGGTGCCGGGCCTATTACACAATTTGATGCTTCCAAGTTCAAAACCCGTTTTGCTTGCGAACTGAAGAACTTTGATGCGACCAATTACCTGGACAAGAAGGAAGCCCGTAAAATGGATCCCTTCACACAGACGGCTGTAATAGCTGCTGACCAGGCTGTGCAAGATGCCGGGATTGACCGTAATTCTGTCGATATGGACAGGGTTGGGGTTATCTGGGGATCTGGTATTGGCGGTATGATCAATTTTTGTCAGGAAATGAAAGATTTCGGTCAAGGCGACGGAACTCCCCGTTTTAGTCCTTTCCTGATAGCCCGGTTAATTATCGACATTGCTGCAGGGCATATTTCCATTCGCCACGGTTTTAGAGGACCTAATTTCTCTGTGGTGTCTGCCTGTGCTTCAGCTACCAATGCCATTATAGAGGCTATGCAGTACATCAGGTACGGCAGAGCAGATGTAATGATCACCGGAGGATCTGAAAACGTTATAAACGATGCCTGTGTAGGCGGTTTTAACGCTATGAAGGCCCTATCTGAACGGAATGATGACCCATCCACTGCCTCCAGACCTTTTGACCTGAACCGTGATGGGTTCGTAATGGGCGAAGGCGCAGGAGCACTGGTGCTAGAATCCTATGAACATGCGATTGCTAGAGGTGCCAAAATTTATGCTGAACTGGCAGGAGGTGGCGCAACAGCAGATGCCTATCATATCACAGCACCCCATCCAGAAGGATTAGGCGCTATGAACGTCATGCGAATGGCGCTGTTAGACGCTGGACTGCAACCCAATGCAATTGACTACATTAACGTACACGGTACTTCTACTCCTTTGGGAGATATTGCCGAAGTAAAAGCGATCCAACAGGTATTTGGTGAAGATGCATATCGAATGAATATCAGCTCCACCAAGTCTATGACCGGTCACTTATTAGGCGCTGCCGGTGCAATTGAGTCGATTGCGGCTATCATGTCTGTCATACATGGTATTATTCCTCCTACCATTAATCATTTTACGGACGATCCTGAACTGGACTCCAAATTAAATTTTACCTTTAACGTCGCACAACATAGAGAAGTAAACGCTGCATTAAGCAATACCTTCGGTTTTGGAGGGCATAATGCATCCGTGATTTTCAAAAAATTTGTTGCTTGATTGTGTGAAATTACTGCCAGGATTTTTATATCGATTTGTATCCGGTAAGAGAAGTCTTTACAAGGATCTGTATAACCTGCTGGGCTTTGCCCCGGGCAATTTCTCATTGTATGAAGTGGCCCTGAGCCATCGCTCGAGCAAGGAGAAGTTTCTGGAGAGCAATGAACGGCTGGAATACCTGGGCGATGCCATTCTTGGTGCTATTGTCGGCGATTACCTCTTTAAGAAGTATCCTTATAAGACAGAAGGCTATCTCACCGAAATGCGGTCCAAGATTGTGAACCGCCAGCAGCTTAATGATATTGCTATCAAGATGGGGTTGCGAAAGCTCACCATTTATGATAAGTACAATAGCTTTCTGAAGATTTCCCAGATCTTCGGTAATACCCTTGAGGCCCTGGTCGGCGCTGTATACCTTGACAAAGGGTATAATCGTACCAAACAGTTTGTGCACCAACGCATCATTATGCCTTACATCGATCTGGAAATGCTTGAAAGTGTGGAAATGAACCACAAAAACAAGCTGTACGGATGGGCGAATAAGCATGGCAAAGTGCTGGAGTTCGACCTGCTGGAAGAACAGATGGACAATGGCCGCCGCATCTTTACTGTAGGTGCAGTAGTAGATGGGGAGCTCATTTGCAGCGGTAAGGCGTTCAATAAAAAAGATGCCAGCCAGATTGCGGCACAGCAGGCGATAGAGTTGCTGGGGCTGGGGGAAAAGTAACCCGTTTCTCTGTTATTTTACCGGTTGTCTTAAAATTGTTTTCAGTTTTTCCGGCGCAGTTTTGCGCGGGTCACTGAGGTATATCTCATGGTGGCGGCCATTCCAGGTCAGCCCTTTTGCTTTCATAAAGTCGTGTAATAACTGTAGTGATACCGGTTCGGTAGCATAGGGACCTGTGTGCAGGATCTGTATGCTTTGGCCTTCGGCCAGGGTTTGGAGGTAGACCTGGTTGAAGTATTGAATGGGTTTCTTTTGATACGCCCTTTTCAGAATGTTTTTGACATCATTCTTATTGATGAAGTCAGGCATGCGGATGAGGAGTTGCCAGTGCCATTGGTCACGGGGAATCTGCATAACCTCCTTGAAGTCATTGTAGTTTTCCACATCGTTTACCCACCAGAGGCCTTCGAGTTTACAGACTACGAAATCCAGCTCCATCTTCTTATAATGCATTTTGATACCGTAAGCACCTGTGTACAGGGCTTGGGTGCAGGCGGCGAAATGCTCGCCGTTTGGGTCACCCTGGCCTTCGATGGAGAGGTAGTGACCGGGGGGTACGAAGAGGAGGGCCGGTTTGGAAGTGGCAGTGTAGAGTTCTTTATAGGTTTTTGTGAGGTCGAGTCTGGACATATGCATTAGCGTTGATAATGCAAAGGAAGATATGGGGAGTGACAGCGTTATGTCAGTAGCGTTCAAAAAGTTGGGATTGCGAAGCAATCCCAACTTTTTGAACGTCGGATAGTTTATCGGATCGTGGAGCGATCCGATAAACTATCCGGTAAGCGATTCGTTAAATATTGTTCATGTATTTCTTTGGCAAGTATGCGCATATGTTCCATTAATTCCTCCGGACCTAGTATCTCTACTTCTTTTCCCATTGTTAACACCCATCTCCCAAACCAATCCAGGTGAGAAGTCAGGAACACCATCTCCACATACTCCCCTATTGTCTGCTCCTCCATCAACCCATAATAAAATCGCTGATTCCCCAGCTTTTTCGCCATACCCGCACTAAACCGCAGCTTCACTACATGGGGATAAGCAGCAGGCTCCGCATATTTTTCCATGTATTCTTTTAACGAAATGTGTCGGTCCCTGTCATAAGAAATGTCTGTAACAGCCAGGTTTCGGATGCGATCCATCCTGAAATTGCGGTAAGCATGGCGTAGTCTGCACCAGGCAATGAGGTACCAGTACCCCATCATATATATAATACCAATGGGCTCAATCTCTCTATGTGTCAGTGTTTCGCTGTGCAGGGCAAAATAATCCAGTTTGAGCATGAGGTGCTTGCCCAGTGCATGTTGAATATCTGAGAGGAAGCGGTTTGGAAACTCACTATCTTCCGGAGCCCGGCGGCCAACGACCGCAATATTCTGTTCCAGCGATTCCAGGAAATCTTTCTCACTGGTCCGCAGCACTGCCCTGATCTTCTGCATGGCATTGCCAAATTGTTTTTTATTGGAATGATCACTCAACTGGGCCATTAGCTTCTCCCCTGTCAGCAACGCAGCTGCCTCTTCCCTGTTAAACATCACCGGTGGCAGGTGATACCCTTCTACCAGATAATAACCTGTACCAGCCTCCGCACCCACAGGTACGCCAGCTTCCTGCAGGGCCCTGACATCGCGATATACGGTCCTGAGGCTGATTTGAAACCGTTCTGCTATCTCAGCAGCCTTCACTATTTTCTTGCCCTGTAGCTGAATAAGTATGGCTGAAAGCCGATCAATCCTGTTCATAGCAGGTAATTTAGAAATAAAATGAAAAAAAAGTTGAAACCCGTTAAACTTCGGATATTAATCACCGTCTTATATACAGAAAATATTTGAGAGCGAAACTTTAGAGAAACGAATTGAAGTATAGAAAGCGGGAAAAGTCTAAGCCTCTGAAAAATATTTAAAATTTTGATGCTACAGTACAGAATATAGGTTAAATGGTAAGTCCCTGGAATTTTTTCCGGGGACCTTTTTTTTATAGAGATTTCTGCGGCAATGGATTAATTTATTAACCTATCTGATCATGTAAATATCATACTGATTCTATCGTTATTACCTCTCCATATTATTTAGAATCATTAACTTATGATTAACAGATTTGCAAAAGATTCATTCTATTTTTGTTTCAAGCAAAATTCAAATGAGTTTTTTTAATGGTTAATTTGGGGAGGGCCTGATATTTATCAGGCCCCGTTTTTTTGGGTATAACTCATCCCGGGATTAGCAATGATTCGTAAATGATTTTTATAGTTCGTAGTTTAGTCCCCGCAGCCAGTAAGAATGGACTGGTGAACCATACTATTACTACAGGTGATACTTTTTTAAATCAGGTAAATTGGGGTCTGGAAATAGCTATCAGTCATTCATAGCGGAAGAGGTACTGTGGAATGCCTTTAGACAGGACGACGAACAGGCCTTTAGTGAGATGTACAGGCGTTTTTCTGCTGTATTGTATAACTACGGCTACCACCTTGCGGGAGATGCTGCACAGGTGCAGGATGCCATGCAGGATCTTTTTGCCGATCTCTGGCGTACAAGACATAACCTCTCAGCGACTACTTCTGTCAAATATTATCTTTTCAGGGCTTTGCGGCGGCGTTTGCACCGGTTATCGGATGCAAAGGCGGCCCTGGTACTGGATTGGTCATTGCAGGAAGAGGCCTCGGCAGAGGATATGCGTATTATGGGCGAAGAGGACCTTTTGCAACAGCTCCGTTTGCAAAAAGCCATGCGACAATTGCCTGTCAGGCAACAGGAGGCCATCCGTCTCCGGTTTTATGATAATTTTAGTTGGGAAGAGATTTCCGGGATTATGGGCGTCAATGAGCAATCTGTTCGTAACCTGGTACAACGTGCGGTAGTCAAATTAAGAGAACTGCTGTAGCCCCCCAAAAAAAGTTTTTTTAAAAAAACTTTAACATAAGTGAGTTAAAACCCCCCTTCCCCGTCTTTATTTCTATACATGGATTACTCAAACTTCGATACCGCCGATTTTGTAACCGACGACAGTTTCGTCGCCTGGGTGAAATATGGTGAAAACGCAGCCCATTGGGAATCCATCGCGCGAAATTTTCCTGGTCAGCGAGCCGCTATTTTGCAGGCCCGTGCTATAATTCTGGCAGCTTCCCAGCTTCCTGCATTTGGTTTGAAAGAAAATGTCGATGCTGCTATCTGGCAAAATATCCGCGAAAGCATGGATGCGCCACCACAACCAGTGCGGAGACTCCGCCCCTGGTATATGGCTGCCGCTGCTGTGCTCATGGCCCTGGTAGCTACCACCATTATGTGGTATACCATGCACAAGCCGGACCACAGTGCTTACCATGAATTGGTGGCAAAAGCTGAAACAGCTAAAAATACTTTTGTTGAGAGTATCAACAAGGGCAGGAAACCCGAAACTGTCAGCCTGCCCGATGGTAGTTCTGTAGTGTTGCAACCCGGAGCCCGGATCAGTTATTCCACCTGTCTCACTGGCAAATGCCACCGCCAGGTATACCTCTCCGGTGCCGCGTTCTTTGAAGTAAAAAGAAACATTGAACCTTTTGTAGTATATGCCAACGAAATGGTAATCAACGTGCTTGGTACCTCATTTATGGTCAGAGCCTATGACGAAGATACCCTGGTAAGTGTAGCAGTAAAAACCGGGAAAATTGCTATTTCAATACAACCAAAAGCGAACGATGCCCGGGCAAATTTATCTGCCAATCAGCAGGCGATACTGAAACGCTCCACTCATGCGTTAGATGTATTGCCCATGTCTGTAGCAGGATCTGCCCAGCCAACTATAACTGAGCTGTACTCGTTTGTATTCGCAGATGCCCCTGCAGATAGTGTGCTGACCCTGTTGGAAAAAGCCTATGGTGTTCATATCAGCTATGATAAAAACCTGATGGCTGGCTGTAGACTCACTGCCTCCCTGGATGATGAACCACTAAAGGAAAAATTAAAGCTTATTTGTCAGGCACTGGAAGCAAACTGTACGATCGACGGAAATGAGATTACAATTACAACCAAAGGATGTCATTAATAGTGTTCACGTACGCGTAGCTAATAAGGAATGTAGAGAGTTCCCCCGTTGACACACTATTCCACGAAATACGTTATTGAGAACAAACAAAAATTTACACTGATACTTATGCTTTACATCACGTAATGAAAAAGCCAGCGGTATGGCCGTACCACTGGCTGAAAAGAATACTCTTGCGGCACCGCCTTATACCCGCTCCACTGGGATAAGACACCCTTTCTATTTCCCATTACAAACAGGAACACAATTCAAGTTATGAAAAAAAGACTACGAATCCATGATTTAATCTTTATGGTCATGCGTACATGCTTTTACCAGCTGCTATTTGCCACGTTATGTACCGGTCTCACTTTTGCAAAGTCCACTGAGGCCCAGGAAATCCTCACCAAACCTGTATCTATCGACGCCCGTCAGCAATCTGTTGATCAGGTGCTGTCTAAAATAGAACAACTGGCTGATGTGAAATTCCTCTATTCTTCCACGCTTATCAGCGCTTCCCGCAAAGTCAGCCTGGAAGCAAAACAGGAGCCACTGGGTAAAGTACTCGACAAGTTACTCGCTCCGTTACAACTCTCCTATCAGGTCGATGGCCGGCAAATTGTGCTCAATCGATTACGCAAGGCAGAGGAGATTACTTATGCCGCTGATGCTGCTGTACGCATCCAGGGTAAAGTGGTAGACGAAAAAGGCACACCACTCCCCGGCGTAAACGTAAAACTCAAAAATAGTGCAGCCGGTGCTGTTACTGATGCCGGTGGTAATTTCGCTTTCAATGCACCGGATCTCTCTGGTACCCTCATCTTCTCTTATGTAGGGTATACTTCCAAAGAAGTAGAGATCAATGGGCTGAGCGTTATCAACGTAACACTGGAACCTTCTGCTACTTCACTGAGTGATGTGGTGATCGTTGGTTATGGTACACAAAAGAAAGAGTCACTCACCGGTGCGATCGCCGCTATATCTGCTAAAGATATGGGCGATGTACACGCTGGTTCTACGGTAAGTACTGTACTGGCAGGTAAGCTACCGGGTGTTACCTTCCGCATGTCGGACTCACGTCCGGGTGCGAGTGCATCTATTCAAATCCGTAACATGGGCGATCCATTGTATGTAATTGACGGTATCCAACAGGATGCTGGCCAGTTCAACAACATCGCGCCAAACGATATTGAAACTATCACCGTTCTGAAAGACGCTTCTGCTGCTATCTATGGTATGCGTGCTGCGAATGGTGTAGTGGTGGTTACTACCAAGAGAGGTAAACTGAACAGCCGCAACACCATCAACCTTGCTGCATATACTGGCTGGCAGAACTGGACCCGCTTCCCTAAAGGCGTAAATGCCTATCAGTGGATGGCTGGTAAAGCTGATGCTGAAATGAACCAGTATGGTTCTACCACCATCACCAAGGAAGAACTGGAAAAGTGGAAAGCAGGTACTGAAACAGGCTACAAGAGCTTTGACTGGTACAAGTTTATTGTGAAAGACAATGCTCCGCTCACTAACCTGAACCTGAACTTCAGTGGTGGTTCTGACAGGATCAACTACTACGTATCTGCCACTCACCTGAAGCAATATTCTGTACTGGGCAGAGAATTCACTTTCGAACGTACCAACATTCAGAGTAATATCGAAGCCAAAGTTTCTGACAACTTCAAAATCGGTGCGCAGATCAATGGTCGTGTTGAAACCCGCGACCAACCTGGGGTACCTGGTACAGATGACTACTGGGAAGCTCGTTTCGCTATCCTGCGTAACACGCCTATCGAACGCCCTTATGCAAACGATAACCCAAATTACCCAAACAACATCGGTCACAATACCGAAAACTGGGCATTACAGAATAAGAAGTTGTCCGGCTACTGGCACGAAGACTGGCGCGTATTACAGACTAACCTGACCGCGGAATATAAATTTCCCATCGATGGTCTGAGCGCAAGAGGCCTGTTCTCCTATTACTATGCAAACAGAATTATGAATGGTCACGAGTATACTTACAATGTATATACTTATGATCCGAATACTGATACTTACAATGTATCTGGTGGTAGCTCTAACCCATGGAGAGAAAGAGATAACCACACCAACCTGTCTCCTACCGTTCAGTTACAACTGAACTATGCACATTCATTTGGCAAGCATAACGTAGGCGGTACCGTAGTAGCAGAAAGAATCAAGAGAAGGGAAATCGACAACTGGCTGCATGCTGTGCCGACTACCAACGATCTGCCGCTGATTTACTTCAGTACAATGGATACGTATAATGATAATGATTTTACTACTGCCCGTCTGGGTTACATTGGCAGGTTCACTTATAACTACGACAGCCGTTACTACCTGGAAGTATCTGCAAGAAGAGATGCCTCCTGGAAGTTCGCACCTAACAAACGTTGGGGTACTTTTCCTGCTATGCAGGCTGGCTGGCGTATCAGCGAAGAGCAATTCTTTCAGCACCTCGTAGGTGGCAAGAAAACCCTGAGCGAACTGAAACTGAGAGGTTCTTATGGTAAACTGGGTGATGATGATATTCCTTTGTCTGCATATGACTATCTCTCCGGTTATAACTATAATTCTTCTACTGTGATCCTGGATGGTAAATCAGTGATCGGTTCCTCTTACAAAGGTGTTCCTATCGATAATATCTCCTGGTATGTAAGTAGAACATTGGACATCGGTGCTGACTATGGTTTTTGGGACAACCGGATCAGCGGTGCGGTTGATTATTTCAAGAGAAAAAGAACAGGTCTGCTGGGTACCAAATATGACATCCTCATACCAAGTGAACTGGGTTATACACTGCCTTTAGAAAATGTGAAGAGCGATCTGGTATCCGGTGCGGAGTTTTCTATTAATTACCATGGCGAGATAAAGAAAGTACGTTTCACGGTAGGTGCTAATTTCTCTTATGCACGTTCAAAGAACCTGGATAGCTACAAACCAGTGTTCCTGAACTCCATTGATCACTACCGTAACTCTGCTGAAAACAGGTACGCCAATACATTCTGGGGATATAACGTAATCGGACAATTCCAGTCACAGGACGAGATCAACAACTATAAAGTAAACGTTGACGGGGCGGGTAACAAAACATTATTACCAGGTGACCTGATTTACAAAGACTGGAATGGCGATGGGGTGATTAACGATCTGGATGTACGTCCTATTGGATGGGGTACAGGTAAAAACCCTATCATGAATGGTGGTTTCAACTTCACGGTAGCATATAGCAACTTTGATTTCAGAGCCGACTTCTCAGCGGGTACCGGTTATTCCTTTAACCGTAACTATGAAATGCGTATTCCTTACACCAACCAGGGTAACCTGCTGGCTGAGTTCTATAACGATCGCTGGCACAGGGAAGATGCTTATGATGTAAACAGCAAATGGATCCCTGGTAAATATCCTGCACTGCGTTTCAACAATGGAGGTCATAGCAACTACAATAAAAACTCTGACTTCTGGCTGATTAACGTTCATTACATCAGGGCACGTACACTGGAACTGGGTTACACCATTCCTAAGAACATCCTTGCCAAGGCCAGAATTGAACGTTTCCGTGCTTACATCAACGCTTATAACCTGTTCTCTATCGATAATCTGCGTAAGACAGGTATAGACGCTGAAGTCGCTGATGATAACGGTCTGACCTATCCACAAAGCAAGTATGTGAATATTGGTTTTGACCTTTCTTTTTGATCCTTTAATACAGCAATTAGATGAAAAAATATCTGTTAATCATATCAGCAGCCCTTGTGTTTGTGTTGGGTTGTAAAAAGGATGCTGACTTCCTGCAAACTGATCCTTCCAATATTCTGACAGACGAAACCGTTTGGAAAAGTGAAAGTTTGGTATTGTCAGTACTGGCCGATCTCTATAACCGTTATGTAGATCAACAAACTATAACAAACTGGGTAGAGTATACGAATTTTGACGAAGCATTCCCTTCTCAGGCCAGTGAATACTGGCGTGTACAGCAGATCGACTATCCTTATGACTGGTGGAACCTGTGGGATTATGGCCAGATGCGTGACCTGAATCTCTTTATTCAGAAGTGTACCGCAGCGACTGCCTTAAGTGAAGAAGCACGTACCCGTTTCCTGGGTGAAGCCCGTTTTCTGCGTGCTGCACTGTATTTTGAAGAAGTAAAACGCATGGGTGGTGTTCCTTTGATCACCGAGCCTATGACTTACGACTTCAGTGGCGATCCTACCTACCTGCAACATGCAAGAGCAAAAGAATCTGAAATATATGATTTCGTTATTGCGGAAATGGATACCATTAAAACGATGTTACCTGATGATCCTGCCACACAGTCAAGAGCTACCAAAGGTGTAGCATTGGCAATGCAGGCCAGAGCAGCTTTGTATGCCGCTTCTATTGCAAGATATGGCGCAGGTACACCATCTGTAGCCACTGCCGGCGGCGAAGTAGGTATACCTGCTGATAAGGCAGAGGGCTACTATCAGAAAGCACTGACTGCTGCACAGGAGATTATTAATGGTGGTAAGTATTCCCTGTATCAGAAGAAAGCTGAAGATCTGCAGGACAACTTCGCAGCCACTTTTTATGATAAGTCAAACAACCCGGAAGTCATCTTCGCACAGGATTTCAAATTGAAAAGCGGAAAGGTACAGGGATGGACTATCGCTAACCAGCCATGGTCTTCAGCTGAAGAGCAACAGGGCGGTCGTGTGAATCCTTCCCTTAACCTCGCTGAGCAGTTTGAAAAACTCGATAACACATATGCACCATTTGCTACCAATTCAGGCAGCGACTATATCTACTACGAGCATCCAGGTGACATTTTCGCTGGCAGAGATGCAAGATTAGGGGGCACTATTATGCTGCCTGGTTCTAAATTCAAAGGCAAGGATCTGGATATCTGGGCTGGTATCATGTATTGGAATAATGGTGCTTACAGCATCATCAGCGGGGATACTTATGGTGAAATTGGTAACATTCCCGGTGGCCCTACAGGCGTGCAGATAGTAGGTACCGATGGTCCTATCGATGGTAAAGAATATTCTGCACAGACAGGTTTCCTTGTACGTAAGTTCATGGATCCTACAATAGGTTCCGGACAGTTGGGTACACAGAGTGAAGTTTGGTGGGTACGCTACCGTTATGCAGAAGTATTGCTGAATGCAGCAGAAGCGGCTTTCGAACTGAATCAGCCTGCCGTAGCAGCTGGGTATATGAACACTGTGCGTTCCAGAGCAGGGCTGACTACACCACTGACTGCTGCTGACATCACCTTTGACAGGATCGTACATGAAAGGAAAGTGGAACTGGCATTTGAAGGTCACGAACTGTTTGATAACAAACGCTGGCGCCTGGCTCATAAAGTCTGGAATGGTGAAAGTATCAGTGCAAGCGAAGTGATATCCAACATTGGTAAAGCTGATAAAATAAACACCCAGATCTATGGTCTGTGGCCTTACAAGATTTATAATCCAGGTAGTGCAAATGATGGTAAATATGTGTTCAAAGTGGTGAAATCTGCTAACGTAACTGCGGCACACCGCTTCAACCTGGGCAACTATTACTCTTCTATCTCAGCAGACATTCTGAGTAACAACCCTAAGCTGGTAAAGAATCCTAATCAGTAAAATGAAAATTATGTTTCGTAGAAAATATATCACCGGTCTATTGATTGCCTTGACTGCATTTGCATGCAAGAAGGATAATTATGATGAACCAAAGACTACCTTCAAGGGTAGTATCACTTACCAGGGTGAAGCCATCAATGTTGCTTCGCTGGCTGTATATTTTGAACTATGGGAACCCGGCTGGGGTAAGAGCGGCGCAATTGCGGTGCAGATTCAGCAAGATGGTTCTTTCTCTTCCCTCCTGTTTAACGGTAATTATAAACTGATCATTCCTGCTGGTCAGGGACCATTCAGATCCGTAACGAATAACGCTACTAATAATGACACTATTCCGCTGAACCTGACTGGCAGTACGACCATGAATATTGAGGTAATGCCTTATTACATGATCCGTAACCAGCAGATTGCGAAAAGTGGTACGACAGCAGCAGCCAGTTTTAAACTGGAACAGATTATCACGGGTGCGAATGGCAGAAGCATTGAAAACGTGTATCTTTATCTGAACCAGACCACCATCGTAGATCAAAGCAATTATAAAGTGCGGACTGCGCTGGCAGGCAGCAGTATTACTGATCTGAACAACGTAGCTATGTCTGTAGACATACCAGCTTCTATGTCATCAGTAGGTACCACAGGCGCTCAGAATTATGCATATGCAAGGATTGGGGTGAAGATTGCCGGTGTGGAAGATCTGCTTTATTCTACTGTAGTTAAAATTGACCTTTAATATTTGTCATCAATGGACCGCTGAGTGCAATGAAAATTTGCATTCAGCGGTTTTTTAATTTTGGTATATGAAATCTATTATCCGGCTTTGTATCCTGCTCTGTGTCTTTGCCTGCAATGCACAGCAGAAAACCACTTTTCACAATCCCCTTCTGTCTTCCGGACCTGATCCCTGGGTAACGTACAAAGATGGGTATTACTACTACATGCATACGGTTGGCAATCACCTGGAGCTCTGGAAAACGGCTAATATGGCAAAACTGGAAGATGCCCCTCAAAAAAGCATCTGGACACCGCCTGCCACCGGCCCTTATTCAAAAGACAACTGGGCGCCGGAAATCCACTTCCTGCGGGGCAAATGGTATATCTATTTTTGTGCGGATGGAGGAGATAACCAAAATCACCGCATCTATGTGCTGGAAAACAGCTCTCCCGATCCTATGACAGGTATCTGGGAAATGAAAGGGAAAGTAGCCGATCCTTCAGATAAGTGGGCCATTGATGCGTCTGTATTTGAGCACGAACAAAAGTTGTATATGATCTGGTCTGGCTGGGAGGGGGATAACAACGGAGAGCAGGATATTTATATAGCAGAAATGAAGGACCCTCTCACGATCACAGGCCCACGGGTGAGACTCTCCCGCCCTGTCTATGACTGGGAAAAATTTGGCGACCTGAATGATCCGAACCTGCCACATGTCAATGTAAATGAGGGGCCGGAGATCCTGAAGCATGGTAATAAGCTGTTCCTGTTTTATAGCGCATCTGCTTGTTGGACAGATTATTATGCATTAGGAATGCTTGTAGCGGATGATAACAGTAACCTGCTGGATACCGCCAGCTGGAAGAAGCATGCAACGCCGATGTTCCTTCAATCACCTGAAACGGGTGTGTATGCACCAGGGCACAATTCCTTCTTTACAACGCCTGACGGCAAGCAAAACTGGATCTTGTATCATGCCAATGATCATGCAGGAGATGGGTGTGGAAACAGGCGTTCCCCCCGTATGCAACCCTTTACCTGGGACAAGGATGGGATGCCTGTTTTGGGCAAACCAGTGTCTGTAAAGAAAGAATTACGAGTGCCTTAATTATTAATTTAATATGTTTCGCAATGATACATAAATGCAGGCTCATTGGGCGTAGTTAACATTTGTTAATGACAGGAAAGTGTGATGCAAAATTCATGATACTGCTGTATCTTTTGCTACGAAAAAGGTTAAGTTTAAGGGCGCACTACAAAACAGCACTAAACAGCACTATCAACATTTTATTCCACAAACATATGCCGTCAATAGTATTGCATTATGTTATCATTGCGAGCATTACAGTTGTTTTTGTATTAGTAAACAAAATCTATGGCCACAAAGGCAAGGTGAGCAAAGAGAGACATCAGACAACAGTATACCACTACAGTAGCAGAAAAGCGACGCATTGATAACCCTCATTTAAGAGCACAAAAGAATTACTGCGAAAGGGAATTTTCGCAATTATGACTTCTTGTATCATACTTGAAGATCATTCCCTTTCGTTTAGAAGATCGTTTGTATTGATACCAGGCACTAAATAAAAGATAAGAAAACACAAACAGCCTATAACCGTGCTAACAGGGCAATCGCTATTTCACATTAAATACAAAACCAATACCATATACATTCTTGATACTGATATTAATATTATGTTGGAAATACTTTCTAAAACGTGAAATGAATACGTCGAGGCTACGGCCTACAAAGTAGTCGTTAGAGCCCCACACTTTTGTAAGGATCTCTTCCCGCTTCAATACACGGTTCACATTGTTAAAGAACAATACCAGCAAATCGCACTCTCTTGGGGTGAGAATGATCTCTTCTCCCTGCTCCGTCACCAGCTTCAGTGAATCTACAAAAAGGTGGGTCGTTCCTATATTGATCACACTTTGTTGGGCAGGTTCAGCGCTCACAACAGGTTG
This sequence comes from Chitinophaga sancti, assembly GCF_034087045.1. Lineage (NCBI taxonomy): Bacteria > Pseudomonadati > Bacteroidota > Chitinophagia > Chitinophagales > Chitinophagaceae > Chitinophaga > Chitinophaga sancti. The sequence continues at coordinate 780,669 of NZ_CP139247.1, read as the reverse complement.
CTTTCTCTTGATGATGTTACGGATGCGTAGTACCAGTTCATCTACATCAAAGGGTTTGACCACATAATCATCTGCACCTATCTTCAAGCCGCTCAGCCGGTCATTCTTGTCCCCTCTTGCTGTGAGGAACAGGAATGGGACATGATTGTTGAGCCTGATGATCTGCTCCGCCAGTTCGAATCCATTCAATCCGGGGAGGTTTACATCTATGAGGAGAATATGATAGGCATTGGGCGATTTCTCAAACAGGTCCAGGGCGGTCCGGCCATTTTGCTGCCAGTCCACATCAAAATCCATTAATTCCAGGTATTGTTTAACAACGTTTCCGAGGTCTGCTTCATCCTCTACTAACAGAATTTTGTGTTTCATCCCCTTACAATTTTCACTTAGGTATAATGATTACAAATGTACTTCCCATGCCAGGCTCGCTCTCTACTTTTACTGTCCATTGGTGAGCATCTATGCATTGCTTTACATAATGCAGGCCAAGTCCTAAACCCTTGGCATTTTGTGTCAGATCTTTCTGATTTCGGTAGAACTTGTCAAAGATATAACGGATTGTTTCTTTATCCATACCAATTCCATTATCACTGATCGAGATCTGTATATCAGTTTCTGTTTCTATGGTGGCGACCTGTATATGTTTTACCTCCTGCAGGTTGTATTTCACTGCGTTATCGAGGAGATTGAGCAGCAGGGTGGTAAAATGAAAACTGTCTGCATCGACTATAATTGTTTCCGGGGCAGGTATAAAAGACAATTGCAGGTTGTCTGAAGGGAACTTGATACTAAAGTCGGTGAGTATCTCACTGATCAGCACATTCAGGTCTTCAGGGCCTTTCTGTACGTATAAGTTATCGATAGTAGCAATGTCCAGCACCTGGCCGATCAGTAGCTTCAATCGCTGTGATTGTCGCTCTATGATGTCGGAGAGGGAGCGGATGGCGGTTTTGTTTTCGAGCACCCGTTCGTTCTGGATGTTTTTATTGGCCACCATGATAGCTGAGAGTGGCGTATGGAATTCGTGGGTGATATTGTTGATGAAATCTGTTTTTACATCGGCAATATGCTTCTGTTTGATCCAGTTGCGGAGCGTGATGAAGAACAGGATGATGATGGCCAATACCGAGAGCAGACTCATGGTGAGGATGCCCTGCATTTGTTTGAACACTACCTGCCGTCGGTTGTAAGGATCGGCGTAGAGTGAAAAACTAATGGCGTATGTATACGGTTTTGGATCTGATACAAAAAGACCGATGATCTGACTTTGCTCATCGGGGTTTGCCAGGTCGCCGAATATTTTGATTCCCTTTGGTGTCTGAATAGTATCGTCTATAAGCGGGTATTTTTTTCGCTTGTCATAGATGTTCACATATTTTAAATCAGCGAATTGGAGGTCTATACGGGATACGACAAGCAGGTACCTGAGTGAATCGTGAATGCCTTCTTTGAGTTTGATATCTCTTAGCAGCGCTTCTGCGTTTTGTTTGTTGATGAGAGTATTGAAAACACTCCGGAGTATTATCTGGGATGCACGATTGAAACGGGCGGTATCACCGGCTTGGTAAAGTTTTTCGAGTTCATGGTATTGCGGTGTTAACAGGCCATCAATAATATCTTTCCCCCCCGGGAAGACGTGGTCGTTGATGATTGCCTTTGTATAACGTTCATTGATACGTCCTTTCTTTTCATAGTAGAATCTTCTGTTTAGCAGATCGTAGGTATTGTAAACTAACATGATCTGGACTATTGCCAATATAATGAAACAAATGACAGAAGAAGTAATGTAAACCTTAACCGGATGCCTCATGTAATAATTCCTGAAAGACAAATATATTCTTTCAATCGCCAGTTTAAACTCCAACCGCGTTTTTCTGTTCATATTTAAATATCGGGAATTTAAATTTCATTTACAATTCGTTTGAAATTCATTGACAACTTTTAATGAATGGTATCGGTAATTTAGCAATACATAGTTTTAACGTTATTAATAGAGGCGGTGTCCTCTCCTTTGTGCTAAAATTTACCACGCAACAAGTATTCTGTAGTTTAGATTGCATGCTGCAAGCCAGGCCGAGAACCAGGTCTCAACAGGTTTTTCATTCTTATTAGCCCCCTGGTATGTAGTATGCGGTTATTAAATTAATTGTTACCCTCGCCCATACTATGTTTTACTCAAGATAAAACATAGTATGGGCGAATTCAACCCCGGTCGATTTTGCCGGAGGCAAATCGGCCGGGGTTGGGAGTACTTAACTTAAGTAAGGAGACTATTGGAATACTTTGTAGACATATATACAGACCTACCTACCCCTGACGCAGTAAACAAATATTATCTATTGTGTGTTGATTGTCATCTAGTTAACATTATTTAACCCTCTCCTTCACAAGCTGGCAAACCTTTTGATTTACCTAAAGTGTTCTTCTATTACTCACCCATTAAAATGCGAAGTTGACATGGCAAAAAACCAGAATGAAGGAACAAAGCATGAAAGTGGAAAGAAAGTGAAGCACCCCAGTCAGGCTGAAGCCATTGGCCTGACCACCAACAAGGAAAAAAACAGGGGACCCCATCCTACCGGCGTGGCGAAAAAAGCGGGACATCGCGTGGCCAATCATGGTTAGCTTTCTTATATCTGATCTTACAGCCTTTGTACCCCACTGTTGCGACCTATTGTCGCAATAGCACAACTAATTTTTGTTTGTTATGGAAAAGAATACAATTACAGTATATATAGAGGGTCGGTCCTATCAAATTGTGATCAGTGTAAACGAAGTACGTCATGAAACCACCTATGAAGTAATCACAAGTGGTAACATTCTGAAAGATTTTATGCCGGATAATATGGATTGGCAGGAAGACAGTATGGTGATGCCGGCAGATCGGATCAGAATGGTGGAGAGTGAGCAGATCGCGAGAATTATCTGGACTGATATCCTTGATATGATGGAACGATAAAGTGCCCCAGGTAATGGATTGGAATGGCATCGCAATTTTGTGATGCCATTATTTTTATTAAAATAATGGAAGTTTGAAATGCTGCGTTATTGATTGAGGCCTTATAGTAGTGATGCATTTACGTAATTTTGGATAAGGTAGATAAATGGTATACATTGTCTGAAAGTACCATCGAAGCGGGGCAATCTTAATAACAATATGAACAAACAGGCATATGATGCAATCGTAGTAGGTGCAGGTCCCAACGGCCTGGCGGCAGCTATCACCCTGCAACAGCAGGGTATACAGGTATTACTGTTGGAAGGTAGGGATACCATTGGTGGCGGCCTCCGTTCCAAAGAACTTACCTTGCCTGGTTTTGTACATGACGTATGCGCTGCCATTCATCCTTTAGCAGCAGGATCGCCGTTTTTTAGCACACTGCCACTGGCAGATTATGGACTGAAATTCCTGCAACCTGAAGTGGCCGCTGCACACCCATTTGACGATGGTACAGCAGCTGTATTAAATCGCTCACTGGATGAGACAGCCAAAGGACTTGGCATAGATGAACATACATATCATCAACTCATGGACCCGGTAGTGAGGGATTGGCCAGCGTTGGCACCTGCATTACTGGGTCCATTGGCGTTTCCAAAGCATCCCGGTGCTATGGTGCGTTTTGGGCTGAAAGCGTTATTACCGGCCAGAACCCTAGCGAATAAATTTCAGGGAAAGGCGGCCAGAGGCTTATTTGCCGGAATGGCGGCACATGCTATTCAGCCATTGACCAACCTCACTACAGCGGCTATAGGAATGGTCTTATTAGCCAATGGTCACCTGCAGGGATGGCCTGCACCACAAGGAGGCTCACAAGCCATCGCCAATGCACTGGCAGCTTACTTCGAATCTATCGGCGGCGAGATACAAACGAATACTTATGTACGCTCATTAAATGACCTGCCTCCTGCCCGCACTATATTGTTGGATGTAACACCTAAGCAATTACTGGAAATAGCAGGCGACAAAATAAAAGGACTATACAAATACCAATTGCAACGCTATCGGTACGGTATGGGCGTATTCAAAATAGACTGGGCATTGGATGGTCCGATCCCTTTTACCAATGAACATTGCCGCAAAGCTGGTACCCTGCATCTGGGCAATACACTGGAAGAGATCACGGCCAATGAACAACTCACTTCAAAAGGGCATCATCCTGATAACCCTTTTGTATTGCTGGCACAGCAAAGCATCTTCGACCCAACCCGTGCTCCTGAAGGCAGCCATACTGCCTGGGCCTATTGCCACGTTCCCCATGGTTCTATCGTAGACATGACTACGCAAATCGAGAATCAGGTTGAGCGCTTTGCCCCCGGTTTCCGTGATCGCATTATTGGCAGGCATACCATGAACACCCGGCAAATGGAAGACTACAATCCCAACTACATTGGTGGCGATATCAATGGTGGAATATTAGATATTACACAACTATATACAAGACCTGCTATCAGACTCTCTCCCTATAGCACCCCTGCAAAAGGTATTTATGTTTGTTCTTCTGCAACCCCTCCCGGTGGCGGCGTTCACGGCATGTGTGGCTACCACGCTGCAAAAAAATCTCTGAAAGATATCTTTAATATCTATTAACAATCCATTTGAAATCCATTGACAGGTTTGTAACCGACCTGTGCTTATTTTTATATAGAATCGTGTTGACCTGACACTGTAGACCAAAATCGACAGCCACATTTTTAGAGCGCACTTTATTAACTAAACGCATAACGCCCTTTATGATGACCCGTAATTTTACAAAGCTATCTTTGTTCGCTGTATGCCTATGCAGTAGTCTTGGCGCCCTTGCCCAGACAGACCTTACCGCAAATGGAGGTACCGTCACTGTACAGTATTACAACGATGACAACGCAAAGGAAAACTATCAGAGTATCACTGACAATGATGTAAACACCAAGTACTATACTGCCCACACAGACATCTGGGTGCAGTATCAGTCGGCCTATTCAGCCATTTTAAGCCAATACGCTGTTTCTTCTGCCAATGATGCATCGACCAGAGACCCTAAGGATTGGGTGCTCTTAGGTTCCAATGACGGCAGTAACTGGGTTACACTGGATAGTCAGACTGCACAAACATTTGCAGCCCGTTACCAGACTAACACTTACACCGTATCCGGTACTGCTGCTTACCTTTATTTTCGCTTGCACATCACTGCCAGCAATGGCGCTGGTTCCATCCAGTTTTCAGAATGGAGACTGTCCGGATCAGCTGCAGGGCCTGCGGCACCCACTCAACTCACCGCCAGCATTTCAGGATACAATGCATACCTGAGCTGGTCGGATAATTCTACGAATGAAACAGGCTTTATCGTTTCCAGTTCTATTGATGGGGTTACTTTCAATACGCTGGATACTGTAGCGGCAAATGTGCATCACTATGCCGATAGCGGTCTGAGTGTAGGAACGGCTTACATTTACCACGTGAGAGCCATCAACTCAGTGGGTGTGTCTGCTATCGCAAAATCAGGTGTAGTAAGAACTGCCGCTGCACCTTATGCCATTGATCTGACTGATTATGTAAATGGAAAAGTTTCAGACCAGTTTAATACTACTGGTGGAGAAGGTATTGCAAAAGCAGTTGACAACGGCATCTACACCAAATACCTCGCATACAATCCAACTACCTGGGTCATATATCATCTGGCTAATCCCGGTATAGCAACACAGTATGCTATTACCTCCGGAAACGATGCGGATGGCAGAGATCCTAAAAACTGGGTGTTTGAAGGTTCTAACGACAGTACTACGTGGGTAACATTGCATAGTGAAACAAATCAGGTATTCACAGGCAGACAAAAAAAGAGAACCTTTGTTTTCTCTAACACGACTGCTTATACCTACTATCGTTTAAACATTACTGCGAATAACGGCGATGATTTGATTCAGTTCTCAGAATTGGAAATCTATGGTACTGGTAGTGGCTCTTTCCCTACAGGTGCACCTGCGGCCCCTTCGGACTTAGTCACCACAAGCGTTTCAGGCAACCAGATTATTCTGGACTGGTCTGATAATTCAACGACTGAAACCAATTATCGTTTAGAGCGATCTGCTGATAGCAGCAACTGGGATTTTTCAAAAGTATTAAATCCAAACTCCACTCATTTCTATTCACTGGAATTGTCTCCGCTCACTACTTACTATTATCGCGTAAGAGCAGAAAACAGCGCTGGTAATTCTGCATGGGTATATGCGAGTGATACTACGTTGACAAGTACACCACCTGCTACCTGGAAGGAGCATTGGTTTGAACATAGAGAACTATTATCGTTAGTATATAGCAATAGCAGTATCAATATGTACTATGATAGTGCTGTACCACGCACGGTGACCTGGATGAATGATGATATGACAAAGGTGTGGGATTATGTAAAATCAAATTACGGCACCTTTAGTGATCCGAAATTAAACATGGTATACCACAGTGTGACCGGGTTCTCAGGTGGTCATCCGGCTACTGTATTTGATAGTTCACACGATTATCGCAACGTCGCTGATCTGGGTGGTGACTGGACCACGAGAAGTGATTGGAATGTGGGTGCATCGATACATGAGGTTGGGCATATCGTAGAAGGTGGTAGCAAGGGTGTAATGAATTCACCTGCATTTGCAATATGGCATGATAGTAAATGGATGGAGATATTCATTTATGATGTGGAAAAGAGATTGGGTTGGAATGAGGATGCACAGGGCACTTACAACGATGTAATAGGTGGTGTGGAGAACTATCCTAAGCCAGGTACGCATTGGTTCAGGGACTGGTTCTATCCTATTTATACACGTTCTGATTCCAGTGCAGCGCTGAACAGGTATTTTACATTATTGTCTGAATATTTCCCACAGCATAATGGAGCGTATACCCGTGATCTGAATCTTGGTGAGTTTGTGCATTTTTGGAGTGGTGCTGTGAAATATAGTCTGAAGAAACAGGCAGATACGGCATTTAAGTGGGATGATGAACTGGAAATGCAGTTTAAGCAGGCGCAGATCGATTTTCCATTTACTTATCCTGACGAACCGGTAGTACCTGATACAACTACTATTGATACAGTAAAAGTGCCAACCTGCCATGTATGGCCAAATCCAGCTTCAGGATATGTGAATGTATCCCTGCCGGGTAAGGTAGCAAAGTATGTAGTAACATTATATGGTATTAATGGTGTGAAACATATTTCGCGCATAGCGCCGGGTAATAGTATTTCCCTGAATGTGAGTGGATTGCCGGGAGGCCTGTACATAGTTACAGTGGCAGATGAACGGCAGCGGGTAGTATCAAGACAAAAGATTATTGTAAGTAACGGACGTTCTTCCAAATAGGCGCTCGTTTTTTAAGGCGGCCGCAGGACTCTGCCTGCGCCATAAAAAATGCTTCTGCTGTTTGGCAGAAGCATTTTTTTATAATATCAATAGTACTTCCTTCCCTTCTATACGACATCCCTACTGAAAAACCATTTATTCCCTCTTTAAACCAAATTACATGACATCAAAACTCGGCGTATTTGCTTTCTACGCCCTCACCTTATGCTGCGCTTGCAGTAAGGAGGCCGCTTCACCTCCGCCCCTCGCATCTGCCTCAGCCTTACAAACCACTGCTGTTGGTTCAGCAATAAACAGCAGCTGGTCAGTAAACTGGAACAACTATGCCGATGGTACTTACGCCAGCTCCTCGGCTGCCTCCGACTTCGGCAACATCACCGGCTGGGTCGATAGCCGTTGCTGGATCTCCAATGGTAACTGCCGCATTAAACTCCTTGCCAACGCACTCTCCGGTGCTGGCGGCGTTATCGGCAATGTCGACATCTCCGACGGCTCTGCCTACGAAGTAGACTATGACATTCGTTTTCATAGTCAGTTCGAATGGTCCAGAGGTGGTAAGCTGGGCTTCGGATTCTCCATCGGCGATGGCAACACCGGCGGCGACCCTGGATGGGATGGCAATGGTGGCAGTGCACGCCTCATGTGGTATCAAACCGATGCTGGCCGTGTGTTCTTCCAACCTTACCTCTACTTCAAAGACCAATCAGGTACTTATGGAGAGACTTTCGGTAAATCGTACCCTTCTTCAGGTAGCCTCAATAAAGGACAATGGTATCATGTACACCTGTATGTAAAAAGCAATACCGGTAGTAACACAGATGGTCACGTTCAATACGTGATCGATAATACAATCGTATTAGACAGAGATATCCGCTGGACAACCAATGATAGCAAACGCCTGATCAAAGGATTGACCTTCCACACCTTCCGGGGCGGTAGTGAAGACTATTGGGAAGCTTCAGCAGATGGATACATCTACTATGATAATCTTGTAGTACACAAGATCAGCAGTTGACAAGCAGTTCGATAAGTATAGTCACAAACACTCCTGGCAAAGCAGTATCGCATTACTGTGGCGCCGGGAGTTGTTGGTTTATAGACCTGCCATTTCCCGCTTGGCGAGTCGTAGCCACTGAGCATTCATCCTGCGTACATATCTTGGGTGCAGGTGAAACTCATCTTTAATGGTCTGAAACTGTTGCAACGCTTCTTTGTTCCTGTTTTGGTTTTTGAGAAATATGCCATAGTAATACATGGCATCGATAGCGTGATGTACACGAATCACTTTCTTATACACCTCTTCAGCAGGTGGTAGCATACCCGTGGCTTCCAGCGCCCGGGCATACATCAGTTCATCTTCCTGTTTGATCAGGTTCGCATTTGTCTGTGCAAATGCTTTTTCCATGTAGGCAATACTGTCCGCATACCGCTGATCAAAGAAATAAAAACGTCCCAGCTGTTGTAAAATGCCTAAGTCTTTAGGGAAACTTTTCCGGCATTCTTCTGCCAGTAAAATGGCTTTGTCATATTGTTGCTGGTCAGCGTAGGCGGCTGCCAGCCCCATTTTGTTAGCAACGGTATCAGAAATCCTGACACGGTGTTCCCACTCTCTGATAGCGGCTTTTGGGAAAAATACCCGTTGTAGGTTAGGTAGGAACTCTCCCCTGTTGATTTCTGGTAATATTTCACGGACAAAGTAGATGATACACCCGATCATGGGTAATAAGATCAGGAGATAGATGTAGTCCCTTTTGCCCGTTTTAAGACAATGAATAATACAAACAATCTGTAAAATAATAATCAGGTAATAGGAGTCGTTCCAGAAGCCAAAAATGTTCATGGTATAAAAATAAAAAAAATGATTTATCCTACTATCTGCTTTCCAGGCAGAATGATGTGAAAGATCGTCCCTTCATCCGGGGCTGACAGTACATACATATGTCCGCCATGGTTCCCTACTATTCTCCTGCACAACGATAATCCGATACCTGACCCGGGATATTGGTTCCTGTTATGCAGGCGTTTAAACACTTCAAAGATCTGCTCTGAATATTTATTATCAAAGCCTATCCCGTTATCTCTGAATGAAATATCGTAATACTGTTTGCCCTGCTCCGGCATACGCAGATAACCAGCCGCTTCTGCCAGTGAAATAAGCCGGGCTTGTATTTCTACCACCGGTGTTGCGCCTTCCTGCGTGAATTTCAATGCATTACTCATCAGGTTGTAAAACAATTGATTCATTTGCAATGGCACACCCTGTATCACAGGCAATTTACCAATATTAATCCGGGCTTTCTTTTCTTCAATGATCAATTCAAAATCCTTGGTTACCATCAGTAGCAGCTCTGTCAGATCTACATCCCGCATCATATTCCCCGTTTCCAGCAGGCGGGAGAATTCCAGCAGGTCTTTGATCAACATAGACATACGTTCGGACGACTGATTGATTTTGTCTACCAGGCGTTTGTGTTCAATATTCAGGTCATCTTTGTTCGATAACAGGTCTGCATAGATCCTGATTTTGCGCAAAGGCTCCTGCAGGTCATGACTCGCTACATACGCATATTGTTCCAGTTCCTGGTTAGAACGCACCAGGTGCAAATTTGCCTCCTGCAATTCTTCGTTCATCGCCGCCAGTTCTTCATTGGAAGCCGCCAGTTCTTCTGTACGCTCTAATACTTCAGATTCCAGGAAACTCTGATTTTCCAGGATCTTATTCCTGGCCAGCACCTGTTGGGTTACATCTGTGGCCATATTCATAATAGCATACACTTCTCCCTGCGTATTAAGCAATGGCTTGAAGGTAATATTCAGGTACAGGAGTGTTTCCCGGCCATTGATCACAAGATCGATCGGCATTTCACGACCATGATATACCTCTCCTGAATTGAAGATATGATCCATGATTTCAAGGAAAGAGTGTCCGTGAACCTCAGGTAATGCCCTGGTCAGTGGATAACCAATAATGGTGCTATCCCTGTCCCATAGATTGAGCATAGCCTCATTGGCCACTTCTATGATCAGTTCTCTGCCTACATAGAGGGCGGTAGGTACAGGTGCTTCTTCCACCAGTGATCGGAATCTGTTTTCACTTTCACGAAGGGCCTTTTGTGCTTCCAGTTCTGTACGCAGGTCTCTGGCTACGCCTGCTACTGCAATCGGTTTTCCGCTCATAGGGCTATCCAGCCTGAAAGCGTTTGTCATGAATGGCAGTGGTTCTCCTGTTTCCTGATGTTGGTAGGTTTGTCTGCCCGTCCATTTACCTTCTCTGAGCAGTTCGGGAATGATTGAGTCCTTTACCTGGCTGAAAAAGGCTGGATCAAAAAAGTCTTTCATGGAGTGAGTAATGGCTGCAGCTTTGTTGGGTAAGCCCAGCAACCGGACGCCTGCCTCGTTGATGTAGGTAACATTGCCTTCGAGGTTGCTGACCATGATCAGGTCATTACTGTTTTCTACCAATGACAGGAGTTGTTGCTGTTCTTTGCGTACGGCTACTTCATTGCCTATATCAAAAGCGATCGCCAGGATATGCGTAGAATTGGCTTCTTCCATTGCCACGGTAGCGATGTTCACCTGTACCCAGCGTACACTGCCATCCTGGTGATAGTATTGTTTGATCTGGTTGTAAAATTCCTGTTCGCCGTTGACAAGACTGGCGAATAACTTGTCGCTTTCACGCCTGTAATCTGCCTGCACAATAGTTCTGTAATACATACCTGATAGCTCTGATTGTGCATATCCAAGTAATCCTGCAAAGGCTTTATTCACCTCCTGTATGACCCCGTTTTTATCAAGAAAGGCCATACTGATGCTGGAATTATTAAATGCCAGGAGGAAGCGTTGTTCTACTTCTTTGAGTAGACGGGAGTGCTCTCTGGATTCTGTGACGTCCAGACCAATGCCTGAAAAAGATACAGGCCTGCCCGTAGGGTCATAGTAGTATTTACCCCTGATCTTTACCCAGTGCACAGTGCCGTCTTTCCATATAAACCGACATTCGTAGTTGAGTATACTGGTGTCCATGGCTTCTTCATAAGCCTGTTCTCTTATCTTGCGGTCTTCGGGGTGTACATAAGGAAGAAAAATATCTCTGAACTGGCTGCCTCCCATCCGTTCGCCCATGATCATGTGTGCGAGCGAGGGGGAATACGTGATGGTATCACTGGCGAAATCGATGGTGAATGATCCTGCCCCGGAACTTTCCATAGCAATAGTGGAGAGTCTTTCTGCTACTTCGGCTTTTTCGTTGGCTGCGACTTCACTGGTGATGTCCATAGCCATGCCGGAGAGGCGTGTTGCTGTATCATCGGGGGTGAAGTATACCTGCCCTTTTACCTGTATCCAGCGTACGGAGCGATTATCTACATCAGCAGTTCTGAATCGCAGGTTGATGCTGTTGTCTGCTTGCTTTTGTAGGAGTTTTTTTACGGACTCGCTCACTAGTTGCCTGTCTGCCGGATGTAGGCTGTCTAACAACATCTTATAGTTAATATTTGCCACCGGCGGTAAGCCGAATAGCTCTTTACATGTGGTGTCCAGTACTACTTTATTCTGAAGAATATCAATATCCCAGATACCGATTCCTACGGCATGAAGGGTGGATTTTATCTGTTGTATCTCCTGACCACCGGGAGCGATCTGATCAGATGGGGAATTCTCATGCATAATCTGTGATTCAAATACAATATAGCTCAAATTATTTCAGGATGAGAGCAATCAGTTCTTCTGTAGAAAGCTTACCTGAAACGTCGCTGCCTGCCAGCAATTGATCTGCCAGATCACGTTTATTCCGATGCAGGGAAATGATCTTTTCTTCAATTGTATCCTGCATCACGAGTCGGTATATGGTCACAGGTTTTGTCTGCCCCATTCTGTAAGCACGATCTGAAGCTTGCTCTTCTATCGCCGGGTTCCACCATGGGTCCAGGTGAATGACATAATCTGCTGCGGTGAGGTTGAGTCCCAGCCCACCAGCTTTGAGACTAATGAGGAAGAGATCTGCGGTGCCACACTGAAATTGTTTTACCCGTTCTTCCCGGTCAGGAATAAACGTTGCTCCATCCAGATAAAGGTAGGAAATCCCTTTGTCATCCAGTGCTCGTTTTACCAATTCGAGGTGTCGTACAAACTGGCTAAATACCAGCGCCCTATGTTTGTTAGAAATGAGTTCTTCCACAATTTCGAGAAAGGCGGCCAGTTTGGACGAGGGGATATTCACTTCCGTATGCAACATCTGTGGGTGACAGGCTGCCATACGAAGTTTACCTATTTCGGTCAGGGTATTCAGGTGTTGCTTGCTGTCGCTGACCCTATACTTGCGGATGTTTTCAATAGCCTTGAGACGGATCGCTTCATAAAAAGCCCTTTCATCGTGAGATAAAGGGATGAGTTTGACAATTTCCGTTTTTTCCGGCAATTCATCCAGCACAGCGCCTTTTGTTCTCCGCAACATGTAAGGAGCGATCAGTTTTTTTAGGTGAACTTTGACGGAGCTATCCGGATTATATACAACTGGTGTGGTGAATTGCCTGGTAAAATGCTTGAGTGTACCCAGCAACCCTGGATTGATGAAATGAAAAAGACTCCAAATCTCATTCAGGTTATTCTGGATAGGGGTACCCGTGAGTATTAACCGGAAATGCGCTTGTAGTGCCATGGCAGCTTTTGCCGTTCTGGTCTGGTAGTTTTTGATAGCATGTGCTTCGTCCAGGATTACCGTATCCCACTCAATATTAGTGAGTAGTGACCTCTCTGACAGCAACAGCCCATAGGTAATGATGACCACATAGAAACCTCCTGCAGTAGCTAACAACTCTTTTCTGTCTCCGCCTGCATGCAGTACCACCACTCTTAAAGAGGGGCCAAAACGATTGATCTCATTAATCCAGTTAGGTAATACAGAGGCCGGGCATACGACTAAAGCAGGGCCTTCTGCTCCCCTGTGGAGCAATAAGGTGATGGCCTGAATAGTTTTTCCCAGACCCATATCATCTGCCAGACAAGCGCCGGCGCCCAGGTTCGCTAATCGTACCATCCAGCGAAAGCCATCTTCCTGATAAGGGCGTAGTGTTGCCTGCAAAGCTTCCGGAATAGCAGGCGTAACTGATATGATTTCTTTCCATCGCTGCTTTTGTGCTTTGAAAGCGGCATCCGTTTCTACGCTACCCGCATCTTCCAGCATCTCATCCAGCATATGGGCGGCCATAGGCTGTATTTTCACAGACTCGTGGTCAGCAGTGGCAAAGCTATTGATCTCCTGCAACTGTCGGTAGAGCTTTTTGGTGAGTGCAAGATAACTGCCATTCCTGAGTGGAATGAAACGACTTCTGTGTTGTACGGTATTATCCAGCAATTCTTTTAGCGACAGCACCATGTCTTCATCCACCTTCAACTCTCCCTGACATTCCAGCCACTTACGGTTCGATTTCACTGTCAGCGTCATTCTTTGGGTAGTGACTACCTTGCGGATGCGCAGTTTTTCACCTTCCGGCCATTCTGAAATAGCCAGTTCAGGGTTTTCGTGAATCACTTCCAGTAGTTGCAGACAATCTCTGGGATCGGAGAAGATAATGTGATCATCTTCTATTTCCTGTGCCACTGCCTGTTGGATAAGTTCAAGTAACCGGGCATAGTTCCCTTTCTCTTCTTCCAGGTCGCGGGTTGCCTGACAGCGTTCCCCATTCATCACACCTATAATGTGGGCTGCACCTTCTCCCGGCTTGCAATAGGGCGGGTCTGCCCCAAAAGGTTTTACAAAAAAGGATGCCTTCAGTGCATCGGCAGTAGGTTGTAACTGAACCGTGATGCGGGCATCGCCTTTACGTTGCTGAATATTGAGCGAAGTACCTTCCAGATTTGCATGTACGGTGATGTGTGCGCCTATTTGCTGTAAGGCGGTGAGCAATTGTTCTTTGCCATCGGCAGGTACGACGGGAATCTGTTGAACAGTTTGTAAGAGGGTACGTTGTTTAGGCGTCAACCTGTATACTTTCAGTCTTGTTTCAGATTCTCTGTTGAAGATAATCTCTTTTGATAAATCGGTGGTGGGGAGGTTACTATCAAAAGTAAATCCCTTACCTGTTTTATTGACCAGCAGCTCTGGCTCTCCTTTTACAATGTCAAAGGAGAGATCGGGATCATGGGCCATGAAGAGGTAAGGGTGACCAGCCATTTCTGACCACACCCTGTCTTCAAACACATAATCGTCCGAGCCGTAAGTATAGAAACTTTGTTTGATCAGGCAGTCTCCTATTCGTACATCCTGTGGCGCCATACCGGGTATCACCCCTTCCCTGAACCTTTTCATGTCCACAGGCCGGCCTTTGCTCCACCCGGAGGTATCGTTGAAAGATTGGAGAATGACCTGGATCTCTTTGGTAGTCGGTTCTACGAGATAAGCAATACGTGTTGTATGCTGTGGTTTTTCAGCCTGTGGTGCTTCGGGTATAGAGAGTAATTTCAACAGCCTTTCCCACTCCGCCGTTCTTTTCAGCTGGGAGAGCAAAGGCTTTCTGCTAATCACGGATGCTGCTTCGAGGTAGGCGTCTTCCTTTTTACGAAAGCCCTCATCTTTAAACAGGTAGAGGTATTCGTAAGTCAGGAACCGGTAGTGATTTTGAATGCCTTTATACAGTAATTGTGTGCTGAGCTCCTTGTAGGTCTTCAGTAATTTACTGGCAGGCAGGTAAATCTGAAGGCAGATCAATGCCAGGTAACTGATCAGGTTTCCATGATTGCCCTGTAATAGGATCAGCAGCATGTTTTCTGCTTTTTCTTTTCTACCCTGATGGAAATGGAGTAAACTGATAGCAGGGGTAATGTCTGCCTTCAGCTTCTTCTCGTAAAAGGCCACGATTTTCGTGATCAGGGGAAATGACCTGGAATCAGGGAGTAATGTCAGGTTAAAAGCGTATATAAAGGATAGTACCGGCGATAGCGGTACCATGTGTTTACGATCGGTTTTAGGTTGCTGTTTGATGCCTTGCTCAAATAAAAGAAACGCAGCATCCGGTTGTTGGTCATAGAGCGCAATCACTGCCTGTGAAAACGGATCGTCAGTGGGTTTCAAAGAACCTTCCAACACATTCCAGTTAATGATAGACGGCTCCGATGCCAGTATCGAAACCGGCGACATACTTTGCAGTTGCAGATTGATGGCCGCCTGGTAAATGATCTGAACACTATCTGTATCAAACAGCTGCAATAAAGGTTTGTATTCCGGAAAGTACAGTAGATAGCAGAGATAAGGCAGGTATTCGTTGATCTCTCCGCTGATGCGCATCACCGGTGCTCTTAATAACGACTTCTCTCCTGTGAAGAATGCGATCAACAGTTGCTGTAGTTCCTGTATCCTTGCGCTGCTACTATAAAAAGAGTAGGGTTTTACCTGCTGAATCAATTGCAGGTATTGTGGTTGCCTTACTTTTTCAGGGAATAAAAAAAAGCTCATAGCCGGATCGAGAGAATAGTTGCCAGTCACATGTTTGACTACTACACCCGCTGCTATGAGCTCTTCCAATATGTCAGCTATTACATCCTGTGGTATATCAAGTAATTTCAGCACGGCATCTGTGAGCATGTATTTATCTACCGGGTAGATGTAAACTGCTAGTATGTCTATTACCAGTTGTGTTTCCTCGTTCCGTGAGTGATAAATATCCAGATAATGCGCGCTATCGACCATTGGTACAAATGTAGCAAAAGGCTACCATTCCTTCAAGACACATTCATCTGTTTTGGTTGCATACCGAAATGTTGTGGAATGTTTTGGTGTAAATAATTTTGGAGTTATAATTCTAATTCTATCTTATGCTTCTTTCACAAATGACAGCATATATTTTGCAATAGTTAAAAAAGATGCCAGGTCACTGGGTTTGGTGATATAATCCACCACTCCCAGTTCAATACTACGTGCCTTAAATACCGGACTACTTGAAGTACTCCATATGATCTTAGGAATTCCCAGATACCTCGACTGGTCATTTAGTTCCTCTACAATTTCGACCCCCGTTAGTTCCGGGATATTATAATCCAGGATCATTAACGCAGGTAACTCCTTGTCTTCTATACTTTCCAGATATTTAACGAATTTTCTGCCGTTGGGGATACACACCAGCTGCCAGGTAGGATCTATTTCATTGGATTTGTTGCTGGAGGAAACGATCATGCAGTTGCACCTGAACCACCAGGCATTATTACCTGAAAAGAAGAAGCTGATCGAAGATCTGCGTTCTCAGAAAGATGTGTTAATCCATAAGAATGTAC
This sequence comes from Chitinophaga sancti, assembly GCF_034087045.1. Lineage (NCBI taxonomy): Bacteria > Pseudomonadati > Bacteroidota > Chitinophagia > Chitinophagales > Chitinophagaceae > Chitinophaga > Chitinophaga sancti. The sequence continues at coordinate 764,073 of NZ_CP139247.1, read as the reverse complement.
TGGTAGTCGATGATGATGTACGTAACCTGTTTGCCCTGACTACAGCATTTGAGCGTTTCCGTATCAATACAATTACGGCAGAAAGTGGAAAAGAGGCGATGAGTATTCTCAGCGAGAATAACCAGATTGACATTGTGCTGATGGATATTATGATGCCTGAAATGGATGGATATGAAACGATGCAGAAAATTCGCAGGGAACATAAGAACAGTGCATTGCCGATCATAGCAGTGACAGCGAAGGCGATGAAGGGGAATAGAGAGAAATGTCTGGAAGCCGGCGCATCTGATTATATCACAAAACCATTGAAGATAGATCAGCTGTTATCGTTGATGAGAGTGTGGTTATACCGTTAATGGAAATACCTTATATCGATAAATATATTAATGTATATTCATTCCGAAAAAATTGAATAGGTGCAGCACCACGATGTCATAAAAATTTTAGTAGTTGATGACCGACCGGATAATCTTTGGTCGATAGAATCCATATTGGAAAGGGAAAGCTACATCATCGTCAAAGCAAACTCAGGACGGGCTGCGTTGAAGATACTGTTGAAAGAATTTGATTTTTCCCTGATCCTGATGGATGTGCAGATGCCTGATATGAACGGTTTTGAAACAGCCGCTTTCATTTATCAGCGTGAGAAGTTAAAAGATATTCCGATCATCTTCATCACTGCCCATAGCCACGAAGAAGAAGTGATTTTCAAAGGTTATAAGGCAGGTGCTGTCGATTTCATCTATAAGCCAATTAACCCGGAGTTGTTGCGTATAAAGGTAGGACTTTTTGTAGAGTTGTATAGAAAGACACAATCACTCATTGCGCAGGAACAAAAGCTACTGAATACCAACGCTTCACTGCAAAAGGAAATAGAGGAAAGAGAAGCTTCTGAACTGAGAGTATTAGAGTTGAACAAGCAATTGCTGCAAAACAATATTCACCTGAAAGCGGTGAATGCTGAACTGGATAGATTTGCTTATATCGCATCGCACGACTTGCAGGAGCCACTCCGTAAGATCAGGGTGTTCAGCGATATGATCATTCAGAAAAAAACAGCAGCGAAGAGGTGAATAAGTATGTGATGAAGATCACGAACGCCTCTATCCGCATGCAACAACTGGTCAGCGACTTACTCCGTTTCTCCCGTCATTCTATACAGGGTGGAGACTTTATAGATGCTGATCTGAATGAGATAGTGAAAGATGCATTGAACGAACTGGAGATAAAAATTCAGCAGAGCAATGCGATTATTAAGATTGATCCATTACCGTCTATACAGGTGATTCCCACCCTGATGCGGCAGCTGTTTTATAATTTAATCAGCAATGCGTTGAAGTTCAGAAAAAAGGATGTGGCGCCGGAAGTGCATATCTATGCACAGAAAGAATCGCCGGAAGATGCGGCGAGTCACCTGTATAAGATTTATATCACGGATAATGGAATTGGTTTTGAGAGCCAATATGCAGAGGATATCTTCATCGTGTTTAAGCGGCTGCATAGTTACCATGAGATAGAAGGTACGGGTATTGGGTTATCTATTTGTAAGAAGATCATGGAGCAGCATAATGGTTTTATTACTGCTACAGGAGAATTGGAGCAAGGAGCGACATTTGTAATAGGTATACCGGTAAAACAAAAAGAACCGCTGCCACAGGCGCTATAAGCCCCCGCGGCAGCGGTCCCCGGCGGTTCAGTATCTTTTGCCGAAGGCAAAAGATACTGAACCGCATTTTTATTTTATAGTAAAACTACCATTCAATTTCACATCATCACTACTACCGCCCACCATCACGCTAAACGTTCCTGGCTCTACCACCCACTTATTCTGTACATTCAGCAATTGCAGATCTTCAGGATTCATTTCAAAACTAATTTCCTTAGACTCCCCTGCTTTTAAATGCACACGCTGAAAACGTTTCAGCTGTTCATTCGCCGTCACTACAGAGCTATAATCATCCCTTACATACAGCTGTGCTACCTCATCCCCTTCTACCTTACCAGTGTTTTTTACAGTAAACTTCACCGCTACTTTCTTTCCATACACACTCACCTGCAGGTTCTCATAACCAAAAGTCGTGTAGCTCAAACCATATCCAAAGCTATATTGTGGCTTAAAAGTCATCTCAACATAATCATGCTTTGAAGCATTCTTATAGTTATAATACACCGGCAGCTGACCTACAGATTTAGGAATAGACACAGGCAAACGTCCGGCAGGATTATAATCGCCAAACAATACATCTGCTACTGCATGCCCACCTTCCTGACCAGGGTACCATGCATTCACAATAGCAGGTACATTGTCAGCCGCCCATGTGATATTCAAAGGACGTCCTTCAATTAATACCAGTACAATCGGTTTGCCGGTTGCAGCCAGGCTTTTCATCAGTTTATTCTGTAAGCCCATCAGATCCAGGCTCACCCTGTCATACCCTTCCCCACTTTCCATATCACTCACAGCGTTTTCGCCTGATTTTACTTCAGCCGCACCCGTAGCCTGATAAGATGTTTTGAAGTCACGGGCACTGGAACCACCTAATACGAGTACGACCGCATCCGCACCTTTTGCAGCAGCAACAGCCGCAGCGATATTATCATTGGCAGTATCCCGAATGGCACAACCTTTCACATAAGTGATATTGGTACCTGTTCCTAACTTCGCTTTAATACCCTCTAAAACGGTCACAATTTTCTCTTCCGGCTGCGGTGCAGTATAATCCCCCAACTGGTTGTAGATATTGTCTGCATTCGGCCCGATAACGGCTAAATTCTTAATTGACTTGCTCAGTGGCAGCAGGTTGTTTTCATTCTTCAATAAAACAATTGATTCCAGTGCTACCTTTTTAGACAGCGCGATATGCTCAGGAGTTGCTACAGCTTTATCAACAGCCGCCGGATCTACATATGGGTTTTCGAACAGCCCCATTTTGAATTTTACGCGCAGCACATGTGCTGTTGCAGAATCAATGGTGGCCATTGCCACCAGTTTATCCTTTACTGCTTTGATCAGTGCATCGCCATAAGCTGCACCACCCAGGTCATTGTCCAGGCCTGCATTGATGCTCATCGCTGCTGCCTGTTCTATATCAGCTGCTACACGATGGTTTGTATTCATACTTGGAATACCATGCAGATCGGAAACCGTATATCCTTTGAAACCCCAGTCTTTCACCAGCACGTCCTTCAGCAGGAAAGCATTGGCACTACAGGGGATACCATCGATTGAGTTGTAAGATGCCATGATAGACAGTGCACCTGCTTTGATCGCATCTCTGAACGGAGGCAGGTAGGACATAAACAGATCCCGCTGACCAGTAAGTGCAATACCACCATTGTGACCACCTTCAGGAGAACCGTAGGCAGTAAAATGCTTCAGTGTAGAAATAATGTTTTTACCACTGTTGATATTGCTGCCCTGGAAACCTTTTACCATGGCAATACCCATTTGGCCAATCAGGTAAGGGTCTTCGCCATAAGTCTCTTCCAGACGTGACCATCTTGGTTCACGCACAAGGTCCAATACAGGACCATAGCCAATGTGTGCACCCTGCACCCGTGCCTCTACAGCAATAGCACTTGCCATTTCCTGGATCAGTGCAGGATCCCAGGTACTTGCCTGTCCGATAGAAGTAGAGAATACGGTGGTACCAATTGCCATATGCCCATGCGGGCATTCTTCTGCCAGGATCAATGGAATGCCAAGGCGGGTATTTTCCATCATATATTTCTGCATGGCATTGGTGGCTTCTGCACTCTGGCGAGGGTTCAGACCTGTTTCAAGTGTCTTTTGTGTCCATGGATCGGCTCTGAGCGTAGCCCAGAAACTACCGATATGTCTTTTGGAAATCTCTTCTTTGAACGTTTCACTTATACCTACAGCATCACCTTTCTTTTCGTACATAGGCCAACCGAGCAGTGTATTCAGCTGCCCGACTTTTTCTTCCAGCGTCATCCTTTGCAGCAGATCTTTCACCCTTGCTTCAATCGGCGCTTTCGCATTTTTGTAGGTCTGTGCACCAGCCTGACCTACGGCCAGCAACAGTACCCCAAGCATGATAATTCGTTGTCTGATTTTCATCGTTACCTGTTAAATTTATTGACAATCATTCATTTAGCTGAATTGCGAGTCCTAAAAATAACAAGTATAGGGGTTAGTTTTTAAATAATTTTTAAAGTGATTTTATCTTCTCCCAGAGTGATAAATTATTAACGGGCTTTGATCTTTTTTAACTCCCGCATGCCATCTTCATTGTTCGGATTGATCTGGATGGAACGCTCGTAGAGGGCAATCGCTTCGTTTCGTTTACCCGCCTTGTTCAGGGCTTCACCATAACTATCGTAGGTATTGAAACTATGTGGAAATAGCAGGCAGTTGAGTTTAAATATCTCCAGCGCTGCATCGATCCGGTAGTAATCATATAGCTGCTCATACCCTGCTTTGTTCAGTTCCCACTCACTCAGGTAGTAGTGAGCAGTGTCAGTTTTCAACAAGGTCAGTTGTGTAGCAGCTGCATCAGCACCATCTTTGACGAGGGTAGTGACGTATATCCTGGCCAATGATTTTTTATCATCAATTTTTTTCGGTGCCTCATTGTTCAGCATATGCAATGCATTGGTGACGATCGCACCAAAGGAAGGAGCCGCGGTATTGTCAAAAGCAATGATCGTTTGGTTTTTATCGAGGTTGTGGTAGTAAAAAGTAGCAAGGCCAAATTTGAAACCACCATGTCCGGCCCCTTTGCCATAGCCGGGTTGGTTAAATAATTCCCAGCCTAATCCGTAAGAACCGGTACCTTCCCCCTGCATGGTATCCATTACCTTTTCACTGTGAATAGTTCCATTTTTCAATTTCACAGGTGTGAGCGCAAGTTGTACAGCAGCAGGACTGAGTAGCTTATAACGAAAGAATGCTTTGTCAAATAACAACATATCATTCACGGTCGTGACGATGTTGGATGCACCAATTGCTGCATCATTGTTATAGTCTGTATATCGGTATCTTTTTGAATCTCCTACCCTTGACAATGTATCGATCGCAAAACTTTCATACACATGCTTTGTAACCTGTGTGGGCAGTTTGTTTTGAGTAGGATCATAAACAAATGTCTCATACATGTGCGCAGGGTTAAAGATGTGTTTTGTTAAATAGATATCAAATGGTTCATGACTGATCAGTTCCACCAGCAGACCTAGTAATACAAATCCATTATTGCAATAACGAAACTCTTCACCGGGGTTGAAGGCAAGTGGCCTGTGTGCTGCTTGTAACTGATCAATCAATATATGACTGGTTACAATCGTATCAGGATATTGTTTGATCAAGGGTTCAAATAACTCCAGGTCAGGTAGGCCGGAAGTATGTGTGAGTAAGTGTTTGATCGTAATGTCGGGATAAGGAAAATTGGGGAAGTATTGCTGGAAAGTATCATCCAGTTTTAACTTCCCCTTTTCCATCAGCTGAAGAATGGCGGTAGCTGTAAATGTCTTTGATATAGAAGCAAGGTTAAATGGTGTTGCTAAAGTATTGGGTGTACGCGACGGCATATCGGCATAGCCATATGAAAGACTGTGTACAACTTTTCCTTTTTGGGCCATCAGTATATTCCCATTGAGTAGCTGAAAGTCTTGAGCAGACAATGATAGGCAGAAACTGAGCAGCGTGGTTATTAAAATGGATTTCATGGCAGTACAATTTTGATAGGACAATATTAGTCCAGCCAGATTGCACCAAATTTTAAATGTGATTAAACCACTTGAATGTGGGGTAAAAAAAAGAAAAGAGGAATTGGTTCCCGAATTAAAAGAGACCGTATCTTATTGATGATACGGCCTCTCATGGTACAAGGATAGGGATAACACAGGATGCAGGACCGGTTTATTCTTTAGGTGGTTGTTGATTATTCTTTTCACCTAATTGTTCCAGCAGCTTCAGACCCAGCAGTCCGCTAATAGGACCATTATTGCCATCGCCACCACCACCGATCAGTATGTCAGGCATAATCTTAATATGCTGTTCACCGATCGCTTCCATCACTTTCAATTGTGTGAAGTTGTTACCACCCATAGCTTCCACCGCCAGCTTATAGGACTCAGCGCTTGATTTACCAATCGCCAGTATCTTTTCAGCTTCTGCATTACCTGTTAAGGAAATTTTTTCAGCTTCTGCTCTTGCCGTTAGTTCCGTTCTTTCAGCTTCTGCTTTTGCCAGCACTCTTACTTTTTCTGCTTCACCACTTGCCAGCAGTTTCATACGATCTGCTTCTGCATTGGCTTGCAGGCGTACACTGTTTGCATCACCTGTCGCTTTCTTTACAGAAGCATCTGCGATTCTTTCCGCGATCAACACACCCTGATCTGCTTTTACGATATCTTTCTGTATCTCTGCGATAGCGGTTTCTTTTTCCAGTACCTGCCTGGTTTCCTGTGCACGCATCTGTGTTTCATAAGTCACCTTTTGTTCTTCAGCGATCTTACGATCAGTCAGTGTTTTCATCAGGCTTTCAGGAGGAACGATATCGCCGATCAGTGTATCTACACCAAACACGTTGTATTGTTCCAGCACACGGCCAATGTGTAGTTTCGCAGATTCCTGTCTTTCTTTTCGGCTCTTCAGGAAGTCGATCACTTCAGCATCCTGCGCAGAGTTACGGAAGTAGTTGCCGATGGTAGGTTCCAGTACCTGGGTGACCAGGTTACTCATGTTACCAAAGCGGGCAATTACCTTAGGTGCTTCGCTGGCAGGGATGTGAATAATCTGTGCCACATCGAGGTTGAATGTAAAACCATCTTTACTGCGTACGGTAATGGTAGAGAGGTTTTTATCCAGCTGGTGGGCCTCACTGCGGGCACTCGCCCAGTTCAGTACCAGGTTTGTAGTAGGTACATATTCTACCTTCATGATGTAAGTATTGATAGGATACTTACCGGGCCCTAATGGTTCTGCCCACACACCTTTGTAGTTTTTACCTACAATGTTACCGTGTTTGAAATCGGTACCACTCAGGTCTTCACCTTCGTTACCTACATAAGAGATTACGACACCCACATGGCTGATAGGAATTTCGGTCATGGTGCGCATCTCTACCTTTGCAAACCATGGGTTCATAAAATAAGAACCAGAGAGGATCACCTGTTCCTGTAATCCTTTGTAGCCGCCTTTTTCAAGGAAAGCATCGGCATCCTGAAAGTTTCTGTGACCTTCTATAATCTTACCAGCGATCTGACCGTTTTCAATCGCCTTACCTTCCATTGTAGTGACAATACCCACCGCATTGTCAGGTACATTCACCATATCCGTGATTTCCACTTCAAAGATGAAGGTGTTAATACGATAAGAACCGGGTGTCATAATCGCCGTTTGACGACCTTTCTGACCCCCACTTTTCAGGAACGCTTCCGCATTCTGGAAAGCATCGCAATCTACACGGCGGGCCAGGATAGCGCCGGGTTGCAGCTCTGCACCATCTTTTGCCAATACAAGTCCGATCTTACCTGTAGGGATCACGGTGAAAGCCTGGAACTTAACATCGTACTGCCAGAACCATTTCCAGAAGTACACACCTGGGGCAAGTGTTTGGGCCTGAAAACCAGCTTCTCCATCAGTGGCCAGAATGCGGCCTTCTGGGAGTTCCTGTTTACCCACCAATACGAATTTCTTGGTGACAAGACCTATTTTATCTTCGGGTACGATCACAAGGCCAAAGAATACGCGGAGAATGAAACGGTACAATACAAGGCATAGTACGGGGATGCCAAGCAGCATCAGCCACCTGATTACATCAGTTGTTTGCATAAAAGTTGTTGGTTTATGTATTTGAATATATGAAATAGAAATCCATGTCAGGTATGTCCCAATACCTGTGAATTTTGTGCGTGCGCGCAGTCGTAATAGCTATAATGCTTTAATTAAAATACTGGTGGGGAAGTATTGAAAATTGTGAAGATTAAATAGTGCAGATTACGAAAATTGCAATTTGCGGGCTTATTGTACATTGTAAATATTATTACCATACAAAGGTTATAACTATTTTTTGAATTCCAAAAAAGTTTTAACAAATCGTATACAACTACAAATTATTGGAAAATAACTTTTTAAGAAAGAAGTGCCTGAAATTGAGAAGAGGGCATAAAAAAATATGTATTTTTTGACGGTAGTATACCTCGAAAACATACCACTACCATCAAAAAATACGTTATTTTTAATGAACACACTGCAAAAAAATATTTTTGAACAGTGGCCAGATAATATCCTAGACCTATGAAAACTTACATGTTCGTAATGCCTGTGTGCATGGCTTTCGCCTGCAAACAATCAGCTTATTTGCCGGAAGGCAGAAAAATCCCTTTAGGAGATAGTGTAGGTGTCATTACCATCCAATTACCTTCGGAGTACGATACTGCATTTTCCTTTGTTCATTATGAAATGGGAAAAGACTACCTCTTGTACCGCTATCAGCCTAAAACATTGCCTTTGGATAATAGTGACCGGCTCACTGTCTATCTGTCTATAGACAAGATAGCCGATACTGCAGAAGCTATTCACCAGTTATTTTCAAGGCATGAACAACTACTCATTGATACCACTATGAATATCAATGGCAATCAGTTTTATATCTATGAAAGCAATTTCCAGCAGGACTCTTTCTTCTTGCAGACAGTGGAAGCCTCAACGGTGAGAAAAGGACGTACACTGACGCTTTTGTTCGAAAAGCGTTCCCCCGATGCAGACACCTCTTTCATAGAGAGTTCCAGAAATGCCCTGCTGGCAATGCGTATTGACTAAAAGACCTATCCGGGCAGCAATTGCCAGCACGATTAATTGTGGTTTATCGTGGGCCGTTGCATGCCTGAATACTAAACTGTTGGGCATGGATTGAAGCTGGGCAAATTCAACGTCATCACCGCATGATCTAATTCTGCCCGCATTTGCGCGATGTATTCGTTGCTTTCCTTCTTCAATTGCTCTGCCAGTTGTTTGTAGTATTCAATGCCACTCAGCAGGTTCTTCTTGAATGTTTGTAATGATTTTACCTGCTGTGCTGTCAGTGAACTGCTTGTTGCTAATTTCTTTTTGAAATAATCCATATACAGATGCAGCTCATTGATAAACATATTCGGACGGTAAATTTTATTCAGCAAATTCACCCTGCCGTATATATGATTTACCATTTCCGTCAGCGAGAAGATGCCGGAGAAATAAGCCAGGTTAGGTCCAGGGCATATCGTCACGGCATTCAGGTTATGTGATAATGGTAAGCCGTTATTGATCAGTACAGAACTTGTTAAACCTTCACAGAGACAGTCTTTTACTACTATCTTTTCAAATGCTTCTTTGTATTCCTCACCACTCAGGTTCATTGCTTCCAGTTCTTTCAGCTTCAGATTTTGATATTCTCTGGATGCGGTACAGATTGGATTTTTAGTAAAAGTCGTATCTGTTACCAGGAATTTTTTATAGCAGGGGCTACCCGGTCTTTTTTTCTCAATCCTTGTTTCCAGTTGCTTTTCAGCAGAAGTTCTGCGTAGGTTGTTGAAAGGCACACCCAGGGGAGATGCATCACTTACATAATAGTCTTCTTTCCGGGCTGTAGCCAATAGCTGCAGCGTTTCAGTATCTACGTTCGTTGCTTCCGGTACTAACAGGAATGGGCTGCCCCAACCTGTAGCATCCATGGAATAATATTCTAACAGGAACTCCTGTTCATTGGCAGTACCTATACCACCTTGTACGGTGATCAGTTGTGGAGGCTGTACGGGATAGTGTTTTACATTGCTGCACAGCGCAAAAAGCTCAGCCGCTAAATCGGCTCTCTTGGTTCTGAACTCTTCCAGGATAGGTCCGAGTAGTAAACCATCGGTGGCAAATGCATGTCCGCCACAGTTCAGCCCTGACTCAATTCTGAACTCAGAGATCCAAATGCCTTTCTTGGCAAACAGTTTACCTTGTATCAGTGCAGAGCGATAGTCGCTCACTTTCAGAATGATCTTTTTCTTCAGTTGACCATTTTCGTCAGGCAGGAAATCTGTCAGTTGCTCTACATAATTGTAAAGGCGTGGATTATAGCCTGCAGACAATACGACAGAGCTGCTCAGTTTACTATCGGCAAAACCTCTCAATGCCGCAATTGCATCAGAATATTTTTCTGGCAGCAAATCACCATTCGCATCTGTACGCAAATTATCAACCTTACACATGATGTTCACATCAATCGAACCTGCTACCAGCTGGCTACGCAGGTAATCCTGGTCTACAGGCTCACCATCCAGCATTTTTAGGTACAGTTGTTTTACGGGAACATCGTCTGGCAGTAGTTCGAAATATTTACTCAGTTCGTTATCTTCAAAGAAAGGCAATTCGCGTAAAATGGTCATCTGGCGTTCCACCATTTCGTGGATCAGGTCAAGGTAACCTGTGATTCTTCTGGCTCTGTGGTCTTCTGCGCGCTCGCTGATAGGTTCGTAAGGATAGTCTAAAAGTTTTGAATAATGTGCCCGCATGCTCTCTATCACAACATCGTCGGTGATCGATATAACTGACGAGATCCCGAATCTCGCCACTTTGGCTGGCGTGTCTATGGTATACCCCAGACCGAGAACAGGGATATGGAAATGGTGCAACGTCGTAGTGTTCATTAGGTAAAGTTCACCAGATATTCGTTGCAGATTCCTGACCGTGAGCAGCCTTGTTACTGATGTAGCTCAGGCTTTTTGACTGATTTCATGCAGGTTTTTTAGATGTTGCAACTTAGATCTTTTTTATTGATGACCTCCCAAAATGCTTCATTGTACTTATCACTTACCGGAATGCGCTTATCGCCTATGTAGACGTGGTTATCCTGATTTTGCAGCAGGTGATCCAGGTTAATAATAAATGAGTGATGAATACGGAGAAACGGCAGCGCCAGCATTTCTTCAATTTCTTTGAGCCGGCGGTAGACGAGGATGCCTGATCCGCGGCTACTCTTTGTGGGTAGCCTTCTGCATTTTACGAATGAACAAGGTTTGAATGATGAGGGCGATCACATATAGAATCAATAACCCCATGAGGGTTTGGGTGATAGCCGGTGAGGTGATGTCGGTGGCGAGTGGATGTCCTAATGGTACCCGGGTGAGTGTTTCATTCACTGCAGGGATGAGGGACAATAATAAGGTGGTGGTCATAAGAAAGTTCTGTACATATTTGGTCCATGCCTGATTGGAGCGATGCAACCAATACGCAATTGCTAAAAAAAGTAAAATCATGATCGCCAATGCATGACCCGGATTGAAACCACCTGCTTTTGATAAGCCGAAGGCGGTGATACAGGCAAATACGGTCAGAATGGAGTAGTAATTTCCTGTGGTGGTGCCGGGTTGAATTTTGCCGGATTGGATAAAAGCTGCAATTGCAAAAATGATAGCGACGATCGAAATGATCGTATGGATGGTGCCGAGTACGGATAAAGAGATCATATTGTTTGTGGTTTTAGTCATACAAATCTCGAATGAATCCCTAAGAATAATTTTAACCCCGGTTAAAATCCAGAGGAAATATAGGGGATATGGGAAAGGCAATGCCTCTTACACCACAAACACCACTTACTACACCTGCTACTATTACTTCCGCTTCTTTAAGTGTATATTCCAACCCAGGTGGGTCTTCATCTTGTTATAACAACTTTTTATAATAACAGCCACCATATATAACTACCGCCATTATCTCCCCATACTAATTTAATCTTTTCTTTCATACCTGCGGCTGTCAGAGGCTTCCCTTTCTTAGGTGGTACAATACTCGTGGCAGGTACACTCGTGAGGTCTACATTCGTCGCAAACCAGGTTACATTATCATGTGGCAGGGCAATGCCTAATATCATACCTGGTAATCCTGTAAAAGACTCCGGCCCTCCTGACACATGTATCTGATCTGTATAAAACGCCACCACATAAATAGAATCCATCACAATGGCATTTGCTCTCCGGCATTGATAGCCGGCTATCTCCCTCGTTTCGCTGGTGATCTTCCATTGTATAGCTCTTGCTGTATCATTGATCAGCATGTTGTCGCCATACACCTGTTTCTGGCAGGTATACAAGCCTGTAGTCAAATCTGTATAGATCAGGTTTGACTGATAGACCCCTGGTGAATTCGACATAAAATCCTGTGCCCCCGGATCTGGCATAGGTGTAAACAATGTACGGTTGGCAGCAAAACTCAGTTTTGAATTGAGCCTTTTGAACTGAGGATTGGAATTACGCCATGATTCTAAAAATTGTTTCGATATACCATCATCCGGTCTTTCTTTAATGCGTTTGTTGATATACGCATGCATATTGATCGTTTTCTCAAACGTAATCGTACCGGTGGATGGAAAGCGCTGTTGAGCTGTCAATGACTGTATACCCAATAAGCATACAGCAATCAGTATATAGGAAGTTCTCATGATTTAGGTTTTGCACCACCCATTTTATTGAAGTCCCAGGTGATGGTGAACATGAAATATCTTCTGATCGTGCTATAGGTATTCTGTGTAATCTGACTGCCTGATACATTTCTGGTAAAACCAGAATTCTGGTTCAGCAGATCATTCACCGAAGCCGCTACTCTCAGTTGTTTTTCCTTCAGGAATTTCCGGCTTACTTCCATATTCCAGATCGTTCTCTTCAGATCTGTATTAAACGATTTGGTTTTTGGAGAATAGGTAAAATTCGTTCTGGAATAAAACTCGAAATTTTTTGGAAGGAATACCCGGAACTCAGCACCCGCATCGAATCCTAATCCATTACTATTCAGGCTGGGCAACAGTGATGATTTCTGAATGGTATAATTTGGCCGGGCGTTAATTTCGAAGTAACCTTTTTTGTCGGCATTCTTTCTAAGGGTGAGCTCTGGCGAAATGGTGTATGACGTCGCTTTGTTCAGCACACTGTTTACCAGGTTATAAGACACATTGGTATTGGCAGACAACATCGTTGCAAGGCTCATACCCCACAAGTTGGTTTTGAAATCACGCATCGCCCAGATACCTCCATTGTAGCCATTCTTTTTAATATTAGCATATTGATAAGTGCTGGCACCAGCTGAATCTGTCATTACATTCGATACAATCGAATTGTGTTTGAGAGAGAAGTTGGCATTCAGGTACATGTATTGCTGCGTAATTGCTTTATAGGTATTGTAATTCCAATAGAAATCCTCGCTATAAGATGGATCCAGATCCGGATTACCCAGGTGTACATTCAGCGGATCAGTATTAATTCTCACAGGCTGCAACTGTGTTACCGTTGGCAATTGCGTTTTCCTGGTTGCATTAAAGGTCATGGATTTTGACTGACTGAATGTATATGTAAAGTAAACCTGTGGATTGATGTTGACAAAGTTTCGTTTGAAAGTACTGTTATCATAGCGGTTCAGCTGTTCGAATGCTACGTTGGATACCTTGGTACCAGCACTGATCCTGTATTTGGTCGCCTTGTAAACAAACATAGCACCACCCTGATGAGAGATATTGTCAATCTTGAAATTGTTGCTATACAGGCTATCCAGTACATCGTACTTTTCGGAATCATTCTTTTTGTATGTACTTAGATTGCTATTGGCATTGGTCATTACGAAGTCATACGAGAAGGCAATCTGTGCTTTGCCGGACAGTGGTTCATTGAAGGTAGCATTGGCGGTCAATGTATTGTTGTCGCTATGCTGCACCCTGTTCTGATCATTGACTACACTACTATCCAGTGTTTCTTTTTCATTATAATAATTGATAGCAGATTTCAGGAACTCATTACCGTTACTGCTGGTATGGCTCTCACTGATACCCATAGAGAATTTTCTGCCTTTCTTTTTCAATTGCTTATTGAATAAGATGCCGGCATTGAAAGTGGTTTCATCCGTTTTAGAATGCACTGTCCTGCTGTTAGTATTGAGTAGTGTACTATCCTGTCGCAGGCTGGTAGTATTATACTCGTTATCAACAGAACTGTTCCTTGAACCACCGGCAGCATTCACCACCAGTGTGCTGGTGGTATCCAGTTTAAATTCAAAGCGGCCATTGCCTTTATGACGGAAGAGGTAATTATGGAACTTTTGGTCGGAGGTGGTATTGATATAGGAAGAAGGCAATGTGTTTTGTGTAATCACATGCTTGTCTCCATCTACCGCCAATGATCCTATTCTATAATTGACATTGACGGTGGTCTTGTCATTATTGAATTTATTGTCGTAGTGCAAACCACCATTTTTAGCGGTGGGCAGGCCTTCTCCATAGTATTCACCATTATAGCTTTCCAGCTCATCGTTGGTCTCGCCGGTAATGGTTATACTACCATCGTCTCCAAAGTTGAAGTTGTAGTTACTCATGCCATACTTACTACTTTCACCCCAATCCATACCAAAATGGCCGGTGTTGTCAAATATACCATAAGCGGAGAATCGTTCTTTGCCTTTGAATGCATTGAACATCAGCTTACCGGTATAGAAATTTTCTGTACCGCCAGCGGCTTCGACCTTGCCGAAGTAACCGTTTTTCTTATCTTCCTTGAGTTTGATGTTGATGGTTTTCTCTTTCTTGCCATCATCAATCCCCGTGAAGTTAGCCTGGTCGCTGGATCGCTCGTAGACCTGTACTTTGTCTACCATATCGGCACGAATGTTTTTCGTCACGAGAGTAGGGTCGTCGCCAAAGAATTCTTCACCATCCACGAGCACCTTATTGATGGTTTTGCCCTGGGCGGTAATCTTTCCATCTTTGTCAACTTCTATCCCCGGAAATTGCCGGAGCAGGTCTTCTACTTTTGCATTCGGCTCTACATGAAATGCAGAGGCGTCATACTCGGTGGTATCGCCTTTGATCTTCATTTCCGCTTTCTTGCCCTGGATGAGTACTTCCGTTAATAGTCGCGACCTCAGGAGCATATTGATACCCTGAAAATCGTATACGGGTTTAGTAGAATCCAGGCTAAACTCTGCGGTGTAGTCTGCATATCCCGGGTAGGATACGAGCAAAATAAACTGGCCGCCTTCCTGAAGCGGCACAGAAAAATTGTGACTGGAATTATTCCAGATGAACTTACAAAGGGTGGAATCCTTTGCTCTGAGTACGCTGATCGTGGCATCAGTAATCTTTATTCCGGCAGCTGAATCGGTCAAACTTCCTTTTACTGCATAAGGCTGCTGGGCATATAGGTAACATGAGCACAAACAAAGAAGAAGGAGTATAGGTCCTGCTTTCATTTGTAAAATTTTGATGCATGGGTTAATCCGTCTTCACTTGTCCCTCTAGGTTATCAAATCAAAAATAAACTAAATTTTTAGTTGTGAGTCCGTGCATGCCATTTTAACAAAAATTTATTAAAATCCGTCGAAGATAAAAGGTGTATTCTCAATGGCTTTAGCAGGAAGTTTTTCATCTCTGATGCTGGCCTGGTAGGCGAAGCAGGCGATGATGACGGCGGCTTGTTTCAAGTCTTCTATTTGTAAATGATCATAGTCGTCCAGGTTTGTATGATGGGTTTTGCTGTTATAATCTACAGGGTCCTGAATGAATTGAAAGGCAGGAATACCTGCCCAGTCAAAAGACAGGTGATCGGTAGAGCCGGTGTTGTGGATAGTGATCGTATTGGCGCCTAAAGTATCGAATGGAGCGAACCATTTTTTGAAGATGGGTACGACGGCGGTGTTGTTTTGGGCAAAAATTCCCCTGATCCTGCCGGTGCCGTTGTCCAGGTTAAAGTAGACGGAAATGTTTGACTGGGATGGTTTTATTTGCCTGGTTTTCTTTTCCCTGAAATGATTGGTGACATAGTTAAATGAGCCATGCAGGCCCTGTTCTTCCCCTCCCCATAATGCGACTCTGATCGTTCTGCCAGGTTTGAGTTTTAGTGAATCCAGTAGTCGCAGGGCTTCCATCATAACAACACAACCGGCAGCGTTATCAGTGGCACCGGTGGCGGCTGTCCAGCTATCGAGGTGGGCACCCAGCATCACGACTTGTGAGTTCAGTTGTGGGTTAGATCCTTTTAGCTCTGCAATCACGTTAAAACCGGGTACTTCGTCTGTAGAAGCTTTTACCTGTAAGTTCATTTTCAGCACCACCTTTTTTAATCGGCTCATGCGTTGTGCATCTTCATTGGCGATATCTGCTTCCGGTAGTACCATAGGGCTATTTTTTCTAAACCCATAAGTGGCCTGGTTCATCACTACACCATTATCACTGTTTCCTCTTGCCGCAATGATACCGATGGCCCCTGCCTGTTTTAATACCTTTCTACATACGGGCAGGTTATGGAGATACACCTGAATGTGTTTCATTTCCTCCGGCGATATCATATAGGTATCTTTCATCGTGTCCAGTGCTGCCTGATCATATCTGGTAGCGGCCACCCCGAAATTCTTATAAGTATCTACAGGGTTGCTTTCGATCAGGATGAATTTATCTTTGAATTGGGCCGCGTGATGTTGTAACCAGGCAGAATCCAGTGATTGCTCACGAGTGATGGTAGTCACCTCTCCCTGCAGATGATCAGCGGCGGGTGACCATGGCACCGGATAAGCATGTATCGGAAAATAATAAGGATTGACGGCATCCAGGCTAAAGCTCTCCGCCTCCCATTGAATACCGAAAGGACCCCAGGATTCAGTGCCGGCATAGCTCACATGCCATTTTTTAAATTCCTGTACCGCCCAGTCGGCAGCTCTTTTAAATCCAGGAGAACCTGTAAGCCGGCCACCAGATTGGTCTGTCAGCCCCTGGGCTAATTGAGGAATATGAGAGCCTGCAAATTCTGCCTGCATAATTTTCTGAACGATGGCAGGATCGATCGCGTCCTGCGCAAGGCAGTATTGGTGGCATGCTATAGCTATGAGCGAAAGCCATAAAATTTTCATGTGCGGGTCCTTTAATTAAGGTTAACTAATCACCGTAATTTATAACAATCCTTCAAAACCATACTTAGCCATGCTCCAAAATTCATCCAGTGCAATGATGCGGGGTTTGAAAAATGAGATAATTGCAGGCCAGTCTTCGCTTTGTAATACATTGATATTTTCCAGCCGGGTACTGATGGTACTCATTGTTTTTCCATACTCGTCCATGGTATTGGGCTGCCATTGCCACTTTTCTCCCAATGTCGTTTCCAGCACCGCTTTGTTGACGACAAATAACTCATAGAACCGGGGATCAGGTTGTGTAATGACAATAGCTACGCTGGCATGCCGGCTATCGGCATCCATTTTAAAAAACACACCGGGAATGCCTGTCTTATAGTTCAGCCAGCTAATAGGCTCCCCATCCGCAGATAGCACGGGTTTCATATATCGGCCAAAGGCGGTCCAGAAATTCTCTTTCAGTTTTGAAACTTCCTGTTTGGAATACATGCCGCGAAAATACTCACTGTAGGCACCCCCGCAAAATTTTCGCAATATTCTTTGCGTCGTCCATGTTCTTGTAGTGGGCAGCATCCAGGGAGATCTTTAGTATACTCAGCGCTTTTTCATACTCTCACAGGACAATTCGGGTTTTTAATGTGTACAAGAGATCCTGGCCTGAAAATAGTCTAGTCAAACTTGATGAACATTTTATCAAAATTGATCGTCATGGATTTGAATTGCCTGATAATATCCTGTCCTATATTGCCATACACCAGCTCGTTGTTGATTTTCTCTTTGAGTACAGGTACACTATCCAATACCACATCCTTTTCCATGATATTAAAATGATGTTTGATTTTATAAGCCTCCAGTTCCCTCTTTCCACCAGCACCACCAAAACGAATATGTACAGGTTTATAATTCGCAGCAATCTCCTCTTTATTGGCCTCGTAAAAGTTATGATATAGGAAGGTCTCATCTGCACCTGTATCGAAAGTATAATGTTTGCCATCGATAAAGATCAATGGAGATAACCTGTCGATAGCCATATTGGGTTCGGTATGGATAGCCGTTTCATTTTCCGGTATAACCAGGTAACCATCCTGTGTGAGTTGAACTTCTTTCAATGCACAGATCACAGGATATCCTAATATGCCTTCAATCTTATAACTGATCTGTGGAAAAGCCAGCGCAGAATCAGCGAGTACAAGAAACACCGCATTATTTATTTCTATATTCCCCAGTTTGAACTGCTTACATACCCCCAATTGTGCCCTTACAGTTGCACCGGTAATAGCCCCTACTTCTATATCAGCAGGAATGATTTGCAGGTGTAACCGCTTCGCTGTAGAAAGAGATATCGTAGACATATTTGCACCTGTATCGAAAATAAAATCAGCCGTATCTTTTCCTGCTATAGCAACCAGGTTATTGAGTCCTGCTTTATCCTTTTTCATTTTTAACCTGTTCGTACCATGTATAACCACACGTTGTGGGGGAGTATGTTCGAGGGCTGTCCACATGTGCAGACTATTGGTCAGGTCCTCCTGCCCATCGGGGGATAGCAGGTATTTGTATTGCTGCAGCATGGTCTGGGCGGTGGCTTTGGCCGTTTTGTAGTCAAATGCTTTTACCGCATTGTCTTCTTTTACTTTGTATAGCTCGAACCACAGGCTATCAGAAAAGTCTCCCTTCAGGTTAGCGATACGCTGTTCCGAAAGGGAGACTTTATTAAATGCATTGTCCAGTAATGCCGCTAAATAGTTTTGTTGCGCATTTGAGAGCGAAGTATGTTTGCTGTCATACAGTGTTTTTGCATGGAAGAAATTCTTCTGCATGATAAGCGTATAGATCTGGTTGAAAGTCGGGTTGTTGGTCTGGCCGGTACAAACGATACTCACCAGCAAAAAGATGAGGTAAATTGTATATTTCATATTTCTGAATATACAAAAACCTTGCTAAATACGGATCAGTTCTATTTCACCAGATAACTTTACATCATCACCTACAATCAGGTTACCGGCTTCATTGAGCAGGTGAAAGTTCAAACCAAAATCTTTCCGGTTGATTTTTCCATTGATTTCAAAACCGGCTCTGTGGTCATTGAACCTGCCGATACCGCTACCTGTATGTTCTACTTGTAGGGTAACAGGCCGGGTATTATTTAAGATGGTTAGTTCACCTTTTAGCGTCTCATTCGCTAATATGCCATTGAATGTAATGGCAGGGAATTGGGCAGCGTCAAAGAAGATGTTTGAGGTAAGATGGCCGTCGCGTTCTTTATTATTGGTGTCTATGCTTTGTACTTCCAGTGTGAAGGTAACAGTAGCCTGTTCGAAGTTGTCATTGTCAGTTTGTACAGTGCCGCTGAAAGCTCTGAAGTAGCCCGATACGTTGGCGATGCCAAGGTGTTTTACTTTAAAACCAATTTGAGAATGTCCGGGATCAATGTTCCATTGTGTCATAACTTTAATTTTTGGTCAAAGCTATAAGGAAGAAGGGGGGAATATTTTACCATAGGGTAAATAATCAATGAATAGTTCGGAGCTGGCTAGTGGTGAATTTACCTGATTGTCCTGATCCTGCTTAGCGACTGCTGCGTTATTCCCAGGTATTTCGCCATATCCCCCAGGCTAATTCTTTGATGGATTGTATTATTCTCCTCTACAAACAACCTGTACCTATCCGCTGCATTCTCTTCCAGCATTTCACTGATCCTTTTCATCATCCTGGTAGCTGCAATACCCACCAGCTTACGAAAGAACGTCTCCATGGCATGATGTTGTTTACATAACCCCTCCATGACCTCATAACGAATCATAGTAACAGTTGTATCTTCCAGCGCTACCATATTAAACTTCGATGGCACCTGGTTCAAATAA
Organism: Chitinophaga sancti; assembly: GCF_034087045.1. Classification (NCBI taxonomy): domain Bacteria; kingdom Pseudomonadati; phylum Bacteroidota; class Chitinophagia; order Chitinophagales; family Chitinophagaceae; genus Chitinophaga; species Chitinophaga sancti. Next base: position 744,342 of record NZ_CP139247.1, on the reverse strand, counting down.
CTATCAAACACAGAAAAAAGCACATTCTCAGAAAAGAACCGCATAATAAACTCCTTATCATCCTTCTCAGAGAACGACTTGATCAATCCTTCATTAACAAAATAAAGATTCCTGCAGGTTTCCCCACTCCGCAGCAGGAACGCTCCTTTATTGTAAGACTTAGTGATCGCCTGCGAAGTCAGTTCCCACAACACAGCATCTTCCAACGGTGAAAACTGCTTACAAAACAGCATCAGATCTGCCATATTAATTAAATGAATTTCGGAATTCCAATGGCGCTAACTGTGTCTTCGCCTTAAACAATTTACTAAATGACTGTGGATAATCAAACCCTAATCCATAAGTAATCTCACTCACTGACAAACCGGTAGTGGATAACTGTTCCTTAGCCTTCTCAATGATTTTTTCCTGTATATGTTGCTGGGTGCTCTTGCCTGTTAAAGTCTTCAGTAAGTTGCTCAGGTAGAGTGCTTTAATGGCGGCTGTTCTATCTTCCTTGCTGGTGATGATTGTCAGTTCATGCTGATGAAGGAGTTGTGCCAGTGGTAACCCGATATGGCCTAAGGAGCCTGTTAATAAGATTTTCATGATGTTTGATTTTATACTACAAAACTCCTGATAAGCGGGGGTCCAGGCGTAACCAAATCTAAGGTTGTTGTGTTCAAATCCATAACATATGTTATCGTGTAGCGAAATAGCGGAAGATACCTTTGCAATATGAAAACAATATATTGGATCTCGACAAGCCTGCTATCACTCTGGATGGGCTTAAATGCGTTTTTTTATGTGACCAGTCCAGCAGCTAAGGCGCTATGTACACATTTTGGATTCCCTGATTACTTTAGGGTAGAACTTGCTGTTGCCAAAGTAATTGGAATTGTGGTATTGCTGGGCGTGAAAGGGCGTATTAAAGACTGGGCATATGCAGGCTTTACCATCACGATTATTTCCGGTGTCATTGCCCATTGCTGTTCCGGTGATGGCTTTCCTTTCTCTGCGTTGTTGGCGGCGGTGATATTGGGGGTATCTTACTATAGTTTCCTACATTTGCAACATGGTGCACCCACTGCGAGCTCATATAGAAGCCATCAGCAAACTCACTGATGAGGAATTTGAATTCATCCTGTCTCATTTTACTCCTGTTAAACTGAAGAAACACCACCTGCTTGTCAGGGAAGGGGAGTTGGTAAAGTGTGAATACTTTGTGTTGAAAGGTTGTCTCCGCGCTTATATGACTGATGAGAAATCAGGTAAGGAATATACCTATCAGTTCGCCGCTGAAACCTGGTGGATATCAGAGCGGGATGCATTTTTAAATCAAACTCCTTCAAAAACGGCTATTGAATGTTTGGAAGATTGTGAGTTACTGGCCATTACCCTGGAAGATACCTTGAAGGTGGGGCGGGAACTCTGGAAGTATGAACATTATAAAAGTGTCAAGTCTGCCCATGGGTTTGTTGCATTGCAAAAGCGGCTGCAGCTGATGATTATGGGAAGTGCGAAAGAACGGTTTGAGCATTTTGTAATGCAATACCCGCATTTATATAACCGGATACCGAAAGCGATGATTGCTACGTATCTGGGGGTAACCCGCGAAACGATAAGTCGTTTGTACCGTAAATAATCTGGGTAGCATACGTAATTTTCCAGTCAGATCTCCTGCTAGCCCCGAAGTAAGTCGTTTGTACCGCAAATAGTGTTACAAATGTCACAATTTTAAAGTGACAATTGTCCTTTGACAGCGGTGCTTTGAGCCGCAATTTTGTGTCTCAAATTACAAACGACATGAAATATTTGTTTTTATCTCTACTGTTTTTCGCAACATTTGCCACTTATGCACAAGAGCAACCTGGCTACTATCGCATGGCATTAGGCGATTGTGAGATCATCGCTATCTCCGATGGTACTGTTCCCCTGAATTTAAAGAGTTTATTACACGAAAAGAAAGCCGGTGAAATTGAATCCCGGTTAAAGCAGAACTATCTGGACACGATTGTAGAAACATCCATTACTGCTTACCTGGTAAAGACCAATAATCAACTCATCCTGATCGACGCTGGTACGGGCAACTTTTTGGGCGCCACTTTAGGCAAAGTTCGTCACAACCTGGAAGCAGCAGGTTATAAGCCGGAAGAGATCAATGCAGTTTTATTAACTCACCTGCATGCAGACCACGTAGGTGGTTTAAGTGAAGGTGGTAAAATGGTCTTCCCAAATGCGACTCTTTACATCAGTCAGCCGGAAGCTGATTTCTGGTTAAACCCAGCCAACAAAGCCACTGCCAATAAAAGAGCGACGTCTTTCTTTGATCCTGCACAACAATCAATTGCTCCCTATCAACAGGCAGGGAAGGTAAAAACATATGCTCCTGCCGCACAGTTATTACCGGGTATCAGTGCCATTGCATTAGCAGGGCATACGCCAGGTCACAGTGCTTTTATGCTGACCAGCAAGGGTGAAAAAATCGTCTTTGTAGGTGATATTATTCATGCTGGTGCAGTACAATTGTCAGATCCAGGTGTGACGATTGATTTCGATGTGGAATTTGCGGGTGCTGAAGCATCGAGAACGAAAGCCTTTGATGATGCTGCAAAGCAAGGGTATTGGGTGGCCTCGCCACATTTATCATTCCCCGGAATTGGACATGTGAGAAAGGTGGGCAAAGGATATGAGTGGTTGCCAATTAATTATATGACGGTAAAGTTTCTGCATTAGTGCAGAAACTTTCTTCTAAAGCAAAAAGAATGGATATTTTGCTTTCATCATACTTTCTCCCGATAAAGCTTTTTTCACGCCTCCAATACGGAGCCACCGCAAGGGGGCTATTCCTCTATATCTCCTTATTAAATATCTCCAACGCCTCCGTATCCCCATACTCCACTATCAACTTCCTCAACCGCTCCTTCAAATCCTTCACCACCTTTGCATACTGGGTATCCTTATACACATTCACCTTCTCCCCCGGATCCTTCTTCAAATCAAACAACTCCCAACTCTCCACTCCCTTATAAAACCTCACCAACACGAAATCCTTCGCCCTTATCCCAAAATGCGGACTCACATGATGCGGTTGCGGATACTCATAATAATGATAATACACATCCTTCTTCCAATCCTTTGGCTCCTTCCCCTTCAACAAAGAAAAGAATGACCTCCCCTGTATATCCGCTGGCGCTTTTATCCCCGCAAAATCCAAAATGGTCGGCGCCCAATCCACATTAGACACAAACCCATCTACCTTAGTTCCCGGTTTTATCACTCCCGGATACTTCGCCACAAACGCCGTTTTCAAAGACTGTTCATATATAAACCGCTTATCAAACCACCCATGCTCTCCCAAATAAAACCCCTGATCAGAAGCATAAATCACCACTGTATTCTTACTCAACCCCGTACTATCCAGGTAATCCAGGATACGCCCAATATTCCTATCCAAAGACTTCGCCGTTGCATAATAGTCCTTCAGGTAGCGTTGGAACTTCCACTTTGCCAACTCCTTTCCACTTAATTTCTTTGCATCAAAATCATCCGAAATCTTGCCATAATACTTCTCATACGCCCCTGCCTGTTCTGGATCCAACCTGGCATACCCCTTGTTCACATATCGCTTATTAGGCCCTGCATCTGCAGCATCTTTCAATGCTGCCCCAAATTTCTGATGCACTTTCAGATCCAGGTCCAACAGCATCGTCTTATCAATCGTCATATCCTGATCCTGCGCCGCCAATCTCGAATCGTAGTTGTCAAAGAAATCATCCGGCAATGGGAAATCAATATTATCATACGCACCCAGATCCTGTACATCCGGCAACCACTCCCTATGTGTAGCCTTCTCTCCTACTACTGCAAAGAATGGCTTACTCGTATCCCGCTTCTGCAACCAGTCAAAGAAGAACTCAGAGATCAGGTTCGTCACATACCCCTTATACTGAATCGTATCATTCTGATTATTGATAAACTCCGGGTTATAATACTGACCCTGCCCTGGCAAGATATTAAAGTAATCAAACCCAACTGGCAAACTACCCAAATGCAGCTTGCCAATCCACGCCGTCTGATACCCTCCCTGCTGCAATAAAGTAGGGAAGTTCGTCTGATTCACATCATACCGTTTTTCATTCAGGGTATACCCATTTTTATGGCTATACTTGCCTGTCAGCAAAGTCGCCCGGCTCGGCCCACAAATAGAATTCGCTACAAAGTTGTTATTCAGTAACGCACCGGCATTGGCTATCCTGTCTATATTTGGCGTCTGCACCAGCTTATTACCATAAGCACTCGTCGCCTGATAAGCATGGTCGTCAGACAGGATAAAGATGATGTTAGGTCTGTTTTGCGCCTGCGTATACAACACTGTTGTCAACAACACGCAAAGCAACCCAAATGGACGTAATAACATGGTCTGGTTATTTAAAAGTTAATATCCTGTGTTTGACTAACAGTCTACTAATTTAGTAGAGCAAATAAAGTAAATATATTCCCGGAATGAAAGTATTTGGTGAAATTTTTTTTCAGCAGTAATTTAGAGAGAGTTATGATCGCTGAATTTCAAGCATATTGCCGCACACTAACGCTACTCTCGGATGAAGAGATAGAGCGGGTTACTGCATTCGCAGTTCCCAAAGCGCTACAGCGAGGGGAGCACCTGTTGCAGCAGGGACAGGTATGCCGGCATAAAACGTTCATAATAAAAGGCTTATTACGTAATTACGGTACTGCTGCCGATGGTACTGAATACATTTTACAATTCTCTTCAGCTCATCAGTGGATATTAGATCCTGAAAGTTATCACCTGCAGTCTGCCTCAAAATTTAATATAGCTGCCATAGAGCGTACTGATGTATTGCAATGGCCAAAGGCTGAATTTGATACCTTATTAAGCGGGATTCCGACCCTGAATACTTATTCCCAGCAATTGATCTCCAGGATTAATTATACCGGCCGGCAGCGGCTGTTTACGACGCTTAGTGGTACGCCTGAAGAAAAGTATGATGACTTTGTTATTAACAACCCTGATTTACTCTCCCGTGTTCCACTCCATATGATCGCTGCTTACCTGGGTATGTCATTAAAGACATTGACCCGTATACGGCATGCACAGTTACATCGATAATTTAAATATGGTCAAATGACCACATTTTCACTACCACATTAAATGACTTTTGTATCAACAAATTAAATCATTCATTTATGCGGGTATTTGTTACAGGAGCTTCAGGTTTTGTTGGCTCCGCTATCGTAAAAGAACTGTTACAGGCAGGACACGAGGTATTGGGTATGGTGCGTTCTGACATCAATGCCGAAACATTGAAAAAAATAGGTGCAGCAGCACACATGGCAGACCTCAATGATATAAAAAGCATCAAAGCGGGCGCAGTGCAATGTGATATGATCATTCATACAGCGTTTAATCATGATTTCTCCCGGTTCAAACAAAGTAGTGAAGAAGATCATCAGTTGATTCTGGCATTAGGAGAAACAAAGTTGCCGTTCATCGTTACATCTGCGATTGGTTTGTTAAATTATGGACGTCCTGTTGATGAAAGTGATACACCTCCACCATCAAACAAGGTACCGCGTGCGGCTACAGAAGAAGCGGCCCGCAGTGTCGGTGCTTATATAGTAAGACTGCCGCCTACTACGCATGGAGAAGGTGATCATGGGTTTGTGCCTATCATTATTAACACAGCTAAAGCAAAAGGTGAATCTGCTTACATTGGCGAAGGGAATAATACCTGGGCTGCGGTACATCGTTTTGATGCAGCGGTATTATACAGGTTGATTGTAGAAAAGCAGCCGGCGCAAAAAGTGTTTCATGCGGTAGCGGAAATGGGGGTGCCTTTTAGAGAAATAGCGACTACTATAGGGAATGGATTGAATATTCCAACAGTTAGTAAGACAGGTGCAGATGCGGAAGCGCACTTTGGGTGGTTTACGCATTTTGCAGAAATGGGAGTGGTGCCTTCGGCAGAAGAGACAAAGAAGGTATTAGGCTGGGAGCCAAGAGAGAAAGGGATATTGAAGGATATTGTGGAAGGAGGATATTTAAAATAAGCCACATATTCAAGCATCATTTTAAAAAAGGGGATTTATCCCCTTTTTGCGTTTCTGCACTTGTCGCGTTGGAAATTAGTTCTAATTTTCACCTGATTTTACAACTCCAATTCACGAATATTTCCAGATAGTATTTTTCTGGCGCTGGTGTATAACCAGTGCAGGTGGAATACTATTGTCAAGACACTAAGCTTTTAACTCATAATGTTATGATTATTAATTCCCGATTTTTATATGGCCTTCTGGTGATGGCGTGCTTCGGGGGATGCAAACATGAGCCCTCCTTTGATCCTTATGGCCTTGGTCTTACTGAACGCCTCAATGCCTATAACAATGTACAGTCGAATGTTAAAAACGGCACCCCTGATTTATTTATTGACTTCTCAGCAGGTATTAACAATGCCTTCAAAACCTCTACTGTCAACAGTCTGTTATCAGAATGTTTTAATACAATACTGACCGACAAGTTTGAAGTATATAAGCTGGGATCTAATGAGGTAACCCCATTACCAGTGACCAATACCACGCAGCTTGGACAGGAGATAAGTAATCAAAGTAATTATAAAGATATCTGGGCGCCTATCCAGAAAGCTGTCGAAAAAATCACAGCAGCCGATAATGATGCGCTCCTGATTACCGATTTCGAAGAATGGAATGATAAAACTGAAGTAACTAATACTGCCTATCTGAAACTTCCATTTTCAAAATGGCTGGCTAAAGGCAACTCCATCCATTTCTTCATAGTAGACTATAAGGAAGGAAACGTAGACAAACATATCTATTTTACCATTTTCAATAGTACCAACATCCTACTCTCCAAACTCTCGCCTAAACTCAGTCCCTACAGCACCCGGTTCGATTTGTCTACAAGCGCATTTACTTTATCAACAAACTATGCAGACCCAAAATCAGGGGGCATTTACAATAATAAAAATGATTTAGACCTAAAGAAAGATCAGTACATAAAAGGTGAATGGTATGAATACTATCCATTGGGCCTTGATTGGAAAAATATAGCAGACATACATAAAGAAGTGCCGGAAGAATTCTCCGACATATTCCGCAACCTCTTCATAGACCTCAGCAACCAGGATAGCTATACCTTCAAAGCATTCGAAGTACAAACTTTCAATGTAACTACAGATTTCACAAATTTTGCAAAAGCTGATTATGCATTACACAATCCTCCCAAAACTACCAAAGGGAAAAATGGTGAAACCAAAATGTCCGACGAAGAAAAAGATCCAATAATACTTGAATGCTATAACGACGACGGTTCAATAAAAGATGCCTGCAAATACCATCTGCAAACATTACAACCGCTTTCCAATTATTTCCACCTTAATCAACCCTTATTTGATAATACCAGCAAAAGCGATAACAAACATGTAGAACTAGGAATCACCTTCGATTCCAATTTTACTCCTGCAGAAGCTGATACTTTTTTGAAAATAAATATCGTGCTCACTGCCGCTACCCCCAATATCGACAATCCAAAACTGGAAAAATTCAAATGGGTCAATACGAAAGGAATACCCAATATCGCGTTATATGAATCTATAAAAAACACTTTACTGGAACTAAAACCTGAAAACAAAACTATATACACCTATTATATCAAAACATTATAGTCATGGAATCAATTACTGCCTACACCGTATCTGTCATTATCACCCTTGTCATCTTATTCATCGCCGCTATCATTGCTAACCTCATCAAATTCGAAGGTGGCAGCAGACCCAAAGATCCCAAAATCAGGAAACTTTGGTTTTGGGTGTTATGTCTGATCAACCCCATTCTCATCTTCCTCCTCGGCTTCTTTGTATTTATGCCCGATGGTAACAGGATGGTGATAAAAAATTACCTCGCCGCCTTAACCATAGGTACCGTGGCAGGCTTTTTCTTATACATCCTGTTAGGCTTCATCCTCAGCCGCATCTTCACAAATGGTAAGCTAGGTCACTGGTTTTAATCTGCAATCATGATGGACAAATTATTCGTTATCGCGGTCGGTGGTACCGGCATGCGCTGCCTCGAAGCCTTCACTCACCTTTGTGCAATAGGCATGTTCGACAGCAAGGAAATTGAAATGCTCACTCTTGATACCGATCAGGCCAATGGCAACAAAGGCCGTGTGGAAAAACTGATTCAGTTATACAACCGGATTAAATCCGGCGGTACCCCCAATGCAAATACCTTCTTCTCTTCTAAATTAAACCTCTACCGGTTCTATACCAACTATTCCGGTCAGGGCAGAGAGAATTATAAGAATATTTCGAAATTGAATTCAGGCACACCTGAACAACAAAAAGGCAATAAACTCATCTCCGACCTTTTTCTTGACAACGAATCTGTACAGGAATTCGACCTCTCTCACGGCTACCGCGCACAAACACACCTGGGCTCTATGCTCATGTACCATGGTATGATCGAGGCTGCCAGAAATATTGTAAGAGGCACAGATGTAAAGGTACAGGAACGGGAACTGGATGAATTTGTTACCAAACTGGAACTCGCCGGACAAGATGCTCGTGTGTTCATCTTCGGCTCTATCTTCGGTGGCACAGGCGCGTCTTCTATTCCCATCATTCCCAAAGCCCTGCAGGAATTCATAAAGATCCGCTCCAAAGGCGCTTCCAGCATAGACTTTTCCAAAGCGAAGTTCGGCTCTACCCTGCTCACTGAATACTTTACTTTCAAAAAGCCCAATGACAAACAGAAAGCCAGTAAAGAAAACAGTATCATCGCAGATGCCTCTTATTTCCCCCTGAATAGTCAGGCTGCCCTGCAGTTTTATCAAAGCGATCCTACCGTACAACGATGCTATAAAATGCTTTATCACATCGGTTGGCCGGTAGAAAGTAAACCTGTGGACAATGGCAGTACCCAGACCATCACCGGTGGTGCTACCCAGGAAAATGCGGCACACGTCACAGAATTACTGGCAGCCTGTGCAGCCTATGATTTCTTTACCCGAACAACCGGTCTGGATGTAGATAAAACTGAATACGTATACAAAGCAGTAGACTTTAATAGCAATGCCTTCAGTTTCTCCATTCACGACTTTGTGGGCAATGGTAATAAAGCAGGCGAACGATTCGCTAACAAAATCGGTGCTTTCTTTTCACTGGCACATATTTCACTCACGGTGAATAATGCGGCAAACGGTGACGCCGGCATCAAAGGTTTTATTACCAGATGCCAGGAGCAAAAAATTACCCAATATAATACCATCACCGATGCTGAATGTAGCGAAATCAATGACTACTTCAAAGCATTCGCATACACCTTCGAAAGCGCGCGATTCACACCCGGTTGGTTGTACCAGGTAAGGAACACAGTTGCCCCGGGTACTTTCATCTTCGATAGCAAAGCCTTCCCTGATAATCTCTCTGAATTGAAGAAACTGGATGTCGGCACCATCTTCCCCGATGAAAAAAATCACTGGCCCAAAGGAGGATTACTGGCTAACAGATATGACACCTTTGTCAAAAAGCTGATCAACCTGGGACCATCCGAAGAGCAACAGGTCAATACCACAAAAGAAAAATTCCTCGCTCATATCTACAATGCGATCACTCATTCACAGGGCTTCCATTTAATCTGAAATTACAATGAGCAATAAAATAAAAGCCTTAACTATCAAGGTACACCCTAAGACAGAATTACAGGGCATGCAATTCGCCTGGGACAAGATTCCACAGCTGGAAGTTTTTACCAGGAACATTATCATTCCTGAGATAGCAGTGGAACAGGATGGCGGTGCCGCTGTAAACATTGGTACCCTCGTATCTGGTATCCCTACCGTATTTGCAAGAGCAGCCCTGTTCGAAAGCGCGTTGAATAATATCATTGATCAGGATGCAGCGACGTCCGGACTCATGTCGTTTTACAAATCGCTGGTGAGTGAGTGGAAAGGGTTTATCAGTTGCCTCGCATTGAACTATAAAGATATTGAAGTCAACCGCGTTCCCCTCGTTTATTCAGATGGAAAGAAACTGCCAGATACAGAAAATATTTATGAACCCACTGGTGCATTTGGCAATGCCTTGTTTGAAAGACAACCGCTATGGAGCGATCAGTCACTGGCTGATAATGCAGAGAAGGTGCCGTTTATAGATGTGATCTCTTTCAAAGGAAATGTAATCGGTGGTACATCGCCCGATTGTTTTCTCTTTACTTCGGTATCTTATAACATCAAAGGGAAGTATCCTTTCATCAATATCCAAAGCGGTCGTTTTGTAGATCCATTAAAGTCTGATCCAGGACAGCAGGAGCTGAAATTAATCTATGGATATGCCAGGCATATCCTGGACAACATACAGTCATTCAAACAGCACTTTAGTAGCTTACCTGCAGATATCAGACCTTCCTACGAGAATATCAGTGCCTGCCTGCAGGATTGGATAAAGGATATGGTGAAATACCAGGAGCAAAAGAATTTTCCCAGACTGGATAATTCCACGCCTCCTGAAGTTGGCTCTCTGTTTGCATTACCCTTTAGTAAGCTGTTTAATTATTCCACTTTATTATTCGGTTCTGAAGGCATCATCACTCAGGTAGAAAATTCAGCATACAGTATTCCATTTGATCCCAAAGATCTCCTGTTACCAGATTCCACCGAAATTGCGCAGATAGATTTTGGTAAAGAAGGGGCTGAAAAAAAGAACTTCTTAGCTGATAAACCCATACTGCTATTAGCCGCCGAAACAAAGGGTCAGCCTAATAACTATGCATACTTTGCGCTGCCATTGACACCGCTTGCCTTAAATGTATTTGGAACAAACCTGGATGCGCTTGCGGGATTGTCGCCTAATTCGAATGTCAGATCACGTATCTCTGCGGTATATGATCCTAATGACAGGGATGGAGAAAAGCTGATCGTACACCTCAGACTATTTACTGATACCGGCAATGAAATTCTCAGACAGGTAGTGTATAAAGTTACGCAGGAGGCCATTATGGGAAAAGATATACTGATGTGGCCCAACTTTATATCCAAACAATGGAACCGGTATTTCCTGTATTCTGAAATTCCTCACAACGATGCTAAATTCCAGGCCACGCCGTTTATTGGCAATGTTAATGACGAGTTTTTCCGCATTGCGCTGGATGATAAAGGTATCCCATATTACCTGGCGGAAAAAGGCCGTGTTGTATCTGTTCCTGGTACGCAGGTGCAGCTGCACATAGCATCGAACAATGCAGTGGCTGATAACAAATATAAGTATGAGATCTACGAAAGTAATCAGCCTTTCAAGGGCATTAAGTTCTCGCATGCAGGCGTAGATTGTGGTTTTGGGATTATACGATACAAATCATTTGGGAACGATCCGGCATTTCCATTGAATATGCTGAACACGACAAAGACCCTGTACCCGGCTTTTCTGGGCGTGGATTTTGGTAGCACGAATTCTTCCATTGCTTACTATTCCGAAAGTGATAATAGGGTGAAAGATGATCTGAAACTCACGAACAAAAGGATTTCATTGTTGTCCACCGATTTGAAAAATAATGATGAACGTCCGGCTGTGGAAGATGAAATATTTTTCTTTCAGAATGATGAGATCTTTTCCAATTCTATCAAGTCTGTGCTCACCATTCATGATCCCAGAAGGATTGTGAATGAAAAGAATAATCAGCCCGACTCTCTCTTGTCAGATGCCGTTAAAGGTGGATTTCCCTGTTTCGAAAAGAACCTGCCTATCGATAGCGCATTGGATAACCGGTATTTCCTGACCTACAACAGAGTGGGGACGGCAGAGCTGGTATACAATATGAAATGGTCCACACAGCGTATTGATAAAAGTTATAAAACGGCATACCTGAGTACACTGATGTTGCATGTATATGCACAGCTCTTTGAGGAAAACCATGAGCCGCATACGCTGAAATGGTCTTATCCATCTTCTATGGGCAAAGACCTCTTAAGCGAATACAGAGCCATCTGGGATTCGTTAGTGAATATTAGTCCTATCAATAGCAACGTTAAATTAAAGACATTTCCACCATCTGACCTGTCGGATATTGGTGATGTGCAGAGAAGCACCTGGGGCGTAGGCAGTGATACAGGTGGTGGTTGGGGAGCAAGCGATGAAAGTGGATGGGGCAATGAAAAGGAAACAAAAAAGAAGGAGATTGTAGAAATTTCTTTTGATACAGCACCTATTCGTTTTGATTTTAAAGAACTGGGTAACCAGGAGTCTTTGTCAGAAGCCTGTGCGGTAGCGAACTATCTGGTCCGGCCACAGGGTGGCTATTCAATAAATGCAGGTGAATTAATCCTCTGTTTTGATATTGGTGGTAGCACGACTGATATTACAGCACTTTGCCAGATGTTAGATGGAAAGGCGATGATCAAGCAAAACTCCATTCGCTTTGCAGCTGAGCGTATGGCTCAGGCCACCCGATATTCCCCTAATTTTAGAACTGTATTGTTGAAAATGTGTGAAAGGAAGCGCATCTCTATCCAGGGACTGAACAAGGGGGAGAACAAATTTTCTGAAAACACAGCTCCCTATTACTTTGAACAGGTACTGGACCGGTTGGAGCATACAGACTTTAATACCTTTTACCTGCTCATAGCAGCGGAGTGTAAAGAGATGATGAGTGTGAATCTATACATTACAGGTCTGATCATGTTCTATGCAGGTCAACTGGTACATAAGCTACGAACAGAAATAATCCGTTCCGAAGATGCGCCCCCTGCAGTGAAAAACACACCTCCAAAAATCAGGATTGCCTTTGCTGGCAAAGGCGCCCGCATCTTTGACTGGTTCAATGCGGTCGATCCGTCTGCTGCAAATAACTACTATACCCAGATGTTCATCAGGGGTATTGGTGGCGAAGCGGTGGCAAGAAAGACTATCATTCCTGTGAGTCAAAGTCCGTTGAAAATAATAGATATCAATTCTCAGAAAGGAGACAGCTATACAGATGTTAAATACGAAGTATCCAAAGGACTCGCTATTCCTACGAACCTTACCAGGATATTAGTGCCTACCAATAAGCAGGCCATCGAGATTCTGGGGGAAGATCATTTCTGTATAGTCATGCCTAATGGTGAATTCAAATACCTCGAATCCACCAATTCAATTACACCGGAAATGCTGGAACATATTGGTGATTATTTCATCAACTACCCACCACAGGGCAGCCAGCCTTGTCCACGGTTTATGGACTTTGCAGATTTATTCTACAGGGTGGCGTCTTCCATGTTCGGATTGAAAATGAGCTCGGCGGACTTCATGGCAGGATTTCAGGATATGAACATCGAGAACTACATCAAGGGTATACCTGAGTTTATAGAAGCGAAGAAACGTAAAGTGGATGAGCAAAAGAAGTTTGATTATGTAGCGCCAATCATTATACTCGAAGGGATGAAGTTCTTTGAAAAGCATTTGCTAAAAGGAATCAAAATCCAGTAAACTATGACCTTTCGATTGCTCGTGAAGATATCCAGGCGATTAGTCTCATTCTGGTACCAGGCTAATAGTAATGCGTATGCACCCCTGATTATAAAGGATAGCAACGAGGTATTGTTGTATTTCTATGTGAATGGGAATGATTTCATATTTGGAAATGCGGCGAGGGATATGTTCAACCAGCATCATCCAAATGCATATGGAGACTATTTTGAGATCATCAAAGATCCGGCAAAGCATTTTACTATATATGGTAATAAGAAACCTGTAAAGCAACTGTTTTACTACGGAGTAGAGCAATGTCTGTCTTTCTTTATCAATACAGTATTGTATAAAAATGATTCCATAGAATCTTATCGGCAGCATTTGTCGCTTCATTTTTTGTTTGATGTGGATATCGAAGACAAAGAGAAGGCGCTGATAGAAAGCTTGTTTATAGATGCAGGATATTTCAGTACAAGCAGGGTGAATTATGATGCCGCGTTGTTTGAAGTATTGGCAGGATGGGGTGTTATTACACCTCGTAATCATGTGTTGTTGTTGAATGGACTGAATGGCACCCTTTATTTTAAGTTGTATGAAAATTTCCAGCAGGGGCCTGTAAGTGCCTTGTCGATGGATGGGCAGGGTGCTGATCCAAGAGTGAAGCTGTTGGCGGAAATGATCATAGAATACATCATTGCGCAGCAGTCATTTTTGTCGATTGATATAGAGAAGGAAACAGGTGCGATACTGCCTTTTTGCACAGATCAGCTCAATCAGCTTTCACCGGTTATAAAGGGAGAAGTGGAATTGACGGATGGGCATAAGTATTGGTTTCAGGTGAAGGAGCGGACACTGAATGAACGGTTACAATTTTATTCCAATGATCAGGTGGTGTATAACAATATCGATGGTTTATTGGAGGAGAATAAATTAAATGTGGATAACACAGTTGTATTATTGGTAGGAGAAGAAATCAGTACATCTTATTTTTTGAATAAGTTATTGAAGAAATATCCCCGTGTGAAGAAAGTAGAACCTGTTTGGTTGAAAGATACGATGGAGTTGGTTTTTGCGGGGTTATCCAAAAAGGTTGTTGTGCCACCTGCATCAGCAAGGGTGTCGGTTACAACCTCGCACCTGCCGGTTTCGGATTCTTCATCACCACTGCCGGTTTCAGTTCCATCGTCATCACCTCCGGTTCCGGCTCCATCATTACCACCGGCAGTTCCGGCTGCTTCATCTTCTTCACCAGCTCCGCCATTGCCGGCTGCAAAGCCGCCATTACCGCCGGTTATGAATAAGAATAAACCTCCATTACCACCACCATTACCTCCATCAAAAAAGTAAGTTATGGCAATTCATTTAGAGAAAAGGAAACCTGTATCACTGGAAAAAACGACACCCGGGCTGCGTAAAATTATAGCAGGACTGGGTTGGGATACAGCAAATGTAAATGGTCACAATGTAGACCTGGACCTCTCTGTCTTTATGATGGGGGCCAATGGCAAGTTGCCGCAGGATGAGTTTTTTGTATTCTATAATAACAACACCAGTCCTGATGGTGCTGCTTACTATCCGGGCGATAGCAGGGATGGTACCGGAGAGGGAGATGATGAGATCATTTCCATTGATCTCGGAAAGGTCGATGCGCAAATTGAGTATCTCTACTTTGCGGTGACTATCGATCAGGCAGCATCACGTGCACATCATTTCGGTTATGTGCGGAATGCTTATATCAATATTCGTAATGGGGCTGATAATACGCTTTTGTGTCAATACCGGCTCAATGAAGAATTCAAAGAAGAAGATTCTGTGATCATTGCGACGTTGTCAAGGAATAATGGGCAATGGGATGTAGAAGCTGTGGGGCAGGCGTTTTCCGGGGGACTGAATACACTGGTTGATATGTATCAATAATAATCATTTTTTATGGGAAGTTTTAATTTAACAAAAGGAGAAAGATTTTCCTTGTCAAAAGCGGCTCCCGGTCTTACGGTAGTGAGGATAGGTATGGGATGGGATCCCAACGATCAGCCGGGAGGACCTGACTTTGATCTGGATGTATCTGCATTTGCCTTGAATGGGAGTTTTAAGATTCCTTCTGATTCTTATTTTGTTTTTTATGGACAGGTAAGGATGGGAAATTATATAGAAGATCCGGTAGAGAAAGGGCTGATGCGGCCTATTACCCAAGATGGTGCGATCATGGGGGCGATAGATGACCCTGATGGAAGAAGGAGTGATGGCGATGATGATGAAGACATGTTTATTGATCTTTCTAAAATCACGCCTGATGTAGAACAGATCATCATCTGCTGTACGATCTGTAAATACCCGCATGATAATAAGAAGGACAGGCGTACGCTGAACCTGAATTTTGGACAGGTGGAAGATTGTTATATCAGGATCATCAATGAGAGTACAGGTGAGGAGATATTGCGGTTTGATCTGAAGGATAAATATACGAAAGAGGATGCAGTGGAGTTTGGGCGGTTATTCAGGGTTGGGAATTCGTGGGAGTTTGAGGCGATGGGTAGAGCGCATACAGGTAGTTTACAGACATTGGTTAATATGTACACTTAAAAATATTTTTTATGGCTTTTAATCTTAGTAAGAATAATGATCCTGTTCCGGTGGTGGTGCCGGAAAAGAAGAATAAATTATGGATAGTGTTATTATTAGTAGTGGTGATTGTTGGAGTGGCGGTTTGGTTTTTTGTGCCAAAAAAGGAAACAGGAGTAGCTGATGCGGCTGTTATAGTTCCGGATACAGCTACTTCAACTCCGGTTATGGATACAGCTGCTTTAGTTGCTGCTCCTGGCCCTGTAGCTGATTCGCCTGTTGCTACTGATCCTGCTCCTACCGCTGCCGGGGTTCCTCCTGTCACTGTTCAAAGCTCTGCTGAGGGGGCTCCTACTGCTTCCGGGGTTCCTCCCCCTGTCGCTGCTCCTGCCCGTATTGCCGCTTCATTTAACAAAGGCAACTCCGCTCCTATTGCTATTTCCGACGAAGTCGTAAAGGAAATAAAGAAAGCACACAAAATCACCATCTATGGCTATGCCAGCAGTGAAGGTGATATCTCTGTAAATAAGAGACTGGCTCAGGAAAGGGCAGTGGCATTTAAGCAATATCTCATCTCCAAAGGAGTTGACGCGAGCATGATCACAGCTATAGGCAAAGGTATTGACAATCCCATCGCGACAAATGACACCGAAACAGGGCGTACCCAAAATCGTCGGGTAGAAGTAAGTATTGAATAGTTAATAAATTTTCCATGAACATCTCACAAGATCTAACCCTGCTCTGGAATGATATTATTTATCATCCCGGAACCAGCGTTGCGATTATTTGTAACCTCATCATTATAGAAAGTCTGCTGTCAGTAGATAACGCCGCAGTGCTTGCGACCATCGTAATGGACCTCCCTAAATCACAGCGGGGCAAAGCCCTCAAATTTGGTATCTGGGGGGCTTATATATTTCGTGGCCTTGCCATGATCTTTGCTGCTGTGCTGGTAAAGATCTGGTGGTTAAAGCCGCTGGGAGGGTTGTATCTATTATACCTTGTATACGACTGGTATCGTGGTAGTGATGAAGAAGATGCAGCAGTAGATAAATCCAATAAGTGGTTGTACAAGGCGACTGTTGGTACGATTGGTAATTTCTGGGCCACCATCTGCATCGTAGAAATCATGGATATGGCATTTTCCATTGACAATGTATTTGCAGCGGTAGCTTTTTCTCCTAATATCATTCTTGTTTGTACAGGTGTATTCATCGGTATTTTTGCCATGCGTTTCATAGCCCAATGGTTTGTAAAGCTGATGGAGAAGTATACCTTTTTAGAAACCGCGGCATTTATTGTGATTGGTATACTGGGTGTGAAGCTGGTATTGTCGCTGTTTGAACATTTCTATCCGGATAGCTCATTTAGTCATGTATTAGGCAGTCATGCAGCTGATGTGGGGATATCCATAGTGACGGTGTTGGTGTTTTTTGTACCTATTTTGACATCGTCATTGTTGAATATTCCACGTAAAAGTGAATATATTTAATATATAACGAGATTATTTATTGACACTATTTATATCCCTATGCGCTATTGTAGTAGTAAATGGACAAACCGACAGCCTGGGATTTCCTGCACGTCTCAGGCTGTTGAAGAAGAAGAAATTTAGGGAAGCCACCGGTTTCCCTACTTCACCTCATCCACATTCACCTCCATCTTCACCAGTACGACCTCTCCAAAATGACTGGCAAAAGCTACATCAGCCGCATCGCGACCGATGGCCATAATGATCCTGCCTCCAACCGGTTTCTCCATCAACGCATCAAATGTATACCACCGATCCCCTACATACGCTTCAAACCATGCATGTAAATCCATTGGTTTCAAGTCATGCAGATATCCTACCACCATACGGGCAGGTATATTTATACTTCGACACAGTGCTATCGCTACATGCGTAAAATCCCTGCATACGCCTGTTCTGCTTTGCAACACATCTATAGCAGATGTAGAACTATTGGTAGAACCATACTGACGGGATATGTTTTGGAAACACCATTGCCGGATTGCTTCTACCTGTTCATACCCCGATTGTATATCCTTTATAATTTCCATGGCCAGTTCACCGACTTTGTCTGACTCACAATACCTGCTGGGTAGCAGAAATTGCAATACAATACCGGGTAACTCTTCTATCGGTACATATGCTGCGGCTGGATTCACATCAATATTCTCATCGCACTCAGCTATAACACTACTTTCAATGATGGTAGTTCCTACAGGTAAAATAGTACGTTGACAAATATTGCCATACCCATCAATATACTCACTCACGGGCACCAGCGGAGTTGTTAAAAACGCTTCCTGCCTGATAAACTGTGTAGGTTCGCTTTTGGAACGTAACATGAAAATACTGGTGACAGGGTACTCAGTACATAATTCAAAAAAGGAGGAAGCTTGTAAGAGCATAAAAGCCAGAGTATTTATAAAATATGTCCAAGGGTACCGAATAATGTTGAAAGTTGCTAAAAAAACTAATTCCTGTTGGCAAAAATTGAATTATAAGCCAAAAACTCCAAATTTTCAGCATGAAGGCATGAAAATTTCTTCTTCAAGTCATATGTTTATTTAGTTATATATTTCCTGTAGCAATGCATGTCTGGTGCTATAGCTTTTGTGTCAATGTGCTGGTATAAAATTGGAAATAGGACTCCTTAGCTGTTGTGCTTACTAAGAGTGGGTAACAAAACTTTGTCATTGATTTTATTTTATCTTTGATTTTATGAGAAAATATCCAATAGGCTTACAAGATTTCGGGAAAATAAGAAAGGAGGGGTATTTATATATTGATAAAACTCAATCGATTCATAAATTGATTGATTCAGGTAATTATTATTTTCTGAGTCGCCCCAGACGTTTTGGTAAATCTCTGCTACTGTCTACTATCAAGGAGATTTTCAGCGGCAATAAAGAATTATTTGAAGGGCTTTGGATCTATGATCAATGGAATTGGGAACAAAAGCACCCAGTGATACATTTAAGGCTTAGTAAGCTTGATTATCAAAAATTAGGATTGTATGAAGCACTCAGTATGGAAATGGGTGTTTTAGCAAAAGAGCTGGGCCTGGAACTGGAAGCTAGTCATTTAAAAGGAAGATTTGAAGAACTGATCCGTAAGGCTTCTGTCAATGGACAAGTTGTGATCCTGATTGACGAATATGATAAGCCTATTACCGATTATCTGGAAAATATAGAAAAAGTGGAGGAAAACAGATCGGTATTTAAAAGTTTTTATTCTGTATTAAAAGATGCTGACGAATATATTCGTTTGTTGCTGATAACCGGGGTAAGCAGATTTTCAAAGGTCAGTATTTTCTCTGATCTGAATAACCTGTACGATATTACGCTTAATCCTCATTATGCCACATTGATGGGTATCACCCAGCAAGAGCTCGAGTCAGATTTTAAAGAAGAAATAAATGTTCTTCAGCAAAGACACCCTGATATTTTACAGAAATTAAAAGAATGGTATAACGGATATTCATGGGATGGCACAAGTAGGGTATATAATCCATTTTCAGTGCTGAGTTATATGGGGTCTGGGCGGATTCAAAATTTTTGGTTTCAAACAGGTACACCCACCTGGTTAGTGAATCTGATGAGGAATAACCGGGAATTTGAACTTGAAAATATACGAATTGGAGAAAACGCTTTGAGTAGTTTTAATGTGGAGCATATTGCGTCAGTACCGGTTTTGTTCCAGACAGGGTATCTGACCATTAAACATTATGATGAAGATACAAGATTATATGAGCTTGGTTATCCCAATAAGGAGGTAGAAGAAAGTTTGACAGATGCGCTGCTGAGTGCTTATCGAAATATATTTCCAGGCAACGACTCAATGGCTGTTACTTATGATTTGGGACAGGCTTTGAAAAATAACAATATGCCTCAAATGATCAAAGCATTGGATGTAATTATCTCCACCATCCCTTACGATCATTGGAAGTCTGAAAGTGAATCAATCTTTCATATCATCGTACATCTAACCTTTAAACGCTTAGGCCTCGATGTACGTAGCGAGGTACATAGTTCTACTGGTAGATGCGATGTACTGGTGTTCACTGAACAATTTATTTTTGCTATAGAGTTAAAATTGAATGGAACTGCGCAGTCGGCCCTGGATCAGATTTTTGAGAAAGGTTATTTGCGTTCTTACCAATTAGAAAATAGAAAGAAAATAGCTATTGGTATAAGCTTCTCTTCAGAAAAACGATCTGTTGAAGAATTTTTGGTCAAAGAGGTGAGCTGATTTTGCATAACATTTATTCAGGAGCGGCATCTCTATTGACATCTTCTTTGAGTCCATGAAACAAGACTTATCAGTATCATTTAGTATCTTGTATCTTCCTTAATTACCAAACTGCGGATAGCGATATAATTTAATATTATGATATTGGAAGTAGCGATTTTGAATATAAAGCCGGGACTATACTCGGAATTTGAAACAGATTTTAAGAAAGCAGGACAATATATCAGATCAATACCTGGTTATCGTCATCACAGTTTGCAAAAATGTTTAGAAAACGCCGACAAATATATTCTGTTAGTCGAATGGGATAAGTTAGAAGACCACACAGTAGGTTTTAGACAATCCGATGTCTATGTGCATTGGAAGGAACTATTGCATCATTATTATGATCCATTCCCAGTTGTAGAGCATTTTAAGGAAATTGAATTATAAATTTGTTTTCCGTAACTGGCGTTAAAATTAGCTACAAGGCTGTTTACCGCAATATTGTAAAATAAAAAAGGGATTCGAACCAACAACAGTTGAATAGTAAGTAGTTACAATTGCTGCAAAAATCCTGCAATGACAAAACCCGCTGACTAACAGCGGGTTTTGTCATTGCAGCGCGCTGTTAGGTACAGTGTTCGAAGACCTGGCCGACTTTACATTGAACATGGAAAAGTGGGTCTTTACGCCAAAACTTTTCATTATAAACTTCCACATAGGATTTACTCTTCTACCAATTAACTGTATATATTTTGCAAAAAATCTTTTAAACTGACAGGACTTCTGCCTAGTAGTTGTTTCACATCACTTTTATTGGTATCGAATTCTCCGTTAGCAATCGCCACACAGAATCTTGCAATGTACGCTGCATCATCCTCAGAAGCACCGGTCTGTATAAGCTGTGCAATATATGCACTTACCTCCGGTTGGTGATAAGTCATTGTTTTTCCGGTAATGTCTGATCAATAGATGCGATAACAGCACCATCGAAACATTTCAATAATACAGCCGCATCTTTTGATGCGGCTGTATTATTGAAGTTAGATGTGGTTACTTATTTCGATTTTCTTATCGGGATTCACACCCAATGAACGCATATGATTATAATGAGAGGCAATTGCAGCGGTAATTGTCGGTATGCAATTGTATAGGATGCCGAACTCCTCGCATTTCAATTGTACTATTTTGCTGAGTGCAGGATAATGAATATGACTTATACGGGGAAAGAGATGATGCTCTATCTGGTAATTCAGCCCTCCAACATACCATGTTATACAGAAATTACCAGGCGCGAAGTTTGCCGTAGTCTTAAGCTGGTGTACCGCCCATTCATTTTCGATTACAACATCATCTTCGCTGCAAAATGCAAATTCAGTTTCTTCCACAACATGTGCCAGCTGAAATACGATTGCCAACGACAGGCCTAATGTGATATGCATACACAAGAACCCTATCAGCCACTTTTGTGCGCCTACAAATATGACAGGGATCACGATATAAAAAATAACGTACAGCACTTTACTTAGCCAAAAAATAAAGTGCTCTTTAAAATTCATATGCTTTAACTCTGTGGTGTATATTTTCTGCGTGCCGTATTTCATGAAATCTGTAACAAAAATCCATAAAATAGAACTGAGCGCATAGACAAACCAAAGATATATATGCTGCAACTGATGAACTGGTTTCCAGACCTG
Organism: Chitinophaga sancti; assembly: GCF_034087045.1. Taxonomy (NCBI): domain Bacteria; kingdom Pseudomonadati; phylum Bacteroidota; class Chitinophagia; order Chitinophagales; family Chitinophagaceae; genus Chitinophaga; species Chitinophaga sancti. Next base: position 722,380 of record NZ_CP139247.1, on the reverse strand, counting down.
CGTGCTGCTTTGCCTTATGATCGGGCTTTTGGCGATGTCATCATCCAAACCATCTACGTTTGTGTAAGTGTGATGAATGATATTATGTTTTTGCTTCCATATAAACGCATTGCTCCCTAAAGCATTTAGTGTAAGCCCCATCAAACTATTTACCCATTTTTTAGTCGAGTAACAGCCGTGATTCGCGTCATGCATTATATTAAAACCGATGCCTGCAAGAATAAACCCTAATAGCCCGGATAGTACAATGCCAAAGGGGAAAGAGTAATTAAATGCAAGCAGGTAGATATAGGAACCAAGAGCCAGTAAAATAAGAATAAAGGACTTTATATAAAGTTTCCAGTTCCCGGTTTTCTCAATACCGTTTTCGGCAAAATAATTTTCTATCTCGATTTTAAGTGCCTTGAAGAATATGGATTTTCTATTGTAGACCAGCTTTCCCATGCTGTAAAAATGGGGGAAAAAGACAAGAAAAATCAATTTTTTAGCACCTGTTTTCCTGTTCATCTATTGCTTTTTATTGCTTATATCTTACGCTCATTTGGTTCGAACCACCTTTATAAAATGAAGCTTGTATAAATAAAAAGGTTTCAAACAGTGTCATCTGACATGTTTTATTTTTCTATCCGCGTAAAATCTGTTATCTTTGTCACTTATGGCATAAGTCTTGCCTCTCTGATTTGTATCGTTTCATCCTTTCTTCTCAGTCTTCGCTTTTCCGATTGCCAGTTGTTCCGTCAAATAATTACGGATAATCTTTTTCTTCAATAGGGTTGTGCCGATTGCTTTCTTAACAGGACATGAGCACTGCCATTCTTTAATTTGGCCCGGACATAAAGTGCATAATGCGCAGTTATAGTGCCGTAATCCTATTGCTCACCATACTCATATACCAAACAACCATCTACGATACAGTTGCCTGGTAATAATGTGCTGTTTTAGCACATATTCAATCACACCACCTCTAAAAACTTAAAGGCGGCTCAATAAGTAATGATGACATTTAACGATTTAGATATTATAGCACCTATCCTACAAGCTCTTAATGGCAAGGGAGATAAAACCCCTACATCAATACAACAACAGTCAATTCCTGAAATACTTTTATGAGGGATCTATTGGGTATTGCCCAGACCGGAATCGGTAAAACTGCTGCCTTCGCTGTCCCTATCCTGCATTACTTAGTTGCAGTCAAAAGGTAGATAACAAAATAAGATCATTGATTCTTACCCCGACGAGAGAGCTAGCCATACAAATTGCGGAGAATTTCAAGTCTTATGGTGAAAAAATCAGATTAAGGTATACGCCTGTTTTTGGAGGAGACGCAGGAACAGAAAGATCGCTCGTTTTTACACGTACCAAACATGGCGCGGGCAAAATGGTAAAGCAACTGGAAGGAACCGGTGTTCACGCTGCTGCAATTCATGGTAACAAATCGCAGAATACAAGACAGAAAGCGTTAAGTGATTTCCGCCAGGAGCGCGTTAAAGTGCTCATAGCAACAGATATAGCGGCAAGAGGTATTGATATAGATCATTTGCCACGGGAAGTGAATTTCAATATACCGGAAGCTGCAGAAACATACGTACACTGCATTGGCCGTACCGGGAGAGGGGCAGCAGCTACAGGTAAGGCTATATCATTTTTCGATTATAAAGAAGCAGGTTACCTGAATAGCATTCAGAAGCTGATAGGATTCCCGGTACCTGTATTAAAAGTACCTGCTCACCTGAGGTAATAAAGTTTACTCATTTCTAAAGAATATCAAAATACATGGCCGAAACATTTTTAAAAAAGGAACTGAAAAAGAAAAAAGCAAAAGAACGAAAGGAGAAAGTCGAGAAGATGCAGCAGCGCAAGCTCAACAACAAGAAAGGCAAAAGCCTGGATGAAATGATGGCGTACCTGGACGAAAACGGGAACCTGACTTCCCGGCCGCCGGATATGCGCAACCGCATAGAAATAGACCCTGCGGATATTATACTTGGGGCTGCACCGCAAGACAGGGAAAATGACTTACGACACTCCGGTTTAGTACTGTCATTTGATGAAGCTAAAGGATATGGATTTATCAGCGACAGCCAAAGTAAAGAGAGCATTTTTGTACATAGCAACAATATTTCGCAATTGCTGAAAAAAGGGAACAAGGTCAGTTACGAATTGCAAAAAGGATCGAAAGGTTTTAGTGCTGTAAATGTACAGGTGCTAAGAAAATAGATAAACACAGAAGGTACAAAGCATTGTGCTTTTGTATCGTCTGTGCACTTTCCTGCCTTGCCGGATTGTCAATACTTACGTTTTTTCTACAGAAGTATATTTTGAATTGGATGAAGGATTATACAATATAATAACGTACCTTCATGTAGATATTGGTTTTCTGCCATTGCCCTCTCTGAACTGCAATCATCTTAATTTCATCTTCAGTTTTGCGTCTCAGTTGCCATTTTTATTTTTCAAACAGCAATTATGAGCATTTTCATAGGAAACTTGAGTCACATGACATCAAAGAAACAATTACATGATCTCTTCGCAGAATTCAGGGCAGTCAAATCCGTAAAAATCATCACTGATAATTTAACAAAACATCCCAGAGGGTTTGCTTTGTTGAAATGGCAGGGTGCGTAACTGGTAAAAAGGCAATAGAAAAGCTAAATCATAGCATTGTGTAAATGCAATCTATAGTCTTGAACGAAGCACGTCTCAAAACGGCAACTCCATATCAGTTCGGTCGCAGGAGATAAGAACTATTCATCAGCAAGCTATAAAATATTCGTCATGAAAATCTATATCGGGAATTTACACCTGAAGGCATCAGAAACAGAACTGACCAAGCTTTTTGAAGCATTCGGCAATGTTTGTTCAGCAGGTATAATAATGGACAAGAAAAACGGCGGATCAAGAGGTTTTGGATTTGTACTGATGGAATCGCAGGAGGGAGGAATAAAAGCGATACATGCGCTTAACCAACTAAATTATAAGAATCAGTACCTGGAAGTAAGTGAAGCTATGTAAACCAGGTATGCAAAAGTTAATGTGCCCATGAAAATATTTATAGGCAATTTGGGAAACGAAATTGCATCACCAGATCTTTTCCAACTGTTTTCAAAGTTTGGTAAAGTAAAGTGGGCAGAAATTGCCAGAGACATAAATAATAATCCGCGTGGCTTTGGGTATGTTTATATGCATACAGCAACAGCAGGAGACAATGCAATTGCTGCACTGAACAAAAAAAAATTTATGCAGCAGCACCTTTCGGTAAGCGAGGCACTATGTAACGAAAAGACTATAGGAAAAACAATTTTTTATCAATAAATCAATAACAATGCAAGAAGGTACAGTAAAATTCTTCAACGCTTCTAAAGGATTTGGCTTTATTACGCCTGCTGATGGAAGCAAAGACATCTTTGTTCATGTAACGGGCCTGAATGATGAGATCGGTGAGAACGACAGGGTGTCTTATGAAGTACAAAACGGCCAAAAAGGATTAAATGCGGTGAACGTTCGCGTTCTTTAAACCATTATAATTTATTTTCCAGCTCTGCGCATGCGCAGAGCTTTTTTATTTTACAGAATCTTTGCCCTCCAATATCTATTGCTTCCCCTATCTATGCATTTATTTTTTGCAGCCTATTTTTTACAAACTTCCACCAACAAACAGTTTTTATTACTTGGTTTCTGGTCACAATTGTAACTAAATGCCTGATCGAGTTAGATGTGAATGGCTGCCACAATGATTTAGTATAGCTGGATAACACTATAAAATCTCATTTAAAAATCTTACGTATAGTATTATTCAAACAGGTTCTTTCCTCTCAAGCACTAGCCGTATAAAATCGGCATTATTTGGCTACCGAATTAGAGCTCAGCCTAACCCTTTACTGTAGCAGATTACAGGATTTACAGTCAAAATAAGCATAACCAGATTCGAACGAAAAACCAGCACTCAACACCTGATCGATTCCTTATACTCCCAATTCCACTGAATTGTTCCAGTTTCATTTTATCAAATATGGTACGCTACAAAGCCAACTGTCAAAATATTCTTTATTGAAAACAAAATAGCATACACGTTGGATGAAAAGACCCAAGAAAAGTTTCAGGAACTGTTCGGCTGGGTATGACAAGGACAGTGGCGGAATAGTAGAATTTGGGAAAATGTAGCTTCACCCTATCAAACCTTTAAGAAAAGATAGATTATGTGGCCGATTTTTTCCTCACAACTGGCTATCGTATGGCAGTCCAGAGAATAACAGCATGAAGGAAAAAATAAAAAACTGGTGTTTCCCAATGGAATTGGACAGGAAACGAAAAAGGATCGATCATCTTTTAGATAATCGATCCTTTTTGCGGGCTACCGGAGACAAGTTTCGCACCGGTTCGCGGAAGATTTATCTAAGATTAGCAAATACATTAGTGAAATTTAATGCTAAACATAAAATAAACATCTCATTATACTGTATAGGATTTAAATCTTGCTTTCCAGAAAACTGCCACCATTTTCAGATTTCGTTTGTTTCAAACAGGTACAATACCGTTCCAGAAGGCAAGTATTAGTATTCATAGTACAATATGCAAATTGTACAATACCAGAATGTTGAGGATTAAATTTACGATTAAGCATCCGGATAAGGAGTTTATACTCAAGATCAGGAGGTAGAGATTTGGGCAGAAGGCATTGAAGATTCCAACTTCGCATCATCTTTTTGAAAGCGCTGCTTACTAACTTCATATCTTTCTTTAGAAGTTGTTCTGAAGGTGGAAAATCTTCCTCCTTCAGGTTACAGAAGTAACCGAAAGTATGTATTCTTTCTTATTGCTCATCGATAAAATCTTCCAGAATTTCCTGAAGGTTTTTTTCTCTTTCTTCACGTGGTTTTTCTGTGCGATAAGCAGCAATAATATCTTGTAATAGATGCGGAATATATGGATGCATGACAACAAATATTAATCCATTTTAATTTAATAAGGAACTTATACTCCCTTTTGACACAAAACTAATTTCACAATACGCACCCGATTTGCGTAGTAAAAATGTTGATAGCAATCTTTTAGTGTCACTCATTAATAACAGTTATTAAAATATTATATAGCACAAACTACTAAAACCTCTCAAAGTTTAATATTAACTTACTTATTATAAGTAAGTTATATATACGTCATTGTTTTATAAAATGAAATATTAAGCAATAAAGTAATAGGCTAGCAGCGCATACATTTAATCCTGGTGGAAATGATAGTTGAAGGCGGTATTCAGAGTGCGGTTAAGCCATTTGTCATGTATTTTATTTTAACTTTGTTTATATGAGGAAATATCCAATTGGTATACAAGATTTCGAGAAAATAAGGAAGGAGGACTTTTTATATATTGATAAAACTCAATCAATACATAAATTGATTGAGTCTGGTAATTATTATTTTCTAAGTCGTCCCAGACGATTTGGAAAATCATTATTGTTATCCACCATTAAGGCGATCTTTAGTGGAAACAGTGAATTATTTGAAGGACTTTGGATCTATGATCAATGGAATTGGGAACAAAAACATCCGGTAATCCATTTAAGACTAAGTAAACTTGACTATCAAAAATTAGGTTTATACGACGCTCTCAGTATAGAAATGGGTGTTATAGCAAAAGACCTGGGATTAGAACTGGAATCTATTCATTTGAAAGGAAGATTTGAAGAATTGATCCGTAAGGCTTCTGCCAATGGAAAGGTGGTGATCCTCATTGACGAATATGATAAACCTATTACGGATTACCTGGAGGATTTAGAGAAAGTGGAAGAAAACAGGTCGATATTTAAGAGTTTTTACTCTGTATTAAAGGATTCTGATCAATATATTCGTTTGTTGTTACTTACCGGAGTTAGCAGGTTCCCTAAAGTGAGTATTTTTTCTGATTTAAATAATCTGAATGATATCACGATCCATCGAAAATATGCAACAATTGCCGGAATTACCCAGCAGGAATTAGAAAAAGACTTTGCGGATGAGATTGCAGAAATACAGCAACAACAGCCTGATTTTTTAGGGAAGCTAAAATCATGGTATAACGGTTATGCCTGGCATGAAGAAGCTGAACGAGTATACAATCCATTTTCTTTATTGAAATATATGGATGGGCGTGATTTCAGGAACTACTGGTTTCATACAGGTACTCCTACATGGTTGGTGAACCTTATGAAACAAAATAAGGAATATGATCTGGAAAATGTACATATTGGCGAGAATGCGCTGAGTAGTTTTAATGTAGAACATATTGCGGTAATACCTGTGCTGTTTCAAACAGGTTACCTAACCATCAAAGGATATAATGCTAATAAAAGATTGTATGAGTTAGGATATCCAAATACGGAAGTAAGAGAAAGCCTGACTGACGCGCTGCTGAGCGCTTACAGAAATGTATTTCCGGGTTATGACTCCATGTCTGTTACAGATGATTTGAGCGAATCATTAAAAAGTAATGATATGCCTCAAATGATCAAAGCGTTGGATGTCCTTTTATCAACTATTCCTTATGATCATTGGAAAGCTGAAAGCGAATCGATCTTTCATATCATTGTGCATCTCTCCTTTAAGCGCTTAGGTTTTGATGTACGCAGTGAAGTACATAGTGCTACCGGCAGGTGCGATGTACTTGTATTTACAGATCAATATATTTTTGCGATAGAATTGAAACTGAATAGCTCAGCAAATGTGGCGCTGGATCAGATTTTTGAGAAGGGGTATCTGCGTCCATATCAAATGGATGCAAGAAATAAAATAGCTATTGGTATCAATTTCTCATCAGAGAAAAGAGCTGTTCAGGAATTTTTGGTGAAAGAAATAGAATAAGAATCCATGTTCATGTCAATTGTTCTATTAGTACATATATATATCCGCTAATGAAACTCATTTTGAATTTTAAAATTAACAGGCGAATTATAGTTATTTTACATTGGCTTATTTCCTTCTGCAATTCTATATTTAAATCATGCTTACCCTTAAAAATTTTGAGCTCCAGATAGGCTCAGTCATAATACAACGAGGAAGACAGTATTACGAAGATGGAGCAGTAATTGATCTTGAAGAAACTGATAATAATTATTGGCAGGCGGAAGTGGCAGGAAGCACAACCTATTTTGTTGAGATAAAACTTGGAAATAAAAACAAAATTGAAGATTACTCCTGCGACTGCCCGTATGATGGTGATACATGCAAACATGTTGTAGCAGTATTGTTCCTACTTAAAGAAGAGTTGTCTAACACCATTGTCAGTGCAAAGAGGGCGACACAACCAGACTTTAAAAAGTTATTGCAAAAAATAAATATAGAAGAGTACAAGGAATTTATTCTCACACATGCTACAAAAGACAAGAATTTTAAATCTGCTTTTTAACTGTGGTTTGCGCACAAAGATGAAGGTATTGATGTTGCAAAAAAATATACAGACCTTGTCAAAAGTATTATCCGAAAATATTCCACCAATGGCTTTATTGACTATCGGGCAACTCGTAATCTTACAAACGACATCAATAAACTCCTTGAAAAAGGGAATTCTTTTCTCCTGAATAATAATTATAACGAAGTTTTTATCCTTGCACGCGCTATTTTAAAAGAGGTAACAAAACTTATTGAGTATAGCGACGATTCAAATGGTGATATTGGAGATCTTATTGGAGCTATTATACAGCTGATTGAAAATGTTGTAGTAGCCAAAAAAGCTTCAATTGATTTGAAAGAACAAATATTTATCTTCTTACAAACAGAACTGAATAATCCGTTATATTTCGATTATGGAGACTTTGGATATGCGTTGATAAATATTTATCAATATCTGGCGGAGCTACTAAATAAGGCAGACGCCTTCTTGAATTATATTGATAATCAAATAAATAAAAACTCAGCCGATCATAGTGAATATCGAAAGAATTCATTTCTTACAAGGAAAATCAAATTTTTAAAAGCAATCGGAAGGACTGGTGAAATCAGTAAGCTTATTCAGCAAAATTTAGATGTCGTTGAAATTAGGCAAAGTCAAGTAGAAAGTGCCGTAATTGAAAAAGATTACATTACAGCAAAAAAGTTAATAGCCGATGGAATAAAAATAGCCAAACAGAAAGACCATCCAGGGACTGTTTCCAATTGGGAAAAAGAATTACTCCGAATTGCAGAAATAGAAAAGGATAGGGAAACTATCAGGTTTTATACCAAAAAATTTGCCTTTGATCGCTGGTTCAACCGGGATTATTATATTAAATGGAGAAAGACCTATACCAATGCTGAATGGAAGAAAGTTATTGAAACGCATATTGAGGAGAAAATAGTTGAAATAAATCAGCTGTACAAGAAAAATAAAGGTAAAGTATGGCATTCGCCTGATAAGCTTTTCCTTGATACACTTGCACCAATTTATATTGAAGAGAAGTACTGGGAAAAGCTCTTAAATTTAGTAAGTAAAGAAACTGAATTGAGCAGGATATCGCAATACCATGATCACCTATCCAAACATTATCCGATAGAACTATTAGATTTATACGTACCTGCATTTGAGCGACAAGGCGATATCGCTTGCAATCGGGTTGAGTATGCAAACCTCGCGGGTAAAATGAAAAAGGTAATAAAAAGCATCCCGGCTGGAAGAGAAAAAATTATAGGTGTTGCAAAAAAGTTAAACATGAAATATTCTCGTCGGCCGGCTATGATTCAGGAGTTGGATAAAGTCATTATTTTAGAAAATGGGCAATAACTATCTGGTATGCTAAGCCCAGAATACATAATACATTTAATTTCGAACGCTTATAAGGTTGAAAACAAACATTTTAGAAATTTATCAATATTCTTCAAAAAGTAAGACCCGCTCATAGAGCGGGTCTTACTTTCTAGCGGGGTGTGAGGGACAACTTTCGAACCAATTTATGGATGATTTATCTAAAATTCATGTTTTCATTAGTGAAATTTCTTATTAAAACAACTATAGAAGATTGTACTGTACTCATCTATTCTGATTTTACTTAAACTCCAAAACGAGATTACCTCCTGCTTCGATTGACCAGAATTGAAGCTATCAATTTTAGGTCTATGTATAACTTAAGAGTAGTTATGATGAATACTTTCACCAAAAAATAAAATTTTGCGGGAAATATCACTCAGCAAAGTCTTCCAATTGATTAAATAGTAAACTGAGATAGGTACGATTAGGATAGTCTTCATCTACATCAGGATGAACAATATAAATTATTAGAAAGTCGCTACGTTAATTACCTGCACACTGCTTATACGAATAATTAAAAATCAGTATATGATAGATAAATGGCTGCATATCAATTTGATAACATGCATGTTCCTGCGGAAGCAGAGAATAAAGAAAATAATATAAATACAAAGTAGTAGGTATTTTTTTTCTGACCACAAAATATTATTCTTGTCAATAATCCCAATCACCTCAAAACTAGATTATGGAAGACTTATCACAGGTACTAGCACCAATAAAGGAGTTATTACTGTCCACCCCTTTAAAAGACAAAAGCCTGATGGCAAATGAAAATCCCATCGTGTTGAAATACGAAAAATCCTACCCGGTTGCACTATCTAATGTAACGTTTACCTTCGGTGCAGGAGCTGAGTTCGATGTCATGCTATTCAACGACGAGGACGACCAGGATGTCGACAACATCCTCTCAGTAAAGGATACAGCATTGACCTTCAATACCAGTTCCGAAACTTATCTAAAGTACACCACCGCATTGTCAGCAAAAGCAAACGGTCAGATAAGTTTGAAAGACCTGGGGTTCGATATGGATCTTACTGCGGCAGGTTCTGCAAAGTCCTTGTTTTATAAGCAACATAACAATGGCGAAGCGATCAATGCTGCCTTCCTTTCAGATATCAAATCCTTCCAGACGATCTTACGTAAGGATGATGTGCAAAGCCTTGCAGAAGGAGACGCATTAGGATTTATCGTCAATGGTAAGCTTTCAGCCAGTCTTAAAATCAGCTGGTCAAATATATTTTCACAAACCCTGTCATTCATCACCAGGCTGCTCCCTGCACCAGTAACACTTGATATCAATTTCAGTCCATCCGTCAGTGCATCTTTTGATGTATCCATTTTGGATGATTTTTCCTACATCCTTATCAAAGAAGCAGAGGATCAATGTCGAGTCGACTTCCGGCGCAAAATCGGCAAAACGATATCTGGCAGCGCGGGACTTGACATTAAAGTCGGCTTTGCAGAACCAGACCAGGTAAAGGAACAGCTCATCGCTATATATGACCAGATAAGCAAAGCGATTTTCGGCAGCGATTCAAAAGAGATCGTCAGCACCATTGAAAACTGGCAGCAAGGTATCACCGATGCCAGCCAACAACGATTGATAGAAAAACTCCTGGCATATTTTGGTCTTGAAAACGTCCCCGCATCAGCAAACGCACTGCTGGATAAAGTCCTGGCGTTAAAGAAGAAAGTCATTGACGGTATCACCTGCATTGCCAAACTAAACGTTGAATTTGGCTTCGCGTATCAATACAAGCGCATAGAAGAAAACCAGACCGTACTATCAGTAAGCCTGCCCACTTCTTCTCTGCTGAACTATCATGAGGACCTGCTGAAGTTCAAACCCGCCACATTGTTAGATGCCATGCGTAATAAAAGTGTGACCTATAAGTTGCACTCCTTCCTGCAGGAGAAAACACTGACAGTGAAACGTTCCTATGGATTTGGTCTTAAGATCTTTGATATCAACATACTTTCCAGTAGTGACTATGTAGACAATAAGATCTCTACAATTACCAATTTCACAGGTCATCAACAGGTTAAAATAGATCGTACGCTAGGGTACAAGTGGTCATTAGGAAAAGCGAAAGGTTCTATGTTAGGCGACTTTAGTGCCACCATGGAAACATATGCCAATACTACCAGTCCTTCTATCCAGGAATTCAATTTCAATTTACTCACGGAGATGATCACCGTAGATCCAAAACTCTCCATGGAAGACCTGTCGAAATACCTGGATGCAGGTGTATTATGGGGAAGTATCAGGGAGCAGGATGTACTTAATCTATCCCACAAATACGTCGATGAAGGACTCATTGGCAATAACGTCTCTATCGACACCAAACTTTCTTTCGATCATCATACCTTTTCATTGCTCCTCCAACAGATTGCAAAATATGGCTGGGGTGATTTAAATTTAAAACTCATGGCCAATGCGATGGCAGCCTCCATGAGTTGGCTGAGCATCTTTAGAAACCGTTCTTCTCCATCCATCAGGCAGGAGCTGTATGCCCCGTTGTGGTTCGAGTTCTTATCCAACTATGATATGAGTACCGAAATCAGCACCTATGGTGAGATGGCTGCTGACTATATCAAAAAGAAAGGTGATCCTCAATTAGCTTTCTTTGAAGGCAAATCGTCCAACTGGATATTTGGAGATTCATTTGCCGGCGTTATCAGGGCGACTAACTCGCTGTATGATACACTGAAGGATGCCGTCATAAGTTTGACGACATTACAGCAGATGATAAAGACGAATCAGGGATATGATAAGAAGCGGTTTGAAAAATGTCTGAATGGGTTTATGCTGGTATTTAAGCAAAGTTATTACACGCGGGTGTTGGGGCATTTCTTATTGCAGCATGCCAGTGTGTTGGGGCTGAAAGATGGGATTAATAGTACAATAACGATTGGAACCGGGGAGGATGCAAAAGCGATAACGATAGCGGCGAAGTAAGAATATAGAGAGGCTGACCATTACTTCTGGTCAGCCTTCAGTTAAGACACTGCCCGAACTCTAATGGGTAACATGGGGAAAGCTGATTGTATTAAAAGAAATGTAGAAGAATTGGTAGCCATTCGAACCCCCAAACCTGTTACAGTCGAAATCATTCATGACATGACTGCTCAATCAATCTCAATTACCATCCCCACAAAAAACCAAAAAGCCTCCAGATCTTTCAATCTGAAGGCTTAAAGCTTGCGGGCTGCGAGGGACGAAGTTCGAACCAGTTTGCAGAAGATTTATCTCATATTCACATGTTTCTTAGTGAAATTAATTACTAAAACTACTGTCCGAAATTGTACTGTGAATTGTTTGTTATCTGTTAGAATCTTAACGAAGGTGAAAATTACCTTCGTTAAGATAACGAGGGCGATAAGTAAATATAATCGCCCTCGTTTTTCTAGTAAGCAATTGCCACGATTCGTACTACAAAAAATAAATTGCGCTATGCCTAATCGGGAGAATTGTGAAAATCATTAGAGTAGAAGGATATGCCGAAGTCGGAACTGAATTGCAGATAACCAATTTGATATTCATTGTTTTATGAAATATTTTTCGTGTGCTTAGATTTGTTAATCATCATGCAATGCAATAATTTCATATCGGGTAAAGTATAAGTCTTGAAACTCCTTCACTTGAAAGTTTAATGGGAAGTGGTAGTATGTGTATTGTTCGGGAAAACATATACTCATATTATTTCCATGATCAAAGATCAAAAAAATCATGTGAGGAGTAGAATTAAAACATGATAAATGAATAGTTGGAAAGATACCGCAATACAATTATTAAGTAAAAGCTTAAAACCGATTCCAATAGAGCTAAATGAGATTGATTGGAAAACTGATATTTCAGATAACGGTAATCGGATTGCACAGCATATTTCAGCCTTTGCTAATTATCCTGGAGGCGGGTTTCTTGCTTTTGGTATTGACAACAACGGTCAGTCTATTAATTTATCCAAGGTGGCGATGGACATTATCATTCAAAAGATTGGAAATATTGCTCGCAACAACCTTGCCCAACCAATAGGTGTAGACCATTTAGTAACATGCTACTATGAAATTCCTGTTTTGCTTGTTCATATACCTGAGTATCACGATAAGCCTGTTCATATACGGGGTAAGGACATATATGAAAGCTATAAACGTTCGGCAGGTCAAACGGTGAAACTTTCCCGACAAGAAGTTAAACACTTGATAATCGGTTCTACAGGATTGGAATACGAAGACATTATTGCTGCTTCTCAAATTAATAGCGATGAGGTATTGAAAATGCTGGATTATGACCAGTATTTTATGTTGCTTGACAAGCGATTACCAGATACAAAGCAAGGTATTCTCGATTCACTTGCTGATGATGGTTTACTAAAAAAAGCAGGAGCAAACTGGGATATTACTAACCTGGGTGGTATTCTCTTTGCAAAAGATTTAAATAGTTTTAAATCTTTGCATCGCAAAATTGTTCGGGTGATTATATACAAGGATAACAGTCGTATAAATGCTATCAAAGAGGAGGGGATTTTAAAAGGATATGCTACTGGATTTGAAGGTATGATTAACTATATTATGGATCAACTACCTACAAATGAAGTAATAGAAGCCGCTTTGCGACAGCAATTAAAAATATATCCCGATATAGCTATTCGGGAGTTTGTAGCAAATGCAATTATTCATCAGGATCTATCTATTACCGGTGCAGGTGTAATGGTTGAAATATTTAAAGACAGAATTGAAATAACCAATCCAGGTACACCATTAGTCGATACCAACCGGTTTATTGATGCTGCTCCAAAGTCAAGGAACGAAACACTTGCTTCACTTATGCGTCGCCTTAATATTTGTGAAGAACGAGGTAGCGGTGTGGATAGAGCAATTGAGGTAATTGAAGAGTTTCAACTTCCAGCACCTAAATTTATCAGAGGAGATGAATATACACGGGTGATTATATACGCACCTTTACCCTTAACAAAAATGAACAACGAAGACAGGATTAGAGCTTGCTATCAACATACCTGTTTGCATTATGTCCACAATGAAGCAGTGAACAATCAGTCAATTCGAAAGAGGTTTAATATTAATAAAAACAACGTGTCGTTTGCTTCTAAAATTATTGCTGATACAATTGATGCAGGTTTTATTAAACCGTCTGATCCAGAAAATATATCGAAAAAATTCGCCTCATATGTTCCCTACTGGGCTTGAGTGAGCTTATTTCATTGGAAAATCCAATTTGGGCTATTGTAAATATAATTAATTGATATTTAACTAGTTATTATTTCATTGGAAAATCCTATAAAACATAACACATGGAGAAGAAGTAAAGAATATTGCTATTTAGGAGATAAATAAAACGTGGTATTTCGAACTTGCAAATAGTTGATAATTAATCTGTAATAAAACACAACTAAAAATAAAGAAATTCTTCAAATTAGAAAAGCCTTTAAATCCAAGGACTTAAAGGCTTTTCTAATTTATAGCGGGCTACCGGGGACGAAGTTCGAACCTGTTTGCAGATGATTTATCTGCAATTCAGGAGTTTGTCGTTGAATTCCATTTGAAAGCCTAATACATGTAGAAACATTATCGTTTCCCAACTATATGTTAACTAGTTTTTCAATTATCTTGTAAGTCACTATTGAACCATCCTTCTTACATAAATACCGATTGTAAGAAGCTTAATAGAATTATAGATGATCATGTGATTTAACCAATGCATTATTGAAATAGAAGGAAAATTAATATACAATATTCTGTTTTTCAAGGAATACGAATTTTATAAGAAATTACTATATTCGTATTGTACTATTATGATACTAGTAGCTCTTATTTATTAAAAATCCACATGGTAAGGCCTATATATATTCCAATACAAGTTAAAGATGCAATCCAAAACCATTTAAACGAATCTATAACAAGAGGTTTAAGGGCATATGAATCAGCTTTTGAGGATGAAGATGTTTTAACTGGTCATCTTTTTGGATTAATGAAAATAGATGAACAAAATGTAATTATCGATGATCTCGAAGTTGGAGGTACTTGGAAATGGAGTATTGATTATAAGAAGTTTGGAGGTCGTGGAAAAGGAGCCCCCGAATCAATAATCGGAGCAGATGGAATTTTTGAATTGTCGCTATATAGAGGTGATGAAGAAATGAAAAAGTCTCTTTTGTTTCAATCAAAACTCGACTGGCAGAGCAGGGATGAAAAATTGTACTTGCAATGTTCAAAATTAATTACTTGGCTTGGTGCCGCTACCATTATTAATTATACTCAAGATGAGCTTGAATCCTATTCAATTGAAGATGTAATTGCAAATCATGGTAGGAAACCATCTGAAATGAAACCCCTCATACAGTTATTAGGAGATGATTTTATTAATTGCTTTATTGGCGATAGCGATTTAAGATACGATGCCTTTACTAAGAGGCTGATTTGGTTGGATAGAGACAATGAGACTGTCGCGACAAAATTCAATATCAATAGAAGATTGAAGATAAATGTAACTGCACCACGGAGGTTCCCTTTTCAGGAAACGAAAATTGATAAAATTATCAGCGCTGATGAAATTAATAAACATCAACTCAATACTGATTTGAATGATTTTAATGTGGGTAATGCTAATACCTTAAAAGAACTTAGGAAAATTCAAGCTAAACTTTCAAAGGTTTTTCATCCTGACAGACATGCGTCCTTACCGCAAGCGCAAGTTGACTTGTTTTCAGAATTTATGAAACAGATTAATAATGAACTTGATAAGCAAAAAGAATATATTAAAAGAAAGAAGAGCAACAGTTAATTAATCTTTGGGGATCCTAGCAGATAGGCTGTGCTGGATTAAGCTTTTACAGATCACAAAATCATCTGGAGGCACTATAGGTTTATCCTGCATCTCTGTACAATGGTAAGATGCCTGCATCTGAGAGACAAGAAATTAATAAATTTATACAGAACTATATGGATTTTACTTTGGATCATAAAAAATAGAATTGCATTCATCGGAACTCAACTCCCCCCTCGACTAAAATAAAGAAGCCCACGCCTAGCGTAAGCGTCTTATTTTCCTTGCGGGATGGAGAGGACAAGTTTCGAACATGTTTGTAGAGGGTTTATCTAGAATTCACAAATTTGTTAGTGAAATGCCTTGACATCCTCCTTTTTAGTATTTTATCCATCATTCCAAAAATAGCTTTTTTTATAACTACTACTTTTTTTCTACAATGTCCACTTGTTAAATACCGCATCCATGAAAAATGATTCTCTTTTAGATAATAAATTCTTATAAAACTAGAGTGGATATGTTAAAACTGAATTAACCGTAATCTAT
The DNA here is from genome assembly GCF_034087045.1 of Chitinophaga sancti. Classification (NCBI taxonomy): domain Bacteria; kingdom Pseudomonadati; phylum Bacteroidota; class Chitinophagia; order Chitinophagales; family Chitinophagaceae; genus Chitinophaga; species Chitinophaga sancti. The sequence goes on along the minus strand of NZ_CP139247.1, from coordinate 706,298 downwards.
TTGATATTCAGTTTTTTAGTTTATCTTTTTTTATTATCCCCCTTGATAGTTGGTAAGAAATAAAATAAATTTTGAATCTGCCCTATTTCTGCGGACAGTAAGTTAAGGTGTAAAAATCTTAATTTAGTAAAATGGCACAGAGAAAGAATTACAGTAAGGCGTTCAAGGAAGAAGCTCTTCGTTTATAGCATTTACTCCTCTCAAAAAAACTTTTAACTATACCAGACGAATAATGAAAGAATATCAGGAAATATTGGCTTGTCTTATTAATGGTAAAGAGAATTGGAGTCAATTAAAACAAGAACTCTCGAAATATAATATTTCCCAGGCTAAAGAATCTGGGAAGGATACAAGAGCAGGAAAAATCTTTGAGGTATTTACTAAATATTATTTTCTTACTTCTCCTACTGATAAAGATAACTTTAAAAATGTCTGGCTTTTTGAAGAAATTCCTCTTGTTGTAAGAGATAAACTAAAGTTAGGAAATCAAGATTATGGGGTTGATTTGGTGCTACAGGACATGGAGGATCAATTCTTTGTAGTTCAATGTAAATATAAAAATGATGAATTAAGTAGACTAAATTGGACGGCTGACAGAATTGCCAATCTTTTTGCATTTTGTCCCAATGCAAATGGATATATCGTTTTTTCCAATGCGGTTGACCTTGATACTGTTTCAAAAACTAGACATGATAATTTTACTTTCTACAATATTGCTAATTTAAATGAAATTGAAAAAGTAACTATCGAATCAATACATGCGCTTCTAACCGAAAAACAGTTGCCTAAAAAAAAGCAGTATGATCCTTTACCGCATCAGCAAACAGCAATTGAAGAATGTGTACAATGGTTTACAGAAGGAAATGAATCCAGAGGACAGCTAATCATGCCTTGTGGAGCGGGGAAAACCTTTACGGCTTTACGGATAAAAGAAAGATTACATAGCAAAAATACGCTGGTACTTGTACCATCGCTTGCCCTTGTAAGACAAATAAAAAATGAATGGGCAAAACAAAGAACGGTAGCTTATCAATATTTGTGTGTTTGTTCTGAAGTTGGTATTGACAATGATATTGACGATACAATGATTACCCACACCTATGAAATAGATACAAGAGTTACTACTGATATAAATCATGTAAAATCATTTCTCCAAAAAACATTTAATGAAAAAGTAATTTTTTCAACTTATCACTCTTTAGTTGTTATATCGGATGCCATAAAAGATTTAAATTTTGAATTTGATCTTACCTTTTGTGATGAAGCACACAAAACAGCAGGAATTGGCAATGGAATGTTTAGTTTAGTTCATGATAATTCAAAAATTCCATCAAAATATAGATTGTACTCAACGGCAACTCCACGAATAGTAAAAGAATCACTGAAAAAGCAGATAGAAGATGATCTCAATTATGCTTATGATATGAATGATCCCAATATTTTTGGGTATGAATTTTACCGAATGTCATTCAAAGAGGCAATAGAGAAGAAGATACTTGTTGATTATAAAATTGTTGTTATAGGTGTAAATGATGTAGAGTTGCAAGGATATATAAATGAACGAAGATATGTTAATGATAAACATTCAATTGATGAAATAGCAAATAACTATGCACTTGATCATGTGATGCGAAAATACAACGCTAAATATGGATTGACTTTTCATTCAAGGGTAAAATTGGCTAAGGAATTTACTGAGCGGCATTCAAAACTATTCCCAGATATAAAAGCATTTTTTGTAAGTGGGGAACAATCTACCAGCTATAGAAATACGGTTCTTGAAGATTTTAAAAACGCTGATAGCGCTATCGTGTCAAATGCGAGATGTTTAACAGAAGGTGTTGACGTTCCAACCATTGAGTTGATATTTTTTTGTGATCCTAAAAATTCAAAAATTGATATAGTTCAGGCTGCTGGAAGAGCATTACGTAGAAAGGAAGATAAAGCATTAGGATATATAGTTGTTCCAATTTATCATTCAAAAAAGTATGATGTCGAGAATTCAATTAGCACAAGTTCATTTAAAAATCTATTACAAGTAATACGTTCATTGTGTGATCAGGACGAAAGACTGCAGGATGAAATTAATTCAATTGGATTCGGAAAGGAGATGCGAAGTATTGGAAGACTTGATGTGATATATCAGCACTTCATATCTGGACAAGATACTATCATTTTGGATGGATTTGAAGAGAAACTAAGAAACTCTCTTTTTGATCAGATTATTGAGAAATCATCAAATAATTGGGATTTACGTTTTTTAGAACTAAAGGAATTTCTGAGAATAAATGGAGAATATCCTACTAAAAAGCATGATAGCGAAATATATAGTTGGGTTACTACTCAAAGAATCAGAAAAAATAATGGAACGCTTAGAATTGAAGAACTCAGAAAATTAAATTCAATCAATTTCGAATGGAATATAATTGAACAAAAATGGGAACGTATGTTTGATAAGTTTAGGGAATATGCGGCAATAAATGAATTTCCACCTTGTCAAGGTATTGACGACGATGAACTTGTAAAGTGGTATAGAATTCAAAAGAATTACATTAATGATAAAAAAATTATTTCAAAAGAAAATAGTGAACGATTTGTTGCTATAGAAAATAAGTTTCAAGGTCCTTCAAGCAGGAAAAAATGGGCTTTACCATATGAAAATCTTATTAGGTACCGACAGGAGAATCCTAGCCAATGGCCTATATATGATCCGGAAAATTCTAAATCGGAAGAGTCTCAACTAAACGTTTTTTGTCAGATCATGCGGAAAAGATATCGTAGTAACAAATTAGAGAACTATTGGTTTGAAAAATTAATTACTATTGATTTTAATTTTGAAGGTAGAACGGACGATTGGACTCAAACCTGGAAGGAAATCAAAGAACTATTGGACACTCGAAATTCAATAACATCCGAAGATCTTGGAAATAATGTCTATTCATGGATATTAAGGTATAAAAGGAAATATGATGAAGGAGCGTTAACCGATTATCATACTAAAAAGATTGAGGAACTAAATCTTGATAGGTTTTTTGAAACTTGGGAACAGAAATTTTCTAAAGTCAAAAACTGGAAAGATGTTAATGGAAGGTTGCCAACAAAAACGTCCGAAAAAAATTTGCATAGCTGGCTTAGTTCTCAAAGAATTCGTTACAATAATAATAGGTTAACAGAAAGTCAAATACAATCCCTAATATTGATTGAATATGACTTAAATGCAAAAGGTTATGAGAGAATGGAGGAACGATGGAATGAGATGTTCGAAAATGTCAGATCTTTCAAAGAGGAAAATAACAAATGGCCCTCCTTTGGAGTGAATGGCTTAGAAGCACAATTATACAACTGGTGCCAAGGTCAAAGGCAAGCACAAGCAGGGACACATTCAGGGGGGAGACGAAAGGCATTAAAACAATGGCAGGCTGAAAAACTTAATTCCATTAATTTTCATTGGTCACTTCTTGATCTGAATAATGTGGAATGGGAATCTAAATATCAAGAGCTAGAGGAATTTTTGAGTAAACAAGAGTTAGGAGAACTAAAATCTGGCACGAAATTATGGAGATGGATATACAACCAGAATCTGGCATTTGAGAAAGGGGGATTTGACGAAAGTAAAAAAGAAAGATTATTGGTATTAGGAATAGATATTACCAAGAGAATTTCTAGCGACGGAAAAGATGGATTTATGCTCTGGGCTAAAAATATTATTAAGATTGGTAAGTTTATTGAAGAAAATGGATATTACCCAACTGCAAGAAAAGATGAATTGCAGAATAAATTATATAATTCTCTTGCAAAGGCTAGAAGAGCATATAAGAATAATGAACTATCGGTTAAACAATTAAAACTAATAAGTGATTTGAATATTAATCTGGATAATTAATATTCAATTGTTCGGTAATTTAATTACAAATTCTATTCGGGGGCTCGCCCTCAATCAAGGTGACATAAGTTTCAAGTAAAAAAACTATTTGCAATAATTAATATAGGAAGGGAGGAAAATAGCAAAAAGTATAAAACGTGGTTGAAGAAGCTAGAACAAAAATAGAGAATCTGGAAGAGCGGTTTATTGAAGAAAAAATTAATCAGGAGTTGTACGAGAAATTTGTGTATAAGTTCAGCCGGGAGAAAGTAGAACTGTTAGAACATCTTCAACCAACAATAATAAACGCCTCGAACCAGGAAAAATACATTGAAATGGCTACTATTCGCGTCACGGAACTTGCATCCATGTGGGGTCCCAGTAATTACGCAGAAAAGCAAAGGTTACAATTAAGGATATTTCCGGAAGAAATCTATTATTGTAACAAGAAAAAGCATAAACCTCGAACCGAAAAAATGAATACAATGTTTGCCTTTGTTGTAAATCTGACGGGCGTTTCACAAAAAGAAGAAACCCGACTCTCTAAGATTACTCTTAAGAAATCGGGTTTAGCGGGCTGCGAGGAACAACTTTCGAACCAGTTTATAGAAAGCTTGTCTGAAATTCATAGATTTGTTAGTCAAAATCAATGAGAATATTACATATTATTTGCAACCATTATTAATATTAAATAGATCTGCCTAGATAATGGTTTACAAAAGTTGTCCTACCTTTGCTTATAAAGGGGTGTGTTTGATTAATCCCTTCTCTATCAGCCAGTTAAAAGAGTTTGTAATTTGGCTCTCAGAAAACCTTCTTTTGCTGGCTGCCCAATTATAGAAAGTATCAATTAATGACTTTGAACTTATGGTTATTGAGTGACTTTCGAGTTCTAGAAAACATGCAAAAACAGTTGTCGCTAATTCAGTAAACTCTGTATTTTGCTTCCTGAAGAGCTCGATTATGTATTGAATTCTATCGTTTAAATCACTAAAGTAGTTTTCATAATAACTTTTATAACCTTCGTGCTTTTCAAGTGGAGAAAATACATATCTAATATAATTGTCAACCTTGCATTTTTCAATAGCAAACCACTTTTGCTTTTTAAATTCTTGCCCAATTGAATGCATAAATTTATTATCAAAAGGCCCTGCCGCTTCTTTAGCATATCTTTCTTTAAGTTCCAATTCGGCAACATGTTCACATAAGTAAACTAATTTTTGAAATTTGACATTTCCTAATGTTGGCTCCTTATGCAACTTTTCAACTATTTCTGCAGCTAAAACAACTCGTTTAAAGTAAATCTGTTGTTGATTCTTCTTTAAATTCTTTTCGTATTCTTGCAAGCACGCGAGTTCATTATGCTCAGAAACAGAGGACGGTGATATTAGTCCTGCGAGCATCAACCCTTTTTCAAAATCCTCAATTGAATAACTCTTCACAATTTTATTTTTCATTGAACTCATTGATAGCTTTTTTGATTTTTTCTATCGCTCGTTCACGAATTTTACGTATAGATTCCTTTTTAACACCTAATTGAGCAGACAGATTTTGAGTAATGTCATCCGGAAGATACTTCTGAAACTTTTTATGCTCGATATCTGCAAGAATTACTGTCTGTTCTTTTTTATTAAGTCTTCCAAAGATAAATAAAGCGAAGTCTTTTTTATCTTTTAATCCTAAGGCATCAGGAGATTTTTCGACTGATTCAAATATATCATCAAAGTAGGTCTTATGGATGATATCGGTCCGTTTGTTTTCATTGTGGAAATTATTAAAAAGGCTAATAGAGATTCTTTTCAAGTAAACAAGAATCGCGGTTCGGTGGTTAGGAATTTTTATCTCATCAGCTTTAAACGATTTATATTTCCTTACTCTTTCAAACACATCATGGGCAATTTGCTTGCCAACATGAGATTCTATATTTCTTTTTTTACATATATCACAGCAGTATATTACTACCTCTTCAACAAATCTACTTACGAACTCAGCGTAGAGTTCTTGGTCTTCTTGAGTCGAACACAACTTTTCAAGTAGTTCGAGGTCGGGGATAATTGCTAATTCTAATCTGAGATTCACATTTCTCAATATTACGTACCCCAAAGCGTGACAAATTAATAAATTTTCAAATGTCACGCTTTCAGGTAAATGGGGTGAGTACTAGATGTAAATATAATTGTTTCGCAATCAATTTATTAAATAAATCAGGAAAAATTCTATGAGTAGAACACATGTTTCACACAATGATATTGAACAATACGCTAAGGAGAAGGTTAACCTCCCCAAAGAATGGGCTGATGAGTATAGGGAGCAGGCCGGTCGTGTTAGGGATAAAGTAACCACTTATTTAAATGAACACCCTGACTTTTCATTAAAAAAAATATTGTTATCTGGAAGTCTGGCAAAAGGCACTGCGCTAAAGGACTTAAATGATATTGACATGGCGTGTTATATTTCTTGCTCAATAGCTCCTTCAACCACAAGTGAACTGCTGGAATATCTTGCAGAAAGGTTGAGAAAGGCATTCCCCAATATGAAACCAGAGCAGGTTCAACCTAAAACATATTCTGTTACTATCTCATTTAGGGGATCTGGTTTAGATGTGGATGTTGTTCCAATAATCTATGAAGGTGATCCTGATTGGTATGGAAAGCTTATAAGCCAGGATGATGGATCTTTTTTAGAAACCTGTATACCTAGGCACCTTGAATTTATTAGAAAGCGAAAATCGACTCAACCAACGGATTTTGCTCAGGTAATACGCTTAGCAAAGCAATGGGTAAAACACATGAAAATTGAACGAGCGGGATTTAAATTTAAATCCTTCATGGTGGAGTTGGTCATGTCAAAATTACTTGATGAGGGTCAGGACTTTACTGAATATATCGAAGCTCTTCAGGCATTTTTCACCTATTTAGCAAAAAGTGATTTAAGAGAGTTAATAGCTTTCAAAGATTATTTCCCCGTCCCCCAAAGTTCTTCATTTAGTGAGCGGGCAAAGATTATTGATCCAGTCAATCCTAAAAATAACGCTGCTAAACTTTACACAAACTCCCAGTTAGATGCTGTTGTTGATGGAGCATTAGATGCAGGAGACGCTATTGACTCTGCACTTGCCGCCACCACGAAAGAGAAAACCGTCTATTATTGGCAAAAGGTCTTTGGTTCATCATTTCAAATTTAATTATTAACATGAGCAGTTATACATTTTCACAGACAACAACTTTTACAACTACTCACGCAAAATATCTGGCTTCAAAGGTTGCTACAGATCTTAAAAGAATTCAGCGACTTTACGGATATCCGAGTGATTTATGGATAACCCAATATGAGTCAGAATTAGTAGAGTATCTAAAGGCTGGATATTTAGATCAGGTAACTTATGGTTTTCAACGAGGCGAAAAGTGGATTGAACCTACTGTTCGCTATACCACCAATGATATAGCATCATCAACGTCTGATGATGATCCTGGAAAAATCAGACCGAATGCAGATATTAATAGTGCATATTTTACATCATATTTAGAACAGAATTTAGCGTATTTCGCACTCTCTCCTGCAGAAAGGGAAAGTTTTAAAAGTAACCTGCCATTCCAAAGAGGTGAAGCTCCAGCACCTGGCGTTAATGGGTACTTGAGTTCGGATAAGAGCTATTCCTCTGGCGGTAAATCACTAGATCGTTCATCAGTTAAAAATTTCTAACATGCAGGATAACAAACCGAGCTTTTCAGAGTTGTTTGAAAATACTGTCACCTATCCAGATGCAAATTATCGAGAACGATATAATTTGTTAGTAGGTTTGGATGAAACTAAAGAAACAATTACCAAAATATTAGGAATATTAGTTAATCCTGGAGGCATAAAAGAATGGTCAGAAAAGTACCATAAAAAAGCCAAGCTAATTACAAGTTTTGTATTACGCCGCCCACCACTAATTGTATTGGCAGGTGATGTTGGGTCGGGGAAGTCTGAACTTGCATATACAATTGGAGATGCAATCGCTCGACAGGAAAAAATTGATGTTGAATTATTTCCGTTAAGCCTTGCTACTAGAGGTCAAGGGCGTGTAGGCCAAATGACTCAACTTATATCAGCTTCATTTGACTATACACTTGATAGGGCAAAAAAGTTAAAGAATGACGGATCTAAGTCAAAAGGAGCTGTTATTTTACTGATTGATGAAGCGGATGCTTTGGCTCAATCTCGCGAAAATGACCAGATGCACCATGAAGACAAGGCTGGTGTAAATGCTTTTATCAGAGGTATTGATAACCTCGGGAATGGAAAATTTCCTGCAGCAGTTATTATGTGCACTAACCGGCCCAACTCATTAGATCCTGCTATCCAGCGCCGAGCTGCAGCGATAATTCACTTTTCACGCCCTGGTGAGGAAGCACGTAAATTAGTTCTAACTGAACCTCTTGAAGAACTTGGGTTTTCAACAAAAGATATTGAAAAATTAGTTGATTTAACTGGTCCACAAAATGGCCGGGCTTATGGCTTTACTTTTTCTGATTTGGTTCAACGATTATTACCATCATTAGTTCTGGATGCATATCCAGACAAAGCTATTGAACCTAAACGGGCTATCGAAATCACAAAGTCAATCACACCAACTCCCCCATTTAAAGAAACTTTATAAATCATGGCAAGTAAAATCAAGTTAAGGGACCTGTTTTCTGGATTGCAACTTCAGATGGCCGCACAATTAAGCACTAATCGTGAATACATTCTCCATCCTGGTTCCAAGGGAGATTCTCTTGAAGATACTTGGATTGAATGGTTGAGAAAATACCTTCCTAATAGATATTGTATAGATAAAGCAATTATTATAGATAGTACTGGCCATTTAAGTGATCAGATTGATTTGGTCATTTATGATCAACAATATACCCCATTTGTATTAACTCAGAACGGAGTTCATTATATTCCAGCAGAAGGTGTATATGCAGTGTTCGAAGTTAAACCCGACTTAAGTGGATCAGTCTCTGTAAGTGGTGATAATTTGAATTATATCGAATATGCAGGCCGCAAAATAGAAAGTGTAAGACGGTTAAAGAGGACATCTACATCAATTATTGATCGCGGTTCAAAATATTCACCTAGACCACTAACTAAAATAGTAGGAGGTATTCTGGCAAGTACTAATTCAATTGCAAAACAGGAAACGCTTGAAAAACATTTAAAATCACTTAAAGGTCTGCAAGGCATAGATATGGGTTGTGCGGTCGATTCCGGAGCATTTATTGTAAATCATCCTGAAGAGGAAGATATGAAAATTACAGATTTCTCTGAAAGAATCAACGAGTATTACCGAAACAGGACAGTTACATCCATAGAGTTTAGTAAGGCTGATGTATCGTTAGTATCATTTTTCTTCCAGTTGTTACGTTATTTACAGCAAAGTATCGGGACAGTTGCTGCTATTGATCTTAACGAATATTCAAAGGCTATCAATTTTGAAATAGATGAAGAACTATAAGGGAATTTGAGCTCTATGCCTGCGAATTGTAACATGTGGATACAAGAAGAAATATTATATCGTGCTAAACCTTTTGGCTCATTTATTAGAATGTAAAAATTAAAATATTAAATATGTCAGTAGATGAATTACTCAATCATTATAAAAAACTATTAGAAGTATATTCAGATTGCGTCATAGGTATGGAGAAAATTCTGGTAAAAGTCAAGCAAGAACAGCCTGATATCCGTAGTGTTTCCTATAAAGTACTTAATAGTCGTATGTTTACGGAAGATGAATACCTTACTAATAATACCTATCTTGGATATTGTTTTAAAGAAAAAAGTGCAATTATGCCTTATTTAATTCCATTTGTCGCAGCTTATGAAAAAAGTACTGATGAAGAAAAACAAGAATTTCAGAATCGAAAGCCTACCGGGCCTTATCAAGGTTATTTGGATGAGCTTTGGATAGAAAAAATACCTCTCCTTAATTTCTTAGAGAAACAGTTACTTAACCAAGAGTATCGAAAAAACAGACTAATAATTCCATTCCCTCCTAAAAGGAAGACTGCAACTAAACAATTAGAAAAGTATAGAGAGGATAAGAAAACGTATGAAGAAGAAAAAGATAGTATTGAGCGTTGTCGAAATGAAATAAATGAAAGAATTTCTTTGTTTAAGAAGTATTTTAAAGAGGAATTTTAATATTAGACTATTTAAGGTCTGTTTTTATGTAAATCAGCAATAAATTCAATACCAAATTCTTTATTTTCCTGATTGACAAAATAATCTTGATTGAAAGAGTAAATTTCTATTTTATCGTCAAGTATTACATGCAGCTGGTTCTCATAATTATTTGAGCGTGGATATACCCTCCACCTAGTAATAGGCCCAGCAATAGTCATTACCTGTCCGTCACTGAGCATAATTACAAGAGCATTTTCGCATTCGACGATAGTACCGAAATGAGCGGCGCTACCACCAATTACTTTCCCTTTCCATGGTCGTAAGTTAATAAAATCAAGTTGGCTCCACTGGGGCTCGCGTTCGCCATTTCCATTGTCAAATTTCACAATCTCGAAGCCTGTGTCAGTCGCTCGATAAATTTTATCTTGTATTCCCCAACTAATATGGTCTGTTTCTATACCACTTCTAAAGATGAAATTATCGGGAACCGTTCTCTGAAAGTCTCGTGTTGCTCGCTTAGAGGAACTCTCTTTTGAATTCATGTTCCATGTAAACAAAGCCATATAGGATTGACTAATAAGTGATGTATTGTAAATGCTTAAGAACGAATAATTTGCAAAAGAAGAGTGGCCTTCACTTATCTTGTAAATAGGAAATAGTGTATCCGCCTTAGGTAGTGTAATGGGGGCACGATCAATCTTATTAAATTCAAATAAGCCATCTTCTCCTGCAGAGAGTGCAATTTGTGGATACTTATTTGCTTTGATAGATAGCAACCTACAGTCCCATAGTTTAGAGGGACGAGAACTAACTGGGTTACTTAACTTACCATAACGATGAGCGCCTGTTGAATATAGGCCTGTCTCATTTATATAGTAAAGTGTGTTGCCGTATATTTCAGTATCAGTTGGTAGCAATTTTCCTGGAGTATCCTGTTGTTTTATTAGGAAATTAGCAGCCTGATCTTCAGTTAACTGAAAGCCTTCACCTCCAATAGTCTCAAACTTTCTAATGAGTAATTTTTTGAAATCTTCATCTAGGAACAACTTAGTTAAATAATAATCGTAGATGTAGCTGCTTTCTAAAAAACAATAGGTCATTGCTAATAGGTTTGCCTGATCTGCTACAAGCGATTCTACTAACTCATTCCATTTATAAACACGTAATGAACCATCAAAAGCCCAAAGGTACAATCTACCGCGGTAGATCTGGCAGTCAATGTAATCGCCTTCGATAGTTATTTTTACAGATTGCATGGTATTCCTCGTCTTAATTTATTTAAAGTCGATTTGCTGATATAGCCTAAACTTTTCCAAGTAGTAAGTACAGTCGTGTGTGGAATATCATGCTTGTTACGTAAATAATCTGCGGGATAGCCATGCCATACATCATTCTGACTACCGTCCACAAATTTGGCAATTTTAAGTTCTTCCCGCCGATTATTGTGTCCGAGTACATTCATGACATCATTTATTACATGCAAGCCCCAATAATGAGCATCAGCAAACCAATTTGAAGTGCATGAGGTAGAAAAACAAATAACCTCTTCGTCATAACTAATGCTCCAAACAGACTTTATGGGATGGCCTAACATCCTGTGCTGTGCCGATATCAGATATTTACTGTTCGTTTCTGGAGTTAGATTAATTTCTGTATTTAACTGGTAAGGCATTGAATATTGTATTGTAACCTGAAATTGAGTTGAAAGTTGTTACCTTGTAGTTCAACTCATTGTTTATATTCAGTGATTTGTATAGTTGTTAATATCCATTTGTTTCAACTCAGATAAGTTGAAACTCGATGATTATTAGATTGGGTGGTTTTAAGAAGCTAATTTTCAGTGTCTTGCTAAGCAAGGTAGCATTTAAACCAACTTTCTTTCGTTCTAAACATTCGAGGTAATAGGATTATCTCTAACCTCTAGCTTTCAATACTTAATATAGAATTATTGTCCTCAATAAAATTATATAATGCAAATACAAGCTATTTTTTATTCAGTAATTCACAAACTTCCACATTCAGAATATCAGAAATTCTAAATAATGTTTCAACAGTGGGCTGATTACGGTTTGTACACCATTTAGAAACAGCAGTTGCACTTACTCCTAGCTGCTCAGCTAACCAAATATTAGTCTTTTCTTTCTCTAGTAGTACAATCTTTATTCTATTATATTTTCTTTTTGGACCTGGCATATTGCAACTAACAAAAAAAGAAGTAAAATATTATTAATCAACCATATAACAGTAACTATAAGTTTATTTAATGACTTTAAGTTATTTTGTCTATATTAGAGGGAATTAAAATGATCTGAATGCATTCTATTGATAGCTCATAGAGGCAGATGAAATACAATATATTTAAAGCGCATTTGCTTTATCTCGCTCCTGAAAACTACGACCTTTTGGAGATGGCGGGAAATAAGGTAGATCGCTCACGTTTTCCTTATTATCTTTAAGGTCAAGACGTGGGCGTCCTTATTCGCCATCGGGGTGTCGTAGCCCTTCAGGAACGATAGGGACTAACCCACGTCTATTTTTATTTTAGGCACCCCATACTGTTAGTCCTTACAAGCAGCTATTTCAATTCCTCACCTCATAATCTATTGCTATGTCTTGTAAGTATAATGAAAATTTCTCCCCAGGATTTTTCCCTCCTATGAATATTTAAGAGGTCTGTCAAATATTACTTTGTTGATCGTTGCGATCCATTTAAGTTCACATTCATAGTGTACTGACAATATTCTCATACTATGCCACTTTAATAATGTCTCTCAAGAGATCGGATATTTTATGCCATTAACTCTCAAAATTCTGTTATGATACTTCCGCGAAACAATATAATCAACACAAGCTCCACTGATTTAGATACCATGCATAAATTTATGGGTATGCTGGCTCATGAAATGAGAACACAAATAGCTGGTATCTGTACCGCTAGTAAAATGCTCCTGAATGAGAAAGATAGGAGGGTGAATACGGATTTCTATCTTTCTCATATAAACTCGATGAGTATAAATGTATTGCATGTTTTAAATAACATGATGGCAACAAGTAACATCCAGGATGGTAAACTGGGCATTAAAACGTTATCTAAGCGCATCCAAATTCGCCACTGGTTGTAAGCATTCGACGCGGAGCATTCTTCCCTGCTAATGAACAGCATTTAACTTTGCGTTCGAAAGAATAGCAAAATGAAACAGAAAAAATCTTCATTGGCAGGCCGCCATCATTTTAGCGAGCAGGAAATCATTTCTGCTCTTGAACAATTTACTCAAGCCGGCAATATTAGTGTAAAAGAGTTTACTGCCGCATTTCAGATATCAGCTGCTACTTTTTACAACTGGAAAAAGCGTTATAGTAATCAATTGATGGAAACCAATTCACCAGGAGGGTTTGTGGAAGTTGACCTGTCGCCAGTTCAACAGGAATCAATTCCTGGAGGCATTTTTGCAGAATATCGCGGTATAATATTTTACCAGCGTGTAGAACCTTCATATCTAAAAGCCCTCCTGTAATATGTTATCACTAAGCGGTTATCGTCTTGTATTATGGAACGGTGCGACAGATATGCGTTTGAGCTTCAACGGGCTGTCAGGCCTGGTTGTTAATGAAATGCAAGAAGATCCATTTCACTATGGAACGTTATACGCATTCTTTAATCATCGTCGTACACAGGTTAAGATCCTTGGATGGGATGTTGATGGACTAGGTATCTTCTATAAACGACTGTCCAGAGGAACTTTTGGCACACCAGTCTATGATAATGAGACTAAGAAAATGGTATTGAATAAGAAAGATCTCATGCTCATATTAGAGGGAGTAGAAGTCAGATTCCGTAAACGTTACGAAAGATCTGCCAGACATCATAAAAGTTAAAAAAAATTATCAGTTTAAGGTATAAATACTTGAATGTAAAGGTACATGGTAGTACCTTTGCATTCTGTGAAACCTGAGATCATATATACATTGTCTGAAGCACTGGAACAAGTGAATGCGCTGCAATTGCAGAAGGCAGACTTATCCAATGCACTTACTCAGGAAAGACATGTATTCAGCCGTATTATCCAGGAACTCACAACTGAAAATACTGCGCTGAAGGAAGAGAAAGATCAGCTGAAGCGTTGGTTATCCAATGAGCAGGAACGCGGTATTGATAAAGACAGGAAAATTGCCGACCTGGAAGAAACTATTGTAGAATTACAGTCATCACTTGCCAGCAAAACTGATGAGGCACAGCGTAAAGAATGGCAATTAAAAGAGCTGCATGATATGCTATTTGGACAGCGTAGTGAAAAATTCATTCCTGATCCTGCAGCTACACAGACAGCCATTCAGCAGACACTGGGAATTGAATTTGACTCAACAGAAGTTGAAGCCATTATTGAACAAACAATGACATCTGCTGCTACCACGACAGCGACTTCCTCCAAAACCAGCAGAAGAAAAAAGCATCACAAGGCACATAAAGGTAGAAAACCTATTGCAACACATCTGGAGACAGAAACCATTGTATACGATCTGGCAGGAGATAAAACAGGCATGAAGCCAATGGGGAAGAAAGTAACAGTTGTGTATGACATTGTTCCCGGAAAACTCATCAGAAGAGAAGAACATTACCTTCAATATAAAGCAGAAGACGGAAAGATCCACCGCACTTCTGTACAGCCCAGGATGATAGAACGTGGGATTGTAAGCAACAGATTACTGGCCCACCTGCATAGTGAACGGTTTGTTTACTACATGCCATATTATCGGCAACAACAGCGGTTCGAGCGTTTGACAGGAGTCTGTTTTGCAGCATCTACTATAGACCACTGGGAAGAAGTTTGCTATAAAAAGCTAAAGCGGTTACTGAAATTATTGAAGAAAACATTACAGACAGCCAGCTATATTAAAGCGGATGAGACGAGTCTGAAATATCTTCATGATGAAGGTCAGGGCAAAGCCTCCAATGGTTGGATGTGGGTTTTTCATGCACCTGAACACAAACTTGTACTTTTTGAATTTCACCCAGGCAGAGATCATGAAGTTCCAAAGGAAATCCTGAAAGATTTTGCAGGAACATTACAAACAGATGCACTATCTTCTTACACCGCAGCATTTAAAGAAAACGAAAAAGTTACGTTGATGAGCTGCCTTGCGCATATCCGCCGAGGGTTCAAAAAAGCTCAACGACAAAATAAAATATTGGCAGACCAGGTACTCGTATATTTTAATATCATATACCGTATAGAAGCATACGCCAAACGTAAAGCATTTACTCCTGATAATCGGTTAGCCTTACGACAGAAATATAGTAAACCCTTCTTCGATAAGATCCGCAGCTGGTTGGATGAGCAAAAGGATATACACGTACCTGACAGCTTGCTGGCTAAGGCCATCAACTATGCAAATAATCAGTGGGATAAGCTGAACATACTATTTTTAAATGGAAGGATCGATGTCGACAACAACTCGACTGAGAGAGCTGTCCGTCCAATTACATTATTTAGGAAGAACTCACTTTTTGCCAGTAATGAGCATGGTGGCGAAAGAGCTGCTTTATTTTATTCCCTCGTAGAAAGTTGTAAACTGAATGGGATTGATCCATTCGAATACTTAAATGATGTGTATGATCGCCTACACGATTGCACCGCAGCTGAACTGGTACAGCTATTACCTCAAAACTGGAAGCCTGTCAAAGCAAAGTAATACTATCAGATTGAACCAGGAATAATCAAAGAACTAAATGATCTATTGGATTGTAGTTGCAAATGTAGCTACTGTTGAATACATAAAGAAGATGCCCCGCATCGAATGCTTACCACTGGTTTAAGGATCAGCTTCAACAGTATAAGTTAATCACAGCTACTCGTTCCGTAAAGATCAAAACCAATTTTCGACGTACAGTACCAGAGTATATTATAACAGATGAAATAAAACTAGGACAAATCTTAAAGAATCTAATAGACAACGCCCTGAAATTTGCTCCTTCTGACACAGATATTTTAATTCATATCAGTTCATTGGGGGAAACCCGTCTGTTATTCCAGATATCCAATCAGGGAGAGGGAATTCCTGCTGATAAAATTCCATTCTTATTTCAACCGTTTCAACCAATTGACGAAGGCTTAGGAGGAATGGGCTTAGGTTTATATATCAGTAAACTGTATGCGGCATCGTTAGGTGGTGACCTTATACTTGCGAATAGCGACAAAAAGGGAACTACTTTTTTATTTTTAATCGATACACAATTTCAAGCTACCTCAATTGCTAATAACTTAAATCATTAATATGGAGACAACAATTTTTCAACATCTTACAAAGTCACAGATTGAACAACTTGTACATTTAATACAAAAGATTGTCCAGGCATTTTCTCCAATAAAAATAATATGCTATGGTTATCGAACTACTACTATTAGTGATTGGAGTTGCTTTTCTTTTGGAGATGCCCGAGTTATACCAACATTTCCTACTTATGATTTGATGATTGTAATCAAGGATGACGAAAAAAGACAGCATCATGAAATAATTGAGATTGCGGAGCAGTTTGCAATACCACATAATTGTAATATCTCCATTATTGTACAACAATTGAACACTGTCAATAAGGGATTGGAGCATGGCAAACGGTTTATTTCTACTGTATATAATAATGGGATAACCCTATACAACTATGGTTCCGCTTTATCAATTCCACGGCAGGAAATGGAAATAGCAATGTTGAAAAAGCTTATAGAGGATCACTGGCAGAACTATTTTGGTATGGCAAATTGTTTTTTAATGACAGCGAATTATTGTTTCGAGAATGGTTGGAAAAAGCAGACAGTTTTTGACTTACACCAATCAGTGGAACATGCCTGCATTGCTATACTAAGGGTTTGCACAGGTTATCGACCAACTACTCATAATCTTTCCAGATTATTAAATCTGATATGTAATTTCTCTCAGGAATTAATGGTTATTTTTCCACGTACTACAAAGGAAGAAATTGATCTTTTTAACATACTGAATAGAGCATATTCTGAAGCTCGTTACAATGAGAAATATTCGGTGTCTGAAGATGTTGTAAAAATAATAATGGGAAGGGTTACTACATTATTAGGCTTAATTGAAAAGTTATACGAAAGGAAATGCACTAGCTTAAGATCTATACTTCCTGTTAGTTTCCCATTAAATATAGAAAGTCAATGAGCCACCCTGAAAACAGTAATCGTATAACTGAGCAAAGATTAAACTATTTCGCGCAATGCCTTGGAGAAGAATTGTATTTACTACGTAGAGGTCAGAATAAAAGCATAAAAGTTGTTGCGAAAGATACAAAAATGTCTCCCAGCATAGTCAGCAAAATAGAAAAGGGATTGTATGAAAATTTTTACTTATCAAGACTACTCCGGATCTGTAAATATTACAATGCCGATATGAGAGATCTAATAAGCCGTGCAGAGTATAAGGATCGGAACAATACTATTTGAACATGTTTTCAAATGAAAGCAAACAGTGCTCAATTATTTTTAATCGGCATTTATTATGTTTTCAATCAGTTTTCAAATGTCTACTGTCTCGTCCTTAAATAGGTTTACACCGTGGTGAGATAATCCTGTTTTTAGTTTACAACAGATGGCCGGTCTGCCTAATTAGACATAATTGGACATAATCAGGTAAAATTCGACATAAAACTACACAAATCGACATAATCCGGACATTGCCTTTTTCGACGGTGGTAATTTTGTAGAAAAAAAACTATGACTAAACTCACAAGACAGGTATTTGATATACCGGCCAATATTATGCTGGATGTATGTAGTTTAATTTGCGAACACGAACTTGAGCATACCATCATGGAAGTAGATGAGGATGAAGATACAATCAGTCTTGAATTACAGTATAGTAAACAAGACAGGAAAGTAATTCATAAGATAGAGGATATGATAGCTGATAACAGTGATGGAGAAGATGATGATGACGAGGACGAAGAAGATGATGATGACCAGGATGAATAGTAGTATCCGTAATAGGGAGTGTAATTAATTTTATACTCCCTATTACAATATGAGTATTATTTTTTCATTTTAATTTCTTCTTATGTGCAACACTGAGTTAAATGAACCATCAAAGAATTCTGAAAGCCTTAATATATCAGACCCTGAACTTTTAATAACACTTAAAATATTCGCGAGGATCCTACTATCTGTTAACCACTCAGAACCCATTGAGACACCAGTTGTAGATCTTAATCCAACACCTGAAAAATTAGCCGCATGAGTATTATTAATGCTTTTAAACAATTTGGAAACTATTCCAAAAAACAGCCTGTTAAAGTGGCCGCGCAAGCTGCTGTGGTATATACCAGGGTATCCAGTAAGGAACAGGCAGACCATAATTTAAGCCTGGATGTTCAGCGTAAATCAATCGAAGAATCTGCCCGTAAGAATAATTTGGGTATCATAGGCTACTTCGGGGGTACTTATGAAAGCGCGAAAACCGATGGCCGTAAAGAGTTTAACCGGATGCTGGACTTTATTAAAACCCGCAAGGGGAAAGTGAGTCATATATTAGTTTATACACTTGATCGTTTCTCTCGAACAGGAGGTGCTGCTATTAAATTAGCCGAGGAATTAAGGGAGAATTATGGTGTTACCATATTTGCGGTAACTCAGCCCACAGATACATCTAATCCTAGCGGTGTATTGCATCAGAATATCACTTTTTTGTTTAGTCAGTACGATAATCAACTGCGTAAGCAAAAGGCAGTAGCCGGGATGATAGAAAAGTTTGACAAAGGTATTTGGGTTACTAAGCCACCACAGGGATATGATATAGTGAAGATTAACGGCCAGCGTAAAATTGTTGTAAACGAGGTAGGTAAAAAGATCAGAAAGGCATTTATCTGGAAGGCTGAGGGTATGAAGAATGAGGAAATTATTTCAAGGCTGAAGGCTATGGGAGTAAAAATGTATAAGCAGCAGTTAACTAAGATATTTAAACGGCCGTTCTATTGTGGTATGATTAACCACGGTTTATTGGAAGGTAAAATAGTCGAAGGTGATCATGAAAAGATGATCAGCCCTGAAATCTTTTTAAAGGTGAATAACATTCATCAGGGCTCAGGAGGATATGGAGTACCACACAAAAAGGAACAAGACGCTGTGCCCCTTAAAATCTTCATTAAATGTGATACCTGCAACCAGCCATTTACAGGTTATGTAGTCAAAGCAAAATCACTGTGGTATTACAAGTGCCGAAAGGATGGCTGTAAATGCAATAAAAGCGCCAAAAGGATGCACGAACTGTTTGAGCAGTTACTAAGTCAATTCTGTTTTGAAGATAATCAGATAGCATCCCTTAGAAAGGTACTTATTGAGGAGTATTACGATATGAACAGGGAAAATTTGGAACAACAGAAAATATTAATAGCCCAATTAAAAGAAGTCGATAACAAGATCGACGGCTTGGAGGAAAGTAGGTATGTATTAAAAGAAATAGGGCAGGAGACGTTCGATAAGTTTTATTCCCGGTATAGTAAAGAGCGGAATCTTATTTCCACCAAACTGGAAAAATGCACCGGAAGTATTTCGAACCCTGAAGAAGTAATCAACCAAGCCATCTCTCTTTCTTCCAAACTCGCTATGGTATGGCGTTCCAGTGATACAGGCGCAAAGGAGAAGCTCCAAACTCTCATATTCCCCAACGGAATCATCTACGACCGCCAAAATGAGGCATTTCGAACCCCAAAAGTAAACCACATTTTCTCACGGATTGCCCATCTATCGGGCATTCCTACCCAAAACGAAAAAGGGACCGATCATCTTTTCGATAATCAGTCCCTCTTGGCGGAGAAGAAGGGATTCGAACCCTTGAAACCCTTTCGAGTTTACACACTTTCCAGGCGTGCCAGTTCAACCACTCCTGCACTTCTCCATCGGTTGAATTTTATTTCGGATGGCAAAGGTAACCTTTCCCCCCACATTTCCAAAATATTCCCAAAAATTCTACCCTGATCTTCGTCACCACTCATGATTTATCGGCGTCAGTTCCCCTCTTAACGAAGTCTCGATCATCTCCTGCGTGGCCGCCGCATCCAAATTCTGCCCCAACACAAACATCAATTTCGTGATCGCCGCCTCAAATGTCATATCATGACCACTTATCACCCCTATCTGCGCCAATAGCGAGCTCGTCTCATATTTACCCAACTCTACAGATCCACCATCACACTGCGTAATATCCACTATCACTATTCCCTTTTCTATTGCTTTACGAAGGCAATCTATAAACCATGGCTGCGTATTGGTATTCCCACTCCCAAAGGTCTCCATAATGACTCCCCTGAGGCCCGGAACATTCAGCGTCGCTTCCACCGCCTTCCTGGTGATGCCAGGAAACATCTTCAACACCGTCACATTATCATCCATATGCTTATGCACCTTCAATGGCGCTGTCGGCAATGGTAATACCGCCTGTGTTTTATACTTGATATCTATCCCCGCTTCTGCCAGCGGCACATAGTTCATGGAATAAAATGCCTCAAATTTCTCCGCATTGTATTTTTTGGAACGATTACCCCTGAAAAGGGAGAAGTCAAAGTAAATACACACTTCCGGTACCACTACATGCCCATTATGACGTGTAGAAGCGATTTCCATCGCGGTAATGATATTCTCCTTCGCATCTGTCCTGATCTTCCCAATTGGCAACTGAGACCCTGTCAATATCACCGGCTTCGCCAGGTTCTCCAACATAAAACTCAACGCCGATGCCGTAAATGACATCGTATCGGACCCATGCAGGATCACAAAACCATCATACCGGTCGTACCTGTCCTCAATGATCGAAGCCAGTTCTACCCATATTTCCGGCTGCATGTCAGAAGAATCAATGGGAGGATTAAAAGCATACACATAAAAGTCTATGCCCATTCGGTATAGTTCGGGTAGGTTGTTCCGTATCTCGTTAAAGCCAATTGGCCGCAAAGCCTTTGTCTTTTCATCGAAGATCATACCCACTGTTCCACCCGTGTAAATTATAAGGATTTTACTCATTGCAGCTGCTGTATCAAAAATGCCTGCAAATTTACCGCGTAATCAGTTAGTTAGTTTTGAATAATTTCAACGCATTGCTTGTAGTTATTGCAGCCACATCATCTATTTTTAGATTTTTTATATCTGCAATTTTTTGACCGATCAATGGAATGTAGGAACTTTCATTCCTTTTCCCCCTGTAGGGAACCGGTGCCAGATAAGGTGCATCTGTCTCTAATACAATATGTTCCATCCCAATCTCCCCCAGCGTTACATCCAATCCTGACTTCTTAAAAGTCACCACCCCACCGATGCCCAGGTAAAACCCGAGATCAATAATTTCACGCGCCTCCGCTATGGTCCCGCCAAAACAATGGAATACCCCACTTAAACGGCCATCCTGCAATGCCCGGACCTCATCTATACACTCCCGCGTGCTCTCACGGCTATGTATCGCCACCGGAATACCATACTGCCGCGCGAGTTCCAGTTGCCGTCTAAACGCTTTATACTGCTGTGCTGTAAACGTCTTGTCCCAATAAAAATCCAGTCCAATCTCCCCGATCGCCTTAAAAGGCCGCTTCGCCAGCCAACTCTCCACTGCCTCCAATTCCGTATCCACATTGTCATTCACATAACAGGGATGCACCCCCATCATAGGAATACATACCCCCGGAAACTGTTGCTCTAATGCCAGCATTCCCTCAATCGACTGACTGTCAATATTTGGCAAAATCAACTGATATACCCCCTCCTTTATGGCCCGCTCTATCGTCGCCGTTCTGTCATCAGAAAAATCTTCCCCATACAAATGGGCATGTGTATCAATCCATTGCATTTTATCAGAAATATTAATTTTTTCCAAAAGATGACTGAAAATATTATATTTGTATTTAATAAATATATCAGCGATCTCCCGTACAAAAGTACGGCCGCAAAACCTCATTAAAAATTTATACTTATCCTATGAGAAGCTACTTTTGCTTTAACCGTATCCTTGCAGGTGTTGTGGGCCTTTTATTGACTGCCACCTTGTTTTACGCCTGTTCCAAGAGTACGACTGATGTGACCAAGGCGAACACAAGCGATAACCTGACTATCACCGCTGCCGGAGACCAGGCTGTTGCAAACAGCTATTTCGATGATCTCTTCGTAATCGCCCAGGAAGTATGTCAGGATGCCGGATATACTCAAACTGGTCGTAAAGCTTCTCCTACAACTCAAATGACTTCTAAATTAGGTGCCTGCTATAGCTACACCGTTGATAATGTGCAGACTGACAGCTGGCCTAAAACAATATTAGTAAGCTTCGGCACCGGTTGTGCGGACGCTGACGGTCGTGTACGCGTTGGTAACATCCAGATCACGATGACTGGTTACTTTTACTACACCGGTTCTACTATTACCGTGAAACCACTCACTTATACCGTAAATGGTAAAAGCGTAACCGGTACACAGACAATCACCAACACCAGCACTAACAGCGTGTATAAATACCTGTCTGTTATCTCCGGAGGTGCTGTAGTGCTGGATTCTACTACTGTAGGTTTCGGTGGTAGCGGTACTTATACGCAAACCGCCGGCACTGCTACCCTGGGTAGTGTGTCTGACGATATCTTCAATTATGTAGGTACTGATTCCCTGGTATACTCAACAGGTAATGCTGCTTACATCACTGTAGCAGATTCTACTTATCTGGAAAGAAAACTGAGCTGTGCTTATATCGGCAAGGGTAAAGCAACCGTAACTTACAACTCACTGACTGCTACCGTAGATTATGGTAATGGTGTCTGTGATGACTCTGTAACGATCGCTGTAGGTGATAAGGTAAAAACGATCGCATTACCTAAATAATAAATAACTGCCCAGGTTTCTGAATGCCCGAAAGCGCAAATGGAACCTGGGTTTTTTATGCCCGCTAAATAAGGATTGATTTCTATATAAACAGGGGCCTTCTGCAAACAACTAACCAAGCCATCTTCTTAAAAATACCTCATCAGCAACTATACCCACTAACCAAGCCATCCCCTTAATAATACCTCATCAGCAATTATACCCACAACCAAGCTATCTTCTTAAAAATACCTCATCAGCAACTATACCCACTAACCAAGCCTTCCCCTTAATAATACCTCATCAGCAATTATACCCACAAAACAAGCCATCCCCTCAAAAATACCCATCAGCAACTACACCCACTAAACCGGCACCGCCTCCATTCCCATCCCCTTCTTCTTAAAATACTCCATCACCCTCGGCAATGCATACTCCAACCGTTCCCACGCCTTCGTACTATCATGAAACACTATTATCGACCCCGGTTTTGACTTAAACACCACATTCTGCACACACGCCTCTCCATTTATCTCCGTGTCAAAATCCGCACTCAATACATCCCACATCACGATCTGTGCCCCCGGTATCAAATTTTTAATCTGCTTTATCTGAAATGGCGTAATCCGCCCATAAGGGGGTCTGAATAAATTAGAATTGATAAACTGCCGCGCCTCCATCACATTCTCCACATACTTATCTGTGCCCGTCTTCCACCCATTCACATGATTATGAGTATGATTCCCCGTCGTATGCCCCTCCTCCAATATCCGCTGGTAAATTTCCGGATACTCCACCACATTCTTCCCAATACAAAAGAACGTGCCTTTCGCATTATATTGCTTCAATAAATCCAGTATAAAAGGAGTTGCAGTCGGATGCGGACCATCATCAAATGTCAGGTACACCACTGGCCGTGCAGGAGATAGGCTCCAGGTGCAACTCTTATAGATGGCTTTCAGGATAGCCGGCGTCTTGGTCAGATAAAACATGGATGGGTTCGGATTTAATTTTAAAGGTAGTACAAATTGAAGCGTATTTCGTATTTCCATTTACCTTTGCCCCATGCAACAACAGAAAGTTCGGGTACGATTTGCGCCCAGTCCTACCGGCGGATTACACCTGGGTGGTGTACGCACGGTCTTATTCAATTACTTATTTGCAAAACAGCACAATGGTGAATTTGTGCTCCGTATTGAAGACACTGACCAGACCCGTTATGTTCCCGGTGCAGAGGAATATATCATGGAATGCCTGAAATGGTGTGGCCTGATTGCTGATGAAAGCCCGCTGGTAGGTGGCCCTTATGCCCCTTACCGCCAGAGCGAACGTAAGCCTATGTACCGTGAGTATGCGGAACAACTGGTGAAAGCTGGTTACGCTTACTATGCTTTTGACACGCCTGAAGAGCTGGAAGAGATGCGCACCCGTCTCAAAACCGAAGAAAATCCATCGCCACAATATAACCATGCTGCCCGCGCGCAGATGAAGAACTCCATTTCTTTGTCTGAAGCCGAAACAGCAGAACTGCTGAAAAATGGCACCCGCCACGTGATCCGCATCAAAATGCCGGATAACGAGGAAGTGAGCTTTACCGACCTGATTCGTGGTCTTGTTCAGTTCAATACCAGCACTGTCGATGACAAAGTATTGCTGAAAGCCGATGGCATGCCTACTTACCACCTCGCTGTGGTAGTAGACGACTATCTCATGAAGATCACCCACGCTTTCCGTGGCGAAGAATGGCTGCCCTCCGCACCCGTTCACCTCTTGCTGTGGAAATACCTGGGCTGGGAAGCACAGATGCCACAATGGGCACACCTGCCGCTGATCCTGAAACCTGATGGCAATGGTAAATTGTCTAAGCGTGATGGTGACAGACTCGGTTTCCCAGTGTATGCCATGAACTGGACAGATCCTAAAACCGGCGAAGTGACCAAAGGCTTCCGCGAAAATGGTTTCCTGCCAGAAGCATTTGTAAACATGCTGGCTATGCTGGGGTGGAATGATGGTACCGGTCAGGAGATCTTCTCTATGGATGAACTGATTGCCCGTTTCTCCCTGGATCGCGTCAGCAAGTCAGGTGCTAAATTCGATTACGAAAAAGCAAAGTGGTTCAACCACCAATACCTGCTGAATGCTGATAATGACAAACTGGCTGTACTGTTCGAACCGGTATTGAAAGAAAAAGGCGTTACTGCATCTCCTGAATATGTAGCGACCATCGCTGGTTTAGTGAAAGATCGTTGTGACTTTGTCAACGACATCTGGCAACATGGTTTCTTCTTCTTCCAGGTGCCTGAAAGCTGGGATGTAACTGCGGTGAAACCTAAGTGGAATGCAGATAAAACCCAGTTCTTTATGGAATGGGCCTCTATACTGGATACTTTGTCCGATTTCTCGCTGGCAAGCCTGGAAGAAAGCTTCAAGACACTGGCTGCTTCTATGAATATTAAAATGGGTGAACTGCAATTGCCTTTCCGTATTATGCTGACGGGGGGTAAGTTTGGTCCTCCTGTGTTCAATATTGCTGAAACATTAGGTAAGCACGAAACTATTCAAAGGATTATGAATGGTCTGAAAGCCATTAACGAATAAAATTGTTTATAATAAAAACGAGGTTGTATCATGCATACAACCTCGTTTTTATTTAAGATCAAAATAGGCTACTTATTCTTAGTCTCTTTTGCCCAGGTATCTTTCAACGTAACTGTTCTGTTGAAAACCATCTTCTCAGCTGTACTATCGGTATCCACCGTAAAATATCCCTTCCTCAAAAACTGCAGCTTATCACCCGGTTTCGCATTCACCAAACCCGGCTCTATTAAAGCATTCGGAATCACTGTCAATGAATCAGGATTGATATAAGATTTGAAATCACCCTCTTCATTACCCGGATCAGGTGTATTGAACAGACGATCATACAATCTTACTTCTGCCGTCTTTGCATGCGCAGCACTTACCCAGTGAATGGTACCTTTCACGGTCATACCACTGTTGTCGCCACCACTCTTGCTCTCAGGAAAGTGAGTCGCGTAGATAGTGGTAATATTGCCATTCTCATCCTTATCAAAGCTTTCTCCTTTAATGATATAAGCATTCTTTAAACGCACTACCAGACCAGGTCCCAGACGGAAGAACTTCTTAGGAGGCTCCTCCATAAAGTCTTCTCTTTCGATATACAAGGTCTTACTGAAAGGCAATTTACGGGAACCAGATTCCGGGTCTTCCGGATTGTTATCCGCCGTCATTTCTTCCACCTGATCATCCGGGTAGTCAGTGATCACCAGTTTCACAGGATCCAATACCGCCATCACACGATTCGCAGTTTTGTTCAGCTCATCACGTACCAGGAATTCCAGCAGACTCACATCAATAACGTTCTCACGCTTCTGTACCCCGATCCTTTCACAGAACTCACGAATACTGGCAGGTGTAAAACCTCTTCTGCGCAAACCACTGATAGTTGGCATACGGGGGTCATCCCAACCACTCACATGTTTCTCATTTACCAGCTGCAGCAGCTTACGTTTACTCATCACAGTGTAAGTCAGGTTCAACCTGGCAAACTCATACTGATGAGAAGGGAAAATGCCCAGCTGTGCAATGAACCAGTTGTACAATGCACGGTGAGGAATGAACTCTAAAGTACATATAGAATGGGTGATACCTTCAATGCTATCGCTCTGCCCGTGGGCAAAGTCGTACATAGGGTAAATACACCATTTGTCGCCGGTACGGTGGTGATGTGCATGCTTGATGCGGTACATGAGCGGATCACGCATATGCATATTGGAACGCTCAGGAGAGCCTTCCTCAAATTGTTCAGTATCTATCTTCGCACGCAGTACTTTTTCACCATCCTTAAATTCACCATTCTTCATGCGCTCAAAGAGATCCAGGTTCTCGTCGATGCTACGGCTACGGTAAGGAGTAGGTGTACCAACCTGGGTAGGGGTCCCTTTTGATGCGGCTATCTCCTCAGGAGTAGAATCGTCCACGTAAGCCAACCCTTTTTTGATCAGTTGTACAGCGAAGTTGTATATCTGGTCGAAATAATCGGATGCATAGAGTTCCTGCGCCCATTGGAAGCCCAACCATTGGATGTCGGCTTTAATAGACTCCACATATTCGGTGTCTTCGGTTACCGGATTGGTATCGTCGAACCGAAGATTGGTCTGGCCGTTGTATTTCTTTGCCAGTCCAAAGTTCAGGCAGATGCTTTTCGCATGCCCGATGTGCAGGTAACCATTGGGTTCAGGTGGGAAGCGGGTCAGCACCCTTCCGTCATTGACACCGTTAGCAATATCCTCTTCGATGATTTGTTCAAGGAAGTTCAAGGACCTTTCTTCGCTCATAAGGTTTAAATTATTTCGGAGGACAAATGTAACAAAATCTGCCAAGCCGACCGCAGACACCGTCTATTTATCCGTTATTGGGAGAAATGAGGCCTAAAAGGGGGGCTTTAACAGGAAGAGGGTATGAAAACCATCATGAAGAAAAAAGGTAGCATCATTTTTCTCTTTTTCAGAGAATCGTACATTTAGGAAATAAATTCACGGAAAAACGAAAAACTACCAAAATAATGGTCAACCCCTCTCAACGCCCTATCCGGGTACTCGTGGCCAAAGTCGGCCTCGATGGCCATGACCGTGGCGCCAAAGTAATCGCCGCAGCCCTGCGAGACGCCGGCATGGAGGTGATCTACACCGGCCTTCGCCAAACTCCTGAAATGGTGGTCAGCGCCGCCCTTCAGGAAGACGTAGACGCTATCGGTGTCAGTATTCTCTCGGGTGCTCACATGACCGTTTTCCCCCGTATTATGGCCATCATGAAAGAAAAAGGGATGGACGATGTGCTGCTGACAGGTGGTGGTATCATTCCGGAAACTGATATGCATACCCTGCATGATATCGGTGTAGGCAAACTATTCCCCCCAGGTACCCGTACAGAAGATATTGCCAGCTATATCAACGAATGGGTGGCTACACACAGAAATTTCTAGCATCTCTGTAACCTTTTAGCGACCTGGTCGTCTTTTTTAGAAAAGAAGTAATACATGAACATAAAGACATCCCTGTTTACCCTGTTGTGCTGCCTGTGCCAGTTCGCCCTGTTCGCCCAGGATACGACCGAACAAAAGAAACTCCGTCAGCATGTATATGCTACCAATGGTGGAGATGGTCCCATCCTCTCTTTTGGGGATGTAAAGGCTAATGGCGCACATGTAAACACCGCTCCACGTTTTACCCTGTTCTTTAATGTAGGCCGTAATTATAATTATGATTTTACAAAGTGGCTGGGAATCTATTCTGGTGTCAATCTTAAAAATATAGGGATCATCACCAAAGAAAACGGTACAAAGCTAAAACGCCGTGTATATACCCTGGGGGTGCCTTTGGGACTTAAAATCGGGGATGTAAGAGGGCAGAATTTCTTTTTCTTCCTGGGTGGTCAGTACGACCTGGCCTTTAATTATAAGGAGAAGCAATTTATAAATGGAGACAAGGTGAAGAAATTCAATGAATGGTTCAGTGACCGTACGCCGCTACTCATGCCTTCGCTGTTCGCGGGCTTCCGTTTCTACCCGGGTATAGGCCTGAAAGTTCAATACTATCCAAATAACTTCTTCAACCAGGACTTTAAAGAAACCGTAGCTGGTGTTACCACCTACCCTTATCGTGATATGGCGTCCAAAATGTTCTTCGTAACACTGACCTATAGTTTTGGAGATACATGGCCGACTCAGATGAATCGTTTTGGGAAAATGCTGCATTAACCTGATAGTATTTTCACGTGTTCGGTGCTTCGCCGTCGCTTGTTCGCCGCTAGTTCGTCGCTAGTTCGCTGCTAGTATACTCAAACCATATTTCGTGAGTAAAAAAATATGAAATCCTTCTCTGTAAATGATAGAGGAGGATTTTTTTGTGAGTATAGGTAGTGTATGTTGAATAAACCACATGTTAATATTGTATCAGTCATGGCCCGCAAAAAAATCTTACATTACATATCCAAACAGAAAAACCATGTACCAGACGATCAATACCACCTTAGAAAACGATACGTTATTTATCTACATCAACCGCCCGGACAAGATGAATGCCCTGAACCAACAGGTCATGGCAGAACTGGCCCTTGCTATTGACGAAGTATATAAAGACAGGGAAATAAAAAGTGCGGTCATCACTGGTACTGGCGAAAAAGCATTTGTAGCCGGCGCAGATATTTCGGAGTTTCTACGTCTCTCTCCACAACAAGGCATTGAACTTGCCAACAAAGGTCACATGATCTTCAAGCGTATCGAAGATTGTCCGAAGCCTATTATTGCTGCTGTCAATGGTTTTGCACTGGGTGGTGGTTGTGAATTGGCCATGGCCTGTCACTTCCGTATCGCTGCTACCAATGCAAAATTTGGTCAGCCAGAAGTGAACCTTGGTATCATTCCAGGTTATGGTGGCACCCAACGTCTCACGGCACTTATTGGCAAAGGCAAAGCAATGGAATTGATGATGACTGCCGATATGATCAATGCTCAGGATGCACTATCATGGGGACTCGTGAACCACGTAGTAGCACCAGAAGAATTACTCACAAAAACAAAAGAAATACTAGCCAAAATACATGCGAAAGCCCCGCTTGCAATTGCCAGAGTTATTAAATGTGCAAACGGTGCATTGGACAAAGATATAGATGGTTTTGAATTGGAAATCAATGAATTCGGGGCCTGTTTTGCTACGAAAGATATGCAGGAAGGTGCGTCAGCATTCATTCAAAAACGACCTGCAGTATTCATTGGAGAATAAGCAACATCTATACTTTTAATGCCAATATCCGTGTATAATAATTGATGGGCGTAACCCGTTGTGATAACTTCATAAGCATATTAACCAGGTATAACTATAAAAGCCTATTCATGAAGACAACAACAACCCTTACCCTCAAAAAATCAAGAAAACTGAAATTGGAAAAAGTAACAATTTCAAAACTCAACGCACAACATTTATTTCCTATTCTCGTCGATGGCCCCGGTCAATCTACACACCCGGTGTGTGATTTTACACAGGTAACGACGGTCATGGACGTTGCAGTTTTTTAAAGCTTTTCACACTTTCAGGCTGTATCGTTATTGATGATACAGCCTGCTTTTATTCGGGTACCTGCTGATGGAAACAGCTTGTTCACTAAGCGATTCTCAGGCGGATCATTTAACTTTGATACATCCTCAAGTAATGTTGACCATTTATGATGACACGACTCTTATTAACCATTATTTTAAGCAGCTATCTATTCCCGGCCATCGCACAGGAGTGCGCCTGTAAATCAAGTCTGCAATACCTGATTGATAAAGTAGCTAAAAACTATATTGGCTTTCCGGACAAAGTCACGACCGCCAATGAAAAACAATACCATGCATTTACTGATAGTTTAATGAAAGTATCAGATACCGCTTCTATGCCGGTATGCTTTTCCATTTTACAAAAATGGACTACCTTTTTTCAGGATAAACATCTGATGGTGATTGTAAATCGTGGCGGAAAGCATCCTATGCTCGATACTTACTTTCCCAGGAAAACACCTGTAAAAATTTCGCTGGATCCATCTTTCAAAATACTCAATGATCAAACCTGCTTACTCACCATACCCAGTGCACGGCTTGAATACAAAGGCATTGTCGATAGCTTACTTGTACTACACAAAGATCTACTGAGTAAGACAAGTCATTTCATCATCGATGTGAGGGAAAACAGGGGCGGATCCACACTTGTATTTGACAACTTATTACCTTACTTATATACAAATCCTATCATTACAGAAGGGGCCATGGTACTGGCTACAGAAGAGAATATCCATAACCTGTACGAAGTGACGGATTATCCAAATGTAAGTGATAGTATGAAAGCTGTTTTCAAAAAAGAAGCAGCTGCATTAAAGGCCCACATAGGTAGGGAATATCAGTTATGGAATAACGATACCACGACTATGAATCAGGTATTCCCTTACCCCCAAAAAGTATCGCTACTCATCAATCATAATGTAGGCAGCAGTACAGAGATGTTTGTATTAAAAGCACGCCAGAGTAAAAAGGTAAAACTGTTCGGCACACATACTGCTGGTGTAGTAGATTACTCTGATGTAGTGCCGTATATGATGCCCTGTACATTATTCGCCTTTGGTGTACCCAGCTCCCGCACACTCCGCATGCCGGCGGAAGTGATAGATAATATTGGCATCGCCCCAAATGTTGAAATACCAGCAGATACTACAGATTGGGTGCAGTATGTAGTAGAACATCGCTGATTAATTAGTATATTTTACAGGAATAATGGAATCGTTTAAGAAAACCCGGGCTTACTTTAGATTAATAGCCTTACACATTTTAGCTTGGTCTATTTATATATTCATTGGATTAGCCCGAAAAATTTTATTGACTAAGTATACTTTCGACTTACTCGACTTTGTATTTACAGAGTTGCCGGTAGTGTATATTTTTTATGGAAACTATTTCATCCTCCGAAAATTTTTAAGCACAAAAAAATATGCATTGCTGGTGGCAGGTGAGTTATTTGTTTTTTTCTCTGCTGCATTTTTATACTTTGCATTCGGCACCCTGATCAGGCCTTTCGAACCACCGGGTACTGTTCCGCCGTATGTTTTCTCCGAATTATTACTGGATACATTGTGGGTATACCTGATCTATGGTTTCTTCTCATTTGGTTATTACTTCGGTATGGAGTCGGTGAGCAATGAAAAGCGACTACGAATCATGGAACAGGAAAAGGCAAGGATAGAAGCCGACCGGCTTAAATCGGAGTATGCATTTTTGCGGGCACAGATCAATCCCCACTTTTTGCACAATACCCTGAACCTCTTTTATGCCAAATCTATCATGGTGAGCGAAGAATTGTCAGAAGGCATCCTGACCCTCTGTGAAATCATGCGCTATTCCATGGCTACCGGTGAGGCAGATGTGGATACCGTACCCTTATCCAGGGAAATAGAGCATGTACAAAATGTGATCAAAATCAACCAGCTCCGGTTTAGTAACCGCTTACAGGTCATATTTGACATCAGTGGCGATATGAGTGACATTAGGATTATTCCTTTGGTAATCATTACGTTGGTAGAAAATGCTTTTAAACACGGAGAGCTGAATAATGACCAGCATCCATTAGTGATGCAGTTAAAAGTGTCGGAGGAGGACGGTACTATATACTTCTCTACACATAACAGGAAGAAAAGGGGGCCTAAAGAATTGTCTAACGGGATAGGTATGGATAACATTAAGAGAAGGCTGGACGCCACCTATAAAAACAATTATTCCCTTACTACGACTGATGAAGCGGACAATTATACCGCTTCATTATGGATCACTGTTTCCTAAAAATACCTGTAATCATGTTATCCGTCCCTTGAAAAAGGGGATCGGTGTATTGTATTTCCTGCATGGGGCGGGCAGGCTTACCTTTGATTTATCGATTCCATTAACCCCTATATCGGAAGTCACATTACAAGTTGGGGGGGACAACCCAACTGGGTCTTTGGACCAAATGATACTTAAGGCAGGTTTTCATCGATTCGATAATCTGAAGCCTCCTGTCAATTTTTTTTCATTCATTCGCCCCCAGATTTTTGGGCCAGAAATGACCCTTTTCATTCATTCGCCCCCAATGATCTTTGCCGGTTTGGCTATCCATTGACATGGTTTCATTCATTCGCCCCCAAATTATTAGACCTGAAAAGGTCTTTTTCGTCCATTCGCCCCCAATGATTATTTGCCTGAAAAGGCTATCCATGGATATTTTTCATTCATTGAAACCCTAAGCTTTTGGGCCAGAAAAGGTCCTTTTCATTCATTCGCCCCCAGTATATTAAGCCAGCAACGGCTTATTTCATTCATTCGCCCCCAAAATATCAGACCTGAAAAGGTCTTTTTCGTTCATTCGCCCCCAATGATCTTTTGCCTGAAAAGGCTATCCATGGATCCTTTTCATTCATTGAACCCTAAGCTTTTGGGCCAGAAAAGGTCCTTTTTCATCCATTCGCCCCCTGAAATTTTATGCCGGTCTGGCCATCCATTAACCTGTTTTTGTCCATTTATCTCCAATTGTCTTGTGATTGAAAGGGGTTTAATTAATCTGGTTCATCCATTCGGTCGTAATGAATTTATGCCGGTCTGGTCATCCATTAACCTGATTTCGTCCATTTATCTCCAATGGTCTTGTGATTGAAAGGGGCTTAATTACTCTGGTTCATCCATTCGGTCGTAATGAATTTATGCCGGTCTGGTCATCCATTAACCTGATTTCGTCCATTTATCTCTATCTCCAATGGTCTTGTGATTGAAAGGGGCTTAATTACTCGGTTCATCCATTCGGTCGTAATGAATTTATGCCGGTCTGGTCATCCATTAACCTGATTTCGTCCATTTATCTCTATCTCCATTGGTCTTGTGATTGAAAGGGGCTATTAATTGACCTGGTTCATCCATTCGGTCGTAATGAATTTATACCGGTCTGGTCATCCATTAACCTGTTTTCGTCCATTCGTCCCCAAGGTATCAGGTCTGCAAAGGCTTTTTCGTCCATTTACCCTTAAGTTTTTTATCCCTATCCTATACCTAACATCCATTGTCCCCAGAGTGCGCTTGTACAGGCCATCCATTGCCCACGGCCCCATATGGCCTCATTTTCATTCATTCCCCAAAATCCTGCCTGTACAAGCCATTTTTTTTACTGACATTTAGTACGTTTGTACCGCAAAAAATAAAGCATTATGGAATATAGAATAGAGAAGGACACGATGGGCGAAGTTCAGGTACCAGTTGATGCATATTATGGTGCTCAAACCCAACGTTCTATCGACAATTTCAGGATAGCACAGGATATTAACAAAATGCCTAAAGAAATCATTCAGGCATTTGCTTACCTCAAAAAAGCAGCGGCACTCACCAATCTGGATGCTGGCGTTCTCTCCCAGGAAAAGGCCACGCTGATCGGCAACGCCTGCGATGAAATTCTCGCTGGCAAACTGGACGACCAGTTCCCACTGGTAGTTTGGCAGACAGGTTCAGGTACCCAGTCCAACATGAACGTAAATGAAGTGATCGCTTACCGTGCCCATGTAAACAATGGTGGTAAACTCACTGATAAAGATAAAGCGATACACCCGAATGATGATGTGAACAAATCACAGTCATCCAACGATACTTTCCCAACTGCTATGCACATCGCGGCTTACAAAATGCTGATCGAGGTAACCATCCCAGGCATCAAAAAGCTTCGCGCTACCCTGGCTGAAAAGGCCGAAGCCTTCAAGCACGTGGTGAAAATAGGCCGTACCCACTTTATGGATGCGACTCCACTTACCCTGGGTCAGGAAATTAGTGGTTATGTATCTCAGCTGGACCATGGTCTGAGAGCCATCAACAATACGCTCGCTCACCTGAGCGAACTTGCGTTGGGTGGTACTGCCGTAGGTACTGGTATCAATACCCCTAAAGGTTATTCTGAGAATGTAGCGAAACACATCGCGAACCTCACCGGCCTGCCTTTCATCACAGCTGAAAACAAATTTGAAGCCCTGGCAGCCCACGATGCAATCGTAGAGGCACATGGCGCCCTCAAAACTGTAGCAGTGAGCCTGATGAAGATCGCAAACGATATTCGTATGCTCAGCTCCGGCCCACGCTCCGGTATCGGTGAACTCCACATTCCTGACAATGAACCAGGTTCTTCTATCATGCCAGGTAAAGTAAACCCTACACAGTGTGAAGCCCTCACGATGATCGCTGCACAGGTAATGGGTAATGACGTAGCGATCAACATTGGTGGTGCTACCGGTCACTTTGAACTAAACGTGTTCAAGCCTGTAATGATCTACAACTTCCTGCACTCTGCACGCCTGATAGGCGATGGTTGTGTAAGCTTCAATGATAAATGTGCGACAGGTCTGGAACCAATCGAAGCAAATATCAAGAAGCATGTGGACAACTCACTGATGCTGGTAACTGCACTGAATACGAAGATCGGTTACTACAAAGCGGCTGAGATTGCGCAGAAAGCACATAAAGAAGGGACTACCCTGAAGGAAATGGCGGTGAAACTGGGATATGTAAAACCAGAGGAATTTGATGCGTGGGTAAACCCAATTGATATGGTCGGAGAGATTTAGTAATCTGTATAAAGAGATCATTCGTCAGCACAAATAGATTAATAATCTGCATAAAGAGATTATATCGTCTGCTCAAAGAGATTAAATAATCTGTATAAAGAGATCAGATCGTCTGCACAAAGAGATTAAATAATCTGTATGAAGAGATCAGATCATCTTCACAAAGAGATTAAATAATCTGTATGAAGAGATCAGATCATCTGCACAAAGAGATTAAATAATCTGTATGAAGAGATCAGATCATCTTCATAAAGAGATTAAATAATCTTCATAAAGAGATCAGATCATCCCCTCCAAAACTCAAATAATCTACATAAAAAAAGGTGTTGTAAATTTTACAACACCTTTTTCTTATTATGACTTATAATGAATATTAAATAATATTAATGATGCAATGATGCCATAATAATAGTCCGTAAACTAGTCAGGATAATCAATATCCCCACCATAATCATTAGCGGCTTCCGCTTAATCTTCCTCACCAGCAGCGCTGCAAAAGGAGAAGCAATCACCCCACCAATAATCAACCCTATAATCACCGGCCAGCCAGTAATAGCGCCAAATAACAAAAACGTACTCGCACCAGCCAGTGAAATAAAGAACTCCGCAGCATTCACAGATCCAATCGTATAATGAGCCGAACGACCTTTACTCAGCAAGGTTGAAGTCACAACCGGACCCCATCCGCCACCGCCAATGGCATCCATAAAACCGCCAAACAATGCCAGCAACCCCAGTCGCTTCGTTTTGCTCTTTACCTTCTTTTTCTGAAATGCTTTGCGAAGCACAACAAGACCTAAGATCAACAAATATGCACTCATGTATGGCTTGATCACATCCCCATCAATCACCTTAGACAATAAAAACGCACCTGTTATAGCACCAATCACACCTGGTATCAAAAGGCCCATAAACAGCTTCTTATTTACATTCCCAAAACGGAAGTGTGAAATACCGGAAGCCCCTGTAGTAAACACCTCCGCCACATGCACACTCGCACTGGCAATAGCCGGAGGAATACCCAAACCCAACAACAAAGAAGTTGATGTAGCACCATAAGCCATACCCAACGCACCATCCACCATCTGAGCAGCCAATCCTACACAGATGTAGAACAACACTTCCCTCGTGAACAGAGACGCAGTAAAGTCGTAGATACGGGTGTGCGTAGCTTCGGAGGTATTAAAATAATATAATATCCCTGCCCCTACCAGTACCGCCAACCCAATGAGACCTATCAATAGCCATAAAGCTGGCTTCTTCTGGTTGTCATCATTGACAAGGTCAATAAGGACCTCCTGGCGTTCAGGACTGGCCACTTGATTCTCTATTTGCTCTATCTCCTCGTTATGCGACATTATTTCTTTGTTATTTAGTCTATAGATATGATAGACTAAGGTAGGGTGAATAAACGGTTTATCCAAGCAGGCAACCTTAAAAAGTTATTAGAAAGAGAAAAATAAGGAAAGTTTAACCCACCTCCCCCAAAGTACAAAGCCCTTTATTTCTTTGCAAAAGGCAAATCATACGTAATCGCCACATAATACAACCCCTTTATCGTAGGCCCTCCCACATACTGGAAGTAAGCCGTATTGAATATATTCGATCCACCCACTTTCACGGAAGTATGAATTTTTGGCAATCCGTAAGTTACCTGCGCATCCACCGTGCTATAAGCCGGCACATCACCATTTCCAAACAGATTCTGCCAGTAGAAAGTATCCTGCCAGTGCCATACCACATTGAACCCTACATTCTTAAACACCTGCCTGTTACCAAAACTCACATTCGAAAAGTACTTCGGCGTATTAAATCCAGGAATCAACGCATCATCCTTCGTCTTATCCTGTGTCAGGGTATTATAATTCAGGTTGCCACTAAGGGTATATCCCTTCTCAAAGTTGTAAGTCACACCCAGTGCAAACCCATAGTTCTGTACGGTCGACTTACTATTCGTCCACACCCTGTACCTGTTCTGGTATTGCTTATCATAC
Organism: Chitinophaga sancti; assembly: GCF_034087045.1. Classification (NCBI taxonomy): domain Bacteria; kingdom Pseudomonadati; phylum Bacteroidota; class Chitinophagia; order Chitinophagales; family Chitinophagaceae; genus Chitinophaga; species Chitinophaga sancti. The sequence continues at coordinate 669,285 of NZ_CP139247.1, read as the reverse complement.
ATCTGATCCAGTACTGACTGGGTCAGGTCATTCACACTACCCGTCTTGGGAACGGCCACTTCTACCTGTCCGATAAAGTGCTTGTAACTGTTGAAATACCCATCTACATCAATAAAAACTTTATTATCAAACAACACACTCTTATACCCAGCTTCAAATGAATGGATCTGCTCTGGCACAATCGGGTCCAGGTTCGCCACTTTCAGTACGCCTGCACTTTGCTGCTCTGCCTCCGCCCTTGTCACCGTTGCATCTGCATTGGTGATCTTATTCACCGCTGTTGTATATGCCGTCGCACTGCTGGTCAGGAAGGAATTTTTAAAATACCCCAGTCCTTCTTCTATAAATGCCAGACCACCTACACGACGCACCCCACCGTTATTCACGAAAGAATACGCTTCAAACAGAGAAGGGAACCTAAACCCATTCTGCCAGCTGGCCCTGAAGTTATGACGTTGATTAGGCGTGGTATACACCGCCGCAATACGAGGGTTGAACTTACCATCGAACTGCTGACTCTTATCATACCTCAATGATGCTGTCAGTTTCAGCTGATCATGGAAGAAGGTTTTACCTGCCTGTACAAACCCACCTGCTTTACCATACCAGATGTGTTTACCCCCCGGTGTATTCCGGTCAGCCAATGCTTTTGTGAAATCCACAAAGTTGTTACCATCCGGAATGATCTCGTAAGTACGATAATCCGCACCTACCAGTACATCCGCAAAGTGTACATATTTACGCAGGTTCCAGGTACCCTCTCCATGATAGAAATGGCTCATCTGCAACAATGCAGCACCACCACTCTTGTTTGTAGAGTCTTTGGAAGTAGGGTAAATATCCCAGTCATTGATGCTCTTGATCAACTTCACCTGTTTGTCAAAAGCCGCTGTACCCGGTGTCCACCTGCCATTATCAGCAGCAGCACGTGCTGCACGATGAGCAGCAGCGATATCGCTACCCGCATCCAGTGCAGAGTTCAGGGCCGTGGTATAGTCTGCCTGCCAAACCTTGTCGGTTTTGAAAGACTTTTCCAGGTTATCCGCCAGCGGATTCATATTATAAGAGTCACCGGTATTCTCGAGTGACATATAAGAACGGATGGTGAAATCCTCTCCCTGTAACTCGACTTTATGGTTTTGTACTACCACGTTTTTCAAACCAATACGGTTACCACGCTGGAAGAATCCATCCATCTGACCAATACGGTAGTTATAGGAGATCTGCAGTTTAGGTCTGATCTTATAATAAAGACCTCCATCAAATTTCAGGTTACGTACGGTGTAATCACCTACAAGGTCCTTTTCCCAATATCCGGTACGGCTTACGTTGTAAGACTTACCATTTTTATCAGTGATGGGGAAAGTACTCTGGTCAGCATATTTATTCCATGCATCGTTGGCCACGTTATTTGCACCTACGAGTGTAGGGAAGTCAGGGTTCGCCTTGGTACCGGGATTGAAGTCATTGTGACTATCCGCATACCAGTCAGTACCCTGCATATAAGAGAAGTTGATCTTGAAGGCAAATTTGTCATTGAAAGCCTGGGCATATCTTACAGAAGTTTCAGTCAGCGCCTTTGGAGAACCACCACTGCCATCGAAGTGGTTGGCACCGATTTTCTGATACACGCTGATACCCTGGTATTGGAAAGGGTTCCTGGTAAGCAGGTTAGACATCCCGTTGATGGCGTTCATACCATACAAGGCAGAAGAGGCGCCGGGAGTTACCTCAATGCTCTGGATATCCAGTTCGGTAGGGCCGATGGCGTTACCCAGTGGTACACCAAGGGTAGCAGCCTGGTTATCCACACCATCTACCAGCTGCATAAAACGGAAGTTGTTCGGCACATTGAAACCACGGGTGTTGAATACCTTAAAGGTCAAACCTGCCGTGGTCATCTGCACCCCTTTCAGGTTGCCGATGGCATCATAGAAAGAGGCAGCCGGTGTTTCTTTCAACGCTTTTACATCCAGTTTTTCAATCGCCACCGGTGACCGCATCAGTTTTTCCTGCTGACGGGAAGCGGATACTACCACTTCGTTCACAAGCAGGTTCTGTGTTACCAGCTGTATCTGTAAACGGCTATCACTGTTCTTTACATCGAATTCCTGCGGTTGATAGCCAATGAGACGGACCACTAATTTGAATGGGAATTTAGTGTTTGCAGTCAGGTGAAAAGTACCTGCACTGTCTGTAATGGCGCCAAAGGAGGTACCCTTAATCTGTACAGAAGCACCTGCCAGGGGGTCCTTGCTATCTCCGGTGATCTTACCGGAAATGATGTAGGAGCCGTTAAGTTGTGCCTGCGCAAACAGCGGCAGGAGAATGGTCAGGAGCCACAGGTAGATTATACGTACGGGGCGTCTGGTGTTTTGCATATAATTTATATGTATTAGTAAAAAGTATTCGGCCAAAGTGAATATGTATAGTGAGTTACAAATCAGCGATTTAGCTTACTTTTCTTTCGTTAAGTCTATTAGTCTATAGAATTTGTGGACAAATGTAGTAAGGGGATTCAGCATTTCAAAATTTATTGTTAAAATTTGATGAGAGGAAGGGGTTAAACACAAGACAAGTCCCTGCTACCGCAAGGCATAAAAAAAGCCCCTGCCATAAGACAGGAGCTTTGACTTTATAGTAGTCATTCGATACTCTTATTTACTCACCGCTACCTGCTCTCTCTCTCTTTGCTCTCTCTCCTTCTCATGGTGCCTGGCAAAAAACTTTTTCTGGAACACCAGTATCGTGATCACACCTACTGAAATTGCAGCATCCGCCACATTGAAAATAGGTCTGAAGAACACAAAAGACTCACCGGCATTGATCGGGAACCAGGTTGGGAAATGCCCCCTCAAAATCGGGAAGTACAGCATATCCACCACATTTCCATGCAGGAAAGTGCCATATCCACCACCTGGAGGCAGGAACTGTGCTACATCTGCATAATTGGAAGAAGAGAATATCATTCCGTAAAACAGACTGTCTATCAGGTTACCAGCGGCACCAGCCAGGATCAATGAACCACAAATTAACAAACCTCTACTGTAATCCTGCTTCACCAGTTTCTTCATATATCTGAAACCAATTATTACCGCAAATAAGCGGAACAGCGTGAGGATTATTTTTCCAAAATCACCACCGAACTTCATACCGTAGGCCATTCCATCGTTTTCAATGAAATGAATCCTAAACCAGTTAGGGAAGATGATGATCTCATCAGAGAAGTTCATATGGGTTTTGATCCACACTTTTAATGCCTGATCTACTACCAGTACCAGTACTACAATCAATATTACGTGACGATATTTCAAAGGGTATAATTTTTATCAAAATTAATAATAATGTGCAAAATCGGAATTTCCAATTATTCCTGGAAATATACCCGCTTCACACGCTGCGAAATTCCTGTTAATATTTCATAAGGTATAGTACCTGCCCAGGCCGCCAATTGCTGTACAGGTAAGGATTCGCCAAATACTATTACTTCATCTCCTTCTGCAATATCCGGAATGTGGGTTACATCCAGCATCAGCATATCCATCGCTACCACACCCACTACCGGGGCCAGTTGCCCCCTGATCAGCATCTTGCCTACACCATTGCTAAGGCGGCGGGGATACCCATCAGCATAACCGATTCTAACAGTAGCTGTTACAGCCGGACCTTTTGCCTTCCACTTTGCACCATAACCCACAAAATCCCCGTTATTCAGGTGTTTTACCTGCGAAACGGTGGTTTTCAGTGTGCTTACCGGTTTCAGTTGTGCCTGCATTTGCTCACTGCTATCTATTCCATACATCCCGATACCTAACCGCACCATATCCAGTTGTAAATCAGGGTGACGGAGGATGGCCGCACTGTTCGAAATATGCCTGATCACCGCATAGCCGAGCGCCTTTTGCAACTCGTAGCTCATTTCATAGAAATGCTTACCCTGTAGTTTGGTCAGGTCATCCAGTGCCGGATCTTCACTACCTGCCAGGTGACTAAAGATAGATTTAACTGTAAGGTAATTATTATCTGTCAGCATAGTAGCCAGCTCGGGAATGTCTTTCCGCTCAAATCCAAGCCTGTGCATGCCCGTATCTAGTTTAATATGTACCGGAAATCCGGTCTTGCCTGCTATCTGAACTTCTTCTTCAAACTGCTGTAACAAATGCAGGGAGTAGATCTCGGGTTCAAGGTTCCACTGCAGGATCGCATCAAATGAACTGGGTTCGGGGTTCATGACCATGATCGGCATGGTTATACCTGTCCGTCTTAATTCAACACCTTCATCAGCATACGCAACGGCGAGGTAATCTACGCCATGGAACTGCAATAGATTTGCAATCTCAAAACTTCCACTACCATAAGAAAATGCTTTGACCATCGCCATCAGTTTGGTAGCGGGTTTCAGCAATGCCTGGTATTGTTTGATATTATGAGATACTGAGCTCAGATTGATTTCAAGAATGGTCTGATGTACTTTTTGTTCCAGCAATTTGCCTATCCGCTCAAACTCAAATACACGTGCACCTTTCAACAGGATGGTCTCATGCTGAAAATCCTGCTGGTTAAACTGCTGGATAAACTCTTCTGTAGTGAGGAAGAAAGTACTCTTCAATCCCTCTACCTGCTGGAAACACTTCTTTTCACGGAAGATGTTTTTACCAATACCAATCACTTTGTCGATCTTCTTTTGTTGCATCAGGCTGGCTACTTCTTCATAAAGAGAAGCATCGCTCTTGCCGCTTTGCAGAATATCGCTGAGTATCACGGTACGGGTAGGGTGCTGTTGCTGCTGTTGCAGAAAATCCAGCGCTATATTGAGAGAACCTAAATCTGAATTGTAACTGTCGTTGATCACAGAGCAGTTGTTGATACCCTGTTTCAGCTCTAGTCGCATAGCGATATTACCCAACTGATCCATACGCTGCTGGATCAATTCCGGAGAGATCTTCAGGTGTAGCATCAATACCCAGCAGTGAATCGCGTTCTCAATAGAACCCTCATCTACAAAAGGAATGGTAATATTCAGCGACTCCCCTTTATGCAGGGCCTCGATGTGAGAGTGGGTACCGTTCTTTTCCACATTGATCACCCTAAGGTCAGCATCCGTTTTGCGCGACCAGGTACAAAGTTGTAAGCCCTCCTGGTTTTCCTTCTTGCCCACCAGGTTGTGAAACTGGTTGACACATTCATTCAATGCGAGGTAATCCTTGCAGTAAATGAGCAGCTCGCTCTTGGAAAACAATACCAGCTTTTCGTTGATCTTTTGGCGAATGTTCAGGAAGCCTTCGTTATGCGCTTCGCCGATGTTAGTAAAAATGCCAATGTTAGGACGGATGATCTTTTCCAGGTGCTCCATTTCTCCGGGTTGGGAGATGCCGGCTTCGAAGATGGCCAGCTGGTGCTCAGGTTTCATTTGCCATACAGAAAGAGGGACCCCTATCTGTGAGTTGTAGCTTTTGGGACTACGTATAATGTTGTAATCTTTTTCCAGCAGCTGATACAACCACTCTTTTACGATGGTTTTACCATTGCTACCGGTTATACCGATCACAGGAATATGAAATTGCTGTCTGTGATACGCTACCAAAGCGTGCAGCGCATTCATTGTATCTTTTACCAATATAAAGGTAGCCGTTGGAAACTGGATCAGGTCTGGTGGCTCACTTACAATGAAGTTGCTGACACCCTTTTCGTACAATTCTTTTATATATTGATGAGCGTTCCTGCGGGGACTTACCAACGGAATGAAAACAGAGGTGGCCGGATATATCACCTTCCGGCTATCCAACAGAATATGTTCAATCTCCGGGTTACCTGTTTGCTGTAATAGCTCACCTTTCAGCACCTTGCTGATACTTTCTGCGTTATACACTTGTGGTTAAGTTTATTTTGCCGGAACAATGACCAGTGACGGCCTCATTGTTCCACTTCCCTTAATAGAATTAATTAAAACAAAGTTGACGTCTACTTCTAATGTGGGGTCATGGTTGCCGCAATTTTTTGATGAATGAATGGCAAATATATGGGAATAACCGTTAGCACATTGTTATAAATGTGTGCTTTCAGGTGGTAACCACTTAATTAATAATGACCTTATCTTTCGAACTTCCGCTGTCTGATGAACTGGAAAATGACCCTGAACAAAAGGATTAGCAGAACGGGAATAATGACACAAATAGCCTGCCACATAGACTTGTTTTGCTTGATCTTTTCGGCATCTAACAAGCGCAGGGTTAACTCTTTATTGCGCGCTTCCATGATGCCGGCGTTGTTGGTAAGGTATCCCAGCGAGTTGAGCAGGAACTCTTTATTGGCATATACCATCGAGGGGTCGAAGAGGTTAACACCCATCTGCATAGGACCATTTTTCTGGGAAATGGCATTGGTGATGAGGTCGCCGTCACTAACGACAATCATCTTATTTATAACATCACTATGATCTTTAAATGGTAAACGGGTCACCTGCTGAATCAGCTGTTGCTCGTCTACACTCAGTCTGTTGCGGAACAGGGAGGTAAACTGTCCTTCCAGCAATACTGCCACCGGCAGGTTATGCTGCTGGAACTGGCGTGGATTAGGTTTGGTACGAAGGTCGTTCCAGCTCAGCTGTACAGGAGCACGCTCTGTACGTGAATTGCCGGAAGAAGTCAGCAGCACAGTTTTGGAGATATCTCCTCCTTTCACTGTATCGATTGAGCTTGCAAAATGGCTCAGCACCAGGTCCATATTTTTTACAATCGGATGTGCACCGGTTGGTGAAAGCAATGGGAAATAAGGGAAAGGGAGCAGGTCAAACTGTGGTTTATCCCCAACATGTCCCACCACCTGTGGAAGGCGATCACATTGTAAATCCTGGATCAGGTCCTGGTTGATCCGCACGCCATAGCGAAACAGCATGTCTTCCAGGTTCAGTTCACGATCCATAGCTACATAGGTATCATGTTTTTGCAGGCTATCCATGCCTACATTCAGCTCATCTACAAACCAGATCACTTTACCCCCGTTCATGACGTACTGATCAATCTTCAACTTATCTTCATCAGTAAATCGGTCAGCAGGTTTTGCAAACACGATGGCGGAAAAATCCTGCGGAATGTGAGAAACGTATTGTAAAGTAATGGTGTCAAGCAGGTAGCTGCTTTGCATGCTGGTAAGGGCATCCAGTACTTCGGCCCCCAGTAATTCCTTGTGGCCGAGCATGTAGCCTACCAGTGGCAGGTGGTTTTGTTTGAGCTGATAGATGGCGTTGGCAAACTGGAATTCCAGCAGTGCCTCAGAGCTGTTCATGGTTTGCATGGGATCCTGGCCACCCTGGTTCTTCAGGAGATTGATGCCAATGGTCTTGCTGCCATAGTGAACAAGGGCACCCGGGAAGATCAGTTTCTCAGAGTATCCCTGGTTCGCATCTTCCTGCACCTGCATATTAAAAGGCATGATCCCCTGCTCAGCCAGTGATTGCTGAAAAGCGAGTCTGTCGGAATCATTCATACCCTGACCGGGATTCTGGAAAGAAAACTGTACACGGTTACCGCCTACTTCCCTGAATTCTTCCAGGAGTTCCTGGGTAGATTGTGCCAGTTGACGGAAGGAAGCAGGGTAATCACCCTTGAGGAATACCTCGATGGTAACAGTGCTATCCAGCCCTTTTAGCAGCTGGCGTGTGCTGGGAGTAAGGGTAAATCTCTTTTCGGCGGTTAAGTCCCATCTTGTATGAACGTACATGGCCAGGATGTTAACGCCTATCAGTATAGCTATGACGAGTATTGCCCGTTGCAGGTATTTTTTCTTACTGTTAATCACAATCTGATTAATTACTTAGTGTGACAGTCTTATTTTCAATCCCAGATCCTTCTTTGTAATGACAATCTTGTTAGATAGAGCATCAGTGCAATGATACTAAGGAAGTAAACTACATCCCGGCTATCGATTACTCCCCTGCTGATAGAGGAATAATGGAAGCGGATCCCTGCCATTTGCAGGTAGTAGTCCGCCGAACCGGTAAAGGCAGGCAACTTACTCAGTGAGTCGAATCCGTAATAGAATATAAAACAGGTGAAAATGGCGGTGAGGAAGGCGACCACAGAATTGGTGGTCAGAGAGGAAGCCCAGACACCGATGGCGGTGAAAACGGCTCCCAGCAGGAACAGGCCGATATAAGAACCGGTGATGCCACCGTTGTCCGGCACTGTATTAGGAGCACTGAGTCTGCGGATGGCGATGTAATACACCAAAGTAGGTATCAGAGAGATCAACACGATCAGCAGGCCAGCGAGGAACTTTCCGTTCACAATCTGCCACCAGCTGAGTGGTTTGGTGCTCAACAGCTCCATGGTGCCGGATTTGAATTCATCGGCAAAAGAGCGCATGGTGATAGCAGGTATCAGCAACAGGTAAATGACTGGCGCCAGCTCAAACAGTGGGTCCAGGTTGGCGTATCCGTAATCCAGCAGACTGGTGTCGGGGAATACGAATAGCAATAGCCCATTTGCCAGCAGGAATAGGATAATAGCGATATACCCTGTGATGCTGCTGAAAAACTGATGGATTTCCTTTCTGAATATTGCTAGCATAGTAATTTGACTGAAAGTACAAATATATATATTATTTAAGGTGCAAGCGTTAGAATATAATTAGTAATAAAAAATGCTTTTGCGCCAGGCAAAAGCATTTTTTTGCGCCATGTATATAGCGCTTAAATCAAAATTTTATTGGATAAGAGAGAAAGTTTTTCCAACCGGAGGCGCTCCGGTCGTATACATAAAGCAGGATGATAAAATCAATCAATCCCTTTCGTCGTAATAGTCAGCTGGTTCTTCATACTCTTCAACCGCAGGCTCCATTCCATTTTTAAACCGATAATCATTAATGGCAGCCTTCACCGCATCTTCCGTCAGTATCGCACTATGAATTTTAGAAGGAGGTAAACTCAGAGCTTCCACGATCTCCATATGATCTAACCGGAAAGCCTCTTCAATTGTTTTCCCCTTAATCCATTCAGTAGTGATAGAAGAACACGCAATTGCTGACCCACAGCCAAAGGTCTTGAAGCGTGCGTCTCTGATCACGTGTGTGACAGGGTTCACTTCGATTTGAAACCTTACAACATCTACGTATTCCGAGACGTGTACCAACCCGGTACCTACATGCTGGGAATTTTTGTCCAGCGTGCCGGCGTTCCTGGGGTTGTTGTAGTAATCCAGTACTCTTTCAGCGTAAGACATAAGCATAAGTATAAAGCATTCATAATCCAGAGGCATGCTACAGGTCACTGTATGTCGGCCTCTGTCTGGCCGTTTTTATAGTTGGTTTATAGCAATCTTGCGGCCAGATTTTTCTTGTATTGTCATTGATGCGACCATTCGATCGCGTTCATGTCCTCTCCCTCCTTAAACATTTCCCACAGGGGGCTGATTTCGCGCAGTCTGTTCACGGTTGCTGTTACAGCATTAATAGTAAAATCTATTTCTTCTTCGGTGGTGAATCTTCCCAATCCAAAGCGCAGGGAAGAATGTGCAAGGTCATCTCCCAATCCCAAAGCTTTCAGTACATAGCTGGGTTCAGGCGATGCTGATGTACAGGCAGAGCCGGAAGACAAAGCGACTTCCTTGCCAAAGCCCATCAGCAGGGCTTCTCCTTCTACATATCTGAATGAAATGTTACTTACATGTGGCAGGCGGTGTGCGCGACTACCATTTACATATGTTTCTTCCAGTTGTAATAACGCATTTTCCAGCTTATCGCGCATGGCCCCCAGTCTTTTTCCTTCTTCTTCCATTTCCTGCATGGCCAGTTCACAAGCTTTACCAAACCCTGCAATAGCAGGCACATTCAGGGTGCCGGACCGCATCCCACGTTCATGTCCCCCTCCGTCCATTTGCGCAGTTACCTTCACTCTGGGTGATTTGCGACGTACATATAATGCACCGATGCCTTTAGGTCCATATAATTTATGTGCACTAAATGCAGCCAGGTCTATACCGTCTTTTGTCACATTCACGGGCACCTTGCCTGCAGCCTGGGTAATATCGCTCATCATGAGTACGCCATGACGCTTGGCAATGGCACTGATCTCCCGGATAGGATTGATAGACCCAATTTCGTTGTTGGCGTACATTACAGCTACAATAATCGTTTTAGCAGTAATAGCAGATTCAAGTTCTTTCAGGTCGATCATACCTTCCTCATTGACCTTCAGGTAGGTCACAGATGCGCCCAGCTTTTCAAGGTGCTTGCAGGTATCGAGTATGGCTTTATGTTCTACTTCGGTCGTAATAATATGGTTCCCTTTGTCAGCGTACATTTCAAATACACCTTTCAGGGCGAGGTTGTCGGCTTCCGTAGCGCCGGATGTGAAGATGATCTCTTTCGGATCGGCGCCTATAAGGGCAGCTACCTGTTCCCTGGCCAGATCTATCGCAGCTTCTGCAGCCCAGCCATATGCATGATGCCGGCTGCTGGCGTTGCCAAAATGCTGTGTAAAGAACGGAAGCATCGTTTCCAGCACCCTTGGATCAAGGGGCGTAGTAGCATTGTTATCAAGATACACAGGCAGTTGCAACATACACAAAAGTTTATACTACAAATTTAACGAATTGCTACCATCAAGGTACGAATTCGTCGCGAAGGAGATTTAGTCATTTTGTGTTAATTTGCCTAACATGCTGAAAGTCGAACATATAGGTATTGCTGTACAATCATTACAAAGATCTATTCCCCTGTTTGAGGCGCTGCTCAACACTTCCTGCTACAAACAGGAGCAGGTAGATAGCGAGGCCGTCAGGACTGCTTTCTTTCAAAAAGGCGAAACCAAAGTAGAATTACTTGAACCAACAAACCCCGAAAGTGTGATTGCGCGGTTTTTGGAAAAAAAAGGAGAAGGTATGCACCACATCGCCTTCGATGTAGCTGATATTCATGCAGAAATGGCTCGCCTCGCTGCAGCAGGCTTTACGTTACTACATCCAGTACCAAAGCAGGGAGCGGACAATAAATTAGTTTGTTTTTTACACCCCAGAGATACCAGTGGCGTACTTGTAGAACTCTGTCAGGAAATATTTTAAAAAATTTCCAGTTTTTTTAAATCCACCTTTTATCTGGTTACGTAGGTATTTCTCAGACACTGTAGCAAACACGTTAATTTCAAAAAAGAAAAACATTTATTTAAACAATCGTCAATATTATTTGTTAGGATTTGTAGCTTGGGAATGTTCGGGAAATGAAAATGATCTACCTTAATATACCTAAGATTTTAAATGCACAACACAAAGCAAAAGACAATAACTAATAATCACCTTAAACATATTGTATCAACCCAATTCATTGAAAAATGAAATACGGAAGGTATATTCAAAATACTCTAAAGTTGGCATAGGTTATGAACACCTGCGGGCTTTTTAGCTTGCAGGTCTCTTTTTTATAGAAAGATCTATTCCCGCCGGAGCAGGAATAGATAAATAAAGAACTTACTGAATGACCTTCTCCATTCCCATGCTTCTCGATCCCTTGATCAATATATACGTATCTGTAAACTCCTGTTGCTTCAGCCATTCGGCCGCCGCCGCTGCGTTTTCCATGAATATGTAAGGATGTTTTACTTTACTGAAATCGCCACCCACTAATACGACTGCATGCCAATGAGTTCGCTGCAATAAATCGACCAGTGCCTGGTGCTCATCCACACTATCCGCACCCAACTCCATCATACCACCCAGCAGCAATACTTTTTGTGTAGCTTCAATACCTGCAAAGTTTTCAATCGCCGCTTTCATACTGGAAGGATTCGCATTGTACGCATCCATAATCACTGTATTACTACCCTGTTTAATCACCTGCGAACGGTTGTTGGAAGGTACATAGCCAGCAATGGCTTCCCGTATCGTTTCTCCCGGAATATTGAAGTATAAACCAACAGCTACAGCTGCCATGACATTCGGAAAATTATAGGCACCTACCAGTTGTGTGGGGATCAATCCGGTCGCTGTATCACTTGTTACTTTTACACTCAGCAGTGCAGTGTCGGCAATAGGATCACCTGTATAAGTAGCATCTTTTTGTCCATAGGTAATGACCTGTGGAATACCCTTACCCATCTCTACAAGATATGAATATTCATTACACAGGAACACAGTGCCTTCGTTTGCTCTCAGGAAATCATACAGTTCACCCTTTGCACGACGCACGCCTTCCGGGCTACCAAACCCTTCCAGGTGGGCCTTTCCGATATTAGTGATAATGCCATGTGTAGGCAATGCAATTTTACAATACGCTTCTATTTCATGTTCGTGATTCGCACCCATTTCAATCACTGCAATCTCAGCATCCGCAGGAATACGCAGAATCGTGAGTGGCACACCAATATGATTATTCAGATTGCCAATAGTAGCGGTTGTTTTGAACTCTGCTGCCAGTACCGTGCTTACCAGTTCCTTAGTAGTAGTTTTACCATTCGTACCGGTGATGGCGAGGAAAGGAATATTCAATTGTTTCCGGTGATGTAAAGCAAGTTGCTGTAAGGTAGACAGCACATCTGTTGTCAACATCATTTTTCCCGGCTGTGTATTGAATTCTTCTTCATCTATCACTGCGAGTACAGCTCCCTTTTCCAATGCCGCTGCTGCGTAGGTATTCCCGTTAAAATTGGGACCTTTCAACGCGAAGAAAATATCGCCCTGTTTGAGCTGGCGTGTATCAGTCTGTATAGATGGATGATTACGGTAAACTTCGTATAACTGCGCTATGTTCATAAAAACAAATGTAACGTAATAAAAATTATTTGCTATATGCCCTGGTGGGGCATTTGTCTGGTATTTGAAAAAATGAATTTACTGTGAATGGATTGCATTTTTTTCGGGAATCTACCTAAAATCAGGGGCAATCCACAGGCATTATACCGCAAAAATCCCCCCAAAATTCCCGTGAAAAATAAAATATTATTTATAAATATATCTTCTATATTTGTTCCAACATATAACCATATCAAGACTCAAATAACCATCACTCGACCATATTAAAAGACCTGGCTGGACAAAACCAGCTATTGTATGACCAAATGAAAAAACCTATGCAAACACTCGTGTTGCCAGTGTTATTACTTAGCCTGCTCGTGTACGGATGTACTGCTGAAAAAGCACCAGCTCCCGACTCAGGAATCACCGTTACTGCATGCGACACCGCAGTCATCACCTCCGCTTACATTCTGACTGCAGTTTCAGATAAATGTACCAGCAGAGGATGTCACAAAGGCACCGGTTCTACTGCATCTACCGATTTCACTACTTATAGTGGTATCAAAGGTTACATCACCAGTAATGAAGCCCTCTGGAAATCGCGCGTAACAGGTGCAGATGCCGATATGCCTCCCGGCTCTACAAAACTGAGCCAGGGCATGAAAGATTCCATCGACTGCTGGATATCGCATGGAATGCCCGAATAAGTTACTATTCAAAAATCCTAAAAAAGTAAAACAATGAAACATTGCATTGTGCTGTTGACAACCATGCTCTTGTTACAGCTTCGCGCCAGCTGCCAGGATGTTTATTCCTGCAAGAACACAACCCTGTCTTTCTTTTCCGCTACACCCATGGAAGACATTGATGCTGTAACCAACAAAGCCGTATCTGCTATCAATGAAAAAACAGGCGCTGTGTACTTCAAAGTCGCCATCAATACTTTTAAATTTAAAAAGACATTGATGGAAGAGCATTTTAACGAAAATTATCTCGAGAGTGACAAGTATCCAACCGCAGAATTCAAAGGTAAAATTCTCGAAATACCTGACCTGCATAAGGATGGCACCTATCCTGTAACTGTAGAAGGAACAATGAACATGCATGGCGTAGATAAAGTGTATCGCGAAAAAGGCACCATCATCGTCAAAGACGGTAAACCCACCCTCGATGCCAAATTCAATGTCAGGTTGGTAGATCACAAAATCAAAGTACCTACGCTCGTAGTCAAAAACATTGCAGAAGTAATAGAAGTGACTGTAAAAGGAGCCTATTCACCTGCGTCCTGAACCATTTAAAACAACAACAACACAACTCTTCTATGAAGCAAATATATCTGTTATTGCTCGGCTGTAGCTACAGCCTGAGCACCTTTGCGCAGGATGACCTGGCAAATATGTTTCAGGATAGCGCTAAGAAGCATGAACCCGTGATTGCGACATTCAAATCAACCCGTATCATTCAGGGCAATTCAATTGAAACCCTCAAAAAACATGAACTGGATTTTCGCGTAGATCACCGATTTGGTGACATCGGCGGGGAATTCGGTGGTGGCAAAACAGCTTTCGGGCTGGATAACTCTTCTGATATCCGTATCGCATTTGAATATGGTGTAACAGATCGCCTCATGGTAGGTCTGTCCCGCTCCAAAGGCTCTGGTGGCCTTACACAACTGTATGAAGGACTGGCTAAGTACCAGCTGATCACACAGACTACTGACGACCATGTACCCGTAACCGTTACTCTATTTGGTAATGCAGTAGCAAGTGGTGCTACATCCAGCACCGTAAAATCGGATGCTGCTTATTTTGATAAGTTCAGTGACCGTGTATCTTATACAGGACAAGTGATCATCGGCCGTAAATTCAGTCGTAGCTTGTCATTGGCACTGTTGCCAACATTGGTACACCGCAACCGGGTGACGTACATGGACGAGAATGATGTATTTGCAATAGGCGGTGGTGGGCGCCTGAAATTCACCAACCGCATGGCATTGCTGGTAGAATATTTCTATCCGATCCGCAGTCAGGAAACGAAAGACTATTTTAAAAACAGGGGGCGCGAATTGTACAATCCACTCTCAGTAGGATTGGAAATCGAGACTGGCGGACACGTATTCCATATCAATTTCACCAACTCAACTGCTATACTGGAAAATCAATTTATACCTGAAACCACTACCTCCTGGTTGCAGGGACAGTTCAGGTGGGGATTCAATATATCCAGAAGATTTTCACTGTAAAAAATTCATATAACTTCCGGACACAAAATGCTTTTGCCCATGGCAAAAGCATTTTGCTTTTATAAGGGTGAGACTGTGGCTGTGCACGATTTTTGCCCCTGCGAGGGTGGTATAAAATTGATTCGTATTTTTATAATGCAATGGAAAAACTTGTCTGCCATATCAAAGAGGATTCCTGGATAGCTCGTCTGGCTGCCCGCCGGATGAATAGCCAGAATATGGCCATGGTGATTGGAAAAACCATCCATCTCCATGGTGTAACCCGCAAGGAATTTTTGCGACACCCATGGTGGGTGCGCCACGAAGTATGCCACATTATGCAATATCAGGAGCTGGGGTTGCTCCGTTTTCTCTGGCATTATCTCTGGGAATGCAAAAAAGTAGGGTACTATGCCAACCGTTTTGAGGTGGCGGCCCGGGCCGCAGAGAAGAATACTGCGATCGTGAATCTGGTGGTGTTTAGTTAAGTAGCTGAAATACAGCTGTTTGTTGAATTTACAAGAAATTGTTAAAGTCCGTATCAGTTTATATTTTTTGATAACACTGGATTTATTTTGCTTATTTTTACGTCAAACGGAGGTGTTCTATGGTAAAAAAAGTAACAGACGGAATCACCATCAGCGTGGAGACATTTTATCAACCGGATTATTCAAATCCGATTGGGAGTGAGTTTATGTTCGCCTACCGTATCACTATTGAAAACAATAATACCTTTCCCATAAAGTTATTGCGCCGTCATTGGTACATCATTGACTCCAACGGTACGCATCGCGAAGTAGAAGGAGAAGGCGTAGTAGGTGTACAGCCACTACTAGCTCCTACCGAAAGCTATCAGTACGTATCAGGTTCTAACCTGCGTACAGAGATCGGTAAGATGTATGGTACCTACCAGATGGAGAATCAACTCAACAAGAAGCTGTTCGAGGTTAAAATCCCGGAGTTTCAAATGATTGTGCCCTTTAAGCTAAATTGATTTACTGATTAACACAGGTCTTATTGATCATGGCAAGCTGTTGCCATGATATTTTTTTTTGTTCGCACAGGTCTACCAAAATCACGATATCATGTCTCGTTCCCTTCTCCTGCTATTGCTGGTGCTTACCCAGTGTAAGAAATCTATAGTACGTACTACCTTGCCTACGCCTGACCCGGATAATGGAGGGCTCTTTTTACCAGATAGTTTTGCTGCCGTTACAGTTACACAGGGCATAGGTCCTGCCCGTCACCTGGCTGTGAATGACAATGGGGATATATATGTGAAACTCGCTTACAATGAACAGCTGGAAGGTCGAGGTGGCACAGTGGCATTGCGTGATAAGAATGGAGATGGGAAAGCGGATGTAGTAGCTTACTTTGGTGATTACCAGGATGAAGGAGGATTGCCTGCAGGCATGTCTGTCTATAACGGTTACCTGTATTTCTCGACAGTGAAATATGTATTGCGTACAAAGCTGACTCCCGGCCAACTCATTCCCGAAGGCAAAACCGATACCATCATCACCGATACGGATACCGCGCTCTTCAAACACTGGCACAGCGCCAAGCCACTGGTCTTTGATCATGATGGCCATATGTATGTTCCTTTCGGAGCACCTACCGATGCTGCTCAGGATATCAATACCGCAGGTCCCGGTGGTATGCCGGGCGGCAAAGGATTAGATCCTGCACCAGACCTGCAAAGACATGGTGGCATCTGGCGTTTCGATGCCAATAAAACAGGGCAGACACAAGACGATGGGGAACTATATGCCACTGGTATTCGTAGTGCTTTAGGACTTGCCTGGAGCCCTTTTGACAATACCCTTTATGTAGCGATGAATGGCATGGACAACTTTCATAACCGTTATCCCGGTATCTTCTCTGCCTGGCAGGCAGCAGTATTGCCCTCGGAACCTTTATTGAAAGTAACCCCTCATTCCAATTTCGGCTGGCCTTATGCCTACTTCGATCACATGCAGGGCAAAAACATGCTGGCTCCCGGCTATGGAGGGGATGGAAAGATCACAGCAAGAGCAGATAGCTTTGCTATCCCCATCTTTGGTTTTCCCGGTCACTGGGCGCCAATGGACCTTTTATTCTACGAAGGCGATCAGTTTCCGGAGAGGTACAAAAACGGGTGCTTCGTGGCTTTCCATGGCTCTACAGACAGAGCTCCATATCCACAAGCAGGTTACATCGTATGCTTTGTTCCTTTTGAAAAAGGTGCTCCTACAGGTAAATGGGAAGTATTTGCCGATGGATTTACAGGCACAGACACCGTATTCAATACCAGCGATGCCCGCTATCGCCCCATGGGCCTCGCTACCGGCCCGGATGGTTCGCTGTACATAGCAGAATCCAACAGAGGAAAGATATGGAGAGTGATGTATACCGGGAATAAACAATCATTCAACGCTGCTCAACTCAGTACGATGGAAACCCGAAAATCACGTACTTATATAAAGGCACCAGATCCTGTACTGGATATGGTGGGTAAAGGCAATGAAATGCATGGCAGAATGTTGTACAATTCGTATTGCGCTACCTGCCATCAGCGGGATGGGAAAGGCGATAATAACCGGTACCCACCATTGGCCGGTTCGCAATACCTGGCTGGTGATAAAAAACAATTGATTAATATCGTACTGAATGGATTAAAAGGAAAGATCACGGTGAATGGGAAAACCTTTGATGGGGTGATGCCTGCGCATGGCGCTTTTCTGGATGATCAGTCAGTGGCATCGATCGTGGCATATATCAAGGATCGGTTCAACAATGAAGAGATAACGGTCACTGCTGATATGGTAAAGAAGGAACGGGTTACTCCTGCGTCTTCGTCACGGTAAAACCTTCCGCAAAGAATTCCTGCGGTGTCATTTCAAGACCATCAATTATCTTGAGCAATGTACTGAGGCGGATATCATCAAACTTGCCGGATTCGTACCTTGACATTCCAACACGGGAGATGTCAATATCATAGGCAAAGGTCTCGTAAGACCTAAATCCTTTGTCTTTTCTTAAAAATTTTATGCGTTTTCCTAATTCTTCGAGGAAAATGTCGTGATCAAAATGACCCAGAACCGCCTTCTTTTTGGGTTCTTTCTTTTCTTTAGCCATGGTGCAATTAACAAACTAAGTTTACTATAATCAACTCAACAATACAGGTTGTATTGTGATATGTATATTATAATGTACTTTTTTAAATAATTCAACTTATATTTGTATCACAAACAAACAGCAAACACACAAACACATTATAAAAAAGGGAATCAGCAAAGCATTTTTGGGGTTAAACTGGTATGCTACAGGCGCTGAAATTTTTATTTCAGCCCTCTTTTTTTATCAATGGAATAGCATCGGTATTGGGTGAAAAGGAATTCATTTTTTTCCAATACATAGTAGTTTTTAGCCGGAAGGCTGGACTCTTCCCAATCCGGTATCTATTTTTTACGTTGAGCTAGCAATGCGGTGGACGCTGATTTTTCAGCACCACCGCTATTTTTTTTCCTGAAAATGGTTTTCATTCCCCGTTGAGGAATTCCCACTTCCATGCATGTTTTTACTTAGGTCTGTATTTGGATTGCTGGAAGATGCCCATAGCATCTTTATTATCCATCAGTTGTTGTAATGTTACGTTTGGATGCGCTTTCATATATGCCTGCACTATTCTCCATCCTACAAAAGCACCGATCCTGCCAGGAGAGCCTTCCGGCATACCCTGGGTAGAAGGGCCGTCGTTCATGAAATGCATATTATTCTGCCAGTCAGATTTATACAGGAGATCCTGCTGTACAAAATACTGCCAGATCATCTGTTCATTGTCCAGGCACCATTTTACCTGTTCACCAGTATAACCCAGTCTTAAACTATCGTCAGTGTAAGGCAGCACCTGTTCTGTGAAGTATTGCTGTTTGCCGGCATTCACCAACTGAATCACCAGTTTATCGCCCGGCTGACCACCCGGATATAATTGCTGTGCCAGCACCTGGATACAGTTAGGCACTATGTACTCCTGTGAAAACTTCCTCACCATATATCCCGGATAATCCGGCAGTAAACCATAAACAGGAAAATTTGCTCCCAGGTACATATCCAGTCCGATACCTAAAGTAGAATCGACGGTGACCGCACCATAATTGCTGATCATAGAGCTGAAAGTCACCACTTTGGTTGGTGGCTGGAAATTGGGGAAGTAATATTTGATGAACTTAAAGCTCTGCGCCAGTTCGTCTTCAATTTTCTTTACATCAGGGAAATGGGCATTAATAGAATCCTGCAAAAGACGGAAATCCTTATTACCCACCAGCATTTTGGTCTGCAATAACACTAGTCTGCCGGTATCGGAATAAGGACCGAAATTCATGATATGCTCTATATAACTGGGCAAAAATATAGGATATTTTTGCTCCAGTTGCTGTAAGGAAGATGTGACATTTGTTGTATCTAACTTGTCCAGCGCCTGATCAAAACGGTCAATATGTACACTGATGGCAATTTTACTTACATCTGGCACGTTTTTATGTGTACATGCTGTCAGGCAGAGCAATAAGAGAACATAGGAGATTATCTGCTGACAAATACCGGTTAATTTATTAGTCTTATTTTGCATACTTCTACTTAAACTACTGAGCGGTAAAAATATTATATACATTGTATTAAAAAAAAGATAAAATTATCATGAGAAAGGCATTTTTGGTGATCCTCCTATTAAATATAGCATTGATAAGCAATGCTCAACGTAATTATTCTATAAGGGAGCACCGGGTAAGGCTGGGATTTCGGCTGGATCCAACCGTATCACTGCTGGTTCCACAGGAATCAGGCGTAGATAGAAATGCTGGTCGGTTAGGGATAAGTTTCGGTGTGATGGCCGATTTTCTGTTGGACGAGGCAGGGCATTATGCCTTTGCTACCGGTTTACAGATTACCACTGCGGGCAGCAAACTGAAATATGATGCGGGAAAAGGATTGGATGATTATAAGGCGAACCCTGCTGAATATAATATCAAAGCCACTTATGTAGAAGTGCCTTTGGCGCTGAAACTCAAGGCGGAAACAGCACCGGGGATGAATATCTTTGGTCAGTTCGGTACTTATGTGAGTTTTCCGGTAAGAGGTCGTGCAGATGTAGTGAGTCTGACCCAGACGTATGACAAAGTGAATGTACTGAGAGACTTACAGCCAGTGAACATAGGTTTACTGGTAGGTGCTGGTGTAGAATACCCGCTGGGAGAGAATCTGACCGGGTTGGTAGGATTGGATTACAGGAATGGGTTTATTGATGTGACGAGAAATGCAAAGTGGAATGACGGGAAGGTGAATATGAATAGTATTGCGTTGAAATTAGGATTATTCTTTTAGCGGTGATAGGCTGGCCGCAGGCCATTCGCACTATATCATAAATAAATTGAACTCCTGATCAGCCCATGCATAGTAACGGGCTTTATCAGGTATCCGAATTAAACGAGCGTGTATCTTTCTTTTGATACACGCTCGTTTTTGTTATAAAATTCAGGAAATTTGTGTCAGTCCAACGCTATTACAGATGAAAATTATTCTGGCTCAACAAAACTATCACATAGGCAATTTCGAATGGAATACCCAGCAGATACTGAATGGGATCAAGACAGCTGAAGCGCAGGGCGCAGACCTCGTAGTCTTCTCTGAACTCTGTGTCAGTGGCTACCCACCCAGAGATTTTCTGGAATTCGAAGACTTTATTCAACAATGCTATGCTGCTATTGACACCATCAAAGCGCATACTCAACATATAGCCGTACTGGTAGGTGGCCCCTGCCGTAACCCTTCACCAGAGGGCAAAGACCTCTTCAACGCCGCCTGGTTCCTGTACGAAGGTCAGGTAAAACAGATCATTCATAAGACCTTGCTGCCCACCTACGACGTATTCGACGAATACCGTTATTTCGAGCCATCTTTCTCATGGAACGTGATTCCGTTCAAAGGAAAGAAACTCGCTGTCACCATTTGCGAAGATATCTGGAACCTGGGCAACAACCCACTCTACCGTATCTGTCCTATGGATCAGCTCATGGAGCAACAGCCGGATGTGATGATCAACCTCTCCGCATCTCCGTTTGACTACGATCATGACGAAGATCGCAAAGAGATCATCCGCGCCAATGTACGCAAGTACAAACTGCCCATGTTCTACTGTAACACCGTAGGCTCTCAGACCGAGATTGTATTCGATGGTGGATCTCTCATCTTCGATGCACAGGGAAATATCGCGAAGGAATTCCCTTACTTCACAGAGGCCATCGACGGTTTGGAGCTGGAACCTTTGCAGCTGGCTACGACTGCTCATCCCGTAAAACCATATGTGCCTGTAACGGAGTTGTTGTTTGAACACAACATAGATCGCATTTATGAAGCGATTTTACTGGGTATCAAAGATTACTTCCGGAAGATGGGCTTTAAAAAGGCCATCCTGGGTTCTTCCGGTGGTATTGACAGCGCAGTGGTACTGGCCCTGGCAGTAGAGGCATTAGGTAAGGAAAATGTACGTGCAATCCTGATGCCGTCTCCTTATTCCACAGAGCATTCAGTTGATGATGCTGTGGCTTTATCTAAGAATTTAGATAACCCATACGACATCATTCGCATCAATGATATTTACGAAACCTTCCTGCAAACCCTGAACCCTTATTTCCAGGGGCTGCCATTCAATGTAGCGGAAGAGAATACGCAATCCCGTATTCGTGGAAATCTCCTGATGGGATTGTCGAATAAATTCGGTTATATCCTGTTGAACACTTCAAATAAGAGTGAGTTATCCACAGGTTATGGCACCCTGTATGGTGATATGGCCGGTGGGCTGTCTGTATTGGGTGATGTATACAAAATGCAGGTGTATGCACTGGCCAGGTACATCAACAGGAATGGCGAGATCATCCCTCAGAATATTATTGACAAAGCCCCTTCAGCAGAGTTGCGTCCAAACCAGAAGGATAGTGATAGTTTGCCGGATTATGCCGTATTGGACAAAATACTCTATCAATACATAGAGCGCAGACAAGGGCCTAAAGAGATCATCGCACAGGGTTTCGATGCAGCGCTGGTAGCGCGTACGCTTAAAATGGTGAATAATAATGAGTATAAGAGGAACCAGTTCTGTCCTATTATCAGGGTGTCGTCGAAGGCATTTGGAGTAGGTAGAAGGGTGCCGATTGTGGGAAAATATCTGAGTTAATTTTTCAGCTGGCCGCAGGCCCCGCAATAAGCAAAAAACCTCTTCTACCAAAGGTGGAAGAGGTTTTTTGATGCTTTCTCTTATCTTTGGCAAAATTTAATTGATCGTACAATGTTACAAGTTCCGTTCATTCGTCAAAACAAAGAACTGGTACTAGAACGTCTGGCTTTGAAAAACTTCAAAGAAACCCAGATCGTTGATGAAGTACTGGCACTGGATGACAAGCGCAAAAAGCTGACGCTGGAATATGATGAAACCCAAGCCCAGGTTAACTCCGCTTCAAAAGAAATCGGTAAACTGATGGCTCAGGGTCAGAAAGATACTGCTGATCTGCGCAAATCGGAAGTAGCATCATTAAAAGAGAAATTACAGCCTATCAATGAAGAACTGATCGCCACTGAAAAGGCCCTGCACGATACATTGGTACAGCTCCCTAACCTCCCTGCTGCCATCGTTCCTCCCGGCAAAACCCCGGAAGAAAACCTGGAAACAGGCAAAGGTGGTACCATCCCTTCTCTCTACGAAGGTGCTGTACCTCACTGGGACCTGGTTAAAAAATACGACCTCATCGACTTTGAACTCGGTAATAAGATCACCGGTAGCGGTTTCCCTGTTTACAAAAACAGAGGTGCCCGTTTGCAGCGTGCTATGATCCAGTATTTCCTGGATTATAACATCAGCAAGGGGTATACCGAATACCAGGTGCCGCATATGGTCAACGAAGCTTCTGCTTATGGTACCGGTCAGTTGCCAGACAAAGAAGGTCAGATGTACCACATTGGCGAAGATGGGTTCTATATGATCCCAACTGCCGAAGTACCGCTTACCAACATCTACCGCGATGAGATCCTGAAAGATACAGATCTGCCTGTGCGCATGACGGGGTATACACCTTGTTTCCGTCGTGAAGCGGGTTCTTATGGTAAAGATGTACGTGGCCTGAACCGCCTGCACCAGTTTGACAAAGTAGAACTGGTACAGCTTGTTCACCCTGATAAATCTTACGAAGTACTGGATGAAATGGTGGCACATGTAGAAGGGCTGATTCAGTCACTGAACCTGCCTTACCGCATACTGCGCCTCTGTGGTGGCGATATGAGCTTTACCTCTGCCCTCACTTACGACTTCGAAGTATATAGCACTGCACAGCAAAAATGGCTGGAAGTAAGCTCTGTATCTAACTTCGAATCTTACCAGGCTAACCGCGCCAAGATCCGTTTCAAAGATGGTGGTGGAAAACCTCAGCTGGTTCACTCCCTGAATGGTAGTTCTCTGGCCCTGCCACGTATACTGGCTTGTATTCTGGAAAACAACCAGACTGCAGAAGGGATCGTGATTCCGGAAGTGCTGAGATCTTATTTCGGTAGCGACAAGATTGCATAACTAACAGGCCATTGGCCAAAATTCTATATAAAAAAGCTTCTGCCTTAGGCAGAGGCTTTTTTATTTTCAGGCCCCTTTGATTTCTTATTACATTTGTACCTCATATGCAGCATTTCCTTCCCAATGGTCAAATCCTGGAACTCCGCCAGGCCGTACCGGACGATGCCCCGGTGCTCCTATCCTATTTCCGCCAGTTAATCAGCGAAACAGATTTCCTGCTCTATACCCGCGAGGAAGCAGCTTCCTGGACGGTGGAAGACGAAAGAGATTTCATCCTCTCTTTTTCAAGAGATACCAAAGACCTGTTGTTATTAGCCTTTGCCGGCAATCACCCGATAGGTACCCTCTCCATTCGCCAGAACACCTTTTCGAAAGAAGCTCACCTTTGTAACCTGGGTATCGGCGTTCTCCACAGCTACTGGAACATGGGTATAGGAAGGAGAATGATGACTGCCGCCACACGCTGGGCGGAACAACACCCACAATTGGAAATCATTCAGTTGGGCGTACTCGCAAATAATGAAAGAGCGATTCAGTTATACCGTAACTTTGGCTTTATGGAATATGGTCGCATGCCTAAAGGCGTTCGCCAGCCAGACGGAACTTATGTGGATAATATCCTGATGTCGAAAAGAGTAAAGCCATTGTAACATGCGGTATGACAGACATTTGAAACTGGAAGGATTTGGTCCTGCCAAACAAGCGTTATTGCACAACGCTGCTATTTTAGTAATCGGTGCAGGTGGATTAGGTGTACCTGTATTGCAATACCTAACAGCCATGGGCGTAGGGAAGATCGGTATTGTAGAACACGATACAATCTCTATTACCAACCTGCAAAGACAGGTGTTATACCACACCGCAGAACAAGGTCAGTCCAAGCTCTTCACAGCTATCAAACGATTACAGCAACTCAATCCTGAAGTTGAATTCATACCACACGATACCTGGTTGTCACCAGATAATGCGTTGTCAATTTTTGCATCGTACGATGTGATCATCGACTGCTCTGACAATTTCGGTACACGCTACCTTGTGAACGATGCCTGTGTGCTATTGAACAAACCATTTGTATACGGCGCTATTCATAAATACGAAGGGCAGGTAAGTGTATTCAACTATAAAGAAAGCGCTACCTATCGTTGTCTTTTCCCTGAACCACCAGCACCAGGTACAATGCAGAATTGCAGTGATATCGGTGTATTAGGTGTATTACCAGGCATCATCGGTACGTATCAGGCCAATGAAGCTGTCAAGATTATTTGTGGTATAGGCGAGCCTTTAAGTAACCAGTTACTGACCATCGATACACTCAATAATATTCACCAGGTATTTCAATTCAAACCTGTCAGACAACCTATTACTACACTCATGGAAGAATACGATATCCCCTGCGATACAGGTGGTGTACAATACCTCAGCGTACAGCAATTACACCAATGGCTGGAAGAAGGGAAACAGGTACAGCTGATAGATGTAAGAGAACCGGATGAATGGGAAATATGTAAACTGCCGCAAGCAGTTTTTATACCTATGCGTATGGTAGGTGGGGTGCTGCCTCAACTGAGAAAAGACATCCCTACAGCTGTACTATGCCACCATGGTATGAGAAGTATGATGATTGCACAACAACTGGATGCTGCCGGCTTTCCTAAAGTATATAATGTAACAGGAGGTATACATGCCTGGGCTTACGAAATAGACGACAATATGAACACTTATTAATAAAAAACGAGCCGGCTCGTTTTTTTAATTTAAATACTAACTACCTTTTGTTGTAGGGGCTTTTTTACCACAGGTTTCTTCGATTTCTTTCCCCACCAGATCAGGAATCCCGTTACCGGTAGTGATGCGGCTATCAGTGCGCAGATAAATGCGAGTATCTTAGTCGGCCAGCCTAATAATCCTCCTGTGTGAATAGGATAGACCATTCTTCTTGCCTGCGTACCTTTTGTATCATTTGCAAATAACTTATCACCTACAAATGCACCACTTCCTGCCTGGAAATAAAGTATGTCTACAATGTGCGTGGTGATCCTGTCTGTATTTTCTTTTCCCACACTCACTGCCTGATCTTTCTTATCCGGGAATCGAATATTTACAATACCATTATAAGTGAGTCGTTGGTTTGTTTCGGTGTATACTTTGTCCAGCCATGCAATGTCTTTGGCCTTTTCGGGCTTGCTCACAGGCGCTTCTAACTTTTGTTGTGGCTTGCCATCAAATGCATAGAACAACAGGTTATTCACCCATTTATAACTCCATACCAACCCAGTCAGTGCAGTGATGAATATAACTATGTGAATATAAAATCCAAATACGGCATGCAGGTCCCAGTTCAATCTTTTGAAGCTGGCATTCCACTTCACTTTCATTCGTTGCCTGCGGGTTTTCCTTTTTGGCCACCAGAGGATCAATCCACTGATGATGATAAGCGCAAACATGCTACAGGAAATGCCTGTGATCAGTTTACCCGTTTCACCCATACACAGGTATCTGTGCAGGTTCCTCACCACCACAAAGAATCGCTTATCCTGCGCAGCTGTATGAATCATCTTTCCGCTATAAGGATCTGTAACCACCATCAGCAGTTTACCTTTCTCTTTACCCGTTTTCAGGTAAAAAGTAACGGTGCTGTTTGTGGCAGGTTGAATTTCAATATTATTCAGTTTGTAATCCGGGTATTTATCGTGTACCATCGCTGCGAGTGCATCCAGCGACATTCTTTCAGTGCCTGCGGGGGACTGTACAGTAAAAAGAGAGGGTTGAAATAGGTGTTCCAGTTCGTCTTCAAACACCAACAGGCTGCCACTGAGTGCAACCACTATAACCACCAGGCCTGAGGCAAGCCCCAGCCAGAGATGTAACCAGCCTATTAACTTCTTCATTATCAGATATCTGTGGGTAAAACGACCAGCAGACTGACCACAAATTACAGCAGGAGAAGGCCATTAGTAGCTCAAATCGGGAAAATATCTTTAGTCGAATGGAAGAATATCCCTATCTGATAGGGATAGTATCTTACACGATAGGGATAATAAATACCTATACCTGCAAAGAATAACATCGTTACCTACAGGCAATCATCATTACTTACCCGGAATTACTTCTTTACCCCCCAATTACAGACATACTATCCCAGTGTTGGTTCTGGCGCTCCGCCTCAAACCCATTCTCTGCTCTATGCCCCAGCGCATGCCGAATCTCCTGTAAAATCAATGCACTGCCTGCCCCGCTACGAAGTAAATCTCTTACATTCAGTACATCACCTCCATACAGGCATGTCTTCAAACCACCTGTAGGCGTGATGCGAAGCCGGTTGCAAGTGCCACAAAAGGTACGGCTATAAGCAGGAATTACGCCTATTTGCCCTTGATAACCAGGTATTTGGTAGTTTATACTTGTCGCCTGTGGCTGAATTGGCAATTTCTTCAAAGTATAATATTCCTGCAAAGCATCCAGCATGCGCAGGTAATGCCATTGATTTCCTGAAAAAGCATGTCCCTGTCCATTGAACGGCATCTCTTCAATAAACCGCACAGACAGCGGCATTTGTTTCGTCAGTTCTGCAAAGGCCTGTAGTTCATCTGTATTCACCCCACCCATGATCACGACATTCAGTTTTACCTGCATATCATGTTCCAGCAGACTGTTCAATGTCTGCATCACAGCAGGAAACTGATCCCTCTTCGTTATTTGCTGGAAACGGTCTCTTTGCAAAGTATCCAGGCTCAGGTTGATTTTCCGGATGCCTATTGCTTTTAATTGGGGAATATAAGGTTGGGTCAGGACCCCATTGGTCGTAATGGAAATTTCGGGAATGAATGTTTTCAGTGAGGTTAACAATGGCAGCAGGTCTTTCCGCAGGAAAGGCTCTCCACCCGTAATTCGTAACTTATCAATCCCCGCTGCTGCCAGTGGACGCAGTAGGGTCAGGATCTCGTCATTGGTGAGTAGTTCCTGCCTTTGCAGAAACTGCATCTGTTCCGGCATACAATAGGTACATCGCAGGTTACAGCGATCAGTCACTGCCAGCCTGATGTAATTAATTATACGGTTATGTGCGTCTGTCAACATAATTTAGCAACTCTGTGTAGGATTCTCAAAGGCCTGGCTTTCGTCCTCCTCTCTTTCGGTCAGACATTTAAAATCCTTTTCTATAAGCAGGTGAAGTACAGAGCCATCAGCATTTGGTAACTCATGCTTAAAACCTACCTGCTCAGTGGTGATCCACCCGGATACCTGTGTTACAGGCAAAAACAATTGTACCCCATTTGCATTCAGGGCAATGGCGGGCGCTTCCCCTTTTGCATGTATCGAAAATTGCAGGGTACCGGCGCCAATCGTAGTGATCTCTTCTACCTGCTGCGTTTCCTGCAGTGTAGCAATATCCTGTTTATCCAACCGGTAGCGGATACTGTTCCCGCGAATTCTTATTTTCATGTATGTAAATTACTACATTATCGTAGCTTTATCTATAACTATGCGTGTGTTATTATTTGGTATTGCAAAAGATATTGCGGGGGCAGGGGCTATCACCTCTACAGGCGTTGCTGACGTAGCCGCACTGAAAGAATGGTTGTATGCACAATATCCTCCGCTGCGTGAATTACGTTCTTTGATGATAGCTGTGAATAAAGTATATGCAAATGATGAGCAACCATTATTACCCGGCGATGAGATTGCTGTAATACCTCCCGTAAGTGGCGGCTGAAAAATGTCAATATGAACTTCCTTGTACACATAGCACCTGATATTAATGTGCAACAGGCACTGGATTTTGTGGAATCACCGGATTGCGGTGGTGTAGTGCTGTTTGTGGGTAATGTGCGGAATGAAACACAAGGGAAGAAGGTAGTGAAATTATTCTTTGAGTGCTATGAGCCGATGGCTATTTCTGAAATGGAAAAGATTGCACAGTATACTATCTCAGAATTGGGCATTCACCGCATCGCTATCCTCCACATCACAGGTGAAAAAACTCCTGGCGAAACGGTCGTAGTCATTGCTGCTGCGGCTCCTCACAGGGCCGTTGCTTTTGAAGCCTGTCAATACGCCATCGACACATTGAAACAAACAGTACCTATCTGGAAAAAAGAATTCTTCGAAGATGGTGCTACCTGGGTAGCTGCGCATCCATAATCGCGCGCATGGCTTCTTCTTTTTCCGAAGGTGTATTTGCGTTAAACTGCTCTATTGCAAATGGATTTTCAATCAATGCGATATCCGCTTTCAGTAAGGTTTTACGCGGACATCCCTTTTCAGCATCCAGTCTTTTTAAGCCTGCGGTTTCCCATATCGTCATCAATGGTTCCGGTGATTGTTTGAATGAACTGATAAAGGCAGTTGCTTCTTTGCTGATATCTCTTGAAGCTACCAGCAATTCTAAACTCTGCGCACTTATCAACGGCAGATCGCACGCCAATACCAACCAGGCGTTTTCCGGAAAAGCTGCATGTGCACTCAATATCCCCGTAGCCGGACCAGCATCACCTACACTATCGGTAATCACGGGCAATGCTGTATCTAATTGCTGATCTGCACGACAGGAAAGAAATACTTTCTCCGTCAGGGGGGCTAATAACTGATACAAATATTGCCATTGCGGCACCCCATGATAATCCAGCTGGCTCTTATCCTGCTGCATGCGCAGGCTTCGCCCGCCACATAATATCAATCCATATAAACCTGACATCAGAAATCTCTTTTACCACCTGTTTTACTGATCAATTTTGTTTGCCTGATCTCCATGCCATGAGAGAAAGCCTTGCACATATCATAGATCGTCAATGCTGCAATGCTGGCACCCGTCAGTGCTTCCATCTCCACACCCGTTCTGCCGGTAGTTTTGATCGTACATCTCACGACTGCTTCCTCTCCTTCCATAGTGATATCTACCTTACAACCTTCCAGCAATAAGGTATGACAAAGCGGTATCAGATCAGGCGTTTTTTTTGCCGCCATAATACCAGCTATGATCGCTGTCTGAAACACTGCGCCTTTCTTTGTATGAATATCGCTGCCACTGAATTGCTGCCGGATTACTTCGGGCAAAAAGACCCTGCTTTCCGCAACCGCAATTCTTTCCGTCACCATCTTGCCACTTACATCCACCATAGTAGGTTGATCTGCTGCATTCAGGTGAGAAAAACCTTCATTACTTGAATCATTGCTCATAATAGAATAAATTTACAAAGAAACCTGTTAACATATGCTAATGGATGTCATCGCTGCCTATGCTGCTGTCATGGGGATAGCCAGAGACTTCGGAATGGAACAGGTACCATTTACTTCCGCCACCGGAAGGGTACTACGTGAACCCGTTTTATCTGATCGGGACTTCCCCCCTTATGACCGCGTAATGATGGATGGGATCGCCATCAATTTTGAAGCCTATTCCAAAGGACAAATTGTATTTGGCGTAGAAGACATGCAGGCCGCAGGTATGCCCAGAAAGCAACTCGGTAGCATGGCTGATTGTTTGGAAGTTATGACCGGCGCTATTTTGCCGGAACTGACTGATACTGTGATCCAGTACGAACACCTGGAAGTGTCGGAACACGATGGTTTCCGTCGTTTTACTATCAAAGCTGGTGTAGCACAGGGGCAACACATTCACCGTCAGGGTGCCGATGCCGCTGCTGGTCAGGTATTGATCGCTGCAGGCACCCGTATTACTGCTGCCGAAACAGGTGTACTGGCTGCTGTTGGTAAATCGATGGTAAGTGTAAGCCGCCTGCCCAAAGTCGCCATTATAACTACCGGCGATGAACTGGTACCTGTATCAGAAATCCCTGATATACACCAGGTACGTACTTCCAACTCTTATACACTCGCTGCTGCACTACAAACAGAACTGGGTATCCATGCCACCTGTTATCATGTCAATGACGATATACCCGCCATACAACAATTATTAGGATCACTATTAGATCATGATGTATTGATCTGTACGGGAGCTGTCTCTGCTGGTAAATATGATCACCTGCCCCAGGTATTGGAAGAGCTGGGTATGCAGCAGGTATTTCATAAAGTACAACAGCGCCCCGGCAAACCATTCCTGTTTGGACACTTTGAAAATGGCCCTGTGGTTTTTGCATTGCCGGGCAATCCGGTATCCGGGTTCATGTGTTGTTATCGTTATGTTTTGCCATGGTTAAAAGCTTCTTTACAAATTACTGCAGGTCCTGAACCTTTCGCTGTATTGGGTACAGACGTACATTTCAAGCCACCATTGACCTATTTCATGCCTGTTCGTTTGCACCCGGTAGCGGGCGGCCAGTTCATCGCTTTGCCACCACCCTATCATGGTTCCGGAGATCTGGCAGCTTTATTGCAGGCAGATGGGTTTCTGGAATTGCCATCAGAAAAAGAATACTTTGAGAAAGGCAGTAGTTATCCAGTGTGGAGATTCAGATCCTGATCTAAAAATAAAATTATGGTCCCTGAAAAATTGCAGATGCAGCACCTCGCATGGAGGGCCGGCTTTGGAGAACGCTATCCTGTTATAGCTGATTGGACCCACAAGCGCCGTAAACAAATTGTAAGCAAGATCCTTATTGGTCCTGCTAAAGATGAGACGACTCCCATCAAGATCATTGACCAGTCCGACCTACCTGATTACAGGAAGAAAAAAGACCTGGATGCAGATACCCGCAAGATGGTGCAGCAAATGAATACGCAAGGTATCAAAGACCTGAACGTATCATGGGTAGATGAGATGGTGCACAGTACACATCCATTAAGAGAAAAAATGGCCCTCTTCTGGCATGGACACTTCGCCTGTCGCACACAGAATGTACTGTTCAACCAACAATTGCTGAATGTGATCAGGGTCAATGCCCTGGGCAATTTTGGAGACTTACTCACCGCTGTCTCCAAGACGCCTGCCATGTTGCAGTTCCTGAATAATCAACAAAACAGGAAAGCACATCCCAATGAAAACTTCGCTCGTGAAGTGATGGAGCTATTCACCATGGGTCGTGGTAACTATACTGAACAGGATGTGAAAGAATCGGCCAGAGCCTTCACCGGATGGGCTTTTGATGATGACGGTAACTTTGTGTTCAGGGAAAAGACGCATGATGAAGGGGTGAAAAATATTCTTGGCAAAGAAGGGAACTTCAATGGTGATGATGTATTGAAAATTCTCTTAGAGAAAAAAGCGACTGCACAATTCATCACTGCGAAGATTTATAAATTCTTTGTAGATGAAGAAACACCTGACCCTGAAAAGATCAACACCCTCGCAGATAAATTTTATAATGCTGGTTACGACATCAAAGAACTGATGCGCAACATCTTTATGGCAGACTGGTTTTACGATAGTAAATTGATCGGGAACCATATCAAATCGCCCATTGAATTGCTGGTTGGTTTTCGCAGAACGATCCCTGTTGATTTTGACAGGGAAGAAGTGATGATCTCCTTTCAACAGGTATTGGGTCAGACTTTATTTTACCCGCCAAACGTAGCCGGATGGCCCGGTGGCCGTAACTGGATAGATAGTTCCAGTTTAATGTATCGCATGCAGTTACCATCTATGATTCTCTATGAAAAGGATTTCAATATCCAGCCCAAAGAGATCACGCCAGAAATGGGGATGGGAAGTTACAAAGCCACCCAGCAGGTAAATGATGCAGCGAAAAAACAATATGCCAGAATGATCAAAGGCATTATTCATTGGGACGATTACATAGGAGAATACAATGATGTAAAACGCGAAAACCTGGCTACTACCATTGCGGATACGCTCCTGCAAAATAGTAAGAACGTAAGCAGGCAGATACTGGAAAACTACGCGGACGTTACATCCAGAGAACAATTTATAAAGACAGTCACCATCGCTGTGATGAGTACACCCGAATATCAATTGTGTTAAAACTTATTGTATGCTAATATTGAACAGACGTCGTTTTTTACAAGCGGGCTCGTTGGCATCAGCATCTTTGTTCATACCGAAGTTCCTGAAAGCATTGGAAAACTCAACACATGCCATGGTGCCGCCGGGCAATAAGGTACTTGTCATTATCCAGTTGTCAGGTGGTAATGATGGGTTGAATACCGTAATTCCATATCGCAATGACATCTATTATAAACTCCGGCCCAGCTTAGGTATACAAAGAGAAAAGGCGCTGTCCCTCACAGATGAAACAGGGCTTCATCCTGCTATGGTAGGCATGAAAGCACTGTATGATGATGGCGGTATGGGCATCCTGCAAAATGTAGGTTATCCCAATCCGGATCGTTCGCATTTCCGCTCTATGGATATCTGGCAATCCGCCAGCAACTCTTCTGACTACTGGGGTAATGGTTGGGTAGGCCGCTATCTCGATGCACAATGTAAAGATTGTGATAAACCCGTGCAGGCACTGGAAATCGACGATACATTGAGTCTTGCCATGAAAGGTGAATTCCAGAAAGGATTAGCATTCAATGATCCGGGCAGGTTAAGCAGTGGTATCAATGCAGGATTGTACAATGATCTGATGCATCAGCATCGTGATGAAGAACCTAATGTGGATTATCTGTACAAAACACTGGGCGCTACCTTATCATCTGCCAATTATATTCAAAAGCAATTTAAAACATACGACACCAAAGAAGATTATCCTTCCACCCATTTGGGTAAGAGCCTGCGTACCATTTCAAAGCTGATCATGTCCGACATCAGTACCAAAGTATATTATGTATCTCATGGTAGTTTTGATACACACGTAAATCAACAGGCACAGCAACAAAACCTCTTCAAACAACTGGACGATGCAGTGACAGTATTTACAAGAGACCTGAAGAACAATAACCGTTTTCAGGATGTGGTGGTCATGACCTTCTCAGAATTTGGCCGAAGAGTGGCGCAGAACGCCAGCAATGGCACAGACCATGGTACTGCGAATAACATGTTCCTGATAGGTGGTGGATTAAAACAACAGGGTTTATTGAACGATGGTCCTGATCTGATGAATCTGAAAGACGGAGATCTGCAATACAAAGTTGATTTCAAGAGTGTATATGCCACGCTGCTCAACAAATGGTTGGGTGCAGATGACAAAACAATTTTAAAACACAACTACGATCATTTATCATTTATTTAGAGTGTATCTCTTTTGAATACAACCCGCAGGAATCCTTTTGCCAACGGTTTTGGAGAGATAGTGCCGGTGGTGTCTATGAGTTCACCATCAAAGGAACCTTCGATGAGTGTATCAACTACTTTGGTAATATGCAGGTTCAGCGTACCAAAATTATAATTCGCCTGCAGGCTGTAATCGAGGCCTGCAAATCCTAGTCGAAAGGCATTGCCATAGATGGTAGAAGAATAGTCCCCGGGTTGAATTGTTTCGGTTTCAGAAATCAAAGAAAATTGAACCGTTTCATCATGGTTGCCGGTAGCGAGAATGGTTAGAACCGGATAGTCATTGGTAGCGTCGTTATCTGTAAGATTAGCAGGGGTGAGCACAGCGGTTGGGTCTTCAGCCAGTACGATCAGGCTATCTACCTGGAAGGATGTAAATTTTCTGATGGGTTCGTTGTCATCGTGCTTGCAGGCGCTAAACAGTAACAGGATTCCGGCTAAAGCAATTAATTGGCGCATGAGATTTTGGGTTTTATATAGCTAACGAAAATGTAAGAGGTTAATTGTCAATCGATAATTAAAAGTAAACAAAAAAGCGTTTTTGACCATCGGCCAAAAACGCTTTTTTATTTTTAAAAGAGGTATTGCTATTAAGCGCCTGCTTCTTTATTTCTTGTGGCGATGCGATACAGCACCCATCCCATGAATGCAAATCCTAATACACCGAGTATATAATAACCTTCTTCGCCCAATGCACCAGAGAGTGCATTTTCCATATTCATGGCATCCAGGGCACCTGCAGTACTATTGAAGCCCGCCATAATCGCAATGATCACACCAGCGACCGCACCACCAGCTACCAGGCCGGTGGCAAACAGGTTTCCTTTGCCCAGCTCTTCTTCTTCAGCAGAAACCTTCACATTCTTCTTCTTGTTTTTTGAATCTACCACACCACGAATAGCGCCACCAATTGCAATTGGTAAAGTCGTAGATAATGGCAGATAAGCACCTACCGCAAAGGACAGTGATTTAATACCACACAGCTCCATTACGATAGAGAGGAATACGCCTACCAGTACAAACTGCCAGTCAAGGTTTTTAGAGAGAATACCTTTCGCTAATGTAGCCATCAGCGTACCCTGTGGTGCAGGGAAATAAGTACTACCAATTGCGTGGTCAGTGACCCCATTCGCAATCATTACAGCAGTAGGTTTGTCGAGGAATTTCACTGTCAGACCAATTACGATAGAGGATACGATCGCACCAATAAACAGTGACAACTGCTGGTACATAGGAGTAGCACCCACGATGTAACCAGACTTCAGATCCTGCGATGTACCACCTGCATTCGCAGCGGCGATACAGATCATACCACCTACTACCAGTGCCATTGGTTCATATAATTTGCCGCTCCAACCCACAGCAATAAATACCAGGCAGGTACCCATCAGTGTAGCGATAGTCATACCTGAAATAGGGTTGTTCGAAGAACCAATCAAACCTACGATACGGCTGGATACAGTTACGAAGAATGCACCGAATATTACCACCAGCAAACCTACCAGCAGTTTCTGACCAATAGACTGACCTGGCAACTGGGGCAGGAATGCCATCAGGATGATCAGGCCAATGCTACCAAACAATACCAGCTTCACATTCAGGTCTTTTTCTGTACGTGGTACTTCAACATTTGCAGCACCTGTAGCTTCACCTTTCTTCAGGGAACCAAGGCTACCTTTGAAAGAAGAGATGATGGTAGGAATGGTTTTGATCAGCGTGATGAAACCGCCTGCTGCTACGGCACCAGCGCCTATCTGGCGTACATAGGCAAAGTAGATAGCGGCAGAGTAATCCGTAAAAGTATGTGTAGCAGGATTCCAGTTACCTTTACCACCAGGCGTAGCCAGGTTAGCGAGGTAACCCAGTTTTACCAGCTGGGTAGCGATCAGGTCACCAGGCAGTAAACTAGCCAGCAATGGGATCAATACCAACCAGGACAATACACCACCCGCTACCAGTACACCAGCAATGCGGGGCCCAATGATATAACCAACACCCAGGTATTCAGGGGTGATGTCAGCACTTATTTTAGCAGAAGGGAAGAATTTGTTGACCTGTTTGGTCATATAGGCAGGTGTTTCCGAAATCACGTGAAATACCTTTTGGAACACGGCATATACTACTGCAAAGCCCAGACCATAGAAAGCTGTTTTGGCAAAGTCACCGCCTTTTTCACCGGCTATAAGTACATCGCCACAGGCAGTACCTTCAGGGTATGGCAGGGTTTCGTGCTCTTTTACGATCAGTGACCGGCGAAGGGGGATCATCATCAATGTACCCAGGATACCACCAAAGATGGCGAGGATGAGGATCGTGATGTAATTAAAATACTGATCACCATTGTGGTCAGATAAGAACAGGAAGCCAGGTAACGTAAATACTACACCCGCAGCAATGGATTCACCTGCTGAACCTGTAGTCTGAATAATGTTGTTTTCCAGAATCGTGGTCTTAAAGAATCTCCGGCCCAGTGTAATGGCAATCACTGCAATCGGGATAGACGCAGAAACCGTTAAACCCGCTTTCAGCGCAAGATACACCGTGGCGGCACCGAATATAATACCAAACATGCAGCCCAATAAAATGGACTTGACTGTAAATTCTTTCATCTTCACCTCGGGTGAGACAAAAGGTTTAAAATTATCTGCCATAGTTGTTGTTGGTGGGTATAGTTAGATTTTGTTTGGGAGGCAATATAAGACATATAGCCCTTTACCCCTAAAAAAAATGCTTCTGCCGGCCGGCAGAAGCATTTTAAGTATAACTTTTCGATGGTATTAATAAGATCCTGTCTTCTCTTTTACAACACCGGCAATCCACTTACTGATCATCAGCATGACTACAAATGCAATGGCTGCAGCTACGGTCAGGATCATGAAATACACCTTTTTGTCGGTGAAGTTATCCCAGAAAGTAGCCATCATACCAGCCACTTTTCCGGCAATGGAGTTCACCAGGTACCAGCCACCCATCATCAGTGCCGTAAGGCGTGGAGGGGATAACTTGGATACCATAGATAATCCGATCGGACTTACCAATATTTCACCCACGGTGAAGATGGCATAGGTACCTACCAGGAAGGCCATAGAACTCTTATCTACATATACATTCGTCATAGATGCTGCCACGATCATCAGTAAAGACGACAGGCCGGCAATGAAGATACCCATTGCCACCTTCATAGGTGTAGTGGGTTCTTTGCCTCTCTTGGCGAGCCATCCGAACAATCCGAGGACTAACAATGTGAATAATACAATAAACCCAGGGTTGGCAGATTGGAAGATCTCTGTTGAAATCAGTTGCATTTTGCCGCTGGCTGGCCATTTGTCCTTTGGCAGGTTCTGGAAGTAAGGATCTGCACCCTGTACAGTAATGGTATTGCCATGACCATCAGTTATGGCACGAAATTGTGCATCAATCTGGGTGACGGCGTGTGGCTCAGTTGTCACAGTTTGCAGCATACCCATTGGTTTCGCAATTTTTTCAACACCTTCTGACATAGAACGATCCGTATACTGATCTGCCCAGATTGTCAAACCGGTGCTGTTCTGGTTGTAGATCACCCAGAACACGATCGCTACTGCAAAGAAGGCCAACAGCGCACCCAGTCCTCGTTTATCTTCTTTATTAGCAGTAGTATACAGGCGAATGTAGAAAATAACGATAGGTACACAGGCAAACATGAATGCATCGATGGATGGTGTACCAAATAGCGGATGCCCGAGGAATTTGTACATGAAGTAACCCAGTATAGCAGCGATGAAAGCTGGCAGCAATACCAGTCCGAGGATTTTGCTCATTGGCATATCATCTTTCTGTACTGGTTTGCGGATATCACCTTCAGCAATCACTTTGGATTTGGAGATGAAGATGGCCAGACCTATCAGCATACCTATGCCGGCAGCGGTAAAAGCGTGGCCCCAGCCATAGTGGTTACGCAGGTAAGCAGCGACGAAGTTGCAAATAAAGGCACCGATATTTACACCCATGTAAAAGATGTTGTAGGCAATGTCTTTCTTAGGTTTAAGGTCTTCTCTGTTGTAGATGTTCCCGAGAATGGTGCCGATGTTTGGTTTAAAGAAGCCATTTCCGATAATGATCAGGGTCAGGGCCATATACATGGCTAATTCCCCGGGGAAGGCCAGTGTAAAATAACCGGCGGCAAGCAGGGCGCCCCCTAAAATAACCGCTTTACGATAGCCGAGATATCTGTCGGCCATTAATCCCCCTATGAACGGCGAGAGGTATACCAATGCAATGTACGAACCTACAAGATCAGAAGCGTGGGCAGTATCGAAGCCTTTACCGCCATTAGCGGTTGGATCTATCAGGTATAGGAAGAAGATCCCGATCATCAGGTAATACCCGAAGCGCTCCCACATCTCAGTAAAAAAAAGAACATAAAGGCCTTTGTGATGGCCGCCTTTTTGTTTTGGTGTACTTACAGGCTGCTCAACAGCAGATTGAGTCATAATTGGTTAGTTTTGTTGATAAGTTAGTCCTATGAATGTGGCAAGATAAATAAATTAGGCTTTTTATATAGAAAAATGGTGCTTTTGGTTAAATTTTGGCCTTTCTTTGCAAAAAAATTGGAAGAACGGGGCAGAAATGGCTGAATTCGCTCAAATTACACACTGATATACAATATGAAGATTTTACTATTAGGAAGTGGTGGCCGGGAACACGCCCTGGCCTGGAAAATGACTCAAAGCACTTTATGTGAGCAGTTGTTCATCGCTCCCGGAAATGCGGGTACTGCCCAATATGGACAGAATGTTGATTTCGCGGTGTCCGACTTCGAAAAAATAAGGGTTTTCTGTCTTAAAAATGCCATTACCCTGGTAGTACCTGGTTCTGAAGAACCCCTGGTAAAAGGGATCTACGATTTCTTCCAGCAGGACGAAGCTTTGAAACACATCCCAGTGATGGGACCTTCTGCATATGCCGCTCAACTGGAGGGCAGTAAGGCATTTGCAAAGCAGTTCATGAGCCGTCACAATATTCCAACTGCCGCCTACAGGGAGTTTGACGAGAGCACCTACGAAGAAGGGGTTGCTTACCTTCGTCAGCATTCCACCCCAATTGTACTCAAGGCCGATGGTTTGGCTGCCGGTAAGGGTGTAGTGATCCTGGAAGACCGCGAAGCTGCGGTGATTGAATTCACCCAGATGATCCGCGAGGCGAAGTTTGGTGATGCCAGCAAAAAAGTTGTTGTAGAACAATTCCTTTCTGGCATAGAATTATCTGTATTTGTGCTCACGGATGGTAAAAGCTATCAGCTGCTGCCTTCCGCGAAAGACTATAAACGTATTGGAGAGGGCGATACCGGCCTGAATACTGGTGGTATGGGTGCTGTTTCCCCTGTTCCATTTGCTGACAAAGCATTTATGGACCAGGTGGTAGAACAGGTGATCAAACCTACGGTAGACGGGTTAGCCAAAGAGAACATTGTCTACAACGGCTTTATTTTCTTTGGGTTGATCAAAGTAGATGGAGCGCCATTTGTGATAGAATACAACTGTCGCATGGGTGATCCTGAAACGGAGGTGGTAATGCCTCGCCTGCAAAATGACCTGCTGGAGCTGTTTCAGTCAGTGATAGACGGTAAGCTGTCTGCACAAAAAATTTACGAGGATAGCCGTGTGGCAACCACAGTAATGCTGGTAGCCGGAGGGTATCCGGAAGCGTATGAGAAGGGTAAGGTCATTACCAACATTCCTGCCCCAACGCAGGATCAGCTGGTATTCCAGGCAGGTACAAAGGTTGCAGGTGGTGAGATCCTCACCAATGGCGGTCGGGTACTTACCATCACTTCACTGGCTTCTGATCTGGGTATTGCGTTGTCGCATAGCCGGCAAACAGCAGAATCTATTGATTTTGAAGGCAAATATTACAGGAGGGATATTGGATTCGAGTTCGTGTAAGCCCAGCAAGGGGTGGCCTGTGGCTATGCAGGCACCACTACTGTCGCATAACTCATTCATTCATAGAGAGCAATACCATTTCATAAACGATCATTCGTTTAAGCGTTTTCGAGAGTCATATTATACCGGCTAACAGGTTGTTTTTAACTGTTGCAACTACTAACCGGCTCATCAAATACAATAAATAACATTTTTTAATATTTAGTTGTATTATTGAGAAAACATACAATTTTAAGATTGTATATTCGTTGGAATTATTCATTTTTGCACACAATAATATTTTGACCATATTAAGCAATGGGGTTCTTTAATTTTTTAACACAGGAAATAGCGATTGACTTAGGTACAGCTAATACGCTGATCATTCACAATGACCAGGTGGTAGTGGATGAACCTTCCATTGTTGCTATAGAGCGCGCTAGCGGGAAAATTGTGGCTGTTGGTAAGAAAGCCATGATGATGCACGAGAAGACACATGAATACCTGCGCACCATTCGTCCCCTGAAAGATGGTGTTATCGCGGACTTCAATGCAGCAGAAGGTATGCTTCGTGAAATGATCAAACTGGTGTATCCAAAGAAGCCTTTGTTCTCTCCCAGCTGGCGTATGGTAATTTGCATTCCATCCAGCATTACAGAAGTAGAAAAACGCGCCGTACGCGACTCTGCCGAGCAGGCGGGCGCTAAGGAAGTGTTCCTGATACATGAACCGATGGCCGCTGCGCTGGGTATCGGTATTGACGTAGAAGAGCCGGTAGGTAACATGATCATCGATATCGGAGGTGGTACCACCGGTATTAGCGTGATCGCCCTCGCTGGTATTGTGTGCGACCAGAGTATCCGTATCGCCGGTGACGAGTTCACTGCCGATATCATGGAAGCCCTGCGCCGCTATCATAGCCTGCTGATTGGTGAAAGAACTGCTGAGCAGATCAAGATCCAGATCGGTTCTGCACTGAAAGAACTGGACAACCCACCAGATGATGTAGCAGTAAATGGACGTGACCTCGTAACCGGTATTCCTAAACAGATCATGGTATCTTACCAGGAAGTAGCTGAAGCGTTGGACAAATCCATCTTCAAGATCGAAGAAGCTATCCTGAAAGCATTGGAAACAACTCCTCCCGAACTGGCTGCCGATATCTACCGCAGAGGTTTATATCTGACCGGTGGTGGTGCATTGTTGCGCGGTCTCGACAAACGCCTGACCCAGAAGATCAAATTGCCCGTTCACGTGGCAGACGATCCACTGCGCGCCGTGGTAAGAGGTACCGGTATCGCACTGAAACACGTAGGTAAGTATCCGTTCCTAATGCAATAATACAGAGGGGCCTGCAGGGCTATCGGCTTTGCAGGCTTCTTTATAGAAATAAAATCCTGTGCGTAATCTCATCATTTTCTTAAGGCGCTACTTTAATTTTTTTCTGTTCTTGCTGCTGGAAGTGATCTGTTTAGTGCTGGTCTTCCAGAACAACGATTTTCAGAAAACAGCTTACCTCAATTCCGCCAATAACATTAGCGCCAGGTTATACGAACGTTACAACAACGTAGAATACTACTTTCACCTGAAAGCAACAAATGACAGTCTGGTAAAAGAGAATGCCCGTCTGCACAATATGCTGCGCACAAGTTTCGACACTGTTATCCTCGACAATATTGTAAAATCTGATACCATTCGTCAGTATAGTACTGATACCACCCGCAAAGTGATCAGTACCGCTGTACGCCGCTACCTGTACAAAGCTGCTAAGGTTGTCAACAACTCCGTAAATAGTCCTATCAACTATATTACCATTCACCGTGGCAGTGCCGATGGCATTCGTCCTAATATGGGCGTAGTTGGCCCAAGCGGTGTAGTAGGTATCGTACGCAGTGTGAATGAACACTATGCTGTCATCATTTCCCTGCTCTCCAAAGGTCGTAACTTCGGTACCAGTGCCCGCCTGAACCACAGTAAGGAAATGGGTATGGTACGCTGGCATGGCGGCGAAGCCGGTTATGCCACCATGGAAGACGTGCCTAAAGGTGTACACCTCGTAAAAGGTGATACCGTAGTCACCAGCGGTTACTCCGCCTTCTTCCCTGAAAATATACCTATCGGTTATGTAGAATCAACCGAAGAGGTAGACAAAGCCAGCACTTCTGTCAATGTGAGAATTCGCCTGGCCACTAACTTTTACAACCTGCAATATGTATATGTGATCGACAACCTGCTGCAGGATGAACAAAAATCTTTGGAGGATTCAACTTACAAGCTGATCAAACAATGAGCATACTGTTAAGAAATATAATCCGTTTTGTGCTTTTGCTATTGCTGCAGGTATTTGTTCTAAACAGAATTTTGCTGCATCAATCGATTAGCTTTAATCTCTATGTGCTTTTCGTACTGCTGTTGCCCTTTAACCTGCCCCGTCCGGCACTCATGTTGCTGGCATTGCTCATGGGCCTCAGCCTCGATATGTTTATGAATACAATGGGTATGCACGCCGCTGCCTGTGTATTCATCGGCTACCTACGACCATTTATTATCAATGTCCTTTCTCCACAGGGTGGTTTCGAAACTACGCAGAAGACCCCTTCTATGACAAGTATGGGAGTATCCCAGTTTCTGATCTATGCTGCTATTCTGGTATTCCTTCACAATCTGGTCTTCTTCTCACTGGAGGTTTTCAATGTTGGCAGCTTTCTGTATCTGCTGTTAAAGATCATCTTTTCTACCGCTGCGAGCATTTTCCTGATCGTGCTGTATGAGTTGTTGTTCTTTTCGAGGAAGTAAAATGTATAGTATCTTTATATAGATGGATACTTTTATTAATAATGCATCTCCAGGGAAATGTCAGTTTATAACCAACCCAGAAAACGGGTCATACAATTAATTTTCCTTGGCATGGTCGTGTTGATCATAACAAGGCTTTTCTTTTTACAGATTGTCGAGAAGAAATACTCCAAGCTGGCGGATGCTAATGCTGTACTCCGTAAAGTAGTTTACCCCAGCCGTGGTATTATCTTCGATCGCAAAGGACGGAGTATCCTCAGCAATGATGTTATGTACGACCTGGTCGTAACGCCTATCAATGTCAAAAACATTGATACGGCCTACATGTGCCAGATCCTGAATATTACCAAAGAAGAATTCAGAAAACGGATCACTTCCTCCATCCTCAAGAATGGTAGCCGCCGTGTATCTGTTTTTGCGCCCCTGCTCTCTCCGGATATGTTCGGTAAGCTGCAGGAAAGCATGTATATGTTCCAGCCCGGATTTGAACTGGTGCCCAGGCAGATCCGTTCTTATCCTTTTGCCGCTGCTGCAAATATCTTAGGGTATATTGGTGAAATCTCCCCTCAGATGATGCAACGCCCGCAATACAGTGATTATAACCAGGGTGACTACCTGGGTATGACCGGTCTGGAAAGAACTTACGAAGAAGTGCTGATGGGACAACGTGGTATCCAATACCTGGTAAAAGATAACCTGAACCGTCCACAGGGACCTTATGAACATGGGGAGTTCGATACCGCCGCTATTGCAGGTAAGAACCTCCGCCTCTCTTTGGATGTTGATCTGCAGGTACTCGGTGAGCACCTGATGCGTAACAAAATTGGTAGTGTGGTAGCAATCGATCCACAGACAGGTGGTATCCTCTCTATGGTGAGCGCACCTACCTACGACCCGAACTTGCTGACAGGTTCTTTCAGAGCACGCAACTTTAGCCGTCTCTTTACTGATACGACCAAACCTCTCTTTAACCGTGCTATCCAGGCGGGTTATCCACCGGGATCCTCTATGAAACCGCTGACAGCCCTGATCGCACTGGATGAAGGTGTAATTACACCAAGTTATGGTTTCCCCTGCTTTGGTGCATATACCTATTGCGGTCGTCCGATTGCCTGCACCCACCACAACCCCGGGCACGCAGCAAACCTGCGACTGGCTATTGCCAACTCCTGTAATGCTTACTTTGTACACCTTTACAGGCTGGAAGTGGATGCACCTAAATGGGGTGGTGTGAAAAAAGGACACCAGAAATGGCATGATTATATCTCCTCTTTCGGCCTCGGTCACAGGCTGGGTGTAGATATTCCGAGTGAATCAGGTGGTAAAGCCATCGATAGCGCAGGTATGAATAAATTGTATCGTGGTCAGTGGAACTCCTGTTCAGAACTGTATGTAGGTATGGGTCAGGGCCAGGTAGTAGCTACGCCCATGCAGATGGCAAATGCCATGTGTATCATTGCCAACCATGGTTCTTACTATGTACCTCACTTTGTGAGCAGTATAGACAATGACAATACCAATTTGCTGGCTAAATACAAAGAAAAACACATAGTAGCACACGTATCTGATACATCGTACCGTTCAGTAATCTATGGTATGGAGGATGTGGTGGAAAAAGGTACTGGTATGATT
The DNA here is from genome assembly GCF_034087045.1 of Chitinophaga sancti. Taxonomy (NCBI): domain Bacteria; kingdom Pseudomonadati; phylum Bacteroidota; class Chitinophagia; order Chitinophagales; family Chitinophagaceae; genus Chitinophaga; species Chitinophaga sancti. The sequence continues at coordinate 625,283 of NZ_CP139247.1, read as the reverse complement.
GCCCGTATTGACAACATCATTGTGTGTGGTAAAACAGGTACTGCAGAGAACAATGCTATTGTAAACGGAAAACTTACTAAACTGAAGAACCACTCTGTATTCGTGGCTTTTGCGCCGAGAGACAATCCTAAAATTGCCATAGCCGTAATCGTGGAGAATGCAGGTTTTGGTTCCACTTATGCTGCACCTATCGCCAGCTTGATGATTGAGAAATACCTGAATGATACCATATCAATTAAACGTAAGCCGCAGATGATGAAAACATTGAACGATGTGACCATTGATCCTGTGGTAAGAGAAAAATCCAAGCTGGATTCGCTGAACGGCGCTTCAGCAAAAATGACGACAGAACAAATACTTAAACTCTATTTCCCGAATAACTAATGATAAACCGCCGGCAGCAATTAAAGCTTACAGAAGGTATTGACTGGCCTATAATGGGTCTGTATCTGGCACTGGTGTTCGTTGGCCTGTTATCGATCTTTGCAGCAGAGTACAGAGAGGGCGATAATATATGGAACGATATCATTCACCTGAATAAAAACTATTCCCGCCAGATTATGTGGCTGGGTGTATCGGCCATATTGGCTACGGTCATCTGGCTGACGGATAGTAAGTTCTTTACAGCTACGGCCAACCTGCTGTATGCAGGTGGTATATTATTATTACTGTTGGTAATAGCCATTGGTAAGGATGTAAAAGGGTCACACTCATGGCTGGTAATAGGAGGCTTTCAGTTCCAGCCTGCAGAGTTGACGAAACTATGTACCAACCTGGCGTTGGCAAAATACCTCTCTTCATTAGAAACAGATTTTACCAAGCTACGGGCGCGATTGATTGCCGCTGCACTGGCATTGATTCCCTGTGCAATCATCGTTTTGCAGGATGAAACAGGGTTGGCACTGGTGTATTTCTCTTTCTTCCTGGTCATGTATAGAGAAGGGTTGCCTGCTGTATTGCTGGTGATTGCATTCTCGGGGATTGTGTTAGTATTGTCGGCATTATTGGTGGATAAAAACATTCTCTTCTACATATTTACAGGTATTACAGCGCTTGTCATTTATTTCATGCGCAGGGATATCAGAAGACATCGTTCCAAACTGGCACTGATTGTAGGTATCTATGCTTTCTGTTCAGTGTTTGTGATGTTCATAGTTCCCTTTGCTTTTACCAAGGTGCTGAAAGATTACCAGGTAAAGCGTATCAACGTAATGCTGGGTAAAGAGAACGATCCGAAAGCGACTTACAATACCAGGCAGAGTATGATTGCCATCGGTTCCGGCGGTGTGATCGGTAAGGGGTATCTGAAAGGAACACAAACAAGATATGACTTCGTACCGGAACAGAGTACTGACTTTATCTTCTGTACAGTGGGAGAAGACTTTGGTTTTCTGGGTTCTGTCATATTTGTAGGGCTATATGTCGCCCTGCTCTTACGGATTATATTTGTCGCGGAGCGACAGCGATCGACATTTAGCAGGGTGTATGCATATGGGGTCGCGAGCATCATCTTCTTCCATATGGCCATCAATATATCGATGACGATAGGTCTGGCGCCGGTAATTGGTATTCCATTGCCGTTGGTGAGTTATGGTGGTTCGTCGTTAATGACATTTACGATGTTGATATTTATAATGTTGAGACTGGATGCCGACAGGCAGATGGTATTAAGATAATGGCCCGTCCATAAAAAAGAACGCTCCCGCCTATGGCAGGAGCGTTCTTTTTTTATTTTGTACCTTTGCATGCGCACTTTGGCACTAGAAACTATGGCACGTATTATTCCGTTATCAGAAGGGTCTTTCACTGTAGATGCTACAAAACAGTTCGTACCTTATAATCCATCAGTAGACACCATGCAGCAAAGATCTGGTGGTTCCTTACTGGTAGAAATTCAACCTTTCCTTGTGATCACGAATCAGGATTTCATTCTCTTCGACACAGGACTCGGGCTGCGCAACAAAGATGGGGTATTGCAAATTCATCAGCATTTGATTGATAATGGTGTGAACCCCATGGAAATCACCAAAGTACTGATGAGTCATTTGCACAAAGATCACTCCGGTGGGGTTTCTGCAGAAGATCCCATCACCGGTCAGCGTCAGCTCACATTCCCACATGCTACCTATTATGTAAACAGGCAGGAATTCCGGTATGCGCTTGAGAATGACGGCAAATCATACCTCGGCAGTGATATCTCCCTGCTTCAGAATTATGATAATGTGGTCTTCACAGAGGGTGATGGTACCATCGACGATTATATTACTTACCGGGTAACCGGCGGTCACTGCCCTTACCACCAGGTATTCCTCATCAACGACGAAGATGGTAAGGTCTTTTTTGGAGGGGACGAAGCGCCTCAGATGTCCTACATGATCCGTCGCTTTGCAGCAAAGTATGATTACGATGGCAAGCGTGGTTTAGAACTCCGTGAGCAGTTCAAACAGCAGGGTGCAGAGGAGGATTGGACGTTTCTTTATTATCATGATACGAAGACGCCATTTAATAAATTTTCCAGATAAGTGTATAAAAAAGCCTCCCACAATGGGAGGCTTTTTTATACTTATTCCTTGTATAACATCTAAAGTTATCAGTTTCTAAATCTGCGGGGGCCTGGTCCACCCACATTTCTCAATTGTCTTTCTTTCAGCTGCTGTAATAATACTTTCCTGAATTCTCTTTCTGACCTGAACACCGACCCTGCTTTATTTGCTGGCAGTACTTTCTGAAATTCTTTATCGTAATGGTTTTTGATATCCAGCATACGCTGGTCATATTTTAATTCCTGATCCGGCGCACTGTTTCTTGCTTCAGTTTTATTCTCTTTAGCAGCGGTAGCGCGGTTATTTCGTTCTGCGATCAGGATCTCTACTTCTTTGGTATACTGGTTATACACCGGCCAGAATTTCTGGGCTTCGTCTGGTGTAAGATCGAGCTTTTGAGCCAGGTAAGCTATTTCCGCCGCCCGTATCTTGCTATTTATCTCGGCATCGCTGCCGCCACTTTGTGCCATACCAGGTGAGGGTCGACACAAAAGGGAAGTGATAAAAAGTAAACACAGTATGTAAAAATGTTTCATTTAATTTTTAATTGGACTTTCTTCTTTTAAAGAACCAGTGTTTTCCAGATAGCTTTCAATGTCCTCGGTAGACAATCCACCAGGTAATGGTGAATTTTCTGTCGTCGTTTTGGTGGTCGCTGCGGTTGTTACTCCCATGAGGTCGTCTTTATCAAAAGCATCCATGTGATTTTGCAGGTACTCCAAAATTTCCTGATCACTTACATCTGATAAGCTGGCTTCGGCCAGGTTAATAACTGCCTTATTTGCCGGTTGTTGGGTGTTGCGCATGTAGAACAAACTGCTGGTGCCTACGAGTGCAATCATACAGGCGGCGGCCGCCCATTTGTAGAACTGCATTCTGCGTGGGCGCATGTTCACTACTTTGGCTGGTGCCTGGGCAATGGTGGCTACCTGTGTATCCAACTGGTCAAAGTAACCGGCTGGAACAGAGAAAGGCACTGCTTTTGGCAGGGATGCCAGTAATGGAGATATGTCAGCCAGTTCATCTGCTACTTCCTCATTTCTTACCTTTTCCAAGACCTGGGCAGATAGCTGGTCAAAGTAACCTGCAGGCATAGAGAAAGGCATGTTTCTGGTCAGCTCGGCAAAAGGTGATACGCTTTCTGCTTCCTGGATCTGCTGGAGTAGTTGGGCAGGGAACTGCTCAAAGTACCCTTCAGGCAGAGAGAAAGGTATTGCTTTTGGCAGGGATGCCAGTAATGGAGAGATAGCTGCCAGCTCAGTAGCGGCTTCTTCCATCTGAATTTTTTGCATCACCTGTGAGGATAGTTGCCCGAAGTATCCGTTTGGAGGAGGTGTAAGAGGAGATATCCGGGAAATACCGGTCAATTCCTGGGCCAGCTCTTCGTTTACGAGTGCAAGTATCCTTTGGGGGAGTTGCTCAAAATATCCTTTTGGTGGAGCAGAGAAAGGTACATTCCGGGAAATACCCGTTAGCGCCGGTTCCTGCTCTTTATTTACATGTGCAAGAATTTGTTGTGGCAGTTGCTCAAAATACCCTGCAGGCGGAGGGGCAAAAGGTAGTTCTCTGGAAATACCAGTCAGTTCGGACTCCTGCTCTTCATGTACATGTGCAAGAATTTGTTTTGACAGTTGCTCAAAATACCCTGCAGGCGGAGGGGTAAGTGGTAATTTTCGGGATATACCCAATAATTCCGGCTCCTGAATACGTGCATTAATTGACTGAGGTAACTGATCAAAATACCCGGATGGTACGGTCAACGGGAACGTTTTGGGTACAGCAGCCAGTATGTGGGAGAGGCTTTGCAGCTCTTCCATCACATCCACCTGACGCACTTTATTAAGGATCATTGCTGGCAGGGACTCAAAGTAGCCCACCGGAACCCCTGACAGGGGCGCCTTTTGTGGCCATTGAGCGCCAGGAATAAGCTCCTGAAGTTCGTTCGCAATATCGTTGCCTTTGGGTATCATCTCGGTATTTAGACGGCAAAAGATATGAATAGTTTAAAGACTGAAACGTTTCGTCTTCAAAAATTTCAATTTCATCTCAAAAATTATGGATTTCACCACAAAAATTAGCAAATGTCGCAATATTAGCTGTTCTTAATAAATTCTTCTATTTTTTTTACAGCGTGGTGGTAAGAAGCTTTCAGTGCACCTTCTGAGGTATCCAGCACACGGCTCATTTCTTCATAGGGCATTTCGTCATAGTATCGCAGGTTAAATACGATCCTTTGTTTTTCGGGCAGTCCCAGAATAGCTCTCTGCAGTTTCCATTCCAATTTATTCGCATCAAACTGACTATCAGCTTTTAACGTATTGCTAAGTCCTGTTTCCACGTCGGACAGGGACACGGAGGTATTTTTCTTTTGTTTTTCCAGGAAGGTCAGGCATTCGTTGGTGGCTATCTTGTATAACCAGGTGTATAACTGGGCGTCTTCACGAAAGCCTTCCAGATTCTTCCAAACTTTTACAAATACGTTTTGCAATACGTCGTTTGCGTCGTCATGATCCAGCACTAGTCGCCTTACATGCCAATATAAGCGCTCCTGATATTTCTGAATTATATACGTAAATCCCTTCTCCCTTGTGGCAGGATCTCTGTACAAACTCAGCAATGTCTTATCATCCTGAATAACGGCCATACAAAGGTTAAATGGTTAAAGACTGGAATTTAATTAAAAACCACCTATTCAGATGGTTTTTTTATCGTAAGGTTTAATATTGATAAGAGATAAAAATATAGGCTGACCGTTTTACAGTCAGCCTACAGTCCAATAAAAAGTTGATGAATATCTCTTATTTAGCCTTCTTTCTGGCAATTGCTTTTTCAGCAGCAGCTACGATATGCTCTGCATCCAGACCATATTTTTTCAGCAGGTCTAAAGGTTTACCGCTTTCACCGAAAGTATCTTCAGTACCTACATATTCGATAGGTACTACATGGTTACGTGCAGCTACCTGTGCGATGCTGTCGCCCAGACCACCGAGTACGTTGTGTTCTTCGGCAGTTACAGCACAACCGGTCTTTTTGATAGAAGCCAGTACAGCTGCTTCGTCCAGTGGCTTGATGGTGTGGATATTGATGATTTCCACGCTATAGCCTCTTTCTTCCAGGATCTTACCCGCTTCGATAGAGAGCCATACCATATGACCACAGGCGAAGAGGGTTACGTCGGTACCTTCGTGCAGGATCTGCGCTTTACCTACTTCAAAAGTCTGATCTTCTGCCGTGAAGTTAGGCCATTTTGGACGGCCGAAACGCAGGTACACAGGACCTTCGTATTCTGCAATCGCAATAGTGGCAGCTTTGGTCTGATTGAAATCGCAAGGTACGATCACTGTCATACCAGGCAGCATTTTCATCATTCCTATATCTTCGAGGATCTGGTGAGTAGCACCATCTTCACCCAGGGTTAAACCTGCGTGAGATGCACAGATCTTCACATTCTTGTCAGAATAAGCAACGGACTGACGGATCTGATCGTATACGCGTCCGGTTGAAAAGTTTGCAAACGTGGTAGTATAAGGGATTTTACCGCCAATGGTCATACCTGCAGCAATACCTATCATGTTGGCTTCTGCAATACCGACTTGTACAAAACGATCCGGAAATTCCTTGATAAAGGCGTTCAGTTTCATAGAGCCCAGCAGATCGGCAGTCAGCGCCACTACATTTGGATTTCTACGACCTGCCTCCAGGATTCCTTCTCCAAATCCTGCGCGGGTTTCCTTCTCATTTAATGGTTTTATATCTTTTACCATAGCCTTTGTTATAAGTATTTCGCCTCTAAAGTAATAAAAAAGATGAGCATGTTATAGCTCTGTACTATTTAAAAAAAGTTTCATCCGCCTAAGGCGGATGAAACTTTAATTATTTAAAACCCTGTCTCTTAGCGCTACTTCCCACTGCCATGCAGTCCTCATCATATCCTCAATGCCTGTTTTAGGCTCCCATCCCAGCAGGGATTTAGCTTTTGTATTATTCGCATAAATTGCAATTACATCTCCCGGACGACCTGGGCCCAGTTCGTAATTCAGCTTCACGCCAGAGATCTTTTCAAATGCCTTGATAGCTTCCAGTACGGTTACACCATTACCGGTACCCAGGTTGAAAACCTCGCAATTCGCTTTATTTTTCTTGTCGATCAGGTATTGCAAAGCCCTGGTATGTGCGTTTGCGATATCCATTACATATATATAGTCACGGATACAGCTACCATCTCGGGTATCATAATCATGGCCAAACACAGTCAGCTTAGGAATTTTGCCAATGGCTGTCTGGGTGATCACTGGCACCAGGTTATCTGGTCTGCCCAGCGGCAGTTCACCGATCAGGGCAGAAGGGTGTGCACCAACCGGGTTGAAATAACGGAGCAGGATAGACTGTGTGCTGTTTACACGGCTATAGTCTTCAATAATCTGTTCCCCCATTTGTTTGGTACGTGCATATGGAGATTGTGCTTCTCCCAGTGGGGTTTCTTCTACTACTGGCAGGGCGTTGGTATTACCATACACGGAGCAGGAAGAAGAGAACACCATATTAGGAATGTTGAATTCCTTTACACATTTCAGTACGTTAGTCAGTGAAGTGAGGTTGTTGTGGAAGTATAACAGGGGCTCTGACACCGATTCTGGTACTGTTTTCAGGGCTGCGAAGTGAATGACACCTACGATGTCACGGTTTTCGTGGAATACGGCGTGGGTATCTTCCAGGTTGCACAGGTCAACTTTGTAATTGCGAACCTTTTTACCTGTGATTTTTTCTACGCCTTCCAGCAATTGTGTACTACTACGGATATTGCTGTCTACAGAAACTACGTCAAATCCGTTATTTATCAGATCTACGATAGTATGAGCGCCAATATAGCCACAACCGCCGGTAACAAGAACCTTCATATGATTTGTTTTTTAGAGTTGGTATCAAAGTAACAAAAAGCGAATTACGAATTTATGTCGTAAATACCATATTCTCAAAATATTGGTCAGCCAGGAACACCTAATCGCAAAAAATCGCTTCTACCCTGGCGGCAAAAGCGATTTTTTGGTGTATGATCTCAATATTATTGTTTCAGCAATGACTCCAGGTAGTTGCCATAACCGCTCTTCAGCAGTGGAGCTGCCAGTTTGTGTAACTGATCTATGTCAATGAATCCCTGTCTGTATGCGATTTCTTCAATACAGGCGATCTTGATCCCCTGTCGCTGTTCTATTACCTGAACGAACTGGGAAGCCTGCATCATGGAGTCGAAGGTACCTGTATCCAGCCATGCGGTACCGCGTGGTAAGATAGATACTTTCAGTCTGCCAGCCTCCAGGTAGGCCTTGTTCACATCTGTGATCTCGTATTCACCACGTGCACTTGGTTTCAGGTTAGCAGCAATCTCCACCACGGTATTGTCATAAAAGTACAACCCTGGTACGGCATAGTTGCTCTTTGGCTTAGCAGGTTTCTCTTCGATAGATACCGCCTTCATTTTGTCATCGAACTCCACTACACCATATCTTTCCGGGTCTGATACCTGGTAGGCATAAACGATACCACCCTGTGGATTCACATTGTTGGCCAGCTGGGTACCAAGACCTGCGCCATAAAATATATTATCTCCCAATACCAGGGCGACATTGTCATTCCCGATAAAGTCTTTGCCAATCACAAATGCCTGTGCCAGACCATTTGGTTCCGGTTGTTCAGCATAAGAAATTTCCAGTCCCAACTGCTTGCCGTCGTTAAAGAGCCGCCTGAAAGCAGGCAGGTCATGAGGCGTTGAAATAATCAGGATCTCCCTGATACCAGCCAACATCAGCGTAGACAGTGGATAGTAGATCATCGGTTTATCATACACCGGCATGATCTGCTTACTGATGGCATAAGTAATGGGGTGTAAACGCGTACCGGAGCCCCCGGCTAAGATAATACCTTTCATTGCGGTTTATTATATGATAAACAATTATCAATACACCATTACAATAATGGTCTCATTGATGTAATAGGATACTGGGTTTTCCAAAAGCCTTACAAAAATAGGTGGATGGGGGGAAAAAAAAGCGGCATCGGGAAAAATATCAATAAAAAAAGCCGGCGTGAGTATAACTTCTGTATTACTCACGCCGGCCTGGCTATATAAATCCGAAGATCGTTTAAAAAAAGAGATTCACGATAAAATACACGGCAGCAGCCAGTAAAGCACTGATCGGAATGGTCAGGATCCATGCCCAGAGCAGGCTCACTGTTACCCCCCAGCGTACTGCTGAAAGACGTTTGGTAGCACCTACCCCGATAATAGAACCGGTAATTGTGTGTGTGGTACTTACGGGAATGGCCAGTGCTTCAGTGAGGTAAAGCGTAATGGCACCTGCGGTTTCAGCGGCTACACCTTCCAGCGGAGTCACTTTGGTAATGCGGGATCCCATTGTCTTTACAATCTTCCAGCCACCACTCATGGTACCTAAACCAATTGCAGCGAAACACGAGAACGGTACCCAGTTCGGTATATGCATGAGGTCAGGGATAATACCATGCGCTACCAGGGCAGCAGCGATGATACCCATTACCTTTTGAGCGTCATTACCACCATGGGCAAGGCTCAGGGCACCAGAAGATACCAGCTGAAGGCGTTTGAACCAGCTTTCTGCCCTATATGGGTTTGCCTTGCGGCAAACGTTCATAATTATAATAGTGATCACAAAGGCGACGGCCATCCCTATAAAGGGCGCCAGCACGATAAAGTAAATGATAGGCATTACCTTACCATAGTTGATCACATCAAAGTTACCATGAGCAGCAGCAACGGCAGAGCCAATAAAGCCACCAATCAGGGTATGGGAAGAACTGGATGGAATACCATACCACCAGGTCAGCAGGTTCCATACAATCGCCGCTACCAGTCCGGAGAAGATCACTTTCAGGGTGATAAACTGCTCGAATACTGATTTAGCAATGGTATTACCTACCTTAAATTCCCCGTAAACGTACTTTGAGATAAAAAAAGCGGCAAAGTTGAATATAGCAGCCCACAATACGGCTTGAAACGGGGTCAGCACTTTTGTGGAAACGATTGTAGCTATAGAGTTGGCAGCATCATGAAACCCGTTAATAAAGTCAAAGATGAACGCCAGTATAATAATTGTGACAAGTAAGGCCATTAGAATACAGTTTGCATTGAGCCATTAAGGACCGGGCGACTATGCATATTTAATAATGATAGATTCGATCACATTGGCGCAGTCTTCGCATTTATCGGTAGCGATTTCCAGTGCCTGATACAATTCACGCATTTTCAGCAGCTCGCCTGCATTGTTGGATTCTTTCTCGAACAGGTCAGCGATGGCCATATCATAGATATCATCAGCATGGTTTTCCAGGCTGTTGATCCTTACACAGGCATCAGTGATATTACGCATGTTAGACATGGTTCTCAGTTCAGGGATCGCTTTGTGCAACTCTACGCAACCCTGGTAAATCAGGTCTGCCAGTTTACGAACGCTATCGCTGATTTCTACCACTTTATACAGATCTAAACGTTTGGCAGAGCCATGAATATAATCTGCTACGTCATCCAGCGTAGATGCCAGGTGGTGAATATCTTCACGGTCAAAAGGGGTGATGAAGTTCTGGCCCAGTTCTACGAATATGCGATGGGTAAAATCGTCGTTCTTATGCTCCAGTCTTTCGATCAGATGCGTCTTATCTTTTCTTACAGCAGGGTCTGTAGAATTTACCAGTTCTATCAACACTTTTCCCATTTCCACCAGATTGGCAGCTACATCCTCAAATAATGAATAGAATACCCTGTCCTTAGGAATAAACAATTTAACAAAGGAATTGAAGCCTCCCATACGCTATATAGTTTGAATTTGGCGCAAAAATAGCTTTCCGCGACCAATACCTCCAAGAAATAATTTTTCTTAATGATTCCTTAACACTGTATTAATATAAAAGTAATATAGCAATTTTTTCTTTGTATTGTAAAAACCTGCAGTGTACGAGCCTGGTTTTCAAGGATGATTTTATCCGGAAAAGGCCCAGCGCAGGGGCAAATACACCTACAGCGAGCGAACACTATTTATCACCATTAGAAACAACGAATCCGGCTTTCCGGTTCACCAGCGTAAACAATGTCCGATAAACGCCCACTTGATATAGTCGTTATTTCCGATGTGCATCTCGGAATATACGGCTGTCACGCAAAAGAGCTTGTCCAATACCTAGATAGCATTGATCCTAAGATACTGATTCTCAATGGAGATATTATCGACATCTGGCAGTTCAGCAAACGCTACTTCCCAAAAGCGCATACCAAGGTGATCCGCAGAATCCTGAAAATGACAGGAAAGGGGACAGATGTATATTATCTGACCGGCAACCACGACGAAGCCCTCCGCAAATTTGCCGGGTTTGGTTTGGGTAACCTCACTATCGATAATAAACTCATCCTGGACGTAGACGGCAAAAAACACTGGTTCTTTCATGGAGACGTATATGATATAACCATGAAAAACTCCAAGTGGCTTGCAAAACTGGGGGGCAAAGGCTATGATCTGCTCATTATTCTCAACCGCCTGGTGAACAATATCCTGGAAAGCATGGGAAGGGAAAAGATGAGTTTTTCCAAAAAAGTGAAACATGGGGTGAAACAGGCGGTGAAATTCATCTCCGACTTTGAACAGATCGTAGCTGAAATCGCTGTAGACAAAGGCTTTGATGTAGTAGCATGTGGGCATATCCACCAGCCAATCATTAAGGAAATGGTACATAACGGTAAGACGGTAACGTACCTGAACTCCGGCGACTGGGTGGAAAGCCTCACTTCTCTTGAATATGTAAATAAAGAATGGACCCTCTACCAATACCCTGTAACGAAATCAAAAGTAGTACTGCCGGAAGAGGAAGAAGATCAGCAGATATGGGGAGATATTGATTTGTCGAAAGCAGTGACTTTCCCTAATTCATAATATTGGTATTTCTGATTCCTGCTATTTCAGCGGGCCGCAGGCCTGTCCCCAACCAATCCGTTTTCGCTAAAGGTGGAAACGGATTGGTTTGAAGAGTAAATGCAAGGTTATATATGTTATACTTTAACATATATTTATGATTAGATAACACCCCCTTAATATTCACTTAATACGCACGAACTAAGTTTGCAAACAAATTCAGTAAGACTGGAAATAATAATCCAAACGTGAAATGAAAGTATTGAAGTTACATCCTTTAATGACAGTATCTCTTTTGCAGATGCAGTTCCAACGGTTACTCTCGTGTAACATTGCAGTATATATGCGGAACTCCCCGGCTAATGCTTTCGATACCTTGCAGGAAGCAGGCTTTCTGGAAAATATGCTCATTGAATACCCCATCGACGAAACCCTGAGCCTTCGTGAATTCGAAGAAGAACTGGAAGACAGATTCAACTTTACCCTCGAACTCTGTAACAAAGACAACAAACCGTTTACCAACAAAAGCATGCACCTGTTCCAACTGATCAAAGGTCTCAATGATATTGCAAAGACAGGTTATGCTAACGGTAACGAATATAACATTCAGCTCGAAAGATTAATAAATCTTCATAATAATAGCAGACAAGGACCACAGCCCTTCTCCTGTTAATTATTATATTGCACTATGTAAACCTTATATTCCTATACCTACAACGAACTTACGTAAAACTGTTAACATTCTGGTAACGCTCCGTTAACACTACGGTTATATAGCCCCTATACTTTTGCTGTACTATCAATCTATCACGAACGAATAATTCTACTGTGAAGCAAGTTTTAGAGTCCGCACTGTTATGTGTATGCTTATTTTTGTACGCTATATTGCCATCTTTTGCATTCGATAATGGAAGAATTACTGGAAAGGTAACTGACCAGAAAACCGGGGAGCCGTTAATTGGTGTAACCGTTTTAATCCAGGGGACCACACAGGGTACTGTGACTGATGTATCAGGGAGCTATACATTAAACATTGCACCAGGTACCTATACACTCGAATTCAAATACATGGGGTATCAGACCAAGGCAGTCACTGAAGTGGTTGTAAAAGGTAGTAATGCTACCAGTCTGCCCGTGATCATGGACGAACCTACTTCCAAAAACCTGGCTGAAGTAGTGATCAAAGGCTCTTTCAAGCAGGAAACAATCAACGCATTATATACTCAGCAGAAAAATAATGCCGCTGTATCAGACGGTATCTCTGCCGATGTAATTAAGAAATCGCCGGACCGCAGTACTGGCGAAGTACTGAAGCGTGTAAGCGGTACTACTATCCAGGATAATAAGTTCGTAATTGTACGAGGTCTGAGTGATCGTTACAATGTAGCGCTGGTAGACAATGCCAACCTGCCAAGTACAGAACCTAACCGTAAGGCTTTCTCCTTCGACATCATTCCTGCGAATATGATCGACAACATTGTTATCACCAAATCCGCTACACCTGAATTGCCTGGTGACTTTGCGGGTGGTGTGATCAATGTACAAACCAAAGAAATTCCTGAACAACAATTCTTCGATATTTCACTTGGTACCGGATTCAATACTGTTTCTACTTTCCAGCCTTTCAAAACTGGTTATAAATCAAGCACTGATATCTTAGGTTTTGATAATGGCGCACGTCAGTTGCCATCAGCTTTTCCATCTACTACAGCAATTGTAAACAACCAGCTGAGTGCTGCACAAACTCGTGCTGCAGAGAAGTCGCTGAACAATGATTATCGTGTAAGAGAACGCAATGGTGCACCCGCCATCAACCTGCAGGGTAGCTGGGGAAATCATTGGGATACTAAGAAACATGGTAGCCTGGGTGTGATTGCAGGTGTGACTTATTCACACAATGAGACAGTGGCCAAAGACATGATCAGGCATTATGACAACTTCGATTATACTGACAATGTATATAAATACTCTTCTAACCTGGGTGCTGTTGCAAACGTAGGTTACACTACAGGCAAAAGCAAACTGGTATGGAGAAACATTTACAACAAGATCTTTGATGACAATTTCCTGTATAGAGAAGGTGACAATATCGGTAGCTCTAAGTATATCAACTACTATGCATTTGACCTGATTCAGAAATCACTGTTCAAAACATCCGTAGAAGGTGATCATCAGGTTGGACAGGGGCAGAGTAAAGTGAACTGGTTATTGTCTTACAACAAAGTCACCAACAACCAGCCTGACCAGCGTAAAGTATCCTATGGCCGTGCCATCGATGATGCATCTGCTGTAATGGTAGCTGATATCGGATCGGTAGGTAAAGCCAACAGCCGGCTGTTCTCTGATCTGGATGAAAACATCTATATCGCCAGTGCAAACTATTCACATCCTTTCCGCTTCCTTGACAACAAGAGCCTGTTCAAAGCAGGTGTGTTAGGACAGTATCGTTCCAGAGATTTTCATGCCCGCTATATTGGTATGAAACTGGATCCTATTAAAGATGGTGGCGATGTAGTTGCACAACGTCCAATCAGCACACTGTTTGGTGATGATGTGATCGATCAGGATTTCTATGACCTGAATGACATCACCTCTACAGCAGATGAATACAGGGCGACGACACTTACAACAGCAGGATATGCACAACTCGATAACCGTCTTTCTGATAAGATCCGTATCGTATGGGGTGTGCGTGTGGAGTCATATAATATGAAGTTGAAGTCACCAATCAATAACGCAACTATTAACCTGGACAATAACTGGTTGGATGTATTGCCTTCAGCAAACATTACTTATGCACTGAATGAGCGTTCCAACCTGCGTGGTTCTTATTACAGAACAGTAGCAAGACCAGAGCTGCGTGAGATTGCGCCATTAGCATATTACGACTATGAGATGTCTTCACTCATCAATGGTAATATCAACCTGAAGCGCAGTCAGATTGATAATGCGGATCTGCGTTATGAAATCTTCCCTGCAGCGGGTGAAGTAGTATCAGGATCTGTATTCTACAAATACTTCAACAATCCGATAGAAAGCAGGGTAACATCTTCAGGTCTGAGCCAGTATGATGTAACGCCTTACAACTATCCTAATGCATACAATGTAGGTGTGGAAGTAGAAGTGAGAAAGAAACTGGGATTCATAGCACCGCATAGCTTCCTGGATAATGTAACCTTCTATGCGAACGTTGCTTATATCAAATCTGTAGTATCTGACAATACAACTTCTACCGCGAAAGACAGACCATTATCCGGTCAATCTAACTATGTAGTAAATACAAGCCTTGGTTATGCATTGCCTAATGATAAGGTCAGCTTTAACCTGCTGTATAACAGAATTGGTCAGCGTCTGTACCTGGTAGGTGAAGGTGGAGGCGCAGATGGTTCCGGCAGACTCGGTAACATCTACGAAAGCCCAAGAAACCTGCTGGACTTCCAGGCTAACCTGAATGTGAGCAAGCGTAGCGGATTCCGTCTGAACATCAAAGACCTGTTAAATGCCCGTTATCAATTCTACTATGACCAGAATGGTAACAACAAATTCGATAATCCTGCATATCAAAAAGGAAGCATCAACTCCGGCGAAGACTACCTGTTACAGCAGTATCGCCCTGGAACATCATTCACATTGACTTTTACATATCATTTATCAAAGTAGTTTAAATTTTTCTGAACCTAAACTCAATTAGACAATCCATGAAAAGGTATCTTATAGGCTTGCTGGTAATGGCATCTTTTGGGGCAATGACCTCCTGTAGCAAAGATGATGACAATACTACATCTACGACTGATTCTACGTACGTAACTCTCTCCGGAGACATCAAAGCAAATCAAACTTTATCTGCTGACAAAAAATACATGCTGAAAGGGTTTGTATATGTAATGAGCGGTGCAACCCTGACTATCGAACCTGGTACTATCATCGTGGGTGATAAAGCCTCTAAAGGTACGCTGGTAGTAACCCGTGGTGGTAAAATAAATGCAACAGGTACTGCTGCAAAACCAATCATCTTCACCTCTGCACAGGAAGTTGGTGCACGTCAGGATGGTGACTGGGGTGGTATTATCCTGCTGGGTAAAGCTCCAATCAACGCTACTGGTGGCGAAGCTAAGATAGAAGGTGGTCTGACTGCGACTAACGGTGGTGATGAAAAAACTTATATCTATTATGGTGGTACTGATGCTGCTGACAACTCTGGTGTACTGAAATATGTACGTATCGAGTTTGCTGGTGTTGCTTACTCTCCTGATAACGAAATCAATGGTTTGACTATGGGTGGTGTTGGTAGTGGTACTACTATCAGCTATGTACAGGTTTATCGTTCCGGTGACGACTCTTTCGAGTGGTTCGGTGGTACTGTAAATTGTGATCACCTGGTTGCAACTTATACCTGGGATGATGATTTCGATACTGACAATGGTTTCTCTGGTCGTGTACAGTTTGGTCTGGCACAGCGTTTCAGAACTATTGCTGACCAATCTGGTTCAAACGGTTTTGAGTCTGATAACGATGCAACTGGTTCTTCCAATACACCACAGACGAAAGCTGTTTTCTCAAACATGACTATCGTTGGTCCTGGTTCTACAGGTTCTATCAACGCTAACTATCAGCATGGTGTACAAATCCGTCGTAACTCTTCTATGAGCCTGTACAACTCTCTGATCATCGGTTTCCCTTACGGTTTCTACCTGGATGACAGCAAAGTTGTATCTCACAAGACTTCTGCTAACGCTTCTGAAGGTACCCTGGTATTCTCTCACAACATCATCGCTGGTAGCACTACTGCTGCAACCAAGAGCGAGTGGAGCACTACCGACAATGCTGCATGGACTGCATGGTGGGCTACTACCAGCACAACTGTGTTGACTAACGCGACTGATGTGCTGCTGGCAAATCCTTACCTGTTCTCTGCTGGTGTTTCTTCTACTAACGTTGGTACACCTAGCTTCCTGCTGAAAACAGGTTCTCCTGCACTGACTGGTGCTGATTTCTCTAATCTGACTACCGGTTTCACTGCTACTACCTACATTGGTGCATTTGATGGTACTACTGATTGGACTACAGGTTGGACGACTGCAGGTGCAGAGACAACTGTATATTAATATTATTATATAGCAATTTTGAAAACGCTTTAGCCATTGGCTAAAGCGTTTTCTTTTTTTAGCAAGTCTTTGTGTGTTTTCCGCTCCCATGGCTTACCTTCTTGTGAAAATTTTAACAGTTATCAGAGATAAAGTTAATATTAGGGTAACACTCCCTTAACATAGACCACCTATTTTTGAACATATTGCGAACTAAGAGAATACCTATAACGAACTAACAAATTCTTCTTATCCGCACTTATGTGATGGCTTGCCATACACGTCATTTTTTAAATTATTTTCCACAAATTATCATCGAATACATTTGTAATTCGTTGGTACATAGTGTTACATGCGCTCGTTAACATTAATTTAATATTGTGTTAACACACGCGTAATGTTACGGAGATACGTTTGCGTCAAATTTAACTGACGTGAATAAGATTTACTCTTCACTAATTTTTTTATTTAGCATCCTTGTACTAGCTGCAACCAACGTAGAGGCGCAGATTACAACGTCACAACTTACTGGTAAGGTAGTAAGCGCAAAAGGAGAACCTTTGCCTGGAGTAACCGTGCTTGCTATAAACACCGGTACCGGTACTAAATATGGTGGACAAACCAACGCAGAAGGCCGTTACCTGATCAACAACCTGAATCCTGGTGGTCCTTATACCATCACCGTTACTTTCATCGGATTTAAGAAGGAAGAAAGAAATGATATCAACTTATCACTGGGTAGTGTAACCTTCAACTTCCTGTTGCAGGATGAATCTACTGCACTGAGCGAAGTAGTAGTAAAAGGCAACAACACTGGTAAACCAGGCGGTTTCCGTGTAGGTCAGAACGCTTTGAAAACATTGCCTTCCCTGAACCGTAGTTTCCAGGACTTCACTCGTGGTACTCCTCAAAGTAATAACAACTCCTTCCTGGGTTCCAACTTCCGTTATAACAACGTAACCCTGGATGGTGCGATCAATAACGACGCTATTGGCTTTAGCCCTTCTCTGGGTGGTCAGACTAACAGCTCCGGACAGCCAGGTAGCTCTACCCGTACTAACCCGGTTTCTCTGGATGCCGTTCAGGATATTCAGGTATACCTGGCTCCTTACGACGTAAAGATTGGTAACTTCCTCGGTGGTAGTATCAATGCTGTAACACGTAGCGGTACCAACGAAGTACATGCTTCTATTTACGCTTTCGGTCGTAATGCAGCAATGATTGGTAAGAACAACGCAGGTGATGGTTCTAAAGAGCCTTCCAGCTTCCACGAATACCAGACAGGTGTACGTGTTGGTTTCCCAATCATCAAAGACAAATTGTTCTTCTTTACCAACGAAGAGATCACCCGTCGTCAGGATCCTGTGATCCTTGCTGCTGGTTCTTCCGACATGACCTTGCTGACTGCTGATCAGGCTAAAGAGATCGCTGATCACATGAGTGCACTGGATGTAGATAAAACTGGTAAATACAACGCAGGTACTTACGGTAACTATAATATCTATTCCAACTCTACTAAGTTCTTTAACCGTTTAGACTGGAATATCAACGACAAGCACCAGCTGTCTATCCGTAACAATACCATCTTCTCCGAAGCGACTAACCTGGAGCGTGACCAACAGAACTTCCGTTTCAGCGGTATTGATTACAAACAAACCAACAACCAGACATCCACAGTTGCTGAATTGAAAAGCCATTTCAATAACACGGTGTCAAACAGTTTGATCCTGGGTTATAGCAGTGTGCATGATTACCGTGATCCACTGTCTGATCCTTCACTGCCTCAGATCCAGATCGCGAGCAATGGTGGTACTATCTTCTTAGGTACTGACCGTGAAGCGGCTATCTTCAACATGAAACAAAAAACCTTTGAATTCACCGATAACGTGAATATCTTCAAAGGTAGGCATAACATCAATATCGGTACACACAACGAGTTTTACAACATTACTTATGGTTTCGTAAACTCCTGGAACGGCCGTGTTGACTACAGCAGCATTGCTTCTTTCCTGGCTGATCAGCCGAGTCGTGTACGTGGTAACTTCAACTACACTGATAACTCACGTGATTATATCATGTCTCACCCACCAGCAGCGTTCAAGATCAACCTGTACTCTATCTATGCACAGGATGAGATCCATATCACTGACCGTTTCAAACTGACTCCTGGTGTGCGTTTAGATTATACCAGCCTGCCTAACAAGCAACCGCTGAGCGTGAAAACAACTGGTGCTCCTGTAGATGCAAACTACGGTACTACTTATACGTATACCAAACCAAGCGATATCAAGAACAAGTACCTGAATAACGTACAGATCTCTCCACGCTTAGGTTTCAACTTCGACATCAATGGCGATCAGAGCCTGATCCTGCGTGGTGGTACTGGTATCTTCACCGGTCGTATTCCTTTCGCATGGTTAGGTTACGCTTACTACAACAATGGTGTAACTTATGGAGCGTACGATAAGAAATTTGGTTATACAAGTGCCAGCGATGCTCCTGCTACTGGTTCTAATCCTGTAAAGGTGAGCAACCAGGGTGCTGCACAGTTCGTGAGTGCACAGGGTGTAGATGTACATGATGCAACTGGTGCTACACAGGTGGATATGATCGATAATAACTTTAAGATGCCATCAATGTGGAGAAGCAGCTTAGCGTTGGATTATTCTACACAGAACCAATGGCGTTTCACTGTAGAAGGTATTTATACAAAGACTATCAACGATCTGAAATTCCAGCAGGTAAACCTGGTTGATAATCCTTACTATTTGCCTTATGATACTAAACACCAGCAGCCAATCTATACTGGTGCTAAGATCAACTCTAAATTTACTAATGCTTACCTGTTATCAAATACCAAGCAGGGTTACCGTTACAGCATTACCGGTCAGGCAAACAAGACATGGAAGTTTGGTCTGAATGCAAGTGTAGCTTATACTTATGGTCAGTCTAAAGATATCACCAATGGTATCCGTAACTCAATGGAGTCTAACTGGCAGCTGAATCAGGCACTGAATCCTAACAATCCTGGTCTGGCTTATTCTAACTTTGATATCCGTCATCGTATCGTTGCGACAGCCTCTTACAAAGTTGACTGGACTAAGGAGAATCGTTGGGTAGCAAACTTTGCGGTGTTCTTTAATACATCTTCTGGTGTTCCTTTCTCTTATGGATTTGTGAACAGTACAATTCAGGGTACTCCACAGCAGGTAAGTCTGGTGTATATTCCAAAGGATCAGGCAGAGGCCCGTACTTTCTTCACTGCTGCTAATCAGGATATGGCAGATGCATTCTTTGCTTATGTAGAAGGTGATAAGTACCTGAAGACACGTAAGGGTGAGTTTACAGAGCGTAATGGTGGTCGTACACCCTGGAATACTTCTGCTGACTTCCGTTTCACACAGGATTTCAATTTCAAGAGTGGTAAGACGCTGCATACAATCACGCTTACTTATGATATCGTGAATGTGACGAATCTGATTAATAAGAATTGGGGTGTACAGTACTTCTCTCCGAATACATTCAACTCAACAGCGAGTGTAGGTTTGAAGACTGCGACTGCTGGTTCAGCGACTGCAAATCCTGTTTATACATGGACTAATCCAGGAACTCCTTATTCAAAGGATTTCTTTGCGAGCAGACACCAGATGCAGTTAGGTTTGAGGTATAGTTTCTAATTAGTATAAAGTATGTAAAAGTCGAAGGGCGTATCTTGTGATACGCCCTTTTTTTGTGGAAATCGGCTGGCAAAACAAAACGGTCATTCCAACAAGGCAGTAATAAAAATGGTCGCGGTTTTTGTTATAGTATTAAAAACTTACAGCACTCTAATTCGCGATGCATGCATGAAATTCTTTTTAAAATTTTACCTAAATACTGTGATGAAGTTGAACATAGGAGTTGCAGTTTACTGGTTTGTGTAGTATAATGAAAATGCTTTTCAATAAAGGATTTAGAAAGGTTTAATTAGATAAAAAATACTTGTATTTGATCGGTAAAGTTGAGTGTGATTCGTGTAGTAATTTGCGATAGATTTGTAGTAATGACGGCTAATCAGTGCTATTAATCGACTCGTAATAGCTACTAAAAGAATTGCTGTAGTTGGCCACGTGGCGGCTTGCCTGCCGCCACGTGGCCAACTACAGCCGGTTCTTTTACCATGAATAAAAAAAGAAAACCTTCCAGGGTTTCTAGTAGTTCCCTGGAAGGCATTACAAAAGTGGTGGACGTAGTCACAAAACTTGCGGTATTGTGGAAAATGTTTTACTAGACCAAAAGAATATCCGGGTGTTAGCCGCATCCGGGTATTTTCATTAATTCAAATTTACAACATTTTACTATTCCGAAATCTTCCTTACATTCTTTGTAAAAATTGATCGTCCCCCCATTCTTAATACAATCCGCACATTATTTTTTTGAGAAGCCACCAGCCGGGTGTTCACAGCACCTGGCTTTTTAGTCTTCAGAAATATAAGCCATTTTCCTTATTCCGGTATCCTCTCTTCCAACATCATTCCCCCCTCCACATCAAAATAACTACAACTCATCTCCCCTATACTCACCACCCATTTCTCTACCCCACTTTCCGCACACATCCTACAAAACCCCATATAATCACTCTTCCCATCCTGATGCTCCTTCAAACCTTTCTTAAAACCAGAAATATCACTCACCTTTTCCACTTCCAAAAAATCATACTTTTCCTCGGAAATAACCGTCCCTCCATTCTCACTATAATAACTCGTATGCCCATCTGATACATACGTCTCATACCTCACCACTCCCAGCACTTTCAAATCCCTGATATACTGAGGAAAATCAGCTCCCGATTTCACCTTTGCATGTGCATCTTTAATCTCTTGTAATGTAAACATTGCTATAGTAATTTATACAAAGATCCTCTCCCCTCTAAAAACCAAATTGTAAAAAATCGTTTATCTCAACTCCTCCGGCGTTTTCCCCGTAAACTGCTTAAAATCCTTTATAAAATGCGCCTGATCAAAGAACCCATATTCATAACAAATTTCCGTCAATGACCAAGCAGTCCCCAACCCTTCCATCACCGCGTTAAAACGCACAATAGATGCAAACTTTTTAGAAGAGGTACCGACCAATTTTCTAAACCGCTTTTCAAACGGACTCTGACTAATAAATAACTGATCCTGCAATGCTTTAATCTTTATTGTTCCTTTAGTTGCATATATTAATCGCACCGCCTCCATCACCAACTTATCCATGGAGATCTGTCGAAGTAGCGATAAAAAGAATCTGTTCATCACAGCTATCCGCTCTACATCATTAGTCGCCATAGCCAGCCTCTCTTCTGCTTCTCTTACTTTCAAGGGAGGAAATATGTAATCAATCCCAATGCTCTGATTAAACAATTCATTCGCCGGACTAGCCGTAAAATGCAACAACCCGGTCTCAGTAAAATATACCAACACCGTTCCTATATCAGGAGAATTCTTAAAAACCTTAAATGAATTGGTCATCCCGGAAATGCCGGAAATAGATAATGGGGTAACATAAGTGGGCTGCACTAAAGACAAAAGTCCTCTATATTGAAACCCAATAACCAGACTTGTAGAAGGAAAAATTGTATACTCCTCAGCCAGCGTATTCTCTGCGATCACATAATATTTAATATAAGGAGCAAGGGCGGCTGTTGGAGAAACCTTGTCAAATCTCATATATGTCGCTACAACTAATTGTTAATACGTTGGTAATCCTCTGGTAACACTGTCATAATATTAACTACCGACCTTCAGGTTAATAATCTGAACGTAAGCGTAGATTTTCATAAGCTGTTTAACTGACCGTCCCGGGAATTATCCCGGGATGTTTCTTTTAAAAAACCCTGACAAACTTCTTACTGGTATAGCCCTTATTCACCGCCTTTAACCAGTCGTCCACCCGGATTGTAGAATCACTCGTCTTCTCTACCTCCAGATATTGAGACAAAGAATCGGTACTGATAATGAGCTTTACCTTGCTCCCATCAGCAATCACTTTATAGGTGCCTGTAGTACGCCATGATTTAGTCGAATAGGAGACCTGTCCGTTTACATCAAAAGAATACGTCGCAGAATCCGCAGCAGCAACCGCCTGCCAGGTGGTATCGGGCTGTTTCATACTGGCGGCCAGTTCCCAGGAACCGGTCACATCGATAGAAGGCGTTGCCTCCGTATCATTTTTCTCACAGCTGCAGAAGAACGTGATTAGCAGCAGCCACGTAAATATAGATCTCATGCGCACGTGTTTGTATGATCAATTAGAACGCGAAATACTATAAGAAGTTACATCGGGTTGGAGACGAAAAAAGGCGGCTGGTCGATTTAGAAATGTTAAAGCCTGATTGACAATCAGTGCGTTATGCTCAAAAATGCTTATGTACTTCAAGGGAGTACTCCCATGATCTTCAAAAGGGGCTTTATGACATCTCACTCCGCCGGAAATAATTCCCAACGTCGCTAAGTATACTAAATGCTATATGGATCCTTACAGACCCAGTTTAGCTGCATATTTCTCCGGATTCTTATCGAATACCCTTTTACAGGTTGGGGAGCAAAAATGCACTGTATCATTCTTATAAACGCTAAATTCATGGTACGTAGTATCATAAGGCATGCCACACACCGGATCACCCACTTTTCCTGCGATCGGCTGCAAAGCTGTCGTATCCTCAGCTGGCTGAGTGACAGTACTCATTGCGGAGTCTGCCTTTGCGGCAGCTTTCTCAGAAGATGGTTGATTGCAGGCAAAAAATACACCTGCTGCTATCGTTGCGAATACTATAGAGATCTTTTTCATCAAATGTTAGTTTTCTTTGGTGATACGCAACACTAATACGCGGAAGTAAAGTTTGATGATCATGGCCAGCACCAGGCTACCCATAATAGCGGTTGTTATGATCAAACCCTGGGCGGTCAATGCCAGATCAGCAAAAGCCGGGAGGTAAGGTATTGCGAGTACGACCAATGCTAAGATGAAGATATTGCGTAATTCCGTGCGGTATTGTCTGAAGATGCCTGTCATATGGATCTAATTTACATCTGGTGAAAGGATACTCAAAATTACAAAAAAAAAGCTTTTGCCACCGGCAAAAGCTTTTTTGAAATAGAGAAGATATTATTTTACCAGATTACTACCCTCGCAGTATCTGCCAGTTTCATTTTACCACCAGTACATCCCCACGCATCATTGAATTCTTTCAGATGAGGCAGCGGGCCATCTATACGGCTGCTAGCCGGTGAGTGTGGATCTGTTTGCACCTGGTTGCGCAGCGCAGCTTCTGTACTGTTGCCATGCCATACCTGTGCCCAACCCAGGAAGAAACGCTGTTGCCAGGTATATCCATCAATCTTTGCAGGTTCCGGTTTACCCTTCAGGGATTTTTCCAGTGCGTGGTAAGCCAGTGTCAGACCACCCAGATCTGCGATGTTCTCACCGATTGTCAGTGCACCATTGATATGGAAGCCAGGCAATACCTCGATACCGTTGAAATAACGGATATAACGGTTAGCCAGTGTCATGAAGTTCTTACGATCTTCAGGCGTCCACCAGTTGGTCAGGTTACCTTCTGCATCGAACTGTGAACCCTGGTCATCAAAGCCATGGGTAAATTCATGCCCGATTACCGCCATGATGCCACCATAGTTGATCGCATCGTCTGCATCTGCATTGAAGAATGGAGGTTGCAGAATACCAGCCGGGAATACAACTTCGTTGTTGAGTGGGTTGTAGTATGCATTAACAGTCTGTGGTGTCATTTCCCACTCTGACTTATCCACAGGTTTGCCGATCTTTTCGACCTCTTCCTTGTGTTTGTAGTTGGTAGCTGCCACAATATTTTCGATCAGGGTACCTGGTTTCACATCAATGCTGGAATAATCTTTCCACTTATCAGGATAACCGATTTTGTAAGTGAAGGATTTCAGCTTTTTGTGCGCCATTTCTTTGGTAGCAGCACTCATCCATTTCAGGCTGTCCACTCTTTCTCCATATACGGCACGAACGTTTTCGATCATTTCAGAAACCTTCTGTTTGGAGCTTTCAGGGAAATACTGTTTTACAAACAGTTTACCCAGTGGGTAGCCCATAGTACCGTCGGTAGCACGAATAGCGCGTTCCAGGCGAGGTTTTTGTGCTTTGGTTCCACGCATTACGGTTGCAAAGAAATGGAAGTTTTCC
Source organism: Chitinophaga sancti (assembly GCF_034087045.1). Lineage (NCBI taxonomy): Bacteria > Pseudomonadati > Bacteroidota > Chitinophagia > Chitinophagales > Chitinophagaceae > Chitinophaga > Chitinophaga sancti. The sequence goes on along the minus strand of NZ_CP139247.1, from coordinate 600,533 downwards.
TGGTCGATGGCCTTAGGCAGGTAACCTGCAAAGCGGGACAGGGTCTGCCAGCGTGCATATGTTTTCAGGGTTTCCAGCGGAGTCGCTTTCACCAGTTTAGCTGAATTGGTAACATATGCCTTGTTTTCCAGGATGATGGTATCGACTTTCACCTGTTGTACTTCAGCATAACCATCCCAGTTAAATTCCGGAGCCAGTTTTTTCAGCTCGGAAAAAGCCACCTTATTATAAGTAGCCACCGGGTCACGCAGCTGTACGTTGGTGAGTTGCAGTTTCGCCAGTTTGGTTTCGAAGTCCAGGATCGTCTGACCTGGGTTTGCATCTTTGAAACCTGCCTGGGAGAATTGTTTATCTATATGCTTTACGAATTCATCGCGTACCGCTTTGGTAGCGCTGTCTGTTCTTTCATAATAGCTTCTTTCGCCGAGGCTGAGACCGCCCTGGTTCTCGTATACAGCATTCATCTTACTGTTACGTGAGTCAGCGCCGATGTAGAAAGTGGCTACTGTGCTGATACCCAGGTTCTGGAGTTCACCAGATACTTTTGCCCAGTCTTCCAGTGACTGGATAGCATTAATCTTATCCAGGTAAGGCTGTAACGGGGTCATACCCAGTTTTTCGATGGTAGCAGTATCATAAAAGGAGCGGTAGAAATCGGAGATCTGTTGCTCTTCAGTACCCTTTTTCAGGTCTTTTTTAGCGGCCAGATCCAGGATAATGCCTTTCAACCTTATTTCTTTGTTCTGTTTATCAAGAACATTGAATGCGCCCCAACGGCTTTCTGTAGAAGGAACCGGGTTTTTCTTCTTCCAGTTGCCGTTTACAAAGTTGTCGAAATCGTCGCAGGGATTCACAGTACTGTCAATGGAACTTACGTCAAACGCGGGAATTTTTAGGGTGTCCTGGTTTGTCCCCGCCTGTTCTGTTGTGGTGTGGTTGTTGCAGGCCGTCCATGAGATGGCAGCCAACAACGATAGTTGTAAAGCGTAAATGCTCTTCATAAAATAAACAGGTTTAGTATTTAAAGATAGCTAAATCACAGATTGTGTGAGATACGGATTTTACAGACGGCTGTTTTTATCTTGCTATAAGGGAAGATTTAGGTAGGTTTGTACCTCGAAAAACCGGAGATCAATGACTTTTAAGTTTAAATTATTCAGAGGACTGACTGCTGTTAATATCATGTTCTCGACCTTCTTTCTGATGGGACTTGTGATCACACTGTTCACCACCGGTAGCCTGATGATCCTTTCTGCCGGCATCTTTTTAGGAGCTATTTTAATTCATGCTATATTATCTCTCCATCTGCAAAAAGCGCTGATAGATCGTAATATGGTATTGAAAGAAAGTACTCCGGGTGGCATCCGGATCATTGGTGGTATCAGCATCTTTGTAGGTGGATATATTGCATTGGCAGGCTTATCCCTGTTTCTGCTGCTCAAAACAGGTAACCTGGGTCCGTTGGAAGATGTGATCAAACAGCTCCCAACCAGTGAGCAGGGTAAAATGAGAGCCATGCTGAGTCCTATGTCTGTATTTTTCATCCTGATTGGAGTAATAATTGTAACAAATGTGTTGCTCTCTTATTCCTTCCTGAAACAGTGGAAGAACAGGCAGGATGAGGAGCCTTTATTTTAACCCGTTAAGATCTTTTATATGGAACCATTAGCAGAGCGGTTACGGCCTCAGACACTGGATGAGCTGGTGGGACAGCAACACCTGACCGGAAAAGACAGCATCTTAAGCAAGGCCATACAACAAGGTAAAATTCCCTCCATGATTCTGTGGGGACCTCCCGGCGTAGGTAAAACGACCATTGCCAATATTATTGCGCATACCATGGAAGTACCCTTTTATACCCTCAGTGCCATTGCTGCTGGTGTAAAAGAAGTGCGCGAAGTGATCGAGATTGCCCGCAAACAGGGATATGCCGTATTGTTCATAGATGAAATTCATCGTTTCAATAAAAGTCAGCAGGATGCCTTGCTCGGCGCTGTGGAAAAAGGGATCATTACCCTGATCGGTGCAACTACCGAGAATCCCAGTTTTGAAGTAAATGCAGCGTTGCTGAGCAGGAGCCAGGTATATGTGTTGAAACCATTGACTGAAGAAGAGCTCTTACAGCTGTTGCATCAGGCCATGGAAAAGGATGAGTGGTTAGGCAGCAGAAAAATAGAACTGAAAGAAACGCGGGCAATGTTCAACATCTCTGGTGGCGACGCCCGTAAATTGCTGAACTTATTTGAGCTGGTGGTGAATACCCTGCAACAGGAATCTCCTATCGTGATCACTGATCAGAAGGTGATGGATATTGCACAACAACGGGTAGCTATCTACGATAAGTCAGGCGAACAACATTACGATATCATTTCTGCTTTCATTAAGTCTATCAGGGGCAGTGATCCGAACGCAGCCGTCTATTATCTGGCAAGGATGATAGAAGGTGGAGAAGATGTGAAGTTCATAGCGAGGAGATTGTTGATTTCTGCTTCTGAAGATATTGGAAATGCGAACCCCAATGCATTGTTATTAGCCACCAGTTGTTTTCAGGCGGTGACGATGATCGGGTATCCCGAAGCTAGAATTATATTATCGCAGTGTACCACGTATCTGGCGTCTTCTGCAAAGAGCAATGCAGCTTACATGGCGATCAACAACGCCTTGTCCGTAGTGAATAAAACCGGTGATCTGCCGGTGCCGATGAATATCAGAAATGCGCCGACAAAGATGATGAAAGAAATGGGGTATAACAAAGGCTATGAATACTCTCATGATTATGAAGGCAATTTTTCGCCACAGGAGTACCTGCCAGAGCAGATCAAAGGAATGAAGCTGTATGATCCGGGGAAGAATGCCAGGGAAGATGAAATGAGGAAGCACCTGAGAGGGTTGTGGAAAGAAAAATATGGATATTAAAAAAGGCGTCCCGGATCCGGGACGCCTTTTTAATAAAAGTGCTATTGTTTTATGAATTTGTAGTAATATATCGTCCCGTTATAGTCGTTATTTGAATTGTTGTAAGACAAAATCATATACTTGTCTGTCAGTTCAGCTAAATGATAGGTATCATAACCAAAATCTACATTTGAAGAAGCGTCATAGATCACTGTAAACTTTTTGGTGGCCGGATCGTATGAAAAACCTCCCTGTTCAGAATCGGCACTATAATTCAAATTATAGACATAGTTACTACAGGTTGAGGTATTCATATCCAGGTACCCATAATTATTTGAATAGGTATAGGTAAATGAGTAGTTATCGAAACTGTAAGAAGAGTGGTAAATATTTTTATAATAAGGAATAGTTAACGTCGATCCAAAAGATAGTTGATCATTATTACAATCAAAGTTTTGGGTATAATTATATAAGGTATCCACCTGGTAATCTGTATACTCCCAGCTGCCATTATAATAATAATTTTGACCATAGTAGTTCCAGGTACCAGCCAGTGAATCGGTCCATTTATCGCTACCTTCAGGCAATACCAGTACTGTTGCAGTAATTGCATCACTTACACGACCCAGGGTATCATACGCTGCATACTTTACATAGAAAGTATCACCCTTGATGGTAGCAGGTAATTTGAATACGATGGTAGAATCAATATAACCATCGCCGTTACCACGGGCATTTGGTGTTTTAGTAGCAGCAGCTCTCGCTTGCTTTGCCGCTTTTCTCAGACCGTATGCCTGTGTATAATCAATTTTGAAATAAGAAGCAGCACCTGCTATCTGTACATAGTAACCTGCTACATTGCCAGATACGTTTGGCGGATAGATGATCAGGAAACGGCTTTTGATCACTGTATACGTTTTATTGTACAGGGAATCCAGTACCGGTGCACTTGCATCAGCTGACGCTGTAGGAAATGTACCTGTTATACTGCTGCCATAAGCTACTTTCAGACTGGCAGTCAGGGTATCTGCATTGGCGATGCCGCTGGCATAGGTTGTTACTATTGTAGTATCGTGTACTGTATTTGTTATAGTGGTGGTGGTTCCTTCCTTTTTGCAGGCATAGAATGCTACAACACTGGCTAACACACCTGATAATATAATTTTCTTCATAAGTTTAATCTAAATTCAGTTTGGAAAGTGTGTAGTTATTTATTGAATTCGTACATGTACAGGTACTGGTAGTCAGAAGTCTCATTATCATCATATGTCAATACCAGTTTTGAGGCAGTCAGTTCAGTTACATAATAATAATAGTAGTCGAAATCGAGGTTTGAACTGTTGTTACTTTCACTGTTATTGTGGATGAACATCAGGCGATGTTTGGACGCATCATAAGAAATAGCACCTGTTTCGATACCATTATAATTATTTGAATAAATATATGCATAGCTGCTACAAGTCGAATTATCCAGGTCCAGGTTTCTGTAACCACCGCTATAAGATGAGGAATAGGTATACTGACTATTGAACGTGAACGCCCAATGATAAATCCATGCATAGCTAGCCAGGTAAATATCAGTATCCACTTCGGATGCTGTCAGGGTATTATTGTTGCAGGTATAGTACTGCTGGGTATAAGGATACAGCGTATCAACTATCCATTCATTGTCATAGGAACTGGTACCATAATATTTATATCTTGCATAATTCCAGGTGCCAGCCAGTGAATCGTTGAATGTAGTACTTCCCTGGGGTAATACGATCACTGTAGCTGTAACAGGTTTACTTACACGGTTTAAGGTATCATACGCCGCATACTTCACATAGAAAGTATCGCCTTTGATGGAGACTGGTAATTTGATTACAATTGAAGAGTCGATATAACCCTCGCCGCTACCACGAGCAAATGCAGGCAATTGAGAGGCCTTTTTCGCACCACTTGCTGCCAGCTTTGCACGCATCGCTGCTCTTGCCGCTTTACGTTGTGTATTCGCAGTGGCGTAATTTACTTTGAAATAAGAACTGGCACCTTTGATCTGCACATAATAGCCAGCTACATAGCCTGAAAGATTTGGCGGATAGATGGTTAGGTACTGTCCTTCTATTACACTATAAGTTCTTTCGTACATGGTATCCAGTACGGGGGCATCTACAGATGTTGATGCGGATGGTAATACGGAATCAGCGACTTTGGTGGAATAACCCACGCTGATTGCCGCTGTCAGTGTATTAGCGTCCACCTGACCGCTCCACCAAACAGTCTTATTGATAGTGTCATTCACTGTGTTGGTAACAGTGATGGTTTTATCCTCCTTTTTACAGGCATAGAAAACCAGGGCGCCAAGTATGGCACCAATTAAGTAAATTTTCTTCATAGATAAGGGAATAAATATTTCAAGTAAAAATAATGTAAGGAAAATCTTTATCTAGTATCTTCTGATATCTGGTAGGTAGGCAAAAAAATAACCAACTGAGAGCCAGGTGGTTAAAAATATTATCAATCTTAATTAATGTATAACTGGTCAGCTTTGTTCCAGGTATTTTTTATAGTATGTGGTGTCAGCAGTTTCTTGCGAAGAAGAAAATGCTGACACCACCGGGCTGGTATACCTTCATTCATTGATGTAATAGGTTTCATAATGAGGATATTTGTATTACCCTCACTTTGTCGTATCCGGTTTAAAGTCAGGAAAAGTGGTCGTACCGTTTAGATTGACAGTTTTTTACAGGCAAAGACTAATAGCACATGGACTACAATCATGTAGTTTAAGTTCATTTTTAGATTAACAATGAATTTTACTTGTCTTTTTCTTTCGCTAAAATTTCAAATGGTACATGTACCTCAGCGCCTGTTTCATCTACCAATGTGAGCATATGCTTACCTGGTGCCGGGTGCAAAGCCATCTGGTGAAACTCTTCTGTAGTACCGATAAAGTTATTGTCCAGGTGCCAGAAGATCTTTGCTTTTGTATCCCGGTGGGTGGCTGTAAATACTGCTTCTCCAGGTATGCCGTCTATTTCTATAGGTACATATATACGTGCATTGGGTCTGGGATATATTACTTCCATCGTTGGCTTATCAGCTGATAAGGTCGCGATACAATCGGGCCGGTATGGAGGTAATGCGGCATAGTTATGCCGGGTACGATAATAGAATTCCATAGCTGGTGGTAATACAAACCAGGGTACATGTTGCATCATGGCAGGCGATTCACAATTCGCTGTTACGCGGTATTGGCCTGTATGATCTAAATGTATTAACTGATGATAAGGACATACCCCTGAACGTAATCCATTCACAGGCACCCATAGCGAATCCTTGTCTGGACAGAGATCGCTTGCCCTGTAGCCACTTTGTTTACACACTTCTACTTTTCTTAACTTGCTATAAGGCGTCGTAAACCAGCCACTGGTATGTAGTAATCTGAATACATCAAACATCACAGGGGCTGCTGTCGCTACGCCCAATAACCCTGGTCTCCCTTCTCCATCTGCATTACCGATCCATACACCTACTACATATTGTGGCGTGACACCTATGGCCCATCCATCTCTGAAACCAAAGCTGGTACCTGTTTTCCATGCTACTCTTTGTGAAGAGGATAACTGTTGCCAGAGCATTTCCTCCCCCGGTCTCATTACGTCTTCCATTGCCTGGAAGGTGTACCAGATTGCACCCGCATCCAGCACTCCATAGTCTGTAGGTGCATGTTCTGAAGGTCTTTTTAATCCATGTATATAGTTGGGTGCATGAATGTCATCTGCATCATACTTACCATTGTATTGATCTAAATGTAATAGGGTACGCGCCATGCTTGCATACATGCCAGCCATCTCCCACAGAGTGGTTTCTCCACCACCTAAGATCAGTGATAAACCATAGTGATCTGCTGGCTGACGCAATGTGGTAATACCCATTTTCTTCAGTAATGCATGAAAACGTTCATAACGATATTGCTGTAGCATTCGCACCGCCGGAATATTCAGTGACCTTGCCAATGCCCTGCTGGCGGGTACTGCACCATCATATCCCAAGTCAAAGTTCTGTGGTGTATACCCTGCAATCTGTGTAGGAATATCCGGCACTAAACTATGTGGCAGTATCATGCCATCCGTCATCATCGCTGCATACAACACTGGTTTCAATGTACTACCCGGACTGCGCGGACTCTGTATAATATCGACATGGCTTTCCATTTCTGGATCTTTAGGATGATAGATGTTTCCTACATAAGCGAGTGTATTGCCCGTTTCTACATCCAATACAATGGCTGCAGCGTTGTTAATGCCATTCGCTTTGTAAATATTGTGATAGCGCTCTACAATGTTTGCTACATTTCTTTGCAGATCACCTTCCAGTGTGGTTTGGATACGGGTGCTACCTGTGCGGTAATCTTTGCGGAACCTGTCTAGCAAATGTGGTGCATCCTGCGGCAATGCCTGTGGCTGATCTGGTAAAGGTTCTAATTTAGAGAGTGTACAGGTCACGCTATCAATGGTTTTATTCTTCCACAGCCTGTTTAAAAGCTGGTTTCTTTTCGTGAGTAAAATCTGCCTGTTACGACCAGGGTGTACTAATGCCGGACTATTGGGCAATACTGCCAATGCCGCTGTTTCACCCCAGGATAATTGTTCTGCACCACGGCCATAATAGCGCCAGGAAGCTGCTTCCAACCCTACTACGTTGCCACCGAAAGGTGCATTGCCAGCATATAATTGTAAGATGCTTTTTTTAGAATAAGAGAATTCAAGACGTGTAGCGAGGACCGCTTCGATCAACTTTTGAAATACAGTACGGGGTTTATTGCGCGAGAGGCGGATCACCTGCATAGAGAGGGTACTACCTCCGCTGATAACTGTGCGGTGTTGTATGTTTTGTTTGAAAGCACGGGCAAGGGCTATGATATCCACACCCCAGTGGTAATTAAAACGTTTGTCTTCGTAAGCGATAATACACCGTGCAAATTTTTCAGGTACAGGTTTATCAACAGGGAATCGCCATTGGCCGTCTGTGGCAATAGTAGCGCTGAGCAGCCTGCCGTTGTTGTCTTCTATTACAAAGGAAGTAGGGGCCGTAAATAAACGGGAGGGGAGACAAAAAATATATATTATTAACAAGATGGAAGCAACAATCAACCACCATTTTCTTTTACGCAACCACATAGAATTCTTTTTAAGCCGGCCGCCACCCTCGTGGCAAAAAAAATGAGCGTGCATCAAAAATAAATGAACCTCCTTAGAAGTTCTGAAAGGACTACCTGGCTCCATTAGGTATCCGAATAAAACGCAGGATGTATCAAAAATAAATGAACCTCCTTAGAACTGTATCAATGGAAACCTGGCTCCATCAGGTATTCGAATGAAAAGAGCGTGTATCTTACTTTTGATACACGCTCCATTTTATTGAGAGGAAGTAAATTTAGTCAATTTACTTCGTACTTATATCTACCCATTTACCTGGCAGGAAGGCCTGTATGGTATTGTCATACATCGCTTCACAATTCACAGCCGGCAGGTAATAATGCCCTAAGTAAGCTGCATTCAGCAATACATTGTATGTATGTGTTTTACCTTCTTCAATATTGAAATAAGTATACACCCTGTCGTCACGAATATCCATAAATGTAAACGGTGAATTATGGAAGGCGCTATCGCTTTCCAGCAGGCGTGTATTGATCACCTCCCATCCACTTGGGAAGATCTGTGTCAATGCCATCTGCTCATAATATCCACGCTTACCAGGGTTTGTGATCTTCACAGTCGCCATGAAGTCTGTACCCTGGCGCAGGTTCGTTACATCCAGCGGATGACCGTCACGTGTGCTATAAGTTACTGACAGCCCTAATACTTCAGGATTGTTTGGCACAGTTGGCTCCTGCCCTGCATCCGGACGACCCTGCAGGATCAGTCTTGCATACAGTATATTACCACCGGTGTTCTGCACACTTACATTGCCAGTGGTAGTGGTTACAACCGGGATCTGTGTGATGTAAGAGGTGGCATTTACAGTGGTCGCTTTACCATTCAGCTTGTAAGTAAAGGTAGCTTTAGCGCCATTCTTGTTCGTACCACAGAACTTCGCAATCGCAATCAATGTATAGGCTGTGGTCTGTGTGCTATAGTAATCGTCTTTCGACATAGCAGCAGCCAGTTCTTTCACCAGTTCATTGCCACGTGTTGTCTGGCCTAAGGTGGTGAGTGTTTCCAGTATCATCGCCTTATCGCGGGTATCAGAGCCAAAGGTGCCACCTAATTGTTTATAAGGTTTTACACTGGTTGGTAAATTTCTGATCAGCATATTTGATACTTCCGGTTGACCAGCAAGTTTGTAAGCTGCAGCCAGTCTCCATTTCGCTGCATCAGAAAGATATGCGAACTCTTTCAGACGGTTCATCGCACCTAACTCAGGCACCCTGGCCAGTGCGAGCAGATACAGGCGATATGCCTGTGTGAGATCGCCACCATAGAAGTTGGTGCTGCGTGGTGTCCAGGATGCTGCTTTGTTACGTTGGTATTTCTTCCATTGGTCCAGCATACTTGCAGGCAGTTCGTACCCTCTTGCCTGTGCTTCCAGCAGGAAGTGACCGGCATAGTTTGTACCCCACTCATCTGATTCTGCATTACCCGGCCAGTAAGCCAAACCACCGTCGGATGTCTGGAAGCCTTTCAGCCTGTTGATCGCCGCTTTGATGTTGTGATCTGCATTGGCAGCTTCACTGCTCTTCAGGTCTACCAGCTGGTTCAGTACCAGTTGCGGGAAGGCCGCAGAAGTAGTTTGTTCTACACAACCATGTGGATATTGTACCAGGTAATTCAGGCGTTTGGCCAGGTTCATCGGAGGCACGGTAGATATTTCCAATACACCGGTATTGGTGCCTGCCATACCTGCTGGTTTGTAATCGGCAGTCCAGCTTTGACCACCTGTTACAGTTCCATCCTGTACGGTGGTGATCAGAGGATTTGGATTACGTACTTCCAGTTCAGTTTGTTCTTCTGCTTTCGCAGCGCCGCTGGTAGCTGTTACTTTTACTTTGGCCACACCTACGGCAGCTTTCACTTTCACATCGAAGTACACCAGTTGTTCACCCGGTTGATTGAAGGTAACGGTCTTCGTGCTTTCACCCACCACTTCGAGCAGGGAGCTGGTAGCCAGTGTTACTTTCGCTGATTTGATATTGTTTTCCAGGCCGAATACGGTAACTGGTAATTGAATAGTTTCAGATGGACCTAATACTCGTGGCAGTGATGTAAGCAGCATCAGTGGTTTCTTCACTGCTACTACTTTTTCAGCAGCACCATAAGCACCATCCTGACCTGCTACTACCATCGCTTTCACAGAACCAATGTACGGAGGCAGTTTGAAGTTGTGTGTTTTCTTCTCACCACCTTTCAGGGTGAATGGACCCATGTATAATACAACTGGTTTAAAGCGGTTTGCTTTTGCAGCGCCTGCATTTCTGTTCAGACCTTCGTCACCACCGATACTCAGAATGCGTTCCATATCACCACCCCATGCACCGATCACGTAGTCGAAAATATCCCAGGTCTTTACACCCAGTGCTTCTCTTGCATAGAAGGTACTATGTGGATCAGGTGTTTTGAAGCGGGTCAGATCCAGCAGACCTTCATCAACAATGGCGATGGTATAGGTCATGGATTTGCCTTTTGCTTCAGATACGGTGATGCTGGCGTTCTGTTCAGGTTCTAGTTTATCGGCCATGGTGATCACCGGACTGAGAATGGTATTTGCATCTTCGATTGTCAGTGGTATTACACCATACATACGGATAGGCAGATCGTTTGCTGTTTGTGCATGTGGTTGCAGCAAACTAATGTTTACGTATATATTAGGCGCCATCGTTTTGTCCACCTTGAAGCTGAAGGTGGTTTGTCCTTTCTTTGTATTGACCCAGAAGGATTTCAGCACCTTGCTGCCTGATTCAATGCTGATGAGGCCACGACCACCTTCACTACTTGGAATGGTGAGGTTCACGTCTTCACCAACATTGTACTTACTCTTGTCAGAAGTGAACACGAGCATAGAAGCTTCAGAAGGATTTTCTTTCTGCACTCTTTCAGCCCAACCGGGGTAATCAATATATACTGACTTGCCGGTGGTATGTCCGCTCTTCAGGTCTTTCACTCTTACGAGGTAACGGCCCCAGTCAGGAGAGTTGATCTGCAGGTCCCAGGTACCTTTACCATTATTGAGCGCGATGGTTTCCTTTTTCAACAGCTGGTTGTAGCTATCCTGGGTAAAGTTGGTAAAGTCGTCTTCACCATCTTCATCCCACCACCAGCGCCAGCGAACTTTGTACAGTTCTACCTGCACACTGCTGGAACCACGTACCAGGTTACCATTGTTATCCACATTTACAATACTGATATGGTGTGGCTGGTCAGTGAGCAACATACCTGTAGTACGATCTCCTTCCGGCATGCGGATACCTGCATAGGTAGAGAACGGATTGTATGGCATAGAGAAGTGGTCGATACTGAAATCGCCACCTGGCTCGAATACTTTGATTTCGAAATTAGCTTTCAGCTGGCCCGGAGCAATTTTGCCCAGTGGCAGGTTTACTTTTACAGGGGCCGTACCGTTCTCACTAAGGGCGCTTTCGAAGATGGTTTTATCTTCAGCCTCAAAGTGAGTGACAGGGTCATCGAAGGTATAGCCGGCAAAGTTTTTAAAGCTGGTAGCCTGTTGGGTAAGCGATACATCGACTTTTGCTTTCAGGTGCTGGGCAGTAGCGCCAAACAACCATTGTGCACTCAGTGTACCTTCAGAAGCATCGTCTTTGGACAGGGTAGTTCTTGTACCAAAGTCCAGTTTTACTTTCAGCCTGTTGGGCTTTACAGTTTCAATGCGCAAATTTTTAGTAAAGAGGGCGCCTCCTACTTTTACTTTCGCCGTCCAGTTACCAGTGATATCGTCAGGGTTGGTAGCGGTGATAAAGTTATAGAAGCCGTTTACAGATTGCAGGGCGTTGATCTTTCTGTACAGCTGTCCTTTCGGGTTGTACAGTTCCAGGGTAACCGGGTGATCAGCAGGTAATTTCTGTTGTTTATCTTCCAGTATGAAGGTAAGGTACAGGGTATCGCCAGGGCGCCATACACCACGTTCACCGTAGAGGAAGCCTTTGATACCGCTTTGTACTTCTTCCCCTTTCACATCGAAACGGCTCAGGGGGAGTGAGTTACCGTCGTCCAGTTTCAGGTAGCCTCTTTCATCACCTTTCTTAGCGATCAGGAGGTAAGGTCTGCGTTTCAGATCGAAATTTGCGAGACCATCGCCATCGCTCTTGGTTTTGAAGATCACCTGGTTCTGGTAGTCGAGCAGTTCCAGTTCTATACCCATTAATGGTTTGGTATCGCGGATGTCGGTAACGGCAATGAGCATGCTGTTGTCATTCCCTCTCTTGGCAGTCAGACCGATATTGGAAGAGAATACGTTGCGCGATGCCCATCTGTCTTTGTTGTAATAAGAGTTAGAGCAGGCATCGTCGCGGGTTTCCCAGTTATAACCGTATGGATAGTAGCTATCGTAACGGGACCAGAAGTCATCGTCTTCGTCGATCTTTTCGCCATAGCCATCACTGTAATAGTCTTCTTCAGACTGTTCTTCTTTTTTGGTATTGTCAGTTTTAGCACCGCAACCCATGAGTGAGTAGGCTTTGCGGAAGCCGATGGTCACGCGGTAGATGGCGCCTGGTTCGGTGCGGAGCAGTTGATCCAGGTCGAGGAAGAAGCGGTTACGTTTATGAAGATTGAGCGACTTGTCGGTATCGAGGCGAATGGTTTTTTCAACCACCGGACGACCTACACGACGCAGGTCCTGCGTACCATTCAGGTCATTTCTTTGCAGGTATTGCGGAATGTTGTTTTCGTAGATCTTGATGATGGTCACATCTACGGCACTGAGGTTCACAGCTTCGAAGGGGAACACCAGTTTATTGCTTTCCGGGAGCACTACCCCTTTGCCGGGGATAGATACGGAAGGTTGAATATTTTCGAAATCGATATTGGCGGAGAAGCTTTGTGGCAGTTTATCGTCATAACTGTTCAGGATACCCTCGTTGATCACAACGGAGAAGCTACCTTCCAGGCGTTTAGGTGCGAATACTTTTACTTCACTGCCTTCGATGGTATAGCGCAGGTCGCTAACACCGCTGATGCCGATGAGGCCATCGAGGGTTTGAGCTACGCTAACGGGATCGGAGAATTGTACAAGAACGTATTGTTCAGGATCAACGATTGCTTTTACATCGAGCACTTTGAATTCACCGATGGCCGGGATTTCAATTTGCTTTTTGCCTGATAGATCAACTTTGAGCGGAGCGCCGTTCCATTCAAGGTCCAGGTTCCATCCATCCTGGGCACGGGTCAGGTTTTCGATGGTGAACTTAGATGTTCTTTCGGCGGCATTGTGTTCCCATTTGATAGGGAAGGATTTGCTACCGGTGTGGGCGGTGACTACTTTTTCGATCTCTTGAGGATCTTCGGCATCAGCAGTAACGATGGCGCCGGTGTAGATCATTTTTTCGCGGGAGGTATTGTTGGCTGATTTAAGGCCAAAATCCTGCAGTTCGTACGATGGCGACATGACACGGAATTCGAAGTCGAAAGAGCGAGGGGCTTTTTCGACATTGATGACTTTTCCGAGTCTGAAAGTAGCGGTGTAGGTTTTGCCGGGCGTCAGGTTGGCATCCGGACGAAACTCAATCGTAGTGGCGTCTACCCAATAGGCCTTACCCTTGATGGACGGGCTGAAATCGAAGAGTTCTTCGGTGACAGGCTCATTTTGGGTGTGGGTAACGTTTACATTACTGGATAGCTGTACCCTGATAGTACTTTGTTTGGAAATTACACCGGCGGTATAGGCATCGATGTATTTTGCCAGTTCAGGGTTCATTGCTTTTCTGGATTGTTTGCAAGCTGAAAAACATGACATTAACAGACAGAAAATACCAGTAAGGATGGCAATATTTCTTTTGGGATGCATGTGGATAAATGCTGGTTTAAGATATAAAGGTATGTTAAAATATATTTTAATAATTAATATGGTGGAGCCGGGGTTGGGTTTACAATCTGATTACGAACATATAGGTCACATATATAGTCCTCCCCTTTTCCTGCCCTGGAATATTCGTGGCTATTCCCGGAAGCTGTTCCAGGTAAGGCTTACGAAGGTATTTGTCAGGTTCAATGTATCCATGACAAGAGATCCAGGGCTCGTCAAAGATAAGGAAAGGAGTGTCTTTAACCAGCCGTAATGCCAATAAACTCATTTTGAAGGAGTGAATATGGCTTTAGGACTGATAACAATCATCACATTTATTAAATTTGTCAGCATGATACAGTGGTTTACCAAATCCTTTGAGGAATTAACGAATAGCGAGTTATATGCCATAATGCAGGTACGTTTCAATGTCTTTATCATAGAGCAGAACTGTATGGCGGAAGACCTGGATGATTATGACCAGAAAGCCCTGCACCTGTATGGGATGGAAAACGGGGAGGTCGTGGCGTATACCAGGATCTTTGGTCCGGGAAAGAAATATGAGCAGGCGGCGTTTGGCAGGGTGCTAACGGCGAAGGAAGCACGGGGCAAGGGAGTTGGAAAGGAGTTGATGAAGCGTACGCTCGACGTAATAGCAGCACATTATGGCAAGGTGCCGGTGAAGATCAGTGCGCAGTCGTACCTGCTGAAGTTTTATAGTGAATTAGGTTTTGAGCAGGTGAGTGAGGAATATGATGATTATGGGTTGCCGCATATTGATATGATACGGCATTAAATAAGGGGGAATCACTTCCCCCTTATTTCTTTTTATCTTTTGGTACGTGTACCTTGACTTTATACATCGGAATCATATAAGACACGGTATAGGTCATATCGAACTGTGACCGCTTCGACCCACTTCCAAATCCGGGAATTACGATAGGTGGAAATGCTTTGCTGGCACTACTGTGGATCATGATCTTCTCTCGCACACCCCATCCCAGGAACAGGTTTTTTGCCGCTTCTACTCTCAGACCAAATACCAGCTCAATCCAGTGGGCGGTCATACTTGTTTTTGGATAACTCCCCTGGGTAGATGCATCCCAGTAATCACTGGTGATGAGGTAAGTAGGTACTTCGTAGGTATTATGTGCAAAACCATAACGGATACCTCCGTAGAGCATATTCTGTTCTGTGGTTTCTGTTTTTTTCATGAAGTCGTAGTCGATACCGATGGTGCTGTAGATACCGCTTCCTTTGTAGGTGTAGTTGGAATCGCTGTGGGAGGTGCGGTTCCAGCCGGTTTCGATGGCGCCATAGATCTTTTGGCCGAGGCGTACATCGGCTTGAACGGTCACGTCGGTTCTGTATGGTTGGAAATACAGCAGGGCAAAACGGCTGATGTCCAGACCGATGCGGATACCTGCGTTAGAGAGGTAGGTACTGTCTTCGATTTTTGCAACGATTGGTTTGCCTTTAGGGGCAATAGAGTCTTTGCCTGCTTTGGTTTTCAGCACAACAGAATCTTTACCTGATTTAGTCTTCAGGGTAACGCTATCATTGGCTGCTTTGATTTTCAGCGCGTTTGATAACGGTCTGTGAGTCGTATCCTTTACAGTCGCCGGAATGGTATCCTTCTTCACCTGTGCCTGCGCGGCGACCGCGAAGAGACTAATAAATAAAGAATAAAGAAATGTTCGTTGTATTATCACTTGTTACCTCCCGGTTATTTATATGTAAAGAGTCGATGGTATGGTAGGTGGTTATCACCGTATCCAGTGTAGAGAAAGTGGCGAAGCCGCAACCTGCAGATACAAAGTGCGGCGTACGTGTATACCTGAAGGTCAGGGTGTCTGCCACGGCGGCGGAGTCCAGTTTCAGGTAGTAACGACAGGTATCGTGCAGCGGGTCGAGTTCGAAATATACACTGGATCTGGCTTGCTGGCTAATGAGGGTGTCCTTGTCAAGGGCACACACAGTCACTTTGGGCCAGGTGGTATCTTTGTTGATGTACCCATCCAGGGAGTCTTTTTTAAAGTTAATACCAAGGTCTGCGAGCAAGGTTTGGTCACAGGTCTTGGTTTCATCCTCACAAGCCGCAAATACTGCTATGAGTAGAAGGGCTATAATTCCGGAAATATATTTCATGCCTATTGGTTATAACAATTCTGGAGGCGAAGATAATGACTTAGAGGGTAGAATCTGTTGTACCTGGAAACAAAAAATCGCTTTTGTCTATGACAAAAGCGATTTTTTAAGGAGATATATTTTAGCCTGCGGCTAGCGATAACTGGATGTATTTTAGCCTGCGGCCTGCATTAAAACTATCTTTTTAGCTCCTGCTTCAGGAACTTCGCCGTATGGCTTTCCTTGCATTCACTCACCTGTTCCGGTGTACCGGTACATAATATTGTACCTCCGCCAGCGCCACCTTCAGGCCCCAGATCAATAATATGATCGGCCATCTTGATCACATCCAGGTTATGTTCGATCACCAGCACGGTATTCCCCCTATCTACCAGTTTGTTTAGTACATTCAGCAACAGCTGGATATCCTGGAAGTGCAGACCCGTAGTAGGTTCGTCTAAGATATAAATAGTCTTTCCGGTATCTTTTTTAGATAGTTCAGTCGCCAGTTTTACACGCTGGGCCTCACCACCTGACAGGGTCACGGCTGATTGTCCTAATGTGATATATCCCAGTCCTACATCTTGTAAAGTCTTGATTTTCCGGTATATATAAGTTACGGGCTGGAAGAACTCCACCGCCTCATCGACCGTCATATCCAGTACATCGGAGATAGATTTGCCTTTGTACCTGATTTCCAGTGTTTCACGATTGTACCGGCGGCCATTACATTTCTCACAATGCACGTATACATCAGGGAGGAAGTTCATTTCAATGACTCTCATCCCCCCTCCTTCACAAACATCACAGCGACCGCTTTTTACATTGAAGGAGAACCGACCTGCATTATAGCCCCTGATCTTGGCCTCCGGCACCTGGGAGAACAGGGTACGGATGTCCGTAAAGAACCCGCAATAAGTAGCCGGGTTACTACGGGGGGTACGACCGATTGGGGACTGATCGATTTCGATGACCTTGTCTATATTTTCAAGGCCTTTGATGCTTTTGTAAGGCATCGGGTCCTGTTTGGAATCGTAGGCGTGCTGACTCAGAATGGGGTACAGCGTTTCGTTGATGAGAGTAGACTTACCACTACCGGATACCCCTGTTACGCAGATAAAGGTACCTAGCGGGAGTTTCACACTCACGTTCTTGAGGTTATTGCCGGTGGCGCCTTTTAGTTCCAGTGCTTTCCCGTTACCCTTGCGTCTTTCGGAGGGGATGGTCCCTGCCTGTTTACCATTCAGGTAGCCGGCGGTGGGGGTATCGAGTTTCAGGATCTGGCTGGGTGTACCCTGGGCGATAATGCGGCCACCGTGTACACCGGCACCTGGACCAACGTCGATGAGGTGGTCGGCATGGAGCATGATATCTTTATCGTGTTCCACCACGATCACGGTGTTGCCCATTTCGCGAAGGTTGCGGAGGGCATCGATGAGTTGCATATTATCACGCTGGTGAAGACCAATACTGGGTTCATCCAGGATATAAGTGATACCCATGAGTTGGGAGCCGATCTGGGTGGCGAGGCGGATACGCTGGCTTTCACCACCGCTCAGCGTACGGGTAGCACGGTTGAGGGTGAGGTAAGTGAGACCAACGTTGAGCAGGAAGCCTAGTCTTTCCCTGATTTCTTTGAGGATATCTTTGGCGATGGTGTTTTGTTTTTTGTCCAGTCGCTTTTCGATGTCCTTGAACCAGGCGGCTAGTTTATCCAGGTCCATGTTCCCCAGTTCGGAGATATTTTTTTCATCTACCTTGAAGAAGAGGCTTTCCTTTTTGAGGCGGGAGCCGTTACATTCAGGGCAGGTATGTAGTTTCATGAAGCTTTCAGCCCAGTTGCGTACAGCGTCTGACGAAGTATCGTTGAAGTAACGGCGAACGGTGTTGATCACCCCTTCGAAGTCAGAGTTATAAGCGTTTTCGCCATTATCCCCGAATTCCATGTCCATTTCCAGGCTACCATTTTCATCTCCGAATAGGAGGAGGTTCAATGTTTTCTGAGGCAGGTTGCCGATGGGGGCAGTCAGGGAGAATTTATTCTTTTTGGCGAGTTGTTGTACCTGTTTAAAGGTGAAGGTATCTCTGGCTTCGCCGAGTGGGGCGAGGCCACCGTCGTTGATAGAGACGTTTTGATCGGGGATCACGGCGTCCATATCTATCTGGTAGATGGTGCCGAGGCCTTTACAACGGGGGCATGCGCCATATGGAGAGTTAAAGGAGAATGTGTTTGGAGAGGGCTCTTCGTAGGAGAGGCCGGTATCTTCACACATGAGTTGTTTGGAGTACTGGCTGACTTTGTTAGTGTCATTGTCCATGATGAAGAGGAGGCCTTTCCCCATCTGCAGGGCTTTTTGAATGCTCTGGCTGATGCGGGTGCGGGCGTCGTCCTGCACTTGTACCCTGTCAACTACCAGTTCGATGTCGTGGATTTTGTAACGATCCACCTGCATCCTTTCTTTCAGGTCGAGGATTTCTCCGTTCACGCGTACTTTGAGGTAGCCCTGTTTGCGGAGCTGTTCGAAGAGTTCGCGGTAGTGACCTTTACGCCCGCGGATGAGGGGGGCGAGGATGACGAGTTTCTTTTTCGGGAAGTTTTTAAATACGTGGTCCATGATTTCTTCTTCGGAGAAGCGGGTCATGCGTTTACCACTATTATAGGAGTATGCGATACCTACGCGTGCGTAGAGCAGGCGGAGGAAGTCATAAATTTCGGTGATGGTCCCTACGGTAGAGCGGGGATTTTTGTTGGTAGTTTTTTGTTCGATGGAGATAACCGGGGAAAGGCCGGTGATTTTATCAACATCGGGGCGTTCCATATCGCCTATGAACTGGCGTGCGTAGGCAGAAAAGCTTTCCATGTATCGGCGTTGGCCTTCTGCGTAGATGGTATCGAATGCCAGGGAGGATTTTCCGCTGCCACTGATGCCGGTGATGACAACCAGTTTATTTTTAGGTAATGTGAGGTCCAGGTTTTTGAGATTGTGAACCCGGGCGCCAAACACAGCTATTTGATCATCTGCCGTAGCCGGTGTGAGGACCGGCGTTGATGCATTCTCTTTCTTCTTTGCCATATTTGATTAGCGAGTAACCATGGTATGAATCATGGTGTTTATTTTAATACTAAGCTACGTCAAAAATGGTGATTTTGCTAAAAATTTTAGTGAAGAGGTTGGAGAGTTAGTAAAGATTCGGTGGAGATTCGGTGCCAAAAGGGGACTAAAAGGGCACTTGTATATCGGAGGGATAATGAGGTGACCTTTTGGTGATCTATTGGTGGGCTGTTGGTGAACTGTTGGTGGCGAAGTTATATCGTAGTCGAACTAGCGACGAACTAGCGACGAACTAGCGTCGAACAACGCTCGAACAACGCTCGAACAACACTCGAACAACACTCGAACAGCATTCGAACAGCACTCGAAGAAGCGTTGAAGAAAAGGGGGAATTAGTGTGGACATAAAAAAAGGCCGCATCTTTTGGATGCAGCCTTTCTCTTCATTATATATACGTCAATTACGCTTTGTATTTCTTAAACACTACGATCGCATTGTGACCACCGAAGCCGAAAGTATTACTCATCGCTACATTCACTTCACGTTCCTGTGCCTTACCGATAGTCAGGTTCAGGTCGGTTGGGATACCTTCACCCAGGGTAGTAGTATTAATGGTAGGCGGAATCAGGTTATGCTGGGTTGCCTTGATACTTGCGATAGCTTCGATAGCACCGGCAGCACCGAGCAGGTGACCTGTCATAGATTTGGTAGCGCTGATGTTCAGTTTGGTAACGTGATCACCGAATACGCCGATGATACCTTTCAGTTCGCTTGCATCACCGAGAGGGGTAGAAGTAGCGTGTGCGTTGATATAATCAACATCCTGGGGTGTCAGTTCAGCATCTTCGAGGGCACGGGTCATACCCAGGCGTGCGCCCAGACCTTCAGGGTGGGTAGCCGTCAGGTGGTAAGCATCTGCACTCATTGCGCCACCTACCATTTCAGCGTAGATTTTAGCGCCTCTTGCGATAGCGTGCTCATATTCTTCGAGGATGATAGCGCCAGCGCCTTCGCCCATTACGAAACCATCGCGGTCAGCGTCGAAAGGACGGGAAGCGGAGGTAGGATCGTCATTGCGGGTAGAGAGGGCTTTCAACGCATTGAAACCTGCGATACCAGCGCGGGTAACAGGGGCTTCGGAACCACCGGCTACGATTGCGTTGGCTTTGCCCAGGCGGATAAAGTTGAAGGCGTCAACCAAAGCACTGCTGGAAGAAGCACAAGCAGATACTGTACAATAGTTTACGCCCATGAACCCATATTTCATGGAGATCTGACCGGCAGCGATGTCGGAGATCAGCTTGGGAATAAAGAATGGATTGAACTTAGGTACGAAGTTGGCCTGAGTGAATTCCACGATCTGGTCTTCGAAGGTTTGCATACCGCCGTTACCAGAAGCCCAGATTACACCGACCATAGTTTTGTCAACACCTTCCTTGTTCAGGCCGGCGTCTTCAACAGCCTCCTGAGCGGCAACCATTGCGTACTGGGTGAACATGTCCATTTTACGGGCATCTTTCTTATCCATGTACTTTTCTATGTCAAAACCTTTCAGTTCGCATGCGAATTTGGTTTTAAACTCTGTAGTGTCGAATCGTGTAATAGGACCGGCACCGCTGGTCCCTGTTTTAAGGCTATCCCAGAAAGTGTTTACATCATTTCCGATAGGCGTCAAGGCCCCAAGCCCGGTAACCACAACCCTTTTTAACGTAACAGTGCGCATATTGCTTTGAACTTTAAAATCGAAAGTTAGAGCGCAAATTTAGGCACTTATTCTTATGATTACGCATAATCATAAGAATTATATAATATAATGGGGAAAGAATAGGGCAAAGTCAGGGGGTGGGAGGCGGCGGATGGCCTCCCGTAGTGAGTTTGTTGGGAATGATTTGATAAAAATTTGTATGCGGGATGATGAAAATCAGGCGGTTCAGGTCGGTGTAATAGATGCTTTTAGAGTGGTTATTGGCAGATTTGGGAAAATTTGGTACTCCTCATTGAGCCTCTTTTTAAGCAACTGCTACCGTTGTGGCCGGCAATGTCGCCAGGTCTATTTTCTTTGTCCGTACCCTCAAAAAAGCCATGATTTCCTCATCCGAGTTAAACCGGTTTCCAATATTTACAAAGTGTTTTGCCAGCAGGTCATACCTCTTCCCCATCAACCACAGCCATACATGCAGGAAGTGGATGCCGTCAAATACAATGGCTTCGTTCTCAATATATTCATGCAGCGTTTGCCTGAAATAAAGAGGATGTTCTGTCCAGTGCATATTCGGTTTGATATGATGACTGATGTGGTAGCCATCGTTCCAGCACTTGTGATTATACTTGGTATTAATACAGGTGATGCTGTTTTTATAAGCATTATCCGGATCCATGGCGCAAATGAATGCATGCTGTGCCCAGTTTCCCACCATCATGATAATCCTGGAAATCACAAATGGCAGGATGAAGACCACCAAAGTAGCGGGGAAGTTTACAAAAGACAACCCTACACACATTAATATATATAGTATCTCTCCTCTTACAGAGCGGATCAGCAGTTTTTTCCGGTGCTTTCTGACGAAATACCTGGCCAGGTGTATTACTCCTGTAAAGAAAAAGCTACCCAGGTAACGGCTAAATCCCCTGATGGAGTCACGCTGAAATGGCATGGTACAACTTTCATCATCCGGCATATTATTTTCCGGGTGGTGCATACCGATGTGATGGCTATAATATGTTTCAGGTGTCTGGCCAAAGAGGGGTCCGATCACCCATGGGAGGTAGTGATTGAGTAGCTGATATTTTTTAACGAAAAACACCCGGTGACTGGTGCAGTGTAGCATAAGGCCAAAGGGGCCTTTATACCTGAAGTTGTTCAAAAATGTAAAAGCTACTGCAGCGGTCCACCACAGGAATGCCGGTAATGGCAGGAATAATAATATGGCCAGTGGCAGGAGGGTGAGGGAAAGTTCGATGGTGAGGTAGAGAAATGGAAGGTCGCGCTCGTCACGGATCATCGATTTCAGGAACTTTTGGAATTTCGAATCTGGTTTTGTTGACTTTGTGTAAACTGGGTCAGTAAGTACGTCAGTGAATACTTTCATCAGTTGTAGGTTTTAAGTAAGTCGTTGGCGGAATCAGTTCGCAATCGATAATTGATATTAACAAGGTAAAGTATTAATCCGGGATAAAAATGGGGGGATGATTAATTGTGAATTTTATAACGAATGAAGAATTTTCTAATTTTTTTTAATTGCTTTTGGAGAATTAAGAATTATTATTATTTTTGCAACCCCTAACGGGGAAGTTTCGGTGAGATGCCTGAGTGGCCGAAAGGAACGGTTTGCTAAACCGTCGTACGGGTCAAACTGTACCGAGGGTTCGAATCCCTCTCTCACCGCCGAAATTTTAGAATGCTCATAGATTAAAATCTATGGGCATTTTTGTTTTAGGGAAGTGCTGTGCTAGTAAGGGTTTGTTCCTATTTACTGTTTTCCTGTTTTTGATATGTTTTATTTTACGAGGTATCACAGGAGGTAGCAGTACATCTTTTGGGAGGTAGCATGAAAACATATCTTACACACTTATAAACCAATCAAATACATATCTGCTGCTTTGGGCCATTTTTTCAAAAAAGGTAATAACACACCTTTTGGAAAATGGAAGGCAATAGAATTTTCATTACCTATTTCTTGTATAAGTCGAGGAAGACTTCTAAAGGACAGATACCCATTTTTGTTAGAATAACTTATGAGGGGAATAGGCTGAATCATAATACAGCACTGTTTATAGAGGAAAAGTCTTGGGATGGCAGGAAGTATCAGGTAAAGGGAAATAAACAAGAAGCTCAGGAGATCAATAAGAACCTATCTATTTTAAAAGGCAGAATCCTTAGTATTTACAATGATTTGCTGGAAAGGAATATTCCTGTTTCTATTGATCTTATCAGGAATAAGCTGGCAGGAAAAGACATTGAAAGAAAGACACTGCTGGATGCTGTTTCTTATCACAATGAACAGTTAAGTAAAAGCATAGGTATAGACCACTCTAAAGGAACACTTACAAAGTTCAAAACACTGGAAGCAAAACTGGTTAAGTTTATCACCACTCAACTTAATAGGAAAGATATATTTCTAAAGGAGCTTAAACATGAATTTGTTGTTGATTTTGAAATGTACCTGAAAAGGTCAGAGAAGATCAGCCATAACCCTGTGATTAAGTATATCCAATCATTGAAGAAAGTCATTAATATGGCTATAACTCATGGATGGCTGGATAATAACCCCTTTAGGAATTTTAAGTGCTCGTTGAAAACAATAGAAAGGGGATATTTATCACAGGAGGAATTATTGAATATCCAGCACAAGGTTATTGAAAATGAAAGGCTGAATAAGGTAAGGGATATTTTTATTTTCTCCTGCTTTACAGGATTGGCTTATGCTGATATAAAGGAGTTGAAATATAAGCATCTTAGTACCATTAATAATGAGAGGTGGATTATTACCCATAGACAGAAAACAAATACCAGAACAAGTATTCCTTTATTACCACAGGCAGTAGAAGTGCTGAATAATTATGAGGATATGTCTGAGCTGGTTGATGCAAATATTTTCCCAGTATTGAGCAATCAGAAGATGAATGCTTACCTAAAGGAAATTGGGGATATATGTAAGGTTAATAAGAACCTAACATTTCACCTTGCCAGGCATACTTTTGCTACGACTGTAACTCTTACTAATGGGGTGCCTATTGAGACTGTGTCTAAGATGCTGGGGCATACTAATCTGAAGACTACACAGATATATGCCAAGGTGGTGGATACAAAGGTTAGTGATGATATGCAGGTGTTGAGGAGGAAATTATTAGGGGTATCTAAAAGCCAGATAAATGAATAGTCTTAGCCTGGTGTTTAGTGTGATAGTGTTATTGGCAGTATGTTGGACATTGGGAAGTATTGTAGCTGATAAGGTTATATCAGATGAGAAGAAGGAATTAAAAGAGAATCCCTTGATCATTTTGTTAGTAGGTGCCATAGTACTGATTTTGGTGTGTTTATTGTGCAAGTTGTAACATGTAATTTAGACTTTTAGTATATTAGGTGTAGGTGAAATAATCCTGCACCTAATTTTATGGAACAGCATCCTCTATATTTTTTTATTGACTTAATTGAAAGAAAGAAAATTTCTGACTTAAGAAGTGCTTTTTTATTTGTGAATCCAGACCTGGAAATTTTATCAATTAATGAGCAAGAAGAATACATTCAATTTTTGGACTTTGATTGCTATGAAATGCCATTTACTAATGTATCCTATTTTTCCAATTTTCTTGATAAAAAGGTAACAGAGAAAAAGATTGAAGCTCAATCAAGTATAGATTTATTGTTATTAAATCGAACTGACCAAAATCAGCTCCAAATATTCATAGGTTCGATCGTAAATATAATAGACGACCTATGTGATAAATGCAGTAAATATTCTGATGCAATGAAATATCCAATTATTGCATCAGAATTGATAGATTTAAAATTATCCCTAAATAAGCGCTATTTAAATAGCATAAAAAACCTTAGTAATTCCCAATCACTAAACAAAAATGAGGAAATAATAAAGTTAAAATGGAATGCTGGGGTAGCATCGCTGTGTACCATGTTCTATGAATTAGCAAATGACTATAAGTTAGAGAAGAAAGGGATAAGCTATTTAAGTAGTGGTGTTGACCAGTTGGAGAAATTTTTAATGACCTATTTTGTTAATGAAGATGGAGCTCCCTTTGCCAGGGATTCAATAAAAACATATTTGCAGCCCAGAGCTGATAAGAAGGCTAAAAGAGATAAAGTCGATTTGGACAGGATATTTGAAAATCCTGACAACGAATAGTATAATCCTTTTCCCATGGAGATATAAAAATAGTCCAGCAGACTATTTAAGACTATTTGGACTTTTGCTTCTGTAGGACATTTGTATTGGAAATTATTCCAAAACAAACTAAAATATACAAATGATTACAGATGTAAAGGAATTAAAGAGCAACCTTACCCTGCTTACCCCTAACAATGAAGCAGAGGTGACGATTGATGGCATAGGATGTATGTCAAATTTAGGGGATGATAATAATGGTAAACAGGGTAACGAGGGTAACCTGGTTTTAAATAATCCTTCTACTTCATTTTTAGGAGATGAAAATAGTCAGCAAGTAGTTGTGGAAGATGGCCAATCCTCTTTAGAATTGGTAGAAAGACATTTAAACACTCATTATGATTTTAGATACAATCAAGTATCAGGGAAAGTACATTTTAAAAAGAAGGATAGTAACGAATATGGGAATATGACTGACTATCAGTTTAATTCAATTGTCAGAGAATTAAAGAAGAAACAGATCAATGTATCAAAGGACACATTAAATTCAGTAATCCACTCTGATTTTGTACCAGCATTCAACCCATTTCTAGATTATTTTAATGGTTTACCTATATGGGATTGAAGTACAGACTATATCCAGCAACTAGTTTACACAGTTAATACAGAGAATGATGAACTTTGGTCTTTATGTTTTAAAAAATGGATTGTAGCCACTGTAGGTTGTGCAACAGTGGACTCAATAACAAACCAAACTGCTATCATTTTTGTTGGAAACCAGGGAGTAGGTAAAACGAGGTGGATGAAAAGGTTGGTTCCATTAAGATTAGAGAACTATTTTTATTCTGGAATTCCCAATCTCAAGGATAAGGATTCGAAAATAAGGTTATCTGAATGTTTTCTGATAAATATGGACGAAATGGATAATTTGGCGAAACACCATTCAGAAAGATTAAAGGAGATGATTTCCAAAGCTAGCATAAGAGAAAGAAGACCTTATGGGCGTAATGATGAATTAATGCCTAGAAGAGCCTCATTTATGGGATCAGTAAACAGCAGACAATTCTTAAATGATTCAACTGGAACAAGAAGATATTTAGGGTCTGCTGAATAAGTTTTCCGATGAATTATATTTCATTTTGACACCTTGCTATTTACCATTCCATACGTCTCATATATCGAGGTCTAAGTTGTGCATCCGGGCAACTCACCATTATCGTTAAATAACCCTCTGTTACCAGCCAGTAATAGATTTGGAGTAATGACAAAAAAGAACCTGCTGCCAGTTTAAGCAGATTCATAACAAAGTAAATAGACATCACCCAACTCTCAGCTGTATCCTTAAGACGGGCCTTGATCTTACCCAGACCGTATGCATTTTTCCCCTGTCCAAATTTCCCTTCAATCGCATTTCGTTCCGGCATCTGCTTTTGCAATAATCGCTTTTGCTGCTTACTATCTGATGAGGGCCGACCCAATGGCTTGCCAACATAACGGATCCCTTTTTCCTTCATGTATCGTCGGTTTTCACGTGTGCCGAACAACTGATCTCCTAATACCCGCTCCGGATAACACCCAAACAAGCGTTTATGGGTTTCCAGGCATTCGATTAGTAATCCTCCTTCATTGTAATTATCCCAACTCAGCTTCTCAATATGTGTGTAACCATCTTTCAACAACACCAGTTGCTTGCTGCCAAACTCCGTTGATACGCGGTCTTTGCCTCTCGGCATCGGACGCACATGCGGTTGATAGATACTTACAATCCGATCAGATATTTTCTGTTCTCTTTTCTTATACATCTCTACCTGCTGACGATACATTTCCTGGATCACTTGTATTAACGTCCACTCTTTCGGTTTCAATGTCTCCTTAAAAGTAGGTCCTGTTTCAATCAGCCAGTTGATATACTTTAAATCCCGCTTAACATATTGCAATTGCTGACGGATACCCCTGCGTATGTCTCTTTTGCTTTTGTTTTTCTTTTTGGCAATGTTCAAATATTGCTTCCTGGCTATATTGCGATACATCCGCGGCATAATCAGTTCAGCAGCCAGACATCCCCGCTCTATTATCCCTTCCAATTGACGGCGCCCCTCATTTAATAACTTAATATCCGTTGGATAATCGATCTGTTGCTCTGACACCGTCGCGTCTAACATCAATGTTCCTGATAGTCCTTCAGATGGCGTTTCTTTTACTATCTCTGCATCCGCCTGGCAGCCAACTTTATTGCTCTCTCCTCCATCCCCATCACTTTCATCCTTACTGCCGGCATCCGATGTTTTCTCTTCTTTCGCTTTGGTTAATCCCGCTTCCTGCAAGATAATCTCATTCAACCTGGACATCACCTCTACGCCTAACCGTTTTCTAATACTGACCATCAGCGATGCATCAAAGGGAGCTTCCTGTTGAAAACTGCTTAGACCTACAAAATATTGCAGATATATGTTTTCTGTGATCTGCTCTACTACCTCACGATCGTCTATATTCAGTATATGTTTGATGATCACCGCACCAATTACCATCCGCGCACTCAAGGTTGGCGCTCCGAAATCAGCCCGCATCTTTTTATAATACACATCCGCCAGTTTGTCCCACGGAATCTTTGCAGCGAGTATAACCCACCTGTTGGAAGTGGATAACTGCTGCGAGAAGGGTGTGGAAAAACCTTCTAATGTCAATTGTTTTGCAGGTGTATAACGTATCATGGCTGCATGCTTTTGGAGATGATTCATTCAATATTTATACACTATTCAAGCAAAAAACAGGCCATACAACATTGATTAACAATAGATTAATACTTATTCAGCACACCCTAACTAGAGAGTAAATAAGATCATTTAGTTATAAATAAAAGCGCTTTCAGAATTTCATCCGAAAGCGCTTTCTAAAAAGCCAATAATAAGAAAATCAATATTAAAACTCTGGATGACTAATAATCTTAGTATAGTTTTGTTTTAAAAATTCTGTCGCCCATTTCTCAAAAACAGTATAGTAATGAAGAAATAATTCTGCCACTAACAAAATGAATTTATTACTTCTATCAATCACCTCCTGTGAGTTGGTGACTAAAAACAACCCACTTCCCGGTTCATTTACTACAAATGGTTCACTGCGATCAAAATCAACAACACCATGATGGTTTTCATCTTCCTTTATCTGCACAATTTGACTATAAAAAAATGCAAATGTTTTTCTACTAAATGTAAAGGACCTTAAATCAGTCTGCAAATTACATTTGATAGTTTTCCCATTAATCTTAAATAATAAATCCGGAAAAAAATAACTAACAATATCAGAGAATTGCATATCATTTCTTTTTTTATCAAAAATGATAGATACGCCTTCAAATAATTCCTTTTCAAACTGTGATGATTTCTTGTTTTTTTTAAAATCAGGCAAAGATGAAAATATTAACTCATCCAAATAATTAACAAAATCCTTTCTGATTAGAAAATATGGACAGGGCAAGGAATCGGCTGCTAATTGGAATGACGGATATTGATCCTGACGAAAAAATTGAAAATGAGTATTATTGCCGTACTTTATGTATTTAAAGTCATACTCAAATAAATCTAAATCCTCCAATCTGCAGTAATTGCCATGTTTTTCCTCCCTTGATCGAGGCCTAATAATATCAAAATTTATAATATTAGTTTTCTCATGCCATTCTATAAATTGTTGGAATGAAAAATTAGAATAAAAAAGCTTGTTTAACATCCTTGCATACGCTGGTGAACATTGAAAATCTTCTATTAATAATTTTCGATAACCCCCAATATTAGGATTAATAAACTCGGCTATAAAACGTACAAAATTCATAAATGAAAATAATGAAATTTTAATTAAAGCGGTAATAAAAATTCTGGCAGCAATCCGGCTCCCCCTACTGGTACTATAATTGGTAGATCAATATCCTTTAGAGGGTTCTTTTTGTCCGCCGGTGAAGTTACAGGAGAAGGTTGTGGTTTCTGTTGTACCTTCCTTGCATTATAATATATTAACCCTGTTGTAGGATTATCGATATAATAAGTAAACACATAGCTACCGTCTCTTGACCAAAGCTGCCTTCCATTATTTATTGGTATTCCCCATGCTTTGTCCGTCCCCTTTCTAAACGTTCCTCCTCCTAAGAAAGACGTACCGAGATTTAATTCTGCAACATAAGCTTCTATTTGAGATTTAGCTTTCAAATATTTAGCATATTTATTTTTCCAAGGATCATAGGATGTTGGTTTCAATTCCCAAACCTGATTTAAAAGCCCGTTTACAACATCTGGCTTTTTACCACTTGGTAAAGTCAGGCTAGTATACCATTCGACGGGATTTTGCTGGTTGAGATAAGTAGACAACGCCTCATGTGCAGCCGTACCTACTACCGTTGGATTATCTCTTGAACTTGATCCGGATTGCAAAATACCAGTATCTCCCGCTGGATCATTATACCAAATAGGGTTATCCTGCATTACAGCATATGGACTATAACTAACATCCGGACGAGGATCCACATTCCATCTTCTACCTACCCTCGGATCATATTCCCAGAACTGTGCAGTATAAATATTGCCTTCTCCTTTAATCTCATTACTCTTTTCCTGCCCATTAAATCCATATCTATAAGATGACGTAGAATAATCCCTGTCAGGTTGCATCATACCAAACGGATAATAGTCATTGGAACTAACTACAAATGCCCCATTTTCAGCTGTTAATTCATCACTTACTGTTGCTACTACATTGCCTAAATTATTGGACAGTTCATATAACTTCTTACCGCTTGCACCCCAAACTGTACCACTACTGCCAGCGGATACATCCAAATCCGGATTCCAGGAACCTAATCGACTAAAACCAGTCAGTTGTTGTTCTTTCCAATATATTTTAGTATCCCCATCCTTATTGCCATAAATTGCCAGTACAACTCCTTTTGCATCCCTCACATACCAGGTTTTATCTACCTGCGTACCATGAGTATATACTTTATAAACACGGTTACCATCTGCATCATATTTGTACTCAATTGTGCTGCCATCTGATTTGATAATCTTTTTAATTTTGCCGGTAACAGTCCAGGTAATATCGGAAATGCCAGCTTGTACATCCTTCACTAAATTCCCTATCTTATCATAACCATAATTATTATCAGACTGTGACTTCACATCGGTGGAATAATCTGTTGTCGTAATGTCATCTTTTACCTGTGCTAACTGATTATTCAACAGGTAACCGGATGCATCTCTATTATAACCATAGATCAATTCATCCATCGCAGCCTGCTTACCATTCGCCCCACTTCCATTTCTGTTGTAAGTCAGTATATTTCCATTTGCATCATAGGTTACATCTTCCTGGTAAGCTGTACCTGCTGTAGATGCGTCCCATGATGTAGCACCAATTGTCAATGGATGCTGGCGCATCGCCTTCAGACGATTCAACTGATCATATCTATAACTGTAACCTACTGTGTTGCCGAATTGAGATAATGAGACCGTCGCACGACCCACATTGCCGTTATACAGATTATGCCCTGCTGCGGAAGTACTGCTAGTCTGCCAAGTTAATGGGAAGATACCGGCATTACCAATCGGTGTATAATCACCTGTATAATAATCCAGTGTATAGCCAAATACATCAGGGCCTACTACACTATGAACATTATCAGCCAAACCATCCTTCCCCATATCGTTCTCCGCACCCAGGAATTGACCATTGACAACTTTTGGCTGACCCTGCAAGGTATAAGCATAGTCAATACCTTGTACTAACTGCTTATTTCCTAACTCAGTACGAGATAAAGGACCATGCAAATAATAGGAATAATGTGCATCTGTATGTGGGTTTTCAATCTCCCAACCATCTGTGCTGACTGAATTAATACCTGTCACAGCTTTCACCACCCTGTTATCTGCATCATATTCATAACCATAGTAGAACTGATCTGTTTTAGGAATAGAGCTGGTATTCAGATACTGATACCGCAGTTTATTTACTTTCCCTGCTGCAAGATCATAGTTATATTCTATTTGCTTTGTTTCAAGTCCTTCAATCTGTTGCCACATCGTTTTCACATTCCCTATCTGATCATAACTATAATAGGTAACCTGCTGTGATGTAGTACCATCCTGATAAGACCTTGCAGCGATGCGCTTATGGAGGTTCTCCTGCGTATACCCAAATCCTTCATACTGTTTGTCAAACAGGGTACGCGTAATCTGACCATTCGTACCAGAAGACTCAAATGCAGTCAGAATAGAGGTTGGAACAAAAGCAAGACTATTATCCAATGTGTTACCATTACTCTTCTCACCCTCTTCAATAACACGATTCTGCTCGTCAAATGTAGAATAACCATGCTTGGCGCCTGACAATTGTTCTGCATTCTGAGAAGCGACATCCCGCCCCAGATAATCAAACCAGTGTTGCTCTTTACCTCCATCAGGCGACACCTTCAAAGTAGCCTTATTCAAAGACTGATATGCATAACTAGTCGCCAACGTATGCGTTGGATAAATCGGTGTAACCGATGTCTCCGTTATACCTGACCCGACACTCCCCGCACCACTCGTCGGCGTATTATACTTGAACCAATAACCCGGCTTCAATGCTACATCACTTCCGATACTAATCCCCAGACAAGGATCCGCCGCATTCGCCGCAATTTCCGCCTCCGTCATCAGCCGGCTATACACACGCATATGTTTTACATAACCCAAATCCTGGGGATACACTGGTGTACTGCTACCACTACTCAACTCCCAACCACATCCTCCAGTCGTTGCATTCGTCACCACCGGGCACTTTACACCATTGATATAAACATCCCGATTATCATTATCCAAACCATACCCCTGGAAAACAATATGCGTCCATTGCCCCAATGGCAGAACAGCCTGCATATCTGCATCTGTATGATGAGATGATGTCAGATCTACCGTACCACCACTCACTGTCATACCATATATATCCAGGTGTGCATAACGACCATCCAGACATACATTCACCAGGTATTTACTACTACCTGTAGTGGTTACAAACTGTACCGATCCTCCATTAGGCTTATACATCCAGAACTCCATCGCACTATTAGTACCCAGCCCAATCACATTCGTTAAAGCCGTCTTTGCAGAATCCACACTGGAATTTGTGATCGGACCAGTATAATTACATACCGGATCCACGTTTATTCTGGCCTTATCAATCTGATTAAATAAAGATTCATCTACCAGGTGCACACCTTCCGGCGGCACCGTACGCACAAGATTACCCGCCTGATCATAGTAATACAACGTATGATGATAGATCGCCTGCTGGCTGGTCAGTTTCACAGTTGGCTTTACACTGCCGCAATAAGCAATGTACTCCTTACGGAAGATTCTCTTTACTTCATCTATATATTCATGGTACAATACATAACCCGTAGCCGCCGCATCATTCACCTGCTGTACCATACATGCATATGGATCTTCTGTCACCGTAGGATATGCTACCTTATTCAGCAATATTGCACTGATGTCAACATCTATCTTTGCTTTATAATCTACATAATCATCATAAGTCAGTGTAAAACCCCAACGCTGGTTCATATAGTTCGTAAATACATCCCGATAGTTCGCATCACTTACATCCACACTACCACCCATATCTGTATTAAACGCACTGACTGCATCATTATAATCCCAGTAATTGGCTTCTCCTTTTGCATACCCATCAAAGAATACTGGCAACTTGATGTTGCTCGTCAATAGGAACCGACAGTTTCCACATCCATTCTGCAAGGTGATCAACTCGTCTTTTGATAACGTCATTCCATCCCCAAATCGATTTTTCAGCCAGGTATAGAATCCATCATTATCACCAGTCGCAGTGCCAGATGCAATTTTTAAAGAAGATACTTTGTTACAGATCGCAAAATTCGTCTTACTGACTATTTTATCTGATGCCTGCATCTGTACACTATATGGATAAGGCGCATCTATCAACCATGGGTTACAGATCATGCTGAAAGTGCTCAGCCCCAGGATACCTTTG
The DNA here is from genome assembly GCF_034087045.1 of Chitinophaga sancti. NCBI lineage: Bacteria > Pseudomonadati > Bacteroidota > Chitinophagia > Chitinophagales > Chitinophagaceae > Chitinophaga > Chitinophaga sancti. The sequence continues at coordinate 567,586 of NZ_CP139247.1, read as the reverse complement.
ATGGCATCTTTAAAGGAACTATAACCTCCTACCAGTGTCCCATTTGGCGTAGTGCTCGCTCCATATAAGTGAGATGTATCACCTCCTGCCGCACAGATCTCGATAAGTGCTGCTTTTAAGGTTGCCTTTTTAGCAAGATAAGTGGAATTACTATTCAGACAAGCATCCAGCTTAGTCATCCAATCGTCTGCCATGGTTTCACAATTTGAGTGCACCATCGTGGCTAACTGCAGGTTGAGACTATCTGTTAAAGCCGCTGCCGTAGAAGGAATATTCATATTACCACCAAAGGAAATGTTTGTAACACGTGAGATCTTATATTTATAAGCTTCATCACAGGTACTGGCAGCTTCTGTAGTGGCTATAGTAGCTGTAGATGCTGTAGTGGTTGCAGCCTCTGTTGTGGAAGCTGTTGACGCAAGCCTTGCTGATGAGGATGATTCAAACGCTATCACCGAAGAGGTACATTGGGTTTGTACCATTCCATAATCTAAAAGAGAATACTGGTTGTTAGGGTTTTCAGGTGACCATGTACCCGAAAGTGTAGTCGCATCGATCCTTATTGCCCCATATTTCACAACTCCATTGACAGTGGCCTTTACTACCACATAAGTATATTTTCCTGTCGGAATTGTTTCAGCTCCAATATAGGAAACGCCAATACTCTTAGGATTATCCTGGCTGTTATAGATAGGTGAAAACCAACTCAGTTTCCAGTTTGCACAATCCCACTTCGTATCTTCATCGTCACCACCATCACCACTATTACTTCCACTGTTATTACAAATTACATTTGAAACACGGATTGTATTGACAGGCACATTATCAGGTACACAAAATACGCGTTCTGTTTGTCCAACTTCAAATGTGATGCCTGTCACATAAGTCACATTATCAACAACAGTTTCTGCTGGATAATAAAATTGTACGGTAGTTGCTGATGGCAAACCGATACCAGTATAAGTAATCTTAGCTACCTTTCCGGTACATCCAGACAAGGTCACATCAGACTCACTGATTACAAAGTCACTCACCTTCGCACAGGAGCTAAATACAAAACCGGAAGAATTATCTACTGTACAGGCACTGCCACAGTAATTCGCACTCCTGATCTCCTGGTAATACCGTTGTTTCAATTCCAGGTAAAGTTCACGGTATGTACGGAACTCCACATCCGGGATACGACAGCTCTCTACCGGAGTACAATAGCTCCAGTTATCACTGGTCGTTCCTCCTCCCTGATTCACACTATTGATATTGCCATCCCCATCCGCACAATACACGATGTAATCTACATATTGCTGTAGTGTTTTATTGGCCAGGGAATTAGTGGTAACTCCTGTAATCCCCATCACCGTTGTATAATTGGCGAGGTCAGAGATCACCCTGGATTTGTAATCCGGCGCATAGGTGGTAAAGAATGGGTCATTGTTTACCAGCCAGGAAGCATCTGTTCTGCTATACGTAACACCAGGCAGAATGGTGTTCAGGTTTGTGGTACTCTGCACAACATTCTTCAAACGGTCATCCCAGCTTTCAGGTACACCATAAGCCTGACAGAATTGTAAGGCACAATACTCCGGATGGTAAGGCAGGAACAAGGTAGCCCATTCAGACTTCCAGTATTCCACTAACATGGCCAGTGTAAAATCCGGGTCATTGGCAGACGAAGTCAGTCCATTACCCAGTTCCACCAGGTTTTTCTGATAATTTACATTAGAAGGATTGTTAATGATCGGGAAAACAGTACGCCAGTTATTATACAATACGTTTATTCCCGATTCAAGTGGAGAACCCGATTCATCAAATAAAGCATACTGTCCATTCGGACTTACATCCTGCAGCATTAAATGCATCATATCATCACATGGAGAAGTACCACAGGTACTCTGTAAAAGCTGACACTGGCTATACAATGCGTCATACTTTACACCTGCCCACTGCGTAATAGAGTCCGTTTTGGCCACCAGGTTAGCATCCTTTGTCAATTCGGTGACTACCCGGCTCACGAAGTCAGCTTTAGTACCAAGAGAGGTCAGACAAGTTGCACAATCATTGAAACAGGCATCGAAATCCTTTTCATTTAATGTGGGATATACAAAACTCCACTGACTACGCAAATTGGTATTACTGCTTACAAAATCGCTGGTATAATTATCTATAGCGGTCTGTGACAAGCCTAGGGTAAAGGTGATGTAATAAGGCCCGGCCTTACCAAAGGTGGCAGGAATAGAACCTGTACTCACCGCTGTATTACTACAATTACTGGTCAGGCTTCCAACAGGAATAGGACTTTCATTGTGATACACTACTTCATTACAATCATCAGTGACCTGTATATTCAGCTCATAGTAACAGTTACTACAGATCTTCACACTGTTTTCCTCATACGTCTTAATCAGCTGCGCAATATTATATGTGATCGTCACAGGACCAGGTACCGCATTCAGATAAGTTTTGACAGCTGACATGGATAACCTGGCAGCATCAAATTTGAACTGGCTTGTGTCTATAATAATAGCAGTGACCTCATGGGTTGCCGGTTTGCCGGGCAGCTCATCCAAACCTTCAGGTGCATCACCAGCCAGTGCGCTGGCAATTACTTTACCTGATGCGTTGGCATATGATATTCCAATCTGTCCATTCCCATCTACAGTCATCGTTTTCAGGTAATGGCTGGCAAAACCGACATCATTACCAAATAACCTGTCGAGTTCCCATTGATCAGGTGTTCCGTAATAGATTCTTACAGCCTTGCTGGTGGTCTGATCAGGCCCAGGCTGAAATAATGCTCCTACACTACCCTTTACCGTTACACGATTGGTATTATCTGAAGTATACCTGGTTACAGAGAAAGGATATCCTCCCGCATCAGGTGTGTATTTATTAACAGAATTATTATCAAGATTATAAAAGACGTTTTCAGGAGAATAATACTGCCCCGCACCACCTACTGTTACACTAGTATTGGAGTTATCTACATCATCGTAACCAGTTGTACCCAAAGGTGCTGGGGTAGCTATACAATCTGTATTGTTGCCATATGCATAGCTATAATCATAAGTATTACCATCAGTAGCAGGATGCAGTCCCTTATAATATTTAAGGGAATTATTATTCACCGGCGCCGGCATTATATTTACAACAGGACGCCCGACTTCATCATACAATGTCTCCTGTACAATCGCCTTCTGCTCGGTATTACTGAGGGTCACCGCCTGACGCTCACGTAATGATCCATCCAGGAAATGAATCACCTCTTTACGTTTACCATCTTCTGCATAGGCCGCATCATATGTCCAGTTAAAATTGGACTGTCTCCCTGCAGAAGGTATATCCATGGCTCCTATGAAGGTATTACCATCACGTTCCAACCCGTAGTTCCAATCGCCCTCAATACGGTATCCCTCATCATCATAATGAACAGGACGAATACGTATTAATATAAATGAATTGTAACTGGTCTGGGTAATATCATAATACTCCTGTTGTACCGTGACACGTGTAGCATTGTTTTTAAACATCTTCTGTACCATCGGCACAGTAAAATCAGGATAACTGGTATTGAGCTCCCTTCCAAAGTCAGTACCAGAGTATATAAACGTCCATTCAAGATCATATTCCTGTGCACCATCCAACTTATTCCAGGTCAATGATGCCTGGTAAGCAGTGGAATTGGAAGGCCCCATGGTAACATGCGTTACAATGGGCGTATTATTATCTATTTCATAGGTACGTTCTACAATCACCTGCCCCATCAGATGAAAAGCGGCCGGCAAATCGTCTCCCAACTCTGCACTGGTAAAATCCTCAATAGTTATCTGCACTTTGTACGAATTATCAAAGTGATAATCCGAGGAAGCCTGGTAACTAGCCCCCGTAGTTGGATCATAGGTTACTTTCAGTTTAATATTGTCTAAAACACCCGGATCCGCCTGGTTAGGTTGTGCCCAGTATTCAATCTTTATCTTCATTTCCGCTGAAAACGCCTGGGTGATCTTATTAACTTCATCTTTATCCAGGCTCAGGGTAATAATATTCGTCACCTTTCGGTTATTAATCTTACTCCAGTCAACGGCTGAGTTTTCAAACTTTTCATCCTTTACGATCAGGGTATCACCTTGCTTAAATTTTCCCTTCTTCTCGTGCTGGTAGGTTTCTATACCCGGACCGGCAGCGGCATAGGTGATGATACCTGCAAACAGGGGAATAAATAATAAGGCAATGAACCGGATAGGATAGCAAACAATCTTAGGCATAGGCCGAGGTAAATGATAACTAAATAATGTTTTATTCTTTATTAAAGAATTTAGTCGCATAGCATATATCCTTTAACTACTGATGTTGATACCTGATAATTTCATAGTCGTTGATCGCAGATGTAACCACTCCGTTACGGACATGAACATATTTATCCATCCGCAACAACGGCGCTTTTGCAATCCCCATCTGCCAGTTGTTTATCTTCATCACAACCAGCTTATCCTTTGTATGATCAGTAGCTCGTAATGGATCCGTCATCCGCATATCTGTCTGCCGGATCATGCCAGTACTATCAAATAATAAATTGTATTCTCTGCAGCTCACATGGGTATCATTAAACAGGGTGATCTTTGATAGTCCGCCTTTATCTGACCTTGATACATGATATGATTCCCTCGCGATGTATTTATTCTCCTCTTTCAACGGTGAATTAAATGGAGGATTCACTTTTTTGTGTGGTGCCAGGAAGATCTTTTTTGTCGCGTGATCTACAGTAATAAAGCATTCTGAAAGAGCTATCATTTCCTGTTGACCAATTCGATAATAAGCCGCACTATCCTGCCTTGTATAGAAAAAGTCAGCCTGCATATTATTGCTTGAATCAGCCAGATCCTGCACAGCATAAGATCCGCTTAAGGTGTATACTTTCAATGTATCCAGCTGGTGCAATACTTTTGACATATCTGCCAGCGTGGCTATTTCTTCTTTACTGAGTTTGATGCCTTCGGGAGGAGCAAAAAGCTCCTCCATTGACATATCTTCTTCTTTAGCCGGTGTACTCACCCACTTTCTTACACCTGCAAAAGCACCGGCTGCTACTACCGTTACCAGGCCAACAATTACTATTTTCTTATGTATATTCTTCATGTTATTAGCAATTAAAATGGACTATACCTTATTTGAGAACGGTTTTCTTTAATAGTCATGATACCACGTTCTGTCTCCTTCTTAGTCCTTATCAGTGCACCTTCTTCATCATATTCATAGAAAGTGGCATAGTTATTTTCATCCAGCTCTGCCATCAGCCACTGGGTTTTATCACTATACACATATGACTTCATCTGACCATCAAATGGGAAGATCCTGATATCGTCTATTCTTAACCCGGACCCGGTGATACTGAGGCTGAAACTGCCCATTTCGGTCGTGCCTATCCAATCTTTGGAGATCGTACCTTCCATGAGTTTCCAGCCTTCTACAGCTGCTTTCTTCTTCAGTGTTACAGTATATGCACCATCATTCACTTTTACAGTGAGGCCTGGCGTGGAAGCCGGACCTGCATTATCATACACCCAAACAGAGAAAACATAATCCCTGCCCGGAACAGGACAGAATCCTCTAAGGCCCAGCCAGGATGCCGGCTGACGATAGTATTCGCCAAACTGGTTATTGGCCAGGTAAATACCAGGAGTATGTTCATAAGAGTATACATAGCTGGACAGGTTAATACCAGCTGCCGGGATCTTTAGGCTGTAATTACCCGTATGCGCTACGGTTTCATCAAGGTTGCTGCTGCCATATACATTGTATATATTGAAATTATCCGGTTTGCAGATGGCATTAGTAATATTTAATGCATTGAACCCATAATCCTCGAATGCGTCTGTATACATTTCACGCTGTTTCATATTCCCACCCACGGCAAGCGGTTTTGTTTCTTTAAAACCAAACCTGGCAGCACTATAAATATTCAGGGCATTTTTACTTTCTACTTCCTGTGATTGCCTGTCATACAAAGTGCTGGTAGTAGCAGTTACCCAGTTTGTACTGGTAGAGGTATTCCAGCTGGCATCATACCACCAGAATGGATAGAAGCCAGGCAGGTAGCCGTTATTACGGATTTCAGGGTTCACCGTATTATCAGTGACCAGGGTTTGTCCGGAGCGGTTGGCCAACCATACTTTTTGTTGAGATGGCAGCCAGTTACCCAGGTAACCATTTACATATGGGTTTAATACAACGCCATTCGGTATAGCAGGGCAGCCCAAAGGCTCAGCACAAACATCCACCTGACCTACTGTACAATTGAATTTACTTTCTACCACTTCATTGCCCACAATGTCTTTTACATAAGTAAAATAGGTTTTACCATCCTGGAAATCAGCTGTGGTAAAAATAGTCGTTGGCGTGATGCTATTATTTACGAGCTCCTCTAAGGTGTTATTATAGACCTCTACACCTACTGCTCTGGCATCTAACTCGTTTTGTGCTTCTATGCGGATCACGTGTTGACCTGCTGCCAAATAGATGGGATATACCTTCCATTGATGGTATGCCTCCTCTACAGCTCCCATATCAGATATGTACAGCACGTCATCTATATAAATTTTAGCACTATTATCTACGCCATATCCCAGGTAATAAGTCCTGGTCTCTGGTACTTTCAGACAAGCTTTTACTCCTATCCATTGATTACCATAATCGCTATTTAACCAGAATCCTACTGTATTTAACCTGCCACAATAGCTTGAAGAAGAACTTGAAGAGCTGGAGGAGGAAGATACACGTGATTGAGAAACTGAGCAGTTATCTGTACCCCAATAAGTGCTTTTGACTGTAGTGACAGGTACCCCCAGTTCATTATAGATGATGGCTCCATCCTGACTATATTCAGACCACTTACTACCATAGGCGATATTTAATCCGGTATTAGTATTAATAGTACTACTTGAAGGATTACATGCCTGCCCATCCGCACTTGGTGTAAATCCATCCGGACAACTACCTTTAGGCTTTGCCAGACCACAGGTCACCATACCATCACATAAATTCAAAGCCTGTCCGGATGTACAGCCATAATTTTGTCCTAAATTATTGCCATAACCATCTGTATAGAAGATCAATACATCCGTTCTGTCAAGCAGGTCAGAAGAAGTAAACAAAGTGCTGATCTTACCTGGATCGCCTTCTTTCAATGTGGTTAAATCGTGGTTATTATATATTTCAAGTGCCACTGATTGATCACCCACACTACTTGCCGCATCAAAGCGAATGGTATGCTTACCTGCTGTCAGGTGATAAGGATAGATCCTCCATGCCTCATGGAAACTTTCGCTAGCTCCCCGGAAACTATCTACTTTGGCACCATCTATATACAATCGCATCAGGTCATCAGATCCATACCCAAAAAAGTAGTCCCCTTCAGTAGGAACTGTGATACAAGTGGCTACCCCAAACCAGCGACCTATATCCAGTGTTTTTAACCAGATACCGGTTTTACTTAGCCGGTCACATCCCACGCAGTTATTGCCTCCCATCCAGTAAGCACCAGTACTGGTAGCAATTTGTTCCCTGGTATCCTTGTCAAAAAAGAATGCACCTCTTTTACCATACAACGATGACACATCGCCATGTACAAGTTGGAATAATTTGGGGGCAGTCGTGTAATTAGCTTTGATCACACAATCGCCATTTGGCCCTTCATTATAACCAGTCGGACAACTTTTGATATTACAATCCGCTTCCTGTCCCCATGCCTCCTCATATAATACTGCAGAAGCATTGATCACCTTTAACCTTGTCAGGTCTTCATTGTTGAGTGCTACCAGTTTTGTTCCTTCCACCGGATTTTTCAAACAGGTAATAACAGTGGCCTCGTTATTCAGTACGTTTCGATAACCAGACCTCACTACTTTTACATTTCCTGCATATCCTTTCACCACTCTTCCGACACCATCTATCACTCTCAATGCACTCGCACCACCAGTGGATGTAGGAGAATTCACTACCCATAACTGGTAGCCATTACCAATATCCACCAATTCATCACCAGCTGTTAAGTAAGGAGAATAAGTACCGGAAACAACAGCATTCCCGTCTGTAGAGAAACCAGACAGCAGCATACCCATATTCTTATAAGCCATGCCCATACGACTATACATCCAGTAAGCAGGGATACTCAGGTTATAAACAGGATCATTGAATTCATTCTGTGTCTGGGTCAATACTGGTTCGCCAGTATATTTATCATACAACAATGTTTGTGTAGATATACTGGAACCATTTATCCGCTTTTCTATTTTGGATACAGTACCATAATACTGGATTGTCTTTACGACACTGGCAGAATTAAAGGACCTGTAATCCGTATTGCTATTCCATGGAAAATGCGGTACTGGTATAGGCCATGGGCCAATTGCCAAAACATCAAAACCAATATTGATGCTTCGACCAGTATTATACAGTTCACTGGACCGCATGTCTGCAAACACATCCACCTCTCTGCCAATCACCTGGTTTTTAGTGATCTGACCATTATTATCCACTACATCCACTGTATTACTGATACGATAAGTTCCGCCCTCTTCCGTTGAATTATAAAAATATTCTACAGCAGATACCTCATCGCCCGATTGGTTAAATTCCTGATCCAGCTTAGGTTTTCCATGCATATCATTCAGGATCAAAGCATATCCCTGCGACATTGCCAACTCATAAGTGGTACTGCCACCGAAGAAATTAGACCACCCGACAGGATTATGCAGGTAACTTTCCAAAGGTGTTTGTTTCACTACAACCGGGTATTCTTTGGCTGTATAGAATTCTTTGGATGTATAACCTGCCTTCAACGAAAGATTATAATCCTTGTCATAATTATATACCGTCACTTTTCGGTAGCCCACAGACGGCGCCGGGAATAAACTTTCTCCCATAGGTTGTTCCAGGTAGAAGTAATTACTCAATCCCCATTTCACATCCTGTGTATAATTAACAGGCAGGTGCATGGCATTTTCATCACCACCTAATGAAGGTTCAAAAGTAGCTACACCACTACTGATCGTTTCACCGTTTTCAGTAATTGTGTATTCATATCCCTGCTGATAATAGTAATCACTCTGCTCATTATCCATACGGGACCAGCCATCACTCAGTGAAAGATAAGAGACCCTGATACCACCTCCCAGTTTATGTCCATCCCGTCTTACTAACCTCGCCATGCACTTATTGAGCTTGACAGTATTTGCAAAGCCTTTCTTATAAGCACGTTTATTGAAATTGGTGGTCAGCTCCCCCATTGTTTTCAACGCATTCAGTAAAGCTGATATAACGGCTTTTACAGGCTTATCATCATTGATACGGTTATTATATCCCGGGTAGGCATATCGCTGGTATTCCAGGCGCATTCGCTGCCAGGCGGCACTAATAAATGGATTCACACTGACACCTCCATCTTCATCATCCTCAAAAACGACGCTTATTTTTCTTCCATCTTTGGTCGCCGTTTTTACTTTACCATATGCAGAAACAAAATCAAAATGATCATCCGTTGTAATCGTAGGATCATCTGTCATATTCACATAGAATTTTGCATACAGGTAATCAGATCCATTCAGGTATTTCTTTTTAAAATCGGCAGTGTTTTGTATCGTACTACCTTCATCACTTGCAGGCACCTCTATTTCTATTCCTTTGGCATCCTTAAAACTGTTCGTTTCTCCACCATTCGTTATCAATTTCGTGACTCGCGCCATTTGCATCGCTCGCTGGTCCTGTACATAGGCATAGTCATCCGATTCATAACCGACATTGATAGTTCCTCCCGATGGTAGCTCTATAGATGTCAGCTGATAAGTATCAGCATTCTCCCACCTGGCGTCGTAATCTGATTTGGTGTATGGAAACTCCATATTGTCCATCTCACCAAAACCAGAATTTTCATTATCTGAACTACCTTTATACATACCCCACCGGTCAGTACTCAGGAAAGCATAATCAGGGTTATTACCATAATTGAACCAATACGGATGATAGGTACCACCAGTAGATGACCTGTAATTAAAATGTACGGAGTACAGGGTGAGTTTACCATTAGCTCTTGAATCACTGTTAGGCGTGTTATGACAAAGAATAGTTGAATTATTATAATTGAATACAATCGTCTTCTTCGGTGTTTTTAAATCCCCCCTGGAAAATATCTTGATCGTATCCAGTCGTTTTTGCCCTGAAGCAGCAGCAATTTTATTCCCGAGGGAATCTACGGCCTTCGCATCCTCCCTGTCACTGGTAATAAAATAAGCAACTTCATCTTTGGATTCAATAGATGTAATGTACCAGAGTTCCTTTTCACCATATACAAAAGATGCTTTATTATCGTCAGGATCAGCATTCAGACCACGGTGAAAATTCGCTTTATTGGGAGCTACCGGGGTTCTCCAGCTATAGTTAGTCGCTGTCCTGGTATAATTAAATTTAACGGCAGTCCCCCTGTCATCTTCAGAAATACCGTCGCCGGTCAGATCTACATAATCAGGTGACAGGATCTGTGTCAGCAACCAGGATGTAGCATATGCAGGTTGTTCTTCCCTATGATAATAATTATCGGTTTTCTTAGAATCTGCATGTCCAAATCCTGCCGTGCCGGGAATCGTAACGAGATTCGTAGTTGGGTCAGGCGTACCTGTTGTAGCAAAGGTGTATTCTACCTGCTTTTTATTATAAACAGGAATACCATAAATCATTCTTTTACCATCGTCGCCCATGACTGTGAACTCAGAAATGTGTTTCGCTTTTCTGAAATCACCTTGTCTGGCATCGGAGGTAGGGCTGAGTTTACTGTACTCTTCAGGAGTAAAAGCTTTTTGATCCGTATTTACCGGAAGGGGATAATTCAAAATTTCTTTATCAAACCCCGCGGTTCTGGCTTCATCAGCTGTCAGCGCCATAATAGCTGTATGACGTACCTGGCGGCCGTCTTTCCTGAGTGGAGTACCAGATATTGATTTTGATTTATCAGCATTGCGTAATACACCAGTTGCTTTTTTGCCACTCAGCGGCACATTTACCGCATCATCACCCAGTACACGATTATAAAAAGTAGGATCAGCTGATTCTTTCTCACCTACCTGCTTGAAATAAGCGGATTCTTCGCTTTTACCATTGGTGGCAACGAAGTCTCCATTGGTAAGAAAGTTGTTGCCATTCACCCATTTGCCATTAGAATTAGTGGCAGTCTGGTTGTATATAGAAGTACCGGCATGTCCATAGGCACCTACGCCCACTTCAGCACTGGCAGAATTATTTTCCGTAACTTCTTCTGTGGCATTGTCGAAAAACACGCCGGTACTATTACGATACAGGCGAAACTCTCCACTACCTGCCTGGTTGGTATAAGCAAATAGATCAGGGGTGGCAATAGGCAATGGCAGATTTTTCAGTTCAGGTATAACAGGGTTGTCTTTTTCACGCATGAAATCCATCAACGCATTCTTCACATCTTTTCCCTTATCAGCATACAGGAAACCATAGGCAGGCATGCTACGCACTTTATTGGCTATCTTTCTAACGGTCTTATAACCAGATCCTCCAATACCACCAAATGCACCTTGTCCTGCAGGACCTGCATCGAGACTAAATGTAAAACCGCTGGAAGTAAAAGGAACATTCGTCTTTGGATAAAATGCAGGCGTATTAAAGCTGATAGAAGAACCGATCCCGTTAATACTGCTACTACCACCATCCGACTTTTTAATGGACTTAACTGTACCATCCTCATTTTTAATTTCCTCTATTTTAGTACCCTTCACAGAAAAAGAAGTACCTAATGTCAGATCCTTCAATCCTTCGCGGGTATTGTAGCCGATACCTACAGATGCTTTAATGCTGGTAGAATTATAGTCATTAATTTGCTTTGTAAAAGACAAAGAGATACTCGGCGTTACCGTCACCCCATTCTGTGTACTGGATGTAACCCCTACATTTAAACCAGGCGTAATAGCACCACCCGTGAATTTAGACAATGACAAACCTGCATTGACACCCACTGATGCACCCACACCTGTATAGTTATCATTAAACACACTTACTGACAGGGAGCCACTCACCATACCACCAAACACTTCACCTCTCACACTCGCCATACCGCCATACACAATCTTCTCTTTCATATCATCGTGTGTCACCACCTGATCTCCATAGCTATCATCTGCCACACCTCTCAGCTGACGGTTGATAGCACCTACATTCAAACTCCAGCCAAGACCCACCCAACTGGCTTCGTCATCCATACTGGTACCTGATCTGTAACTCAGGTTGAGTGGATAACCACCCACACTGCCTAGTGGAACATTGTATTTAAAATCACCGGTGAACAGGTCTACCAGGTCATTGGTATTAGCCGGCGTAAAGCCTCTTGCTTCTGGTTGTACAGGTCCGGAAGTAAGCGCATAAGTAGTTGCGGGTATTAATCCCTGCGTTGTTAGCAACGCAAGGAAAAAACAGGCAATCCGCTTACGGGCATGAATACTACTGATTATCATATCTTCAGTCTTAAAAGTCCTTGTTAGTAATTATTGCTGCTTAAATGGGAAGCTGATAACGTGACTGGTAAATAACCAATCCCTGAAAACGACACGTCTCAATGTATCAGCTGTCGCTGGCCGGTCAAAGACCAGCATATATTGTATACCATCCAGGTTACCATTCGCCATACGCACAGCATCCAGCGCAGGCAGGGTATCCTTTCCATTTACCATATAAAAAAGAGAATCGACACCGTAGTTAAAACGACTATCCGTTCCGGATGGCAACTTTTGCCCATTGATCGCTTTTACGACAAACATGAAGTACATTGTAGAGGCATCCTCTTTCTTTTCTTTCATGCTATGCAGGTACATCCGGTAATCACTCATTTCCCTTTCTGCTATTACAGTTGATGGCTCACGCTTTTTGCATGCTGCCAATAGTAACAGCAACGCCAGTATAGTTACTCCAGCTCTCATTCCGCTTGTTTATAAATGAATCTTAATTGTTTACGCGTACCATCCGGCAATTTCACATCCATGATGTAGTAATACCCATCTTTGAAACTGGTATTGTCAGTCAGGTCAATGGTCACTTCGTTGTATCCTTTGTCTAGTACTACAGTAGGGAGTTTCTTCACAGTCTGATCAGGCTTTGTCAAACAGCGGATGCTGTAAGTCAGGTCAGCTTTCGCATAGTTATTTTGCAAGGCAAATAATAACTGTCCTCTTGCGATATAGAAGTTGCCCCTGGTCAGGTCATCAATATTTCTGAAAGCTTCCACCGGCAAAGTGGTCGTGTCTTTTTCACAATCCACTGTGAACGACCAGATCTCTGACTGAGCCAGTATCAGGTCGTTCTGATAAGCAGTTACCTGCCATGCATATTGCTTACCTTCCACCAGCTCATTGGCAATAGAAGGATACAACAACATCGGCATAGGAATATCACGTTGATTGATGATAGCGAGATTCATACGCAACGCTTCCACCGGCTGTTGTCTGTCCTTCACTTCTACCAGCAACAGGCGGTATTGGGCACCATTCACTGAAGGGATCAAAGGCTGCCAGTTGAACGAAGGGCGCTTATCACAGATCTTGTCTTCATCATATGGAGATATCAATTGCATATTGGTAAAAGGCTCCAGTTCATAATTGAAACATTGTTCGCCCAGCAATTCACTATTGTGGTTTCCCCCTTCATAGAGTTGAAAGCAGTATTCATAATCACCTTCGGGGAAATAACCACTCTGGCGAATGATTGTAGCGATCTTATTATTACCAAAGCTTACAGCTGCATGATAAGTGGCAGCAGGCGGTATCGTAGCTGTACCCGGCAGGAGTTGAAATTGTGGTACATCAATAGTGACCACCGCACCAGCTTGTGCTTCTGTCACCACAATACGCAGGTTGGCAGTAGTCGTGCTTCCCGTATTGCTGATACGTACTTTATAAATATTGTCAATTGATCTACCCTGTACCTCTGGAATAAATGTGAAAGTGTATTGGGCCTTGCCCTGCAGGCATAATATACCAAACAGCGCAGTCATTAAAAGTCTAAGTCCATTCTTCATAATGCTGTTATTTTATCAGGTATTGCACTGCCATAGCAGTATTGAATTTTCCGTAGTAATAGTTGGCGGAGGAGTTGAACAGGTTCTTTCTTACATCGGCAGAGAGACTTACATTCCAGCGCTTATACAATTGAGTCGCCACCTGCTGACGAACACCAATCTGTTCAACCACATCAACACTGTTCATATAGATCAACGAGCTGCTGCAAGTTGTTTTTTTACCAAGGGTATATTGATAACCACCTTCTGTATTCAGGATATTATTGTACACAGCTGCGTTATTGACATCACGGCTATAGTTTAAGTTGACGATCACCATACCAGGACCGGCTACGACTGTCTGGGCAGAACCTATGTTCAGGAACAATGTTTTTACAGGCAGGTAATTCAACTGCTGAATACCCAGGGTGGAACTATTGCTGAATACATGACCATCGATCTTGCCATTTACCTGGGAAGTGAAGGTGATCTTGCGGTTCATATAAGCAGTGGTCTTATCTTCACGAAGAGAACTTTGTAAGAGGTTCATCCCAACAGTTACTTTCTTTGTAAAGCGGTAACGGCCATCCACCGCATAGGTCATACTGGTTCGTTTAGTACTGGTGGTAGCAGAAGTAGCAAGGTCACGAATGTCAGTACGTACACTTACGGTCGCTTTATTTTTCTTCCAGGCTCGTTTTACATAAAAGCCATATTGCATGGTACCTCTGCTGGCGAAAGGAGCGCCGGGATTTACATATCCCAGACCGGAGTAGTTAACATATACCTTATGGGTCATGCCCCATTCCTTTACACTACCATTCAAAGTAAGACCTACAGATGCAGTTGCCCACAGATCGTCCAGCAGGGCACCGGCAGCGGATTTGGAAACACCTGCAGCATCAGAGGATGTACCATACGTGCTGCTGGATTTAGAAAGTGTTACATCCAGTGTACCTAATGCGCCCAGACTCATTTTCTCTCCCACAGATCCCACAAATACATTCCTGCTAATAGCAGAGGTGTTGAAACCACTATTTGTTTGAGCTTTAGAGTTAGCATTCAAGGCAGAGAAAGAGGTACCACCTTTACCAAGTGAGATACCTTGCATGCTGTAAGAAGTCTTACCGGTAGCAGATTGCATCCCAACATCCTGTATACCCAGTTCACTGCTGTTACCAGCGAGGAGACTGATGGCTTTATTATCTTTGAGGAAAGACCCTGCCACACCAGACATAAACAAGCTATTTGAATCTCCCACACTACCCGCTTTCAGGGATTGCATGTTCGCCATCATCTTTTGCAAAAAGCTCATTTGCAAAAGTTTTCCGCCCATCTTAGCCGTGTTCTCATCTTGCTGCATCCAGTTTTCGATATTCGCATTTACCTGCTTCTGGTTGCCCAGCAACTGGTTCATTTCTTTCACATCACCCATCTGGCTTTTCAATACCAGCACTTTACGGTAATATTCAGACTGTTGATATCGTTTGTATAAAGCCTGATCATTACTATCTTTTGAAGCAGCTAATAGTTTCGCAGAATCGGCAGAAAAACTGATAGGCGAGGAGGAGCCCATAATAGACTGGCGTAACTGTGCGGTATCATAATACATGAGCTGATCACCATTGATCTTATATTTTACACCATCCTGTTCGAACGCTTTTAGGGAAGAGGTTGCATAAGATTGCATGCTACTTTTGATATCCAGGTCTTCGAGGAAGTATTTCTTTAAATCATAGTTCTTTGTCAGCTGGCTGTTCACATCACTCAAATAAGCTTCCCTGTCAAAAGAGAACTGTACGAAATGAGCATCATTGAGTGAAGGGCCAGCATAATTATAACCGGATAAAGTGGAGTAATTAATTTGAACTGGGATACCACCTATTTTTACAACATCCTGTACCACACCTTCATTCCACCAGCCGGACATCATAGCGGTAGTATCTATATAAGCAGTAGTCCAGGATACACCTTTTAGTTGGTTCTGAGGTTTGCCTGGTAAGCTAAACTTACCATTGACGGGGTTGTTGTTCCTTAACGCATAAAAACCGCGCAACTTATTATCGATATAAGAAGCGGTTTTGGAGCTGTCCTTCATATCATTGAACATGGTTTTCATACGCGCCATACCGACTGTACTATTACCAGATTCAAGGTATTGGGTAAAAGCTCCTTTGGCAGAAGAGTTCATGCCACTTAAGCCTAATTTGCTGAAAGGAATACTATCAGGAGTAGGTGCGCTTGCATGTATACTATCTGGCCCTGCCCGCTGATTTACAGCTGTAATAACGGCCTGTTTCAAAGCTGGCTGACTTAATAACGCACGATCTCCCAGGTCGGAAGGAATGGTGTCTGGGCTAACGAGTGATAGGGATAGGTACGGCTCACCGGCAAATGCACGGTGCCCAAGCATTACCAGTAGGCAACAGACTACCGATAATGCCTTTTTCAGCATTTTACACATGATTTAAAGGTTCAAACAGTAATGGAAATCATTCACGTCCCCCAAGGCATTTGAATAATAATTAAATACTGCAGTTAAATAATGGTACAAACAAAATAGCATACATCTTCACAGAATATCAAAAGATCAGGGATATCGTACAGAATCTTTGATATTTTAATCGGGCTATCTTTTCGTAGGTATTACTCTTAATAATTAATGCAAATAAAAAACAAAAATCAATAGGATTATAATTTTATACTCAATTTTTATATTGACTAATATCACCTTTCATGGCCAATTTCAGCGACTTTTACTGCTAAAATGGTGAACACCATTAACTTTTTATAGCCGAAACTCATAAATACATCTCTCACCACCCGGATTTCGTCTTTTATTTTTTAAATCAGAATTTTTCAGTTTTCCGACTATCACATCTTTTATTGTTTGGAAATAATTATGTAAGCAGAATAAGGATAACCAGCATTAAGTAAAAGCCGAAGCTTTTTTTTCATCGGTTAATCCACAACAATAATTTTTTCGCCCGGTACATTAGGATAGTCAGTAACGAACCTGGAATTTCCTACAGGCATTCTGCTTAGCGGCACCCCCATCCAGTTTCATTTAAAAACACCCGGAAAATCATTTTACTTTACCGTTTATTGTCATATCATTGTCCCCATATTTTTTAATCATCCCATTCATATGAAATTTATTTATCTCTACTTGTTAACACTTTCGATCAGCATTTCCAGTTTAGCCCAGCAAAAATCATCCGTAAATTGGGGGGAGGACATCAAACTCAAAAAAGGCTCAACAGACCTTAAAGTAGTTTGCACAGACAATACAGGCATCTACCTGGAAGAAGCCCACATAAAAATGAAATCTTATTATGTGGTTGGCGCTACCTTCAGAGGGTCGGGAACGCTTATAAAAATGAATGCCAACCTTTCAGAAATTTACCGTCGCAACTATAATAAAGATCTGCGTGGTAAAGAATTTGAACAATTTTTCCCATTAGGTAATGACCTGTTCATTTTTGCATCCTCCTATAGCCGGGGAGACAGAATGCTTGAATTATTCGCAGCAAAAGTGAATAAAGCATCCGGCGATCTGACAGTAAGATGGCAACGGGTGGCATCCTTCCAACAGGAGTCAAAGAGGGATAAGATGGAGTTCAAACTCACCTACAATGCTGACAGCTCAAAGATGGTGCTTGTGAGCAGTATACAGGGAAAAGAAAAGAACGAGTACAAAGTACAGGAGTTTGACAGTAAGCTGAAGGGCGCTAAACCTGTCGTTATTTCAAATGAATTTGAAGCAAAGAAATACCAGCTGGAAGATGTGATATATACTATCAACCGAAAGGTAATCCTGGTAGGTCGTACCTATGAATATGAAGAAGGTAAAAAGAAAAAGGAGAAGTTCCTCGACTTTAACCATTACAATATTCGCGTGTATAATGAAGCCGGCAAACAGGAATCAGAAATTAATACAACCGTTAACGGTAAATGGCTGAGCAGTACCAAATTGCTGCAGGAAAAGAACCAGGACCTGATACTGGCTGCATTCTATAGCAATGAAAAGAAAAGCCGGAGAGTAAATGGGCTGCTGGTGCAAAGGATCGATGTCAATACCGGGAAAGTGATTTCCACAATCGATAAAGCCATTAATGATGCAATGTTGTCTAATGGTGATAATGTAGAAGATGATGATAAGGATGATGGTAAGGACACTAAAGACAATAAGAAAGACAAAGAACGCAAAAATACTAAAGAAGATAAAGACAGTAAAACAGCTAAAGCAGGGAAAGAAAACACAAAAGATGGTAAGCAGGATACCCCAGAAGAAGGAGAAGGTTTCTCCCGGTACATGCAGTTCAGAAAGATCTTCTACTCCTCAGATGGTGGGTTGATGATACTGGCTGAATCTTTTGATACCTATACTTATACCACTTCAACTTACACACCGGGTACTAATGGTGCCCCCGGACACTGGTCATACACTACCTATAGGGTATATTCAAGCGGTGACTTGCTGATGTGTAAAGTGGCTCCTCAGGGTGAAATTGACTGGTTACAGGTATTACCTAAATCTCAGAGCGAAAGATATGCCGTTGGAACAACTTCTACAGGAGGTGGTGCAACAATTAGTGGTTTCAGTTTCTTTTCTTCTTTGAAAATGCCATTCTATTCAGGATTTGGTGTAGTCAGATCTGGTAATACCATTAACCTTGTGCTGAATGATAATCCTAAAAATGCCGGTGTAACTCAATCCGGACAGAAGGTAAAGTCTGTTACGCGGTTTGGTAAATCAGATTGTTTTATGATTTCCGTTGACGAGCTGACAGGTAAGATTAACCGTAAGATGATTTTCAATAACAAGGAAATACCTACTGCTATGCCAAGGAAAGGTGTCGTATTAGGAAATAACCTGTACCTGGTAGGACGTAATGATAGGATGTTTGGCAAAACGAAGATCGCTGTTGGGAAGATATCAGTGAAGTAAATTTAAAAGAGGGTGTCATAAATAAATGAGGCACCCTCTTTCTTTTGCAGAAAAAATATACCCTATTTTTGAAAAGTATCTCCGATGATAAATAATGATGCTTTAAAAAGTGGCAGAAAAAGGCCCCTTTGTGTAGAAAAGGTTTCAGTCCCGAAGCAATTACAGTCAGAATCATTTCAGGTCATGGACTCCTATTTCAATTCTCAAACCTTCTTAAAACAGAACCTGCCCCCATCAGGTACCCGGATCAAAAGAGGGAGTTCCATCTATTTCTTTTTTAATAATTTTGTTGGCCTCCCAAAACATTTTGGGTTTAAAATTTAACGTTGCCTCATCATCTAAACAATTAAAATTGAAATCAAAAATAGCGATGCTGATATGTTGGAAATGAGTAATAACTAGCAGCCAAAATCATCAGTCCAAAATAAGAATACAGGTATTGGTTTGGATATGTGATGCAGTGTTACCGTTTGGTTTTCAACAGCAAAGCGAGGGCTTCAGCGCTCCGGCACTGGCTGGAAGGTGTTTAATGCATTAAAGACAAACAGAAATAAACCTGACATGGATCAACAAGTTTCCCGGATCAAGCCTTTGGGTGTCTATTTTACTTTAGCCTACCTTATAAGCTGGTTAATCTGGTTTCCGCTATATAGCCCGGCTTTGGGCATTAAAAGCTTACCGGTGCTGGCATTTCACCACGGCATAGGTGGCCTGGGACCGCTGATAGCCTCCTTTATTACCACCTGGATATTTGAAGGTGGGGAAGGAATAAATAATCTTTTCCGCCGTATGATCAAAGTCAGGCCGCTGTTGTATGTGGTCATAGCTTTGCTTAGCCCCTTCCTGCTGGCATTTATGGCCTCTTTAATCAACTATCTGGTGAATCAGCACCCGCTGGCACTATCCGGTCTATTTGCAGCAAAAGAGTTCCCTGAGTTCAGTTTTGCGGGGTTCCTGTTATATAACCTGTTTTTCTTTGGTTGGGGCGAAGAAGTGGGCTGGCGTGGCTTTGCGTTACCCCGGTTGCAATATACATTTAATGCACTCTCCTCAAGTATTATCCTGACTGTATTTTGGGCAATATGGCATTTGCCACTATTTTTGTATCGTCCGGGCTTTATGGATATGGATGTAGCTGGTATCTTCGGCTGGGTATTCAGCCTGCTCACGGGTAGTGTGCTGCTTACCTGGTTCTACAACTCTTCCAAAGCAAGCATACTGGTTTGCGCCATTTTTCATGCTACCGTAGATATTGTTTTTCTGGCAGATTTTAACGACCAGAACATTTCTAACTACATGGGTATGCTGATTACCATTTGGGGCATTGCCACGTTAGTAATTTTTAAACCCCATAACCTGTCCCGCACTGAACAAAACTGCCAATAGCCTTTTAACACAACAATTAAAAGCATCAGACAATCCACACCCTGTAAGGTAATTTAATAGCAATATGAAAGAAATTATACAAAAAGCGCTGTCCGTATATTCCCCTATTTCCGAACCTACTGCCGAACTATTATTGGGCGCGGCAGCACTCATTCATTTGGATGCAGATCAGTACCTGGAGCAGGAACAGGATATTGTCAAGTCCGAATTCATTATTCTGGAAGGTATTGTCAGGGGTTATATTCTCAATACCAAAGGCGATGATGCAACCGTCAATTTTTATATAAGCGGCAATGCCATTACCCCTGCTATCATGCGGAGAGCCGGTAACCGCTCGATTTATAACCTACAGGTCATTTCCCGAAGCGCCCGTATTCTTGTGTTTAACAACACGAGAATGGAAGACCTGATGCCTTATAATGCGGACCTGCAACAATTCGGTAATACAGTCGTGATGCTCGACAGTCTGCGGCGGGCAGAAAAGGAAGTCCTGCTCTTAAAAGAAACAGCTAAAAACAAGTTGGCATGGTTTCGCAGCCACTACCCTGGGCTTGAAAACGAAATACAACACTATTATATTGCCTCCTATCTGGGCATTACTCCCACTTCGCTCAGCAGGGTAAGGGGAAATTCTTAGCCTCTACCCAAAATCTTGCCAAATGTAAACGGGTTTTGATGCCCCGTTGCCGAATTTTGCCGCCAAAAGAGGCAGCATTATGCCGGTATCTGTCCCCATTTTTCAATACGGATCGTCATATTGACTGGTCGGGCATATCAACTGCCCCTTTACCTGTTTTTTGCCCGCATGGGGCAGGAACAGCACATCCGGCTTGGGGGCCGGCAATGCTTTTGTGCCGCAGTGTCCCGGAGAGTATGAAAATAAACAGTATCTAATAATACATAACGAATGAGTAATATGAAAAAAATGATGACCATGGCGTTACTTGCCACCATTTTATCTGCGCAAAGTTCCCTTGCGCAATTCGGGAAGCTAAAATCAAATGTAGATAAAGCAAAAGATGCCACCAACCAGGCCCAAAGCGTTGCCGAAAAAGCGAAAGATGCAAAGGTGGAGCCAGATGAAGTTTCATCCGAAGTGAACAAAAAAACAGGCAAAGTAAATATCTACTTTTCCAAAGCGAGTTTTAGCGGAAGCAATTCGGACGCTACCAAAGACTTTAAAGAAGGAGACAACATTTATGGCCACATCGTTTTTCCCAAACCGATCAAAGAATATGTCACTGAGAACACATTGACCTTTGACGTAGCATATAAGATAGAGGGTGATGATAACTACTCGGTTAACTATGTAAAAATAGACGCCACAAAAATTAACCAGGATGCGAAAGAGCTTGATTTCGATGTGCTGGCAAAACCATTGGAAGCTACTACCCGGTATGCAGACGGAATGCAGGCTCCTTCATTGATTGCTATGGTAGTGCAAACCTCCGAGCCCGGAACCAGAATGGAATTCAACTGGAAAATAGAAGATCTGCAGGGCAATTTTTACCTGACCATTAAAAGTGCCCAAAGCTTTGCTGCTTTTGTTGCCCCTATACAGCAAAAAGCAAATTCTTTTGCCCAGGATGATGATGCCATGAAAGCAGATATGCCCGAAGAATTTAGCCAGAAAAGCTATGCCTTTACTGACCCGCAGCTTAGCAAAGCCAACATCATTAAATTCCTGCCGGCCAACATTGAAGTGCTGAAGTTTGTAGTCGGCCCTGGCGATGATTATAAAGTGATGAAGAACGAGCTGGGTGTTATCCTGTACAGACAGACCGCCCGGTATATTATGGTTGCATACAAAGACAAGAAAAACGGGAATTGCTATTATGACAACATGATCTTTGAACGCCCCTACGAAGGAAATGGCAAGTACGGCAGCCTAAAAGTGCGCACCAATGGCGAACGGATTGATTGTAGCAAAATAAAATAAGTATGCAAAAGAATATACATTTTTATAGCGCCGACCTGCGCCTGACCGGCAATTTATACTTTCCGGACAATATTGTTCCCGGCAAGAAATATCCTGCTATCATCGTTGGTGGTTCATGGACAACGGTAAAAGAACAAATGAGTGGTTTATATGCAAGGCGCTTATCTCAACACGGATTTATTACCCTGGCTTTCGATCCCCGGTATTTTGGTGAAAGCGAGGGGTTGCCCAGATATTGGGAAAACCCGGAAGCAAAAATTACCGATTATAAAAATGCGATTTCATTTATGCAAACCGTCAACGAAGTGAACCCTGAAGAAATATTTTTGACGGCGATTTGTGCTGGTGCCGGGTATATGGCTGCTGTGGCAGCAGAGGATGAACGTGTAAAAGGATTGGCAATGATAGCTGCATGGCTGCACGATGCGAACTCTGTAAGGCAGATATATGGTGGTGAAACAGGCGTACGGGATAAAATATACAGCTCTAAAATTGCGCAAAAGGCATTTAGCGAAAACGGGGAGGTTAAATATATTCCCACTATCAGTATTACGGATGCATCGGCCGCAATGTTTGGCGAATATGATTACTATTTAAACCCTTTACGCGGAGCTGTACCACAATGGAGTGCAGATAAATTTGCTGTAATGAGTTGGGAGGGCTGGCTTACGTTTAATCCTTTACCATTAGCTACCTCAGTTAGGCAGCCTGTATTAATGGTACACTCAGATGGCGCTGTATTACCTGAAAATATAAAGCAATTTTTTGCCGCCATTCCGCATTCGCAAAAGGTATTACACTGGACAGATGGTACTCAATTTGATTTTTACGACAACCCGTTACAATTGACCGAAGCAGTTGCAGCTATCAACGTTTTTTGTAAAACCCTTTTAACGTCACCTGCTTTTCCTGAAAAAAATACGGAAATAGTTCAACAAATAAAAAAACTGTTTGCCGGAGCCGATGATCGCAACTGGCAGAAGGTAATGTCGGTGATGAATGATAAAGTCCTACTCGATTATTCATCCATGAACGGCAACCCGGCTGCCATGCTCACCCCGCAAGAGATTACTGATACCTGGGCCGCCTTCCTGCCAGGCTTTAACAGAACACACCATAGCCTTTGGGGATTTGAAGTAAAAGCCGAGGAAGCTACCGCCTACGCTCATTTTACAGGAAGGGCAGAACATTGGTTAGGCAACGAATGCTGGATAGTGGAAGGAACTTATGATGTTGTTCTATCGCTAATAAATAGCCAATGGTTGATGAGGGATATAAAGTTTAATTTCATAAAACAAACCGGCAATACAGGACTACCTGTTTTAGCAACGGAAAGATTGAAGAAATAATAATTCGAACCGATCAAAAAGAAATCGACAAACATGAGCAGGAAATTTTTACCGGCAATGTTTGCAGTGGCTATTATGTTTACAGCGTGCAAAAATAGTGATGATACAACACCCACTAAAGTATATGCTTTAGGACAGCAAAATTTGCCTGGTGATGGAGTATTGGTAGCGAGATTATGGAACGATGGTGTCGCCACAGATCTGCCATATGGCACCACAATCCATTATGCTACATCTGTATTCGCATCAGGGAAGGATGTATATCTGTCCGGCTATGAGATCGGCTCAGGGGCGAAAATCTTAGCCAAACTATTGAATAATGGAGTGCCAACCACACTGCCTGGCAGTGCAGATATGGCCAAAGCCTAACCCCAAAAGGTTTATGTATCAGGAAACGATGTGTACGTAGCGGGTTTTACAAATGAAGGAGCAGGATGGTGGAAAAATGGCGAAGCAAAAAAACTTAGCGATGGCAATTCATCCGCCACCGATAATGGCATCTTTGTTAAATAAGTGGAACCTGAATCCGGGAGATCATAGCTAGTAGAAAATACCCAAACTTTGATAACTTTTGGTCTGATCTTGTCCCCTTTTATCCACTTTAATCGTTATACTTATAGACATAAAATTTAAAATAAATGAAAGAATTTGTTTTGATCTTCAGAAACAGCGTAAACGAAGGCTTCAAACCTTCACCTGAGCAAATGCAACAAGTACTGACCAACTGGATGAACTGGATGGGTAGCATGGCCGCACAGGATAAGCTGGCCGACAAAGGTAACCGCCTTTCCATGTCGGAAGCTAAAACGGTAAAACCAGGAGAGGTAATTACCGATGGCCCTTACACAGAGGTGAAAGAGTTTATCAACGGTTACATTGTTGTAAAAACATCCACTATTGATGAGGCAGTAAGTCTTGCCAAAGAATGCCCCATCCTCAACATTGGCGGCCATGTGGAAGTAAGAAAAGTAGTAACACCAGAAGACAACAGCTAAACGTACCTGGTTATGACCGTAGATCAGATAGGACATCATTACTACCTACTCGCCCAGCAAAACAAGTGGGAAGAAATCATCGATACCTATTACGATGATGAGGTAGAATCCATTGAACCGTCCAACAGCAAAAGCCAGCCTTACACAAAAGGAAAGCCAAATGTTAAGGCCAAAGCGGTGCATTTTACTTCGATGATCGAAGAATTTTATTCAGGTTATACCACACAGCCGGTCATTGCAGGCAACCTGTTTTCTGTTGGCATGGGTATGGATATAAAAATGAAGGGAGCCGGACGGATGAATTTTGATGAAATCTGTATTTTCACGGTAAGAAATGGAAAGATCATCCGTGAAGAATTTATTATGAACTGGTCTGATGGTGATGGTCACGATTATCATGCCGATGAAGGGCAATAACCGTAAGATACCAGTTTAAAAAGGAGCTAATAATGGCGGCAACCTATGTCGTCATTTTTGGCATTTATGCTTAAAATAAAAGAAAAACGATGATTTACGATGAACTACTGGCAAACCGTATTCGTAATTTCTCGCAAATATTCCTGACCTGGAAGTAGAAGAGAAAGAAATATTCCGCAGTCTTACCTTCATGGTCAATGGTAAAATGTGCGTAGGGGTGAAATGATGGTACGCTTTGACCCGGCGTTACAGAACAAACTTGCAGAAAAGGACGGATTTCGCATCATGGAGACCAGGAACGGTCCCTATAAAGGACACGGTTATGGCAGTCCACGCGCTATCCGCAACCAAAGGTATTTTACCTTCTGGATGCAACAATGCATTGATTTCAATCCCAGGGCAAAGACAAGCGGAAAAAAGAAGAAATAATGAACCCTGAAAACAATCATATCAACACCTTGATACCTCACCTATTCCGGCAGGAATATGTGAAGCTGACTGCTGTACTGAGCAGCCGTTTCGGATTACAGCATATTGAGATCGCCGAAGATATTGCCAGCGATACATTCCTGAAAGCAATCGAACACTGGTCATTATATTGCGTTCCGGACAATCCGCAAGCATGGCTTTATACGGTTGCTAAAAACAAGGCCAAAGACTACCTGAAACGGCATCAGCTTTTTGAAACACGCATACAGGATGAGATAAAACCTAAGGAAGCCGTATCGGAAGAGGAATTTGAATTTACAGAAGAGGTAATTGCCGACAGCTTGTTGTCCATGATCTTCGTGGTATGTAATCCCATAAATCCGCCATCGGCACAGATATGCCTTGCATTGCAGATCCTTTGTGGCTTTAGCGTGGATGAAATTGCTAATGCTTTCCTAACCAAGCATGAAACAATAAAAAAACGTTTGCAACGGGCAAGGGATAATTTCCGTACTGGTGACCTCCAGCTAAGAAAATTGAGTAAGGACGCCATCAATGAAAGACTGGACATTGTTTTAAAAACACTATACCTGCTATTTAATGAAGGATATTTTTCGCAAAATGAAGACAAGTTTATACGGAAGGATCTTTGTTCCGAGGCGATGCGATTAACACTGCTTCTGGTTGAGGACAGTCTTACAAATACCTCTCAGGCAAATGCCCTTCTTGCCCTGATGTGCTTCCAGAGTTCGCGGTTGCAAGCCAGAATGAACGAAAATGGCGAAGCCATTCTTTTTGAAGAACAAGATCAAAGCCTGTGGGACGAATACCTTATCAACAAAGGGAATTATTACCTGATGAGTGCTTTCGGTAAATCCGAAATATCAAAGTATCATCTTGAAGCTTCTATTGCCTATTGGCACAGCACGCAGCATGAAAAGAAATGGCAACACATACTGCAATTGTATAACCGTTTACTCGTCATGGAATACTCACCGGTTGCGGCTCTTAATCGTGCTTTTGCATTTGCAAAAGTATATGGAAATAAAATGGCCATTGAAGAAGTGGCTAAACTTAATCTTTCCAATAACAGCTATTATCACGGGCTAATGGGCTATCTGTATAGCGGCATCAATCACGAACAAGCACTATTCCATTATGGGCAGGCATTGCAGTTTACAAAGTCTGCTGTTGAAAAAAAAGTGCTGACAAGCAAAATAGACAAACTTAAAAAATAGACAAAACCCAATGAAAATTATTGCTAAGACTGTAGCTGCTGTTTTTATGATGATTTGGTTCATTCCTATGCTGAATCACAATCACTAAATAAAATTTTTGGTGGAACCATTATTTGAACAGCCTCATTGTAGGATCATTACGTAATTGTAGGTTAGGTGTATCAAAAGTTACCGCCTCTTAATATCTGAAAGGATTGGAAGAGATAGGTAAATTAGTTACCCCTTTACTGCTTTAATAATTTTCGAGACTGTAAAATTTCCTCTGCTAATTGCCTATTATTGGTGACTTATAATAGTAGGTACAAAAACCGGGGAAGGCGCAGCTGCCGCGCCATTCCCCCTTCCTCATCCCGGCAGGGTTTCAAACAATAGGAAGGAGGTTACACAAAAAATTTTACACTCTCTAGTTTCAATTGCTTTAAAATAAATTCTAATCTCATTGGGAATATTGTAATGGCCTAAGTATAACTGCAAGCCATCATTATATTTCCAACATTCAATTTTACTACAGGTAGATTTTTAAATAAAACCTTTGCTCAGTATTACTTTTGAGAAGCTATCCAATGTTGAATTTGCTCTGCTATTTCTGGCATTCCTTTTTTTAACCAGTTTTTCTTTAATGCTATCTTGTCCGCCCACAACACATCACCATTTTCTATTTTTGCTAACAATATCGGCACCTTCATCCCATCATAAAGTTCGATTACCTGAAAGGTGGTGCTGAAATTATTGATGTGCTCAAGATTCTTTTCATATACACCTCTTATAGTATCTGGGTCAACATAATGACCACCCTCAAGCACTCGCTGACCAACTCTTGCCGTGCAGTCACTTATTTTGTCAAGACAGAGATAATTCAATTGAATTTGATATCCATTTTTCTCAAATAGATCCAGATACCTCCAGTAGTCAGGATGAGAAAGTGGAGTTTCCAGAACGAAATGTTGTTTATTTTGGATGGCAAGTTGCATTTCTTTAACCAGCTTTTCCTCCATTCTGATCGTCGCAAGCCTTGTTACATCATTAGAATCAGTACCTGCATTTCTTAATTCATCCTCAAACTGTGTACGGGTTAGATCCCTGTCAAATGACTATATACCATCAAATTCCTTTGGTAACATGGTTTGTATATGAGTGGATTTTCCTGCTCCATTAGGCCCGGAAATAACAAGCAAGGTCGGCTTAGAGTAGTCCATACTCTTTTCTTATGCGGTCAGCGTCGTTGGATTCAAGCTTCTGAATTAACCTGGATTGAAATTTCTTTCCCACAGTAACTACCTGCTGTAGCTCAATACGACCGTCCGGATATTCTCTATAGACCTGCCCCTCTGGTAATTTGTCAGAAAGTATTAAAAACGGAATATTCTTACTGAAATTCCGCAACCTAAGTTTCCTAACAGTAAGTAAATAATTGTTATCTTTTACTATTGTGTTTTTGATATCCTTAGCCATAGCGTAAATATACGCTTTTGGGTATCAAAAAAGAAACCAATTGTCAAAATATTTAAATTTAAGTAATTGATTTTCAATATTATAATTTTGTGTTTAATATGCTATTCGTTGGATTTACGTGCCCCTTTAAGATCACAATGCATGTAAGAAATAAGGGTTAAAATAATTGTCTAATATTGAAATAATAATCTACATCACTTTTAAAAACAAATCCGGTCCTTCCTTTTTCAAATAGAATAAACACAATAACCCACCAATTCCCTCACTACTAACCACTCGCACATTCAAAGCACTCCTAATTACTTTGTTTTTACCATCTAATTTTCCTAACTTGTTATAGCTTTATGGGACAGTTATGAAATTCTCTAACCCAGAAGAATTCCAAGCTATACGATTTTATCCCTATTTATTAAGTGTCTTGATGTTAACGGGTAATTCTGTACCCCCAAACCTGAGAATGTATGAAATTATTGAGCATCCTGGATCACTATGAGACCACCTCATTAAACCAACTCTCATCCGACAAAATAGATGAAGCCATCAGCCTAAGAAATGATTTCGAACTTAAATGTAGTTGAAAACAAACAAGTTAGGGATTCATGATTATGTATAAAAAGCAAGAGGGACAACTTTCGATTGCGCTGTGCAAAGTCCGTGAAGTGGGAATTTATAAATGAAACACTTCGAAATTACCTGGCAGGTAGCCAATCCTGTCCGACAAGGTCTAGTCAACTTAGACAAATACACTGTCCTGATAATTCAATACACCTCACCATGCCTGAATTTTGAGGATTGAATTTACGATTAAGCATCCGGATAAGGAGTTTATACTCAAGATCAGGAGGGAGAGATTTAGGCAATAAGCATTGAAGATTCCAGGATCGCATCATCTTTTTGAAAGCACCAGATACCAACTTTATATTTTTTTTCATTAGCTGATCTGAAGGCGGAAAATCTTCCTCCTGCATACCACAGAAGTATCCGAAAGTATTTTTCCGCCCTTCTTGCTCCTCAGTAAACTCTTCCAGAATTTCCTGAAAAGACTTTTCTCTTTCTTCGCATGGCCTTTTGTGCGATGAGCAGCAGTAATATCTTGTAATAAATGTGGAATATATGGATGCATGACAACAACTATTAGTCTATTCTAATTTATGTTTTAATAAGGACCTTGATACTACGCTTTTGCCCAAAGCTAATTTTATGCTACGCATCTGATTTGCGTGGTGATTTTTGCGAGCAATCATTTGAAAATATTCTTCTATAAATAGCTATTAAGTAAGAGCTTCCCTGAATGCTTTATTCATCTTGTTTTCCTGACATTTTATTTAAATGAGATTTCGATGATTGCACCGATTTAACTTCAGATTGGAGCAGGAGTAGATTAAATGCTATTTATGTAACATATAATGTTTATTCATTGTCAAATTGGCTTTATCTAGATTTTTTTGACACTTAGAGCCAAATTGATGATCAATTTGGCTCTAAGTGTCAAAATTTGTACATTTAAAGCCAAATTGGTAATTATGGGTACAATCATTGGTCGGGAAAAAGAATTGAAGGTGCTTGAAAATGTGAAATTTTCTGACAAATCACAATTTGTTGCTGTATATGGCCGGCGAAGGGTTGGTAAAACATTTTTAATTAGAGAAGCTTTTCAGCAGGATTTTACATTTTACCTTACAGGGGTCGCCAATATAAACCTGCAACAAAATTTGTCTAACTTTCATAGAGCATTACAAAAGTTCAACTCTAATCTATCTACTCCCATTCCAGAAAATTGGTTTGAGGCCTTTGCACAACTGGAAGAACTATTATCCAAAAATACTAAGCAAAAAAAAGTAGTATTTCTGGATGAACTGCCTTGGTTGGATACTGCACAATCTGGGTTTCTTCCCGCACTCGACTATTTCTGGAATTCATTTGCCAGTGCAAGAAATGATGTTATCCTTATTGTATGTGGATCAGCTGCTTCATGGATGATCAACACATTGATTCATAATAAAGGAGGACTCCATAATAGAGTAACACACAGAATACGCCTTGAACCTTTTACATTAAGGGAATGTGAAACCTTCTTTCAGAGTCGTGGTGGAGTATTTAGCAGATATCAGTTAATTCAATTGTATATGGTGATGGGAGGCATCCCGTTTTATCTTGATCATGTAGATATTAGCATGAGTGCTACTCAGAATATTAATCGGTTGTGTTTTCAGCGGGATGGACTATTGAAAGAAGAATTTACGGATCTTTACACTTCTCTATTCAATAAGGCTGAAAAACACCTTTCAGTAATTGAAATATTAAGCACAAAAGCTAAGGGATTAACACGTTCTGAAATTATTAATAATACAGGGCTGGCTAATGCGGGAAGTACAACAAGAATATTAAACGAATTGGAGGAGAGTGGATTTATAAGGAGGTACACATCCTTTGGTAAAAAAGAGAAAAATAGCCTTTATCAGCTAAGTGATTTTTATTCCTTATTTTATATCAAATTCATACGGGGAAGTCATGCACTGAATGAGAACGAATGGATTAATGGACTTAATACTCCACAGCAGAGGGCATGGAGTGGCTATGCATTTGAGCAGGTTTGTTTTGCACATCTGTCGGAAATTAAACATGCTCTTGGCATAAGTGGCGTGCAAACAAGTTGTTCATCATGGATAAATACGGATAACGGGAAAAAGCACCAGATAGATTTGATAATAGACAGAAAGGATGATGTGATAAATGTTTGTGAAATGAAGTTTTCTATTAATCCTTTTACCATAGATAAAAAATATGGGGAAGTATTATTATCTAAAATAGACACTTTTCGAACCGCGACACATACCAATAAATCTATTTTTTTAACTATGATCACTACTTATGGTATAGTAAAAAACGTTTATTCTAATGGTATAGTTCAGAATAGTTTAACTATGGATGATCTTTTTGCCTAAATAAATAGTTTGTCGAGAAATAAGTTACATAAGTTTTATCATTTTATATATCGATACAATGGAATTGTCAATTGATAATTACAAAAATATACTGCCTGGAAATCTGGTAAAAAGATCGGAAAAGTGCATCGTAAGAGAATGTGATGAAATTGAAAAATATAAATACCAGGCTTATGTTGATGAAAATGATGTAAGCTTTGATGTCACTATTTTATTGAATGATAAAAAAGAATTGCTACATCATAATTGTGACTGTAAAAGCAAAGCTGCTTTCTGCCAACATAAAATAGCACTGTTTCTCTACATAGCAAAAAAAGGGGCGAAGAAGTCGGCAGGAAATCCTAAAAAGTCAGACAAGCTTGACATGCTTGTAAATGAAGTTGATATCGCTGACCTGCGGAAGTGGATAAAAGAGCTATTGATAAAGAATAAAGACATGGAACTTGCTTTTGTCCATCATTTTTCGAACCAGACAAGCAAGCACACACCACAGGATGTAAAGAAACTTACGCTGGATGCAGTCAAGGCTGTCATAAAAAATAAAAGGAAAATAGAAGTCGGAGAAGTGAAAAAAATTATTGATCTCTGGACAGAGATACATCTTCCTATTGTGGAGAAATATTATTCAAATTTGACTGACGTAAAATCATTTGAAAATTTTAACGCATTAGTAGAAAGCTATGAGGAAATACAAAGGAAGGTTAGCTCATCCAGTAATAAAATGATTAAATATCTGGAAAGCCTGTTTGCTAAAGTCTTAACAGCTTTAAATGAATTGCAGCATGAAGATGACTGGAATTTAGCCTTAGGCTACTTTGCAGACCTCATTGATGGAGAATCCTATAATCTGAGAATTCATTATTTATCCTTCCTGGAAAAAGCAATTGGGTGTGATGGAACACTGAAAGGGAAGGATTTAATTGATAAATTGGTAAAACGATATATCAAGTGTGACCCGACAAAATTTTACGACGGAAAAATATACACAGAAACACTATTTAATATTGTAGTAAATAATGACCTATTTGCAGTGTACCACAAGGTATTTAAACCTATTACTTTCAATAATGATTACAATGAGCTGCTGATAGATAACCTGATTAATTGCGGACATTTACAACTTGCTGAGAAATATTGCCGGGAACAGATTAAAAATAATTCCAGGGAAGAATATAATCTGCTCTATTTACAATTCATGAAAAAAATAGCTTTTCTTGAAAAGGATGAAAATAAACTAGCAGAAGTATTAAAATACCTTTTCCCTAATACATTTGATTTTGATGATTACCTTTTTATTTATTCAAGGATAGAAAACGAAGAAGAGAAGAAAAAGTGGCGCAGTAAGGTCTTATCACGAGCCAGACAATTGGCAAACTATAATACGGATGCAATGAGATTTTCTTTTAAACTAATGGAACTCGATAATAAGTATGGGAAAATGATAGATTATATCAATGACAACACTTCTTATAATATTATTTTCGAATATGCTGAAAGAATGATTCTTGCGGATAAGAAGGAATTCTTGAAAACGATTTTCAACAAGACAGATCATACATATTATATGGACGAAGACAGAGAAGTGACAGAAACAATTTCGAAGCTTCTCGGCTTGCTAAAGAAATATTATACCGAAAGTGAGATTAAAAAGAGTATAGACAATGCATCAAAATCCAGTTGGTCTTACAGAACGAATATGTTAATTGCATTTATGGCTGACACAAGAATCCAGAAATAACAAGATCTTTTTCAAATTACGATGCAATTAAGTTCGAACGATTCTAGATGCTTATTTATCAGTTATTAATGCTGAGGTGTTTTGCATTCACTGACTATTTCTTTAAACTTAAAAGCCTTCAAGTTCAATAACTTGAAGGCTTTTAAATATTAGCGGGCTACGAGGGACAACTTTCGAACCAATTCTAAGATGATTTGTCTATCATCATGGAGTATATTGAAATGAACAACTGGAATTCTTAAAATAGTGAAATTTTTATCTACCATGGTTGTGCATCATTGACTACGCTCTGTTAAAAATACTTTGCTACAAATAAAGTATAGAAATGGAAACAACGTTAATCCTGCCATTATATCCTCAATCCTATTTGAGCTTAGTTGTTCAATACAAAATTGACACTCTTATTTACCAAGGAGTAATTCATTTATATTTTCATAAGTGTCTGTTTGTCAGTTTGATTGATGGAAAATAATTTTTTATATTTCGCCATAACCACATAACTTTATATAGTTATGGCGAAATATAAATTAAATAGACAATGGAATATCTTATAGGAAGAGAGGATGAAAAAGCTATACTACAAAGGGCTTTATTGTCCAATGAGGCTGAATTAGTGGCAATATATGGTAGACGAAGAATCGGGAAAACTTTTCTGATCCGGAACTTTTACCAAAAGGAGCTGATTTTTGAATTTTCAGGTGTTCATAATGCGATTCTTAGTGACCAACTGGCTAATTTCGCTCAGGCCCTTACCCGCTCTGTGAAAGTTTCACCTATTGATATTCCAGGTAATTGGAGACAGGCCTTTAGCCTGTTAGAAAGTTACGTAGCCCCGCTTATAAAAAAGCAAAAGCGAGTACTCTTTTTTGATGAATTTCCCTGGATCCAAACGCCAAGATCGGGCTTTATGCAGGCATTCGAAAATTTCTGGAATATGTGGGCTTCCAGGCAGGAAAACCTCGTTGTAGTAATCTGTGGGTCTGCTGCGTCATGGATGATACAGAAAGTAATTAATAACCGGGGAGGGCTACATAACAGGGTAACAAAAAGGATTCGCTTGTTACCTTTTAATCTTAGCGAGATGGAAGCGTATTTGAATAGTAGAAAGATAAAACTGGATCAATATCAGTTATTGCAACTGTACATGGCAATGGGTGGCGTTCCTTTATATCTTAAAGAAGTAAATAAAGGAGAGAGTACAGCGCAGGTATTAGATAGAACATGTTTTAACAAGAATGGGTTATTGCACAATGAATTCAAAATACTTTTTCATTCATTATTCGAAGAAGCCTTACATCACATGGAAGTGATCAGGGCGTTGGCAGCTAAACCAGGAGGGCTGACAAGAAATGAAATAATTAAAGTCTGCTCGCTGACTTCCGGCGGAGGTACTACACAATTATTGGAAGAACTGTCGGAGTCTGGATTTATCACACCCTATGTGCCTTTTGAAAAAACTTCCCGGGATAGTATCTATAAGCTAACAGATGAGTATTCAATTTTTTATATAAAATTTATAGAGAATAGTAAATCACATGGAGCGGGTGTCTGGATGCGACTTTCAGAAAGCTCGTCATGGAAAAGCTGGAGTGGGCTTGCATTCGAAAGTATATGCCTTAAACATGAGCAACAGATTAAAAAAGCAATAGGAATAGCTGATGTTTATACAGAAGTGTCTCCATGGCGTTACTCTGCTAAAGAGAAAGAAGATGGAGCACAAATAGACCTTCTATTTG
Organism: Chitinophaga sancti; assembly: GCF_034087045.1. Classification (NCBI taxonomy): domain Bacteria; kingdom Pseudomonadati; phylum Bacteroidota; class Chitinophagia; order Chitinophagales; family Chitinophagaceae; genus Chitinophaga; species Chitinophaga sancti. The sequence continues at coordinate 532,958 of NZ_CP139247.1, read as the reverse complement.
ATAGGAGAGATAACTGTATCAATCTGTGTGAAATTAAATTTTCCATTTCTGAATTTGTTATAGACAAAAAATATGCTGCTGCATTAGCGCAAAAAGAAAGAGTTTTCCGACAGAAAACCCAAACCCGTAAAACATTATTTCTTACTCTTATAACTACATATGGAGCCAAAAAAAATGATAACTATGTTAATCTTATACAGAAAGAAATTACGATGGAAGCCTTATTCGAAAATTAGTTAACTGGAAACCTAAGCGCAGAAACGATTTGACTTCGAATACTTATAGGGTTGAAAACAAATACACCCAAACATTAAAATTCTGAACCGATTCAGCTCTACTGAGGCGAATAAACATATTCTGAATATATTGTCCTTTATCTGAAGTACTGTATAGTAAGGTCCTAATAAATACTTTGTTGTGTCGTTCGCCACCACCATCGGGGCCAAAGAAGATAATAGTTGGTTTAGTCATTTTAACTTTCCCACTTCTTATTCTTGTAAGCCAAAAAGTCAAAATTGAAACAATAAGTGCGCCTAGTGATAATGTTATTGTTATGTAATTAAAGGTTGTCATCAACAAAAACTATTTCTCCTAAATTTAAATCATAAACACTAAAAAAGGTTTAAAGCTTCTTCTGAAAATCGTAGAGCATAATGGCTCTGGATATTCTGGTCAAATATTGGGAACCCGTATGTGTGTCACAGTGTATCCAGCAGATCGAATTTGCTATTACTAAATTACAGCGATCTTTATTAGAGCATTTAACAATTATACCGCTTTGCTCAAAGGTAATTGAAAAGTGAATTATAACTCCTTGTTACTCGCGCTATTCTTTAAATGAAAATCTTGTTATTTAATTGATATTCATTTATTTACACCTCTACGAATCCTTTAAGGAGATTTGTTATTCATCTATGGATGTAGTAATTTTAATACATTCAAATATTTCAACCGAATGAATCTTTGGAATGGAGAATAAATTGATAAAAGAAGAGAAAATCTTATTTGACGAAATAAGTCAGATAATTGAAAATAGTAAGCACAAGGTGCTAATAGCAGTAAATACAGAACTCGTACTATTATACTGGAATATTGGCACAAAATTAAATAATTATGTTCTGGGGAATCAAAGGGCTGGCTACGGAAAGGAAATAGTTAAGAAGATATCTATTTCGTTAATGGAAGCCTTTGGCAAAGGCTGGGATGATAAAACATTAAGGCATTGCCTCCGTTGTGCGGAAATCTTTACAAAAACACAAATTGTCTCCGCAGTGCGGAGACAATTGAGCTGGACGCACATAAAAACCATTGCCTATTTAAAAGATGAAGTGCAGCGGGACTTTTACTTGACAATGGCCTCAAATGAGAGGTGGAGTAGCCGGCAGCTACAGGAACGAATTAATTCTATGCTGTATGAGCGTACTGCCATCAGCAAAAAGCCTGAGCTTGTAATCAAGAATGACCTTGAATTATTACAAAATAGGAGAGGAATGACAGTAGATTTTACTATTAAAGATCCCTATATACTTGATTTTCTTGGTTTACGGGATACATACAATGAAAGAGATCTTGAGCAGGCAATTATATACCAGCTACAGTTATTCATATTAGAGCTAGGCAATGATTTTGCTTTTCTCGCCAGGCAAAAGAGAATTTCCATTGATGATACAGATTATTATATAGATCTGTTATTTTATCACCGTAAGCTAAGGCGTTTAGTTGCTATAGACCTCAAATTAGGGAAGTTTGAGCATAGTCATAAAAGCCAGATGGAATTGTATCTCAGGTGGCTGGCTAAATATGAACAACAACCTCATGAACTTTCTCCAATTGGATTAATTCTTTGTGCGGATAAAAATGATGAATTGGTAGAACTTTTAGAACTTGATTCGGCGGGTATACATGTTGCGCAATATCTTCTTGAATTGCCATCAAAAGAATTGCTGAAACAAAAGCTACAGATGGCAATACAGTTAGCACAACAGAGAATAAGGGATATAAATGCTTAGATGGGTAGGTACATATCAAAAGCAATCATCGATTTCGAACGGTTATGTAGTTGATAACAAATATCTTAGTTATCCATCAAAATAGGTTTTAAAAAGCAAGACCCGCTCATAGAGCGGGTCTTGCTTTATTGCGGGCTACGAGGGACAACTTTCGAACTTATTCATAGAGGATTTATCTATTATTGATTTCTTTATTAGCACAAATGATCTGTCAATTTGATAATATTAATTACCATATCAACCTTTCATATTTTCTCTAGAATTTAAAACGAAGGTAATTTTTACCCCTGCTTGATAAACGAGGGCGAAAAATCAGGATATTTGCCCTCGTTTTCGTATTAAGGGCAATTTTTTCTCCAAGTTTATAAATAGAAAAATGTCATTTAATCACGCCATTCCATATTATGATCTGCCGTTATTACCACCGGAAAAAGTTATAGAGGATATCGCTATCCTTAAAAAGACTATATTAGCTGGCCGAGCCTTATCTGAACTCGAAGGAGCAATTACTAACGTCCCTAACCCTGCAATATTTATCGATACTATCAATTTACAGGAAGCTCAGGGCAGTTCCGCAATTGAGAATATTATTACAACACAGGACGAATTATTCAGAGCATCACTTAATGAGTATGCAAACACTTCTTCAGCTACTATGCAAATAATATATTATAAAATGCATATAGTATGGCATTAAGCAAATTCAAAGGAAGCCAGTTTAACAATTAAAGAAGATCTTCCGAATTGTCGGGAATGGTTTGGGAAATGAGCTCTTTTATCTTTTTGTCGAAGTCGGTTCTGGTGTGAATGGATTTTATGGATGTTAAATTGCTACCTTTGGGGCCAGTGGCTATAAAATAGCCTATTTGATGGTAGCAGTTCTTGTCGAGGTACCAGTAGAAGAGGGAGTGTGTGTCGGTATGTTTTTCTATTTCAATCCATTTTTCCCACGGGGTTTCGGCGGTTCCTTTGGTGTCAAAGAAACGAATAAAGGTATACAGGGGGATCCTTTTCCTTGTCTTTATTTCCTGTTTTTATATTAAAGAGGTATTCTATTTTATTGCTATAATTTTTTGCGGGTTCCCATATTTGTATGAATTGGGTTTTTCGTTTTATTTGATCGTATTCGGCTAGCCCATTAAAAGCATCCGTGATTACGAATTTGGCCTTTATCAGTTCGGTACTGGTTAAAGGAATTTTGCCGCGGTTTAGGCGTTTGAAGAGATCTTCACTTTTTCGTTCTCGTCTTTTATTTCATACCAGATTGGCTGGACGCTCCATTCAGGAATTTTGCTTGAGTCTTATAAAGAAGGAAGGAGTATCCTTCTGATATCATTCATCACGTCGTCGGATACGCCTCGTTTCAGGTCAAAGAACCAGTCCTTTATACATTTATAAGCCTCGCTCAAATAATACAGGTCTGGTTTGGAGTGGTCCTCTCCATTGCTTTCCAGATACTTTTGGGGCTCCAATCTTGTTGCGTAGTAAATGGAATATAGGTTTGACTGGTAGCCTCTAACTACTAGGTCAACTTTTCCATACCGTTCCAATATGTACCGCATCCCAAAGCGTTGGCACCTTTTATGAATCGTAATGAAAATACAAGACACCGGTAGCCCCTTTGGATTCAAAGGGAGTGTTGTAATAGATGCCATGTTTTGACGGGGTCACACCTGTAATCAGGGAAGTGCGGTTGGGATAGGTGACAGTTGGGAATACACTGTTTACACCATCTGCATAAGTACAACTATCTCTCATCATGCGCAGATTCACCATACCCCAGGAAGCATCCTGATAAAAGTCGGGTCTGAAACCATCTATTGTAATCAGAATAAAATGCCCTGTTTGCTGGGCAAAGTTGTCATCACTAACAGGAATAGTGCGGGGATTAGTAATAGCCTTTTCATACTTATATAACTTCAGAATGAAAGGCATACCTACCGCCGGCACCTCAGGGGGAATTTATAATTAGTTAACATTGACCAGCGCGGTCTTGAGCTCCTGCCATGTTAGCGGCGCATAATAACCTATGATCTTTTTATCAGCTCCTATCAATACATAAGTAGGTATAGTGGATACAAAGTACCTGCCGGATAACTGTTGGGGATTGTCTTCAAGTATATTCACCCAGCTGATATTATCTTCCTGAGTGGCTTTTATCCAGTCAGCTTTATTCTTGTCCAGTGATATGCTGATAAATTCAACCTTATTCTTATACTGCTCATATAGCTGATGTAGCTGTGGAGCCAGCTGGCGGCAGGGAATACACCAGGATGCCCAGAAGTCCAGCAATATGGCCTTTTTACCTGTCAGGGTATCTATGGCAGGGAATACGGGTGCTATCATTCCTGGTGAAACTGCTTTCTCTTTGTCAACTGTAACCTTTATCTTTTTGCCTACTTCACTCTGCTGAATGGCCAGTGGCATTCTTTGATAAAGGCTGTCGTATGAGGTAAAACGAATGGTATGAAAACTTATACTTTTTTGCAACAGATCTGCAGCAACATATGAATCCGGATGATGCACGATGAACACCGAATCCTTTTCATGAATAATATGGTTAAGCCGGTTGGTAGCCTGAATATATGTTAATTTTAAATTCTTATCAGTGGTGGCTTCGATAGCAGCTGAGAGCAGGTTGATACTATCCCGTTCTGACTGTTGGGATTTTATAAGCGATACCCGGTCCTTGTCGGTCGCAGCACCTTTCAGAGTGAAATGCTCAAACTTATCGGCTTCCACAGTGATATCCATTTTTGTAGGGTCTATATAGAATTCATTCCGGTCGTGAATACTCTTCAGCTTTTCCGGTCTGAATTTATTCAGAGAAGCGATTACTGGTCCGGCAATTTCCCCCTGAAAATGAAAATGGCCATTTTTAATCTTAGCACTGTCCAGTTGATATCGTTCTGTGCTTTTATAATAGAGAAATATAACGCCGCTATCTTTCCCTTCAATAATACCATTTAATTCAAATGACTGACCCTTTGCTATCAGGACTGGTAACAACAATTTTAATATCAGAATATATTTAATCATAACTATTAAATTAAAAAAAAAGCCTGATAATAAAAATTATCAGGCAAGTTGAATGGTTAATTTAAGCAAAGCATTCGTAGAAATAACCTCCAGTTGCAAGACAAGTAACTGCTGTACAAGTACCGGGCATTCCTCCGCCTGTTGTACATTTACCGCTTGGTTCACTACATAGATTATCACAATTTGCATCACAATACCCAGTCGTATCTCCACAGAAGCCATAGGCACTGCAGCAAAGGTTGTTAGGGCATACGGCACCGCCTGCTGCCGGACCACATTCTGCACCGCCATAAATACTTTTTAACTCATCACGGGTCAATACTCTGTCTGCTTCCAGATTCAGGAACTGAAATTTTTCACTTAATGATTTCATAATTCTTTTTTTAACAGATCAAACAATTGCTCATTATCAGGCCAGAGCTACAGCCTTTTCCTAGCTAGCTTAGGAAATATTTTAAATCGCTTATGCTATAAGTATCTGGGAACTGACGTCCATTCAGGAAGAATGTAGGCGTAAAGGCGATATTGGTTTCACGGCACCACTCGCCCATTCGTACTACCATTGCATCCTGCTGTTGTACGGCTTCATGCTTAGGGAACCTTGCGGCAAATACATTATAATCTTTGACAGGTGCGTTATACCAGGCATCCAAGGCCTGCCTGGTCAATTTCTCATCGCCCAACTGATGAATAGCCATCAAATGTTTTACAGGCACATTATTCATATCATTGATATCCCCTTTCATGGTAAAAATGATTTGCACCTGTACTTCAGGATTTCCATCCAGGAGTTCATCGATATGGACATGTGATTTAGCACAAGGGCCACAATATGGGTTACAAACTTTGGTTATTTTAATGCTACCATTAGGATTACCTAAACTGATACCAAGGCCTGTCGTATCGCTTTCGATGACCCTTTGCTTCTGCAGCAGGCTTTGAAACAACTGGGGATTGCGCTTCATACGCAGCACTTCCAATTCATGGCTCCGGCTATCTTTTGCCGCAATAAAGATGGGTTTAATGATAAACCAGATCAATGCAGGCAGTACAAATGCGGCTAGCAGCGTCATTGCCCCTGCTATACTCCAGAAAGGCAGAGCTAGCTGATGACCGAACAGATTCACAATAAATTCTGCAACCAGTATACCCTGCACTGTCAGACACAAAGAACACCATTGACGGGCTATTCTCCATTGATAGTAAACAGAAAATAAAGTATAGGGCAATGCCAGCACATTCAGCCAGGCCAATGCTGTAAGGATATTATTATCCATACCCGTTACCAGAAGTGAAATAAAACCGCCAATAAAGTAAAAGAATCCAATTTCACTCCAGCTAAACCTGCCTATTACCTTTGCCGCATTGGAATTCAGAATAGCCTGACAATTGATTTTCTTACCTGCTTTACAAACTTTTTGTAAACCGGCATTGGACTTATCCACTTCATACCATAACAGTAAACTACCTATATAGCTGCCAAAAAACTTTAAAGTCATTGCGGCAACAACCGGCCATGCCATCCATGAATAAGTGGCTATATTTAAAATGACAGGGACCAACCATAGGCCCAGCACAACAATGAGTGTTGATAAAAAGGTAAGCTTCTTCTGGTCGGCTCTTTTCTTTTGCTTTACATATTCCTGTTCACCGGATTGTGCATCCTGTTCTGCAAGCATGACAAAACCTTTCCATCTTTCAAGGAAAATAGTTTCATCCATCCATTGCCATTTTTTAGATACAGCATCATTGATCAGCACTTTACCATTACTCCATTCTTTCACAACTGTGAAAAATGAAGATTGCTCATGCTGCAACTTCACTACGTATGGTAAAGGCAAAACCCTTAACTGATCGACCGAAGCCCTTATAGTAACATTATCTACTTTCCAGCGGAACAATGCATCACTAATACTTAACAACGACGGGTAATCTGCATGTTCTTCAAGACTTCGGTTAATGGTACTATCGGTGACTTTGACCTTCTTTAATAATAATAATTGTTGTACGGTCTCTGCACTATTGTGACTGATCTCCGGGCTAAACAATGCGGATAGGAATAACATTGGCTTATGCTTTTAATTAGATATTCATTATTAAAAGCAAAATTCGAAGTTGACAGTCTAATATATCTGGACTATTACCCCTCCTCCATTATAATTTTTCATTTCATCTTTGGGAATTCGCTTTTGGAACAGTTCATTTACAATCTGTCCATCCTCTTCGTAGTAATAGGTTTTACGTTTCTTATCATATTTAACCGGGAATCCCAGCTCCCGCATTTCATGGATATAACTGTTCAGTAAACTACGGCTTATACATAACCGGCTGCAAAATTGCTCCTGTGTACCTGTAGCTTTTCTTCTGATAAATGAATCCATGACTCTAAGCTTTTGTATGTATTTCAGGAAAGACATAATACCTCCATTTACTTTTTGTAACCGCTATTCATTGCAGCCATCAGTTTGTTAATAATACGCTCTTTACCGGTAACGATTTCAGCATCTGCCTGCAACTCATTTGAGAAGGCCAGGTGAAATCCCCGGTCCGACACCAATCCGTCTGTTAAAAACACCTTCACCATATAATTCATATCCTTATCCGGCATTCTTGAGATATAGGTAACTTTACCGGAAAGCCGTCCGTATTCCTGGGAAGGATAACTGGGTAGCGCCAGTCTTACTGGTTGATTTAACTGTAACTTTCCAAAGTTGGATTGAGGCACCTTTACCTGAGCAAAACAATTCTGGTCAAGCGATTCAATATAAAACAAGGCTTTACCGGCATCTACTTCCTGACCTTCCTGTATCATTTCCTGAAATACTACTCGTCCCCCGGCAGTTGCACTCAGTATATATTGCTGTTTCCATTGCCCTATAGCAAACCACAGGTTATTAAGCGCCTGATTAAAGCTAAGGCTGTACTGGTTATACCGGTCGTCCAGGTCCATCCGTTCCTGCTCTTTAGATATCATCGTGATTCTGTTATTCAGGATATTTGATTCTACATTTTCCAACGGTACTTTTTTCGCCAGTAGCTTGCTTTCCTGTGCTGTAAACTCTGATTTAGCAATGACCCGCTCCTTATATAAATATTGCTGTGCTTTGAAATCACTGTCAGACAGCTGGTAGTCATTTTCGTAAATGCTCTTTTGCTTCAACAGATTGTGCTTCAGAGAATCATTGTAAAGAATACTTCTGAGCAACATATTCTTCTTCACAACATAGTTACCATTGAATATAAAATTCCTGGCCTGTACATAGTTCAAATAAAAAGATTGAAAGGCCGTTTGTAATTCGCCGATATTTTTATAATCAGATGGTAATACATTGATTTTACTCCACTCTTCATTTTGGGCAGCTTCATACCATTGCTTTACGTGAGACGATAATTTTTCCACTTCTTCATATTCTGCTAAGGATTTCATGATGGCCAGCGTTTGTTCCGGATTGACCGTATCACCTTCCTGTACCAATAAACGGGCTATTTGTCCACCCAGTTTTGGGCTCACTGTCTTAGGTGCGTTCATAGCATATATGGTTCCTTTGCCAGCCACAATTTCCGGATACCAGACTACCCAGCTCACTCCCCCTATTAAGAGCAGAATAGCAATAAATATGAAAATGCCGTATTTCATTAGAAACGGGGGGATTTGCCCTACTATTTCATTCATTTCGTCTGAATATAAATTTGCATCCTGATTTTTCATAACGTGTTAATTACCAAGTTCTAATTGATTTTTCACCAATTCATAATATTCCTGTCTGAGCTCCAACAGCGATTCATGGGTGCCCGATTCTTTAATCTGGCCATCCCGCAGTACCACTATGTTATCCGCTTTTTTCACCGTGCTCAGTCTATGCGCTACAATCACGACAGTACGTCCTTCGAAGAAGGACTCCAGATTATTCATAATAACCAGCTCATTGTTAGCATCCAGCGAGTTCGTAGCTTCATCGAACAGGATATAATCGGGGTCTTTATATACAGCTCTGGCAATTAGAATTCTTTGCTTCTGTCCCTGGCTAACACCATTACCCTGGCTACCAATTTTTGTATTCATGCCCATGGGCAGAGAGTCAATAAAGGTCTGTAAGTTGGCTACTTTGATAGCATGCAATAATCTGTCGTAGTCAGGCGTTTCATCTGCCACAGCAATATTGGCGGCGATTGTATCAGAAAAGATGTAACCTTCCTGCATGACAATACCGCATTTTCCCCGCCACACACCAGTATTGTACTGACTAAGCCGGGATCCCCCTACCCTGATTTCACCTTCTTCGAGGTTATAAAATCTTAGCAGTAGTTTTAACAGCGTCGTTTTACCGCTACCACTAGTACCTACAATGGCAGTCGTTTTCCCCTCAGGGATTTGTAACTGAATATTCTTCAATACATAATTATCATTTGAACCAGGGTACATATAACTAACATTGTTCAGCTCAATGCGCTTACTGGCTGGCAATCCTTCGAGCAACACCTTCTCAGGAGCATTTTCATCCTCCATTTTATGCACCTCATTAATCCGCTCCATACTGATTTTAGCATCCTGCAATGCCTGTATGAACTGAATAATTTGTTGTATAGGGCTATTCAGCTGTCCGATGATATATTGAATGGCCATCATGCCACCCAATGATATATTTCCATTAATCACTTCCCTGGCAGCAATAAATGAAACCAGAATATTCTTGGCCTGATTGATCAGCATCGCACCTGCTGACTGAAACTGATTAATAAATAAATTGCGAATGCTCAGTTTAAATATCCTGGCCTGAATAATCTCCCATTTCCACCGTTTTTGCTTTTCGGCATTATTGAGCTTGATTTCCTGCATTCCCTGAATCATCTCGATCGTAAGGCTCTGGTTGCCCGCATTTAAACTAAACTGCCTGAAATCCATTCTCTTCCTTACCGGCATAAATAGTAGTATCCAAAACAGATATAAGATGCTACCACCAAGAAATATGAAAAACAGTTGAGTACTATAAGAAACAGCAAGAAAAGTGAATACGACAAAGTTGACGATGCCAAAAGCAGTAGTTAACAAGGTATTCGTGAAAAAGGATTGAATGCGATTATGATCACCCAATCGTTGCATGGTATCACCTGTCATTTTGGAATCAAAATATGACATAGGTAACTTCATCAATTTCATAAAAAACTCTGTGAGCAGAGAAATATTCACTCTTGTACCCACATGTAATAGTATATAGCTACGGATAAAATCCACGACGGTACTTCCCAGAAAAATCATGAGCTGCCCCACCAATACAATCGTGACGAAGTTCAGGTCATTACCTGCAATGCCAACATCCACTAATGACTGGGTAAGAAACGGCAGGATTAACTGTAATACCATTCCTACCAGCATACCCAGTCCAAGTTGGGCTATTAGGGTTTTGAGCCTGCCAAAATGTGCCAGTACATTTTTCAGATCGATTCCCACTTTGTGTTCTGGCTGATCCTCTTCGGCATCGTTAAAATTTGCTGCCGGATCTAATAGTAAAACTACGCCGGAGCGGATCGTTTCTTCTTTAATGCTTAACCACTTTTCTTTGAATTCATTCGCTGTAAGTTTTAGTTTTCCTCTGGCTGGATCAGCAATTAAAACCTGCGTTGCCGAGACTTTATAGACGACAACATAGTGTACCTGATCCCAAAGAACAATGCAAGGCAAAATGGCCTTCTTTACAAATGTACCAAAATCAATTTTGACAGCTAGGGTTTTGAATCCGATGCTCTCGGCACCCTCACTGATTCCAAGTAAGGATGTACCATAGCGATGCTGTTGGCACTTTTTCTTTAAATATTGCGCGCCGTAAGATTTACCATAAAATTTAGCAATCATACGTAGGCACGTGGGTCCACAATCCATCAAGTCATGTTGACGGTAATAAGGATACTTCATTATTCAGCTTAAAATGTTGGTCTGGGTTAAATAAAATATATCATATTTATTCTTTCTGGCTGGCAGATACTTTAACGTTGGTTATCATCTCTAAAGTAATAATTGTTTTTTACAAACAATGCATTAAAATGGTAAAAGGAAGTTAATACTTTTAATGATAAAAAAAGGGCACACGCTATCAGTACAAAATATTTGTACGATAATTTACTAACGATAAGGGAAATACTATTTACCTATACAGAAAATGACAGTATAAGTTTTATGCGCAATAATTGTGTTGTTTGGGTATTAGTATAATGCTTTTACGAATAGTTCGTAATAAATATATTATTATCCACCTCATACTAATTATTTATCAATACATATAATCAATTATCAAAAAAATAAGAACTTGGTTTTCTTATCTATTCTTAACAAATCAGTTAACAATTTGCGCCAAATCTACCTTTGGTTAAAATTATTGACAATGAACCATTTTACAATTAAACAAATTTTGGTCGAAAGAGCTAAACCCAAGAAGCCCATACGGTATTATCAAATGTTTGAAATGTTGGGGTGTTAGATGAATTCCATAAACAGGAAACGGTTGAGTAAATGCTTAATAACTATCAGCAGGGAAGAATATTGGGCAGGGCGCCCATTAATCAATACTCTCCTTGTAGTAGGAGGAAATTCAATTTTTGGTGAAGGCTTTTTAAATTATACAACCAACTTACCAACGATAATATTAACGATTCCAAACAGAATGAGTTGATTTACAATATGATTAAAATTCAATCATTTCACTTTTATGAGGCAGCTAAAAGGAACTATTTCAATGACTGTGTAAGTTTCAATTGAGGCTTTAAAAAAGTTTACTAGATTCTTACTCTATCACCGAAGATAGTCAAAAACTGGTTCAGGATCATCGCCCAGTTTCTTATGGGTAACGTCCTTTTTTGGGATACTTCCCTTAATTGCATACGAATTCTGAAGTCTGATTCATTATCTTTAATTCATAACCTCTGCAAATTCAGTTCGAACCGAATTATGTAATTAATTATCAATTATCTATAATGAGATATTGAAACTCGCTCACTAATTCTTTAAATTTACAAACCTTCAAGTCATTGAACTTGAAGGTTTGTAAATTTTTGCGGGCTACCAGGGACAACTTTCGAACTTATTTAAAGAGGATTTATCTAAGATTTATTCGTTTGTTAGTGAAATTCCTTGCCGTACATCCAGTTAGCCAAGATATGTAGTCAAACAGTTCTAGGTCTTTTAATATTTGTTAGTGAGATTCTTTATTGTATATTCTGTTGACCAAGATCAAGATATGGAGTCAAACAGTTCTACGTTTTGTAAAATTCTAAAGAACTATAAGGGCGAAAATTACTCTCGTTTATTTCTTGAGGGAAAAAAAGCTGGTTATTCGCCCTTATGCTGAGTGTATGTTCAATTTTAATATGTTGCGAAATCCTTCCGGATTTTTATGGGTTATAAATATGCTATCATTATAGCATTTCAATTATAATTTTGAAATCAGTAGAATAAAAATCATAATATAACTCATTTATTGGTTTAAATTTATCCACCATGCCCATCTATGGGAGCTGTTTTAAATAATTACCGTCCAACTTAAACCTTCGCTCGTTCATAACTAAATAATTCCCAATGGGAACATCCGTCAATACAGTAATTGCTATTTTTTTTTCATTAAACTTAATGGGAATCCATCCTGATGACATACCATTCTCAAAAACAATTTTAACGCTATCTATCTTGTCATATCCACTGTTACACATTCCAATCATTGGGAGACATTTTATAGTGTCATTATTAACTACTACAAAAACATTTGTCAGGAGTTCATGCTTAACATTTTCCACAACAGCAATATCACAACTATCAACGAATTTTCTATTATCTAGATTACTTATTTCAACAGGAATATTATTCATTTGAAATGTGCTTTCCAATATTAACAGACCTTCTGACAATTTCCACGTACCCTCACTTACTTGATGAGTCCCAATAGTATTTGCACTATAAGCAAAAGTATTATCTTTTTTTAATATTAAGCTTACAAAGCTATAACTATCTTTGGATGAATAGGTGAACTTAAGGGAAATACCTTTCATCCTATCATTTTTAGTAATGCGTTCCTTTTTTAATGTTTGACAATTGCCACATAGTGAAAAGAAAATAATACTAACAACTATAAAAAATACTTTCATATTAACTTGATTTAGTCAAATTCGAATAAATAATAATTTCTTCATTTTTCTATAATCTGGTGGCTGTTTTGCAAGAATATCATCTATGATATTTCGTATTGATCGTAATGTTAATTTGAGAACAGATCTTATCAATAAGATGATATCTTGTGTTGTTACCCAAACCTTTTCTTCATAGCAAAAGAGTTTTTGAGTGTTCAGGAACAGTTGCGCCAACATCACCATAGCCATGTGCTTATGCCAGCTTTGAGCGCTCCGGGTCTGATACTCATTTAGTCCTAACTCTTTTTTACCTTCTCTAAATGATTTTTCAATAAAGAATCGCTTGCACTGCATATAAGCCAACTCTTTTATTGATGCCCCAGGTTTATAGCACTGGCTATATTTAATGGTACCATCAACATCTTTTCTAATTAATAATTGAAGCTCCTGACGCTTCTCTGTTAACGGATTGAATATATAAATCTCTCTGCAATGGAACCAGGCAAACAGTTTTTTTGCTTTGATGACGTATTTTCATCCACGTCCAATCCTTCTTTTTCAATCCAGACATGTATTTACGGATTGATATAGATTCTCTGTTTGGTCGTGCGTAAACATTTTTAGGTCCTCTTTTTCCTGGTACGCTGACTGGAACTCTCATTTGGAATGCCTCCAGCCAGATCCCATGGCTATCTGGTACATCGGCAACGAATGGTAAACCTATCTTTATCAAATAACACAATAGATTTGCATCTCGGCCATAAAATGCATCAAAGCAGACCCATTTTACCTTCACCTTTAATTTTAGCACTACATGATCAATGATTTCCTTAGCAAGGTCAATTTTAGTGGCTTCTGATCCTAAAGACAATCTGGCTTGAACAAGATTAACAAGGCTACCTCCGCATAAAGCTCCAAACACACCAACCTGACAGTTGTCTGTTTTTCCAATCTGGCCGCAGTACTGCCTTTTCACCCCTGCAGAGAGCTTCCCCTTTTTAGGATTGCCGCTTTCATCAACTATAAAACAAGTATCGTCTTCCAGTCCACACTGTTGTAAAAGATGCCAGAAGTCTAAAGTTATCTTATCCATCAGCTTCGAATAACACCACTTGCCAACGGTTATAAAATGGTGTAAGCATTGCTGACTAGTATTCTGAAGTTCCTGAGCCATCACCTGGCAATTACGTCGTCGACTAACCATTAAGCCCTTCAAATAAGAAGATGCATTTGCTGTTCCGTCTTTTGTCTTGCTTTTAAAGTAAAATGTGAAGCTGAGAAGAAATTGTAACAACCGACTCTCTACGAGTCGGAAATTGCTTATTTTCGACTCATATTTTTGTTTATTAATTAAGCCCGTTCGGTTTCTACTGTTTGGGCTTTTCTTTTGGGATGATGCAAAGGTATGCAAAACCCGCTTCCGTGCAAAGTTTCGACTATAATATGTAAAGAACTATAATTTGACTAAACAGAGTTATGTGCAACACTGAGTTAACTGAACCATCAAAGAATACTGAAAGCCTTAATATATCAGACCCTGAACTTTTAATAACACTTAAAATATTAGCGAGGATCCTACTATCTGTTAACCACTCAGAACCCATTGAGACACCAGTTGTAGATCTTAATCCAACACCTGAAAAATTAGCCGCATGAGTATTATTAACGCTTTTAAACAATTTGGAAACTATTCCAAAAAACAACCTGTTAAAGTGGCCGCACAGGCTGCTGTGGTATATACCAGGGTATCCAGCAAGGAACAGGCAGACCATAATTTAAGCCTGGATGTTCAGCGTAAATCAATCGAAGAATCTGCTCGTAAGAACAACCTGGGTATAATTGGTTACTTTGGAGGCACTTATGAAAGCGCGAAAACCGATGGCCGTAAAGAGTTTAATCGGATGTTGGACTTTATTAAAACCCGCAAGGGGAAAGTGAGTCATATATTAGTTTATACACTTGATCGTTTCTCCCGAACAGGAGGTGCTGCTATTAAATTAGCCGAGGAATTAAGGGAAAATTATGGTGTTACCATATTTGCGGTAACTCAGCCCACAGATACATCTAATCCTAGCGGTGTATTGCATCAGAATATCACCTTTTTGTTTAGTCAGTACGATAATCAACTGCGTAAGCAAAAGGCAGTTGCCGGGATGATAGAAAAGTTTGACAAAGGTATTTGGGTTACTAAGCCACCACAGGGATATGATATAGTGAAGATTAACGACCAGCGTAAAATTGTTGTAAACGAGGTAGGTAAAAAGATAAAGAAAGCATTTATCTGGAAGGCTGAGGGTATGAAGAATGAGGAAATTATTTCAAGGCTGAAGGCTATGGGAGTAAAAATGTATAAGCAGCAGTTGACTAAGATATTTAAACGTCCTTTCTATTGCGGTATGATTAATCACGGTTTATTGGAAGGGAAAATAATCGAAGGTGACCATGAGAAGATGATAAGCCCTGAAATCTTTTTAAAGGTGAATAACATTCATCAGGGTTCGGGAGGATACGGAGTGCCACACAAAAAGGAACAAGATGCTGTACCCCTTAAAATTTTCATTAAATGTGATACCTGCAACCAGCCATTTACAGGGTATATAGTCAAAGCAAAATCCCTGTGGTATTACAAGTGCCGAAAGGATGGCTGTAAATGCAATAAAAGCGCCAAAAGGATGCATGAACTATTTGAGCAGTTATTAAGTCAATTCTGTTTTGATGATAATCAGATAGATTCCCTTAGAAAGGTACTTATTGAGGAGTATTATGAAATGAACAGGGAAAACATAGAACAACAGAAAATATTAACCGCCCAATTAAAGGAGGTTGATAACAAGATCGACGGCTTGGAGGAAAGTAGGTATGTATTAAAAGAAATAGGGCAGGAGACGTTCGATAAGTTTTACGCCCGGTATAGTAAGGAGCGGAATCTTATTTCCACCAAACTGGAAAAATGCACCGGCAGTATTTCGAACCCTGAAGAAGTAATAAATCAAGCCATATCTCTTTCTTCCAAACTGGCTAGGGTATGGCATTCCAGCGATACTGGAGCCAAAGAAAAACTCCAAACCCTCGTATTCCCCAACGGAATCATCTACGACCGCCAAAATGAGGCATTTCGAACCCCAAAAGTCAACTACATTTTCTCACGGATTGCCCACCTATCGGGCAATCCACCCTCAAATGAAAAAGGGACCGATCATCTTTTCGATAATCAGTCCCCTTCTGCGGACCAGACGGGACTCGAACCCGCGACCTCCGCCGTGACAGGGCGGCATTCTAACCAACTGAACTACTGATCCGTTTTTGTCCGTTCGGGACGCGAATGTACATAAATCATTTGAATTACCAAATTTCCTTACCGTTATTATCATGGATTTTTTTCCGGGCATACAAATTCCTCCCCTTCTGCAACCCTACATTTCACGTATATGGTATGTCGGAGGAACCGCTGAAAACGCCTTCCCCATCTTCGCTGATGGCCGAACCGGCATCATTTTCCAACAATCCGGAATGATCCTGGGAGGAGAAGAAAAGTACTGGCCCATACTTTTGTATTCGGCCAGACCCTGGACCTAATTATTTTACACACGCACCCCAATTGCCTGGTCTTAGGCCTGATCTTTCACCCACATATACGCCCTTCTGTATTCCCCCTGCATACCAAAGAGCTGACAGATGAAATGATAGTGGATCATGTAAATGCGATAGGAAATATATCCCGGGAGATTACACTTTATCTTAAAAGTTACAAGTGTTCGAATCCATTTAAAGATTGATCTATAGCAGTAGTTTGTAATTTTCTGTTGGCAAGGTCTAATTAATTATTCTTCGGTCACGTTATTTACAAGCCCTCAAATCCTCCAAAAAGGCCTCCACAACCGCTCCCTGCGTACTCCAACTAGTCACCAACCGAATGGCCGCCTGCTCTTCATCTATCCGTTGCCATACATAAAACGCATATTTTTCCTGTAATTTATGAATCACCCTCACCGGCAGTATAGGAAATATCTGATTCGTCTTTGATTCAATCAAAAAATCATACCCTGCCTTCCTGATACCTTCCGATAACCTCCCCGCCATTTCATTCATATAAGCTCCTATCGACAAATAAGTATCATCCTTAAAAAGCTCCCTGAACTGAATGCCCAACAACCTTCCTTTCGCCAGCAATGCGCCCCTCATTTTTAAATTATAAGCAAAGTATTCCTGCAAAGATGGATTGTTTATAACAATCGCCTCCCCAATCAACGCTCCATTCTTCGTGCCTCCAATATAGAATGCATCGGTATACTGTCCCAGATCTTGATAACTGATATCCCCTGCCATCATCCCCGAAGCCAAACGGGCTCCATCCAGGTAAAGCAGCAAACCTTTACGCTGACAATACTCCCAAAGCGCGATCAGTTCTGCCCTGAGATAATGTGTACCCAACTCTGTAGAATTCGAAATATACACCAGCCGTGGAAGTGGCATATGCACCGCCTCCACTTTATCAATAAAAGAAGCAACAAGCGCCGGTGTCAGTTTTCCATCATTAGCAAGTACCGTTTCTATCTTATGTCCGGTTGCTTCAATAGCACCTGTTTCATGATGAAAGATATGTCCGGTGGTAGCCGCAATCACAGATTCATAAGGCCGCAATACGGAAGAGATAAAAGTAAGATTGGCTTGTGTACCGCCAGATACCAGGTATACCGCGGTATGAGGGTTACTAATTTTCCCTTTAATGAGATCAATGGCCTGTTGCGAATAATCATCCTCTCCATAACCTCCCTGTTGAATATCATTGGTAGCTGCTAATGCCTGTAAAATAGCAGGAAGCGCTCCCTCGCTATAGTCGTTTTTGAAACTTATCATTTAGCAAAAATACAACGCGAAGAGATGTTGGAAGATGAGAATTTTTAACCTTCTGCCTGATAGCCCAAAGATTAGGTTGTAAAAAATAAAAAGAACTGATAACCAGTGCGCTTCAATCCTAACGTTCTATCCAGGTGCTGGCTGGAGGGGGACATCTTTCGAACCGGGTTATGAATGATTTATCAAAAATTTATGTCTTTATTAGTGAAAATTTATCCATCTTTCCGGCCGGAAGCTATTTAAATTTCGGCGTCGCTTAATAGCCATTAAAAGCAAACTGCAATTACAATGAAAAAACATCTCTTGCTCGCCCTGCTCTCGCTATCACTTATACCTCTTCCAAAAGATATCATCATAGGCATCGACCATATCCCTGTGGTTGTTAACAATCTTGACAGCGCCACCAACTTCTATAAAAAATTAGGATTCTCTATCAAGCCCGGCAGGTTCCATCAAAACGGCATCCGCAATCAACACATCAAATTTCCTGATGGTACCGAAATCGAACTTATTACAGCATCACAACCCATGGATCCACTGACAACCGAATATTACAATTCCTTAAAAGAAGGAGAAGGCCCCGTTTATTTTGGACTCTTCGCCACTAATCCCGCGGCATTAAATAAACAAATTGACACAAACATTTTACACCCACTCTTTTTCGGCTCAAGAAATCACTCACCAACCGACAAACCCGAGCATTTCGCCCACAGCAATACTGCCTACTCCCTTAGAAGTATCTGGCTGGCCACAGATCACATTCCCACATACCTCCAGCTTTTTAAAAAGCTCGGAATAAAAGTCAAACAGAAAAAGATGTTCTCAGGAATAATCGCTCAAACAGCAGTCTTGAAAGAAGGCGAAGTTATTTTATTGCCAGCCTCATTACAGGTAATCCCGCATCACCAGGTAATAGGGGCCACTGTGCAGGTTAAAGATCTGAAAAAATTGAAAACGATCTTACAGCAGTCAGGTATCAAAGGCAGTGAGAGTACAAACAGTTTATTACTATCCCCTGCACTTACACATGGAATCTATCTTGAATTTAAACAATAGAAATGGGAAAGCACATTTGAATAAATGTGTTGTCTTTTTACAACTTCACAAAGAAAATAGGATTCACCTCCGGATCTGTTGCAGTCAAAACCATCTAAGCCATGACCACGCACTCATTCTGCGGAAAAAGAGGAATTCTACACGAACATTACTTAAACAAAGACAGGTTTATTCCATCGCCTATTAAACGGTAACCCAGTTCGTTAGGATGAAGAAAATCATTCGCCCCGGCTTGTACTTCATATTTTAGAACGTCCTTATCATTGGGATCTCTCATCAACTGATCAAAGTCGATGACTGCATCGAAATGGTTCGAGCTCCGGATCCATTCGTTGACCTTGTTGCGAGCGGAATTTTTGTAGCTCTCATAATAGAAGCTTTTTTTGAAAGGCATGATGGTAGCACCGTACACCTTTATTCCTTTGGCGTGCGCCAGATCTATGAATTGTTGATAAGCGGCAATGAGATTTTGTGCTATGTCATCAGCGGCCAAACTGTCTCGTGCTCCGCCAAGGTCGTTAATTCCTTCTGCCAGAATAAGCCATCTGACCCCTTTCTGCTCAAGGACATCATGTTCGAAACGTAGCAATCCGGTAGGTCCTAATCCTCCTTTAAGAATGGCATTACCACCGATCCCCATATTAATTACACCTACCTTGCTGGTAGCTGGATTTTTTAGCAAATTCTCTGATAATATATCGGGCCAGCGATTCTGTTTATTGGTCCCGGAACCGCGTCCATCAGCGATTGAATCACCGAAAACGACAACCGATCCCGTATTATTTTTGGCTGCTACTTCAATTCCTGCAATAATATACCAATGATCAATCCTGATCATATCCCTGTATGTTTCACCGGGTTTGGCAGCGTTGCTGGCAAACAGATAAGAGGTAGTCCGGGAGCCTCCATGCCCCGTAAGAATGGAAGGGACTTCGCCAAAAGAAATAGTGATAGCGATTCTGGCCCTCGGCTTTAGCCCAAACGATTTGGGGTCGCAATAAATTTCTGTACCTGGCTGCAAAATAACTTCCTGTTTCCCATTGAAGGTTAACAATGCAATGGTTGACATATCAATCGCGCTACTGTCTTTCGCAACCGCAATCTGTACCGATCTGATCTCGAGCGGACTATTCCCAAATTTATTGGAGAACTTCAGCCTTAGTTTATCAGCACCGATTGAGACGCAGACGATCTGTCTTAAGACATGGTTAGCCATTCCTGGTTTGGGGGGCATGTCCTTAGGATCTATTGCCAAAAGTGCTGTTCCCCAGGTACCTACCCATTTCGTTTTGTCATCTGTGTGATATTGGCTAACAGGAGGATTAGCTGATACAGAAATACAATACAGCAACAATAGTGTCGGCCATCCAAATTGCAGTATTCCGAGGGTATGATATCGTTTTGTCATGATAAATAATTAATATTTGATCGTTAACGTGGTCAGGTAGCAGAATTGTTTTGATTAATATGTATTCGCCAATTTTGATTTGAAAGATAGAAAGTGGTTAATTTAATCAACAAACAAGGGTTAATGCTACCAGCAGCCGGTCATTGTTTGTGCGATAGTTAACTTTTACATACGAAACAAGTTTCGTTTTGATGAAATTAATAAAATTAACTATACCGTCACTCCCCGTACCCTCTTTCCTTTTTAACTGCGTCATGAAAATGAAATTGGTTTATTTTAAACGGACCTTAAATAATCATTTTATATTTTCATTTCTAATAATAATTTGGTCACAAATGAGGTGAAGAAATGAACGGTGTCTAGCTAGCAATTATTTCCTAAAATTTATAGAGAATAATAAATCACATGGAGCGGGCAACTGGATGCGGCTATCTGAAAGCACGTCATGGAAAAGCTGGAGTGGGCTTGCATTCGAAAGTATATGTATTAAACATGATCAGCAGATTAAAAAGCAATAGGAATATCTGATGTTTATACAGAAGTACCTCCTTGGCGATATGCTGGTAAAATAAGGAAGATGGCGCACAAATAGATCTTCTATTTGATGGGAGGGATAATTGTATCAATCTGTGTGAAATTAAATTTTCCCTTTCCGAATTTATTATAGACAAAAAGTATGCTGCTGTATTAACGCAAAAAGAAGGGCTTTTCGGGAGAAAACCAAACCCGTAAAACACTGTTTCTTACACTTATAACTACCTATGGAGCCAAAAAGAATGATTATTATGTTAATGCTATACAGAAAGAAATAACAATGGGCTTGTTCAAAAATTAATTACTGCTGCTTAACTCAGAACTGGAAAGCTCAGCCCAGGATTATATAACACATTTTATTTCGACCGCTTATACAGTTGAAAACAAACATCCTGAAAATTCATCAAAATAGATTTAAAAAGCAAGACCCGCTCTATGAGCAGGTCTTGCTTTTTAGCGGGGCGAAGGGGGCAACTTTCGAACCTATTTATAGAGGATTTATCTAAAATTCACACTTTTATTAGAGATATTCATTAAGAAACTAATTATTGATAATTCCTTAATACATCTTTGTTTTTGAGTTGCGCTTTATTAAAAATTAAGTGTGCAAATACGAACCTGCCGAATCATACTCAAGCTGTCCTGAAAGGAGGGTTAAACATTTGATTTGTTAATCAGCCATCAATAAAATTACTTCATAAAGTGAATTAAAAGAAGATGATTTGTGGAGTTGTAAATCACTTTCTTATATTATCATATTTGCCAAAACATAATCTAATTATACGCTATCATTCTAAATGGAAAACGAAAATTCATTTCAATATAATGACATTATTTTCTACAGTACACCTGCAGGAGATATAAGAATAGAAGTAATATTTAATGATGAAACATTTTGGCTTACTCAAAAGCGGATGGCCGAATTATTTGCGGTAGAAGTGCCTGCCATTAGTAAGCATTTGAATAACATATATGAGTCAGGAGAGCTGGATAAGGGTTCAACTATTTCCATTTTGGAAACAGTTCAACAAGAAGGGGGAAGAAAGATAAAACGGAAATTGGAGTTTTACAATCTAGATGCAATAATAGCTGTCGGCTACAGGGTAAATTCAATGCAGGCTACTCAATTTAGAATTTGGGCTACCAGGAACCTGAGAGAATTTATCGTTAAGGGGTTTGTGTTAGATGATGAGCGTTTGAAACAAGGGAAGTTTCAATGAAAGTTTTTTTTGTTTTCACTACAATTGCTATAATACTGTTGCATGAAATTCATGTAGTACACAGGGAAAGTTTATTTTTTGTCTATATTGAACAATGTAAACGCAATATTTGTTAAGCTTGCAAACCCCGATTGTTATGTTGGGGAGCAAATCCGGACATCACCACAATGTAGCAAAGAGATTTTATTGATCGATTTTTTCTTGAACGTCCCTCATCGTGTTATATCTGTTGAATTAATCCCTTATTTATATGCGAAGAATATTGTTAGCATTTTATTTGTTTATATGTACCACAGCAAATGCCCAAAAATTTACTAAGGATTATTTGATTTCAGAGATGGGTAGTCTTCAACGATCAGTGCGTTCGGTTTCGATGCAGTCAGATACTATCTATCTGTCCGATAAGCAAAAGCAGGAGCTGATGTGCCGGCTAAATAGTAAATTGAACACAACGCTTATTAACCTGGATGATCCTAAGCGTATTGCATTTTATGATAAGTTGTGGGGCAGCGGATTTACAGCGCAATTAGAAGCAAATATTAAAAACCTGCAAAAGTCTTTGAATGATCCTACCTATAGACCATCTTTAAATAATGTGCCTGATCCGGCCATGGTAAGTGCGATGCTTACAATGCAGCTTGATGCAGTGACCAAGGGCAAGTCACGTCCTGGGGAACAGCAGATCAATCTTGAAATACGTGATCCCTATAAGGTTTTTTTACTAAAATATTATGAGCAGTCGAAAAATCATTGGGTCGGCGATCATGATATGAATATTGAATATATCCGAAAGTGGCGGGTATTGGAAAACAACTATAAGAATGCTGTTAAGAATTATGAAATCCTGAAAGAGCTAGCGGGTAAAGTAATGGATTGCGATGAAAGTGATAATCCGCTGGTAAAGCAATTGAACGCGGTGATAAAATTTGAATCCGGATTTGAAGAAGCGGATAAGCTGGCGATACATACGTTTTTAACAAAGAATAATTTCCTCAAAGATTGGTTATGGTATACCGGAGGCAAGCTGGCTGTTAACCCTTTGATAGTTACAAATACCTGGCTGTTATATCCCAATTCGGAACCCAACAGTCTGATCACCCCGGCAGATACAACATTATTTAGCTCAGTGACCATGGATGCAGAATTAAAGAAGTTTTTAGTTACAAGCAGGGTGGTGAATAAAGTTACCTTTCCCGTTACTGAAAAGGATGGCGAATTCAGGTTATACCAGTATGATGGGGCCAATGGATATAAAACCGATGTGAAGGCAAATAAGAAGGCCATAAGTGATGAGCAGGCGATTGCCGTATTGGTACATAATGTGCCAAAGTCAACTTCAATATCTATATCACTCGAAGAAGGGGATTTGAAAGATCGCGGTTTTGTAGCCGGCGAACTGGACGACGCATTGAACATCTTTTCAGGAGCGATCACCGATGTTGGAGGTAAATCGGATGCGATTTCAGCTATATTGGGATTGTTTAATCCAGCTCAACTGACTGCCCGTGCTCCTATTGTGAAGGTAAGTGGTGGAAAGAAAATGCAGGCCTCAGAAGCGTACGCTACATTCAGTCAATCAGGTAAAATGATGCAAGGCTACGATACCATACAGAATAGCCTGGCCCGTAGGATATTAGAAATACAAAGAGATGAAAACACGGAGGAGGTTGATGCAGTTGAAATAGAGACATATAAAATCCCACTTATTAAAGATCAGAATGTTGATAAAAGGACATTGATCATTGCCTCACTGACGCTTCCATATAATACTAATTGCAAAGGACAATGTAAATCCATACCTCCCGTACTGATCGATAGTTTCATTGCGAGAGATGAATGTGTCAGGTTGAAATATGAGAAGGAGTTAATAAACGAGGGTGCCAATAAATTGTTTGAAAGGTTTAATTGTTTTATGGACAAGGTGGAGCGGTGTAATAAAGTAATGTTAGCACTTACCGGGAACCTGGAAGAAAAGATGAACAGTTATTTACCTTATCTCGAAATCACCAACCGATCCATTCCCCCGCAACTTCTGACGTCTGAAACAGACGATAATGAGCTGTACCGTACAATCGTTTATTATCCGGATGTACCGGCTGCTCCCAAAAAACTTATCTATACACTTAAAGAAGAAAGGAAAGAAGGTGAGGAAGAAGTGAAAACAGATGTGGTAAAACAAAGTATTAAAGTTGGAGGCATACACTACATTGACGTCAGCGCCGGAGTCGCATTTACAACCAGTGCTTACACAGTAGGTAAACGCGGAGCCAATGATCTGCCTGAAAGAGATCCCGGAGAACAGTTTAAAGTAATAGCAGGGCTTAATTTTTATCCGTTTGGATTATTTAAACAGGACAATCGCATCCCGGGAACATTTAAGAACCGGATCTCTGCATTTGTAGGGATCAGTATCCCTAAGTCGCTGGATAATTATTATACAGGTGTCAGTTACGACTGGGTACCCGGTATAAGAACAATTGCAGGCGCACATTTTTTTAAAGAAACCCGGTTTAAGGTATTTAATAACCAGATCACAGATCAGGCCAGTGGCCTGAAAACCGCTGGATTATTCCTGTCAGTTAATATTGAACCGTCAACATTCGTTAAAGCCCTTGGTCTTTTTTAAACCCTTTATATGAAAACACAGTTATTTGCTATTCTAATTTTATTATTAACAGGTTGTCAGAAATTTAGGGATCTGAAGAAAGATTCTGATGCACGAGGTGAAGAACGCATCAGAGGTCGACTGTTTGCATATAACAATTTGACACAGAACAACAGTACCCGTCCCCTTGGTAGTAAGCATGTTACTATCGGTTATGCAGACCAAGCGGATACTATCAATTATATTTATGATGTGACCACTGATGCTGAAGGATATTTTGAATTCAAGACCCTTGCAGCTGGTGTGCGCTACCGTATCAGGTATACAGAAGAAATAGAAGGTGTATTATACACAGCAAGCGCTGTAATAATAGCACCACAGGCTGCATTGGCACTTGTGGCCGCTATAGATCGTGTTAATCAAAATGGCTTTCATATTGTAATTGCCGACTCTTTAGGAGGCACTTTCAAAGATATGGAGATCTGCGTGTTTAATAGTAGACTACTTTTTGAAAATAGCAATTGTGAACAAAGCTCCTTTAAGCTAAATACTGATAGTCTTGGAAGGATCTATGCATTTAACCTCCCTGTGATGAAATACTATTTTCGTGGGTCCGCAGTTATTAACAATGCGACCTATGAGATAGCCGACTCACTTACAATCTCCGATACTATCATGCTGGATACCTTTCTGTTGGCAAAGAAGCCTGTAAATGAGCAGAACGGTATTCATTACGTAATAATGGATAGTTTTGGCGGACGAATACCCGGTGGTGAGGCATGTGTTTTCACAAGTATTGAACTATATCGGCGTGATACCTGTGAGGGCAGCAATTTTCAGATTGAGATTGGCGCAGATGGCTCCGGAGAAAAACGGGATATACCCCAGGGTACTTACTATATTTTTATGGAAAGGATATTTGGTGAAGAGCGGTACCGGGCACGTGATACTGTTATAGTGGCGAGTAAGCTTGTAAAGGATACCTTGTGGCTAAGGAATTGATGTTGTTTTTTCAATAAAGAAAGTGTCGACTATGCCGACACTTTCTCTATTGTGTATTATTCTAAATACCCATTAACGTTTTACATGATGATGAAAGCAGCAGCATATGCAATTGGCAACATTACACTCCATGCTTTCAGGAATTTGAAAAACCTTTTTTTACAAAAACCAGGATTCCGCATCAAACCTACGAAAGCCATAATCAACGTCATCGGAATAACGACAAACAAGGTGTTGATGTACTTAAAATGTTTTCTTTTCATTTTTTGAATTGTTTAAATTAATGATGCAAAAATGCAGGGTTATTCATCTTAAACTTTGACATAGGTCGAAAAACGGCATGCTGAATTTCTATTCAGCTTCCCGGTACCGGAAGCTAAACCCGATTTGGAGCTAATTGTATCCATTGCGTTACTTAAGAATATTAATGCAGTTGATACCGGCGACGGATAGTTTAGCTGTAAATGATAATATTGTAAAGGGTAATGGCTGCCAGCTGAAACTAAATAAGGGATGGCGAACTGAAAAATGGATAGCTTACAATCAGCGTTGATTAGGAAGGAATAATTCCCGGATTGCCCACCTGTCTGGCAATGTACTGTTAACGAAAAAGAGACCGATCATCTTTCGATAATCGATCACTTTTAGGGGAGATAGAGGAATTCTACCTCCCGGACCTGTTAGTGTCATTTTTAGCAATATAGAAGTTCTATACACCACTTGCGGCAACACTCCTATATTGGTTATATTTCTCCCGATGAATTTGAATTAAACAGCCAGGAGTTGAAAGTGAAAAATGTAGCTTAACTATTTGTCCGTATTATGAGGTCAAGACTACAACTACGCATATTGAATTGTGATAAAAATATACGAAAATAAATCATCGCAAGAATTACATATATTTAAGAGCTTGTAGTTAGCTTAAAATAACCTTTAATGAAACTAATAACCACGGCGACAGAATTAGAAAAAGAGTTTAGACGACTGACTAGACAATATAAAAATTTCTATTGGGCGACAGCCTGGGCAAGTTCCAGTTCAAAGCTTTTCAACGATCTTTTAATCAATAAAGATAAAATCGGCAAAATTGTTGTTGGAATTCATTTCTATCAAACACATCCTGACTTTATTGAAGCATTTTTGAATGACAAAAAAGTCCGCTTTATCCAACACCCAGAAGGAACATTTCATCCTAAACTGTATTTATTCACCGATAGTTCTGAAAAATGGGAGCTAATTATTGGTAGTGCTAATTTCACCAAAGAGGCATTCTCACAAAATATCGAAGCGTGCATATTGCTTAGTAACAAAGACAATAATTCATCTGAAACCTTTGCCAATGCAATAAAACTGGTTGAACAAGCTTTTGTTGATGGAAAAATATTCGACAATTCTGACTTGGAAAAGTATATGATAACCTGGAAAAATCACAGGCAAAAAATTAAAAGTATATCCGGACAATACGGCAGTGAAAAACGAATGCCCAAGCCTATCCATGAAGTTCCGATAATAATTAGAAGCTGGGCGGAATTTATGAGCGAAGTTCGTTGTGAAAACAAACACGTAATTGAACGAAGATTGAGAGTAATAAAAATCTCAAGTGAACTCTTTAGAAGTAAAAACCATTTTAGCGAACTAACAGAAGACGAACGAAAATTTATAGCAGGTATTCCAAACAAACTAAAACTTGATGGGGCAGAGGATTGGGGTTATTTCGGAAGTATGAAAGGAGCTGGGATTTTTAAAAACAAGATCAAAAAAAATGACAAAAATGTTTCAAAGGCATTAGACCAAATCCCGCTTTCGGGTCAAATAACAAAACGACATTTTGACAACTTTATAAAATATTTCACGCAGACGTTTACAGGTAATTACATAGCAACTGCAACACGACTATTATGTATGAAGCGACCAGACACATTTATATGTTTCGATAGTAAAAATCGGTCAGCACTTTGTAAGGATTTCGGAATTATTCAATCCGCAATGGACTATCAAAGATATTGGGACGAAATTATAGAAAGACTTAATGACAGTGACTGGTGGCAAAACCCAGGCCCTAAAAACTATACAGAACAAAAAGTAAGTGAAGCAAGGGCAGCATTTTTGGATAGCTTGTATTACGAAAAATGAGACGTAATAAACATTAATCTAACCACTGCATTATTATTCGAGATCAATTAATGTGATACAATAGGTACGAAATGTGGAGACATTGGCAAAAAACGTTTCAATTGTATTATTTATATTCTTTCAATTAATTGATAAACCAAAGATAGCAAGGTCATGGTAACAATACCAGCTATTATATATATAATACATCCGGAATTAAGTACTATCATACTTTTATTTCCTTTTCACCCGTAAAATTCAACAATTTATAAAATTATATATCATATGAATAGTACTCAAAATATACTGCAGGCTAAAAATATATTTACCGAAAATATCCAGACACTTTTTACTAACGCAGAAAACATACGGATTCCAGAATACCAACGGGCCTATAGCTGGGAAAGAAAACAATGTTCGCAATTCCTGGATGATTTGCTGGAGCAACGCGGCAAACGTTACTATTTAGGTCAGTTTCTTTTTGAAAAAGTGGACAACACCCTTTATATCATCGACGGTCAGCAGCGGCTCACCACCACAATTCTACTTCTTTCGGCCATTGCCAAGATCAAAAATAAAAAGGGAAAAGAAGTTAGTAAAATACAATCTACCTACTTAACAGACGTATTTAGAACAATTGGAGACGACCAGATTGTCTTTAAACAGATCACACAAAGACATTTAATGTCAAAAAAGGACGATACGGATACCATTTCCCAAAGAAGACTAATCGAGGCTTTCAGTTATTTTGAACAGTATTTACTTGATGTGGATGAATTTACAATTGATGCCGTTCAGCAAACCTTAGAGGAAGCGGTAATCAGCACTTTTTTTATTTGCAGTAAAGTCGAGGCTACGCAGGTTTTTGAGTACCAAAATAATCGAGGAAAGGACCTTTCGCGGTTTGAGATCATTAAAGCTTATCTCATGCATCAGGTATATATCCAAAGCGAAAACGTCAGACAAGCAAACAGCATCATTGCGGATATTCAGACTGCTGTTGCAAGTACATATCGCTATTTCGAAGTTACTGAAGGTTATTTTACTGAAAGTGAGCTGTTAGATTATAGTTCCAGCCTGTTTTACAGTATTAACGGAAATATAGAATCAATAAAAGAAAAGCTCATCCATGAAAGTGACAAACTGGAATGGATTAAAGGCTTTTTTGAAAATTTTGCTGGTCTAAGCCTAAGCGCCAAGAGCATCGTAAAAAATAAGGCCCACATTGAGATTGCTAATCTCTTCCTTGTCGGGAACGAAGTAAAATGGCAACTGGTTTTATTGACATTGTTTTACAAAGGGGAAACCTCAGGCGATTTTTACACTAAAATTCTAAAGTTGCTCGAAGTTCTTTGCTTTAAGCTTAAGCTAGGTGACTACCGGAGTGACCATTTGCCAACTTATGCAAAAAACTATTTTAGCGGCAAAGATGGATACGACATAGAACGGCTTTACCAGGATATAAAAAAGGCAACAGAAATTGGATTTAACTGGTACTGGAATGACCAAGATAGGTTTAAAAACATTATTCACCATTACTTTGGTAATGGGAAATGGCATTATGACCCTAATACGATAAAGTTTGTACTCTGGCAGTATGAAAATGCCATAAGGATTGCAAACAAATCAGGTGCTCTGCTGGACAAGGAACAATATGAAGGATATACAATAGAACATATCAAACCGCAAAATCCAAAAGAGGAGCAGTATACCGAAGATTTTAGGAACAATTTCCTTCATTTAGCAGGCAATCTTGCGCTTTTAACAGTGAACCAAAACAGCAAGTTTAGCAATAAGTCATTTGAAAAGAAACGTGAGCTTTTTCAGGATACGGCACTTTCAAGTTACACAGAGATCCGTGAAAAAATTCAGTGGACTGAACAGGAAATAGCCGAAAGGCATCAGAAAATTTCGGCCTTTACAAAGTCTTATTTTGATACTGCAGGCCTGTAAACGGACCACCACAGGGATATGATATAGTGAAAATTAACGGCCAACGCAAAATTGTTGTAAACGAAGTGGGAAAAAAGATAAAGAAGGCATTTATCTGGAAGGCGGAGGGTATGAAGAATGAGGAAATTATTTCCAGGCTGAAGGCGATGGGAGTAAAAATGTATAAGCAGCAGTTAACTAAGATATTTAAACGGCCGTTCTATAGCGGTATGATTAACCACGGGTTATTGGAAGGTAAAATAGTCGAAGGTGACCATGAGAAGATGATCAGCCCTGAAATCTTCTTAAAGGTCAATAACATTCATCAGGGTTCGGGAGGATACGGAGTGCCACATAAAAAGGAACAAGACGCTGTGCCCCTTAAGATCTTCATTAAATGTGATACCTGCAACCAGCCATTTACAGGTTATGTAGTCAAAGCAAAATCACTGTGGTATTATAAGTGCCGGAAGGATGGGAAGGGTAAGACCCCAAACCTTAGTATTTACTAGTGGTAGAATAAGAGGGGTGGTCTTAATGATGATGCACTTACGCTATATACTTATATATGCTTTAAAATTTTGGGTTGGAAATTTTTTGGGGGAAACTGGCATATAGCTGCATCTGCCTATTATTATGTATATTACCTAATCAATATTTGTGTTATGCCCTTAAAAGAATTGTTGTTGTTTAATAATGAGGGAAAACATCTCACTTATAGTCAATACCTCAGTACTAATGAATGGATGTCTAAGAGGGAAGAAATTATTAAAAGAGATAATTTTCAATGTACGCAATGTAAGAAGAAAGATACTATTGATAATTATGATCCTATTACAAAAAAGACAGAGCATCTTTGGCTTATAGATAATGGAGTTGTGTATTTAGGTGGTGATACAGCTTCTGTTAATAGTGTTTTTGTTTCTGCTGATAAGCATTATCACCTAGAGGTTCATCACACCAGATACATTTTAAACAGGTTACCATGGGATTATAAAAATGAAGATTTAATCACCTTTTGTAATCACTGCCATACTGAGTTTCATCTGCATCATAAAGTGCCAGTGTATAGTGGGGATGAATCAACTGAACTGGAATATGAACCATGTCCAAAATGTAATGGTAAAGGATATATCCCAGATTATTTCAATGTACAGAATGGAATATGTTTTCAGTGTAGGGGCGAGAAATATATTATTCCAATAATTTGAATCACTAGATATACTGTTTTATTTAAAGAGCCTAACAAAGTGTCTCTCAGCAATTCTTATCTGATTCTTATTTCTCTTTTTTTCAATTCTTTCTTCCTTATCCTGTTTGGTTCTTGTTTGAATAGAGGGATGTTCACCACTTTCTATTTCTGACTGCGAAAAGTCATTTGATACAAATGGGTATCTGTCTGTAATATTCATCTTAAAATGTCTTTGAAATATTTGCATCATCATTAATGTTAATGATCTTGCACCTAATTCTTTTTTCTGCCTTTGAAAAGTTAAATAATATGTTCGTGTAAATATACTATCCAAATTTTTGGGATTTTCCACATATTGCTTATAGCCTGAGGGGCAATATTCTTCAAATTTAAAAAAGGGAATTAGATTAGAAAGTAATAGCATTTTTTCACCTACTACACTCACCAGGTCGAATTCATCATATTTTAAATAAGGCTGTAAGATTTTAAAAACATTAAAAAAACCTAGTAAGTCTAATTGATTAAATTCATTTTTAAAATTGCTTAAATAATTCTGAAATTGCGCAATAATAAATTGCTTGTATTCCACACAATTAAGGTGATTAAATAAGAAATCATCTAAAGCATATTCAATTAGGAGAGGCTTAGTGTTTGGGTAATATGCCCATTTAAAAGTTGCATCTTTATCATTGTTCTCCTTTCGATATAGCATAACATGAGTAATTCTATTATAATTTTCACATAATAATTTTGCAATAAAGGAGTAATGATAATCACTTCCAAGATATTGATTATTAGTCTTAACTAAAGAAATTCCAGATGTTATTTGATTAATAGTAATTGGCTTCTTTATATAATCTCTAATTAGGGTGTGCTGAATAAGTATTAATCTATTGTTAATCAATGTTGTATGGCCTATTTTTTGCTTGAATAGTGTATAAATATTGAATGAATCATCTCCAAAAGCATGCAGCCATGATACGTTATACACCTGCAAAACAATTGACATTAGAAGGTTTTTCCACACCCTTCTCGCAGCAGTTATCCACTTCCAACAGGTGGGTTATACTCGCTGCAAAGATTCCGTGGGACAAACTGGCGGATGTGTATTATAAAAAGATGCGGGCTGATTTCGGAGCGCCAACCTTGAGTGCGCGGATGGTAATTGGTGCGGTGATCATCAAACATATACTGAATATAGACGATCGTGAGGTAGTAGAGCAGATCACAGAAAACATATATCTGCAATATTTTGTAGGTCTAAGCAGTTTTCAACAGGAAGCTCCCTTTGATGCATCGCTGATGGTCAGTATTAGAAAACGGTTAGGCGTAGAGGTGATGTCCAGGTTGAATGAGATTATCTTGCAGGAAGCGGGATTAACCAAAGCGAAAGAAGAGAAAACATCGGATGCCGGCAGTAAGGATGAAAGTGATGGGGATGGAGGAGAGAGCAATAAAGTTGGCTGCCAGGCGGATGCAGAGATAGTAAAAGAAACGCCATCTGAAGGACTATCAGGAACATTGATGTTAGACGCGACGGTGTCAGAGCAACAGATCGATTATCCAACGGATATTAAGTTATTAAATGAGGGGCGCCGTCAATTGGAAGGGATAATAGAGCGGGGATGTCTGGCTGCTGAACTGATTATGCCGCGGATGTATCGCAATATAGCCAGGAAGCAATATTTGAACATTGCCAAAAAGAAAAACAAAAGCAAAAGAGACATACGCAGGGGTATCCGTCAGCAATTGCAATATGTTAAGCGGGATTTAAAGTATATCAACTGGCTGATTGAAACAGGACCTACTTTTAAGGAGACATTGAAACCGAAAGAGTGGACGTTAATACAAGTGATCCAGGAAATGTATCGTCAGCAGGTAGAGATGTATAAGAAAAGAGAACAGAAAATATCTGATCGGATTGTAAGTATCTATCAACCGCATGTGCGTCCGATGCCGAGAGGCAAAGACCGCGTATCAACGGAGTTTGGCAGCAAGCAACTGGTGTTGTTGAAAGATGGTTACACACATATTGAGAAGCTGAGTTGGGATAATTACAATGAAGGAGGATTACTAATCGAATGCCTGGAAACCCATAAACGCTTGTTTGGGTGTTATCCGGAGCGGGTATTAGGAGATCAGTTGTTCGGCACACGTGAAAACCGACGATACATGAAGGAAAAAGGGATCCGTTATGTTGGCAAGCCATTGGGTCGGCCCTCATCAGATAGTAAGCAGCAAAAGCGATTATTGCAAAAGCAGATGCCGGAACGAAATGCGATTGAAGGGAAATTTGGACAGGGGAAAAATGCATACGGTCTGGGTAAGATCAAGGCCCGTCTTAAGGATACAGCTGAGAGTTGGGTGATGTCTATTTACTTTGTTATGAATCTGCTTAAACTGGCAGCAGGTTCTTTTTTGTCATTACTCCAAATCTATTACTGGCTGGTAACAGAGGGTTATTTAACGATAATGGTGAGTTGCCCGGATGCACAACTTAGACCTCGATATATGAGACGTATGGAATGGTAAATAGCAAGGTGTCAAAATGAAATATAATTCATCGGAAAACTTATTCAGCAGACCCTAGTTATTAGGCAGAAGTGTCAGCATTTCAAAGATGAGCTTTTGTTTCATTATTAAATACTTACCTTATTAATTTACAATTCACCCTCTTTGAACTAAAAAATAGTGTGAACCAGGGAGAAGGAACGACCAGTGATAACTGGAGCTATTGTATTCCTGTGGAGAGCTGTCGTATCCCGGATGTGGAGTTGCGTACATACCGTGAACTTTACCTGGAATTAAAACAACGGTATTACCAGGAGATCAGGAGTGCAAATTACTGTGGCAGTGGCTGAAAAGGGATCTGAAAATATCGCTGATGCCCCGTTACCTGACAAGCCGCTCACCTCTCCAGATGGTAAATATGAGTATACATATAAGTAAACCTATAACGAAGGGAGTCATTGATAATGCAAAAATCCTCCTATCAAAATGATGATATTTTTGATAGGAGGATTTTTGCATTACTAACACTATTTCGCAATAATTTCGTCAAAACATTTTAAAAGGGTAATGTATCCTGCATATACGGCACCTCCTGATTCACGATTTAATCTATGCAGTATTTTATTCTCCCGACACTCTGATACTAGCATTGCGTAAAGAGATTTAGAAGAATAACTATTTAGATCATCATCTATCATTTTATTTTTAGCCGCTGCAGACATCGTTGTTTCATACCTTTTCAGCATCGCTACAAATCTGGATTCCTGCTTACTATATTGTTGCTCTGTGATTTTTATCGTACGGACATTCTTCCATGGCATATGTACCTGCTACGAACCTGACTGCATTTGCATCCTCTGGTATCAATGGCCTGATTATGCATATATGGTATGATAACCAATATGATGGATTTGGTTATACACAGGAAAACCTGCGTAAGCGGGTATCTGCAAAATCTTATCAGGATGGATCTTCAACTCCGCAGATGACATATTATAGTTATGATCAGATAGGTATGGTGAAGACCCTGTGGCAACAGATTGATGGACTGGGAACCAAACAGATAGAATACAATTATGATCTTGTGTCTGGTAAAGTAAATAAACTGCGCTATCAACACTTTGATGATAATAATGCCAAGACGGATCAGTTTTATTATGGTTATGAATATGATGCAGATAACAGGGTGATAAAATCGCTTACGGGTATTAAATCTGTGAGCTCTGATGGATGGGAGATTGAGAATCCTAAAACTGATGTGTTGTATAATTACTATTTACATGGTCCTTTATCACGCATGGAATTAGGAAATAAGCAATTAGTGCAGGGTGTGGATTATGCCTATACCTTACAGGGGTGGGTGAAAGGTGTGAACAGTCAGTACCTGAATACAGAGAATGACATGGGTAAGGATGGTTTGGCAGGTAATGTACACAGTGTAGTTGCACCTGGTGTATTTGGTTATTCCTTAGACTATTATACAGGCGACTACACGTCTATTGGTAATCAGCAATTCATGCCTTTAGGTTGGCAGTCTTCTGCTAGCACAGCTGCAGGACATAACCTGTATAATGGCAATATCAGCCGTATGACTGTTGCATCTGCTCAGTTTGGGAATACAGTGGGGTATAGTTATAGATATGATCAGTTGAACCGTATGAAGGCAATGCATCAGCATCCGTTGACCGCTGGGGCTACTTCATGGAATGCGTCAACTGCTGGAACTGCATACCAGGAAGATGTGACTTATGATGGTAATGGTAATATCCTGAGTTATGACAGAAATGGTAGTGGTGCAAATGGTAAGAATGTGGGGATGGATAAACTGACCTATGGGTATATTAGGGATGCATCAGGTTATTTGTTGAATAATAGATTATCGCAGGTTACAGATGCTATTACAACGCACGATTATGGTACGGCGGACCTGAAGTCTCAGTCTGATAATAACTATAGTTATGATAAGATGGGGAATATGGTAAGTGATTTGGAGGGAGGTTTAGCTAATGTTACCTGGACGGCGTATGGTAAAATCAGGACAATTACCAAAGCAGATGGAAGCACAATTGAATATAAGTATGATGCAGATGGTAACCGTATTTATAAGTCATATACCAATGATTCACAGGTGGATAAAACCTGGTATGTGAGAGATGCGACTGGTAATGTGCTGGCGATCTATGGAAATAAAAATGGTGATGCCAATATTTATTGGGAAGAGCAACAATTATATGGTAGCGGTCGTTTGGGTGCATGGTATCCTGATTTGAGTATGTCTGCTAATGCTAGTAGTACAGTTGCATTATGGGGGGCTACTAATAAGAAGCAGTATGAGTTGTCCAATCATTTAGGTAATGTTGTCGCTACAGTGAGTGATGAACTGAAATCAGATAATACAGCGTTGGTGTTGAATGCGAATGATTATTATCCGTTTGGTATGATTCAGCCAGACAGAAGTTATAGCAGTCGTGGGTACAGGTATGGTTTTAATGGCCAGGAAAAATCGGATGAGATAAAGGATGGAGGCAATAGTTATACAGCTGAGTTTTGGGAGTATGATCCGAGATTAGGGAGAAGATGGAATCTGGATCCCAACCCGCGGGTGGGATGGAGTCAGTATGCAGTATTGAACGATGCACCTTTACTATATAGTGATATTAAGGGAGATACTGTATGGCCCATATACAATAAATGGGATGATGGTTTTATTACTAAGTATAAAAACCATTTGAAGGATTATATCCAAAAATATGAGTCGGAGGAAAAGAAATTCACCTGTGATGATCTGGCATTATATTCAATATTGGAATTCTCAAAGGATAACGGTCTTCCTTTTAAATGGATTACAGGAGCAAAGAAATTTGATGCAGCGAAGGATGAGGCATACAATTTTGATATTTACGCCAATGATGTACTTCGTACATCTGGTGCTCCTGATTTCCAAACTAAGGGTAATACTCTTTCCATAAACAAGGAGGATATGGAAGCAGGAGGAATATCTTTGTTGTCTCATCGGGAAGGGAAAAAAGCTGGTATAGCACATCACGTGCAGTTGACTATTAGTGTTTATCTTCCTTTTAATAATGAAGGGATATTACTGAAGAATGCTTCTTGGGAAATTAAGCAAGGGAATTTTCGAAAGGAATGGTGGATTGGACGAGGACTTACTGGATCTAGTAATCCTACATTATTTAATTATCTTGGGGTGAAGATCCAGACAGGACGTTATTATTTATATTCAGATTTTTACCATAATCAAACTACGAATAGTAAAATATTTCATTTTTCACAAGACAAAGATGATAAGGTGAGTTATAAGATTTATGATTTCTCAAATTGGAATAAATAATATGATACGGAAAATATTTAATTTATTACCCTTGTTAATTGGGGTGTTTTTTCTGAGTAGTTTTTGTTACCACTATACTAAATACTCAAGGTTTTTTGATGGAGCCACCCCACATGAGGTGTATGATATGCTATCAGTTATTGACTATTATAGTTATTGGGTTTTTTTTTGATTTTGCTTGGTATTATTCTTTCTTTTTTTATAAATAATAAAAAGTTGAAATGGTTTTCTATTTTAATATTGGTCATAACATACTTTATAATCTTTACGAATATGGGAAAGTTTAATCTGCTTTAAAGACTAATACAAATTAATGAAATGGGATTGGGTTACTCACCTAATCCCATTTCATTAATTTGGAACAACCCACGGGTAATTAATTATACAAGGATTATTTGCCATCCGGATTTTAATATAATCCCTTGATTACAATACTTAGGTAATAATTATGCGACCAAATTCCCTAAATCCAGACACTTTTGGTATAGTTTTTTTATTTTATTACAATTCAAGTCCAGTTATAAGTTTGAGAATATTCGATTGGTGTAATCGGCAGATAATAATGCAGAGTTTTCGGCAACAATGGTACATGAGTAAGTATTTTAATAATGCAGCGAAAGCTCATCATTGAAATATTTACGGAGGAACGACCAGTGATAACTGGAGCTATTGTACTCCTGTAGAGAGCTGTCGTATCCCGGATGTGGAGTTGCGTACATACCGTGAACTTTACCTGGAATTAAAACAACGGTATTACCAGGAGATCAGGAGTGCGAATTACTGTGGCAGTGGCTGTACAGTAGGTAATTCTTCCGGTTTTGTATTTAGCTCTTGTGCGAAGGTGAGTGACTTTGTGATCAGTGAGTCTGATGCGACCTTGTCTGGATGTACCGGAAAGGTAGCTAAGATTACTTATACGGGTATCGGTTTGCCATCAGCAAC
This sequence comes from Chitinophaga sancti, assembly GCF_034087045.1. Taxonomy (NCBI): domain Bacteria; kingdom Pseudomonadati; phylum Bacteroidota; class Chitinophagia; order Chitinophagales; family Chitinophagaceae; genus Chitinophaga; species Chitinophaga sancti. Next base: position 495,078 of record NZ_CP139247.1, on the reverse strand, counting down.
TACCGTACAATTTTATTATCCAGCAGAAACTGTTGTTGATAATGTGACTTATGTGACAGGCATCACATTTGAAGTTGGACAAACAGAACGCGTATTTTGTGTGCCTGATAATGTGCCTGTCAATACAATCCGTGTTTCAAGTGTAATTTGTAATAACAGTGGAAGTAATAGTGGTGATGGTGGTGACGATGAAGATACGAAGTGGGATTGTGCAAACTGGAAACTGAGTTGGTTCTCACCTATCTATAACAGCCAGGATAATCCTAAGAGTATTGGGGTTTCCTATATTGGTGCTGAAACAATTCCGACAGGAAAATATACTTATGTGGTGGTGAAGGCTACAGTGAATGGAGTTGTGAAATATGGGGCAATAAGGATCGATGCCACTACACTTTCGGGTACGTGGTCACCTGAAAACCCTAACAACCAGTATTCTCTTTTAGATTATGGAATGGTACAAACCCAATGTACCTCTTCGGTGATAGCGTTTGAATCATTCTCATCAGCAAGGATTGCATCAACAGCTTCCACAACAGAGGCTGCAACCACTACAGCATCTACAGCTACTATAGCCGGGTTATTGGTTCAAGTATAATACGCCGACGAGTGGTGCGGGGAGTGTCGGGTCAGGTATAACGGAGACATCGGTTACACCGATTTATCCGACACATACGCTGGTGACGAGTTATGCATATCAATCATTGAATGGGATCACGTTGAAGGCATCACTTGATGGTGGAATGGTACAAAGTTGGTGTGATTATTTAGGCCGTGAGGTTGTTGTACAGAATGCTGAGCAATTGGTATTATTCTATCTTTATTGTCATTTCATATATTATGGTATTTAAAGATAATGATTGGATAGGTATTATTATTCCTTTAGGAATGATAGTAGTCTATTACCTGAACAATAAATGAAATCCAATAACCCTGCCAATATCTGGGAAAGCCCTGCTTATATGACCAAAGAGAAGGAGCTTAATAATGAAATAAGCAATAGAAATACTGGTAACACACATAGTGGACAGGAAGATAAAACCTGGTATGTGAGAGATACGACAGGTAATGTGGCGATCAAATTGGTCCCTAACTAGTTTCCATTGGTTTCAATTGCCTGCAACACCGTATGTAAAGACACTGCATCATAAAACGTCGGTGCATTACGAGTACCATTCCTTATATCCCCAGCTATCAATTCATATATCCTTTTTACATTTTCCATTACTGGGTTTTCCGGAGCAGCGTTTAATAATTTCAATGCCTTATCCCCGGGTCCGGCACCATAAATAGAAAGCTGGGCTAATTGCCCATGTCCAATATTTCCAGTTACCTGTATATCTCCTTCAGAACCATTAATCTCCCAAAGAAAATTAGTGGCTTTAGATATTCCACCACGATAATGAATGGAAATAGCTGCACCACTTTTCAAAGTACCAATTACCATGATTTGATCTTCGGTGTTTTTAGGTTTTACTTCTCCGGTATCCGTTAGTTTAACAGTTGAATAATTACTGGTCATACGTGAAGTAAGTTGATCAAAACCACCGAGAACTTTAATCAAACCTGCCAATGTATGCGCCAGTGGAATTGTGAGCAAAGTAGCGCCATTATTCTTATCATACATGTAATAAAAATCCCCGACAGTTTCATTGCGCCATTGACCACCTGAACCAATTAATGAGGTAGATAGTACTTTCCCAACAAAACCATCATTAATAAGTTGCTGCAGATAAACTATCTGCGAAGAAACCACCATCTGCGTTCCTACAACAGCAACTAAATTCTTGTCAGTGGCTAATGCAGCCAGCTCTTTTACTTCTTTCAATCCGTTGCCCAGTGGATGTTCACAATATATATGCTTACCTGCTGCTATCGCATCGCGTACCAGCTCATAATGATAGGGAACTTTGACGGTCACTAATACAAGATCTATTTCATCCGAATGTATTAACGCCTGGGCATTTTCAAATGCATACGGAATTTGTAATGCATTGGCTGTTCGCTGCGCACTTTCGTGTGTAGAATTCGCCACACCCTTGATTTCAAAATCGTCTGTCAGCATTTTCAATGCCGGAATATGTGATCTCGATGCCCAATGGCTATCTGGATTTAATCCTATAAATCCAATACGAATTTTATTTTTATTCATTTTATATTGTTTAAATTCATATTGCAATATTAATCCTGAACAAGGAAAATGCAGGACAGACAATTTTGTATGTATGGCTATAAAAGAGAGCTCAACAAATAATATCAATCGTCAATTTCTTACAGAATGTAATTTGACTTATGCCTTTCAATTAATGGGTGGCAGATGGAAACTTCCTATTTTAATGCATGTGCATAAGGGATTAAAACGATTTGGTGAATTAAGAAAAAGTATCCCTAACATTACAGAGCGAATGCTGATACTTCAATTGAAAGAATTAGAAAGAGATGGATTGGTTAATAAAACAGAATTGGAGTATACAGTAACGTATCTCGGAAGAGAATTGATTCCTGTTTGTATTGAATTACATAAATGGGGAGGCAAGCATAAACTGGTCTTTCATGGTAAAATAACCGATTTAGAGCCCCGGTTTTAATCCTTTATATTGTCATTCAGCGCCCATTGGGCATAAAAGAGGCTATCACAAGTAAGACTAAGGAGGGCGTAGGATACTCTTTTAGTAACACAGAAAAAGCAACTCTCCCCTTTGTAATCCCATTGCATATTTTTAAATTTATGACCATGTATTGGAGGGAACTATATGTCGCCTTATGATTATTATAATGATGAAATGTTGCTTCCACTGATAGCAGAAGGTGATGAATCCGCTTTTACAGTGCTTTATCACAGGTATTGTGAGAAAATATATTCCTTTTTGCACAGGATGACAAAAATCCCTGAAATTGCAGAAGAATTAACCTCTGACATTTTCACCGGTCTTTGGACAGGACGGGAATTGCTGGTTGAAGTCAGGAATGTAAAGGCATTTCTTTCGAAAGTCGCTTATAACAAAGCCATGGATTTTTTCCGCCTCACGGCTCACCGCCAGCAATTACAGGCAGTAGTGGCGGCACAAATGGCTGCAGGTACTGTAGCAGATGCTGATTTCAAACTGCTGGAATCTGAAACCAAACGCATATTACAGGAGGCCATCAACAGCCTAAGCCCACAAAGAAAACGGATATTTATTATGCACCGGGAACAGGGCATGACACATGAACAAATTGCACAGGCACTTCAGTTATCTCCCGAAACAGTCAAAACAACCATGTCAATGGCCCTCAAAAGCTTACGTGCGTTTTTATCCCAACATGGCCTGAAAAGTATTGCAATAATTTACTATATAGACTATTGGAAATAAATTTTCCTCTCCAATACCACTCCACTCATTTTTAAACGTCTTATTATATAAAGGTCACCTATTATGGAAATATTTCCTGAAAGATTTGCATATCTCTTTGAAAGATATTCGACGGGGAAAGCTTCGCCGGAAGAGCAAACGGAATTCTGGACAGCTATTGCTTCCTTCAGGGATGAAGATAAGGTGGTAATAGAAGCCCTGATGCAGCAATGGTGGGATAAAAGGGACGACGACCATACTATTAATAATATAGACAGTGAAAAAATGCTTAGACGTGTATTTTCTTCCGGTAATAACCGGGTTACAAAACCGCGTTTAAGATATTGGCCTGCCGCAGCAGCTGTCATATTCCTGTTCATAGCCGCAGGGGCCTATTGGAATTGGCAACGGCAAACGGATCCCCGTAAGAATATACTCGCTGCCACTACGCACGATCTGCCGGCAGGCAGTACCGCTGCTACCCTTACTCTGGATGACGGCAGCAAAATTAAGCTGGACAGTACCCACCAGGGGCTGCTCACCAGGCAGGGGAATGCCCTGGTCAGAAATAAACAGGAAGGATTAATTTATGAAGGGCAGCCAGGTGGAGCAATAAGATATAATATTCTCACAACTTATAAAGGTGAACAATACCCGGTTACATTGGAAGATGGTACCAGGATCTTGCTGGATGCTTCTTCTTCCCTGAGATTCCCCGTTACCTTTGATGCGCATGAACGTCGTGTAGAAGTAACAGGCAGGGCCTGGTTTGAAATTGCGCCGGTAGCAGGAAAACCGTTTTATGTCATTAACGGTGATAAAAAGATTGTCGTACTGGGTACTAAATTCAACATTACCGCCTACAACAATGAAAATACAACATGGATCACGCTGGTCACAGGTAGCATCAAAGTAGAAACTGGTAAGGCGTCACAATTATTGACACCCGGACAGGAAGCCGTTATTCATAATGGTACTGAGCAGATACAAGTGAACAATCAGGCAGATGTAGAAGAAACCATTGCCTGGGTAACCGGCAACATCACCTTTCATAACGCTGACATCGCTACTATACTACACGAAATAGAAAGATGGTATGATGTACAGGTAATAATAAAAGGGACTTTGCCCGATAAAAAATATTATTTCAGCGTTTCCAGGTCCGCATCGCTGGTAGATGCATTACGTTTTTTAGAGATTTATCATATAAAATATATAATTAATGGGGAGAACAAAACATTGACTATTCAACCAGCATAATCAGCCAACTATTTTTTTCGGTAAAAAAACCGGTAGTGAGTCCAAGCACTACCGGTGAACGCCGGACATCAAATGAGACATAGTCTAGGGGACTAATTATTATTTAATATCCAAACAACCAAAATTATGCAGATAACTGCTAATGGCAAAATATTGCCATTTATGTCACCAAAATCGCTTTTAATTATGAAGCTTACAGCCTGGCTTTTATTGGCCGCTTGCTTACAGGTTCATTCAAAAGGCATCGCACAAATTACCCTTACTGCTCAAAAAGTTCCGCTGGAAAATGCACTACAGCAAATCAGGAAACAAAGCGGATATAACCTGGTCTACGATGTAAACATGGTAAAGGATCAGAGCCACCCGGTAAATGTGCACCTTGTAAATGCATCTGTGGAATCTGCACTGGAAGAGGTACTACGCGATCAACTACTTACTTTTCAAATCTCCGGGGGCAACAGTATTTACATTATTGAACGTAGCAGGGGGAATGCACCTGCTGCCCCCCGGGACACCATCATTAAAGGTATTGTCACAGGAAATGATAATACACCTCTACCAGGTGCCACTATCAAGGTGAAAAACACGAGAATAGGGACCAGTACAGATATTCAAGGTGGGTTTGAATTGAAATCCGTACCGGGAAACGCTGTAATCCAGGTATCCTATGTAGGGTATGATAATTATGAACAGCCACTGAATGGCAGGAGTTTTGTTGCAGTCCGCCTCAAACCCGGCAGCAGTAAGCTGGATGAAGTACAGGTAATGGGATATGGTACTACTACCCGCCGCTTTTCCACAGGCGATATTGCTACTATCAGTTCCAAAGAGATCGAGTCACAACCGGTTACCAACCCTTTGCAGGCACTCTCAGGCCGTTTACCCGGTTTGCTGATCACTGAGCAAAGCGGTACGCCGGGTGCAGGTATCTCTGTTCAGATCAGGGGAATCGCCTCCCTCCTTTCCGGTACGAATCCCTTGTATATCATTGATGGCGTACCCTTCACATCGGAAGCTGTTTACACTGCCGGTGGCAATAATGTGGGCTATCTTAAACCTTCTTTCGGCAGCAGTCCGCTAAACAATATTAATCCGGCAGACATCGAAAGTATTGATGTGCTGAAAGACGCTGATGCTACCGCTATTTATGGTAGCCGTGGTTCAAACGGGGTGATACTGATCACCACCAAAAAGGGGAAACCAGGCAAAACGCGTTTCGATGTCAGTGCTTCTACCGGTTCTACCCGTGTAGGTGATGTGCATAGCGTACAGGTACTTGATCTGAAAAAATACCTTGAAATCCGCAGAACGGCTTTTGCCAATTCAAATGCCACACCCACCGCTACCAATGCACCGGATCTGAAGGTATGGGATACCACCCGCTCTACAGACTTCCAGCAACTGATGATAGGAAAAGCAGCGACTACAAATGATGCTGCAGTTTCTTTTTCAGGAGGCAGCCAGCAGACCAATCTCCTGCTGAGTGGAAACTATCACAGGGAAACCGCTATCATTCCCGGTGATTACAATTATCAGAGAGGTGCTGTTCATTTTACAGCCGCACATTCTTCCGTCGATAGAAAGTTCACTGCCTCCATGGGTGCCACCCTTTCCTGGGATAAGAATAATAACGTAGCCAGGTTAGGATATTCTTACGACCTCGCGATGGTTGGACTCACAAAAGCGCCTAACTTCCCGCTATATGATAGTACAGGCAATCTATACTGGATAAACAGCTCTTCTCTTAATTATGAAAATCCACTGTCTTATATGTATAAGCAGTATAGTATGAAGAATAACAATATCATCGGCAATATTTCTCTGGGGTATACACCAATAAAAGGATTAAACCTAAAACTAAACTCCTCTTATAACAAGCTATTGTCAAATTCACAGAACCTGAGCTACAGCAAGTCGATCAATCCATATGACAATACATTGCCCGGTGCACTCTTTATGGAGAATGTGCTGACCACCTGGAACGTGGAACCACAGGCGGAATATTCGCGCCAAATCAGCCAGGGCATTTTGAATGTATTGGCGGGCTCCACATTTCAGTCCAGTTCTTTTGACCAGCCGTATTACCTGGTTGCCAACAACTATACCTCCGATGCATTGCTCACCAGCCCCAGCGCTGCAGGTAACCTGAGTGTTTATACCTTTTCATCTCAATATAAATATCAATCTGTATTCGGGCGCATCAACTACAAATGGGATAATAAATATATCCTGAACGCGAATTACCGCTGGGATGCCAGCTCTAAATTTGGCAAAAATAACCGGTATGGTAGTTTCGCTTCCATTGGCGCCGCCTGGCTCTTTTCGCAGGAAAAGTTCATGCAGCCTTTAAACCCGGTGCTAAGCTTTGGAAAGCTGAGAGCCAGTTATGGTACCTCTGGTAACGACCAGATCAGCAATTATCAATACCTGGATACCTACTCTACTACCTATTACGGTTATAATAGTGTAGGAGGTATTATTCCCAGCAGGATCTCCAATCCTAACCTTAAATGGGAGGTCAATCATAAAAGAGAGATTGGACTAGAGCTTGGATTTCTCCAGGACAAAATCCTGTTTACCAGCGCATGGTTCCTGAACAAAACCAATAACCCGCTGGTACAGGGACCTCTTGCTACCGTGACAGGCTTTTCTTCATCTTATATGAACCTGCCTGCTACTATCAAACAGGAAGGTATGGAATATAGCCTGACTGCTCAACCGGTGAAAACCAAAAATTTCTCCTGGTCAGCGGCTTTCAATATTACCTTTGCCGATACCAAACTGACCTCATTTCCCTCCCTCACCAGCACCTCCTACGTATACAACTATGTAGTAGGCGAATCGATGAGTGCAGTACATGGCTACAAATACCTGGGCGTAGATGCTACTACGAGCCTGCCCAATTTCCTGGATGCCAACAATAACGGGACCACTGCATATAGCTCCGAAACAGGCCTTACTAAAAATGGCCTGGGCGATTATGTTTACCTGGGCAAATCGAACCCGGACTACTATGGAGGATTGAATAACTCATTCCGTTATAAAGCCTTTCAACTGGATATCTTCATCCAGTTTACCGGGAAAAACATGAAGAAAGGTGCGAAGTCTCTGATCACTGCAACAGGATATAATCCTATTAATATGCCAGCATCGTCCTACAAACTGTTTAAGGAAACAAATGGTAAGATCGCAACCCGTACTTTCTCTTATTCCGAAGGGTCTGCCTATTTATCCGGCGTAAAATACCAATTGTCAGACGGTGTATATAGCAATGCCGCTTATGCGCGTCTTAAAAATATATCCCTGGTCTACAACTTTAGCAGCGAATGGCTTTCCCGTGTAAAAATGACAGCTGCACAGATTTATGTGAGAGCACAAAATCTGTTTACCATTACCAACTTTGATGGATCTGATCCCGAAACGGGGGCTGCAGGTATTCCTCCATTAAGAACCATTACCGCTGGCTTAAAACTTTCATTCTAAAAAATGACGCAAATGATCCGCAATATAAAATCTATCATATCAATATATCTTTGCCTTCTTTTAGTGGCAGGCTGTAAAAAATTCGCTGATGTAGACGTTCCGTCCAATCAGCTAAGTTCAGGGAATGTATTTTCAACGAATTCGACTGTGAAAGCTGCCATAAGTGGCATGTTCGTGACACTCTCTACCTCTGATTCGTATGAACTACAACTGGGGCTCTCTTCATATACAGGCATGTCAGCCGACGAACTGGATTTCAACAGTACGTCAGATACCTATGATCCATTTGTCAACAATGCAATTGGCTCCGATAATACCAGTATCCAAAATCTGTGGACGGACTTGTATGAAGTCAACTACCAGGCCAATAGCATCATTGAAGGAATTACTAACAGCACGGCTACACTCACAGATTCAATCAAACAGGATGCACTGGCCGAAAGTAAATTTGTAAGAGCCTTTTGTCATTTCTACCTGGTGAATTTATGGGGAAGTGTTCCATTGGTAACTACTACCAACGTGACAGTGACAAAGAACATTGCAAGAAGCAGCACTGATACTGTATACCAACAAATCATTGCTGACCTGGAGAGTGCTGCTGCCAACCTGAATAAGAACTATACCTTCTCCGGCGGAAAACGTATCATGCCTAACAAATATGCGGCGATGGCCTTACTGGCCAGGGTACACCTCTATCTTGGTAACTGGCAAAAAGCGGCTAACTATTCCGATTCTGTTATAAATCATAGTAACGGACTTTATAGCCTGCTCTCTTCTGCCAATATAGGCACTATTATGACGGCGAATAACAGTGAAGCAATCTGGCAACTGTCATCCAGCGGTACTACCGGGTATACAATGGAAGGTCAATATTATCTCATTATCAGTCCTACTCCGTCTTACCTGGTCTCTGACCATCTCTTAGCTGCATTTGAAACCGGTGACCTCCGGTTATCCAACTGGATAGGGAGTGTAACGGTTGATAACGTGACCTATTACTATCCTTATAAGTACAAATTGAAAGCAACCAATACTACCTCCCTGGCAGAAAATGCCACCTACCTCCGGCTGGCAGAGCAATACCTGATCCGTGCAGAGGCTAACATGGAATTAGGAAATACGGCAGATGCCATTACGGACATCAATATCATCCGTAACAGGGCCGGGTTGAATAATACCACTGCTACTTCAAAGGAAGAAGTCAGACTTGCTATTGAAAAGGAAAGACAAACTGAATTATTTACAGAATATGGTCAACGGTGGATGGATCTGAGACGCACCGGGAGAATAGATGCTGTACTGGGAGCAGAAAAAAGTAACTGGACTGCAGATGCTGCCCTGTTTCCTATTCCCCTGAATGAATTGTATAATGATATTCATCTTACCCAAAATCCAGGCTACTAATGAGGACATATAAATGGCTGGCCATACTCTGCCTGACAGGCCACATAGCCAATGCACAGGTGGGTCGTTATGAGGTTGAGGGTACACTAACCAGCAAGGATAATGCGACTAAAATATATGTGACGCCACTATCTATCACTGGCGGAGGATTTGGGTATCAAGGGATCATGGATAGTGCTGTTGTAATGGATGGACATTTCCGGCTTACCGGTACCATAGACGGTCCTAAATATGTGCAGCTGACATTGGTGACGGCAGGAGTTGTGATTGAAAGCCGCGCTACTGAACGCAGGAATATACTTAGGATGTTCCTCACACCGGGTAAAACGAGGATTTTGGGAGATAGTATCTTCTCCCGTTCCCAGGTGGCCGGTAGTGCTTTGAATGACGAATACAAGATGTTGATCACTATGTCCGGGCATTATGATGCTATTTTGAGGCCACTGCATGATCACTATTATGATGCGCTGTATCATGCAGATATACCGGTGATGAAGCATTACAACGATTCGCTAAATACAATAAAACTTCAGCGAATGCAGGCATTTGCCGGGTTTGTAAGTGCGCATAACAATTCTCCTGCCGCCATACTTGCAGCATCGTTGTTGTCCGAACCAGGCAATATTGATACGCTGTTCTCTGCTGCACTTGCCCACTCTCCTGATGGCCTGGCCTATTCCAAAAAACAGGAAGCTCATCGCCCCAAAATGAAAACAGGAGAAAAGGTACCTGATTTTACTTTAACAGGTGCAGACGGGAAGAAAGTAAGTCTGTCTGGCTATGCCGGAAAATATGTACTCATTGATTGCTGGGCCAGTTGGTGTGGACCCTGCCGTAATGAGATTCCTTTTATGAAGAAGCTGGATGCTATGATAAAAGGATCATCCTTTCAGTTATTGCCGATATCAGTAGATACAAAAAAAGAGGACTGGATGAAAGCTATCAATGAGGAACAAATCAGCGGTTGGACCAATATTTCTGATCTGAAGGGCATGAAAGGAATTGTTCCTACCTTATATGGTGTTCAATCCATTCCGCATAATTTCCTGGTAGGGCCTGATGGTAGGTTGCTGGCAGAAAATGTGCATGGAATAGCACTGTTAGACCTGCTTGCTAAATATTTACCGGTTAATGATAAACAATAGCGGGAGGAGATACATTTGTTATAGGTGGCATTTCGAATATAATTGAATCATATACAAAAGCAGCCGGTCCTCACTAAGGCCGGCTGCTTTATGATGATCTTGTTTATTGCAAGGTTACTTTGATAATTTTAGTAAGTTCGGGTAAAGTGGTAAAACTATTAGGATTCGGTACTGCCTGTATAGGAATGTTTTCCTGCAATGGCGTACCCGCAAGGTTGAACTGGGTAATGCCAGCTCCTGGAAACTGGTTGATCGCCGTTCCATCATCAAATAAACCAACAGAACCTGATACGTCACCTTTCTGTGTAGCGTCTATACCATTGCCCGTTGTGGCAAAAAACCAATCATTGGAGAATCCGTACATGGTGGCTATGGCAATCCTGTCACCTGCTACTATATTAAGCAACTGAGATACTTTACCGCCATCTGCGCCGTTAATTTTGGGTAGTAAAACCGTGCTGGTGGGCGCAGGCAATACATATACATTCTTCACCCCTGCCTTCGTTTTCAGCACGGCAGCCAATGCATCTGCGCTTCCTTTTTGCGCCAGGTCTTTCAGCCCTTCAGCACGATCATTTTCACCCACTTTATAAAATGGATTTTCACTGCCATCGTATACGACTACCAATACGGGAGACAAAGGAGTAAAGATCCCTGTATTGCCAGTAAGATAAGTGCTTAAGGCTGTATTGTCTCCCATTTCTGCAATATCCGTCAGGCCGTTTGCTGTTGGTTTATTTGCTGAATAGATGGGCTCGGGAAGTAACAAATTGCCGCCAGCTACATAAGATATGGCCCAAACGCCCGGGCTAAAGGGAGTTTCGTTGGACGTACCGCCTGAGGTGTTCATAATCGTAGCCGTAAATGTAGAGTTACCGCTGTAGGCCAATGATACTTTGATCAGGCTGGAAGCCGGTAGATATGTATTACCGTAATCATCGGTACTCATTACTTCTTTAATGTTTTGTGGTGAAGTTACTGCAGTTCCGGGATGCGTAACATTCATTCCCGGCGCCTGGTTAACGCGGGTACCATTATCCCACAACTTGATCTGGGTCGATACATCGCCGGTGATGGGGGTACCGTCATCATTATACAATTTAATACCCGGGTTCTCCGGTGCAAAAAACAGGTCGTTACTCCAGCCATACATAGTCGCAAAAGTAAGCCGTTGGTTCTTTGCTGCCGAGAAAGTAAAAGATACTGATTGCCCGGGAAGGATTACCGGAGGGGTTCCTGTACCTTTGAATGTGCCTGATTCTACTAATGGTTTGCTATCCAGTACATTCTCTATTGTAATGGTGTTAGATTGTTGTTTTATTTCCTTGTCTTTGCTGCAGGCTGCCAGAAATACAATTACAAATAATGCTGTTAATGGTTTTAGGATGTTCTGTTTCATTTTTCTATTTTTTGATAAGACAAAGGAACAGATGTGATATCCCAAAGCGATTGCAGAAGTATAACAAAAGTATCACAGCGCTATTTCCACGGTATTTTTACTGATTTTTGATAAAATTTTATACCTCAGATTTATGCACAAGGTGCTTATTATAGAAGACGATACCCATATTGTAGAATTACTCAGCATTCACCTGAATGATCTTAACTGCCATGTATGCGCCGAAAGTAATGGCCAGCGGGGATTGGCTGCGGCTAAAGAGCAATCCTTTGACCTGATTATTCTGGATATTATGTTGCCAGGTATTAACGGTATGGAGATATGCAGGAGGATCAGGCAAACTGACCGGCATACACCTATACTAATCTTGTCGGCCAAGTCGGAAGAGATTGATAAAGTAGTAGGATTGGAAACCGGCGCGGACGATTACCTGACTAAACCTTTTAGTGTACGGGAGTTTATTGCCAGGGTAAAAGTGATTTTCCGGAGGAAAGATGATGCTATTGCTGTCCATGAAAAATTGCCTGCATCTGCTGTCATACGATTTTCAGGACTGGAAATCGATACGGATAAAAGAAAAGTGATGCTCCATGATACCCGTGTAGATCTTTCGCCTAAAGAATTTGATTTGATTACCCTGCTGGCAGCTAATCCCGGGAAAAGCTATAGTAGGAAACGGTTGTTAAACCTCGTATGGGGTTATGATTTTGAAGGATATGAACATACAGTCAACTCCCATATCAACCGGCTTAGGGGCAAGATTGAGGAGGATATTTCCAACCCCAGATTCATCCTCACTACCTGGGGCGTTGGGTACCGTTTTAATGAAGAATTATAAAACAACATTATGTCTGTAAGAACTATCCGGGGCAATCTTTTATTCTGGAAAATAGCCACTGTATTTTCCGTCCTGCTTATCATATTGGGAATCGTGTTTGTGTTGATTGCTTCTAAGTTATCCAGGTCTTATTATACGATGGCACACCAGGAGCTATACGGTAATGTAGCATCACACCTGGCCAGCTTTACACATCCATTGAAAAATGGCCAACCAGACACCACCGTCACACACGATATTATTCATTCCATTATGGTGGCCAATCCAAGTGTGGAAGTCTATTTACTGGATACTACGGGAAAGATCACCGACTATGTAGTTCCGGATAAATCGGTCCAGAACCACCAGGTGGATATCAGCAAAGTAAAACAATGGCTGAATGTTAAAAATGGAGAGCGCCCCCTTGGTGATAATCCTAAACAGCCGGACGAGCCAGGTATATTCTCCGCAGCACCGGTATACGAGAACGGGCAACTGACTGGTTATGTATATGCAGTATTAGCCAGCGAAAAGCAAAGGGAAATACTTACTACACTTAACAGCCATTTGTATTACCGCCTGGGGATGTATATTTTCTTCTGCGCCCTGGGAATCGCATTTATTGTGGGCGTCATTACTTTTTTCCTGATTACGAACAGTATCTGCGATATTGCAATGGTTGTCCGAAGGTTTAAGGAAGGCGATTATTCTGCCCGCATAGAAGGTCATGCCAAAGGTAACCTGGGTATGCTCACTTCTACATTTAATGAAATGGCGGACGTTATCGTGGACAATTTCGACAAGATAAGTGCCACAGATAAATTCCGGCAGGAGCTGATTGCGAATGTATCCCACGACCTACGCACACCTTTATCCATTATGCAGGGTTATGTAGAGACGCTGATGATCAAAAAAGATAGCCTGGCAGAATCAGAAAAAAATAAATACCTCTCGGTAGTGCTGGACAGCTCCAAAAAATTATCGGTGCTGGTAGAGCAATTGTTTCAATATGCCAAACTGGAAGCCAATCAGGTAAACCCGGAAAAAGAACAGTTCCAGCTTAGCGAACTGGCTTCCGATATACTGATGGCTTACCAGCTCAAAGCAAAAGAAAAAGGTATTAGCTTAAACCTCAATACTGAGGGTAACCTGCCACTTGTGTTTGCTGACATTGCGCTTACAGAAAGGGTATTGCAGAACCTGATAGATAATTCCTTTAAGTTTACCTCTGAGGGTGACAGTATCACCATCCAATTACAACAAACCAGTGCCGGTGTAAAGGTAGAAGTTGCTGATACTGGTATCGGCATCGCACCAGAAGACCAAACTTATATTTTTGAACGGTATAAGTATTTACATAAAGATGGGATTCCCAAAAAAGGAATGGGCATCGGTCTGGCTATCGCAAAAAAAATATTGGAGCTGCACCAGTCGTCAATACAGGTAAACAGCGCCCCGGGAAAGGGTGCGGCTTTCTGGTTTGTGCTGCCGGCAGTTGCAGGAGTTGGTATATAAATTTCGATTCGGGAAACCAATTTCTAGGACTGATACTATTTGTCAATTCGGATTTTCCAAAGGAATAGCTATAATATTTCTAGTAATCGAACTGTTGTTTTGCGTCGATAACCGCTGGGTAAAATTTCCCAGCCAGTGCCTGTAATGCCATCCTGAAGTGCCTATAATTGTTTTTGCTCTGGACATATTAATTTTTAACAATCGTACTATTTGGCATGCTTTTTTTTATTCACTAACCACAATTAAAAATGCAAGTATGAAAACTAAAATTGCTCCCCACAAATATTGATCATTGATGACGAAGGTGACCTGTGCCTGCTTTTAAACATACTACTGGAAGGGAAAGGAACGAAAGTAGAATATGTGCAAAGCATTGCTAAGCTGAGGAATATCTTCTACAGGAAAAGCCTTCTTTAATATTATTAGACAATCGCCTGCCAGTTGGTTTTGGCATCGACTTTCTTAGCGTTGTAAAAAAGGAACATCCCACAGTAAAAGTGATTATGATCTCTGGTGTTGATGCAGCTGCTCAGGATGTAGCGCTGGAAAATGGTGCTGATGCTTTTCTCAAAAAACCATTTACCAAAACGCAGTTGCACCAGGCGGTTACGGAGTTACTGAATACGGAAGAAGCTGTTATTTCGCTGTCCTGAACTTGCAATTACATTCAATTCATTTTGTTGAAATATTTCAACCCGGAGAAGGTACCAGTAATTAAAACTGTCTTTTTCACCGTTTATAGTTTATTGTGGTCGTCTTATTGACCCTACAAAACTACTATGAACCTTTTCCGGGAACTTATATCCTTTGCGTAAAAAAACCGCTTTCAGGTCTTTGGATTGAAGGCGGTTTTTTAATTAGAATTTATAGTCCAAAGAAAAGGGTAAAAGTTAAAGACTTTATCACCATTTAACTTTTGAACTTCGTTTCTCCAATTTGTCCACCTATTGCCTTCATAAAATTAATCCAGGTTACTGTTGAAACAGAAATGTAAGAATTGGGTATAGCTAATTTGATGGTGTATTAAAAATAGCAATATGTTTGGGTGGGCTACCGTTATTTACCCGTATCTGAGGGTAAAATAACGGGGTGATTTTTCTCCCTTTTGGCCGTATTGCAATGGTAGCAATGGTTTTGGACACCGTTATTTATGGGTGGGCTTTTCACTGGTGAGGTGTCTGATCTTATGCTTTTGTCTTCTGCTTACTTTCACACCGGCATAATTTTCTTTAACCTCAATACTACAATTTATGGAACTAGCAAGACTTGCACATGGTACCCCTATTAATGAATCAGAAGCTCATGCTGCCCTTGGTGAAAGAAGGGCCCTAAGGGATAAAATGGATAGCATAATTTTACCTATTGTAACTGCATTAAAGGATCCTTCTTTGGTTCAATTTTTTACCAGCGAAGCAAACGCTTTTATTTTTAGTGCGAAGGATGTAATCGATATGCTGAAAGGAACGAATGCTGGTTTCCTTACGATCGTACTAGGTGCGCATGATACTGATAGCAGCGACCCTAATGGCCCTGGTTTTAAGATGGGAGACCAGACCGTCATGCTAGTACCTTGTAGTGGAGATGCTACTATCGATGCGGCTCGTACTCCTATTACATTACAAGCCCTGACATTTGGGAATAGCGCTGTGGCATTGGAACATCCGCCCACCACTGTTGTCAGTGAGATCGTGGGTGGTGTTAAATTGATCTTCCATATAGTCTGAGAACTTCATTACCTTGCATAAAGCGCACTACAACCCCTTTATGCAAATCCAGGAGATTTTGAGCAGGACCTCCATATGGAGTATCCTCTTACCCCTTTTTACCGGTATTATTTGTTTGAGACGTCTTGGAAAAGACTCACAGATCATCCTGGGGATAGTGGCCCTGGCCACTATCCCCCAGATATTGCGTGCTTTTATCAGTTCCGGGCCTGTCCTGAATATGGTCTATAATGCTTATACAATCTGTGAGGTGATCTTATATTGTTTGCTGTTTAGCGATAAGATCAATCATTATAATAGGAATAGGATCTTTATTATCACCGCGATGGTGATCCTTTTTTGTAATGTTGTGTTGACCATTTGCAATGGATTGCAGGAGCGGTTTATTAGTGAACTGGTCTGTCTGGATAATATCGCCTATACAGTATGGCTATTGTTAATAATACTGGATCAGTATGATGCTGAAGATAAAGGTATTGACCCAAATATGCCATTTTTCTGGTATTTGTTAGGCCTGTTGTTGTACGCACCTTGTACAATGCTGATCTATTCTTTGTGGAGCTATATTAAAAATCACCCCGATTCTGCCTTGAACCAGTTGTGGGTCATCCAGTATATTTTTAATATCACTATGTATGTATTGTTTTCTGTTGGTTTTTTGCACGAGTGTAAACGTCATGCTGATAGATAAGGATATCATTTTTAGTATGATCATCGCTACTTTGTTATTTTTATTGATGCTATGGTTTGTGATCACTTTCTGGCTTATCTATCGTAAGCGGAGACGTATGCACCTGGAAGAGAAGCAACAGTTACTGGCGACTTATGAACAGGAAATATTGCGGTCACAGCTGGAGATGAAAGAACAAACATTGAAAAATATATCGCAGGAGATCCATGATAATATAGGGCAGGTGTTAAGTCTGGCGAAGCTGAATGTGTGTGTGATGGAGGGGGAGGTACCTGATCCTCTTAAAGAGAAGGCGGCGGATACCAGAGTGCTATTGAGTAAGGTGATACATGATCTGCGTGACCTGTCCAGGAGTATGGATACAGATACAATTACCGAGAGAGGGTTATATGCGGCAATGGAAGGTGAGCTGGAGATGGTGAGGAAGACAGGGGTGTATGAGGTGCAGTTTTCAGTTGAGGGGCAAGTGGTGCGGGTGGATGCGAATAGGGAGGTGATACTTTTCAGGATCTTTCAGGAAATTTTGCATAATGTGATCAAACATGCGGAAGCAAGGGTTATATGTGTGACAATGAACTATGAGCATGATCAATGCGTATTAAGGGTGGTGGATGATGGGAATGGATTTGAAACGGGAGGTAGTTTTGAGGGGATGGGGTTGCGTAATATGCAGAAACGGTGCCGGCTTATACAGGCCGATCTTCAAATTAACCCTCATATTCCGAGAGGGACTGTGGTCAATATTGTATTTCCATTTAAATAACACTATGAAACCGATGATCCGAGTTGTTCTTGCTGATGACCATGTATTGCTGCGTAATGGTCTTGCCAGGGTAATAGAAAGCTTTGGCTCGTTTGAAGTACTTTTTGAAGCAAATAATGGGAGGCACCTTATTAATAGGCTGGATGCGAAGTGTCTGCCGGATATTGTATTGCTGGATATTAACATGCCCGAAGTGGATGGGTATGAGACCTGCCTGTGGTTGCGGGAGCATTATCCTTTGGTGAAGGTGCTGGCGCTGTCAATGTATGATAATGAGGCGGCGGTGATCAGGATGTTTAAGGCGGGCGCGAAGGGGTATTTATTGAAGGATAGTGAGCCGTCTGAGCTGAAGGCTGCATTATCAGCGGTGGCGGAGAAAGGGTTTTATTATTCGGAGATGGTGACGGGGACGTTGATACATTCTATTAGTAGTGGGGAAGATGGGCAGAGACGGTTTTTGCTGGAGCTGAGTGAGCGGGAGCTGATATTTTTGAAATTTGCGTGTACGGAGTTGACGTATAAGGAGATTGCGGATCAGATGTGTTTGAGTGCAAGGACGATTGATGGGTATAGGGATAATTTGTTTGAGAAGCTGAAGGTGAAGACGAGGGTAGGGTTGGTGATGTATGCCTTGAAGCATGGAATAGTGATGTTGGACAAGTTGCCGTGAGGGAGGTGAAATACAAAGTAGTGGGTATTTTTTTATTGGCGAGAATGGGGAAGTTTGTGAAACAACGTGGGACGGCTGTTTTTTTTACTATTCAATGTAATGCATTATGTCATTAAAAAAGTTGTCTGCTGGAAAATTTATTACTGAAGGTGCTGTGGGTAAATTACTGGAAATGCGGGAGGGTATTAAGAAGGTCACTGATCCGAAGATAGAAGCGGCTGTGGCTGATGCTGGGCAAGAGTACAAGGCTTTTTGTTGTAATGATGCTAATGGGTTTGTGTTCGATATTAAGCAGCTGAAGGAATTGATCAAACATAAGAATGCGCGGTATGTAGCGGTTATTATTGGAGCGCATTATGGGGAAGGGGAGGATAAGGGGTTTAAAAAAGGTGCACCGACGATGATGCTGGTAGCTTGTGAGGATATTCCAAAAGCAAAGACTGGTGCTAAGAAGCAGGTGTCTGTGAAGGCGTTGAAGACGGATAAAGGGTATTCAGCATTGGAACATCCGCCAGTGGTGGTGGTGAAGGAGGTAGCATTGGAAGGACTACATTTGAACTTTGCGGAGGTGCCGGATTTGAAGTAGCAGGATGATATATTAAGTTATGAGCCGGGAAGAAGCCGTGCCTTTTTATTTTATGGGATCGTCAATTTGAAGCTATTCTCCGGAATAGCTTTTTAATTTTCTGTACAGAACAGTGTAGGGTGGTAGGTGCCGCCTGCCTGGGTCGAGCAGTAGGGGGTGACGCAGTCTGTGCCGGCGGGTGTATAGTCGGCCCCATGGATCACTTGAACGGAATCTTTGATGTAACAGAAGTAATTGGCGCTATAGGTCTGTTGAGACCTGAATGCCAGAATGCCTCCTATGATTGAAAGCAGGACAATGAATGATAGGATCAGTTTAGCTTTTTTCATGTATTGAACATAAGTTTTTGTGGGGGGATTTTTTTGGGAGAAAGCGATCGGAGTTTGGAGAGGTGAAAACACCCTGGTAAAAAACGCGTTTTTCCCGTTGATAGAGATGTGGGGGTATATGATATTTGTATTGTAACGTTTTTGGTATACAATCACCCCAAATTGATCTCTTATGAAATGTTATTTGATTCCTCGTATTTTATTGGAGAAGGATTGAAAAATACAAACTAGTTGGTATTGATCGCGCTTTTAGCTTCTATTAATTTTTTATGATGAATACCTTCAATAAATGAAGCAGCTGTTTTATTACGGCTGTAAACGATTCCTATTTTCTGGCGCACCGCACCCTTTTTAATTACCTTTTATATTTTATTAAATGTTTAATAATCCCGCACTTGATGCATTCATTGGGTTAATTTTTATTTTCCTCTTGTATAGCCTGCTTGCGTCTGTATTGACCGAGTTTTATGCGCAGCTATTTAAGCAAAGGGGCAAAATGTTGAAAAAGTCCATTTACTGGATGCTGAATGATGATGTAACAGTGAAGAATGGACTTGCAACTGCGTTTTATGAGTATCCTCTTATTAAGTATCTGGCAAAATCAGGCAACCAGCAATTGCCTTCCTATTTTACGGCGGACAATTTTTCCCAGACGTTAATTGCTCTCCTGAGAGGGGATTACTTTGATCATACTATTCCGCAAATGGAATTGATAAGGAATAGATTGTCGGTGGCCCCAGATCTTAAGAATACTGTTTCGCAAACTATTGCGATTGGGGATGAAACGCGGAAATACCTTTGGATGCTTTGGGTAGATGCGGGGAATGATATTGATAAATTTAAAGCTTCCCTTGAGCAATGGTTTAATGATAGTCAGGATAGGACTACGGGTTATTATAAGCGATATACGCAGTGGATCACTTTGATTGTTGGTTTAGGGATCGCTATTGCGGGGAATGTCAATTGTATTGCTATTGCGCATTTGCTGTTGAAAGATAAACCTGCAAGGGAACAAATGGTGAATTTGGCGATCACCCAGTATAAACAGGTAGGAGATGATATTAAACAATTGCCTACGGCAAATGAAGCCGATTCAAAGGCGATTAATGAGCGATTGATGAATGATATTAACCAGGTACAGTTCACACTTGGATTAGGATGGGGATATAAGATCCAACCTGATACTATCCAGGAAAAAAAATTGATAGTTGGTATAAAGGATAGTGAGCAACGTTTTGATATGCTTGTCGGACAGATAAAGAAGGATAGTACTTTGACGGCGGATACTTTAAAGCGTTCGATACAACAGATAGAAAGCAGGAAAGCTGCATTAGAATATTATTATAAGCATATCTCCTTCTTGAAGGAATATGATGACTGGGGGGGGAGGATCTTAGGATGGTTGCTTACTGCGTTTGCGATTTCATTGGGGGCGCCATTTTGGTTTGATCTGTTGAATAAGATCATACAGTTGAGAGGAACAGGACCTAAACCTGTAGCTGCTAATACTGATGATGGGAGCCCTGCTACTACTACTGTATCTAACTCTGATAAAAGAAAAGGATAGTTATGAAAGTTGTATCAAATTGTTTTTTGAATGCGAGGGTGGGGGCCGCTAAAGTAATGGCTTCTAATCCTTCCTGGCTAAAACCTGGCGATGAGATTGAGATTGATGATGTGGTGATTGGGGATGCTATAGAGGGAAATTCTATTTGGTATCATGCGGATAATAATTGCTATTACTGGAGTGGGGGTATTGATAATGTGGAGTTTGAGCTGCCGGGGAAGGATTTAAGCAAGCTTACACCTCAAGATGCGATCGCTGTTATTGTCAATCTTAAGAATGCCATATTCGATCGATATTATAATAAGCATTTTATCATTGGTATAGGTGCGGGGGTTAAAAATGATAAAATAGACAATGATCTCTGTATCACTTTTTTCGTGTCTCAGAAAGATTCAGCCGGAGGTATAATACCTGACTATTTTGTTTTTAAGGGGTACCGTATTCCTACGGATGTAAAGTCGAGTGGGATTCCAGGGAGTCATCAATATGATCCTAATGTTAAATACAAATGGGTACTGGCTGATAAGGGGAATATTGCGCACTGTGGTGGAGGCTTGGTTGATAGTTCTGGAAACATGTGTGGGACACGGACTATTTACATGAGCAAGGATAAAAAGAATTACCTGCTTACTTGTTTGCATGTAGTGGCATTGTCTAAAATTGTCGATACGGGAGATCATTTTTGTCCTGATCTGAGCGATACCATTTTCCATTTTACAAGGGCTGGAAGTCCTTGCTTTAAGGTGAATAGGGGGAGTATCAATACATTGTGGGATTATGCTCTTATTGATATAGGTGCACATGATATGGATAATTTGTTTCCTCACCCATATCTTATTAGTACAAAGATTAGTAAGTACTATCTGAAAGAGGAATTGAAGGCTGGAATAATCGTTTACAGCTTTGGTGCTACGAGTGGTCCGCAGATAGGATCGATCACAGATCCAATGGTTGATATACAAATGATGGTGAATCAGCAAAATCGAAGTTATAAAGGGTTGATCCGTACTACAAAAATTTCAGAGCCTGGAGATTCTGGTGCCCCCGTGGTGGCTGTAGATGGTAGGCTGATTGGATATGCAGTCGGAGGTCTTGTAGAAAACACCCCTACAGAAAATGCCTGTACTTATTTAATCCCTTGGTATTATTTAAACGATCATCTTGGCTTTAAAATAGTTTAAAAATGAAAACGAAACTTCTTCTCTGCATCTTTGCACCTAGCTTGCTTTGCTTTCAGGTTAAATCTCAAATCGTATTTAAAGGGGTTGGGAATATCAAGGCAGCTCTAAAGACAACATCTCAAGTTCCTATTTCTGAAAAGGAGTATGTTATAACTTTTAAAGGATTTAAATTAGTACAATATAATCAGATTATAAATCATAGTACTTTACAGATTGGGGATAATATAGATACTAAGGGCACGTTGGTTTCTTTTTCCAAGGATAATACTAAAGCTGTTATTGAACCAAGCCCTGGAAAAGTAGCGCCTGCTCAAATTGATTTCAAAATAACCGGTGGACTTGATCCGATAGAAGATGGGAAGACTGCTGTTCTTCAATTCAGTGATGGAAAAAACGATCTGGGAAGCCTGACACTAACTTATAAGCCAAATGATGACGGTAAAAAAAGAAAAGGCAATACTTCTTCTACTGTTACGCTTAAAAAACTTGTAGGGTTAGTAGGAATTAAGATCGATGATCTTACCAATCCTACAACTGGAGATTGTTCAGGATCTGATGGGCAGAATCCTCTAGGAGCTGATATAGCTATTGGTAATCGGATTGTTTATCTGGCAGATAGGAACTTAACTTTCTATTATGATGATGAAAATAAGCTTTATCTCATTGGTAATTATGGGAAAGGATTTTTGAAAGGTTATTTATTTAATGGAACAAATCTGGTATATGGAGCTGGTGCAGTAGGTTCCAGTTTTACTAAGGAAAGAAAAATAGTGGTTAAAAATAATGAACCATTATCCTTTGAGGTAATTAATGTGAATCCCCAGGCATTTGATGTTGAAATTACAGACCTCGCTGATCGTTCAAATGCTGAATCCAATATTATGCTCGAATTGTTGGAGTCTGGAATGCAAAATGCTGTTACTACTGCGCAAAATGCAGAAAAATCAGCATTACCATATGTACCCACTGCGGAAGATAAAATCAGAGTAGCTATGTATCTTTACACAAGAGAGATGGATGAACTGTTACTTTTATTACAGTCGTATTGTATCTATAAGCAGAATGACATTATAAAATATAAATTAGATGCCAGGAAGAAGATAGATGAATATTTTGTGAATAACTTGGGGAAACCTGCTGGAGTACGATTTTCAGCTTTTCTGGCTGCTACATTTCCAAAGCAAACAGATGATGATACAAAATTGATTGAAGCCTTTCTGAAGGATTATAATTCATTGCCTGCTTCTTATTATAAGAACATCACACAAGTGCCATTAGTGGATGGTAGTTATGATAAGATTGCATTCACCTTTAGTGTGAAGGGAAAAACCAACACGCCATATAAATCCGTTGTTTCTCAAAAGACAGTGAATGCCTGGATTAAAGGTGGGTTTAAAGTGGATGTGAGTACAGGATTATATTATAGCGGTTTACAGGATGAGAAGTATTCCATACGTTCGGATAGCACCATTTTGAGTGATAGGAACGGCGCGGATTCTATTGTTGATAGAAGAAGTAAACTTTATAAGGAGAATAATGGAAAAGGAGAGTTTGGTTTTGCGAGCTTTTTACACTTTTATCCAAAGATAGGACCGAAGTTTAATATTTCTTTGAATATTGGTGCTGGGGTTACGTTCAGTGAAAAGACACGTATTAGATATCTTGCAGGGGTAGGTTTCTTGTTTGGGGCTGAAAATAGATTAGGGTTGAATGTAGGGTATATATTAGGAAATGTGAATAAGCTGAGTAGTCAATATGCAAATGGGATAAATACGAAGTTAAGCTTTGCAGAGGCAGGAAAGGACCCTGTTTATGCGCCTAAGTTCACCGCGAAGCCATTTATTAGTTTGACATATAATATTCCTTTTATAAAGAAGAAGGGTAGTGGTACGCAGACGGTGGATGCTGCAAGTGGTGGTGGTACTGCTGCTAAGGATGATGCTAAGGCGGCGGATAAGAAAACTGATTGATCTCATACATGAATTATAATGGCTGCACACAAAAAGAGAGCCGTGCCAGGGAGAATACATACTCCGAAAGGTAGAGAGAAAAAAAAAGGGGTATCATCGTTTAATGTTCCTCCTCAAACTGATAGTAGCATAAATGGATTGGAGATAGACAACCTGGAGAAATTTATACGTTTTATTGAAGGGGAAACGAATATGGAGTGTGTCCTTTTTAGAGGGCAGAATGCGGACTGGCCTCTTTTGCCGAAGCTGAGTCGTGTAAAGATACGTAGTGATAAAGCAGTCATTACAGAAAGAAAGATGTTGGAGGATTTTAAACGACTGGCAAAGGCACATATAACTAGAGTGCCAAGCAATGACTGGGAATGGTTGGCTATGGCACAGCATCATGGTATGGCAACCCGGTTGTTGGATTGGACAAGTAATCCATTAGCTGCTCTTTGGTTTGCCGTTTCACAGCCTGCTAGTGATGCTTATGGAGTGGTATATGTGTTATTTGTGCATGAAAAATCATTCTTACGACCAGAGGAGTTGAGCAAACTGGATCCGTTTAAGGAAACTGCGACAAAGGTATTTAGGCCTGAGATATCTACTATAAGGATCCAATGTCAGAGTGGGTGGTTTACTACGCAGGAGTTAGATAAGAGAACGGGAAATTGGGTTCCGTTTAATAAAACGTCTTCTTTTAGTAAGGATATAATACAAATAAAGATCCCCGCGAGATGCTTTTCTGGTATTAGATTTCAATTGGATAAGCTAGGAATAAACATGTTTTCTCTTTTTCAGGATCTGGATGGTACTGCTGCTTATGCAGAATGGTCACATACAATGTTGAAGGATGAGGAGGCGAAAGATGAGAGGTTGAGTAAGGGTAGGAAGTTGTGAGGGTATGTGGGATGGTGAGCGGTTTGAGATGTTTAATAGATGAGTTATTGTATAGTAGGAATAGCTTGGTGGAGATGATAGCTCCACCAGGCTTTTATCTATGAAGGTCAGGAGGGTGATGGGTATTTTAGTCGTTGACATAATTTAAAATGATCAAGGGAGTGTAAAATATTTTGTGTAAACTCCTTTCCCATTGTTTGAAACCCTGCCGGGATGGAAAGGGTGAATGGCTCGGCAGCAGCACCTTCCCCGGTTTTTGGTCCTATTGAGATAATTCACCACCATAGGCCATTAACACAGGAAATTTTACAGTCTCATCATCAACGCTGATTGCAAGCTGTCCACTTTTTCAATTCGCCACCCCTTATTTAGTTGCAGCTGCCATCCATGACCTTGTACAATATTATCTTTTACATGTAGACTATCTATTGTCGGTAATGTAATTACTTTCCAGTTCTTCATGAGCATACCACCATCCACTAATTTCAACTTTCCCCAAACATCATTTATTTCTGCGGTTGGATATACAGTACCCAATTCCCCCAGGTCAAATAAATTGTTAGGATTAAACACTATGTTCATTTTATCCAGGTTGATGATCAACACCGGTTGTTGCGTAAAAAGACGGGTATAAGTATCTTCCTGCTGTCGCCTGTTTTTCTCTTTCATTTGTTCTACAAGTATGATACTATCTCCCTTGTACTGCTTTTCCAGTTTTGCCAAAATAGCGGTAGCCGTTTGTTCAGGCACAGTCACCTGATAATATTTTTTTATCAAAGCTGGAAATGAAGAATTCGATTCGACTGATTGTGTCCAGCCTGGCGATTTCTCATATAGCAGATACCCATAAACAGGGCCGGTTATATAAGCCATGGATCGAATCAATGACAACTGGGTGCCAGCCTTATCAATCTCATGATACAAATGTTGTCTTATACTACCAGGTAGTCTACCCAATAGCATTCCTGTATATTCAGCTAGTCCCTCATTCATTTCCAGCAGGCGTTCGTTGTCAAAGGTAGAAGGAAACAATTCCTCTCTTTTTTTGCGAAAAAGCAGTGCATTCACCAAATCCTTCCTACGCTGATCAATCGGTTTGGCTAAGGCTGCTTTTAACGCCTGCAGTTCTAACAGAAAAAAGATACGTCCATTCGTAGTTGCCAGGTGGTCTATTGTCGGGCTAAGAGCAGGAAATCCAAGTTGATGTTGTATGCGGTGAAAGGATTCGTGTAACATAAGGCTTAGTCGTTCCTCCTTGTCAACTGGTAATGGCCATAATAGAATGGCCCACAACCGGCCTTGCCAGGTTATAGATGTATTGGCAACCATCACTTCCGGAGGTAACGTCCCTTTGTACAAGCCTTCTGTTATGAAGGTAAAGGTCCCTGCACTATCCGGCATATTTGCATAAGTGGTTCTGGAATGGGGATCAACTAGTAACATAGGGCCATAAAGGGGATATTTCCACATAAAGTTGTGGCTGCCTGCGGAGTCCGCTTGTCTGAAATAAGTGGCAGCAAGCAACATGGCAGTATCTACTCCCTGGGCAATCCCACGAAAGGTTATAGTGATTAGCATTAGCAATCCAATAATAGCTTTCATGTTTTTTTTGTGAAAATTAAATACTGGTCAGACAGGATAATCTCAAATTATACCAATGGCTTTATCCTTTTTACATTAGGTAATGTCGTTTTCATAACTACCGTTAATCCTGTAAATAAGACATTTGCTATAAAACGGATGTACTTTTTTACCATTTTCATTAATTTGGTTCATGCGACGTTTTTTACTACATGTGAGCTTTTGGCTGGGTTTCTTTTTTATATGGAACCAGATCACGTATTTTTATATCAGTGATAAGGGAAACCGTCTTTACTTTTCAGCGCTCGATGTAAGTTTGATACTCTGTGCCTTTTACGGCATTTATGCATACCTGATGCCCCGTTATTTTAAGCATAAGAACGTAACAAAGCTGCTATTACTATCGTTAATATATCTTATACTACTGGCAGTCGGATATGCTTTTATTATGAAGCTATTTTTGAACCACATGCTGGTTCCCATTCACTTTAATTTTTCATGGAACTACACTGATTTACAGTATAATCGTTTCTTCATTGCATTGTTGGGCTTGTTAGGAGGAGGTGCTTTAAAGCTGGCACTTGATCGTGTGAATGCCCAGCATAGACTTAATGCGTTGGAAAAAGCCAATTCATTGGCTGAACTGGCCTACCTCAAAGCACAGCTTAACCCTCATTTTTTATTCAATTCTCTTAATAGTCTCTATACACAATTAGATTTTGATTTGCCACAGGCTAAGATTACATTAGTGACTATAGCCGACTTATTACGCTACCAATTATATGAATGCAGTGCGGACTTTGTTCCCTTATCCAAAGAATTAATGCATCTGGAAAATTACTTTAATCTTCAGCGAATACGTACAGAAGCAACGACTATTTTAAATGTAAAAGTAGATAGTAATGACTTGACGATTTCTCCATTGCTGCTGATGCCATTCGTTGAAAATGCTTTTAAGCACGTGTCTGATGATGATAGCAGGGAGAATATTATACAAATCGATATTCACCTTACAGATGGGAAACTGCATTTTTATTGTATGAATACAGTCCCTGTTAAGGAACATTTATCTGCTACATATGATAGCACGGGCATTGGTTTGCAGAATGTAAGACAGCGACTGGAACTCTTATATTCCAATAAATATGAACTTACCACCAAAGAACTTGATAATAAGTATTACATCTATCTAAATTTAATCTTAAACCAATGATGAACTGTATAATTGTAGAAGATGAACCATTGGTACGTAAACAAATAGAAGGATACATTGAGAGAATACCTTATTTACACCTGGTTGGAACAGCACGTAATCCAATTATTGCCAAAGCTATTTTACAAACTGAAGTGGTTGATCTGATTTTTCTGGACATTAAAATGCCCCAGATGAGTGGTATTGAGTTTTTACAACGGCATGATGTGTTCCAGCAGGTTATTTTCATAACCGCTTATCCTGAATATGCTTTGCAGGGATTTGAGTTGAACGTTACCGATTACTTAATGAAACCTGTAACGTTTGAGCGTTTTACAAAAGCCTGTGAAAAGGCAAAAGTTAAAATTTGTGGTTCGTTAACTGTAAAAAATAACCTGGAACATCCTGATTATTTATATGTCAAATGCGATAATTGCTTAGAGAAAATAGCGTTTGTAGATATATTATTTATCGAATCTATGTTGAACTATGTACAAATAGTTACTACAGAAAGAAAGTATACAGTATACTCCAGCCTGAAAGCAATTAAAGAGCGTTTGCCTCAAAGTCTTTTTTTGAAAATACATAAATCCTACATTGTGGCTTTGAATCACATAAGTACCTTTGGGCAATCTCAGGTTCTAATCGCAGGACACAAATTACCAATAAGTCGCAGGAACCTGCAAACGATAAAACAGTATTTGACAAATATACAATAGCACCTGCTTTATATTTCGCTGCTACCAGATCGGCAGTCGCTGCGATCGGATTGGGTCTTTTAAATGAGTATTGGTTTTGGAAAATTTCATTTAGAAGCAGTCTTGTTAAAACAGCAGCACCTGCAATTGCTACATGGAAGTTATTCCATTCCTGCAGATGTTGTTGAATTGCCTTGTAACCGACAAATTCAGCATAGCTTATAAGGAGGTAATAGGTACAACCCAATTCAGGAGTGGTCAATACTTTTGTTGTAATGATGAGGCATTCACTCCAAATTCTTTTTTAAATACGGTGGAGAAATGTGATAAGTTTTCAAACCCGACTTCCAGGTAAACATCAGACGGTTTCCTGTTCTTTTGGGAAATAAGAAAATGGGCCATTTCCAACCTACGTTTTTGTAGCCATTTTTCTGGTGTTACGCTGAAGATCTTCATAAAATCACGCTTGAATGACGAAAGACTTCTGCCTGTTAATTTCGCGAATTGCACGAGGGGAACGTTGTATGAGAAATGCCGGTTCATATATGCTTCTAAATCTATTTTGTACGGTTCGCTGAAATCGAACAGAAAATCTTTTAATACAGGATTACGTAGCAATAATTCAATTGCTTCTGTGGTTTTAGCTTGCGCCAAAATGGGCGTAAGGATCTCTGGTTTCGCAAGATAGGGGAGTAATGAGTCGAAATATCCTCTCATAAACGCGTCGTTTTCTAACAACACATTGGAGGCTCCGCTATAAACTTTTTCTGATTTTATACCATATTCAAGGCTGTATTTTTTCAATGCATCTTGTGTCAGGAATATGTTTATGGAAATAAACTTATTACTTACGGGATCAATTTTCTTCACTGCTTTTACAAGCTGATTTTTCCGTATTAAACTCAATGTTCCGGTGTAATGTGAAACGGCTTTATTATCTGTGTAGAAGTCAACTGAACCCGAAACGATTAATCCTAAGACATGCTCGTATACAAATGGGTCGTGTTCCTGTTTCTCATCTTCGGTAAAGAAGGACAGTGCGATATTATGTTGAAAAACTGTTGCCATAACATTTACTTCATTTGTCTAAGAATTATCTTATCCATCAATTTGTCTGAAATAATTTTTCTTATACCCAGAATCGGCTTTGCACCAAAACCTCCAACATAACGTGTTTTTGGATTTGTAGATTCAATACTTTTTTTAATCAATTTAGCAATGACAGAAGGCGCTGGCAGGTTCAGGTTAAGGGTGGATTTTTCAGCACTTTTAGCCATTTCTTTATAAGCGGTATGGCCAGAAATACGCATCAGATGATCGTTTGCAATTTCAGCCCATTCAGATTTAATACCACCTGGTTCTATCACGATCACATCGATACCAAATTCCTTTACTTCCATTCGCAAAGCATCACTCAATCCTTCTATTGCAAATTTACTGGCATGATACCACCCAGCCAAAGGAAATGCAACTTTACCTCCAATTGATGAGATGTTTACTATTTTGCCATATTTATTATCTCGCATTTTAGGCAATACTAACTGCGTTAAACGCATTGCCCCAAACACGTTTACTTCCAGTTGATAACGAGCGTCTTCTATTGACACATCCTCAATTGCACCACCTGTACCAAATCCTGCATTGTTGACCAATATATCAATGGTTCCTGCTTCTGTAAAGATGTGGTCAACACATGCCAAAATGCTTCCTTCGTTTGTGACGTCCAATTCAATTGGCTTAATGCCATATTCTTTTAAATCCCGCATTTTCTCTGTTCTTCTTGCCGCGCCATAAACATTGTAACCATTTTGCGCTAATAAAGTTGCGGTTGCTTTTCCAATTCCTGCAGAAGCTCCTGTAACTAAAACTGTTTTTGCCATAAGTATTTTTTATGGTGTAAAATTAGTTGAAGCTTCTACATGAAGGTTTTCTCAAACGTCCAGATTAGTTTGGTGAGAAGTCCAGATCATTAAAAAGTACAGGTCTGGCAATTAAGTCGAGAGATTTGCAGGATTTTTTATTTGGTATGACTATAAATATGCCAATAACTTCTTCCATTTAGTCAAACGTTTTCCATGTATTAGCACTGCCAGGTGATGGTAAGTTCAGACATGGTCTTCTGGAATGGGGTATAATATACTTAACAAATGTGTGGAGATTTTATTCATCATAGATAAAACTCCAAGTTGAAAGGCTTAAGGCTTTTTATCAGAGCGGCTTTAATAGAAAAATTAACTTACAATAATATATTCTCCTGTTGTACAGTAGTTGAAAAACATTATATATTTCCTCTACTCAAACCCAATTAAGCAATTTTCTTCCTCGGTTTTTTTTGCAAACGTTCGTTTGATATATGTATAATAGGTTCTCCCAGTTCTGCTTCTAATTTAGCTAATGTCATTAGGGTCAAATTATGATTACCCTTTAACCATTTATTGATTTCAGACGGCTTTTTTTTCATTTTTTCAGCTAAGTCCTTCTGTGTATATCCTTTTGCTTGCAAAATCTGGTTAATTCTTATAACAATATCTGTGTATTGTCTTACAAATATCCTCACCTCCTCCGGTGTTTCCTCTTGAATGTCCTTTGCGACTTTACTTCTCATATCATTAAATTTTTATAGGATGATCTCTTCATCGCCATTGTTAGTACGAATTGTCCTTTTCCTATGGTCAACAATAATTTCTTTATTCATTATCGCCTCTTCTATTCTTCGGGCAAACTGACATGCTTCCCGCTATTTTAAGTTCAAATCTTTGCTCGCCTGATTGGTTAATGCAGACTTTATACCGCCATTAAATAAAACGACCAAATTAGAATGATTATTAACTCTTAAAGCGTATAATCTTAAAGGGAAATTAGGAAAGAATAATGTAATCTCACCTAGATTTGCTTTCCCCTGGTTAGGTAAACCGACTACTTCATTTTCAAATCGATTGAACAACATATCGACGGCTCCATGATCTTCTCCAATACTATCTAAAACAAAGCTTAACAATTCCTGCGTAGGCTTCTTGTATTCAGCTATTGCATTATATTTCTTAAAGAACTTATCAGTTTCACAAGTACGGGAATCCTCTTTGCATACCGCATAAAAAGTACATTTCTTAGCTTCGTTATCCCAAATTTTCAATACAAATTTATTCACTTATAAGTTAATTTACAAATTTTAGTGTTTTAAACATATTATTATATATGTGATATTGTAAAATGCTTAATGAACATAAATAAGCACTTTGCTGATAGCGTTTTGGCAAATACCATTTATATTCTGCTTTGGAAGAAGAATATAAATATGATCGCAAGTTTCAGCTGAATTATAGTTGCGTAAAAAGCCCTCTAATAATAAGCTAGTTCAATAAATATTTTAATCAATGCTCAATCATCGTTCACAAGTTCCAATGCTAATTTTTTACAGCTCACAATGGATGAGAGATTACTTAACGATTATCAAAGTTGTTAGGGGTAACTTAGGTTGAGTTATAATGGCATACTATCTTCCTGGCACGTGATAATAATTTAGCTATGTAAGCACCCGAGGGCGAATACAACGAAATGATGCTCCGTATGGTGAGCGAAGGCATTTTTCGCAAAATCCGGATAGTTCATCTTTTTTGTTTTTAAAAGATTATGATAGCTTCGTAACTGATGAAAGCGATACCTGTTAAGTCGAAGATCAATAGCAACCAGCTGTTGAAGATCAGTCCTTTTAAAGAGGTGATCAAGCCAACAGTGCCGCATAAGCACGCCGATTATTTCGAATTGATCGTGCTGGAACATGGTGCCGGTTACCATACTATTGATGACCAAAGCTACGACGTACTGCCACCGTCGATCTATTTTCTGAAGCCTGGCCAGGTCCATTGCTGGGATTTTACCCGGATACCTAAAGGCTATGTGATCCTCTTTCGCGAAGAATTACTGAACCGCAAAAGCCTGGAGATCGTGTATAACTTACCAGTGGTTATACAGCTAAAGGAGAGCCCTATGTTGTTGGACCTTGTCAAATGCTTCTGCCAGGACTACCAATCTGCTGCTCCCCCTGCTATCCTGGAGGTTTATTTACAACTGATCCTATTAAAGGCAGCGGAAGAATCCAATGCGCAATTACGGGATGGCAAGCCCTTCAATCCGATCTATTACCAATTCAAAAGCCTTGTCAATGTACATTTTCAACAGATCAAAAAGATACAGGCATATGCTGAAATGCTGCATTTGCCAGGGGCACAATTGAACACTATTTGCAAGACAGCCTCCGGCAAAACACCTTCTATGATATTGAATGAACGTATTGTACTGGAGGCCAAAATACTGTTATCCAATACAGAATTATCCATCAAAGAAATTGCAGCCAGCCTGGAATTTTCGGATCCCTCACATTTTGTAAAGTTCTTTAAGCTGTATACCAACCTTACCCCGGGTATATACCGGGAACTGGCCTTTGCGAAGCGTCCTTAATTTTATTATACCATAATTGCATAGCAGGCTACCATTAATACAATGTGGCAGGTAATATTTTTGTAAGGTTTAATATCGGCCATTATGAAACTCCTCTGCCTGCTTATTTTATTATCCGGAATATTTACTGCCTCGGCACAAAATGCTATTATTAAAGGCAGGATCATCGATGCTCAAAGTCAGTCGCCTGTGGAATACGCAAGTGCCGCATTGTTTAGCACAATTGATTCAGGCCTGGTAGCAGGTAGCATCAGTAACACCAGTGGTATATTTAAGATCAAAAAAATTGCGCCGGGAAACTACCTGCTAAAGATCACATTCCCGGGCTACGAACCACAATACCTAAAAAATAGTGTAGCTGGAAATTCGGATATTGACCTGGGCATCATCCGCCTTACCCCTTCATCTAAAATGCTCAACGAAGTCGCCATATCCGGGCAGAAAATAACTGCATTGAACAAGATCGATAAACAAAGTTATAAAGCAGGGCAATTTGAATCCGCTAAAGGAGGTTCTGCTATCGATGTCTTGAAAAATCTGCCATCTGTAACTGTCAACTCACAGGGAGACATCAGTGTGCGGGGTGCTGCCGGTTTTATGGTACTGATTAATGGTAAACCAGTGCTGGCCGATGCACAAACTGTGCTGACACAATTGCCTGCCAACGCCATCGACAATATTGAACTAATCACTGCACCCTCATCGAAATATGATCCTGATAGCCACGGTGGTATCATCAATATTATGACTAAAAAGGGAGTTAACGATGGGTTCACACTAATTGCCAATGCCCAGGGTGGACTGCCAAGTACTACTGATTATAATAATCTGAAAAAACCGCAACGCTTTAATGGGGATATAACGATCAATTTTAAAAAGAAAAAATGGGATGTTTCGATCGGGGGAAATTATACACGGAATGACAATGAAGGATACCGGGAAGGCAATGCTTACACCAAAAATATTGCTGCTAACACGATCACCCGCTTTCCCTCCAATGGAGAGCGCAGCTTTGATCGTTACAACTATGCCGGGCGTGCTTCCATAATTTATACGGCTAATGCCAATAATGTGATCTCGGCCGGATTTTACAGCGGTAAAAGATACCAGGCACGCTTAGCAGATCTGCTTTATCATAATACCACCTCAAACCTTAGTACCGGTGCGCTTATCAACAGCGCAACCTACTTTAACTCCAATCTGCAAACCAAAGAGGGTACATTTAATTTAGGTAACCTTGACTATACCCATATTTTTGCCAATAAATCGAACTTAACGGCCGGTTTGCAATATGAACATGACAACTTATACGGCGGAACTTTGAACCGCAACCTGGAATACCCCAATACCAACGATACCATCCAATATGTAAACAATCCCTATAAACGTCCAATCAGTGCATACCGTTTTAAACTGGATTATACAATTCCTATTGGCCAGGGCAAGCTGGAGAGCGGGTACCAGTTCCGTCATGATACCCAGCAAGGCGACTTCGACTACTTCGTAACTCCGGCAACCTCGCAACCTGACATTGATAAGTTTAAAGGTAGCACAAACGCCATCAATGAGATCAACTCGGTTTATAGCCAGTATTCCGGTAAAACAGGTCAACTGGAATATAATGGAGGTCTGCGTTATGAGTATGCGACAAGAACGGTTCATTTATCTTATGACGTGCAATCCCACATCCTGAACCTATCCAATTTGTTTCCTGCTGCCAACCTTTTGTACCATTTAAACAAAGCATGGGAACTCAAGACCGGCTATAGTAAACGTATACAGCGCACAAGCAACCTGGAACTCAACCCGATTCCGGAACGTGAGCACTCCGAAACGCTGGAGGAGGGCGATCCTGACCTGTTGCCAGAATTTATAGACCTCGCTGAACTAGGTATAAACCATACATTTGATAAAGGCTCATTTTTCAGTACCATTTATTATCAGCATGTTCAGAACCCTATCCAGCGATTAAACAGTGTTTATGCAGATACTATCCTTAACCGCGTTTATACTAATGCAGGTGCAGCCCGCATGTGGGGGCTGGAGGCCGGATTGAATGTAAACCTTTGCAAATGGTGGACGCTGTATGTAGGCGGCAATATATACAATTATAAAATCCATGGAATTGCTTCAATCCTCAATGTGCCGGTTACCATTTCTAATAATAAATGGGCTTACTCGTTAAATGCGAACAACAATTTCCAGCTTGGCAAGACTTCGAGTATTCAAGTTAATATCAACTACCTGTCCAAACGACCCACTGCACAAGGAGAGGATGGTGCATTCCTTGTACCCAATACTTCGTTTAAAAAGAGTTTGATGAATGGTCGTCTAACCGTTTCTCTGTTATGGCAGAATATGAATATTGGCTTCCTGGGTGCCAATAAACAGCGTATTACTACTTCGGGGCCTGCATTTTATACCACTACAAATTATATTTCAGAAACCGATGTGTTCCTGATCAATCTGAGTTTTAATTTGAACCGCTTTACAAGCAAACTGAAACTACCGACCAGCGAAACGGGTAACCGGGAATTTTAAGGATTCATTAGGCATTGCCAATGCATTGTTAACAACTGCGTTGAAGAGAGCGTATCAAAAATAAATAGACCTCCTCAGAAGTGCATGAAGGACTACCTCTCTCCATTAGGTACCCCAATAAACGAGGCCGTATCTTACTAAAGATACGGCCTCGTTTTATTAATACACGTAACCTACAGGGGCTTGAAGTACCCAGGCACCGCTACCAGCGCCTAATTCTGCATAGTTGACAGTATAGAAATTTACCGAGCCGGGATATGTGTAATGATATAGTGGGCGGGTTCCTGCTACCTGTGTAGTATACAGGTATCCAAGAATGCCTTTATAAGTATATCCACTTGATCCTGCATCATTAAGAATAGTAGTATAGTAACTATCACCAGTAGTACCTATTTGATAACGGTATAAAGGTACAGTACCTGTTACCTGGGTAGGGAATATATATCCACTGGTGCCTGGTTCTGCAGAATAACCATTAGCAGCAACTCCTAACTCAGCGCTGTTAAGCGTATAAAGATGTCTGGAACTTGAAAGGTTCCAGTATCGCAATATTCGTTTGGTACCCGGGTAATTTGGATAAACGATACCAGCAGCAATATAATCATAGAAGCTCCAGGTGGTCACGCTTGGATTAGTATTAAATATAGAACTGGCATCTCCGTCGGGTGTTTCCGGAATCGAAGTACCCGTTGAACTATCATCTGTATGTGTAAAACCAAAGCAATGTCCAAATGCATGTATGATTTTAGCGGTTTTCTGATCCGCAGTAAGTGAATTGTAATAGAGGTTCACATTTACTGACTGACCTGCATAACCCAGTGCATCTGGATAACTGGCATATTCGGTAGTAGGAGTAGTAGCATCAGTGTATGTACCCACTCTTATACTGGCCCCCGCAGCTGTAGTAGTAAGGGTAATCTTTACCAGGCAGTCTATATTATTCCATGACGTGATAGCTGCATCCAGGGCCGTAGACCAGGCAGCAGGAATAGTAGGATCTGCATACACAGTGATAGATGGTGCAATATTGCTACCTACAATAAATGCATAACGTCGTTGACCTAAACGCCCTTCGGCGCCAGAACTGTTTGCCTTTGAATAATGATCTTTTGCTTGTTGTAATGAAAGAATTACGTCTCCCCCTACAATAAATTGTTGTTTTACGGAATCAAAAACAATTTTGTTTGAAGTTACGCCTGTAACATCAGTGATGAATGATGTCAGTGTTGCCAGTTCGCCAATTGGTTTAGTGCTTTGGGATATCTGGTTTTCTTTTTTACATGATGCCAGCACTGTGGCTGATAACAATAGGGCATAGATCGGCTGGGACAAGGTTTGTCTCATGTCCGTTAACTTGGTTAACATGATTGGGTATTTAAATGATAAAATAAACAATGCAGAAAGCCTGTTTGAGTCGTTGCGCAACTTTAAATAGACTGCTACAAAAAAATAAAGGGTTATTTTAATATTATATAATCAGGTATAATTGGGTTCTCTTTTTATGTAGTGGAATAGTAATTTGTGTCTTAAACAAATATAAAATATATTTTTTTAAAAAAGAAGTCTCTTTACCCATTTTAAAAATGGATTATTCTTCGTTATGAACTACTAGTATATTATTTACATTACCGTCAAAATATCTTATGTGGATTCTCTGTAACTGAATTTTATTATATTAATTGTATTAGTGTGCCGTAATCTTCTCATGAAGTTGATTTATAGGTTTATTTAAATGCTACAGTATTTGAAGTAGTATGTAAAGGCGTTGATGTATGAGGTGTAGGGTATCATTTGCAGGTTAAATGTATAATAAAGCTATACAATTAAAATAAAATGGCATGTATTAGTTATTGAATTTTTATATCTCAATTGGTAAAATAGCAACTATGAAAGCCCCGCTATAGTTATGAATTGTTCCTTGAATTATATTGACAACCTCTCATTTTTTATAAGCTTCCGGAGATCTTATCGCCTGAATTTTGAAAATAGATTAGGTGGATGATATTTGTTTACATACATTTGCGACTCATTGTGAGGTAGAGCAGAGGTAGCTCGTCGGGCTCATAACCCGAAGGTCAGAGGTTCGAATCCTCTCCTCGCTACAAATAACGGTCCCGGCTATGCCGGGACTTTTTTTGCAATTGGATGTAATGCTCAACAAATCCATTATTCATTAAGGATGCACCCTTAATCAGCTGTCATTTACCGAATCACCTTTACTACCGCTGCCACAATACCCGATTCATCCTGTACCCCGGGGGCTTTTTCCGCTCCTTATCATTCTTTAGCATTTGCAATCTGCTTCGTAAGTTTGTATTAGACCTCCATAAAACACCAGCGAATGTTTGATACACTATTTTTCCATATTGCGGCAAAGATCGTCCTCTCCGACCCGGAAAAAGAAATTATTAAAACATTCTTTACTGCCAGAAAATTCAAGCGTAAGCAATTTTTGTTGCAGGAAGGAGAAACCTGCAAACAATTGAGTTTTATTGCCAAAGGGCTGATCAAGTCTTATAATGTGGATGATAAAGGAGAGGATCATATTAACCTGTTTGGCTGGGAAGGCTGGTGAGTATCTGATTTTTATAGTTTTCTGTCTGCTACCCCTGCACAGTTAAATATTGAAGCCATTGAAGACACAGATGTGTTGCAAATAACGCTGGCAGATTATTAAGCCATGCTGGTGAAGGTGCCAGTGATGGAACGGTATTTTCGTATTTTATATCAGAATAGTATTGTTACTAAGGAGCGACGGCTGATGAGCTCAATTACGCATTCTGCGGAAGAGAAATATCAACATCTTTTACAGCATCATCCTGAAATTATAAAAAGAATTCCTCAGACACTGATTGCCTCCTATCTGGGGCTTGCGCCAGAAACTATTAGCAGGATCAAAAGGAATAAGATGCCATAATGCATTTCCTGAAAGTGGCTTACCCAAAACAAACTCAGCCGGATTAAAAGTAATCAAACGCGATAATACAAGCCCAGGGAATTGCTTAATACAATCTATTCATCCCTGGATATTTTTACAATAAAACCCACCCACATTTTTCTTGACACAGATCAACCCTCGTCTTCTCAGGACAGGATAATTTTGCAATAAAACCAATTGATATGAGTCAGGATAAAGTAGCACTTGTAGTAGGTGCCAGTGGTATTGCAGGAGGGAATCTATCTGCATTACTGATTGAAAATGGATGGACCACTTATGGGCTTTCCAGATCACCAAAAGCTGATGTAAAAGGATTGATACCTGTTGCTGCTGATCTGCTGGATATAACTTCATTGGAAGCCGCACTGAAGGATGTAACCCCCAGTCATATGTTTTTTACTACCTGGATGCGCAATGAAACAGAAGCTGAAAATATACGGGTGAATGGCGCACTGGTGCGTAATTTATTGCAGGTATTATCGTCGCGTACATCTGTACGTCATGTAGGGTTGGTGACTGGTTTGAAACATTACCTGGGGCCTTTTGATGCTTATGTAAAAGCAGGCGTTTTGCCATTGACACCTGTCAATGAAGAACATCCAAGATTGCCGCTGGACAACTTTTATTACAGCCAGGAAGATGAAGTGTATGCTGCCGCCGCAAGAGATGGATTTAATTGGAGTATTCACCGCCCGCATACAATTATAGGTAAAGCTGTGGGCAATGCCATGAATATGGGGAGTACCCTGGCTGTGTATGCCAGTATCTGTAAGCAGGAAGGCCTACCCTTTGTATGGCCAGGTTCTGCTGCGCAATGGAATGGGATTTCTGATATGACAGATGCCCGTATGCTCGCGGAGCAGATTCTCTGGGCAGGTACCACACCAGAGGCAGCGAATGAGGCATTTAATGTGACGAATGGAGATGTGTTTAGATGGAGCTGGATGTGGGGTGAAATAGCAAAGTATTTTGGTGTTGAACCAGTAGGATTTGATGGAGAAATTCATCCGCTGGAAAAAAGACTGAACGCGTATGAGGACGTGTGGGTAAAGATTGCAAACGAGCATGGGTTAGCGCACACTGAAATGGGGAAAGTCGCTTCTGCATGGCATACTGATCTGGATTTGGGAAGGCCTATTGAGGTGATGACGGATATGTCTAAGAGTAGAAAGTTAGGTTTTACAGCGTATAAGAGTACGAGAGATTCATTCTTTGAATTGTTTGATCAGCTGCGAAAAGACAGGATTATTCCATGATAAAAAGAACTGCTTTTTAAAGTCTGACTTCCACAAACATAGGTGGTTTCGTTTTTCATAAATGGGAGATCTCATAAATGGGAGATCTCATTTTTTAATAGATTTACCTTTTTAATAAATTTACTTTTGTGATGAATTTCGAATGATTGAATTCGAAAAAAAAATAATCAACACAAACACCACCCATGTTAAATGATCTTATTGCCGAAAAACTAACTGTGATTTTTTGCGGGATCAATCCGGGATTAAAATCTGCTGAGGAAGGACATCACTTCTCCGGACGAAGTAATCGTTTTTGGAAAGTATTGCACCAGGCAGGTTTTACACCACATGAAATAGCACCAGTGGATGATAAAACGATTGTTAGTTTTGGTTATGGACTTACTACTGCTGTAGCGAGAGCCACCAACCGTGCAGATGAGTTGAAAAAAGAGGAGTTTGCGGATGCTATTGAGGCATTCAAAACTAAGATGACCTTGTACAATCCGAAATATATTGCCTTTCTTGGTAAACCTGCTTACACAGCCTTTTCACAAAAGAGAGAGGTGGCATGGGGAGCGCAGGCCGAAGAATTTTGTGGTGCGAAAGTTTGGGTGCTGCCTAATACCAGTGGATTAAACCGGGGATTTTCGCTCAGTGATCTGGTTGTGCATTATAAGGAATTATACAAGGCGATAAAAGCATCATGAAATGAACAAAGGATTTGGCTTACTGCTACTTATAGTAAGTTAAAGAATGTGCATTAGCACACTCTTTAACTTACTGTCTTTATTATCTTCACCGGGCACGCTGCTGCCACTCCCTTTGCCTCCTGCAGCAGGAGGTTATTCACCAACAAAACATCCGTCTCCCGCTTCTCCTCCGCCCCCAACAACACCGCCTTGCCATCTTTACGGCTCATCCGCCACAACTCCGGTTGCATCTCAAAACAAATACCGCAACCAATACATTTATCTCTGTAATGTATAATCTTAGGCATTTGTCAGTTTATATAATTTATCTGTTGCTGTCACCTTATGAGGAAATGGAAATGTTATGCTATCACCTTTTACCGCCTTGTCCTTTTTCTCTCCATTCACCAGCACTGTATCAAAACTGATCTTCTCCATCCCAAATGCATTACCTGTTAATAACAATTCATCGCCCTGCTGTAAGGTGCCTTTTTCTATATAGAACTCCCCTACTTTGATCTGCGGATAGAAACGTACGCCTTTACCTGCGTAAATCTTTTTCTCTGTTGCGATTGAATCCGGCTTATTTGTCCACTGCCCCATTTCTCTACCCAGGTAGTAGCCTTCCCAGAATCCACGGTTATAGACGGTGGATAAGCGTGCCATCCAGTCTTCGACCTTTGCTGCATTGTAAGTACCTTGTTGTATAGCAGTAATCGCTTCACGATAACAGGTGGTCACGGTATGTACATAATCCGCCCCTTTGCTACGACCTTCTATTTTTAGTACTGTTACACCAGATTGCAATACTTCGTCAAGAATGTTAATAGTACAGAGATCCTGTGGAGACATGATGTATTCATTATCTATCTCCAATGATTCTCCTGTTTCTGCATCTGACACTTTATACTTACGGCGGCAGTTTTGTAAACAGGCACCGCGATTGGCAGAGGCATTTTTGCTGTGTAAACTCAGGTAGCATTTCCCTGAAATAGCCATACACAGCGCACCATGTACAAAGATCTCAATCTTTACCAGTTCGCCGTTAGGCCCCTTGATCTGTTTGCGTTTGATCTCGTTGCAGATAAAAGCAATTTGCTTCAGCGTTAATTCACGCGCTAATACAATCGTATCCGCAAAGCGTGCGAAGAACTGTACGGATTCCAGGTTACTCACATTCGCCTGTGTGGATATGTGCAGAGGAATACCCATCACTGCGCATGACTGTATCACAGCAAAGTCAGACGCTATCACTGCATCCACATTGTTTTCTTTTACCGCTTTCAATACCGCCTGCAGTAATTGCATGTCATATTCATACATCACCGTATTCAGCGTGAGATAACATTTTACCCCTGCTGTATGGCAACGTTCACTTACTTCCGCAATATCACTGATGGTAAATCCGCCGGAGGAACGGCTGCGCATGTTGAGTTGTTCTACTCCAAAATAAATGGCGTCTGCACCGGCATTAATAGCAGCCTGCATAGCCTCGAACGAGCCTGCAGGCGATAATAGTTCTGTGTCCATATGTGTGTATCCCGTTGGCATGACGGGCATGCAAAGTTAATTTTTCCGATCAACGCAGATCCTGACGAAGATCAGTATCCATGACCAAACAAACTGACGAAAATCAGTTCCAAAAAATAGGAAGAATTTGTGGTTTTCCTAAAATGCCTTATTATTGCTTCTGTGTGAAGCGAGGTTACGAGTTATATGTGAATAATGCCCACTTTATTTTATGGTGCTGAGCTGATCACCGACGCTTCTTCATACTACAATTCTTTGATGACGGGTGCTTACATACGCCCATTCACGCTGGAAGTGTCACTCAATTTTAAATGCTGATGTTATGAAAAAACTATTGTTAACTGCATGTTGCATTTCCGCGCTCACTTCTTTTGCACAGGTGAAAGAGCAATTGCTCTACGGCGTTGCGTATTATGATGAATATATGCCTTATGACCGCCTGGATAAGGATATTGCCATGATGAAAGCCGCACATATCAACGTGGTGCGTATAGCAGAATCGACTTGGGCCACTGAAGAACCGTCTGATAGTGTATACAACTTCACACATATCGACAGGGTACTCGATGCTATGCACAAAGCCGGTATCAGCGTGATTATGGGTACACCTACCTATGCTGTACCAGCATGGCTGGCAAAGAAGTATCCTGATGTACTGGCCACGACTCCTTATGGCCAGAATCAATTCGGTCCAAGGCAGAATATGGATATTACCAATCCACATTACCGGTATTATGCTGAACGCATTATCAGGAAGATCATGGAACATGTGAAGGATCATCCTGCCATCATCGGGTACCAGGTGGATAATGAAACAAAAGCATACAATACCGCAGGACCTAATGTGCAAAAGGCTTTTGTGGAGTATCTGCAAAAGAAGTTCATCACTTTGGATAGTGTGAACAATGCATTTGGATTGAACTATTGGAGTAACCGCATCAGCTC
The DNA here is from genome assembly GCF_034087045.1 of Chitinophaga sancti. Taxonomy (NCBI): domain Bacteria; kingdom Pseudomonadati; phylum Bacteroidota; class Chitinophagia; order Chitinophagales; family Chitinophagaceae; genus Chitinophaga; species Chitinophaga sancti. The sequence goes on along the minus strand of NZ_CP139247.1, from coordinate 452,553 downwards.
TTGGGATGATTTTCCTTCTGTGAACGGTTCTGTGAATGCCAGTGTGAAAGCGGAGTTTGCGAAATTTCAACGACAATTGGTTACAGAATTTCTGGCATGGCAGGCAAAGATCGTGAGAGAGTACAAACGTCCGGATCAGTTTATCACACAGAACTTTGACCTGAGCTGGAAAGGTTATTCTTATGGTATCCAGGACGAGGTAGACCACTTTGCCGCAGCTAAAGCACTTGACATTGCAGGCATTGATATATATCATCCCAGTCAGAACCAGTTGACCGGCGCTGAAATTTCTTTAGGGGGCGATCTGGCCCGGTCTATGAAAGGTGGCCAGAATTATCTCGTGATTGAAACAGAAGCACAGGGTTTTGCGAACTGGACACCTTATCCCGGTCAGTTAAGATTACAGGCTTTCAGTCATCTGGCCAGTGGGGCAGATATGGTGAGTTACTGGCACTGGGCTTCTATTCATAATAGTGCAGAAACTTACTGGAAAGGGTTGCTGAGTCACGACTTTGCACCTAATCCTACTTATAATGAAGCCATCACGATCGGGGCAGATTTTGATAGACTCAGTAAAGATCTGCTACATCTCAGCAAAAAGAATGAAGTAGCCATGTTTTTTAGCAATGAAGCCAATACTGCCTTTAATGCCTTCAGTTTTGGTTGGGGTGTCCCCGAAAAATACAATGATATCATGCGGCCATTTTATGATGCACTCTATCGTATGAATATTGGTGTTGATTTCATCGATCCTTCCAGCAATCATCTTGACCAGTATAAAATGATTGTGGTGCCAGCTTTGTACGCAGCCTCTGATAGCCTGTTGCAGCGACTCAATAAGTATGTTGAGAATGGCGGGCATATCGTTTATACTTTCAAAAGCGGTTTCTCTAATGAGAATGTACAGGTACGTTATACACCACAACCGGGTGGCATCAATGCGGTAACTGGTATTTACTACAGCCAGTTCGTAGTGCCTGAACATGTGGGGTTGAAAGGTGATCCATTTGGTGCAAAGAACAATGAGATCAAATACTGGATGGAGTTAGTGACACCTACTACTGCCAAAGTACTCGCGTATTACGACCATGCACAGTGGGGGCAATATGCCGCTGTTACACGTAACAAATATGGTAAAGGTACTGCGACTTATATCGCATTTATGCCGGGAAATGCACTCTGTGAAAAGATCATGGAGAATTGTGCACAAGATGCCGGAATTACACATCAATTACACTTCCCACTGGTTACAAAAACAGGGAAAAACACAGCCGGCCGCACCATCCATTATTTGTTTAACTACTCAGACACACCTCAAACATTGACTTATCCTTTTGAAACAGGCAAAGAACTGTTGTCAGGAAAAATGGTGAATCAAAAAAGCACCCTGACCTTAGCGCCATGGGATGTGAAAATTATTGAGAATAATTAAATCAGTGATATATGAAAAGAATCTTACTGACTGGTGCCATGGCTTTTCTTGCAATTAGCTGGAAACCAGCCCCACCGATCATTACAATTGACGGGTATACCTTCAGGGATTTAAATGGCAATGGAAAGCTGGATAGGTATGAAGATGATCGGTTGTCGATCAATGACAGGGTAGATGATCTGATCAGCAAAATGACGGATGACGAAAAAGCTAGTATGTTAATTGGCACGGGTATGCCGGGATTCAATGGCCTCACCCCTGTAGCAGGTGCTATTGAAGGAAAGGTGCCTGGTGCTGCTGGTGGTACATATGCCATTCCAAGACTGGGTATTCCAGAGGTTATTGTAGCCGATGGCCCTGCTGGTCTGCGTATCAAGCCTGTCAGAGAGAATACAAAAGCGACTTTTTATTGTACCGCATTTCCGGTAGGTACTGCACTGGCCTCTACCTGGAATACGCCTTTATTAGAAGAAGTAGGCAAAGCGATGGGACAGGAAGTGAAGGAATATGGTGTAGATGCGTTACTGGCACCTGCCTTGAACATCATGCGTAACCCGCTGTGCGGACGGAATTTTGAATATTATTCTGAGGATCCTTTGATTGCAGGTAAGATGGCGGCAGCTATTGTAAATGGGGTGCAATCCAATGGTGTGGGTACTTCTATTAAACACTATGCAGCAAACAACCAGGAGACAAATCGCCTTTCTATCAATGAGCACATCAATGAAAGAACCATGCGCGAAATCTACCTGAGAGGTTTTGAAATCGCTGTGAAGGAATCTCAACCATGGACAGTGATGTCTTCTTACAACCTGATCAACGGTACTTATACCTCTGCGAGAAAAGATCTGTTGACCGACATTCTACGCGAAGAATGGGGCTTTAAAGGGCTTGTGATGACTGACTGGTTTGGTGGCTATGAGGGTTTTAGCGCAATCAAAGCTGGCACCAGCAATGTGGTACAACAGCTCACTGCAGGCAATGACTTGCTGATGCCGGGGTTGCCGGCACAAAAACAAGCGATACTCGATGGTATGAATAATGGGAGTCTTACGAAAGAAGTAGTAGATACCGACCTGAGAAGGATCCTCACTTTTGTACTCCGTTCCCCTGCTATGGCGAAATATGCCTACAGCAATAAACCAGATCTGAAAGCCCACGCTGCCATCGCCCGTCAGGCCGCAGCAGAAGGTATGATCCTGTTAAAGAACGATGAACAATTACTGCCTTATACCAATAAAACAAAAGAAATTGCGGCATTTGGGGTTACTTCTTACAACTTCATAGCAGGTGGTACCGGTAGCGGTGATGTGAATGAAGCATACACTGTATCACTGATAGAAGGTCTGAGTAACGCAGGTTATAAAGTAGACCAGGAGCTAAAGAAACGCTATGTTCCTTTTGTAAAAAATGCGAACTACCAGGATTCTCTCCGCAAGGTGAAAGATGGTTTGCTGGCACTGCCACAACGTATAAAGGAGATGAATGTGGATAAAGTCCTCATCGATAAGAAAGCAGCTTCCGATGCATTGGCTATCATCACTATTGGCCGTAACTCCGGCGAAGGGGGCGACAGAAAAGTGGATGAAGACTTTAACCTGGCTGCAGATGAAGTAGCGCTGATCGATAATGTGACCGCTGCCTTCCATGCAAAGGGAAAGAAAGTAGTGGTGATCCTGAACATTGGCGGGGTGATTGAAACTGCGAGCTGGAAAGATAAGCCAGATGCCATTTTACTAAGCTGGCAACCGGGTCAGGAAGGTGGTAACTCTGTGACAGACATCTTCAGTGGACAGGTAAACCCTAGTGGCCGACTGACCATGACATTCCCTGTGAAGTATGATGAGACGCCTTCTGCAAAGAACTGGCTCGGTACCCCTGCTGGCAATCCCACTGACGTGACTTACGAAGAAGGGATCTATGTGGGTTACCGTTATTTTAATACTAAGAATATCAAGATGTCTTATCCATTTGGCTATGGAGGCTCTTATACGACTTTCGCTTATAGCGATCTGAAAGTGGATAAAGATAAACTGACCGCCACCGTGACAGTGAAGAACACTGGCAAGGTAGCAGGCAAGGAAGTGGTGCAGCTCTACCTGTCCGCACCTCATAACAGTATTGACAAACCCAGCGAAGAACTGAAGGCCTTTGCCAAAACGAAAGCCCTGAAACCCGGTGAAAGTGAAGTCGTGACATTACAATTACAGGCAAGAGACCTGGCTTCCTTTATAGAAGCACAGCAAGCCTGGGTTGCGGAATCAGGAAAATATATAGTAAAGGTAGGTAGCTCTTCACAGGACATTCACCAGCAAGCCGATTTCACGCTGGATGACGCGCTGACAGTAGAAAAGGTCCACAAAGCATTTGAAAAATAAGTGGATAAGCCATCAGAATTTTCCAAATAGTGCAGCAACCTGCTGCACTATTTGGGTGTGTGTTAGTTTAATTCGTTTTCTAAGTCTGAGATGTCTGGTAATTGAGATTTGAGTTCTTCCGGGATGGCTTTGGCGAGTTGGTATTCGGCTACGCCGATGGGATGGCCGATGCCTTTTAAAGCATATTCAGCCATGACTTCGTTTTTGCCTTTGCAGAGGAGCATGCCGATGGTGTCGCTGTCGCCTGTGCCTTTCAGTTTGTCATTGACAACGTTGATATAGAAATTGAGTTTGCCGGTGTCTTCGGGTTGGAAGTCGCGGGCTTTTAATTCTACGACTACGTAGGCATGAAGGCGAATGTGGTAGAGGAGTAAGTCGATGTAGAAATCTTGTCCGCCGATTTCAATGTGCACTTGTTTGCCGATGAATGCGAAGCCTTTGCCTAATTCGAGCAGGAATTTGGTGATGTGATCAGTGAGCTGTTGTTCTATGTTTCTTTCGTCTGCTTTTTCTTTTGCCTGTACAAAGTCGAAGATGTAGGGATCTTTCATGATGTAGGTGGCAAAGTCGGTGTTGGGCTCGGGAAGGGTTTTTGAGAAGTTGGTGATCTTTTTGGTGGTTACTTGTCTTTCAAAAAGATTGGTGTCAATTTGAGAGGCGAGGATGTTGCGGCTGTTGCCGTGTTCTATGGTGTTGAGCATGTACCAGAAGCGTTTACCGGGATCAGTAACTTTATCCAGTAAAACCATTTGATGTGACCATGTTACTCTCGCTACAACCGCCTTAAGAAAGACCGATTCCGTAAATTGCGCAGCAGGTTGCTGCGTAATTGTAATTGATTGTTTTTCAATTAATATTAATTTATTATTCCAATCGTAAGAAGAGGTTTTTTCTACACTTAATTCTTCCTCCAACTGATTGAAAGTTTGCAGCATTGTTATTGGATATGCCTCAGCAAATTGCTTCATATACAAAAGGTTTCTGGAAGAAAACCCTTTGACCGATGGAAACGCTTTTTTCAAGTCAGCTGCAAGGAGAGAAATTATTTTAGCCCCCAACCTTGTTCATGTTGGTGCATAAGAATGTAATTCCCCATTTCCCAATAAAGGAACAGCATGTGCTTATTTGCTGCAATAACTGTCTTTAATTGGGCTTGTTGGACTTTTTTCTTGATCTCATTTAATACTGTAACGTATTCGTTCATAAAACAAACAATTTTAGTTGGTCTTTAATTACTTACTTATTGCAGAGATCGGAGGTTGATAACAACTATTTTTCTATTACATTCTGCCCTGAAACCCTTACTATTATTGTGATAGACAGGAATTCAGAAAGGGGTTGAGTATCATGTTATTGAAATAAAATCAGCAGAAGAATCGAAACAAAAAATGAATCAATTAGTAATCAGTTATGTTTAAAACTGGTGACTTCATCCACTATGTAAATCCGACAGAAGAAAATAAACCACGCTTAAAAGCGGAGTATGAAAGCATACCCGATCATGAAAAAAGACATGTAGAAGGTATGGATGATAAAGATCATCATATACGTTCGATCCTTTATAAAAAAGCTGATTACGCGATTCAAATCAAAGCATATCTGGATGCGCAGCCAAATATCATTTATAGCAAAACCAGATCACCCCTATCCAAACCATAACATTGACTGTACCTTGTCAGGATGCGCAGCCCGCATCATGGCAAAAGCCAACCCTGCACTACCTGTAAATAATGCAGGCATTAAATTGGAATAATGACTATCAGGTGTATGTGAAGTGATCAGGCGATTCGCCTGGGATATATGTGATTGCAATTTTTCGGAAGGATAATATTCATTGATCTTCAATAAAGTATCTAATGCCCCGGCTGTACCACAACATAAGCCAGGTGCCGATTCATGCAGGATGTCGGTATGTGAGGCACACAATGCATGTTGGGAATAGTCATCGATAAATGGCGTACCTATTGCCTGTGATACCGCCAGCCTGGAAAGTAACCCACCACTCCGGCCGTTACACCATGTCCAGGTTGTTTTCTGCTCTTCCTGCAACCCTGCTACACGAGCATCTATCCACCCACTTTCCGTGACATCCCAGAATGAATTATCGTATTCCATAGCGCCCAGCAGTACACTTTTTGCTTTTGCATCCCCAGATAATTCATACCATCTAGCCATTGCCATAGCCATTCCGGAGGTGCCGTGACTGATGTTGGGAAGAGAGAGTCCATCTAATACTTTCCAACAGGTACCTCTTTCATGAGAGACAGATCGGGTGATGAGTGTTTGCGCAGTTTCTTCTATGATTGTTTCCAGCAAAGAATCTGGCTGTCTTTTGTACAAGGCGATCATAGCTAATAAAAAACCGGCACGACCGTGTAGTATTTCATCCAGCTCTTCTTTTGCAAATATCTCTTTGTAGTGTTTGATGGCAATTGATTTTGCCAGTTGTATATTTTCAGGTGTATTGGTCGCTTCTGCAATCCTGATCATGCCATAGATAACCCCGCCAAGGCCTCTTGCCAGACCACCTCCCCTGTTTACACTGATTGGATTTGAAAGCGGACGAATCGCTTGTAGCGCAAGCTCCATCCATGATGTGTTGTTAGCCAGTTTACCTGCTTCTGCGATTGCCACTGCTGTGCCTAGTACACCATCATACAGCGCTTCCTGGTCAGAATGCACCATGGTACAGCCATAACCTGGTGCATATGCTGTATAAGCCCAGGATGGAATACCATTTTTCCATATCGTCGCATTTACGATCGACTCAATAATGCCAAATGCAGGTTGCCCTTTTAGTGACTGTTCTGATATCTTTTCCTTGATAGTAACGACCTGTAGTTCCAGTTCTTTTTCATTGATGCGCTCAAAACGTTGCTTTGCCATTTCAATGGGAGAAAAGAGCAAATTGGTATCATAAGCACTTGTACCACCTGCAAGGACATCGAAGCGGGGGATGTCTCCATTTAAAATACCCGCAGTTTCATGTAATTCAATGTTATCAATCGCATCGAGTCTTAATTGTCCCAGGATCCTTAAATCGTCGATGATCTTTTGCCTGCGCAGCTCGTAGGATCTCAATAATTGTATACTGATGCTGCGGATAAATACTACGCCATATTGTACAGTGGGGCGCAATAACAACCGTAAATTCAGGTGACGCAACTGGTCCAGCATCTTATCTTTGTATAGGATCTCCTGTCTGTGTTTTAAAAGAAACTGATGCGCAGTACGGAACCCTTTCTCTATTTCGGGTAAATATTCTTTGGGTAATTGTGGTGCTCCATTCAATGAAGGTAAGTTGGGAATGGTCGCTGCCGTAAACCATTTCTCCAATAATTGTACATTGTCCGATCCCCTTCCGCAAAATACAAATTCCTTCATCGGCTCACTACCAAAGGCGTGCAAGGCACCTGCTATAAACTCTACATGCTTATTCCCATCTTTATCCAACTGACTCAAAATAGTATGTGGCAACATCCCAATATCCAACACCGATTCACTCGATTCTATATTTTCCAGCGATATATTGCGATCCAGTTGTAATCGTTTCTCTCCTGTTGCAGAGTTGGCTAGCAGGCACCTGAATAATGGCTCAGCATCTATTACTACAGGACTATCGCCTTGTACAATGATATTCTCATGGTGCAGATCATATGTACCAAAAGCATGTGCTACCGCCAGTATGGCGCCGTATTTTTCATAACAGTCCGCTACCTGTTTCGGATCATGACAGGTGGTAGGTGCTACAAATTCCATAAACCCATAGCCAGCGAAATTTAATACGCCGGGTAAAAAGAAATCATAATGAAGCCCCTTCTCCATCAGGTAATCCAATATGTAATTCCATCCATATTCACCATCCAGTGAACGGGGCTTATACACCATCTTTACCTCTCCGAATTCCAGTATCGCTGCTGTTCTTCCCTGATCATGCGGATCAGAAATTCCGAAACTGATGGCTGTTAATTTATGCAAAGCAGGGATGCCATTTTTACCATGCAATTGTATCCTGTCGAAGAGTTCTTCAATAACTGTCAGCCAGTTTTGTTGTGCGAGTGTAAGCAGGCGGGTTAACTCCGGATAGTTTTCATTGCCGGAAAATAAGTTTTGTTCACTTTCCCATATTATATATTCATCCAGTTTTTCTCTGGATGCATCGGGTTCACAATCTCCAGGAGCTGTGTTTTTCGGTCTCCAGAACGGATATACAGACAGGAAGAAACTGGAATAGCGTTGAATAAGCAGGTTGTTTGTCAACCGGGCAATTATCTTACCATACCAATCTGTCAGATCTTGCAAAACACGGGGCTGGATATTAATTCCTTTTGACTGTAGCCGTACTTGTAATAAGGCACCTGCCTGCTGGCAGAAGGGATCAGTTAATTCAGGTATAACGGGTTCACTATTGATACGGGATGCCAGGCTGATATCGTACACCGCCTTTTGTTCAAGAACAGCACTCATAGTTGTGGTTTTCGGATAAGTGGGAAAGTAGATATTGTCTTAAAAATAACTTTACCGGGTTTGAATGGGGAACCTGATGGAGAAAAATTTCAATGAAGAAATTTTCAGATCCATCAGGTTACTCCTAAAGATAACTTCTTGTAATAGTGTTATGCACAAGTCAGTGATGCCAGCGAGCCTGCACAGATAGGGGTAGTAGCAGTACAGGTCGTACACCAGGTAGTGCCGCTACTGCTTGCTGCTGCTGATTTCAGAGATGCGTCTGACAGATCATTACCCCGGAAAGGAGGAATGCTGATGTTGTAAGAGCTTGGAGTATCCTGTACTACATTGATCTTTACATCAGATGGTACGTCAATGCCATGTGATTTTAATACACCAGCAGGATCTGCAATAAATTTTTTTCTGAAGTCTTCGTCAATTCCGCATTCTATGCGAATTGTGTCAAGGGCGGATAGTGGAGCTGTCTTGCTCCATTTGCTAGCTTTTAGGTTTGCTGTGCTCATGTTGAGGGTGTTTTTTAAAATTTGAATACAACAAAAGAACAGGCAGTGAATGCAGATTGTTTGAAAAGACATATTTGTGTGGGAAGGTGGCCCCATTTTTATGTGAGAAATCGTTAGTTCCCCGGAATTGATTAACAATAAGTATCGGCTAAATGACCATATCGGTTATTTAGCCGCTGTATTTTAAACACCCCCGTATTTCTACCTACATTTCCCCTCCTAACTACCTGATTTATTTTTCAGGTACTCTCCCGCTTGCCTACCCCTTTCCCATACCCTACTTTTACATCGTCAGCACAGGCTTTTTGTCCATTGAGACCAAAAATGACACCTTTTCCCTTCCTAAACCATGAAAACAGGGCGGTGAATACTCCCGATTCATCGCCCTCTTAAAATGGGTCGTGAGAAAAAATGCCTGCGGTGCCACTGCATTCTGTAAAGATTAAATTCGGTTATCCCGAAATTTTTTTCACCCATAAGCTATATAATATGTCTCATGAATTAGCACAGACCTTGCCCATTCCGCTAATTAGCAAGGACGATTATGAAAGAATTACCTCACAATGGATTACCCAACTCAATCAGGATGATGGTAACTCTAAACTTGACAAATTTTTTTTCAAAGACGGATCTAAACTCACTGCCGTTCGTTTTGACCTGGACACTATTCTTTACCTGGTATCGTCAGAAGGGACTACTACTATCAAAGCCCGGTTTTGCATCCAGGATGGAGATGATGACGAAAGATTGTTTAATGTGGTTTTGTATGGTGTAGATGCAAATGGTATTACTACTTCTGCCTATTTTCTCGGTACTCCATATTCGCCGGACCTGGAAACTCCCGGGCTTCCTCAGTGTCAGATCCCTTCCAGTCTTGGAAATATCTGGATACAGAATTGGGTAGACAATGATGTCTTTGTTGCAAAAGAACGATTCAAAACTATTTACGGTTATCTGCAGGGGTATAACTTTGAATTGAGTGACTTTATCGACTCGGCCTTTAGCGCCGATTATGTCGGATTGTCCGTAACTCTTGCCCTGCATGAGTTATTCAGGCCGTATGAGACTGATCCTTATGCGCCTACTTTTACTTTCAATCTTGTATTACAGGGACTTATTAAAGAGGATGGAGATGGCACATCTGAAAAGGTGGCCGATGCAGATGGGTTGTACGATATCTCAGCTCCAAGTCCTCCCTATTGACCCATACCCTACTTTTTATTCATTGCCTCTCCTGGCCCGGGAGAGGCTTTAAAATATTTACTATGTCTCTTACTATCGATCGGATCATTATGTACGCTGTAATGATCCCTGAGACCATCGCAGTAGTGGTGGGAGGGCTTCGTCTTAAAAAACTGCAACCACCCCTGCGCTACCTGTGGATCCTTGTATTATTCGGCTTTCTGACAGATCTCCTGTCAAGAATTTTCATTTTACTAAAATTGGGGAATTTGTTTTTAATTGTCCTCTATATACCCGTAGAATTTGGCCTGCTGGCAGCTATGTACCGATATGAGCTGAGTGACAGCAGGACTGCGAAGATGATCCCTTTCCTCACCGCTGGTTTTGCCGGCTATGCCTTCTTTGAAATCATCACGGGCAAACTGCAGGGGTTCAATAGGGAAGAACGCTTTGTGGAAGGGTTTCTCCTTCTTTTTTTTGTGTTACAATATCTTTACCGCGTACTGAAAAAATTGAATATCTTTCACCTGGAATATGCACCTATGTTCTGGCTGTCGGCAGGGTTGATCATTTACTTTCCCTGCGATATCATTGTGTTTACTTTTAGTGAGTATATCTTCTCCTCATATTCTACGACGTTTAATTTGCAGTTATGGGATATCCACGCCATATTAACAATGATACTCTACATTTTTTATACGCTAACACTAACGATCCCCCGGAGGAACTAGAGATGAAGTACATGTTATTTGGCGGCATTATGGTGATCCTGTTTCTGGCCATTTCGGTGATTATATTTTTCATTGTTTACCAGAAACGGTTACTGGCACAGCAAATCAGACTGCAATCAGTGCAGCAGGAATACCAGCGTGAATTATTATCTTCCAGTATTGCCGCACAGGAAAAGGAAAGAGTACGCATCGGGCATGACCTGCATGATGAAATAGGTTCTTCACTGTCTACTGCCAAATTGCTCGTCAACCAGTTACACCATACCGACCCGGATAAAGCGCAGATCGTGACCAGTGTCAAAGAGATATTGAGCCATACGATACAAAATCTAAAAAATATATCACTCAATCTATATCCTTCTGTATTGACGAAGTTCGGTTTGGTAGAAGCGTTGCAATATCTGGTGTCTGTATTGTCACAGGCTTCCCCGCTGAATTTTTCTTTAGCTGCAGATGAGATCAAAGGCCTTGAACTACCGCAGGAACTGGCGCTTTACCGTATTGTACAGGAACTGGTAAACAATGCGATCAAACATTCCGGCGCCAGTGAGGTGAATATTCTATTGACACAAACAGAAAAATGTATAGCGCTAAGTGTGCGTGACAATGGCTGCGGGTTTGATACGCAGGAATCAGGAAAAGGAGGTATCGGTCTTAAAAGTATAGAGGCGCGCAAAGAGATGCTGAAAGCCGATATGGAAATACAATCAGTACCGGGAAAAGGTACCTGCATCATTATCAGATTACCAATTGTGAAAGCAATGCAATCATTATAAGATATTATTATTACTGTAAAATATTGCCTGTGATGCCCATAGTGAATCCCATGCAATCATTATAAATTTTGTAGTGCTGCTATCGTTGTAAATATTACCATTACTGTAAAATATTGCCTGTGATGCCCATAGTGAATCCCATGCAATCATTATAAGTTTTGTAGTGCTGCTATCGTTGTAAATATTGCCATTACTGTAAAATATTGCCTATGATGCCTATCCGACTTGCTATTGTGGATGATCATAAACTCTTTCGCCAGGGAATTATTAACCTGCTGAAGACCTATCCTCATTTTGATATGATCATCGAAGCTGAGAGTTGTCAGCAACTGCTGGAAGCGCTGGTTATACAACAACCCGATATTATCCTGATGGATATTGAAATGCCGGATATTGATGGCATGGAAGGATGTAAGCAGATCCTGGCGCTGTATCCGCAGATGAAAATTATCGCGCTGTCCATGCATACCGCCGATAATTTCATATTTCATATGATGAAATTAGGTGCGCGCAGTTACCTGCATAAAGACATCGATCAGGATAGTCTGCGGGAAGCCATCGAAGAAGTGCATGCAAAGGGATTCTATTTTAATGAAAAGATTGCGGAAGCCATGTTACGAGGGGTTCAATCCCGCTCTCTTCAAAAGCCTTATTTAAATGGAAATACCCTCACGCCAAGAGAAAAGGAAATTTTAACATTTATTTGCAAGGGAATGACGAATAGCGAAATCGCCGCAAAATTATTTATCAGTATCCGTACGGTAGAGGGGCACAGACAACACTTACTGGATAAAACAGGTACGACTAACTCTGTGAGTTTGGCCGTGTTCGCCATCAAGTCGGGGTTATTGAGTGCTGATGAAGTGGGTGGGCATTTTTGATAAATGAGTCGGAGTGCTATCTTTGTCTCAAAGTATAGCAATCTCTAATATGAATCGATTACTTATTGCATTGTGTTTCATTTGTTTAAATGGTTATGGCCAGAAAAAATACGGGGATCCGGATTTTGCGCTGAATATTCCTGATACCGTACTGGCGACATCTTCGGATACCAGTGTGGCAAGGGTGTTCCTGGAAGATCACAAATGGATGGTGCAGATTATGAAAGCAGGGGTGGTGGATATTACTACCGACAGCACGGTTGAAAAAATCACGATTGATAAGGCGCCATTGACCATTACGGCACAAAGTTTTACAAAATGTTATGGTATGCCAGATCCTACCTTTACTGTAACCTATAAAGGATGGGTGTATGATGAGTCAGATAGTGTATTGAGTAGTCATCCTACTGTGAGGGCAGATGCCACGAATGTATTGATACCCTCAGGAGCGAGTGCAGACAACTATGATATTACTTACGTGAATGGAATGCTGACGGTGAATAAATTACCCGTAGCGTCAATATCCGCTGATAAGGGAACGGTTATTTGTGGCCTGAAGACATTGCCTTTAAGCGCAGCCGGCAAGTATGCATATACATGGATGAGAAATGACTCTATTGTTGGTAAAGGCAGCTCTTTGGAGGTGTCGGCTCCCGGTGATTATAAGGCAATTGCCGTGGATGTAAACGGATGTTCCAATACTTCGAATGTGATTGCTATGACACAGGTTTTAGCACCTGTTGTCGATTTTACTTTTGCCAGTGGCTGTACGGGTACTTCTGTTTATTTTACTAACAAAACAAAGGCCACAGGCGCGGTAGATTATAGCTGGCATAGTGGCGACGGGCAGAGTAGTGAGAATACCAGTGCGGGCTTTACCTATGCAAAGGTAGGTACGTACACCGTTGTTTTGACGGCTACGCCACCCAGCTGTCCATCTTTGGGTGGCACCAGTATTCATGATGTAACAATTACAGCACCCATGGCAGCAAAGTCATTGCCAACGGTGAAAGCGGAACCGGGTAAGCCCGTGCAGCTGAATGCAAGAAAGATGGAAGGTGTGGCATATGAATGGTCGCCTGATAATGGATTGACGGATACCAAAGTGAGTGATCCGAAAGTAACTTTGAAAGCACCGGAGACTTATTTTATTAAGATGATACAGAAGAATGGATGTGTAACTACCGATACATTGAGGGTGAGTGTGGCCAATCCCAAAGCGTTTATGGTACAGGAAGAGTTTTCACCAAATGGAGATAAACAGAATGACCTGTTGCAGGTGTATGCAAGAACCATCAAGACGATCACTTCTTTTGATATCTTAGATAGTATGGGCAACCAGGTGTATCAGAAACCTAAGAAAGGTGAAGTAGCCTGGGACGGGACGAATATGATGGGAAAGAAAGTGCCGGAAGGGATTTATATCTGGATGGCAGTGGGAAATGATTATTATGGAAAGGTGGTAAGAGAACAGGGAACTGTAAAACTGACAAGATAAATACCCAGGAGTGCCCGCCAGCAAGCGGGCATTCTTCATAAATGGAGATGGTTAACCCCCGGAATTTGATAATATTACCTTAATATACCCGCGCTACTTCTTTTTATATTTTTGCTTTTTCAACAACTCCTTTCCATAACTATGTGCCAACGTTATACCGTAGCAGACATTAAGGAGGGTAATCAAAAAGCCTTCTCGTCTGTTTATGAAGAGTATAAGGATAAGCTGTATTTCCTCCTGCTGGGCAGGACAAAATCAGCGTACCTGGCACAGGAAGTCGTACAGAAGACCTTTGTAAAGGTCTGGACCCACCGCGATACCCTCAATCCTGTTATTAATATAGATGTACAAATTTTCCGCATTGCCCGCTCTCTCATGATCGATGAGTTGCGTAAACTAGCTGTAGAGAAAAAACGCATGGGCGTAGTAGCAACTACTGAATCAGACGATAGCGTCAATAACCAGTATCAGGCACGCGAAACCCGCATTGCCATTGAAAAAATCCTCAGTGCCATGCCGGAACAGGGCCAACTGGTGTTCCGACTGAGCAGAGAAGAAGGAAAGACCTATAATGAAATAGCACAACAACTGTCTATTTCCCCAAAAACGGTTGAATACCATATCTCCAGGATACTGAGTGTGCTGCGCAAAGCCCTCCTCCTCTTCCTCCTAATGTTAACAAATTATTAAGCGCCAGGGTATTCCCAATTTACAAACGAATAGTAGTTAGAAACAGTTCAAATGAAGATCACCAGCGAACAGGTTGCACGTTTTATTACCAACAATTGTAGTCCGGAAGAAGCGGAAATGCTCGCTGCGTGGTTTGCTGAACACCCGGATGACCTGATCAGTACACCAGAATGGGAGGAATTCGTTATACAGCAACGCATACCTGAAGAAACAGATGCGGCTATGTGGCAATACATTGCCCAACACACAAAGCGTACACCGAAGGTTTATTACTTCCGCAGAATAGCTGCTGCAGCTGCTATGATTGGAATAATAGGCGGAAGTGTACTCTTGTGGAAACCACAGCATCAACGGCACTTACAGGCCACGCTGGTAGACACAACTACCGTGAGGTATACCCTGATCAGTAACGACAAAAAGCATGACCAGACTTACCAGCTGGAAGATGGTACTACAGTCGTACTCTCTTCAGGTAGTAAATTGAAACATGTTTTGCACTTCGATCGTCAGCAACGTTATCTTCAATTAGAAGGTAAAGCCTTCTTTGATGTAGCGAAAGACAAAGACAGACCATTTACTGTAGAAGCGGGCGGATTGACCACGACTGCATTGGGAACATCCTTCCGTATCACTGCTTTAAAAGGCGAAGTACACGTACAACTGATCACTGGTAAGGTAGTGGTGAAAAAGGCCAGCACCACTTTCAAACCAGTATACCTGAATCCCGGCCAACAACTGGTATTTAACACGCAGCAGGAGAAAGCTGTTGTATCTGACAACAAACTTCCTTCGCTGAAAACCGCACCTGCAACGGTTGCCGCTAATGAGACTAAAGGACAGGTGTTTCACCAGGAACCACTGAAAAATGTGTTCCTTACTTTACAAAGTTATTATCATACCAGTATCACCTTCGACGAGCAACAGTTGAAGAATATGAAGTTCTCCGGTACTTATGCCGATACTGACAGTGTAGCAGATCTGCTCTCTGTCATTACACTGGTGAATGGATTAAAACTCGAAAAAACAGCTACAGGGTACAACATCACCCGATAACAGGATCATACATAAATACAGAATAACATGACATTTAGAGGAAAAAGACCGTTTCCGCGACACGCGGTGCTGCTCTTATTTGCCGTATTGCTGCATTTAAAAGTTTTTGCCCAAACGGGAGATATCAAAGGTTTGATCAGAACGGAAAAGGGAGAACCCCTGCCCGGTGCTACTGTCATCCTGACCCGTAATGCTTCTTCATTTTCTAAGGTAACACGCACAGATTCTATCGGATTATTCCGCTTTTCAAAAGTACCTGCCGATACGGGGTATGTAATCAAAGCAAGTTACATTGGTTATACCACACACGTAAGCGAGCGCTATAGCGTAAAAGCCAATGATCAGTTATCCCTTGCATTTAAAATGCAGGAAAACAATGGTCAGCTCAGCGACGTTGTCGTAATTGGGTACGGTAGCCGAAGCCGTAGTGAAATGGTAGGGGCTGTAACCACTGTGAAGAAAGAAGATTTCAATGTAGGTGTATATAGCGATCCGGTACAGATGCTGCAAGGTAAGGTAGCGGGTCTGAATATTTCAAGAAGTGGTAACCCGAATGAAAATGCAGCTGTGATACTCCGTGGTCCTTCTTCTTTCAGATCTGGCACGGATGCCTACGAACCTTTTTATGTGATCGATGGTGTACCGGGTGCATCTATCTATAGTGTAGCACCTGGTGATATTGAAAGTATGGAAGTGCTGAAAGACGCAGTGTCTACTTCTATCTATGGTTCCCGTGCGGCAAATGGTGTGATCATCATTACTACCCGCAAGGTGCGTTCCGGACAATCACACCTCTCCTATAGTACGTATGGTGCGGTAGAGAGAATTTCGAATACCATTAAAATGGCTTCTGCTTCCCAGCTGCGTTCTTACCTGGCTGCGAATAATGTGACCATTGATGCAATCAACGATGATGGCGTAAGTAATACTGACTGGCAGAAGGAGGTAACCCGTACCGGTTTTTCTCACAACCATAACCTGGCTTTCAGTGGTAGCAATCAACAATCTTCTTATGGTGTGAGTGTGAACTACCTGAACAATGAAGGTATCATCAAAGGATCTGCTATGGATCGACTGGTGATCCGTACCAATGTACAGCATCGTGCTTTTAAGGATCGGCTGAAGCTGGATATGAATGTGACCAACAGTATCACTAATGGTAAGCAGATCCCTTCTCAGGTGCTGAGCAACATGCTTACTTATATGCCTACTGTACCTGTGAAGAATGCAGATGGTAGCTATTATGAAGACAGAACACGTACTACCGGTACCAGTGGTTATTATAACCCGGTAGCGCTGATCAATGATAATACCATTCACAGCAAGTCAAACATCCTGTTGATAAATGGTATTGCAACTGTGAATATCCTGAAGGGACTGGATTTTACCACCTCTGTTTCTTACCAGAAACAGCGCAATGATACAGATCTGTATTATAACAGTTCTTCTATGCTGGCACAGGATTATACAGGGTATGCACAGCGTACGAATGTGTCCAATACCAAGAAAGTACTGGAATCATTCGCTACTTATGAAAGAAGATTCGGTAAGCACGGCATTAAATTGCTGGGTGGTTATAGCTGGCAGGAAGATCGCAATGGCGATGGCTACCAGGTGAGTGGTTATAACTTTGTATCTGACGATCTGAAGTGGAATAACCTGGGGCAGGGTAACGGTACGACTGTCAACTATGGGGATATCTATGTGTCTACCCTGCGACTGATCTCTTTTTATGGCAGGGCCTTTTATGATTATGATGGTCGCTTCCTGTTCCAGGGATCTCTGCGTCGTGATGGTTCTTCTGCATTTGGTACGAATAATCGCTGGGGCTATTTCCCTTCTGCATCCGTGGGTTGGAATATCCACAATGAACGTTTTATGAAAGATGTGAATTTTGTGAATGTATTGAAGGTACGTGCTGGTTATGGTGTGGTGGGGAATTCTACCGGCTTCAATGCTTACACTTCCCGTTTGATCTATGGTAGCGGTTCTTCTTACTTCTATTATAATGGCGAATGGATCAATTCCCTGACACCTATACAAAATGATAATCCTGATCTGAAATGGGAGCGTACCGCTACGATGAACGTAGGTGTGGATTTCGTATTGTTCGGCAATAAACTGAGTGGTAGTGTGGATGTGTATGACAAGCGTACGACTGATCTGATTGGCGATTACACGGTATCTACTACACAATATCCTTATAGCACAATGACCGCGAATGTGGGTGCCATGAGCAATAAGGGTATTGAACTGGCACTGAGCACGACACCTGTAAAGACAGGTAAGTTCAGCTGGACATCATCCGTCACCCTCGCACACAATGTGAATAAAATCACTTCTATCTCCAACGACCTGTTTAGTGCATCGCAGTTTTACACAGCTGCATTCAGTGCACGTGGACAATCAGGTATCAGTGGTTACCAGATCATTAAAGAAGGAAAGCCATTGGGTTCTTTCTATACCCTGCAATATGCGGGTAAAGATGCAGATGGTAGGTCTACTTTCGTAGCCGCTGATGGTACGGTGTCTACAGATAGTACTGCATTTACGAATTTCCGTGTCACCGGTTCTGCACAACCTAAGTTAATCTATGGCTGGAACAATACTTTCCGTTATGGCCAGTTCGACCTCAACATCTTTGTACGCGGGGTGTATGGCAACCAGATTCTGAATGCTACCCGTGCTGATATGAATGCACCTATTTATGCCAATACCACCAATGTACCCGTAAGTACATTATCAGAATCTATCAAGGACGATAAGGATCATTTCATTTCCAGCCGTTATGTAGAGAGTGGTTCTTACCTGCGACTGGACAATGCTACACTGGGGTATTCATTTGCTACAAAAAAGAACTATCAGTTGCGTGTGTATGCTTCGGGCAATAACCTGTTCATCATTACAAAATACAAAGGGATAGATCCTGAAATCAACGTGTCTGGCCAGACACCGGGCATTGACAACCGTAGTTACTATCCTAAAACCCGTACGTTCCTGCTGGGATTGAATGTTACATTTTAAAATTACACTGAAGAATGAAAGCATTATTATATATCGCTATTTCCGCTACGCTGATGATGGCTGCAGCAGGATGTACCAACCTGGATGTGCCTGTTGAATCACAACTGACCACTATTCCAAATACACAGGAAGGCTATGTGGCGGCGACTGGTTCTGTATACCAAAAGATGTCAAGTCAGTCTTTTGCGGTTGACTTCTGGAGAGTGATTGAATTGTCTACCGATGAGGCGATGATTCCAAACAGGAATGGTAGCTATTATGACAATGGCAGTTACATCAAGTTGCACAAACATACCTGGACGTCTTCTGACCTGGATGCCCCATGGAACTGGGGATACAGTGGTATCTCTGAATGTAACCGGGTATTGAACCTGTTGTCAAAAGCAGATTCCAGTGCACTGCGTACACAGTTTACGGCAGAGATCCGTACGATGCGTGCTTTGTTTTACTTCTATATGATGGACTTGTATGGCAATGTACCGATCACCACTTATGGTAGTACAGAGAGCCCTACCCAGTCTACCCGTGCAGAAGTGTTTGACTATATCGAAAGTGAATTGCTGGCGGCAGTGCCGGGATTGGGTGCGCCTGCTACTGTGACACTGGAATATTACGGACGACCTACTTTGTGGATGGCGTATGCATTGTTGCAGAAGCTGTACCTGAATGCGGAATATTATACAGGTACGGCAAGGTACGATGATGCGGTTACTTATGGGAATAAGATCATGAGTGAATCAGGATTGTCATTGGAAAAGAGTTATATGGACCTGTTTAGCCCGGATAATACAGCTAACAATGAAACTATCTTTGTAGCGGTATTTGACGCCAATAAAGCACAGGGTAACTATTTTACCCGTTATACACTGCATGGTACATTGAAGGCGAAATACGGGCTTAATTTCAGTCCTAGTAATGCCATGTGTACTTCACCTGAGTTCTTTGACCTGTTTAGTTTAACAGGTGATGCAAGAGATACGACCTGGTTATCGGGTTTACAATATGATTTTGCAGGCAATGCAGTGAAGAATGGTAGTTATCAGCTGAACCTGACCCGTGAAATTACATTGACAGATGCGGCGACTATGAATGTGGGTGCGGAGGTGAATGGTGTTTCCTGTGGTGCAAGGTCTATCAAGTTTTATCCTGATCCGAATGCAGTGAGCCGTTATCAGAACAATGACATTCCTGTACTGCGGCTGGCGGATGTGTACCTGATGCAGGCGGAAGCGCTGTTGCGCGGTGGTGGTAGTACCACTACAGCCGTGGAGTTGTTTAATAAAGTGCGTGCAAGGGTGAGTGCACCTACGGTGACTTCGATCACCCTGCAGGATATTTTGGATGAGAGAGGTCGTGAGCTGGCATGGGAAGGTTGGAGAAGGAATGACCTGATCCGTTATGGTAAGTGGGAAGATGCGTGGGGCTTTAAGATCGGTGGTGAGGGTACTTTTAGAAGATTGTTCCCCATTCCTGCTACAGAGATGGTGTTGAATGCAAATTTAGTGCAGAACACAGGGTATTGATATATGAATGCCGGCCATCACATGGCCGGCATTTTTTTTAAATGTGATTGAATGAAAAGAAGAACCTTTTTTAAACAAACAGCTTTTAGTGTATTAAGTACTTCGGTGCTTTCGTCTTTAAGTACCTACGCAAACATAGAAGTTCCGGCAGCATCTTACCCTTTACAATTCCTCGCCATTGGCGACTGGGGCCGCAATGGCGCCGATCATCAGTTACACGTAGCCCGTCAGATGGGCAAGTGGGCTACCGAACACCCCAATCAATTTATTATCTCCACCGGCGATAACTTTTATCCCTCTGGTGTAATTAGTGAGCACGATCCCTTGTTTCACTATTCCTTTGAAAACGTCTATACAGATTTCTCCCTTCAGTGGGATTGGTATCCTATCCTGGGCAATCATGATTATAAATCTGATCCTGATGCCCAGGTACGATATACCAACATCAGCCGCCGGTGGAAGATGCCGGCACGTTATTATTCCAAAGAGTTTGCTGTAGGCAAGGATGGTAAGGTATTAATGCTCTTTATTGATACGAATCCTCTGTTGCCCGAATTTTATGATAACCCTGAATATGGCCCGCATGTAAAAGGACAACATCCCGAAAAACAACTGGAATGGATCAACCAGACCCTGGCTGCTGCTGACAAAGATGTACGCTGGAAGATCGTGGTAGGTCATCATCCTATGTATACTGCAGGACCACGGACTACAAATTATGATACATTGGGAATTCGTAAGACATTGGAAGAGGTTTTAGAAAAGCATAAAGTGAACATATACCTCTCCGGTCACGATCACTCCCTCCAGCACCTGAAGAGTAGCGGTGTCACCCATCATTTCATTTCCGGAGCCGGTTCTGAAGTCACTCCTGTCAGGGATGGATTGCCTTACAGCCGCTTTCAGGCGGCAGATTATGGGTTTATGTACTTCTCCGTCGCAATAGATAAACTGAATGTAAAGGTGATCAATCACGAAGGGAAGCTCCTCTATGAGACCTTAATTTTCCCGGTTGCGTAAACTATATTCCCATTTTTAGAAGCAATTTCTTCCCGCATGGCATAATTTTGCCCAATTATGGGGAGATATGGAACACGACTACCATTGGAAGCGTGCTGACCAGGCAAAAATGTCATGCAATCTTATTTGGTCCGAATTTCGTTATTATAAGTATAATACTATAATAATGAGAAACGCATTATACCTGAGTATGCTCCTGTGTACGCTTTTCAGCTGTACCGGTCGCGCCCAGCAAAGTAAAAACAAATCAGATATGCATAACCCATACTACTCGCGCACAGACACTACCCATTTGAATGTCAGCAATGCGGAATGGAAGAAGATCCTGCCTGCGGACTTATATGCCGTAGCCAGAGAACAAGCTACAGAAAGGGCTTTCACCGGTAAATACTGGGATGCAGATACCAAAGGAACTTACTACTGCGCAGTTTGCGGGAATAAACTCTTCCGCTCCGACGCTAAGTTCGCCAGCAGCTGCGGTTGGCCGAGTTTCTTTGAAGCAGACCGCCCTAACAGCGTGATCTATAAAGAAGATAACTCCTACGGTATGCAACGTATAGAGGTGGAATGTGCAAGATGTAACTCACATTTAGGCCACATCTTTGACGACGGACCTGCACCTACAGGAAAGCGATTCTGTATGAACTCAGTTTCCCTGGATTTTGACCCGGATGGTCACTGACAAATGGTCAGATAAAAATATAGGAGGGTGTATCATAAATTAGATACACCCTTTTTTAATTTGGATACCTGGTGGAGCCAGATTCTATTTTATGCGTTTCTCAGGAGCTTCATCGATTAATGATAAACCCTCTTTGTTGGGAGGTAGTTCTGCCATAAAAAGCCATCCCTCATACGCCTTCCTGAACAAAAAGACAATAGAAATGTTAGACCATGCATGTGGTCAATGAAAAAATTCGCATTCTTACTCTCACTACTTTTGCCGGGTGTTACATCCAGTTATGCAAGCATACCCCCGGGCGATATACTCATCCTTGGTAAGGATAGTATTCATATCCCTGCGCGTCCATTGGTCAACCTTGACGCCGGTACACTTGGCAGGTTGGATCACTGGCTGGAACATTTCAGGTATGAAAAAAACATCCTCTATCTGGTGGGTGGCTATCGGCGCATCTGGCAGATTATTGACGGTAATATGTACCTGGTAGGATTGATGGATTATAAACATAGTGATCAGATTCTCAGGGAGACTTTCTGTGACGATTATAAAGATGGGAAAGTAGCCGCTTATTGGTTCACAGGAACCCTTTGGGTACCTGATGGCCGGTTGTTAAGAATGGACCCTTTTTACAATTGTATTTATGAGAAGGAGAAAATGTTTGAGTTGGTGAATGGAAAAGTACATGAGCAAAAGAATGTCACCAATTATTTTCCTGTGTTCAATGGTATTCGGCGGATGGATAGAAATGCAGTAAAAGATACCCTGGTGAAACTGTTCAGACAATCGGACTTGAAAAAATTGATGGCATGTGGTTGCCTGCCGGCAGGATATGAAATTTGTGTGAATGAAAAGGGGAAAGTGGAGGACGTATCGTTCCTGTCATTAGCAGAAAAGAGGAAGGGAGATGGAGATACCTGCATCCGTGAGATCAGACGAATATTAGCAGACTTACAATTTGATATCATAAAGTGGCATGGGCGTCCGGATTATGAATTATGTGACCTGGGACTGTTTTATGATGAGGAAAAAAATGAGTTGATACTTTTATAGTATACTAATCTGAGGTATTGTTTAATTTTTAAATATGACAGGGTATTGCTGTACCTGTTTTCTTAATAAAAAGAAAAACTGGTTGATAATCATTTTTATTTGAGATAGTGTAAATTGTTGCCGAGTTCGTAAAGCCATCCTAATGACGTCCAGAGAAGAATTACAATCAGCCATAGACCATCAGCTCCGGGTAGTACTGGAGAAATATCATTGTGTTCGGGGAAGTATCAGGTTTCAGGCGCCGGCATTATTATCCATGAATGGGATAAGAACTGACGGAAAGCCGGTATTGATATGGCCTACAGATAAGAAATTGGATACCCTGGTTTCCAAATACGTATTCCAGGAGCCGGAACTGGGCGGATTGATCGTACAGGCAGATTTGGTCATGGATCAATTTGTATATAAACAGGTGAGCAAGGGCCGCCTCCAACAGGAAGCGCTGCAGGTGCAACGACAAAGAGATCAGGAGGCCAGGGTACAGCAGCAAAACTGGCGCCGCCTGCTGGAAAGCAAGACGGAATGCTATGGGGTGGAATTGGCAGAAAAGGTGGCAGAACGGTTGCAGACAGCTAGTTTTGGGTTTGGCCACCGGGATTATTGTGGAATGGGGTTGGAATACCGGAATGGGGTTTATTATTATGGTGGTTTGTGGGATGGGATTATGGATGATAAGGTGCTGTCATTTACCTCTAAAGCCGAATTTGTGGGTTGGTTGGCCGCGCAATCAGATGCGGGTATGGCCAGATTGAACGAGGTGGATGCTTTTTATTGGGGCAACCAGACGGTGACGAGACAACGATTACAGGAATTTATTTTATAAAAAAGGGGGTGTACTTTTTGATATACCCCCTTTTTTCATTGAAAATAGTTAGTCTGTGTCATAATTTTGATATGACTCTATATGCTTAAAATTTTCATTTCGTGCTTATAGCAACAATCGTTTGTACTTAGAGTCTTAAATCAGTTTTCTTTACAGGCTTAAAAAGCACCAATAAGAGGTCGATTTTTGTAACTTAGTAATCTTATTGAGATGGGGGTAATGCCTCAAGCTCGCGCAGGCGCCTGAGATAATTATTTATCTGCGCCTGCTTTCTTTTTTTAAGCCACTCCTGATTATCCGGTTCCATATATGGCACTCTATTTTTGAGTATAAAATAAGTGGCAATGAGGATTTTGTGTGCAATGGCGATAAGAGCACGTTTTTTACCTCTTCGCACACTTAAAGAGTAATATCTTCTTTTCAGATAAGATTCCTTTGTATGTACAGCGGCCCAGGCCGCCTCCACCAGTGCTGTTTTAAGAGAACTGTTGCCATGATTGATACGTTCACTTTTCTTTTTTCCGGCACTTTCATTATTACCCGGACATAAGCCACACCAACTGGCTAAATGATGCTGATTTGGGAAGGCATGCATATCTGTACCTATTTCGGCTAAGATGGCTGTAGCTGTTTGTTTTTGTACTCCGGGAATAGTCTGAAGTAATTTTACTTCTTCTTCCCATTTTCTTAAGTACTGATCAATACGGTTATCTACCTGACAAAGCAGTTCATTTAGCTGTAAGATAGCAGCTTTAGACAGGTTGAGCATAAAACGGTGATGCTCATTAAGATTACCTTCTAAAGCAAGAATAAGTTCTTGCTTCTTGATTTTGAGCCTACCTTTGGCCAGATTGGCCAATATCATGGGATCCTGTTCTCCATCAATAATAGCAGAGATCATTGACCAGCCGCTTATGCCGAACACATCACTGACAACGCTGCTCAATTTGATATTGGCAGTCTCTAAAATGTTCTGTAATCGGTTATATTCACTGGAGCGTTGGCCTATTACTTTACGTTTGTATCGGTACAATTCCCGTAATTCACGAGTGTATTGGGGTGGAATAAAACTTCCTTTTAGTAGCCCGCTTAGCAATAATTTTGCAATCCAGGCACTGTCATTACGATCAGTCTTATGACCCGGCACATATTTAATATGCCGGGCATTGACCAAAATAAGTTCAAAGTGAGGTTCTAGTATATTAAAAACAGGCTTCCAGTAAACACCCGTGCTCTCCATTGCGACATGTGTAATGCCCGATTCTTCCAACCAGGCTACCAGGTCCTTAAGTGAACTTGTGAAGGTGCTAAAAGTGCGGGTTTGTTCCTGCAAATTATCACCCCTGATGGTAGCTACTACATTCTCCTGGTGAACATCGAGGCCACAGCCACGACTCACAACCTGTTCAAAACTGATATGTGATTGTTCCATGGTAGTACTTTTGTCGAAGGTACCACCATTTTCATAGTCGTTTGTGAATTCGGTTCATGAGGGTTTTCTTTGAAAATGGTTTTCATTACCCGTTGGTGAATCCCCTTTTTCATGAATGTTTTATTCGGGCACCCGATGGTATTACGTTTTTTATTCTTCCGCTTATTATTTAATCAGGGTCGGATCGTCTACTACCGGATCCTTTACATTATTTAATATAACCAGCGGCCTGGAAGCTGCTTTGTTTATTTTCACCTTTTCCAGTTTCAATCCATTTACATCATCAAAAATACAAGCTGTACGGAATTCCTCTCCTGTATAGCTCAGTTTTACATTTTTGAAAGTAATACCATCCGCATGTCTCACATAAAAACCCCATGCCGGCAATTCCCTAAACATGGAGAATTCAGGATAATCGCTGATCGCTTCAGGAATACGATGTAATGAATCTACATTGATATTCGCTACTGCCATGCTGGATTTCTCAGTGTAGGTGATATCTATATTTTCCAAAGTTACATCCTGTATGTTATGACCGGGTATGCCATAGATGCCGGCAGGGAAAGTGTTATGTTCAAAAAGCTCTCTTGGCCCTTCCATATTATATCCTGCATCTGGTTTGGTAGCAGGGATCTCCACTTTTACATCAGAGATACGCACTTTGCTGAGGGTACCGGGTTCACGCTTTGCCTGGCGCTTGCCCAGGCGAAGGAAGATGGCATTACCAGTATTCTTTGCTGTTATATTGCTGATGTCAATGTTTTCCACAATTCCGCCATCTACTGTTTCAATGGCGATAGCAGAGCGGAAGGTGTTGTATACATAAATATTTTTTACAGTGATGTTTTTAAATCCTCCCCAGGAGGCGGTGCCCATTTTGAACCCACTGGCGCTGGAACGTACTTTACAATTGGCGATGTAGATGTTCTCACAAAGTCCTGCGGTATCGTGCGATTTCAGGCAAATACCGTCATCGGCTACGTCAAAGCTGCTATTGGTAAGCTTTACATTTTTGCAGTCTACCAGGTCAATGCCGTCATTATTCAGGAAGGTATTGCTGATCACTTTGATGCTGTCGAAGATCATGTCTGTACAACTTACATAGTCCTGTATCCAGCAGAGACCATTTAGGATGGTGACATTTTTCACCGTTACCTGCTGGCAGTTTGTGAATGCAATCAGCTTTGGACGGTTGTTTTCTTCAGGTCGCATTTGTCCCCATTCGTTGTAACGCTGCCATTCTTTATCTTTTAGTGTACCCTTTTTTAGCATGTCAAAGATGTCTTTCAGGAGCAGTTCTCCTTGTCCATCGATAGTCCCTTTCCCTGTGATACCGATGTTTTGTTGGTTGTTGGCAACGATCAGGGCAGAGGCTTTGGCTGGACCATAATCCTTACGGCTGGTGGTTGCGAGGAGGAAGGAGTTGGGCGCCAGGTGCAGGGTGACGCCGGATTTAAGGGTGATGACACCGGTTACGAACTTCCCGGCTGGTACGACTACTGTACCGCCGCCAGCGGCAGCTGCTTTGTCGATAGCTTCCTGGATGGGAGTGGTATTGTTGGTTTTACCATCACCTTTGGCGCCGTAGCTGGTGATGGGGAAGTTCTTTTGTTGCGCAGATAGTTGAAAATAGTTTAAACATAACAGTAGAATCAATACCCTCATATCGTGTTGGTTTTATATGGACAACAAGATAATAATCTCATTGCGAAAAAAACAGCTTCCACCAATGTCGGAAGCCATTTTTTTCGGGAGGGTGCCTGCGGCAGGCATTTTCCACCGGGAACGATGTGTAGCCGTGAGTGGATTTAATAATGTCTCTTATTTTAACCGGCAATTTAAATGGCAAGTGAGAGTATCTCCATTATATTACCGCCGCCAACGTTGAGTTGTAACTGGATGGTGAAATTGCCTGGTATTTCCTGGATATCTAATTGGTATTGGCCAGGGTATACCAGGTCCAGTCTTCTTCTTACATTCCGTAATCCTATACCGCTGTATTGACTGGATTCCTTGTTTGTCGTACTGTTGCTGACCCCGAAAAGTAGTTGATCTTCCTCTATTTCCAGGTGAATATTGATCCAGTTTGCATCCTGACCTGATACATGTTTAAATGCATTTTCAATAAATGTCATCAATATAAATGGTGCAATTGAAATATGCGCAACAGGTTTGTCAGTAAAATGCACTTGTATGCGGGTGCTTTTATTCTGTCTTAATTTTTCCAGTTCAATAAAGTTTTCCAGGAAAGTTATTTCCTTATCGAGTGGAATGTGGGGATCATTACATTCATAGAGTTGATGCCGCAGTAACTCAGAGAATTTGGCCAGGGAAGCACTTGCTACATCCGGCTTTTTATGGATCAGGAAGAAGATAGAGTTAATACTATTGAATAAGAAATGTGGATTAAACTGATTGCGCAGAAACTGCAATTCTGTTTCCAGTTTTTCTTTTTCTAATAATTGCTGGCGTTCTTTTGTTCGCATCCAGTGTTTGGCCAGTTTGATACTCATGGCCAGGGTCATACTTGCTATGGTACTGGGCAGGGCTTTGCCAACAAATCCAAAGAAGCAAAGATCACTGGGAGTGGGAATGAGATAATACCCTCCTACTATACACAGTGTAGCGGTTACGAGTGTAAGCAACAGGTAGCCCATGTATGCCTGGTATTTCCCTTTCTGAAGAAATTGAGGAATGAGGTAATACAAATTGAAATATACTGCCACTGCCTGAAAAACGACGTAGAAGGCGAACTCTACGGCATGAGGGGTGAACAGGATGGTATTGGCTGCTTTGAGCGGATCGCCATAAGACACTACCCACCAGGCGTAATGATACATTACCCAGAATGGCAGATGGTAGAGTCTGTAACGAAATAGCCAATGCTTTTCCATTTTCCTAATTTACGAAAATACGCTGTGGCAGTGGATATAATTATATGAAATAACACGGGAAAATGGTCAAATGCACCTGGTTGTACATGAACGGGTGTGGGGTATTTCATCAATTATTTACGACGGGTGGTCATACGCTTTTTTTGAAGGAAAGGAATTTAGATTCTTTTGCTGAAAACAAGCATTATGAAACGCCTTTTTCTAATTTGCTATATCATCGCAATTTGCTCGCCTGCCATGGCGCAGGTCAGTGGCAAACTACAGGATATGCAGGGGGCGCCGGTTCCTTTTGCGAATGTCATCATATTGAAAGCTGCAGATAGCAGTATTTTTAAAGGAGCCGTCTCCGATGAACAGGGCGGTTTTCTGATTGATAAAGTGCCAGCTGGACAATATGTGCTCAGGATAAATGTGATTGGGTACGAAAGTGTAAATCTACCCCTGGATGGCCCCAGAAATGTAGGTGTACAGGTATTGCAGACTAACCGCCGGCAATTGGGAGAAGTGGTGGTGCGTGGTACGAAACCACTTTATCAGCAACAGGAACAGGGGATAGTAGTGAATGTAGAAAGCAGCATCCTCTCCAAAGGCAGTGCGGCATTGGAGGTGCTGGAACGTGCACCGGGTATTATCATCGATCATAGAAATAATAGTATTTCTATGAATGGAAAAAGTAGTGTGATGGTCATGCTGAATGGAAAGTTGTTGCGTATGCCCATAACACAGGTAGTAGCTTTGCTGAGAGGAATGCGGGCGGATGATGTGGAAAAGATCGAATTGCTCACTACACCGGGTGCAGGTTATGATGCAGAAGGTGATGGCGGCATTATCAATATTGTTTTAAAGAAGAACAGCAATGTCGGTTTGAATGGTAGTGTGAGCGCTACTGCGGGTTATGGGTGGGGAGAGAAAGCAGGTACGAGTGTACAACTGGGATATAATAAGTGGTATGGTTCCTATAGTTATAATCATAACAGGAGTAATGCGGACTGGCATGCGACCGGCACATCTGTAGAACCTTTATATGGAGGGCTGACCTATTCTGATGTAACAGGTGTGATGCAGCCAGTGGAGAACAGTCATACTGCCAGAGTAGGTTTTGATTCTAAACATATGGGCGGCAGTTTGCTGTTTGGATATAGTAAAACGCATCTGCATAATATCAATACCGGCATGTTTAATGTATTGCCTGATTCTATCTTATACAATCATGTAAATGTCAATGAATACATGAAATGGAAGAATACGATTGCGGATTTTTATGTGGAGGGGAAGCACCTGAATTTGAGTCTGGGTTACCTGCGCTATACCATGGATCGCCCCAGCAAAGCAATGAATTCATTTGTAAATCTGAAAGGAGAAGAGATTGGGAATAACGATACCTTGTTTGCACCGATACAGGAAGGTTATGCACATACATTGATACGGGTAGGTGTGGTGAAGCTGGATTATAAAGCGCAGCTCAATGATAAATTAAAGCTGGAAGCAGGTGTGAAAGGTAGTTATAACCGTACAGAAAGTGCATCGGGTATTAAAAGCCTGGTAGATGGTGAATATGTAACTGGTAAGGATGCAACGAACGATGGGGTGATGAGAGAAATAATCGGGGCGGGCTATGCTTCCTTAAAATGGCAGCTGGATTCTACGACTGCATTGACAGTGGGTAGCAGGTATGAATATGCCGATACGCGGCTGACAACTGTTCGTAAGATGGGGAAACTGTTTCCTGCACTTGCTTATAATAAAACATTTCCGGGCGGACATGAATTGTTTATCACGTACAATAAGCGAATCACCCGGCCAGCTTATACAGATCTGGCTTCTTATAAATCTTATACAGGGCCTAATTCTTATGAATCAGGCAATCCTTCGTTGATACCTACTATTACAAATATTTTTAAAATAGGGTACAATTATAAAGGTTATTCATTTTCGATCTTAGCCAGTAGAGATGATCATCCTATCGTGCGCTGGCAGTTGACAGAGACACCGGATAGTACTGTGCTGATAGTGTCTTCACAAAATATGTTGTGGCAGAATAACCTGGTGTTTCAGGCAGGTATACCAGTAAAGGTGACTGAGTGGTGGAGTATGAATTACAGTCTGCTGGCCGCCTACAGGCAATTTAAATTAGATTATACCCGGAAACCGGCAGAGAAAGGATACTTTACGTGGAATGTGAATTACAGTGAACAATTTAAATTTCAAAAAGGATGGTCTGGTGAATTGTCCGGTTTTTACTGGGGGGCTTCTTATGATGGGTCTAAAAAGGTTGGAAGTTTTGGAGAAGCGAATGTAGGAGTGAAGAAAGAGATTGGGAAGGGTACTTTGCAGTTTGCGGTAGAGGATATATTTTCCAGTATGCATATTCCATTTTCTTTTGGGGAGTTAACAGAGGAGGCGCATGATTTAAAATCGAAAGTGGTGTATAGTGCGGAGTCCAGTTATTTTCCGGTGATGAAGCTCACTTATTTCAGGGCATTTGGTGGGACGAAACAAAGCCATAAGGAGGGCGGGGTAAAAGAAGAACGGGAACGAATAAATTAGTGGCTTTGACTACCGTATATTCGAATCACGTGAAGAGGCTGTAGCGGTTATTTTAGTGCCTTACGACTATCACAGCATTTGCTGATTCGCATCATCAGTCAGTGATAAACAATATTTTATCTTAGTGAACATTCTTCTCATACTATAGGGTAGGAAATAGGTATGCGTAAACAAGACCTCCTTATGAAGATGGTAAATTGGAAGAGTGATGAAAATGCGGCCCCGGACTGATTACCCGGGGCTTTTTTTACATAGCGACTTCCAGTAGCAGGATGATGGCATCACTCGACAACGCCTCCATTTCTATTGCATCTACATCCCACAAAGCAAGCCCGTCGCCATTATGCAGCAGTCTGTACTGCACTTCAAAAGCCCCTTCTATATTAAATACGAATACCCCTTTGGACTTATCTTTTAGTGGGTAGTTGGTTTCAGCCCTGCCATTAAATTTTCCGATAGACAATGAATAGGTGTCATTACTTATGAGTGTGTGCAACTGATCTTTATGGCTGAGGTCAAAAGTGGTCAATGTAGCTGACGTTGCTGTTGGGGCTTTGATCCATAATTGCAGGAACTTCACTAAGTCATTTTCGTATGGATTACGTACTTCGAATGAAGTACCCCGTATGAGGTGGAGCACCTCTACCTGCCCCGCTTCCAGCAAACCATTATGTCCGTCATCAGTAGAGAAGGTGATGGCGCCTACAATGGGTAGCAGTATAATGTCAGAAGCTGTTTCGATTTCCATGCGAAAACCATTGCCACCAGCTAATACATCTTCATTCAGTACATAGAGTGCACCAAACGGTTGTTTGTGTTCATTGAAATACCTGCCGAAGTTGAATGTATTGTATGTACGGAACCAAGGCATTTCGTTGTAGCCGCGTTCATCAGACAGGTACATTTTTCCTTTTGATTGTGGTATCATGATTGAATAGAATAAATACTTAAGAATGGTTGCATGGTGAACATTTCTGTGAGCGTTTCACCATTCTCCGGTTCGTTGTTAATAGTGACCAGCAGCTGGTTGCCGATAGTATCATGCCAGATGAGCGGTTCAGAAATGAAGTTCACTGCTACCTGGTGTTTCTTTTTATCTGTGATGTCAGAGTTGACGATTTCGAACTTGAAATTTTTGAATGGTAAAAACGTTTTACCAATGCTGTTGGTGATATCAGGTACTCTCCCATTCAGTTGTTTGAGGTAGCCGATGATGGCAGGTGTAACGAGAAAGTGGATCCTGTCTGCATTGGGTACGTTGGCGATAAGTTCAGCGAAGGTGTTGTACTTTTTTTCGGGATTGAATGTTTGTGCCTGTAGCAGGTATTCATACCACGAGCCTTCGAAGAGCATTTGATCCCATGGTTTGGTATTCGATGCGTCGATGAGTTTGCGATATATGAGGCGGATGGATTTCATTGTTCCTGTAGTTATGAGCGGAGGTATCTTTATTGAAAAGAGCGTGCATCTTTTTTTGATACACGCTCTTACCATGAATTTATGCCGCGACGTAGATAGTGTGAGTCAGTGTATAGCCGGCCGAGACACTACCTGTTACAGTAGCGAGTTCATTGGTAAGGGAGTCACTGAATATCGTATCGGAGGTGTTGGATGTATCCTGTGTACCGTGAGCTATGTAGTCAGTAGCAGTGGTGTACACCGTGTTACAAACATCAGTTGGGAACGCGATCTGGGTGATGAGCAGAGATGTACCGCTGCTATTGTACACATGCACATGGATGTGTGGCGCTCTGCCTGAATACCAACCTGGGAAGATACTGGTGAAAGTAACTAATCCGCTGGAATCGGTTGTTTGACGTCCTCTCAGAAAGTGAGAAGAGGTATAGTCAACACTGGAATATCCACCACCGGGGTTTACTACATATTCAGAGTAGTAGCCCACAGCGGTGCAATGCCATATATCTACCAGTGCACCGGAGAGTGCTGCACAACTGTTATTTGTATTGGCGATGGTAATTTTCACAGTGAGTGGTACACCGGATTGACCATCGACAATGTTACTTCTTACATAGGAAGATGGGGTTTTGGTAGGATATGGTCCTGCTGTTTCAGTGTCTGTAACAGTGCAGGATGTAGTTGTACTACCAGTGTTGGTAGTGGTGCTGTCAGTGGTAGTACCGTCTGTGCTGGTAGTCGTATCTGTGTCTTTTCCGCAGGACGATACTGCCAGTGGGGCAACGGCTGCTAAACCTAAAGCAGCGAGGGTGTTTTTCAAGAAGATTTTTCTTTCCATGGCACGATGTTTAATTAAATATTTGTGTTGGTCGCTTTTGTAAATGTATCTACAATCGTGATTGGAAGCGAGTTTTGTCGGTAAAGAGTAGGATTGTTGAGGTAAAATAAAAGGTCTTTTTTACGTTAAAAAAAAGTAACCGGTTAAGATTAAACTTTCGGATTCTTAACTGGTCTAAGGGCGATTTTATATAAAATAAGTCTTTATAAATCGCAGTGCATTATCTGAAAAAATGCGGGTAATGATTTTATGTGGTGAAACCTGATTATTGGTTTGTAATGAGAGGTGAATATTGGCGGGGTGGTCACTAAAGGTGAGAATTTAGGTTGTACCCACGAAAAGTACAACAGATAATATGTTTTGTCAATTGACAGTAGCTGTTTAGGGAGTTAGCTTTGTTTCAATGGAAAAATGTTCATTCCTTCCTTTATTCATACAGTGGAGCTTGATTGTAATTGGCCGTTTCTGTCAAGGAGCGGCCTTCTGTGTTTGGACAAAAATGCTTAATATAGCATACTGTTTGAAAGTATCCCCTGCTCCTGCGGAAGAATGTGAATATGCTCACTTTGTTAAATATTTAATTTATGGAACACCAATTGCATTATGATACTGTTACCAATGCTATTGCCGCTTTGAAGAAAAAAGGCTTTACTATTGATTTTAATCTGGAAGACAATTATATCGTATCGTCGGAAGATAAGATTCATGTGGATGATTTCAGTATCGTGGATGTGTACCGGTATGAGGGTAATTCGGATCCGTCGGACGAGGCAGCGGTATATGCTATTGAGTGTAAAAATGGCCTGAAAGGTATACTGGTATCGGGCTATGGTCCATCAGCGGATACTCTTACAACAGAAATGCTACAAAAATTAAGGATTAAGTAAAATATAAACAATTTTGATATGAAAGCTAATATTGGAATCAGCGAAAAGAACACGCAGGCTGTTGCCCTTATCTTAAATCAATTACTGGCAGATGAACAGGTGTTATTTGCGAAGACACGCAATTACCATTGGAACATCGAGAGTCCAAGTTTTATGGAGTTGCATAAGTTGTATGAAAGACTGTACACAGAACTGGCAGAAACGATTGATGGGGTAGCGGAGCGTGTACGTAAGATTGGACATTATGCCGAAGGCCGCCTGGCAGATTACCTGAAACTGGCTAACCTGCAGGAAGGGGATTATACGAATGATCAGAATACCCAGATTAAGAATTTGCTGGATGACCATGAGACGCTTATTCGTGGCGTGCGTGCGAATATAGAGAAGGTGGAGGATGAGTATAAGGATACGGGTACCGCAGATTTCCTGACAGGGGTATTGAAGGAGCATGAGGAGTGGGCATGGTTCCTGCGTTCTTATTTGAAATAAGTGAAATTAATTATGTTAAACGCTTTTGTCTTTTAGGGGGCAAAAGCGTTTTTTTATGCCCCCAAATTGTGGAGAATCTCCTCCACGGTATTGTGTAATATTTTCTTTGTTTTGTGGTATTTGTTTGTATTATGTTAATATTGTATCTAAATAGTGCCTGGTTTGAAAATTGAACTAATGGTATTTTTTATACATATGTACTATGATAGAGATCCTGCAGATAAAAGAACGGATAGCGGCAGAACATTACCGCGATGCGAACAGTAGTTTCGAACTGCGTATGATGTTGATGGATGTGGCATCACTACTTACTGCCAGGCAAATCTCTAACCTTCGACAGGGCAGGGACCCTCATGTCTCCACGATC
Source organism: Chitinophaga sancti (assembly GCF_034087045.1). NCBI lineage: Bacteria > Pseudomonadati > Bacteroidota > Chitinophagia > Chitinophagales > Chitinophagaceae > Chitinophaga > Chitinophaga sancti. The sequence continues at coordinate 417,967 of NZ_CP139247.1, read as the reverse complement.
TTATTAGAGACATTCGGGAATGTAAAACAATATTACTTTGTGCTGGAAAAAACAAAGGACGTAGACCTGGCGTGTTATAACAAAACAAAAGATGCAGTGGTAGCTGAATTAGATAGTTTGTGCCAACAGTTGAAAGGAAATGTATTCCAACTTCCTGAAGAAAATATCCCCGCTTTAAAAATTGCACAGTAACTTAATGTCGCAAATTTTTGCGGCATTTTTTTTAAACTGGTATTATGAAAATAGGATGGGCAGGACTCGGTAACATGGGTAAACCTATGGTGAAGAACCTGGTAAAGGCAGGATTTGATGTGAAGGTGTATAACCGCACGGTAGCAAAGGCAAATGAATTTGCAAAGGAAACTGGTGTGACGGTAGCTGCAACACCGGCGGAACTTGTGAAGGATGTAGATTGTGTTATTACGATGGTGTCGGATGATGCGGCGTTGCAGGAGATCTGGGATCAGTTGCTGGCAGCACCGTTAGCTGATGGATTACTGGCGATTGATATGAGTACGGTATCTCCGGATACAACGAGGGCAATGGCGGCTCGTGTCAGAGAAAAGGGAATTGCTTATCTGGATGCGCCTGTATCCGGGAGTGTAAAACCTGCGGAAGATCGTCAGTTGATAATATTGGTAGGTGGGAATGAGGCGGATTTTGAAAGGGCGAAACCGGTATTTGATAGTTTGGGTAAGTCGGCTACGTTGTTGGGGGATAATGGTGCGGGGAACTATGCGAAACTGGCCATCAATGCGTTTCTGGGAATTACAGTGCAGGGATTGGCAGAGGCGGTGATATTTGCTCAAAAGCATGGTATAGGGCCTGATAAGTTGTTACCGCTGATTAATGAAGGTGCTGTAGGGAGTGGTATTACGAAGATAAAGACGCCGGGGATTATTAATGGAAATTTTGCACCAGCGTTTGCATTGAAGTTGTTGGCGAAGGATATCAGGTTGGCGATAGCGCAGGGAATGGATACGCCGGCAGGAGTGACATTGAATAAGGCGTTGGAGGGTGCGGTGAAGGAGGGATTGGGAGATGAGGATATGATTGCGATATTGAAGTATTTAGCATAAATGAGAAGGCTGTCAGTTACGACAGCCTTTTTTGTGTAACTAGTTGACCTACATATAAATGTGGCAAAGTGAACAATATCCCATTTGAGGATGTTAACTTTGACTAAATTACACCCCGACATGAAGACCTTTCGCAATTTGATGCTGATCGCCCTATTGGCGGTTGCCTGTAGAACCACCCGGGATGGGTATGGTAGCAACGAGCCGTTGGACAAAGTTTATAACAGGTCCATTAACCAGGCGATGATCGCAGACACCACTAAAACAATCGACACGCTGCAGACGATCACTGCAGGGAATCCTGTACTACAGTGGAAAACGATTAACGGACAGCAGTATGTGTTGATGGGTACTTTTATGAAGTATCCTAATAGCTTTCCTCCCGGAGATTCGATCAACAATAGTTGGGGAGAGATGTGGTTATTCATTCCCAACCAGATGAAGTACAGGTTGGGAAGTACGTTTTCACCAACTTCAGATACGTTGTTGCGTTTGAGCCAGATGCTGGGGTTACCGCCAGTGAATGGCAATAAGTATATCGCACAGGTATGGGTACCGGCGGGTAAGTTGTATAGACCTGCGGGTAATCCGGATGTGACGACGACACATGCGGGTCCGGTATTGTCAGCTGGTGTATCGGAGGAGTATAAGGCGTGGTTTAACGGGTATATTATTTCATCTTACTTTCAGCCACTGGCACCGGGTGGCGCGCATTATCCATGGACGAGGATGGGGTATACGTATGATTGGAATCCGAGGGTGAATAGAGTGGGGGTGAGTGAGTTTGTGTTGCCGAAGGGGTGTGGGATATGGGTAGAGAAGATGACCACGGCGGGCGGTTTTTTTAAGTAAGAGAGCGTTCATCCACTTTAAATATTTTCATTTTTAATTTAAAAAAGCTTTTACCATAATGTAAAAGCTTTTTTTCGCTGAAAGCAGGTTAATTTCGTGAATTAATCACGAGCTATGCAAACATCGGAATCCTCGTCGCGCGGGAAATCCCTTCTTATTTTTATTTTAGGATCACTGACAGCATTAGGACCCTTCTCTATTGATATGTATCTTCCAGGCTTTGACTCCATTGCAAAAGACCTGGGGGTGACTACCGCAGAAGTTGGCCTTTCCTTATCCAGTTATTTTATCGGTATCTCTGCCGGACAGTTATTGTACGGACCACTTTTAGATCGTTTTGGTCGGAAGAAGCCGCTGTATTTTGGGCTTTGCCTTTACATTTTAGCATCTGCAGGATGTACATGTGTGCATAGTCTGCAGGGGTTGGTGATATTACGTTTCTTCCAGGCTATTGGTAGTTGTGCAGCGGCAGTAGCTGCGATTGCGATGGTGAGGGATTTGTTTCCGGTGGAACAGAATGCGAGGGTATTTGCATTGTTGATGCTGGTAGTAGGGGCTTCTCCAATGATTGCGCCTACAGTGGGTGGTTATGTAACGTTGGCATTGGGATGGCATGCGGTGTTTATAATATTAGGTGGATTGGGGGTGTTGGTATTATTGGCGAGTATATTTTTATTGCCGGAGAGTTATGAGCCGGATGTGAATATGTCTTTAAAGCCGGGGCCGATAATTAGCAATTTTCTGGTAGTGATTAAAGAGCCACAGTTTTATACTTATACTTTGTCGGGGTCGTTTGCATTTGCGGGATTGTTTGCTTATGTATCGGGTTCGCCGGTGGTGTTTATGGAGATCTTTCACCTGGATAAGACGGTGTATGGATGGATCTTTGCGGGGTTATCGGTGGGGTTGATTGGGTCTAGCCAGGTAAACAGTTGGGTGCTGCGTCGTTATAGAAGTGATCAGGTGGTAAAGGTGGCGGTGATTGCGCAGGCATTGACGGGGATATTGTTTTTGGTGGGAGAATACCAGGGTTGGTATCAGTTACCGCAGGTGATAGGGTTGTTATTTATATTTTTGAGTTGTGTGGGTTTTGCGAATCCAAATACGTCGGCATTGTCTATCGCACCTTTTAAGAAGCATGCGGGTAGTGCGGCGGCGTTGATGGGGGCTACGCAGATGGGAATAGGTGCGTTGGCGTCAGTGGGGGTGAGTTTGTTTGATAGTCATACGGCGTTGCCGATGGTGATGATTATGGCAGGTACAGCGGTGATGTCGGTGGTGGTGTTGGTGATAGGGCGCAGGCAGATTAAGCATCCGATAGTGATGCATGAGGGGGATGATGCGATAGTGATACATTAGGGATCAGGTATTTAATGTTATGGATTAAATCGATTACAGATTGAATTATAGCTTAGGTGATAAGATGTAGGTGAGGTTATTGGATCAGTTTCTAATTGCCTTATCGACTTATCGACTATCTGGTAACTTTAAGTTATGCATTCACGATTGCTTTCTATTTCTACTTTACTTTATTCTATTTTACTTTCACGGTGATATATCCTGTTTTCAAGTGATCACCGGTTACTTCTACTTTAATCTTTCCAGCATGGCCGGTATTCCGCAGGATAATCAATCCTTTCCCCCTAAAGGTGGTAAGTGTTGGCTGCTGAAAACTGGCCATTCTATTTGGACACCCACTTCCTGCTCCTGCAAGCACAGCCGGTCCTGAGATCCTGATATTTAATTTCAGGTCGGCATAAGGTACTACATTCCCTTCAGCGTCCATTATCGCTACATTGATATAGGAAAGCGATTCAGGGTCTGCCTGAATGGTGGTAGTATCAGCACCTAACGCAATGGCGGCAGGTTCGGAGGTAGATACGAGGTACCTCATTCCTATCGGCTTTCTATTTCTATCCAGTGCATTGGCTACGATGGTTCCGGGTTTCACCAGTACATCGAAAGTAGCTGTCAGGTCAGTAGCCGTTTCTTTAGTCGCCAGCACTTCTCCGTTTTGCTCAAATTTTACATATTTGGCACGGGTAAAGACTCTCACTTTCAAAGGTTTTCTCAGGTGTTCAGGATATGACCAGCGAGGGAGTTCATCCGGCCATCCCCAGAAACTGGTTTTTTCTTTGGTTGTATCTGGTGAGTGTACGAGTATTTCGATAGGGCTCCTTCTCCATACTACATCTCTGTAAAATGATTGTGGTTTTTTCTCGCCTGTAATATCGAGGTCGCCGCACCATGCATTGAACCATGGCCAGGTAAGGCGTGCGCTGTCTTTATCACCGTGAATGGTGTGTCCGATACCGGCTTCTCCAAGGTAGTCCATGCCTGCCCAGGCAAAATCACCGATGATCCAGTTTAACCCTTCTACATGATTCCAGGCATTTTGTAAATCCTGCACGGTGCTTTCAGTGCCCACCATGATACGGTTGGGTACTCTCTTTTTATCGAGGTAATAATTGCCCCAGAGGTAGTTATACCCAGCCACATCCAGGAGAGCGAGGGGTGCATCTGCATCTTCCCATTTGAGGGAGCCACGGCCAAAGTTGTTGAAAGCGGCGGTGATGAGGCGGGTAGTATCGAGTGATTTGATGGTAGCGCTGAGTTCTTTGGTAAGAAGGAGGCCTCTGAATTCTGCTCTTTCAGGGATTTCATTCCCAATGCTCCACATAATGATGGAGGGGTGGTTTCTGTCGCGACGAATCATGGATTCGAGGTCTTTAGTATGATTGTCGCGGAAGTAACGGGAGTAGTCGAAAGGTGTTTTTTCATCTTCCCAGGTATCGAAGGCTTCGTCGATGACGAGCATACCGAGGCTGTCACACACTTCCAGGAATTTGGGAGAGGGAGGATTATGGCTGGTACGGATGGCGTTGAAACCATTTTCTTTCAGCAGCACGATTTTCCTTTCTTCGGCACGATCAAAGGCGGCGGCACCGAGGAGGCCATTGTCGTGGTGGATGTTGGCACCTCTGAGGAGAGTGCGGGTACCATTGATTAAAAGGCCAATTTTAGGGTCAATTTTGACTTCTCTGATACCGGTTGGAATAATGACTTTATCGAGGGGTGTATTGTCTTTTTGGAGGGTTATTTCGGTTTTATAACGATAAGGGCGGTTTGGTGACCAAAGTTGTGGGTTATTGATGGTGATAGTGTTGGTATTTGATTCAGCTACGACGGTATTGGTGGTGTCGAGTAGGCGGAGGTGAAGGTGGGTACCTTCGGGGATGGTGGTATTGACCTGGATGGTAGCCTGGAATGTAGGGTTGGTGGTGGGGAAAATAATATTGGCGTCCTGACCTGTAGTTTTTGTGGTGTATTGAGTTGTTGCTTTTGTGGGGGGGATGATGGAATTGGAATCCTGAATAGTGTTTTTTATGTCCTCGATTGCATCCTGTTTTGTGGTGATAGCGATGTTTTCCACATCCAGGTGTAGTGCTGGTAAATAGACCAGGTATACATGGCGGTAGATGCCGGAGCCGGTGTACCAGCGGGAGTTGAGACCTTCGTTTTTAACTTGTACCTCGATGGTATTGACTTTTCCTGCTGGAGAGAGGTAGGGAGTCAGGTCGTAGGTAAAGGGAGTATAGCCATAATGGTGATTGCCGAGGAGGTGGCCATTGATCCATACTTCGCTGTTCATGTAAACGCCGTCGAAGTGGATGTGGAGCAGGTGGCCGTTAAGTTCAGGGAGGGTAAACGATTTCCTGTACCAGGCGGTGCCGCCTACCGTGTAGGCGCCTTGTTCTTTATTGGGGCTGTATTTGTAGAAAGGCCCTATGATGGTAGAGTCGTTTTGATGAGGGAGGTCTTCGATGCTCCAGTCGTGAGGTAGCTGGACGGTCTTTTTTAGGGAGTCCTTTTGGAAGAGCCAGTTGTTGTCGAAGCGGATTTCTCTTTGGGTAAGGCGGATGGCTTCCGGTTTTTGACCAAAGGCGGCGGCGGCTGTCAGGAGACAGGTGGATAGGAATAGGTGGCGGAGGAATAGTTTGGCATTCATTTTTTCACAGGATTGGGGTAAAAATATAAAAAATTGGGGAAAGGTTTTAAGCGAACAAGCAGCGAACTAGCGACGAACTAGCGGCGAAGAACGAGTATAGAACGAGTATAGAAATAGTATAGAATGAGTATAGAAAGAGTATAGAATGAGTATAGGAGATTCGAACAAACAGTATAGAAAACCCTGGAAAAATAGGGGTGAAAAATAGGGGGCGGAAAGATTTTCGCAAGATTTTTTAAAAAATATTTGGAATGAATTGAACAAATCCTATCTTTGCATCCCCAACGACGAAGAATGGTAGTGAGGAAAGAGAGAAAAAGGATCGCGGGGCGTAGCGTAGTCCGGTTATCGCGCCTGCTTTGGGAGCAGGAGGTCGCAAGTTCGAATCTTGCCGCCCCGACTTGAACAGACAGGGTAGTAGAAATACTACCCTGTTTTATTTTGTCCCCCTCTGAAACGCTGTTCAGGCCTGCAATTATAGCGAACACGCTATTTACCTTCTCAGTTCGAAATGCCCTATTTCCCAAACTATAGAAAATTCCATCCGGGAATACGATTTTTTTGAAGCTGTTCTTTAGCCTTCACGGAGCTAGAACGCCATGCTGTAGAGAGGCATCGATAAATCCAGTACCAAATCTATATGTTCTGAAAAGTTCGAACAGGTTTCTTGGCAGATGATAGTCTGAGTTGTAAAGAAGACCTTTGTATAGTTTGACCTGAAATGTAATCCATCTTTTATTTGAGATAATGGGAAGCAACGCGAAACTTTATAACCATATTCAAGGCAGCGAGGTTAGTTCGAAGGTAATTCCGAAATAAGAGAAGACTTTCATAAGTTGAGATAATTTTTTGCAATACAACAAGGTAGGCTACGGCATAATCTGATAATTTTTAAAGATTGAACTGTTAACCAGCATTTCCTCATTTTCTATTTCAAATTCTGTATTGTTAAGAATGAAAGAACGTTTCTTTTAAATCAATTTATCCTCAACTCTTGAAAATAAGGGTGAGGGGGGGAATTGGTTAAAAGAATAGCTTTTCAAGACCTTAAAACTACCATTTGTGATTTTTTCACAAATAAATAAGGTAGATTTGTTTCATGTTTATAGAATTTCACTTTGGGAATTTCCGGTCTTTCAGAGATCTTCAAAAATTTAGCCTTGAAGCCACTCCCTTGCGTAGTAATGATAGTGGATTAGAAGAAGGGCATGTTTTTGAGGAACAGTCGTTACGACTATTGAAATCGAAGGCGATTTTTGGGAGTAATGCCAGTGGGAAGAGTAATCTTGCCAAAGCAATGGCTGCTTTTTGTTTTATGGTTAGCAGATCGGTTGCTGTAGAAGGTATTCCAAAGGGTTTATGGAATGATCGCTTTCAGTTACTTTCAAACTGGGATGACCAACCTGTATTTTTCCAATATATCATGTTGCACAAAAGTATAGTTTACCGCTACGGCTTTCAAATTTTGAGTGGTAAGGTCACCTATGAGTGGCTGTATTCAGGAACAGGCGAGCATCAGGCAGAAATATTTATGCGAACTCCTGAAGGCATGAATATCAATGAAAAGGAGTTGCCGGCAATGGATAATTTTATTAAGCAGGCCCAAAGTGGAGATAGTGAGCTTTTTCGAACTGATTCTCTTTTTCTGACTGCAGCAGCGCTTTCGGGAAATAAATTTTTAGGTGGCATTCGGGATGATATACGTAGAATTATGGCAGTTGATGGAGTTTATGATGACTCTGCATTAAAATATGCGATGACAGCCATGGTTGAAGGTGACGAGCAGCAGAAGGAAGCTATTAAAAGTCTGTTAAGGGCGGCAGATACAGGGATTGAAGATTTGGAAATAGCTGAATTACCAGAACATTTAGTTGAATTGGAAATGAAAAAGGAAATCAGTACTTCCATGGACGGCAATAAAAGAAAGCCGGTCAGTCTTTTTTCTGTTCATTCCAAATTTAACGAAGAAGGAGAGGTAGTTGATAAGATTATCGTTCCTTTCGGGGAATGGGAATCTGAAGGAACTGCGAAACTATTTAGTGTTGGTGCGCTTATATTAGAAGCTCTATGGGAGGGAAGAATCATTATTATAGACGAGTTTGACGCGCGCTTTCATCCTAATCTGACATTAAAGATTGTTGAGCTCTTCAATAATTCTGAAACTAATCCCAGGCATGCACAATTAATTTTTGTAACTCATGATGCAAGTCTGTTAAAACGGGCAAAGCTGAGGAGGGATCAAATTTGTTTTGTAAATAAAGATAAGTATGGCATTAGTACTTTAACTAATCTAATAGAATATAAAGGGGTTAGAAAAGATGCCTCTTATGATAAAGAATACTTGAACGGTTCTTATTCTGCTATACCTTATCTGGACAAAATTGATTGGGTAGTTAAGCATAAATCTGATCAGGATGGGATATAATAAACCCAGCAAGGCCCGGGCTAATGAGGCATATCTTCGTTCAATTAATTTTATCGGGGGCAATGCTTATAAAGAGGAGCAAATTGATAAAAACAAAACATTTCTAATCATTTGTGAAGGGGAGAATACTGAGCCATTTTACTTTCAAGGCTTTCTTGTTCCTTCTAAAACTGTTTTAATAATTGGAGGGTAGAATTCCAAAAATTCCCTTGTAGATTATGCATTAAAAATGCAACAAGAGGAGGAACATGCAGGACGCGAGATTTGGTGTGTTTTTGATTATGATGTTAAACCAGACGAAGCTTCAACTCAGCCAAACGATTTCAATAGCTCGATTACAAGAGCGCAGGATAATGGCCTGAAAGTGGCATGCTCAAATGATGCTTTTGAACGCTGGTTTGCGCTTCATTATGTTGAGCTTCACGCGAATGTAAACCGACGGGATTTATATACAATTCTAAAAGATAGATGGGAACTGGATAGCTTTCATAATGAGGCAAAAGCAAAAGCGTTTTGTAAAGGACATTACGATCGTCATCAAGGATTAAATGGGGCTTCACAGGAACTTGCAATTCGTCGTGCCAGACGTCTTCATGAAGCTTATCGGGGGGATCGGAATTACTCAGACCAATGCCCATGCACCACTGTTTACCTGTTAGTGGAAGAATTAAACAAGTATTTGAAGTGATAAAACCCGGATATGTGTTGTCATAAATGACGATTTTAGGTGGGCAAATGCATTTTTTTGAAAAAAAGTTTAGCAACTTGAAAAAAGGTTATTATTTTTGCACTCCCAACTACGAAAAATAGTGAGCGGAAACGGGGCGTAGCGTAGTCCGGTTATCGCGCCTGCTTTGGGAGCAGGAGGTCGCAAGTTCGAATCTTGCCGCCCCGACCGGAAAAAGGAGATCAAGTAATTGATCTCCTTTTTTGTTTTTGGGCGAAAGTTTCTACGGTTTATTGTTCTATCACAGAGAACAATAGCCGGTTAATCCCAATTAGCATTTTCCACGGTGCTATTTTGTTTTGGAAGAAGGACACCTGCCGGTATGCTCTTTTATTATCGCTTGACAGGAGGGCTATTTTGAACCCAACAGCCCTATTTTCTTGCTAAGATTACTATCATCCAACCAGGTGGGTCGGTGAGTACCCAAAATGTTTTTTGAATGCATAGGAAAAGTGCGATAAGTTTTCAAAACCAACTTCGTAGTACACGTCAATAGGTTTCTTTTTCTTTTCAACAAAATGATAGTGTGCCAGTTCCAATCGCTTTTGCGTAAGCCAGCGCTGAGGTGTAGTGTTGAATTGTTTACTAAAATCCCGTTTGAAAGTTGTTAAGCTACGACCCGTTAGATAACCGAATTTTTCTAATGGCAGGTTGAACATAAAATTCTTTTCCATATAGTCTGCCAGATCTATTTTCCCGGGTTCTTCAAAGTTCGCCAACACGTTGTCTATCCCTTTGTCTATCGCCCTGAGGATACTGATGGCTTCTGTAATTTTCAATGATGCAATATTTTCGGGAAGTTCTTTCATTTCAAAGTACGGGATCAGGGACGCCAAACAACTTTCAAGCAGTGGATGGTGGTTGAATGTATATATTTTCTGCGATTCTGAGGCTTTAGGTTTTACAGGCAGGTTGACGTAAAATTCGCTAAGCCTTTTGGTTGACAAGTGCATCACCACAGTTTTGTGGGGCTGCCCGTCTTTGGGATAATTTATGATGGTTGCCAGTTGATTTCTGGGTATCAAAAATATATCGCCTTTTTTAAAAAAGTAAGTCGCATCTGACTGTACGATCTTGGTCTCTCCCGAAATAAACCAAATGAGCATATGATGGTCAAACATAATATCTGATTTAAAAAACTTGTCTTCGTAACAAGAGAGTTTAATATCCTCGGTTATATATTTTGCCTGATATTCCATATCTTATTTTTTTGATTGTCTTTCGTTCAGACGGGTAATTATGAATACAAAAATAGAAATAATCATGATAATCATTTATATGGATTGACCACCATCAATTACGAAATTTGCCCCTGTAATAAATGAAGATTCGTCGCCCGATAAATAGGTTATCAAATTGGCTACTTCATTGGCCTTCCCTAATCTTGATAGTGGGATACTACCAATGAGTTGCTCCTCAAGCGTAGCATCCAGTCCTATTTTATTCATGATTTCAGTAGCAACAGGTCCGGGGCTAACTGCATTCACACGAATTTTACGGGAAGCCAATTCAAGGGCTGCAATTTTCATAACAGCATTGATGGCAGATTTACTTGCTGCATATACCGATGCGCTTTGCGGAGAAATGGTTGCAGATGTTGACGATAAAAATATCACCGATGCGTTATCATTTAAAATGGGAATAAGTTTACTCAGTGTAAAATAAGCCCCTTTGAAATTTACATTCATTATTTCGTCAAACACATTTTCAGTCATCGATTCAATTGGGGCCAATTTTGTAATGCCCGCATTGATAAGTAAAATATCTACTTTGCCAAATTTCGCTTTCACTTCCGAAACCAGCATGTCAATGTCGGACAAGTTGGATTGGTCAGCCACCACCCCACTTACATTGAGTGTTGAGGCTGCCTTTTCAATCGCTTCTTTTCTTCTACCGGTGATGATGACCGTTACGCCTTTTTCATTAAGCGCTTTTGCGGTGGCATACCCGATGCCACTGTTACCACCGGTAATAACGGCTACTTTGTTTTTTAAATTTATCATTTAATTTTTTTTAAGTGGATTAAATAATGCGGAAAGTAATGCCGGTCATTTCTTCGCTTAATGCCCATAGGCGTTTGGCGTTGGCTTTACCTAATGAATAGGGATTTACGCCAGTCGGCATGGAGGAGTCGGCAGTCAATTCGGCGACGTCTGCATCTTCGCAGTACACCCCTCCTATGTTATTTAATAAAGCACTCGTGGCACACCAAACCGTAGTGGCTGCACCCTGTGGGATCGTCTTTAACGAGGCGGCTACTTCTGGTAAAAGATTGCCTTCTGCATCACAAAAACCCATGTTTTGAAACAGCTCCAGTGGTGCCTCTCTTCCTAATTCAGTTCCACCAATAGAACCCGGGTGCAATGAATATGCTCTTACATTATAGTCTTTGGCAAGATTGTCTAATTCAACCGCAAATAAATTGGTGGCAGTTTTTGATTGGCCATACGCCTGCAGGGTTTCGTATTCACGGTTGAGAAAATTAGGGTCCTCAAAATTGAAAGGGGCGAATTGATGACCATGTGAGGATACGTTGATCACTCTGGCGCCGCCGGCTTTTTTTAGTGCATGCCAAAGCCGTGCGGTTAGTTGAAATTGTGCCAGGTAATTGGTGGCTAACTGTGATTCAATACCACGACTGTCTTTACGCAGTGGCACCCACATAATACCTGCATTATTGATAAGTAAATGAAGGGGGCGACCCGAAGCCAAAAACTTTTCGGCAAATGCATCGATCGATGCCGGATCCATCAGGTCCATGGGTTCAATTTCTACATTGACAACAGATGCCAGATTTTTCTTTGCTTTTGCTGTATCTCTTGCAGGCACAATAACCGTAGCTCCTGCAGCAGCCAGTGTTTTTGTCGTTTCTAAACCAATGCCAGTATTCCCCCCTGTTACAATGGCAATTTTTCCTGTGAGGTCAATACCTTTGATCACATCACTTGTTGTTGAGGTGGCGTTGAAGCCTGATCCTATTGAATGCTGTAATGCTCCGTTGTAATTTGTTTGTTCCATTTTTTAAATTTTTAATTTGTTTGATGGAACAAAAATAGCACAGCTGCTTTTGGATAGCTTTGTTTAAACGTCCGAATATACTTTGTTCAAAAGGTCAGGCTACGGCCAGGTAGTATTATGTATTTTAATAGTAAGGAACTCCTGCTTAGACTTTAAAAAGTATTGGCCAATATATTTAGTTCTTCTATTAAAAAGTTCGAAAAGTGTCGGCTCACCCCGACGAATTGGAAAAAGGAGATCAGGAAATGTATAAGTCCACCTTTTTTGAAAGCTCCCAATGTAAAAGGATGGATTGCTATGAGGTAAATTGATTTGAATATTTTAGTCTGAGACATCATTAAAGCGTTTTCCTTATTGGTCGGAGAAAAATGAATTTCCTTACAGAATTTTTGAAAAAAAATAGAGTTGACATTTTAGAACTTTGGAGAGAGAGGTATAATTGGTTAGCAAGAAACATAGATCAGGAGAAACCAGTTGATCCGGTTATTCCTGAGGATTACTCCTGCTTGTTCAAAGAAGCAACTTCATGATTGATGGGGTATTTTACAGGGCGTAGCGTAGTCTGGTTATCGCGCCTGCTTTGGGAGCAGGAGGTCGCAAGTTCAAATCTTGCCGTCCCGACAGAATTAATATCAAAGGATTTTAAGAGGCAAGTAGAACATAGGTTTTACGAGCCTCTTGTGTTTTGGGCGGTGTAGTCCCCTTAATTCAGAGTTATTTTTTTATAGTCCCTAAAAACAAAGCACCAATTTGTTTATCCCGCCTTTCTATGTGATTTTATTTAATATCTTGCTAAATGTGCCAGCCGGGTGCTATAGCAATACCAAGGTATCCATAAATACTGTCGTTAGAGTCTCTCAGTGGTGTAAAATTTGATTTTATTTGTATTTCGCTACTATCCTTTCTTACATAAGTCCAATTCCGTAGTTCGGTGAACGTCATTTCCAGTATTTTGGGCGTTGACTCAATCCCTTCAAGCTTAATGTCGGACCTCTTTTCTCGTTTTATTTTATCCGGGTAAGATAAAAACAGTCCAAGAGATTGTTTGCCTATTACTTCATCTGCTGTATAACCAAGCATTATTTCGGCTCCTTTATTAAAGACTGTAACGATTCCATTTATGTCGATAGCGAAGACTCCTATACCTTTAGGTGCGTTCAAAATATCTTCGAATAGCTTTTGCGATCTTGAAGTTTCAATCTTTTCTCGTTTACGTTCATCAATGTCCTGGAAAGTACCATATATTTTAGTACATACACCGTCTTTATAGTTAGAGCTTCCTGTCGCCCTGACCCATTTTTCATTTCCCTGTGCTGTTACTATCTGCAGCTCTAAGTCCCAAGAGATACCTTCTGAAGTAGCCAATTCTACAGCTCTTTTAATACTATCTCTGCTATAACCCTGTTTGTAAAAATTGATTGCGCTTTCCAATTCAGGAACATATTGTGGATCAACTCCATGTATACTCTTTGTGATAGCTGTCCATTGAAGAATGTTAGTCTCAATATTTAGCTCCCAGCCACCAATGGACACAGAATTTTGAGTTTGCAGTAGTAAGTATTTCGATAGTTCTTCTGATGCACAAAGAGCATCTCTGGTATCCATGATATCAGTAAGATCGCGTGTTACTTTCGTGAAACCTATTACTTCTCCGTAATCGTCGTGTATGGCTGTTATAATTATACTTCCCCAAAATCTCGATCCATCTTTTCTTATACGCCATCCCTCATCTTTGGCTACTCCTCTTTTTTCGGCTTGGCTTAGTAATCTTTGTGGACGGAGATTATTTTGATCGTATTCAGAATAAAAAACACTGAAATGTTTGCCAATGATCTCATCAGCAGTATATCCTTTTATCTTTTCAGCGCCTTTGTTCCAGTTTTCCACCTTGCCATTTTTGTCCAGCAGTAGTATTGCGTAATCATCGATCTCTTCTACCATTTTATTAAAACGGATTGCTCTTAGGTCCCTCACAGCAATAGATTCAGCAACAATTTCCTTGATTTTTATGTCAAATTTATTGGTAGCCCGCTCAAACATTCTTAACCATTCACGATCTACATCAGGATATTCGTCTTTAAACAGGCTAATCAAACTCATAATTGTTGTAAGCGGTTGCCTGATTTGATGTGATTGCAGCCGCGCTACTTTCATCAGTGCATTGTTTTTTGCATCTTTTTCCGCTATATGATACTGAAGTTCTTTATAACCCAACTCCAACTCCAGTAGGCAAGAAACCTGGCGCGCGAATAATTTAAGTGTTTCTTGCTGCTTTTCATCTATCCAGTTGGGCTTAGTATCGTAAATACATAAGGTACCTAGTTTAATCCCATTTTTAATAACAATTGGTACACCTGCATAAAATCTAATATAGGGTTCTGAGCTTACCAGGGGATTAGTCTTAAAGCTATTGTCTACTGTAGTATCTGGAACTATTAACAAATTCTCTTTATCAATTATATAATTGTTGTAAGAGGTCTTCTGGGGTATTACTGCCAAATCTGACCCAGGCTTAACTTTTAACCAATTAAAATCATCGTCCAGTAAAGCAATTAGAGCTACAGGCTTTCCACACAAACTGGCGACCAGTTCTAAAATATCCTGGAATTCTTTCTTTTTATGAATTTCGATTTTCAAAAATTTTTCAATCGATGAGATTCCATTTGCTCCACTTTTCATTCGACATTACTTTAAAATAAGTTGATAATTTAATTTTATCAATGCGAAAGTAAAAATGCAGTACAGTAATCTAATTTACAGAGATTTAGTGAATCTTCATTCGATGATTTAGGAATACCTGGCTTTCAGGTAGGTTTTTCCCTCGTTTGTAAAATAGGGGCAGAGATGGTGTTTTTTACAATGGCAGTTTTTGAGTGCAGTCTTTAAACTCAAATATCAATTTATTATGTAACGCCATTCGTTGATTTTCAATAATCTTTCCATGAAAAAGTTCGACAATTGTCCATCCTTCCCGACAAAATAATAAAGCCTGCTACCAGAGCAGGTTTTGTTATTTAGAGTATATTATTTCCTTGCTGATTTATTGAAGATCAATACATTAATAGTTCGAAATAAATTTAAGCCCAGTTATTTCTTACCCGTTAAAGTCTGATTACTCAGACCTTACCTATTTACGACCTCGTTACTGTTTTATTTCATAATACCAATCAGGATACCTTAATGTGGGGCTTTTCAATACACCTACCGTCTTCTCATAAGCATCATCTTTAATATAAATCACTGCATAACCGTTAAAGTTCTCCAGCAGCTCTCCCCGATAGCCTTTAAATGTTATAAACCTATCAAACTCCTCCTGATCGGAAATTGAAAAGAAATCAAGTCCTACAAATTCATAACAGCTCCAAAGCTCCATACAAAGCTGAAGGATCTCTTCCAACTGATGAATATCAATCTTCCAATACAGTCCAAAATCAGATTTATCTTTTTTATATGGGGTGGCTCTTAAAGAGTCTATTAATGTATTTATTCTTTCTTTGATAGCCCAATCAGGACTCTTAAACACAAAACATGTAACTACTAATGTATTCGTAATGGTAAAATACTCCTGCACAAGATCTCTTAAAAATTCCCGGGATATTACCTCAGGAGGATTTTTCTCAATAGAACATATTTTCTTATCATGAACTATTATCTTTAACTCATTAGGCTGAATCATACTTATTTATTAAAGCTAAAACAAATCGTCTTTGACAAAAGACTACTAAACTTTCTTATAAAAATACTGTTTCTCTTCACAAAAATTGCTATCACATCTATACTGAAATTGAAAGGTAACCATTTGCAATTCCAATACTGTGATGATATCATTATACATTGTAAAAGCGAGCTTCAGGCAATTTACATACAAGGCAAAATCGCAGAAAGGATGAGTGCATGTCAACTATACCTTAGTCCTGAAAAGACCAAGATAGTCTTCTGCATAAGTCCTAATAACAAAATGATTCAGACAAAGCGGCCAGTTAGCTTTGATTTTCTTGGGTACAGTTTTCGACCAGGATTAGTGCCAACTAAAAATGGTATCTTATTACTAACATTACCAGCGATGAGCCAAAAGTCTAAGAATAAGGTAATGGAAAAGATTCAGGAAATGAAATTATTCAAAAGACCAGAAAGATTAGAAACACTGGCGAAACTGATCAACGAAAAAACGCGTGATAGACATCCCAAGGCGGTGAAGGATGCTCTTGGTTATTCGCTGACACCTACTAAAGAGGGAGGGATCGAAACAGTGGGTGTTATGTGGGTAGATGAAGATCAGACAATAGCAAGGATTTCAGACATAGTTGGGGTAATTTTAGGGCTAGGTTGGAACCAGAAAAGGTACTAATACACTGGGACGAACAGACTTCTACTTTCATGACTCACATAAAGGGTATTCCGCCGGGTGTCACGAATGTGAAACCGGTCTATTTGATATGCTATAGAATACAGGAAAAACAATCCAAATGAGAAGGACATTAAAGTGGTCGTACGTTATAGTAGTCCGGAGCAATCCACAAATGGAGGTACTTATAAAGAGGACCCACCTAAATAACAGCCAGCTTCTCATTAAGGCAATAGTAATGGACTATATAATCTAAAAAAAAGTAAATAATGAAAATTTTTATAGTGATCTCAATGATGTTATGTATGAAGGGTATTGAAGTATCTGCCCAGGCGAAAGATAGCATTGTGGATGCCGTTTCCGTTACCGGGATGAAAAAGTCATACAAAAAAGGAGAAGTTATTCAATTTTGTCTGAAGAATAATCTTACCCGTGAAATATTTATAGAGGCCATCGAACTGTATTCTTACTTTGAAGCGAAGAAAGAATGGTATATACAGGTATTTGACATTCTAAATCCTGATTGTAAAGAGTTTGCCGGCGTTACAATGTTTAAATTAAGGGGCAATGGAACTAAGGTAATTACCTGGAATCCGAAAAAGATGAATCCACATATTTGTTTCGATTACAAAGTAAACAAGGGAAAATATTTAATAACTTTTTTATGGTCAGACGATTTTGAAAAAGATATCAATTTGTTTAAAAAAGTTGAAGTCGGAGAGTTCGTTATCCAATAGCAGATGTATTCATTCTTCCTGTATTTACCTTTTGCACATTGGAAAGATGCTACGAATTTAACGCATACTATTCATTGATTTTCAATAATTCTTCAATAAACGAGTTCGACAATTGTCCATCCTTCCCGACAAAAACCGGAAAAAAGGAGATCAATTGGTCTCCTTTTTTGTTTTTGTTCTATCAAAGAATATCAAGTTATTATGTGAGCTATTCCCTGAGTCAATTTATGTATAAATATTACTCAGGGAATAACTCACAAACAAGTAATTATCAAATTAATGCATTATATCATTTTAACGAATGAAACCGCCTTTTCAATTTATGGTTTCATCCATACCATTCGCCAGTTCGTATCCTTCCCTCTCTGCTCTAGTTTCACTATTACGTACATTCCTGTTTCTTTTCTATAATCACTAGCTGCATAAGCCCCCATAGTATGTTCCCGCTTTTCATCCGGTTCTCCAAAAAGAGAAGCCACCTTCGGCACTTCATCCTTCCCGATCAGGGTGTAATAATATCCATTCCAATCATCCATCGTGGTTACTTTATGTACTCTTTTGCCTGATTGTACACGCTCTACATTATCAGCATCATCATTTAGAAGCAGGTAATTATTTTCGCCCGCACTCAGATAACCAGCTAGTACTGGCAATGGGAAATCTTTCCCCGGCCTGGGCCAGAAATTCCTGGGGACAGTATAATTTGCTATTTCCTGCGTGCAATCTTTTGATATAAGACTCACGGAAAAGTCTCCATAATGTGAATGACTGGAATTAACGATAGGACCATTATTTGTAAAAAACTCATATTCTTCATACAGAATAGTAAAGGAGCCATCTTCATTTGGAAAAATATTCCTTGGAAGATCGTTCCGCTCCTTATTCAGCTTCATCTTTGTAATAGCAGTCTTATTATAAGGATCTACTACCGTTGATGTATATCCTTCCTTATCCACCTTTTCTACAACCAACATCTTTTTCGACAATGCATTATAACTCGCTATCGAAAAAGAAGAGGCTCTTTTGGAAGTGCCCAGTTTATCTATTTCCAGCGTTGTATCACCTGTAGTAAGCGTTCCATATATCAACTCACACTCTTTGCCACCTGAGGATGCTGTATTATAACCATAAGCCAGTATCCCTAGCTTATTCTTCTCCATAGGGGCCATACCTAAGTATTGCATATACTTATACCTCTCCTCCGGAGATTTGTAAAATGCATGGCTAAGCTCCTTGTTATCTATACCATATATAGAAACAACGATACGCTTGCTTCTGTCTGGCTGAAAACTATTCATGGCCACTACCGCATACCCATTCCCTTCCGGCATTTCTTCTGAAAAGAAATCTGGATCAGGCACATCGCCAAAGGCCACACCACCCAGTTTGAAATAAGACACCTTCTCTAGCTCACCAATAATACTCTGGTCCTTTAAAGCCCCTGTATTACCATCAATGATCACTCTTTGCAACTTTAACTGGTGCTCCACCACGGCACTCACCAATAGAATGACATCTCCATTCATATCATATAGGCCTTTGATCTTAAAGCTGGATGCCTTACCAAGACGGGGAGATAATTTCTTGTTAGCTTTTACCGTAAACTTTGAAGAGTAAATTCTAACGACCAATGATTCTTTACTCAGACAGAGATAAAACGTCTGGCCATTTTTCATAAGTAACACTCTTTGTATGCCAGGATTATCGTCGTTCGAAAATATTGGCCCCTGAGAGGTGACTTTTATTTGCCCAAAGGCAACCATGCCCAAAAACAAAAATACAGGGATCAGAAACAAACATTTCATAGATGGAATATTGAGGTTTGAAAGTTACAGTTAAAAAACTAATTAGCAATAGGTTGTATGGTGTTTAAAATCAATTTATAAATTATAATAAGTTGTAACCTGCCTCTCTTTTCCATGTACTATATAGTATTGCTCAAATCTGCTATAAAATAGTTGGAAAAGTGTCGGCTCACCCCGACAATGTACAAAATGGTATAATTAAATCAGGGAATGCTTAGTTATACCATTTTTTGTATTAAATAATTTCATTTTCCTATTTCTGATTTCGAACAGACATAAAATACATTTAATTGGGTCCATCGAAAGTCCAAGGGGGGAGTAATATTCAACGGTTAAAGGGAACCCATCCAAGACAGTACGATTAATTAAATTCTTCTTCGGTCATATACAATAATTAAGTTTTTCCTTTGCATCTTCAGTGCCTTTTTTAAACTCACAGAAAAGGGTTTGTTCGCCACAATAAATGCTACATCCTGTAATAGGTTTATTGGGTTATTTATAAT
This sequence comes from Chitinophaga sancti, assembly GCF_034087045.1. Lineage (NCBI taxonomy): Bacteria > Pseudomonadati > Bacteroidota > Chitinophagia > Chitinophagales > Chitinophagaceae > Chitinophaga > Chitinophaga sancti. Next base: position 398,467 of record NZ_CP139247.1, on the reverse strand, counting down.
TTTCAGTTTCATTTATATTCCGTAAATGTCAGGTTCAAAAAGTCAGGGATGAGTTCTTTATACGGTTTGGCCCAACTTTTTGAAACAAAATCTTCAAAAATACCAATCTGTTCAATGTCCAGCTGAAACCCTATTTTGTCAAAGAATGACATCATTATTGTATAACCTACTACGGTCGGGTTTGTGTCTGTAACGGCACGCCCCTCTATTTTATTTATCTGTACTGTCCAATTGGTATCAACTAAGGAAAAGGCAAATTCCAAACCCTTTATTGCTGCAAGTTTCCAGGATTGATAGCCAAATTCGGGGACCTCTTCTATATAACCCTGGCTATAAAACCCCTTCCCGGAATAATTTTCTTTTATTTCATTTCGGCCGGATAAATTGGGTGACACGTCAATATTTACAATGGCAAAACATCTAATGTCATTTTTAAATATTTTCCATTTGAAATCATTTGTTTGGTCTAACATTTATTTGAGTGATGGGCTAGGAGCCTTATACCGAACTCCCGGTGGTTCAATTGAAAAAAAGTAGTTAGTTGAACTATATCTAAAGATAAATGTTATACATCTCTTTATATACCACAAAATAGATGTTTTACATCAATAAGTATTTCATTCTTCACTTCTAATAATTACATTCTATGGAACCTCAATTAAAATCAGCAGCAATTTCCTATTCTGAAGCCACCTCTATATGTGGCTACGTCGCCATAGCGGTCGGTATTAACAAAAAGGCGATGAAGAAGGGGGGAGACCCAGATCCCAATCCTTCCCTGGATGCATATAAAGACATATGTGCGGACCCTACCTATGCCCTGTTGTTAAATCCGGCATTTCTCAACAAATACAGAATACTGTATAATATACAGATACCAGAAAAAGACAAGTTTTTAAATATCTGGTCCTATTTTGGTTTTATCGCACAGCATAAGATGACTAAAAATTATGTGATAGCCATTCGAGGTACGCAAAACCAATTTGAATCCTTAGCAGATGAGGATATTATTCCAGTCCCATTTAGGGAGTATAATAACCAGGCCCAGGTACCACAAGGCTTTTACAAAATTTTTGAAACAGGCAGGATTGTATCCCTACCAGAGGATGCAAACCCCATTACTCCCGTTTCGTTAAGCAAACTTGCAACCGATCTGGGTAAATATTTGAGCGGAGCGGGCCAACAACGGGTAACCGTAACAGGGCATAGTTTGGGTGCTGCAGTGGCTACCTATTTTGCTGCAGTCGCCACTTTGACGCTAGGGAAAAGGCTTAATCTTAGCCTCTGTACCTTTGCATCGCCCATGACAGGTGACAAGAAATTTACTTCTTCTGCTAGCAGTACCATCGCTGAATGCGTTCGTATCTATAATGCAGAAGATAAAGTTCCTAACCTTCCAGTGTGGCTTGTAGATAACAACAATATCTATACACACGTCACTGGTGGTTTCGAGATTGATTCAACAGGTGATCACAATGTAAACCACGATCCTAATACCGGATTTGGTTGTGCACACCAACTACCCGTTTATATGTATCTACTGGAGAAACTTGATGGTAATTATAACCCCAACATCATCAGCGCCGGTGATGACGCAAGATGTAGAGTTTGATAATGGTCACCCCGACAAAAGAAATGGTATAACTAAGTCAGAGAATACTTAGTTATACCATTTCTTCTTTAGAATGACAACGAATAGTAACTTAATGGATAAAGTTAAAATAACAACCCCATCATTTCACCACCGGGAAATTCCCTCCATCTATAATTAAATTCGTTCCGCTGATATAAGAAGCTGCAGGTGAAACAAGAAAGTAGATCAACTCCGCCGTTTCCTCCGGCGCTGCCATCCTTCCCATGGGTACACCCCCCAACCTTTCAAAAAGCTTCCCCGTCATTTCCTCCACACTGATATTGCTTTGTTTTGCATAATCTTCCAAAAAGGTAGTCATCGCCTCCGTTTTATTTAAACCGGGAGATACGGTTACTACCCTTACCCCTTTACCAGCTACCTCTGTTGCCAATGCTTTACTATAAGTATTCAATGCAGACTTTGCAACACTATAAGCCATCGTCGACTCCCATATTGGGAACTGGCTGCTGGTAGAGGATATGTGAATGATCACACCACTTTTCTGCGCCAGCATTGTGGGTAACAAAGCCCGGTCCAGCCGGACTGAAGCAAGCAAATTAACCTGCAGGGCCTGGTCCCAATGTTCATCCGTCAATGTACTGAATCCTCCACCCGGATACACGTTTGCCCCCATGTTATTGATGATGATATCTATCCGTCCAAATTGCTGATCAATAATATTAGCTACTTTGCTCACCTCTTCAGCCCGCGATAGGTCTGCCGGAATAAATGTATATGTTACATCGGGGTCTTCCGGTTGGTTACGGGCTGTGACGATAACAGTTGCACCTGCCTGCTCAAGTCTTTTCACCACGGCTTTCCCAATTCCTTTTGTTCCGCCGGTTACCAGTGCTATTTTGCCCGCTAATACCGTATCAATTGTTGGTTTACTTTTCATGCTATTTTTTTTAAATTCCCTTATTGTTAGCTTTGATTTAAATTAGTTTCATAAAGTAACTAAAACGGTTGCTTCTATTCATTCTCACAATATGAATAGGTGGTAACGTTCATGTAACTAAAAGGCCAAAAGTGGTCACATTCATGTAACCAATGAAGAAATTTAAAGAACATACATCAACCTGCCCGATCGTTCACACGATGACCTATTTAGGGGGAAAGTGGAAGCCAATTATTCTGGGCCGGCTGGTAAATGGTGCTGTCCGTTTTGGAAAGCTGGCAGTACAAATACCGGATATATCGCGAAAGATATTGACTGAACAGCTCAAGGAATTAGAGGATGACGGATTGATTTTGCGACATAGCTATAACGAAAAACCACCGCGTGTAGAATATGAGCTAAGTGAGATTGGCAAAACGGTTATTCCGGTTTTAATGGCTATGACAGAATTAGGTGGGCAAATGCATGATGCGATTACCAGGTATAAGGATAGTATTAAAGTGCATCAAAAGACGATCCAGGTTTAAGCTAATGTACGATTTGGGGTGGATCCTGCAGCCATTTAAATTGATGTACCGTTTTCCTACAAGCAGTTATTGCGACAACATTTTTGAAACATATTCTTTATAGCTCGCCCCAATAGGTATTTCAGTTCCGCCAACCTCAATATCGTTCGCAGTAAAAGCAGTAATTCTATTTATGTTCACCAGGAAGGAACGGTGAATACGAAGGAAGGGTTTGCCTGTCAATTCCTTTTCAAAATCCCCAAATTTATATTTGGCTGTAATTTTTTTATCTGCAAAATGAATGACTATATAATCCTTTATGCTTTCCACATAAATAATCTCATCGATCTGGATTCTATGTATCTTACCTTGAGCCCGGATATGCATGACCATGTCGTTGTATCCCATTACTGGTGCTGGTTGCTGCACGGGCGATTTTATTCTTAAAAAGCGGTCAATAGCCTTGATGAACCTTTCGAAGGTGATAGGCTTCAATAAATAATCTACCAGATCCAGCTCATATCCTTCCACTGCATATTCGCGGTACGCAGTAGTAATTATTACAGCAGGAGGATCCTGCAAAGCTCTGAGGAATGAAAGCCCGGTAATCTTTGGCATCTTTATATCGAGAAAAAGCAGGTCGATAGTCGTCGACCTTAATACCTCCATCGCCTGCACTGCATTAGAACAGGTGCCCACTACTTCAAAACCATCCAGCTGCGAAATATGGTTCTGGATTAATTGTATGGCCAATGGCTCGTCATCAACTAAAAGGCACTTTATTTTCATACGATTATTTTTATTGTACTTCATTACCATTGAGATGAATACTCAATACAACTACATAAATATTATCTTCAGTATTTACCTGTAGTTGGTACCTGTCTCCATAAAGTAAATCAAGCTGTTTCCGGATATTAACCAGTCCGATCCTATCTGTTTTATTTTCGCCAGGCTCCGGTAAAAAGCCATTGGAAACCCTGAAATGAAAATTTCCTTCCCGTAAACTAAGATCTATATCAATAACAGGTTTCCCTATATTTTCTCCTGCTCCATGCTTAAAAGAGTTTTCTACGAGTGATAACAGCACCAGGGGTACGACCATTGCATCTTCATCTATTGAGTACTTAAAATTTACCTGAAGACGGTCATTATACCTTAATTTTTCAAGGTCAATATAGTTATTGATAAGGTTGATCTCTTCACTTATGGGCACATACTTCTTATTACATTTATACAATACGTGGTCAAGGATCTCTGAAAGGCCGGCAATAGATTTCGAAGTGATTGGAGAATTTATGAGGGACAGGGAGTAAATATTATTCAATGTATTGAATAGGAAATGCGGATTGAGCTGAGCTTTTAACACATTTAATTCTGACTGTACCTTTTCCTTTTCCAAAACCAGGCTGCGTTGTTGCACTATATATTGATCTTTGATCAATTTCATCAGGGCAAACACCCACGCTGCGGAAAAGGTCTGTGCGAAATAATGCACAAACAATTTTGGAAAATCTGTCATGATATCCCAAAGGGACTCCTGCCCAAAAGGCGGTACCCTGATGAGCGGCTCCAGCCAATAGACCACTGTGGCCCTGGATGCGACACATATAATATAACTGCCCGCCAGGAAAAAAATCAGTATCGATAAATAACTCCTGCCAGCAATGAATGCCGGTATAATCAGGTAAGCTACAAAATAGGAAGACAGGATCATAAAGGACATGTAATAGACATGCCTGTAAAAGATATGCCCAGGTTCTTTATATTCAACCAAATCATACCTGTTCAGAAATATGATGGTGACCGCCGCCCAGAATAGCAAATGGCTCAGGACGCGGTGTGCAGAATTAAATTGTACAATCCTTTCTATTAATGCCATGACAAACAATTGTTAATATACGAATGTTAGATTGTTTAAAACCCTCCTGTCGATGAACCTGGAATTTTAGATGTTAATCACTTCAAAAATGCATATATAAACTGAATAACATCCGAAAATGTCTATTTGTCATCTTATCGCATTCCTATATCTACGATATCATTTCCGTATAGGTTAGATATTTATCTTAAATAATCAATACCACTGCAAGTGAGAAATGTATCATTTGAGCGGGATAAATATAATAGACAAAAAAACAAAAAATGAACACAGGGAAAAGATTGATTGCATTCGTCCTTTTTTATATCCCAACACTGTTTACCCAACAGGCAGTAGGACAGCAAAATGTGAAAGCAAGAGAACTGGATAGCATCATTATTAGTAACATGGATCAGGCCGGCATGGTAGGGGTGGGTGCTGCTGTAATCGTAAATAAGCAGGTGGTTTGGATGAAAGGCTACGGATATGCTGACCAGGATAAAAAAATCCCCTTTACGCCAAATACAATCATGAACATCGCATCTATCTCGAAAACGTTTACCGGTGTGTGTGTCATGAAAGCGCAGGAAGAAGGTAAGTTATCCCTTGATGAGGATATCAACACCTATTTACCTTTCAGGGTCATCAACCCCAATTTCCCTGATGAAAAGATCACATTGAGACACCTGGCAACACATACCTCCGGCATTACTGATAGGGAGCCCATCTACAGCAATGCCTACCATTATGGAGGAGATAGTCCTGAGCACCTGGGCGATTTCTTAAAAAACTATTTTGATCCGAAAGGTAAATATTATTCCAGCGGGAATTTTTTAAACCAAAGACCAGGAACCTATTGGGAATATTCAAATATTGCCACTGCATTGGCGGGGTATATTGTAGAGCAGGTAACGGGAGAACCCTTAAATGAATATAGTAAGAATCATATTTTTAAACCATTAGGGATGAAGAATACCGGATGGTTTCAAACAGAAATTGATCTGTCAAAATATTCTAAGCATTATGACAAAGAAGGCGACTCTTTAAAAGTGATTCCATTTTACGGACTTCCCACTTATCCTGATGGTGGGGTGCGCACCTCAGTATCCGCATTGTCCAAATATTTTATTGCACTATTAAATGGTGGGGTATATAACGGCCATCGCATGCTTAAGCAGGCAAGTATAGAGCAGATGCAAAAAATGCAGTTTACAGCTATTGATAAACCTGAAAATATTAATCCACTGACCAAGAATGAGGGACTATTCTGGACGACGAAAGATGGGGGGACGAAGATAGGTTATGGTGGAACAGATCCGGGTGTGAAGACAGAAATGCTGTCAGATCTTTCCCGCGATGTAGCGGTGATTCTTTTTACAAATACCTCTCTCAACAGGAAGGATCTGTTAAAATATTATTTTAAAGGAATTTTTGACGAACTTTTTAAATATGGATATTTCGTCAGGGACAATAAAATGTAGTTTGCATTATTCGACTTTTGAAACGTTTACTAAATTGCGTTGTAGTTAAAAGGAATGCTAACATAAAGGCTATATTAATGATGAATGTTCATCACCGGGGCGGCTATGTGTTTATCTGCGGGTGCTAAATATATCGTTGCCAGTTATATTTGTTTCCAATGGTGATTTGGCAGTCTAAGGGTAGGCCTGTTTGCGATAAAATGAATTTTATCTGGTTTGATCGCTCTTAGAATGGGGCCTAAATGAGAAATGGTATTATACTTGCCATAGGTAATGCTTTTCAGCGGGGGGCTCCTGTTATCGCAAACTATTATGTTAAAAAATGGCTATTAAGCAAGAAGTGAAGAAGTCTATAACGCAAAGTGTGAAAGTGGTTTTTGGGATTTTATGTATGTTCAGCAGCCTCCTGGCTGGGGCTCAAACGCCACAGGATACGGCAAAAAACCTACAAAAAACTGTTTATCTTTTTAGTGGTATAGGGGCGGACTCTAGTATATTTATGAACCTGAAACTTCCGGGATATCACATCGTCTACATAAACTGGATTCCTGCGTTGCCCTCTGAATCAATCAGGGAATACGCTGGTAGAATAAAGAGCCAGATCACAGTAGATAACCCGGATATTATCGGGCTTTCTTTTGGAGGCATCGTTGCTGTGGAAGTATCCAAGCAGATAAAGATTGATAAAATGGTTTTGATCTCTTCCGTCAAAACAAAGTATGAATTGAACAGGGTACAGTATTTTTTTATGAAATTGGGGTTATATCGAATCATTCCCGGTCCATTAATAAAACGTGCTAATTTTCTCAGCTACCGGTATTTTGGTGCCCAGTCCCCAAATGATAAAAAGACATTAACGAATTTATTGGCGCAAACAGATGTGCCTTTTTTTCGTTGGGCACTAAAAAGCATTGCTTATTGGGATAATAAAGTTCCACCTGACAGAACTATTCAAATACACGGTACGGCCGATAGAGTAATAACCAGCAGGCTTGTGCATCCTGAGTTTCGCATTAAGGGTGGAGGGCATTTAATGGTTTTTAATAAAGCAGATACTATTAGTAAAATTATCACGCATTACCTGGATGAATAATACGCTCTCCATCCGGACTACAAGTCTTATGCACGTGCATGCTTGTTCTTAATCGTGCGCATAATGGCTATATAAGCATTATTGCATTTTTATCCCTACAAGGGATTAAGATCAACATGTTTAATTAGCGACTGTTTGTTATTCTATTCTGGCAATTAGCTTTTTTAACTGAACATTTTCGTTATCAGAGAATTTATTAAATCCCAATCTGTGTGTTTAGTAGGCTCGCTTTTCAACACTGCCAACTTCTTTTGAAATTCATCCTTTCTTTCCTGCTGTTCTTGTATTAACCGCTCTTTATTAATATGTGTAGTGCCCCAATCTTTTTCTACTGCTATCTGAACCTGCGTATCCATTGCTTGAAAGAAGCGATTTCCAAAATCTTCTATCTCATGGATGAACATTTCGTATTCCATTTCAATTTCTCCGTTTTGAGCCGTCCATACAGGAATATTATTCTCTGTTTGATGGTCTGCTTTCCAGACAATGGAAATATTATTCCTGTTTCTAAAAAAACTAATACCCGGTCCGCTTGTTAAGTGCATAGCAGTAAGTGTTCTGCTATATATCCATTCGATCGTCTTATCGTAGCGATCGTAATAGGTATCTATATCAATTGAAGGGTCTTCCGACAAATTATCTAACCATTTTTGGACTGCGCCATAAAACTTGTATAAATGATCATTATTCCGGGCAATTGCGTAAAAGGCATCAGGGATAGGTTCAGCAATAGATTCAAATATGCTTGTCCAATCTTCGATTAACCGGATTATTTGGTAATCTACATAGTGAGAGGCATTCACATCGCCTGATAGCACTTCGTTTGTATATTCGTACAGAGTGGCTTTATTTAGATCAAGCCAATATTCACCATCCGTGAGTCCAAACCAATGCATGCTTGTATCGGGAGCATCGCCCCATGGAAAGATATTATCCGGATGTCTGAGTTTGAAATTAATGAGCGCCATAGATAATTAAAAATCAAAGAATAGGCAAGGTAATAAAAAAGTGATTAAGGGTATATAATATTGCGATTACGTAAGCTGTAGCCATTACTCTTCTTGTAATATAAATTTGTGATAGCATTTGTGTTTTTATAAGGTTACATTTGAGATAATAATAATTAATTCAATTGAATGGCAAATTGGGCATTTGAAATAGATTATGCTAATAATTTCATAGTTGGATTAACGGAAGTCCTTGTAGATAAGGGCTTTAGGATATGGTGTCTCTTCAATGACGGTCAACCCCTGTATCTATTTAGTTCTGAATATTTAATGGCTACGCCGGATGAAAAGGTGAATGTACAAGCCCGTCAGTTAGTGCGGTTTATAGATGGATTGTCCTATTTACTCTTTGAAAATAAGGAGAGTGTGGATAAGGTTAACCTGACGACGGTGATTGATATGAATACATTTGGAACTGTACATCTTCAACGGTTTAATAATATTCCTACAACCCTTAGTATTGATTTTTCTGTTTATAAACCAATGATAGAAGATGAAGAAAACCCGATGGCGCATATTCTTAAATTAGTGCCTTCTGAGGTTTTTATAAGAGATTTATTATTGGTGCTTAGTCATGGAATGGATTTTAAGCAAATGCATCAGGCATTTGACCTTGTCAAATCAAAATTGGATGGGTTAGATTTTCCATTAGCAACATTGGTTCGTTTTTTACAAACTGCCAGGCAGGAGGATATTGAAAATCCAATGCCATTGAAGGAAGCACAGGAATTAATTTCAGATATAATTTTTGCAGTATTAGAAAAATATTATCGGATACATTTGAAGCATTGTGTGGTGAAGGATAGAAGTGCTGAGTGGGGTGATATGTATGATAGCTTATATGATTGACAAATAATAAACCCAACCCGATGAAAAAGAAGTTTGACGCCTTGTAAAGCCAAAAACTCATCATCCTCCCTATTCCCTTCAAATGGCTTTATATACACCGCATTTCCATAATTACTCCTTGCCTTCTCCGGCGAGTCATCCACAATAATGACCTGTTCTAATTTAAAACCTTTATTCTTCACTTTCTCCAACTTCTTTTCGAAGTAGTAATTATCTAAGTTATAATCCCGTTTTATCGTACACCTGCTTCTCCCCCATATCAGGAACCATTCAATTGCATCAGGTGTGATCGTTTTCACAATCTCTTCCACATATTCATCAGATGCAGAACTCCATACGCCTAATGTAAAATGTTGGGATATGTTTAAAAGAAACTGCTCAAGCCCGGGACGCCTATACACATGATATGAATCAAACAGGAAATCAGAGGGCACAGCCAATGGCAAAGAAGTGGCATGTATCAATGTCTCGTCAAGATCAAGTACTAGCAGCTTGTCTGATTTGTCTGGCATAGGTTAGCGCATTTACCAAATATACTTTAAAATTCACACAACCGGTTGCGTAACCACACTCTCCTTAAATAACGCTATTTTAGAAAAGTAAAACGACCAAAATCATGCCCTGGGGAAAAGTATTATCAACTATTCTAATTATTGCTATCTGCAAGTGCTCGTATGCACAAACTGAGTCTATACAAATTAAAAATGGCGAACGCTGGTATGGTGGCGCTGTGACCGAAGGTCAGCAAATGCCGGTTAAAGACGGGTATACATTTAACCTGTTTGCTAATACGGGTGGTAATCAGGCTGCTCCTTTGTTATTATCTACCGGTGGAAGATATATTTGGAGTGATGGCCCATTTACCTTTACAGTGAAAGGAGATGTGCTGGAAATCACAAATGCCGCAGCACCTGTGGAGCTGGACTCTCTGGGACATAATTTAAAAGAAGCTTTTGCGAATGCTGCTAAGAAACATTTTCCTGCAAAAGGAAAATTGCCTGATACCCTGTTATTGTCCAGACCTCAATATAACACATGGATTGAACTGGTGTACAATCAAAATCAGGCTGACATTCTTGCATATGCAAAGGCGATTATCGCGAATGGTTTTCCGGCTGGTGTGTTGATGATTGATGATAACTGGGGTGACTATTATGGTCGGTTCGATTTTAGAAAAGATAGATTTGAGAATGCCACCGCGATGATCGATAGCCTGCACAAAATGGGTTTTAAGGTGATGTTGTGGATAAGCCCTTTCATTTCTCCTGATACTGAAGTATTCAGAGAGTTGCAAAGTAAAAAGCTGTTACTGAATAAGAAGGCTGATACCACAGCTATCCTGACATGGTGGAATGGGTATAGTGCTGTGTTGGATTTTACTAATCCGTCAGCGAAGGAATGGTTTAAGGGAAGACTGGATTATATGGTGCATACCTATCACCTGGATGGATTTAAGTTTGACGCAGGGGATGCTGATTTTTATCCTGCTGATGCTGTTTCTTATGCGAAGGCGATACCTAATGATCATAGTCAGTTGTGGGGTGAGATTGGATTGGGATATGCTTTGAATGAATACCGTGCTATGTGGAAGATGGGGGGAGAGCCATTGGTGCAGCGATTAAGAGATAAACAACATACATGGGTGGATTTACAGAAACTGATTCCGCATATTACGCTTGCAGGGTTGTTGGGGTATAATTTTACTTGTCCGGATATGATTGGTGGAGGTGAATATGGATCTTTTATAGGAAGAGATAAATTGGATGAGGAGTTGGTAGTGCGTTCGGCACAGTGTTCGGCTTTGATGCCGATGATGCAGTTTTCGGTGGCGCCATGGAGGGTTTTGAGTCAGGAGCATTTAGCAATTGTGAAGAAGACGGTGGAGATCAGGGAGAAATATACACCTTATATCATACAATTGGCGAAGGCGTCGGCATTCAATGGGGAGCCTATTGTGAGGAGTATGGAGTATGAGTTTCCCGGGCAGGGGTTTGCTGAAGTGAAGGGGGAGTTTATGTTGGGTGATAAGTATTTGGTGGCGCCTGTGATGGCGAAGGATGGAAAGCAGTCTGTTGTGTTGCCGAAGGGGAAATGGAGGAGTGATAAAGGGGAGGTGTTTAAGGGGCCTAAGACGATTGAGCAGGTGGTGGCGTTGGATAGGTTGCCGGTGTATGAGTTGATTAAATAAGGAGGTGATGAATGGATCTTTTAATGGCGGTTTGGAGAGGTAATTGAATTGGAGTTGTGTACAAATTGGTTAAATAAAATGAAGTTGTATCATAAATGAAATAAAACCTCTGAGAATCGAATAAATAGAAACCTGGCTCCATCAGGTATCTGAATAAAAAGAGCGTGTTTCTTTTGATACACGCTCTTTTCATTACTTCTTTATAATCGTATTCAGATCCAATCCTGCCGCAGTCTCTGCCAATTCCGCCACATCTGCAATCGTCATTTCAGTAATAAACACTTCTTTAGGAGTGCGCACTTTTTTCATATTCACCAACCAGTCATTCTCCGTTTCCCTATATCCCAGCGGCAATATCACCGTACTCTTATACCCGCTTCCCTTTAAATTCAACAACTCATCCAGTTTCTCGGGAATGAACCCTTCCATAGGCGTAGCATCCACCTTCTGCTCCGCAGCCGCAGCAATTGCCATTGCAAAAGAGATATAACTTTGCTTTGCTGCATGATGAGCCTGCCATTCCTGTCCTTTCGCCTCGTACATATTTAAGATCACGCTCTTATAGCTATCCATTGTGTCGTGCGGTAAACCACGCTCATCCATCATAGCATTGAATACACCGGTGATCCGTTCATCACTATACCCATCCCATGCGATCCAGACCAGTAAATGTGAACAATCTATAATCTGGGTTTGATTGTAAGCGATACTTTGTATTTTTTCCAGCAACGCCTTGTCAGAAATGACGATCATTTTATACTGCTGTAAACCGGAAGAAGAAGGTGCCAAACGGGCAGCTTCCAGGATGTAGTCTAATTTTTCCTGAGGGACTTTTGTGCCATTCATCTTTTTGGTGGCATAGCGCCACTTTAAATCTTCAAGTAAACTCATGTTATTCCAATTTTCAACAAAAGTAAATTCACTTGGTGTAAATAAGTAACTTTAGGGTGCCCGATGGTGGTGACATACGGGTAACCTTAGTGACAAAAAAGTAACCAACTTGTATATGGAAAATGAAAACTTAGATTCTCCAACATTCACTGAATGTATGAGAAAGGTCCGGGCAATTGATGATACCCTGCATATCCTGAGAGGTAAATGGACGCTTGTGTTGATTTCACATCTTTGTTATAGACCTATGCGGTATTCAGAGTTGTTGAAAGATTTGAATGGGATAGCGGGGAAAGTGTTGAGCAGGGAGTTGAAGGACCTGGAGATAAATGGACTTATTATCAGAGAGGTGTCGGAGAGTCAGCCGGTAACAGTTACTTATAAGATCTCACAATATGGGAAAAGTTTGAAGGAGCTGACAGATGGGCTGGCGGATTGGGGATTGCAGCATAGAGAGCGGATTTTTAATGCGGCAAAGTTTGAAAAGCCGATGAGTGTTACCAGGTAGGTGATTATTAGCCTTCATAAAGTTTTGAGATAATTATGATTTTTCCATCATAATCAAAACTAAAAGGTTCTATTCATCTTATCGATAGCGGGCTAGGTGCAATTGTTTTATAAACGCCAGCTCATTAGAAATAATGGGTTATATTGTAGACCAGTTCCTAAAAATGTAAATGTTAGCATTATGAGTCTCACCGCCATATTACCCAAAATATTTTATGCAGATATCCAGCAGGCACTGGATTTTTTTATTGATGGACTTGGATTTAAATTAGGCTACCATGATGAGGTATTGTATATCGTGAGTAGGGACAATGCGACCTTTCAATTGATGGTAGAACCTGAGCTGGCAATCAAAGACAGCAGACCTGAAATCAGAATAGTTACTGATGATATTGAGGCGATTTATGCGGATATTAAGTCAAGACGACCTTCTATTTTACATCCGAATCTGAACTACATCAAACAACAACCGTGGGGATTGAAAGAGTTTGCCGTGTTAGATCCTACCACTGTATGTATTGTTTTTCAACAGTCTTAATTTTCCATAACCCTATACTTGTAGCATGTCAAATTCTCGTTGGGAAGGAGTTCCCATTTACAAAATTTATTTGTTAAGACTATTGTATGTCCTGATGTTCGCATTCCTTGGAAAGGATGCATGGACCTTTATTTTTACACATAAGGGGCCATGGGATCCGGCGGAGGCAATGAACTTTTCTATCTGGGCATCTTATTCTTTATTGTCATTCTTCGGTATTTTTCAGCCACTCAGCATGCTGGCCATTGTGATGCTTGAAATTCTGTACAAGTCTATCTGGCTGATCATAGTGGCGTATCCGTTATGGATGGCTGGTCATTTAATGGATTCACCGGCTACAGAAATGATAATGGTTTTCGCCCTGGTGCCATTGCCGATTATTGCAATGCCATGGAAGTATTTCTTCAGGAAGTATATTCTTGTGTTTAAAAGAACTAATTTCCCGGCATAATTGATCTAAATGAAAAACCAGTTTTTTACAATGGCGGTTGGTCTGTCCATTCTTTCTTTCACTGCATGCCAGCAGTCCCAAAATGCACAAAGTGCACACAATGACACTACCCAACAGGCACAGGATAGCACTGCTGCCGTAGCTGAACCTGTAACGGCCGATACGAGCGCCGCTTCTGTACTGCAAACTGTAATGTCTGCACCTGAGAAGGTAAAGGCAGGCAAACCTATCCTGCTGAAATTTACTGTAAACAACCCTTCTGACAAGGAACAGGAATTTTGTAAATGGCATACGCCGTTTGAACAAAGGTTTATGAATTCTTTCTTTGAAGTGACTGACAGCAAAGGCGAGGCTGTACAGTACAAGGGGGTGATGGCGAAGAGAGTGACGCCTCCGCCGGCAGATGCTTATATTAAAGTAGCTGCAAAAGGAAATGTGTCTGCTGAGATTGACTTGCTGACAGGGTACAATATCACTCATCCGGGTACTTACAAGGTAGTGTATCAGGGAGAAGGTGTGAGTGGGTTGACGAAGGTGAATGAAGTGACGGTGGTTGTTGAGTAATGAAATGCATTTGAAAAGCCCCATAGCAGTAATGCTATGGGGCTTTTTTGTTGTATTGTTTTCTTTTTGTTATTATATTGATAATCAGATTATTATGAAATAATTTTGTTTGTTTTTTTAAGCGAAAATCCTAACTTTATATCATGAACACACAAGATATCCAACGTTTGAAAAGTTTGGCGGAAAGAATCCTGAAAAATGGTATAACCAGGGAAGAAGCACTGCTTTCATTACAGCGTGCTGGCCATCTTGATAAGGATGGGAACTTTACGAAACACTACCAACATTTGGCGAGGGCGATAGCCGCAAACACAGCCAATTCCGCAGCTAATTCCACTACTGTAGCCACTGCTACTGACACTTCCGAAACATTTTAATCATTTTTTATTATGTATAGTAATAGGTCCAACTTAGTAATTGGATTTCACGGTTGTGATAAATCCACATGCCATGCATTGGTTCATCATCCACAGATTATTAAGATCAGTGAAGAACCTCATGACTGGCTTGGTCATGGCTTTTATTTCTGGGAGAATAATTTTGCCAGAGCCCGTGAATGGGCCGTGCAGAAGGTAAAACAAGGAAGGTTCAAAGAGCCTGCTGTCGTTGGGGCAGTAATTGATCTTGGTCACTGTTGTGATTTTTTAGACTCCGGTCATATTGAAATGCTCACGACTTATTATTATGCGATGGAAAAGATATATAACGAAATTGGCAAGCCATTGCCAGTTAATAGAAATATTGCCCGTGATGTACATAAAGATAAGTTATTAAGGGAGCTCGATTGTGCAGTTATTGAATATATGCATGCCGTAATTTTTAAAAATTACAAAAATGATATAGGAATACATGGTATGAGCGATCTCAAAATGTTTGACTCTGTACGTTGTGCATTCATTGAGGGCGGACCTGCTTTTAAAGGTGCTGGTATACGTGAGAAAAATCATATCCAAATCTGTATCCGCAACCTCAACAGCATCAAAGGCTTTTTTATTCCAAGAGAAAATTTGGATTTTTACTCCTGGAGTTTAAACAAGTATCTACAACTTGAGAATAATTAAATTTATTCCACCACCACTACCTCATATCCCAACCATCCATTCATCACGCTGACCTTTAAACTATCCACATGCTCCACATCTGCATATCGTGGATAATACTTTCCAACTCTTTTATTCTTATACATCGCCTCCACAAACGGTACCGGATCATTATTTCTTGTCGGCCTGGTATGCCCAAAGGAGGTCACTACTAACTTCATGGTTGTATGTGAACGCCCCCCACATGCCTGATTTCCCCATAGTATGAAAAATATAATGATCGTACCAAAGGAAAAACTATTAAACACACAAAACAAAATCAATTGCACTCCACGTGGTAAGTTATGTTTGCTGGAAGATAAATCTATCCGCTTCCTGAACAGGATCGTAACTGAGAAACCTATAAACAATGCAAGCAGGAATAAGCAATATCCATTAATCAAAGTCGTCCAGAAAATACTTATTGTCCAGAAGACCAGGGGAATACTAATAAGAAATGTTATTCCAAATAATAAACCAAAGAATCTATTTATCCAGTCGTTTGCGCGTTCTTCCTGGTATTGGGATGGGTGTAGGATTATATTTTTCATAGAAAAATATGAAAGGTACAAAAACTTCATATTTCGCAAGAACCGGATTTTTGCTGTCATCAAATTTTGTCAGCTTTGCTATCACAATCAAATATTTATGCACTACATAAGTCATCCGTCCATTCTTTACTTCGGTACACCAGTTGTGGTAGTCAGCACTGTGAATGAAGATGAAACGTATAATCTCGCTCCTATATCGTCTATCTTCTGGTTAGGGTATCGCTGTATGATCGGCATTGCTGCCAGCTCTAAAACGACTGAAAACCTGCTGCGTACAAAAGAGTGTGTATTGAACCTGCCTTCGGTTGAGCAAGCCGCACAGGTGAATCGTTTAGCATTGACTACGGGGACTTATCCTGTGCCGCCAGGGAAGTTAATAAAAGGGTATGTGTATGAACCGGATAAATTTGGCAGATCAGGGTTTACCCCGTTGGCAGCTGATTGTGTGCAGGCCATGAGAATTGAAGAATGTCCGGTACATCTGGAAGCGACATTGGTGAGTGTGGATCCGCTGACGGGAGAGAGGATAAATGTGTTGACGATGGAGTTGGAAATTCAACGGGTGCATCTGCAGGAAGATATCAGGTATGAAGATATGCCGGATCGGGTGGATCCGGATAAATGGCGGCCGATGATCATGAGTTTTCAGGAGTTGTATGGATTGGGCGAAAAGGTACATGCATCTACATTGGCGCAGGTGCCGGAGCAACTTTATCAGCGTTAGGAACAGTGGGTGATTCGATCAGCAGTAACGATAGTACGAGATTTGATCAGCAGTAATGATAGTACAAGATTTAATCAGCGGTAACGATAGTACAAGATTTGATCAGCAATAAAGATAGCACGAGATTTGATCGGCAGTAATAATAGTACGGGATTTGATCAGCAGTAACCAAAGTAAGCAAGATTTAATCAGCAGTAAAAAAAGTACAAGATTTTTAAGCGTTCCTATAAGGCGTAGTATCTCTCCCTGAGATATTACGCCGCTTTGGGCTTCCCTTTCTGCATCACTTTCTGTATCAATGTTTTTAACCTTTCTTTATAATCCGCCACTAACCAATCTGTATAATTCCTCGTCACCCTTCCCAGGCATTTCCCATATTGCTTCACCCTCCATTGTATTTCCTGATCCAATACTTCCACCAGCTCCAGCGCCTGTGATATCGTATCACTATTTTCTATACACATCATCGCATGTTGCCTGATCGCATCTCTGATCACTGTCAATGGCTTTTGCCCTGCATCTACTACACGCTGATGCGCCTCCTGTATATCAAAAGACAGCTGTAATGTATTGGGAAATTTAGCCCGCAGATCAGATGAAATCACCCGTGCCTCATTTGTGGATAAGTAATGCATACTCTCCATATACGCTTCCGGCCTTTCAAATATCAGCTGCCAGTCCATCGGCGCCTGCCATTCTCCAAAACGATCAATGTTATTACCAAGATCAATGATGTTGAAGTTTTTCTTTTTGGGTAACCTTCTTGAACCACGTCCAATCATCTGGTGATAGAGTGTCAATGAAGTCGTTGCGCGATTGAGGATGACGGTTTGTATACCAGGTTCGTCAAATCCAGTGGTCAATATCGAGACAGATGTAAGGATTGCTCCTTTCGTCTTTTTGAACCATTTCAATATCTCCTCGCGCTCCGCAGGAGAATGACGGTTATCCAGGTGTTTGATAGGATAACCTGCATCTTTAAATAATTTGTACACATTCCTCGATGTGAAGATACCATTGTTAAAGATCAGGGTCTTTTTATGCTTCGAATGTGTTTCATATACATGCAGCAATAATTCCAACATCGCATTGGATGAATATAATTCATCCGAAGTGCTGATGGTGAAATCCCCATATATACCTGTTTTTAATGAATTCAGTTCCACGTCGTATCTCCAGTTGACAGGTTTTGCCAGATACCCCTGTTTGATGAGACCGGTTATGCTTTCACCTACTATCAGTTCCTGGTAGGTTTTGTTCATTGGCAAGTCTGCATTAGAACTCAGTGGGGTAGCTGTGACACCCACTACAATGGCACGTGGGAACTTATTCAACAGTTTTTGGAATGCATTGTGATGTGCTTCATCAATTATCACCAGACCAACAGACGCCGGATTAATCATACCCTGTTTCAGACGGTTACGCAACGTTTCGACCATTGCGACATAACAGGCATGTTCCTCCCGTTTACGCAATTGTTTGACAGTGCTATTGATCACTTTATTTTTGATACCAATTTTTGTCAGCGTAGCAGCTGTCTGTTTACAGAGTTCTGTCCGGTGCGTAAGAACCATCACCTGTCTGTTAAAGTTCGTGACATACCACTTTGCTATCTCTGAGAAGATCCTTGTTTTACCACCGCCTGTTGGTAGCTGATAAAGGATCCTATAACCTTTGGATGCATGTGTGAGTTTATCAAATAGTATATTGAGGTCCCGTTCCTGGTAGGGGTACAAGCTATCGTTTCCCATAATTAATCTTACTGTTAGTTATTTAGCTATATCAAATGGGGTGCCATTAGGAAATTGTTTTTAACGCCCGGGCTAACCAGGCTTTCATCCTTTTCTTTTCGTTCACCAATATTTCCTCTTTGTGTTGAAGATACTGTGCTTCTTTGTCACTCAGTTCAGCGGGACGGTATTTTCTGAGTAACCGGAGTGCATTACATTTATCCTGGTAGTCGCCAAGTCTATCCTGTAATGTAGAACTGTGAAGCTGGTTATTATTTGATAATTCCTTGAAGGTTTTCCTGATGGTATGCAGGTCATTGTCACTAAAGGATGTGGGGTGCAGCATTTGCTGCATGGCAATGGTTTTCCCGGCTAAATACTTTTGATAAGTTTTATGGCTGAAACCGGTTTTTACAGCTTTCAGTGTTTTTTTACCCGCTTTTCGCACTGGTTTCTTAGCAAGTGAGTGATGCAATTGGTCCTTACATTGTTCTGCCTTCTTGTGTATTATCTTTCTATAAGTGGGTAAATGTCGGGCATCGTGTTTTGTATACTGCTCCTGTAATTGCAGGTCGCGTAGTGTACCGAGCTGGTGATAAAAATCTTTCAGTTTCCCGGGTATACCGGGAAGCTGAATCATATGTAGAAAAGCTTTTAGTTTTTTATAGTTTGTCCTGAATTTGTGAATAATTTCCGGGTCGTATGCAGGTGGCATTTGCCGGCTCTTTTTGTCGAGTCGTTTGTAATACCGGCCAATGGTTTTTAGCACACGTTTCTTTTTCATAATAATTGTACCGGAAAAAGTATGCCATGTGTCAATTGATAGCGCATCATCCAGAACTTTTTCTATTTCGTTATAGTCCGCTTCTGATTCATAATAATTGTACCGGAAAAAGTATGCCATGTGTCACTTGATAGCGCATCATCCAGGACTTTTTCTATTTCGTTATAGTCCGCTTCAGATTCATAATAATTGTACCGGAAAAAGCATGCCATGTGTCAATTGATAGCGCATCATTCAGAACTTTTTCTATTTCGTTATAGTCCGCTTCAGATCCTGATTTCTGTAATACCACTTTTCCATCCGGACTTATCAGGAATAAATGTGGGATCCCTGGTAAAAGTTATTTCACCTTTTTCGCACCTTCTGGTACCTTGCCTGCTTTAAATGCTTCTCTTTGTTTCTCATCCGCCAGGTCCATATTAAAATTCTCCCATTTCCCTTCTGCATTCAAAACCGCACAATTCCATTCGCCATCTGCATCATCCGGAAACTGCCAGAGTATATGATATCCTTCTTCATTTGTAAATCCTTCTTCATCCGCCTGCAGAATACCATTTACCTGTTCCCAGATAATACCCTGTGTAGTGGTTATGATATGATAGTTCTCCGCCTCCATACTGATTGGTAGTAACTCAATCGCATATATCACCTTCACGCTATCAAAGAATTCATTCAGCCACTTGGCTGCTGATGCCGGTTGGAATTCGAGGATGCTCTGTTTGAATTCATCCAATTCTTCCCTGCCAATGCCTTCGGTTGTGACAGGATTTCTCTCTACTGTCGCCAGCAGTTTCCCCTTTTCATTTTTCAATTCAAACACTGACCATTTCTCCGGTTTCTCATTTTTGAGCACCCCAAATTGAGCTGACAGTGCTTCTGCGTCCAGCTCTTCTGAAATATCGTCGAGATGAATGTCCGGGTCTTGTGTGCCCAGAATACGGATATAATAACTCATGGGCACAAAATTAGGATTATTTTACTACTGTAGCTTCCAGTTCTACCTGCAATGTTTCGAAAAGAGATCTTACTTCCATGAGGGTGGTCGCCTGCCGGATGCCATGTTTTTCAATCCACGCCTGTAGTAGGGGGAAGTGGGGCCAGAGGTCTGCTGAGGAGGTTGTGTAGATGTTTAATCTGACAATACCTTTGGGTGAATAGCCGGCTGTTGCAATCACCTGTTCCAGGTTGGCGATGGCGTGGAGCAACTGGCTTTTCATATCCTCATTGCTGGAGGTGCCATCCGGGAATACGGCTGCCTGTCCTGCACAGTATAGGGTGCTGGTGGCGTTCTTTACTTCTATTGCCTGGGAATAACTACGTTCGTCCTGCCAGGTCCAGGGATTGATGCTTCTTGTTTCCATGAGGCAAAGGTGAGGGTAAAGGGGGGAATTAGCCCTTGATGTACCTCACTATTATGCTGTGAGGTATGTCACACAAAGCAGGCTATAAACAGTGAGGTATGGTATGCCAAGTGGGCTATTACAAGTGAGGTATGGTATGCCAAGCGGGCTATTACAAGTGAGATATGGTATGCCAAGCGGGCTATTACAAGTAAGGTATGGTATGCCAAGCGGGCTATTACAAGTGAGATGTGGTATACCAAACGGGCTATTACAAGTAAGGTAGATTGTACCAATCCAGCGATTATCCATTGAGCTACGTCACACCAACCTGCTCAGGGTTTCCCTGGATACCCCCAGGTAGGCTGCCAGCAAACTTTTAGGAACCCGCTGTAACAGGGACGGATGTTGTTTGAGCAGCTGCTCATACCGCTCTTTGGCATTAGACGTAAGCAGGGAGAGAATACGGCGCTGTGCTGCCAGAAAACCAAAGGTAGATTTCTGCAGGAAAAAACGTTCCATTTTAGGAAGTTCCGTACAAAGCTTTTTATAATTTTCGAAGGAGAAACAGTAGACTTCTGTATCTTCTATACATTCTAAAGACATAGTGGCAACCGACTGTGTATAAAATGCATAGTAGTCGCTTTCCCACCAGTCTTCCATAGCGAAAGAGACAATATGGTCTTTCCCGTTGTCATCATTATATACCAGTTTTAACAGGCCGGAAATGACCAGGTAACAATACTTTACCTCCTCCCCTTCCTGTATAAGGTATTGATGTTTCTTATACTTTTTAGTGGTAAAGAGTGTCTGCACAAATGAAAATTCTTCACCTGTGAGCGGTAGCGTTTTTTCTATATGGTCTCTGAGAAATTGCATAATTTTCAGAACATCAATTCTCCTGTGAACGGATCTATCATACCAGCATATGGACGATCGAGCAGGTCTTGCTGATACGTGACAAAGTAATTTTCCCGGCCATCAGTTTGGTCCTTCGCTTTTAAAAGAAGAACACCGAGCAAACCTCCAGCTGCTGCGGCATCGACAATTTGGCCACCTGTGACTTTCAGGTATACGATTGTATCCCTGTCTGCAATATCAAATGCCAATCCATGACGTTTCAGTGGGATAAAGTTATTCCATTTACACCTGAATAATTGTCCTTTGTAACAAATACCCCATGGATCGGGAATCACATTTCGACTGCTATCGTCATGGATATGATATACGATGGCTTTGTTACGTTCCATCTTTATGGTAAAATTATTCACAGCAGGAGCATTTTTTAAAAACTCCCTGTAACTCATATACACACCGTCTGTATAATGGTTGGCCGTATAAATGGGTTGTTGATAACGTTCCCAGGCTATTTTCATAATTTCCTGCCTGGAATGAGGCGTACCTGATACCTTTTGTTTGTCAGCAGCCGTCATGAACATATCAATGGCTCTGGCCATATTCCAGCTATGGTCGCGGCTGGCATGTTTGTCAGCATCTACCAGTGTGGTATCGAACTGACAGGAGAGTTGGAATTGCTGATTATCCGGCGATAAAAAAGTAGCTCCTTTGATACGTACATATGACCGTTCAGGAGCACTACGATGATCATTAATCCGGAGAAGCTGTACCAGGCAGAGTAGGTATTGACCTTTATTCTGCTGGTACTGATCTCCATATTTTTTGCTGATATACCCCTGTAGGTATTCCTGCAAAGGTTTATCAGGAACAGATACGGTGTTGATTGCACGGTACCTGTTCCTTGAGATACCCAGGTTTGTGCTGTCATCTGCAATGGCAATGACTTCTATATTTTTTACCGGCATAGCAAACTGATGCACGGGGATGCTGGATTCCAGTTTGATAACTCTTATTGTGGGACCATCTTCGTCTGGTACAGGATTACCATTGTCTCCGGGATATTGGGCATATGCTAGTGTGACCTGGGCTAAAAGAAGTGCTACAGTTATGACGTATTTCATTTACGAATCAGTTGTAAGGGATCTGTTCGCAAAGATAGTATATTACAGTTTATGTAGCAGCCCTTCCAGGTCTTTCTCGCCTTCACGTGTCTGGGCACCGGCCTCCATGGCGGCTTTGGTGCGTGCTAAGGTAACAGGTCTGGTGAAGAGGCTCATGCATAGCTGGTTTTCTATGGCCAAATCGTTTGCATCGATCGCTTTTACAGCTGATGCCGCGACATCTTCAGGGAGGTTGGCGATGCGGGTGGCGAGGGTATTGACGTAATTATGTAGGGTAGCCTGTGGCAATGCACGATTAACTAGGCCATATTTTTCTGCCTGTTGCCCATCTAATAATTCTCCGCTGAGAATGACCTCCAATGCACGTGCTCTGCCGATCAACCTGGTCAGGTATTGGGTGCCGCCACCACCGGGGATGATACCCATTAAGGTTTCTGGTTGAGCAAAACGCGCTTTTTCAAGGGAGGCAAAACGCATGTCGCAGGCAAGGGCCAGTTCATTGCCCCCGCCACGTACATAGCCGTCAATGATAGCCATGGTCACCTGTGGCAGCTGGCGGATCTGTTCATGTAGTTGTTGCATGGGATTGATCGGCGCCTGCAACATTTCAGGGGTGGCCAGGTCGGCAAAGGAAGCGGGATTGACGATGTAATTCATGTCTCCATGGGCGATGAAATAGTCGGGATCTGCGCTTTGGAATACGATGACCTGTACGGTTTTGTCCTCCTGCATAGTGGCGACGAATTGTGCCAGGGAGATCATGAGCGGGGCATCCAGCACGTTCATGGGCGGGTTATTGATAGATGCGAAAGCTACTCCATTCCTGATGTCTACATTCAATTTATCCATGATTTGTTAATTTTATGAAGCAAAGGTCATTGTCGCGGGAAGGGGAAAAAAAGTCATTTGACGCAAAATTTTATTGATAAGATGTTTAGTGCGCTGGCTGCATATTTTAGTGATAAGATCAATTTGACTCCGCAGGAGTTGGAGTTCATGGAGGCGCATTGTGTTTCCAGGGGTTTAAAAAAGAAGGAGTTTTTATTGCAGGAGGGAGAGGTGTGTAGGTTTAGTGCGTTTGTGGTGAGTGGGTGTTTGCGATCTTATCGGTTGGATGACGAGGGGAATGAGCATACATTCAAGTTTGTAATTAAGGATTGGTGGATTACGGATAATGAGAGTTATAGTAATGGTACGCCGGCGCAGTTTAATATACAGGCGTTGGAGGAGAGTGAGTTGGTGATAGTGTCGAAGGCGTCGTTTTTGCTTTTGTTGGAGCAGGTTCCTTTACTGAAACCTTTAGTGGATCGGTTGCAGACGAATAGTTATAATGCGAGTCAGCAAAGGATTTATAAACAGATCAGTGCGACGCCGGAAGAGCGGTATCAGGCATTTGTGGAGGAGTACCCGGATATTTTTAACAGGGTGCCATTGCATATGGTCGCTTCGTATTTAGGGATGTCAAGAGAGACGTTGACGAGAGTGAGGAGTCATTTTGCAAAGGGGAAGTAGTGGCTCGTTTTTGTTTGGTTAGCTTGGGTGAGGTATTGATGTGGCGTAGGAGGTAT
Organism: Chitinophaga sancti; assembly: GCF_034087045.1. Lineage (NCBI taxonomy): Bacteria > Pseudomonadati > Bacteroidota > Chitinophagia > Chitinophagales > Chitinophagaceae > Chitinophaga > Chitinophaga sancti. The sequence goes on along the minus strand of NZ_CP139247.1, from coordinate 374,245 downwards.
TTTGCAAAGGGGAAGTAGTGGGTAGTTTTTGTTTGGTTAGCTTGGGTAAGGTATTGATGTGGCGCAGGAGGTATTTTGCAAAGGGGAAGTAGTAGGTAGTTTTTGTTTGGTTAGCTTGGGTAAGGTATTGATGTGGCGCAGTAGGTATTTTGCAAAGGGGAAGTAGTAGATCGTTTTTGTTTGGTTAGCTTAGTTGGTATATTCATACAGATCAGCAGGCATTTTGCAATAGGTTTGAAAATCTTAATGATTGGTTTGATTGTCATTATTGGCGTGGGTATTTTCGACGGAGCTTTGTAAAAAAAAAGCTCATGGAACAAGTTATTTCAGTTAGTCCTGTTGTGCTTTCTGCACCAGCACGTGGTTTAGATTTACAGGTACGGATTTCGGCTCCAATCAAAGGTAACCACCTTCCCATTATTTTGTTTGCACATGGTTATGGTAATTCATTGGATGGATACACACCGCTTGTCAATTATTGGGCGGCGAGGGGATTTGTGGTAATACAACCCAGTTTCCTGGATTCGAAAAGAATAGGTTTGAGCCCGGATGATGTGCGTACGCCTGATATCTGGAAAATTCGGGTAGCTGATATGAAACAGGTGCTGGATCATATTGATGATATTATTGGTGTGGTGCCTGGTTTGAGTGAGCGCGTAGATACAACGCGTATTGCAGCGGTAGGACATTCATTTGGTGCGCAAACCACAGGGATGTTACTGGGCATGCGCGTAATAGGAGAAGATATAGATATGTCTGATGCGCGTATTCAGGTGGGCATATTGTTGTGTGCCGGTGGAAATGGTGGTAAAGATCTGAGTGAGTTTGCAGCGACGCATTATTCGTTTATGAATCCTGATTTTAGTGGAATGAAAAAGCCTACATTGGTAGTGGCTGGTGATAAAGATATTTCACCATTGACAGTGCGTGGTTGGGATTGGTTTACGGATCCATATACATTGAGTCCGGGGCCTAAATCACTGGCAGTATTATATGGTGGAGAACATTTATTGGGTGGTATTTCTGGTTATCTTGTAACGGAGACATCGGATGAGAATCCTGCAAGAGTGGCGGCAGTACAGCAATTGACGTGGGCGTACCTGAGAAGTGCGTTTTATCCGCAGGATACCGTGTGGCAGGAAGCAGAAAAAGAATTAACACAAGGAAAGATTGAAAATAAAGGGGATCTGTAATGATCTCCTTTATTTTATATTTAGAATATGGGAAACTACCTGATGGTTTGTGCAATATGCTGTAGCTTGAATAGCTTTGCCCAGACAGGTTTGTATACCATGGAGGATAGAAGCAAACTGATAATTACACCATCGTATGCACCTGATTTTAGGTATAGGAAAACGGATAGTGCTTCCGGCAAATTGTTGCTGCAACCGGATAGTCGTTATCTCTCAGCGCCGGGTTGGGCGGAGAAGAATTCACCGAATATCTTTGTTCAATTACTCGTAAGTAATTTTAATCAGTGACACCGCTTGTCTTGGCAGGTTTATTTTTAGTTTGTAAATACCATTTGTGATTTTAATTTTCTCAGGTGCATTCAGTAAAGCCAATTGACCAGCCTTTTCCAGCGTAGTATACTGTGCCGGAGTCGGTGATGCCGGTGATCCCATTTTCTTCCACACCTCATATGAATTACTATGCTCCTGATCGATCCGATAATGATGAAGTGTCGCTTTTTTACCAGGGATATTTTGAATAGTTAATTCCACTGTTGATACTCCCGTGGTAATATCATCATCATGATAATTCCATAATAAAATAGTCGTAGCTGTTTTGGAAGCAGCAGCCAGCGCATTCACATCTGTTTTATCACCTCTTACACCATTCGTCATAATAGATTGCGCATCATATGCTACATCACCAGTAATGGCTAGCCTGGTACCTGACATCATACCCATCATCCGAAACACATTCAATACAGGTTTATCCACACCATTTGTCGCCAATTCTCTGAAACCATAAAACCAGGGTTGATTCTCAAATTCAAAAGACCAGTTCACCGCACCAATGATATTTGTGCCATAACTGTCATTTAACTCAATGATACGTGCAATCGAAGCCGCCGTATAACTTGAATACATCGTTCCATTTCTATAAGCATTCTGCGGATCTGTTTTCATTCCACAAGCCGCACAACCTTCAGGATCGGATTCACCTATAATAATGGGGATGTTCTTTAATTCCGGAAAAGAAGCAATGATCTTTAAATGCCGGTTCACATCTTTTAATTGATTATTCATACCCATGCGTACCCGATTATCAGTAAACACAGGTGCCCCTTTCGCATGAAAGGCCAGGAAATCGATAGGCGCACCGATTTGTCCGGTGGCTTCGTTTTTCTCTTTTAAACAATGGGTAATAAACCGGCGCATGAACTCTCCCGCTCCACCTGTAGCATGCGGACCACCCACTCTGGCAGTAGGCAAGGCCCGTTTTACACCAGCAGATGCATAGTCGTACATTTTACAATAGGTAGGGATCTTGTCCTCCACCATTAGATAGTATCCATCTGCTTCATTCCAAAGTTCCCAATACCAGCTTTCTACTTCTGCTTTTCCATAGCGGTCCACACAATGTTTTACCCATTGGTAAATCAGTTCTTCCCATTTGTTATAGTCTTTGGGAGGATAGGCCCAGCCGGTACAAATCTCTTTGTAATCATGACCAGGTTGCCAGTAATGTCTATAAGGAGTGGGACGTGTGGATAATGCCTCCGGCATAAAACCAATCTGTGCCAGCGGTTTCATTTTCCGGTTGATATAGGTGTCGAATATGGAGTCAACGATTCGCCAGTTGTAAACAGGGTTTCCATTTGCATCTTCTGTGTACATATTTGTAGAACCCCATTTCAGGGCAGCTTCGCCGTCACCGGTATTCATCAGGTTATGTGCACGTACATATACAGGAACAGGACTGAGGGCGGCCAGTTCGGAAAGCAGTTTCTTCCCATCTTTCATATAGGTATAATTCGGCTCATCATAGCCAAACCAGGCCCAGATAGGTTTGAGCGGACCTTTTTCGTTTTTGAGGTCTACCTGGATGGCGGTCTGGCCAAAGGTGGCAATGGTATACAGGCAACAAATCGTTAGCAGTGATCTGAATTTCATTGGACGTGGGTGGTAATTCGTTTTTGGTAGCTCATTGAACAAGGACGATAATTCGTTTTTGCAAAGCTCATTGAATGTGAGCGGCAATCCGTTTTTGGTAGCTGAGCACGAATACCCTGGCCAAGATACACAAACTGCCGATCCAATCAATGGCTATGAACCGGGTATTTAATAAGGGCTAGCAGAATTCCTTTAATCTCATTACCTTTCATTGGTATTCCTTCAAAATTTCAGAGTACAAAGTTATGCAACCATTTTCTATCCGACTTGCTACAGAAAAAGATTTTCCAGCTATTTTTTTGCTAATCCGCGAGTTTGCTATTTTCCAGAAATCTGTTGATAAGGTCAGTATTACTCCTGAGCAGATGCTGGCTGATAAGGAGCTGTTTCAGGCATTTGTGGTGGAGGCTGATGGTATCATTGTAGGGTTTGCTACTTTCTTCTGGACGTATTATTCCTGGAGTGGGAAAGCGTTGTACCTGGATGATCTTTATTTACAGCCTGCTGTTAGAGGGCAGGGAATGGGGAAGGGCTTGTTGCATTCGGTGATTGAACTGGCCCGTTCCCGGAATTGTAAAAAGGTAAGGTGGCAGGTATCCAATTGGAACCACCATGCAATTGAGTTTTATAAAAACATGGGGGCGATGGTGGATGGTGTTGAATTGAATTGTGATTTATTATTGAATTAGTACATCATCTATGTAAAACACGGCTTCTGGTAGTGGATCGTCTGCCCCTGCTAATGGACCAGATTCTACCTGATTAGGTGTTTTACGATTGGGTAAGTTTCTGTAAGGGCCCGTGCGTAAGGAAAGGCGTTCTACTGATTTTACGGCTTCTGCTAGTTGTGCATGTTGAAGTAACTGCTTTTTATTGATAGAAATAGCGTAGTTTTTATTGGTAATCGTGATGTCGATGGTGTACCAGGTGCCGGGTATGTAGGGTTGAAGCTGTTTGATGGAATCCCCATCCTGTGCGGTAATGTACCCTTGTTCACTGAAACTGATGCGCACAGGTCTGTTGCCAAATCGGTCAGTGATGTCGATATCCAGCATGCCGTGGTCGTTTTGTTGAGGAGAGACTTTCAATTGTAATTTTGTTTGCGTGCTTTCTTTGAATATGCGAATAGCTCTGGCATAGTCGTAAGGATCTTTGTCTGCGAGTCGCAAGGCGTTGTTCGCAATGGTAACGGGCGCCCATTGAGGGGCGTAGATATTCCAGTCTTTGAGCGGGTTGATGGCATTGTCTTTTACAGTACTGATGCTATTATCTTTGCCTGCGCTGATTGAATTGCTTTTGCCATCACTAATGGAATTGTCTTTTCCTGTGTGGATGGTATTGTTTTTCCCAGCGCTGGTGAAACTATCTTTCCCTGTACCATTGAAATTATCTTTTACCGGCCCCGTGACTTTATACTTTACCGGCAGTGGTACACGTGCCACCCATATATCTTCTTTATTCACACTGTAAGCGAGCCACATGTCATTACCCGGTGGAACACCATTGCCTTCTTCAATACCTCTTATATAATTAGGCCCAAAATCTTTCCATCTACCATAAAACCGGCGGGGTGGAACTTCGCCATGTACAAGCAGCAGATCATCGAAGATGATGCCGTCATCACTGGTCACTAACGCCAGTGGATACCGGTATTCCTGTGTTTCGATAGGATTGTAGACCATTGCATACCGACCGTCTTTGGTTCGCTGGCCCCAGTTTTTACCACCAGCCATGAGTAAAGTAGGCACTCTCACTGGTTTGGAAAAGGTCTTGCCTTCATCGTCAGAGAGGGCTGTCCAGGATTTTTTCCAGAGGGCCACTACTTTGCCGTCTTTGCGATGGAAGTAGGAAAGTGCGTTCACGCTGTCTTTATAAGTTTTGAAATTGGGATAGAAGTCGTCGTTGCCGCTGTCTTCATCCAGCCATTGGAAGTTCATTAACTTGTCGGAGAGCAGGGCAGTACAGGCATTTACAAAACCTGTATCGGTGGAGTGAGTGTAGAATGGGAAGCTGGTATTGCTTTCATTCCATTTATTATAACTGCTGTAGCGGATAAAATGGATAGGTCCAAAAGAGCCGTCTTTGTGAATTTCTCTGACTACGCGACCGATGCCGCCTTCACGGAAAGGGTGTTCTGTATGACCATAAAAGGCGACTGTGAGCAGGCGGCCGTTGGGTGCTACATAGAAGCCCATGCGTTGGTGCATCATATACCCCTTGTACCCTTCGGGAATTTTTACACCCGGAGGTGCCTGGTAAGGAGGAAAGACTTCCTGTGGCAGGGTCCAGTGCTGACCGTCTTTGGAGGTCGTAATGAGGGTGTGACCGGGGGCTTCGTGTTCATTGACTGGATTACTGAGGTATTGGAGGTAAAATTGGTGATTCCAGTAGGCGATGAAGGGGGCGTGGTTGTAGGTCCAACCGAAATTGTCAGATAGTTCAGGGTGAGAGCGGTTGGCCCTGAGCACCTGCCTGTTTTCCACGCCGATGGCCCAGCGGAGGCGGCCGTCGTGAACAGAAGGGTCTACGGTTACACCGCCTATGTATCTTACCGGTTCTTTGGCACTGCCCGTTTGGGCGATAGAGAGTTTACACGTAAGGAGGCATAGCAGGAGTGCTACTGGTAGTTTTTGCATGACAATCTTTTTGGCTGAGGAGGGTTAAGCTACAATTTAAAATGGAAAAATTCAAGTGATGTTATTCCTGCCTTTTGAATTTTTTCAACATATGCTACTCCTATCGTACCGGACTTTTGACCGGAGATGCTGTTTTTATTTTAGGGGCTGTCTGAATATAAAATCCATGCATTAAAACTACAAATTAATTCATAGATTGTCTGAACTCCATAGGGCTTTGCTGCGTCTTGGCTTTAAAAAACTTACTAAACGACTGTGAATGCTCAAACCCCAGCTCATAAGCAATCTCACTGACAGATAACTCAGATGTAGAGAGCTTTTCCTTCGCCTTCTCAATCAGTTTTTCATGTATATGTTGCTGTGCAGTTAACCCCGTGAGCTGTTTCAGCATATCGCTGAAGTACTTTGCAGACAGGTGTAATTTATCTGCGAAATACCCAATGGTTGGTAAGCCGGTATTGGTGCTTTTTTGAGAAAAAAAGTCATCTAACAGTATTTCAAATGAAGACAGCAGGTTATTGTTTAATGGCCTCCGCGTAATAAACTGTCTGTCATAAAAACGATTACTATAAGTGAATAATAAATCCAGCTGTGCAATCAGCACATCCTGACTGAATTTATCAATTGGCCTGTTGATCTCCTGCTGTATTTTCCTAAAAAGTTCTTCTATATCCCGCTCTTCATCTGCTGACAAAATCAGCGCTTCATTCACTTCATAATGAAAGAAATCATACTGCCGGATCTTCTTTGCCAACTCCGTACCCTGCAGCAGATCGGGATGAATCATCAGGCACCACCCTGCTTTAGGTAATTCAAAATCCTTATTCACACCCATCACCTGGTTCGGTGCTGTAAACCCCATTATCCCTTCATCAAAGTCGTAATTCGTCTGCCCATATTGTGATTTACAATCGCAATTATATTTGATCGTTACCACATAATAACTCAGGGTGAATTTTAAATTTTCATCAATCTCTATTTTCGGCATTTCATGAAACTGGTATACCCCGATCAATGGATGCTTCGGCTTACCCAGATTGCATGCTGCGTAATATTGTGAAATGCTTTTGATGTGTATCATACCCTACTTTATAACTAAGTTCAGACTTTTTCGCATCATATTTCCATAGATTTTCAGCGCTGTTTTTACCGGGATTATTTGCGCTATGCTTTTCATTAATTTATTCTGAAACCCACTGATGGTCAATATAGATTTTTTTCGCAAGCCCTTCATGGCAGCAGTGACTACCTGCTCAGGCGTTTCCATTTTTTTGGTAGAGAACATACTTTTTCTTTCCCCGCCTATCTTTGCTGCATCAAAGAAACCTGTTTCAGTCGCACCCGGGCATAATAGCATTGTTTGAATATTGTACAACCTGTTTTCTTCCCACAGCGCCTGTGTAAAGTACATCACAAACCCTTTGGTCGCTGCATATACATTCATATAAGGAATGCCATTGAACCCCGCCATAGAACCAACATTGATGATAGTTCCACTTTTTCGCGCACGCATAGCGGGAAGAAATTGATAAGTTAAGGCCACCATGGCATCCATATTCAGGTGCATCATGTTCAGGTATTCATCCAGGGTGTATTCTAACAGATCTCCGCCTGTACCGATGCCTGCATTATTGATGAGCCAATCTACCTGTAAATCTCTTTTAGCGACTTCGTCTGCTATGATTTGGTCACTGCCTGATTTTGCGAGGTCAATAGCCAGGTAGTGTGCGGTGATTTTGTATTGCTGAGTGAGTTGTTCGCTGAGTGCTTTCAACTTATTAGCAGATCTTGCTACCATTAGTAAATGATGGCCTTCTTTGGCCAGTTGTCTGGCAAATGCTTCGCCGATGCCACCTGAGGCGCCTGTGATGAGTGTTACTTTCATATCGCAAAGGTCAGGTGCCTACAGCGTGGAAATGTAGCCAAAAGGCGGAAGGATGTAGTCAATTGGCCGTTGAGTGTTGATTTTGATGGTTATGATTTGCTAATCGGCCACAGTTTTTATCGGGTATTCGGGGGGGACAGCCAGGACGATAATTGGCAGATTATTGATTATCTCCGCCAATTATCGCAGTAATGAAATTATGATTTCAGTTGGTCAATAACCTTTTCGATAGGGAAGGTGGCTCTTAATTTTTCCAGTAATGGACTGGGAGATTCAGCGAAATATTGCTGGCCGACCTGTACTCCAAACATATCATCGAAGTTACTCGTGCTGAGGCGTGCCTGCATTACCCGTCTTGCTTTCTCTCTTGAAATGGTAATAGTCGTAGACGCGGCTTTTTGAAAGACCATTTTTTGATGGTCGATAAATTGCGCTGCATCATAAGGTACGGTTGTGATGGTGATTTGTGGAATGTCTGTCATGGTGAATGATGCGTAGGCGATGTAAATCAACTCCTGCATGGCATTCCTTTTCATTTGTTCTAAGTCGTCAATGTTGCCGGCAGCGGATGAGATCTGGATATGAAGGGGGGATTTGGAAATGACTTTCATAGAACCGTTTTCCTGGGTAAAGTCACCCGATTCCTCTATCATTTCAATCACAGATGCATAGTGTTTGTGTTTTTTTGTTGCCGGGGTGCCAGCTTCGTTTGCTATAGAATCGACAGCGGCTCTTGCTTCGTTAGCTACTGCATCGATTTCTTTATCGGTTGTGGGAGCGGCTGCTACTTCGGCAGTAGTGTCGTGTGTCTGATTAGATGGCGGGGCGTCGCAGGAAGATAGATAGCATGCTAAAGATAAGAATACCAGTTTGTTGAGGTGCTTCATGTTGGGTGTGTTTTGACTTTATTGCAAAGGTATGGGGTATGTAACATGGAGTAGGCAGGGGAATTTTCCCCTAATTATAACTAAGCCCTATACTTCTGCCACAGTAGCGGAGACACCTCTTTAAAAAGTAAGGTCAAAACAATGTCGTTGGGGGAATAAACATGCATAAAGTATAGGATAAAGATGCAAAATTAGGTAAGTTTATAGAAATATGGAAACGTTATGGTCAGGTTGTCTCTAATTTCGTTGTTTATTACGCTGGCGTATATCCCATCCTTTTCTCAACAGGTGCTCCCATCGAAAGATCAGATTGAATGGGCAGATGCGGAGATAGGCGTTATTATTCACCTGGATATTAACATCTTTGCCCCTGAATCATTTGATTACAAAAAGAAAGAGACCTTACCTGATTTATCCATCTTCCATCCATCCAAACTAAATACAGATCAATGGGTGAAGACTGCAAAAGCGGCAGGTGCAAAGTATGCGGTGCTCACGGTAAAGCATGGTACCGGTTTTTGCCTCTGGCCTTCTGCCGTGAATGATTATAATGTAGGGCATACCCCTTATAAAAAGGATATCCTGCAGGATTTTATCGCCTCCTGTAAAAAATATGGTTTACGCCCAGGGCTGTATTATAATACAAATACTAACACTTATTATGGCACCCATGACGAAGCTTATACCAAAGCCGTGCTGGCCCAATTGAATGAGTTGTGGAGTAACTATGGACCTATGTTTGAAATCTGGTTTGATGGAGGTTTGCAAAATGGGTTGGAGGCAGCTGTGGTGAAAATGATTCATGACAAGCAACCGCAAGCCATCCTGTTCCAGGGGCCATTGAAAGCCGGCAATACTATTCGCTGGATTGGTAATGAAGATGGTTTTGCAGCTTATCCACAATGGAGCAGGGCAAATGAAACGACGGCTTCAGATGGCGTTGTTAAAATAGATGATCTGCATGGTGATCCGGAGGGGAAATACTGGTGCCCGGGTGAATCTGATTTTCCTATTCGTAGAAATTACGCATGGAATGGTGGGTGGTTGTGGAAGGCCGGAGAAGAGAAGGACCTGTTTTCTGTAAAGGAGCTGATGGACAAGTATTATAAGAGTGTAGGCAGGAATACGAATATGCTGGTCGGTATGGTGGTGGATACCAGTGGCCTCATTCCAAAGGCGGACTCCCTGGTTTTTGATAGCCTTGGGCATCGTTTAAAGCAGGTTTTTTCAGCACCTTTGGCTGTGCGGAATAATATGACTCAATCTATTATTGAGTTCAGAAATAAGACTGGAAAAGCAGCCAGTCAGATAATGATCATGGAAGACCTGGAATATGGGGAGAATATTTTAGAATATAGTCTGCAGGCAATGATTGGGGATAAATGGAAAGAAGTGGCGACGGGAGAATCTGTTGGACATAAGCGGATTCAGACATTTAGTTCGGTGAATGCGGAGCAGTGGCGATTGATGATTACGGGGAATGCGGGCCCATTGCATATTAGAAAGATCGCTCTCTATTAGTGTTTTAATGGTTGACTATTGGTTATCCGGAAGCGCTGATTGTTTGAAAGTGAGCTGGCGGGCAGATTGCAGGTGGTTCTTCAAGACTTAGTTGGTGGCGGGTGTGGCATGTGCACAGGGGTACATTTCTATGTCCGGGGTGAATGCAGTTTTTATAATGGGGGCTGTTATTCGATCGTTTTAAGCTTTGTTTACATGCCTGGCATTTCTTTTATGGCGGATACTTCGAGGTTCCGTAATTTTCATTACAAATGTCAGGGATTTTTTTAATAAAGAGAATCAAACCAAGTATGATTTTCAAACCCTGGTAGTTCTGATGGCATTTGGGGTGGTGCCGGTGATCCTTTTAAAATAGTTATTAAAATAGGTGGGATATTCAAACCCCAGACCATAGGCGATATCTGCCACACTCCAGTTGGTATGTTGAAGCAAAGCCCTGGCTTCGGCGGTAATTCTCTCGGCAATGAGTACGGAAGTCGGTTTGCCGGTGACGGCCTTCACTGTACGGTTCAGGTAGTTGGTATGTACAGAGAGGGAGTTGGCAAAATCCTGTGCAGTGCGTAGTCTGAGCGGTTCTGCAGGGTTGTCGATGGGAAACTGCCTTTCCAGCAATTCTAAAAAAGACCGGGTGACGCGGGCAGCGGCATTGTGTTCCCGCAGGTCCAGGTTGGCAGGTTGGATCTGTAGGGCTTCGTGAATGATGAGTTCAATACAGTTGCGGAACAATTCATCTCTGTGCTCATAATCACTATTATATACGGTGAGCATTTTCCTGTAAATGCTGGACAAAAATGCGACCTGTTCCTTGTTTAGTAGCAGCACCGGAGATTCGGATGATCTGAATAGCGGTGAATGCTGCACCAGGTCAGTCAGTTCCCTGCCGGCGATGAAATCTTCCGTGAATACGCAGGCATAGCCTGATCTTTCAAGGGAACGGGGGATGATCGTATGATGGACATTCGGATTCGCGAAGAAAAGGTAGGTACCATCTATCTCCATTGTTTTATCTCCGAATTTCAGGATGAAATCCCCCGTTACCATCACTATTTTATAATAATCCCTTCTGGCGTGCACTTCGGCGGCCGGTACGATGCCGGATACTTCATGTACTTTAAAACCTTTAGATTTTAAGTCTGCGCCAATACAGGTACTGATTCTTGTTGCCATTGGGCAAAGTTAAGAAAATCAAACCTTTTATTGGCCAGCTCCTAATGTGCTGTAATTGATAGGAATCCATAGATAGCCATTGGCTTGTGACCTCACATGACCGATGCCAGGGAAAGAGATGTGATCAGCGGCCAACCAGTAGCCTTTAGCAGCCGCATCTTTAAATGTTTTGATTCTTTGTATAGCAGCGTTTTTTTCATCTACATCAAAGTTGATCGTAACGGCAGGGTCTGGGAATTGTACGCTGGCGGCATGTATCATATCGCCGATGAATAACATCTTTTCGCCTTTGCTTTCTAATGCATAGAAGGTGTGGCCGGGTGTATGTCCATGAGCATCGATGGGGGTAATACCCGGGAAGAGTGGGATACCATATTCAAAGGTTTTTACTTTACCGGCTTTTAAGTAAGGGCCTACTTTGTCTTCAGCTTCTTTGAACCATCTGGCTAAGCGGGGTGTCTTGTTTTTCTCATTCATCCAGAAATCTACTTCTGGTTTACTGATGTAAATGGTGGCATTTGGAAAGACCATTTTGCCATCTAGCATGAGTCCACCGGTGTGATCGGTGTGAATGTGTGTGACTAATATCGCGTCTATCTGTTCAGGTGCGATGCCTATTTTGCGCAGGCTCTCCGGCAGGTGGCCTAGTGTGGGGCCATACAATTCAGCCGCGCCTGCATCGATGAGGATGTTTTTGCCGTTGATTTTTAAAAGGTAGGCATTGACAGAGGCTTCTTCGGTAGGTGTTTGATAACTGAGTGTCGTTAAACTATCGATTTCCTGATGCGAGACATTGGTGAGGATATCGTGCAGGTGGATAGGCACAGTGCCGTCTGATAATGCAGTCACTTCGTAGTCGCCGAGTTGAATGCGGTAATAACCGGGTTGGTTTAATTGTGCAATGGCTTGTTGTGCACTGGGGTATTGCGGAATGACTTTTTGTGCAATGGCTTGTTGAGAATTTGTTTGTTGTGAATGTGCATGTTGCGAAATTGCCAGGAATAAAATAAAAAGAATTTGTTTCATCTTGATTGTTTTGAGGGCAAAATTCACGGTATATGTCGTTGGAGTCAAGTACGCAGTTGATTATGACATACGCATAAAATTATGCGTATGTCGGGTTATTGACAGGTGGTGTATCTTTGTGATATGTACGAGCGTAAAATACCAAAGGACCTCGATTGCGGGATGGCCATGACGATGGAGATCATTGGCAATAAGTGGAAGCCTTGTTTGCTGTATGGTATTTACAAGGGTATTAACCGGCCCGGGCAATTGCAGCAGCAAAATCCAAAGGCATCCAGGCAAGTATTGAATCAGCAATTGAAAGAATTGGAGGCACATGGCATCATCCGGAAAGTGGTGTATGCGCAGTTGCCTCCAAAGGTGGAATATTTTCTTACTGAATTGGGTGAGACATTGATTCCTGTATTGGAAGCAATGACTGCGTGGGGGAATTCTTTTATTGTAAAGGAGGAAATATTGCCTATTGAATAGGAAGAAATATTACCTCTTGTAGGGGAAGATACATTACCTATTGTAAAGGAGGAAAGATTGCCGGTTCACCCTTAGGGATTTCCCTGATTTCCACGCTACCCCCATATTTTAATATTGGACAGGATTGGGCCAGTACCATTGCCTCATCTATATTTTCTGCACGTAGCAGGATGCTACTTACCTGCCTTAGATTTTCTTTTGATGTTTCCTGTTGAGCGATCACTTTGCTTTCTCCCGGATAGGCAAAGCTGGTGATGTAATGACCGGATGCTTTCCAGTCAGCAATGGCTTTTTCCCATTGGGGATTGACGGCTTTGGCTTGTTCTGTAGTGTAAGTAAGCGGTACTTTGACGAGTACGACAAAAGCTTTCATGTGTTGTGTGTTTTGTGCGGTGCCGGCGAAGAGCAGCAATGCGATGAGTAAATGTTTCATGTAGCAAAGATGCGCTGGTATCAAACCGGGAAATAGTAAAAAATCATTGATTTTAACATTGGGGTAAATGATTCGTTGTTATTATCTCTGGGAATAGTACAAAATCATTGATTTTACCATTGAGGTAAATGATTCGCTGGTATCATCTCTGGGAATAGTGAAAAAACATTGATTTTACCATTGAGATAAATGATTCGCTGTTATCCTCTCAGAGGAATAGTACAAAATCATTGATTTTACCATTGAGGAGGTGTGTTGAAAAAGCTGGATGGCGTGAGACCGGTGAATTGCTTGAAGGCTTTGTTAAAGTGTGCCTGGTCAAAATAGCCGGCTTCGAGGGCGAGGTGGGTGAAGTCTTTAGAAGAATAGTTTTTAACGATGGATTGCATACGTACAAGGCTTGCAAATTGTTTTGGAGTAGTCCCGATCACTTTTCTGAAACGTTTTTCAAATGCATCCTGACTAATATAAAGGGAGGAGGCGAGTTGGGTGATATTTAAATTGCCCTGTTGCTGTTTGATCGCATTAGTAGCTGCTAATATTAACTGATCGGGTGTGCGGTGTTTGAGTTGTTGCAGCAGGAAATTTTCTACGATGGCGATGTAGTCTGTGCCTTCGCCCAGTTGATCCTCCAGGAAGGCGATGTCTAACAGGTTATCCAGTGAGATACTTTCATTGAAGAATTCATGTGCAGGGATGTCGAAAAAAGCATTGATCCCTCCTTCTTTGAATAATATCAGCAGGTTGGAAGTACCTGCATGATATTGAATGAGGCGGGGTGTTTTTCTCAGTCCAGAGAGCAAATAACCAGGCAGTGGTTCATTTTGGGAAGAGATATGACCTTTTAATCGCAGTGCCAATACAGGTACGGTGCCCGGTAGTACCCTATTGACAATGAGTACCTCACTATCGATGATGCGGTAGCCATCGATGTAGGGTTGTAGAGAAGGGGACGGTATGTAGTTGTGAATATTGATACTGAAAGTTAAAATATTTTCCAGATTTTTTGTAGCAGCAAGCTATACAGCAATAATAAGCAAACAATGAGAACCATTTATACCTGTAATGAGTGTGGGAGATAGCAGGCGTGGCATTAATATATGATTGAAAAAGACGTGCTTATTGCGCACGTCTTTTTTCTTCTTCACTTGCGGTGTTTCTGTTTCTGGCGGCTTTGATGTCTTTGCCCAGGCGGAAGGAGAAACTCAATGTAGCCAGTCTCGATTCATTCTTATGATAGAAGGTACTTTGCTGATCAAGATAATTGATGCTAACCCGGTAAGTGAATGCATTGAAAATATCATTGGCGGTGAGGCGGATGGTACCTTTACCTTTCAGCACATTTGCTTTTACACCCAGGTCTACTTCGCTCAATCCCTTACTGCGATAGATATTCTGGATGCCGGGGCCAATGTATTGAGCTGTTACTTCAGCAGCGATACCATTCTTTTTATCGATGGTGAAAGTTTGATTCAACCGGCCATCGTAAGAGAACATTTTGATGTTGTAGTGACCTTGCAGGTAAGCCGATTTTTCCTGTGTGAAGTAGCCACCTGCTTCTGCATTTACATCCCACCAGCTGGCCGGATGAAAGGAGGCGGAGATACGCAGACCGCTATTGATACTTGCCCCCAGGTTTTGATGGGTGATGTAGTAGGTCTTGGTCGCGTTGTCCTGTACCGTTACGTTGGTAAATATATTGCTGGTAGAAGTGTAGTTCGCAGTAAGGGTGTAGTTTTCTTTGTAGGTGTAGGCCAATTCAACATTGTGCGTAAAGGCCGGTTGCAGGGCAGGATTGCCTACATAGTAATTGTAAGGAGATGAATAATGTCTGGCAGGGTTCATGCGGGCGTATTCGGGTCTGTCTATACGGTAGCTGTAGGTGAGCTGGAATTGGTTATATTGTAAGTATAGGGTGGGAAACAGTTTGAAGTAGCTACGTTTGTTTAAAGAATCCAGTGTGATGGAGTAGCCACGGGTGTTCGTGTATTCAGCTCTTAAGCCACCTTGTACAGTTAATTTGTTGAAAGTGCCGGAGATACTGGTGTATAATGCGGAGGTGTTTTCTGTGTACCTGAAATGATTGCTTTTGTCTGGCATGAGTACATCACTTTCTATGAAGGTGAATTTGTTGTCGCTTTCAATGCTACTGTATTTGAAACCGGTGGTAAGGTTCCATTTATTGAGTGTGTAGACGTAATCTGCCTTGCCGGAAAGAATGTTGATATGTTGTGTAGTTGGTGTGTAAATGCGATAATCATTATCGGTGTTTACATGTGCATAACTGCTGGTAGCGTATGGGGCGTAATCCAGGTCTACATTTAAACTACGTTTACCACTATCCATTTTCAGGCTATAGTTGATATTGTAGGTATAGCCACTGCCATATTTTTTATCGGTAGAGTTGGTTTGCAGGGTGGAATCAAGGGTAGATTTGTCAGCACTGTAAATATGGGTAGGGATGTTGCCATTACTATGACCAGCGCGGTTATTGCCGGTCACGAGCACACCCAGTATCTGGTTGTCAGTAAGTTGGTAGTCTACACCGAGACGGTAGTTGTGGCTATTGGATTCCAGTACCGTGTGGTCGTTGGTGGCCCAGTAAGAATCGCCAAAATTGATATAGGTTCTGTTATCCATGTAGGTATGTTTATGGCCGTAACCATAGTTGCCATAGACATTCAATTTATCCTTGCGGTAGTTGAAAGTAGCGCTGCCATTGTACGAGCCGTATATCCCCTGTATATAGTTGCCATTGAGGGCGAGGTTGATGCCTTGTTTCTTTACTTTTTTAGTGACGATATTGATGATAGATCCACCCTGGGCTTCGAAGCTGGCGGGGGGATTGGTAAGGACTTCGATTTTGGTAATCGTAGAAGAAGGGAGGCCCTGCAGGTAATTCACCAGGTCATCGCCGGAGAGGTGAAGCGGTTTACCATCCATGTATACCTGCACGTCTTTGCGGTAAGCGGAGATGGAATTGTCAGAGTTGACAGTAACCCCGGGGGCTTTGGTCAGGGCTTCCCAGGAGGTGCCGCCGCTGGCGATGATACTGTTTTCTACATTGAAGACCACGCGATCTGTCTGCCGCTCGATGAGTGGTTTGGCTGCGGAGACGGTGATGCCTTGTAGTTGTTTTTGATCAGGCTGTAGGATGATATGGATAGAATCGGCAGGGAGTTGTAACTCTTTAGTATAAGATTGATAACCCATGGATGTAGCGGTAAGGGTGTAGGGCGCATTGGATATACCATTTGGACCTTTGATGCCTTTTACGTCTTTTAGTGCGAAATGGCCCAGATCGGTGATGGCGGTGGCGATATATTTGTTTTGCTGGCTGAGGGTAATGGTAACCCCATCGAGCGGGTGACCTTCGGTATCGGTGACAGTGCCATTGATATTGGACTGGGCGATTGCAAAAATCGGCATAAAGGTCAGGAGTAGTATGGAGATCGTTTTCATGAAACAAACGTACTCCGATGTGATATTAAGGCCGGTTAAACTAGGTTAAATAAGGTTAAATCGTATTTTCGGGAGGGTAAAGTCCCCATCTTTGTAGCATGAAATGGTTTTCTAAAAAGTATGCATATCCTTTGGTGATAGTGGCGATGATCGTCAGTGTCATATTGCAGGTGGCGTGGTTGAGCCAGTTGTACAGTTCGCAGAAGGTACAGGTAAAGCGTGACCTGGACCAGGTGGTGAATAATGTGGTGAGGAGTAGTAATTTCCTGAGCTTATTGCCGGGGAATGAGGGGAATGAAAACTTTTTGAGCTTTTTTCAGTCGCCGGAGTGGTTGCAATTTAAAGAGGCGTATAGCAGGATGAGAGGGCATAAGGTGATGAGCCGGTTTGATTCGGATTTGACGGGGGATAGTTCAATAGTAGATATCAGTATCAGGATACCGAATAAGAAATATGAGCGGAAGAAGCATAAGATACAGCGTATTTTTGAACATGGAGAAACGGAGGAAGGGCAATTGGTTTTAGATTCAGTAGAGTATAACCGGTTGGATAGTTTGGTAGATCAGGAGTTGTTGAAGAATCATCTTAGGGTAAAGTACTTCGTGGTGAAGTATGATTGGGAGAGTGGGGTAATTTTAAATCATCATACGGCTGCAGAGGTTCGGAAGGCGGATTATCATAGTGAGCCGTATAGTTACAATATCCGGTTGTATAATAATTTTCAGTTGGTGGTGCCTTCATTGAGGGGGATTGTGTTTTATCAGATGCGGTATTATTTATTGTCTTCGTTTTTGATGTTGTTATTGACGGGGGCTGCGTTTTACTTTGTGTTTAGATTGTTGAAGCATCAGCATATATATGCGCAGGCGAGGATTGCATTTACGAGCAATATGACGCATGAGTTGAAAACGCCGGTGGCGGTGATGGAGGCAGCATTAGATGCAATTACGAGGTATCAGCTGACGGCGGATCCGGAGAAGTTGTTGCAGTATATCAATATCAGTAAGACGGAGTTGCACCGGCTCAATATGATGATAGAGAAGGTATTGAATTTAGATGAGGTGGATAGTGGGGAGACGCGGTTACGGTCGGAGTTGTATGATGTGCAGCAGGGATTGGAGCAGGTGGTGACATCGATGCAGTTGCAGAATAAGTCAGCAGGCATACATTATCATCCTTCGGAGGAGCCTTGTTTTTTAGATGGGGATCCGGTGCATTTGACGAATGTGTTTTATAATTTGATAGATAATGCGCTGAAGTATGGGGGGAAGGATGTGCGGGTGGATGTAAGTTGTGCGTGTACAGAAAAGCATATTGTAATCAGTGTGAAGGATAATGGGCCGGGGATATCTAAGATCTATCATGAGAGGATATTTGAGCGGTTTTTTAGGGTGCAGGATAATGTGGATGTGCATAATGTGAAGGGGTCCGGGTTGGGGTTGAATTATGTAAAGCAGATAGTGGAGAGGCATGGCGGGAAGATCCGTGTAGTGAGTGAGTTGGGGAAGGGGAGTGAATTTATCATAGAATTACCTGTTTATAATGAAGTATAAAGTATTGTATGCAGAAGATGAGCTGACCTTGGCGCAAATCATTAGTGATGGTTTGGGGCAGAGTGGGTATGAGGTGGTGTTGGCGACGGATGGGAGTCAGGCGTTGGAATTATTTAGGAGTGCCCCGCCGGATATTTGTGTGTTGGATGTGATGATGCCGGTAAAGGATGGGTATACATTGGCGGAGGATATCAGGAAGTTGGATGCGGGGGTGCCGATTATATTTTTGAGTGCGAAGTCATTGCCGGAGGATGTGATTAAGGGGTTTAAGAGTGGGGGGAATGATTATTTGCGGAAGCCGTTTAATATGGGGGAGTTATTGATCAGGATGGAGTCATTGTTGAGTAGATTCGGGGGGCGGCAGCAAGTTGAGTCTGTGTATGTGTTTGGTAGTTGTAAGCTGGATCCGGTGACGCAGGAGTTGGAGACATCTGTGGCGAGGTATACGTTGTCTTATAAGGAGGCGGCGTTGTTGGAGTTGTTGTTGCAGCATAAGAATACGTTGGTGCCAAGGCAGGTGCCTTTGTTGAAGATATGGGGGGATGATACGTATTATAATGCGAGGAGTATGGATGTGTTTATGAGTCATTTGAGGAAGATGTTGAAGGGGGAGCCGGGGGTGCAGTTGATGAGTATTAGAGGGGCGGGGTATAAGTTGATTGTTTAAAATTTTGCTGGAAGAATTATTTTTATCCAATTGTTTTTTTAGGATTGAGTAGAAGGAAAAATATTTTTTTATGCGTTAGTAATGTTGTTACCTTGCGTATACGAAAGACGCAACCAGATTAACCATTGTTTCACTTTTTAGTGCCCAGTTTTTATATGGACAATACCATTGTTATTTGTTCCAATCCTGAAATACGAAGTATATTAATTCCACTGCTTCAGAAGGTATTTCAGGTGTCATTGGAGATTGCAGAAGATTTATTTGATACTCATTTGAAAAGACATATTGATCGGCTGAAGAAGTCGATATGGTTTTTAATTGAGTCGCCTTATGTGGATAAGGTGTATAGGAGTAGTTATTATGCTCATTTTTCTTCGAAGAAGGGTGAGCATGGAAGGGATTGTATTCGGTTGTCGCTATTTGAGGGGGAGATTGTAGCGGGGAATTTCAGGAGTAGCGAGGGGGTGAAGAGGATAACGAAGCAATATATGGGGTTTATGGTGGTCAGGCCAATTGTACCGGGGATATTGGGGCGATCGGTGGTGGCGAAGGAGGCGTTGAAGGCGTGTGATTTTGTGGCTTTATAGTAAAATAACACACTTTATCGTTCCTTTTCATCCGGAAATGCACCTTAGCGCAAAAGAAGCCAAAATCAAATTTAAGACTATACTTTGCACGCCTGAGCTGAATATCGCACTGCATTCATCATTATTTATCCGGATGTTTTTAACATCCAGTGATTCATTTAGAGATCATCTGGCAAAAGATCCTTCTATTCCAAAACCATCAAAGGATGCTTTGTTAAAGAAGGTTATGCCGAGCTTTATTTGGGTGGGAGAGTTATCCACCAAAGAATTGATAAAACAAAGAAAAGGAATGGGGTTGTTTGTCTTTGATGCGACAGATCTGGATGCGTTATCATACACACATTCATTTATAGCCGGTCTGTTTCAGGATAGGTTTCTTTATATGGATTATCCAACCAGGCAATTAAAGTATTCAGATAAGTCGTTTACTACATTCAATTTATTCACTAACAATTTAAATGGTTTTTAATATGGCTGAATTTATTTCAGGTTTTGAAGAAATGATAGAAGAAGATAAAAGAGAAGGTAAACATCACGTGATAGGTTATATAGGTAAAGTAGACCTGACCTTTGAAGAAGCACTTGCTGTCCGTCTGAAATATTTTGCAAGCAGCGTGAGGATAGAAAAATCCCCGGCGCCTCCCATCAAGTGCCGTTAAAACTTCCTCATCAAACCAAAGGCGGCTCACCGAGCCGCCTTTGGTTTATTCACTATTCAGGCGGCAAAATAATGTAAACTAAAAAAAGCCTGCTGATAACCATCAGCAGGCCCTTGTATGTATAACTTTAATCTTATTTCGTCAATGCCCATTCCGGACGGATATAATGACAAGTATATCCATTTGGATGTTTCTGTAAATAATCCTGATGCTCCTCTTCTGCATCCCAGAAATCACCCGCAGGTACCACCTCTGTTACGATCGGATTAGGATAGATCTTTGCTGCATCCAGTTCTTTTATCAGCGCTTCAGCTGTTTCCTGCTGTGCTGCATCCAGGTAAAAGATAGCAGACCGGTAAGACATACCTATATCATTCCCCTGGCGATTCCGGGTAGTCGGATTATGAATCTTGAAAAAGAATTCCAGCAACTGGCGATAAGAAATCACCTCAGGATTGAATTCTATTTTGATGCCCTCTGCATGGGAGCCATGATTCCGATATGTCGCATTTGGCACATCACCACCCGTATAACCCACATGCGTATTGATTACACCCGGTAATTCACGGATGAGCTCTTCTACACCCCAAAAACAACCACCAGCAAGTATTGCAGTTTGATTAGCCATGTTATCTACTTTTATTACTGATAAATATCATCTTTTATGCCAAAGGGAAATATACAGTCATTTTAGCAGTTAAAGGGCACACGCTGTCAAAAACGGTGATCATTCGTCAGATAATTTATATATATTGCCACCGGATTGTTTAAATTTTAACCCTGATGTTCGTAATTGTCAACATTAAACAAGCGGGACGTAAACATACCATTCTTGAAAAACAAAAAATAGAGCTGGATGACATTGGAACCCAACCTACAGTGAAGGAGCTGATCACTGCCGTGGTCAAACAACAGGTACATGCATACAATACTAAAAAAACGGGAACAAATGCATTGCCATACCTGACCAGTGAACAAATGGAGGGACAAGCTGCCAATGGCAAGATCGGTTTTGGAAGCAATTACAATGAAGAAAAAGCAGATCTGACAAAAGCGCAGGAAACAGCACTACTGGCGTTTGAAGATGGAATGTATGCCATATTTGCCAACTATCCTTTCCTGCAAACTATGTATAACCGTGTGAGAGAACACCTGCTGGATATTGAATTGAAACGTGGTGACTCTGCTACGCCTGTATCTGCTTTTGTTACTGAAATAGAAAGACTGGAAGGTATCCATCGTTTTGCTCAGATACTGGCTGGCCTGGGAAAAGACTCCCTGCATAAAGGATACATTTATTCTGCTGATCATAAAAATAAACAACAGCTATTTAGTTCGCTGCTTAAAAAATGTTATCCATCTGCTACTGATACGCAGGCGCAATTTAATGAGGCTATGAAAGCTATCAGTGTAAAAGAAGAACGATTGATAGAGGCAGCGGTGTATGCGCCACAATGGCAACAGCTGGTAAGTGGTTGTCTGAACTGGAAGGGATTGGATACCGCTATCTGGTGGTTGCATGTGCATACTAAGTCGGATGCCTATTCAGCGAAGAATGCGGATTTTGAAAGTGCTGTTGCATTGTATACCTCTATCGAATTACAGGACTTTAAAGATGGTGCGGTGGATAAAGATTGGTTCCAGCAGGCGTACAAGGAAATAGGTAAAGACCGTTGGCAGAAAGTATATAATGCTGCAAAATACATCAGTGATGGAAATGGTCATCGCAGGGCGCGTTTGTATGCCGATGTGATCACTGGTGATCTGAAGATTAAAGAGGTGACACAAAAGGTGAAAGAGAAAAGAGACCAGGATTACCTGCGTATGTATGGATTGATTCCGTTGAGCAAGGCAAACCCACAAAAGGATATACTTGGCAGATATGAATACATCCAGCAATTCAAAAAGGAAAGTAAACAGTTTGGTGCGCAGAAGCAAACCAGCGAAGGCATTGCAATCCGTATTGCGATGGAGAACCTGGCAAGGAATGCAGGATATGCTGATCCGATGCGCTTAAGCTGGGCCATGGAAACCAAACAGGTGCAGAATATCCTTTCTAAAGAAACACAGGTGCAGTATGATGATGTGTTGATAGGTCTGATCATTGAAGAGGATGGTGAAGCAGATGTAGTCGCTTTTAGAGGGGATAAAAAACTGGCTGCTGTACCGGCGAAATACAAGAAGGACAAGAAAGTACTGGAACTACAGGAGTTTAAGAAAACACTGAAGGAGCAATTCCGTCGTTCCCGCAAATCACTGGAAGAAGCTATGGCAAGAGGCGATGGTTTTGAAGCGGCGGAGCTGGCTAATTTGTTTAGTCATCCAGTGATCGCGAAGCATTTGGAAAAGCTGGTGTTTGTGACGGATACAGGTCATGGTTTCTGGAAGGATAATAGGTTGGTATCAGCAAAAGGTGAGCAGTTTGCAATAAAGCCGGATGCATTGGTACGCATAGCGCACTGTACAGATCTTTATGCCTGTGGCAGCTGGGGCGATTACCAGCATTATTGTTTTGAACAGCGCTTACAACAACCTTTCAAACAAATTTTCCGTGAGCTATATACCCCATTGGCCGAAGAGCTGGAAGAGAAATCTATCTCCCGCCGTTATGCCGGGCACCAGGTACAGCCAGCGAAGACGGTGGCATTGCTGAAGTCAAGAGGCTGGAAAGTAGATCATGAAGAAGGTTTGCAGAAGGCATTCCACAAAGAGGGTTTTGTGGTGAAGATGTACGCACAGGCGAACTGGTTCTCTCCTGCGGAAGTAGAATCGCCGGTGTTGGAACAGGTGATCTTCCATGACCTGAAGACATATAAGAATGTAGCTTTCAAAGACATCGATCCCCGCATTTTCAGTGAGGTCATGCGTGATATAGACCTGGTGGTAAGTGTGGCGCATGTAGGTGGGGTAGATCCGGAGGCGAGCCATTCAACTATCGAAATGAGGGCGGTGTTGCTGACAGAGACGGCACGGTTATTTAAACTGGACAACGTGCAGGTAATCGGTAATCACGCCAAAATTAAGGGGCAATACGGCGAATACAGCGTACACCTGGGCAGTGCCATTGTACACATGATGCCTGGAAGGTACCTGTCTGTATTGCCGGTGCATTCTCAGCAAAGAGGGAGGTTGTTCCTGCCATTTGTAGACGACGATCCGAAGTCGGCCGAAGTAATGTCCAAGGTATTGTTGCTCGCAAGGGACAAAGAGATCCAGGATCCGACCATTATCCAGCAATTAACATTTTGATTATGTGTGACTTAGGGTTGGGTGAGGTCAGCCCTGGGGCGATGAACATCATCACAAATGAATGTAGCCTATTGCTGAAATAATATACATCTTATCTGAAATTATATACATCCTGAGTTGTACCTTTGCTGGTACATGAAAAGGGTAACCGCAATATGTTTATTACTGCTTTACTCCCTGACACTAGTTGGTCTGGGTGTAAAGCAGTTTTATTGTTGTGGTAAACTGGCGGAAGTGTCTCTTGGACTGGCCAGTGCTGATGGGCATCATTGTGAGATGGATCAGCAACACAAGGGTTGTTGTGAAACGACATTTAAGACCCTGAAGGTAGAGGATAGTCATTTCTCTGCTGCAGCTATGAATGTGCCCGCTACTTTCTTCTTTACGCTGTTGAATGTACAGCTCAAATCATGGATTGTTACACCTGTTATAGATCTGCCTTACTCCTTTAATTATGGTAATGGGCCACCACTATATAGTATTATCCCCAGTTATATTCTGAACTGTATTTATAGAGTTTGATACCCCCGTGTTTGTCTAAATAACCAACAGTAATTTTTCCCTTTTAATTTAGATTTATATGTATAAGCTTATTATGCTAATAGGTTTCCTATTATGCTATATCAATAACCTATCCGCACAAAAACACACATCCATATCTGTATCCGGCGTTTGTGACCAATGTCAGCATAGAATTGAAACTGCTGCAAAGGGCAATGGGGTGAATATGGCGCACTGGGATGTAGCGACTAAAACCCTGCATTTGGAATATGATACCACTCAGACTAATTTGAATACTATTGAAGAGAGGATTCTGAAAGTAGGGCATGATGTGGGTAGCAGGAAGGCCAGTGACAAGACTTACAAGGCATTGCCGGGGTGTTGTCAGTATAGGAAGGCAGGTGCAGAACATGAGGTGACGACACCGGTATCAGGCGGTCAGCAGAGTACGACACCAGTATCCGGCGCTCAGCAAACTATGCCACCGGTAACTGCCGCTCACCAGGCTACGATCCCGGTATCCGGCGCTTGTGAACAATGCCAGCAAAGAATTGAGACTGCTGCAAAGGGTAATGGGGTGAGTATGGCGCATTGGGATGTAGCGACTAAAACTTTGCAAATTGAATATGATCCTTCACAGACTAATTTGAATACCATTGAAGAGCGTATACTGAAAGTAGGGCATGATGTGGATAACAGGAAGGCCAGTGCAAAGGCTTACAATGCATTACCAGAGTGTTGTCATTACAGGGTGAATGAGCAGCAGTTGAAAGAATTTACAGTGAATTCAAGGGTGAAGACGACGCAAATATCTTCGCTGGCTACAGCAAGGACAGAAATAGTAACGAGTAAAGAATTGTTGAAAGCAGCTTGTTGTAACCTGAGTGAGAGTTTTGAAACCAATCCATCAGTAGATGTATCTTATAATGATGCGATCACGGGTTCCAAGCAGATACAGTTATTAGGGCTGAGTGGGAATTATACACAGTTGACAGTGGAAAACCTGCCTGGTCCAAGAGGGTTGGCTACGCCACTGGGATTGAATTCAATTGCGGGTCCGTGGGTAGAATCTATCCAGCTGACCAAAGGGATTGGTTCTGTAGCGAATGGGTATGAAAGCATAGCCGGACAGATCAATGTGGAGTTAAAGAAACCTGAGAGCAGTGAACAATTATATGCCAATGTGTATGTGAATGACTTTGGCAAGACGGATGTGAATGTAAATCTGGCGCAAAAGATCAATTCAAAATGGTCAGTTGGTTTGTTATTGCATGACGACTTCCTGGCGAATAAGAAAGTAGATTTCACCAAGGATGGTTTTAGAGATGTGCCAACGGGCAATCTGTTCAGTGCTGTGAACAGGTGGAAGTATGATAATGGCAAAGGGTTCATAACCATCTTTGGTGTGAAGGTGTTGAAAGATGAAAAAAAGGGAGGACAGATCGATTATAAATCCGGTTCTTCATTGTATGGACTGGGGATCAACACTGACAGGTATGAAGCGTTTGCAAAGATTGGGTATACCTTTCCGGCAAAGCCTTACAAAAGTGTGGGTTTGCAGTTAGCCGGAATTAGTCATACGCAAAATTCCTTCTTTGGATTGACGAAGTATGATGGTGATCAGAAGAGTGTATATGCGAACCTGATCTATCAATCTATTATTGGTAGTACAATCCATAAATTCAGAACAGGTTTCAGCTTTTTGAATGATGATTATAATGAGTCATACAATGCGCTGAAGTATAAAAGAACGGAAGTGGTACCGGGGGCATTTTTTGAATACACTTTTGCGCCGGTGGAGAAATTCAGTGTGGTAGCTGGTTTGCGTGGAGATAATAACAGCCTGTTTGGTTTTTTTCTGACACCCCGTATCCATGTGAGATATGAGCCTATTCCGGGTACAACAGTACGTGTAAGTGGGGGTAGAGGTCAGCGAACAGCGAATATACTGGCGGAGAATATGAGTGTGATGGCGAGTGCGAGAACGTTACAGATCTTAGGGGCGACAGATGGAAAGGCGTATGGATTGAATCCGGAAGTAGCGTGGAATAAAGGGGTGAGTATAGATCAGAGACTAACGTTATTTGGTCGTGATGCGATGGTGAGTGTGGATTATTTCAGGAATGATTTTAATAGCCAGGTGGTAGTAGATGTAGAAAACCCTACGGAGGTGAAGTTTTATAACCTGGATGGGAAGTCTTATTCCAATAGTATGCAGGCGGAGATAACAGCAGAGCCGTTGCCTAAGCTGGATGTGCGGGTAGCTTACCGTTATTTTGATGTAAAGACGACTTATAGTGGTACCTTAAAACAGCGACCGCTGACAGCTAAGCATCGTGTATTTGCAAATCTGGCCTATGGGGTGAAGACCTGGAAATTTGATTATACAGTGAATTACAATGGGCCAAAGCGTATACCAATGACGGCGGTGAGTCCGGAGGCGTATTCTCAGAGTTATGTGACGATGAATGCACAGGTGAGTAAGACATTTGCGAAGAAACTGGATATTTATGTCGGGGCAGAGAACCTGACTAATTTTTACCAGAAGGATCCGGTGATCAATGCGGGGCAGCCGTTTAGTGCTGGTTTTGATGCGAGTATGGTGTGGGGACCGGTGATTGGAAGAATGTTTTACGGAGGACTGAGATATAAAATTTAATGATTGAATAATGGGGGCATAGGTTGCTAAAATTATTTATATAATTTGGCGCTGTAAAACCTAGCCCCCATTACTACATGAAGAAGAAAATCATTTATAAGGACGAGCATTCGCACAAATTTTGGGACATTGAGATTAACCTAACCAGCCTGACTGTAATATTTAGAAAATACGGCACAACGGGACAAGCTCATACAAAATTATTTACTACAGTAGAAGCCTGTATCAAGGCAGCAAAAAAACTGATTGCAGAAAAGACAAAGAAGGGTTATCAGCCTGTGGTAGAAGACCTGCCTCCCAAAGAGTTATACAATGATTTAATAGCAGCAGCCAGTTTGCTGGAAGCGCAGTTTCCTGATAAGGTGGAGATTGTACCTGTTTCGGCGGAGAACATCAAAGAGATGGAAGTGGCTGTGGGGTGAGGGTGATTTACATGTGGATAAAGATCTGGATAGTGCAGGGGGGGATAGTGGGGTGCTTTGAGGTATCAGCGGAGGTTATGTTCTGAAAGTAAGCGGGGCAGCAGCTGTTTGTTTTTTGAAATAATTAGAGAAGTGAGATACTTCATCAAAGCCTAATACATATGCAATATCAGCAACACTCCAGCTAGTTTGCTTCAGCAGGATCTTAGCTTCCTCTACCAGGCGTTTGCTGATGAGTTCTGAAGTAGTACGACCTGTAGATTCTTTCAATACTTTATTCAGGTGGTTTACATGTACAGCCAACCGGTCTGCGTATTCTTTTGGGGTACGCAGATTTAGTCTTTGTTCAGGCGATTCCAGTGGGAACTGTCTTTCCAGTAGTTCCAGGAACAACATCGAAATACGTTGAGAGGCGTTTTGTGTGGTATTGAGCGCTGTGAGTGGTTGTAACTTCTGACCATAATGGATAAGCTCCATAACGAGGTTACGGAGCAAGTCGAATTTGAATTTGTAATCTGAAGCCAGCTCTTTCTGCATCTTTTTAAAGATATAGGCTACTTCGTGGGCTTCATCTTCACTTAAATGAAATAATGGCACATGGCCGGGTTGGAATAATGGTAGTTCTTCCAATACGACACCTGATTTGCGGGGCATGAGAAAATCCGCTGTAAAGATGCAAAAGAGGCCATGCTGGTTGCTATCGGCAGGGACCCAGTGATAAGGTATCTTTGGAGTGGCGAAGAGGAGGGCGTTTTGTTCCACTTCGATCACTTTGTCAGCATATTCTGCGCGGCTTTTGCCATTAAGCCAGCTGATCTTATAGTAAGCTCTGCGGCTGTAGGGCATGATGCGGTTACCTGTGGCTTTGTCAAAGAGTTTTTGGGGATCAAAGACATTGAAGTGCCCGGTATCCTTTGTAATGCCGGCAGGAAAGGTGGCGGCATTACGTTTGTAAAAGTCTTCGAGAGAGGTATTGGTAAGCATATAATAAAGGTAGTAATTAGTTAAATGTTTGCCGTACACAGTACGGCAGACATTTTTATTATACAAGCATCCCGCCGGAAGCTTCTATTCTTTGTCCATTCACCCACCGAGCATCCTCTGTACACAGGAAAGCTATTGCGCCACCGATATCTTCTGCAGTTCCTACTCTGCCTAAGGCAGTAACCCCGGCGACTGTTTTTTGTGTATCTGCACTGTTTCGCAGGTGTGCACCGCCGAAATCGGTCATAGTAGCACCTGGTGCGACTACATTTGCCCTGATGCCTCTGCTGCCAAGTTCTTTTGCGAGGTAGCGGGTGAAGGTTTCAACCGCACTTTTGAAAGATGCATAAACAGAAGATCCAGGGAATGATACACGTGTCAGGCCAGATGAGATATTTACGATACCACCACCGTCATTCAGAAGCGGGAGGAGTTTTTGTGTTAAGAAATACACGCCTTTGTAGTGAACATTCAGCAGGTCGTCGAAGAAGGCTTCGGTGACTTCGGTAATGGCGCTGTATCCACCCTGACCAGCGTTGTTGATCAGGTAATCGAAGTGGTCTGTACCGAAGTGGGTAGTTAAGGTGTTTTTTAGCTGTGTGGCGAAGTCTTCGAAGGTGCTGATCATGCCGGTGTTTAGTTGAAGAGTAGCGGCTTTTTGACCTTTTGCTTCGATTGCAGAGACTACGGATTGTGCATCTTCGATGCGGGTATTGTAAGTGATGATGATATCCAGTCCTTTATCAGCAAGGTTTAAAGCTGAGTCGCGGCCTATGCCGCGGCTGCCGCCGGTGATGAGTGCTATTTTGTTTGCCATTGTTTGTAATGTTTACAGCAAAGTTAACGGCGGATGGGCGGGTGGTGTTTAAAGGAATCAATCTGTTTTTTGCAAAAATCAAATCATTCTGGAAAATGATTTGATTTTTGCTTCAGTTATTGGAGGTAGAATTAAATAGTTTTTTGAGAATGGTCTGAATGTAACAGCAGTTCATGGCATTCATTCACTCATTTCCTGGGAATGGCCTGGATGCAGCAGCCGTTCATGGTATTCATTCAATCATTTCCTGAGAATGGCTTTGATACAGCAGCAGTCAGTACTATTTCTTGTGAATACTATACAACCTGCCCCCATCTGTAATCGCATACAAAGCTCCATCTTTCCCTTCAGTAATATCCCGGAATCGCTGTTGCTCATCAGCCAGCAACCTTTCCTCTCCTACTACTTTATTATCTTTAATCACCAAACGGGCAATGTGCATACCACTCAGTGCGCCAATGAAGAGGTTATTTTTCCACTCAGGAATCGCGCTGCCGGAATAGAAAGTAATACCACTTGGACTGATCACCGGATCGTAATAATAAACGGGTTGTTCCAGACCAGCTTTCTGCTGAATACCTTCGCCTACTTTTTCACCAGAATATTCAATACCGTACGTGATCGTTGCCCAACCATAGTTTTTACCTGGTTCGATGCGGTTTACTTCATCCCCGCCACGTGGACCAAATTCAGTTTCCCACAGATCGCCGGTTTCAGGATGGAAAGCTAATCCCTGTACATTCCTATGTCCATAGCTCCATATTTCCGCACGTTTATCAGTCTGACCGGCAAATGGATTGCCTTCTACAGCCTGACCATCTTTCGTTATGTGTAAAACTTTGCCAAGGGCGGAATTCAGTTGTTGAGCCTGTGGTCTGGTCTGAAGGTCAGAGCGCTCACCGGTGCTGATGAAGAGGTTACCGTTTTTATCAAAAACGATTCTACCGCCATAGTGGAGGGTGCCATTGTAGGCAGGTGTCGCTTTGTAAATAACGGTGGCACCTTCGATGGTTTTTTCATCGGCGGAGAGTTTGCCTTTGGCTACGGCGGTCAGGTTACCTTCTGGCAGTGGATCAGAAAATACCCAGTACACCATTCTGTTTTTGCTGAAATCAGGGTCTACCCGGATGCCTAAGAGACCTCCCTGGCCAGCAGAATTCACAGCTGGCAGACCAGTGATGGGAGCGCTGAGTTCACCGGTGGTGGTGGCTATGCGGAGATCGCCTTTTTTCTCTGTGATGAGGAAACGGCCATCTGGTAGTTGGGTGATGCCCCATGGATTCTCGAGTCCGGTAGTAAGGACTTTGAATTCGTAAGGGATTTGGGTTTTTACACCACCAATACGGGTTTGGCCTTTGAAGGCGGGTTTGTAATCGGAATTGGGTGCTTTGGTTTCCACAGGTGCGAGGAGGCTGTCGGTACCTGTACTGTCAGTTGGGTTATTGACATGCTCGCCAACTGAAGAGGAGCACGACACAAAGGTAAAAGCCAGTAGAGTCGCACAGAGTTGAATAGGTCTGATCATATTGATGGAATTTAAGTATGAAGTGTAGCAAAAATCGGGCTTATCCAATTACCCCCAAAATCTCCTCCGTCCAATTCAAATTATCTTCACTCACGATTATAGTCCGAAAATTAAAATGATTGCCTTCCATCTCCACTCCTTTTGAATCATCTATATGCAAATCAATATTAAACGCAGGTGGATATTTGGATGGCTTCGCCGGCAAACGTACAAATTTATTATGCACCTGCTGATTAATCACCCTGTCCAGTTTGATCCCATATAAGTAAAACATCCACCAGATCTTGCGCGGTGGCCGGTAAGATGTTGTGTATACATATACCTTATGCCCTTTGGCCTGACAGGTTTTCATCAACTCAATCGTACCAATACGCAGCCTCTCTGCTTTAAAGAGTTTCTGTAAAAATGTACGCTCCTGTGTATCGAATTGCTTATTACCGGGTATCAGCGTATCATCAAGGTCAAATGAGATAATCATATTGGGTCACCAGCTTTTATAGGGATGTGTGGTCAGGTTAGCGTTGTAGTATTTCTCCTCTCCTGTTACTTCTTTTGTTACCCATGCTGGCAGGTCGAATGCCTCGTCTTCACTTTGCAGTTCTATTTCTGCAACGAGTAATCCTTCGTTGGCACCAAGGAATTCATCTACTTCCCATATTTTATTGTGGTAATTGATGGTATATCGGATCTTGGAGAGTTCAGAAACAGCGAAATTATCCAGCAGCTCTTTGGCTTCGGTGAGTGGAATTTCGTATTCATATTCCAGTCGGGTGGCGCCAACAGAAATCCCTTTGATAGTGAGATAACCGGAGGTATCTGTCAGTCTAACCCGGATCGTTTTTTGCGGGTCGGTGACCAGGTAACCTTGTCTGAAATGCTCTCCCTTTGGCTTTTCAACTTGTTGCCATAGGGAGAGGTTGAGAAGGAATTTTCTTTCTATTTCTTGTGCCATGCTTACAAAGATAGGGCATCTTTGAAGAAGAAATCCCAGATAACGACTGGGACATCTATGTCTTTATTGATGTGTCCTAACTTGCTGATAGGAATGCGGAAATGCTTGTTTGGAATGTTATGACCACCGTCTTTTATAGTGACGAAACTTACTTTTTTGTTGTTAGCCTTGTTGTAGTAATTCGTTTGAACAGCGTTGTCACCATAGTGTATGGTTGATAGCTGCGATGCATTGCTGGCAGCGCGCCAGTGTTCGGCGGTGAATGGCGCACTTTCTGAGTAGCCGAAGCTTTTGCCATCGAGGGTGACTTCGCCGCCATCGTAAGGGACAATGTTGTCTTGCTGACCGTTGATCAGGATGATAGAGACGGGTTGTTGTGTGATGTCTGCACAAAGGTTATTTGCTGGTACAGGTAAGGTGGCGCCTATCGTGGCAAAGCCTGTGAATAGATCCGGAACGGTAGCAGCGAGTCTGAAGGCCATTTGTCCACCGTTGGAGAAGCCGATGGCGTAGACCTCGTTGATGTGGTATTGTTCTTTGAAGTAGTGAATGATTTGTTTTGTGAAAGAGATGTCATCTATATTGAGTTGTTTGGCGGGGAAAGGAGCGGTTTTCCTACTATCATTCCAGTTATTCAAAAAGCCTTGTGGGTAAACGATGATGGCATCCTGGGTTTTATCTGCTAAGAGATCGAATTCATGGCCGGTCAGGATTTGCATCATGAAGGATTTGAGGCGGGAGCCGTGGTAGACGATGATGAGTTTGGGATTGGGTTTTAGATGTTTGGGTACATGGTAGATGAATGTACGATCACCCAGGGTGTGAGATTTGTTGGGATGTAAGAGGTTCCATCTGTATGAATAGAGAAACAGGGCCGCGATGGCGGTAATTAATAGTAATAGAGCACCTAAGATCATTTTTTTCATGATTTTATAGGGATAGACGGGGAGCGGGGGAAAAAGACGCAGGATTTTGGAGATAATTTTTGGAGTGGGAGATTAAATTTTTTTTACGGGGTATAATTGGAGGGATTACCTGGATTTATTGGTATTAAATAATTGCATTTTAATACGGAATCTTTGAAAGCTTTAGATGAGATATAATGGAGTAGATTGCCTGGATTTATTGGTATTAAATAATTGCTGTTTAATACGGAATCTTTAAAATCTTTAGATGAGATATAATGGAGTAGATTGCCTGGATTTATTGGTTTTAAATAATTACTGTTTATTACGGATTCTTTAAAATCCTTAGATGAGATATAATGGATTAAATTGCCTGGATTTATTGGTTTTAAACAATTACAGTTTAATACGGATTCTTTAAATTCCTTTTGGCGGATTATAATCAGTCACATTCCCGAATTTATCCATTCTTAAATAACAGCTACTCATCACCGTTTCTTTGATTTTCTTTCTGGCCCTTTGTATACGGGATTTCACCGTACTGAGGGGAAGATTATATTGCTCAGCATATTGCACCTGGGATATACCTGTAACTTCTATCGCTTCCATAACGTGCTTTTGCTCGTCAGGGAGGCTTTTAATGAGCAGGGAGATGCATTTGATAAGGGATTCATTTCCTTCATTCAGGGTGTTTTCTGTATCGATAACAGGGGTAGCGCGATTCGTTTTTCTAAAATGATCGATAACGGCATTGTAGGTGATGACCTGCAGCCAGGAGATGATTTTGTTATGATCTTTGAGAGTGTCAATAGAATCATGGGCTTTGAGAAAGATATCCTGACGGATGTCTTTCAGGATACTTTCCTCTACTTTTAATTTTTGAAGATAAAAGGTGATGTGATCGTATAGTGCTATTTGAATCTCGTTCGTCATAAGATAATCTTTTAAGTCACTTGGACCTTCAAAGCAGATAATCATTTTTAGGTAAGTTGTATACGAAATTATGTCGGTTTGGTTGATCAGGGTAAGCCATATCTATTTCTGCTACTTTAATTGCACCAAGACGGGTTACAGCTATCTGCGAACGGAAATTTTGTGCGCCTACATGGAAGCCTACGTTATCTACAAATTGAAAGGCATAATCCAGCATGAGTTTCTTTACTGATTTATTAAAGCCGGTTCCCCAGTATTTGGTAGCGTAAAAAGTGTAGCCGATATGAATGATACTTTGGGCAGGATCGAATTCATAGTAACGGGTACTACCAGCTATTTCGCCAGTGGTTTTGTCTATGATTTTGAAAGCGCCGTGGCTTTTGATGGCTGTATCAAAAAAGTCACGGAAGACATCTTCTTTCCAACGGTCGTTTTGTGGGTGTTGTGCCCAGATTGCGGGGTCGGCAGCTACGGCGTATAAGGCGTCGTAGTCAGTTGGCTGCAAAGGTGCCAATAGCATCTGATCGTTTTCTAAGGTGGGTTGGATATTGAAACTCATGGGACAAATTTAATACTTGACTGCATGATTCATGTAGTCCATTTGTAATAATGGGCGTAGTCCAGATAGGAGATTGCTTTAGTTGTGCATGACAGATTTGGCTAAATTGTCCAGGTAGGTCGTCCAGACTAGAGATTGTATTAGTGGTGAATAGTGGATTTGGCTAAAAGTTCCAGGTAAGTCTTCCAGGTTAGAGATTATAATAATGGTGCATGGTGGATTTGGCTAAATTGTCCAGGTAAGTCATCCAGGTTAGAGATTATAATAATGGTGCATGGTGGATTTGGCTAAATTGTCCAGGTAAGTCGTCCAGGTTAGAGAATTCTATAAGTTCTATTTAGCGGATAAGGATTTCAATCTAAATAGTCCAGCTTAGTGAGATTGTTTCAGTTGGGCATGGCGGATTCTACTGAGGGTTTCTCTCGATACGCCGAGGAAAGAAGCGATCAGATGAAGCGGTACCCTATTAAGTAAATCAGGAAACTTATTCACAAACTCCTGGTATTTCTCTTCGGAAGTTGCACTGATATTACTCAGGATCCTTTCATAACTGGAATAGAGGCTTCGGCTGATGAGATCTTGCGTATAGGCTTTTAACCCCGAAATGGTGTTGACCAAATGGCTGATGTGCTCATGTGTCCATAATAAAACAACGGAATCTTCCATGGCTTCAATATTCAGCCTGGACACCGTTTGGTTCTTAAGACTTTGGCCGTCAGTAGTCCAGCTGCCTTCGTTGGCGAATCCGAGAATATGTTCGGAACCGTCGTCCTTTATATAATATGTCTTGAGCAGGCCTTCGGCCACAAACATTTTATAAAGACATATCTCTCCTTCCTGGAGCAGGAGTTGTTTTCTGCGTACTTTTCTGACCAATGTACGCGAATTGATTTCCTGCAACTCTTCAGGTGTAAAGGAATGTTGCGCAGTTAATAATGCTTCCAGACGATCAAACATACCTTGAAAGTAGTAAAATTGTGTCAAATGACCTTGTTTTGAGCACCTATTCTGTGTCAAATTTGTTGCATAAAATCAAAATTTTATGCGGGTATTTTTGACCGGGGCTACGGGCTTTATTGGCTCAGCCATTGTAAAGGAATTATTAAAGGCAGGGCATTATCCTATTGGATTGGCACGTACCGATGCCGCTGCGCAGAAACTGGAAGCTGCAGGGGTGGAGGTACATAGCGGACACCTGGAAGATCTGGAAAGTATTAAGCGTGGAGCGGCAAAGGCGGATGCTGTGATACATACCGGGTTTATTCATGACTTTGCTAATTTCAAGAAATATTGTGAGCTGGACCGGCAGGTGATTGAGGCAATAGGGGAAGTTGTAAAAGGGCCTATAGTTGTGGCTTCAGGAACGGCTTTGATAGCCCGGGGAACCGTGACGACAGAGCAAGATCAACCATTGGTGAGTACTGATGTAATTCCCAGAATTGCTACGGAAGAGGCGGTTGCTGCGGTGGTGGCCCGTGGAGGGAATGCTTCTCTCGTGAGATTGACACCGACTGTGCATGCTGCTGGTGATCAGGGATTTATTCCAATTATTATCAATGCCGCAAAGACAGGTGGTGCAGCTTTTTATATAGGTGAAGGGCAGAATAGGTGGCCGGCGGTACATCGGAATGACGCGGCGAGGTTGTTTGTATTGGCGATGGAGCAATCTACCCCAGGGGCGATATATCATGCAGTGGCAGAGGAAGGTATTACAACGAAGGAACTGGCGGGTGTGATGGCGAAGCACCTGGATATTCCTTCAAAGAGTATTCCAGCCGAAGAGGCAGGTGCGAGCATGGGATTTTTGGGGATGATGTGGTCTATGGATCAGCCAAGTTCAGGTAAGGTGACGCAGGAGAAATTGGGATGGCAGCCGAAGGAGGTGGGACTGATTGAGGATATGGAGGAGAATTATTTTAAGTAAAAGAAGCGGTAGGGACCTTTTAGGCAAATGAAGAGATAAAATCCTTTAACTAAAAGGGCTTTTTGAGAATAAAAGTGAAAATTCTGTTTCAGTAAATGCAAGGCCGTCTTTTATTTTAGACGGCCTTTTTTCTTCCTGCAAATCTTATTACTGTTCCCTCCCCATTGTGATATTTCCCTTCTTCCAATCCAACCACTTCTTCTTTCAACAGTAATATTTCATAACCAGGAAAATCCTGTTTTATTTCCTCTTCTGAGAAAAGCCATGCTATTTCTGTAGGGCCTCCTACCTGCGCATTCGCTTTGTGGTTTTTACTGAATGCTTCAAAGATGATCGTACCACCGGGTTTTAAATAAGTATCTAACTGCTGGTGTAAAAGTGATTTCTTTTCAGGAAGAAAATGTGCATAAATCAAACCGATGGCCTCAAATGATGCGGGTTCAAATTTGATAGTTTCAAGATCACCTACGATGTAGGTAAGATTCGTATTTAATTCACCGGCTAGTTGTAATGCTTTGATTTTCCCTTCCGGACTCAGGTCTGTAGAGGTTACCTGCCAGCCATTGGCAGCTGCGTATACACCATTTCTGCCTTCGCCATCTGCGGGCATGAGGAGGCTGCCTTTTTCAAGGCGATCTAACCATTCTTTGAAGAATAGATTCGGTGTTTTGCCATAGGCGAAATCAGCTTCGCGATAGCGGTTATCCCACCTGGTTTTGTATTGCTCGTTTGTCATGACACAAAATTACCCTTTGATGAGCGCTTGCTGATAGGACAAAAATGAAATTGAATCGGATCTATTTAAAGTTTTGGCGGAAGGATTCGGGGGTATGACCTGTATGTTTTTTGAAGAAACGAATAAAGTAGGAAACGTCTTCGTAACCTAGTGCCCAGGAAATTTCATTGACAAGGTTAGTCGTGGCGAGGAGTTGGCGTTTTGCTTCGAGGACGATGTGGTCATTGATCAGGGTAGAGCAGGTTTTGCCGAGGGATGATTTGGTAATGGCGTTGAGTTGATATGGGGATAAATGGAGCATGGTGGCGTAGTCTGCTACCTGTTTATGTGTGGTGATATTAGTTGCAATGAGCGTCTGTAAGGTTTGTAACTGATCATTGGTAGTGGGGGCTTTTTGTGTGCGAAGCAGGTGGATGAAAAATATATGTAGTAATGATTTGATGACATCTTCGTATTTTTCTTTAGCATGGGTAAATTCTTCAAAGATTTGTGTGCATACAACAAGTGTATTTTCCAGTTGATAAAAGTTTTGCTGTGCAGCAGTGTGCAATAAAGGACTGGGATCGAAGCTTTGATTGAATTGTAAGAGATACCCTGTGCTGCTGGAATGAAGGTGGATGGCATGCACCTGGCCGGGGCGAAGGAGGAAGATGGAATGGTCGGTAATCGTATAATCTGTGAAGTCAATACCATGTGTACCTGCACCTTTTTCCAGCACTAACAAATAGTAAAAATCATGACGATGGAGCGATTGAATCATATCCTGACCGGACATATACTCGTTGATATCCCGGATGCTAAAGCTTGTATTTGTCCTGATGGGGATGTGTTGCATGATGAGATAAAGATAGGGGAAATTTCACCTATCTTATATATTCGTGGAGAACGCCAGCTCTTTCTATGCAACCAGTACTTCGGGGCTGGCCGGATTGTCCATGCACTCATTCCATTTGTCCATGTACTGGTTGTGGTTATCGTTGCAACTTTGTAGCATGAAATTTACATTAGAAACAGCCTTACAAAAGGTACAGAAAGCAGAAGACGCCTGGAATTCAAAAGATCCTGAACGCATAAGTTTAGCTTATACCGTGGATACTGAATGGCGTAACCGGCATGAATTTATCAATGGCCGGGAAGCGGTCAAAGTATTTTTGCAGCGCAAGTGGGAACGGGAACTGGATTATAAATTAAAGAAGGAATTGTGGGCGTTTATGGATAACCGCATTGCTGTACGATTTGAATATGAATGGCATGATGCACAGGGACAATGGTTCCGGAGTTATGGCAATGAGAATTGGGAGTTTGATGAGAATGGTCTGATGCAAAGGCGATTTGCCAGTATAAATGATTTGGCGATTGCAGCATCGGAGCGTAAACTTTTCTAACTTTAGGGTATGTATACATTGATCAGTTCGCGGACGGGTAATATGGCTTTCAGGGTGTCTCGCCTTGAAGAAGGGGTGTTATTGCAGGAGCAGAAAGGATATAATTATTATTCTATCCTGTTGGTGACTAAGGGAAGCGGACAGCTGTATGAATATACTTTCCAGGAGAACGCGTTGTTGGCGTTGGGGTTATATCAGCCTTTCCAGGTGAAAGGGGATATGGAAGGTGTGTTGATCAATTTTCATCCTGACTTCTTTTGTATTTATCAACATGAGGAGGAAGTGGCTTGCAATGGTGTCTTGTTTAATAATATCTATGCGCCACCATTGATGCAATTGCAGGTGGATGAAATGGCGTCTTTGATGAATATTGTGAAACAGGTAGAACAGGAGATGTCCCGACCGGCATTGGCACAGTATGAGGTGGTGATGGCGTTTTTAAAGATCTTGCTGATCAATGCATCCAGGATGAAGTTGGATAGGCAGGAAGCCGTGGTGCCTGTAGGAAATGAGCCTTTTATTTTGCAATCATTGAAAGATGCGATTGAGCAATATTATAGGAAGGAACATAGCCCGGGGTATTATGCAGGGTTATTAAATATTACACCGAAGGCGTTAAATAAATTGAGCAAAACTCATTTTAATAGAACATTGGGTAACCTGATTGCGGAGAGGATTATGACGGAGGCGAAACGGGAATTGTATATGACTGCGAAACCGGTGAAGCGGATTGCATTTGAGTTGGGGTTTAATGATGAGTTTTATTTTAGCAGGTTTTTTAAGAATAATGCGGAGGTGTCGCCGGTGGTGTATAGGGAAACGCTCGTGTATGGAACGGGACAATAATATTATTGTTTATTCCATTCTAAAAGGTTGAAATCGTTGAGGAATCTACAGATTTCAACCTTTTCATTATAGCCTATATAATAACCATCGTCCAGGTCTTTGCTGAAAACAACCGTCCGTAAAAGTTCAGTCTACTTTTGGTAAGTTTTTCAAAAACCAAACCGGTATGTCACCTGCTGCTTATAAGCAAGGTTCCGACTTTTAACCCAATCTTCCCATCTTTCAGCCCTTATCAGGAAACCTATTTCGATAGATCTTTGTCCTATAAAAAATAATTCGCCATGCACATTGTTATCACTGGTTCCCTTGGGAATATAGGCAAGCCATTGACGCAGGATTTATTACAGCAGGGACATCGGGTTACTGTCATCAGCACGAATCCCGAAAAACAGCAGGATATAGCAGCGTTGGGTGCAAAGGCCGCTATCGGCAAACTGGAAGATGTTGATTTTCTTACAAAGACGTTGGAAGGAGCAGATGCGCTATTTGCCATGGAGCCGCCTAATTTCGGTGCACCTGATCATATTGAATATTATTCCACCATTGCGCGTAGTTATGTGGCGGCAGTAAAGGCTGCTGGAGTAAAACGTATTGTACACCTCAGCAGTTGGGGAGCGCATTTAGAAAAAGGAACTGGTTTTATTACGGGATCTTATCATGCAGAGCAGATTATTAATACGCTCAATGAGGTTGCTGTCACACATTTACGTCCCGGGTCATTTTTTACCAACCTGTATAGTTTTGTGGGCATGATCAAACATGCAGGATTTATTGGTTCTAATTATGGTGGTGATGATAAGGTCGTGATGGTACATCCAAGAGATATTGCCACTGTTGCGGTGGAGGAGTTAGTAAAAAAAGAAAGCGATCTGGTACGTTATGTAGCCAGTGTGGACATCACTGCCAGTGCTGCTGCAAAGGCGATTGGTGCAGCGATCGGGAAGCCTGATCTGCAAAGGGTCACTTTATCAGATGAGGAGGTAACAAAGGCGCTGTTAGAAAGAGGAATGCAACCATTCCAGGTAACGCCATTGGTAGAACTGGGCGCAGCGATTCACAGTGGTGCTATGAGGTCTGATTATGACCTGCATCCACCCAGGGAAATGGGCCGGACAACTATTGAAGAATTTGCAAAAGAGTTTGCTGCTGCTTTTTAAAAGTAGTTGCAAACTCTTTTGCAGAGAGGCATTTGTAGAAAGGATCCATTTCAGGAAATTTTTTATGCAGACCACCCTTTGAAGAAAGCAACTATCCCAGGTAATATTTATCCGCAGCAGTATGCTGGTAAACCGGCCAGGTTAAAAGCAATTATCCGGTTGGCATAAAAATTTTTATTTTTATGGTATGAAAGGATGTCCAATACAGGCAATGTTCAGTTCAAACAAGGACTGCAACCAACAACTGGGAGTCGCACACGATATCCTGGATGTGCTGAATGGCAAGTGGAGAATGGAAGTGATCCTCCAGCTCTTACAACATGAGAAGCGTCGTTTTAAAGACTTACAGACAGCCATTCCAGGTGGGGTTTCTGCCAAGGTATTGTCTACTGTACTGAAAGATCTGGAAGAACATCAAATTGTAAAACGCGGTCTTGACGATGTCACTGTAGAATACGAACTGACGGAGTATGGACGGTCAATGAGAGGAGTGATTACAAACCTTGTAGAACTGGGGTTAGCGCACAGAAAAGAAGTAATTGGAAAATAGGGAGGTTGTGGTGTTTGGTGCACCACAACCTTTGTTTTTTTAAAAGCTCCACATGGTGGTCTTCTCTTTCAGATATAAGTCTTTTTTCTTATGGTACTTCAATATGTGTATGAAGGGGTACATGCGGTGGTTTGGGTAGGTATTGGGGGGGTAGGTGGGGCGTTTTTGGAAGGGGTTTATTCGAACAAGCGTCGAACAAGCGTCGAACAAGCGTCGAACAAGCGTCGAACAAGCGTCGAAGAACACTCGAACAACACTCGAACAACGTTCGAACAACACTCGAAGCGCATTCGAACAATGGTCGAACAACACTCGAAGCGGACTCGAACAACATTCGAAGGATTAAGCGGTTATTTTGGATTGGATAAATGCCATTTGTTCGGGTGTGAGCAGGTCTTTATCGAAGAGGGTACCATTGGTTCTTGTTGTTTTGAAGAAAAGAAGGTGCTTCATTACCTTCACATTACGAATGGCAGACCATTTTAATTCGGTTTTAAAGTCTTCCCCCTGGATAAGTATGGCTTCGTCAGTAAAGGTATACTGTAATGGGGCGTAAACGTACCTTTTTACGCCTGGTTTCTTCAAAGTGAGGTATATCATCAAACTAGGAAAAATAACGCTGAAAATGATAAAATAAAACTCAAATGAAGGGATTCCTGCGGTGTCATTTATGATACGGGTAAGAAAGTAGAAAGCAAAGAGGTAAAGAACGAGGATTGTTGGCTTTTTATAGAACTGGGCATAGAGGAATTTTATATAGGCTGCAGGGGATATTTTAGAAGTATGTGAAAAAGACGTCATTCAAAATATTTTTAATAAAGGTAGAGAATTATGACAGAATTCTGGGAAAAGAGTTTTAATGAAAAGCAGGAGATGTGGGGCTTTGAGCCTGCTCAATCAGCTGTGTTGACAAAGGATTTCTTCCTGCAGCAGGGGGTGAAAAAAGTGTTGGTGCCTGGGTATGGTTATGGCCGGAATGCAGAGGTCTTCAGGGAGAATGGGATGAATGTGACGGGGATTGAGATCTCTCAGACTGCTATTGATATGGCGCGGAAGCATTATGGAACGGAGATGACGATTTATCATGGTTCTGTTACGGAGATGCCATTTGATCAGGAGAAATATGACGGGGTATTTTGTTATGCACTGATCCATTTATTGGATGGAAGTGAGCGGGAAAAATTGATCCGGGATTGTTATGAACAGCTGGAAACGGGTGGGTACATGGTGTTTACGGTGATTTCGAAAGCTGCGTCTACTTATGGGCAGGGTACCTGGTTGAGTGAGGATAGATATGAAATGTTTGGTGGAGTGAATATGTACTTTTATGACAGGGAGTCTATTCAGGCGGAATTTGGGAATGCGGGGTTGTATGAGGTCAATGAGGTTACGGAGAACTACCCGTTTTACCTGATAACGTGTAAGAAGTTATAGTTTTTTTTCGCGTATCATACTGAGGAATGCGGGGTTGTATGAGGTCAATGAGGTTACGGAGAACTACCCGTTTTACCTGATAACGTGTAAGAAGTTATAGTTTTTTTTCGCGTATCATACTGAGGAATGCGGGGTTGTATGAGGTCAATGAGGTTACGGAGAACTACCCGTTTTACCTGATAACGTGTAAGAAGTTATAGTTTTTTTTCGCGTATCATACTGAGGAATGCGGGGTTGTATGAGGTCAATGAGGTTACGGAGAACTACCCGTTTTACCTGATAAAGTGTAAGAAATTATAGTTTCTTTTCGCGTATCATACTGAGGAATGCGGGGTTGTATGAGGTCAATGAGGTTACGGAGAACTACCCGTTTTACCTGATAAAGTGTAAGAAATTATAGTTTCTTTCCCCGTATCATACTGAGGAATGCAGGCGTAATGCCGAGATACGAAGCGATTTGTTTTTGGGTGATTCTTTGTTCCAGGCCGGGGTATAGCTGACTAAAACGGGCATACCTTTCATCTGCCGCCAGAGATAGATTGGAGGTGATACGCATTTGATACATGCTGAAGCCGTTTTGAATTAATATACGAAAAAAGCGTTCGATCTTTGGAACGGTGAGATAGAGTTGTTCTAATTCATCATGAGTGAAGTAGAATATTTCTGAATCTTCTAGAGCGCTGATGCTATAGAATGCAGGTAGTTGTCCCGAAAAACTGGTGATGTCTGTGATCCACCAGTTTTCGGGACAGAATAAAATATTGTGATCTTCACCTTTGCTATCTGTGTGGAATAATCTGATACAACCTTCATTGACAAAATAAAATTGTCTGCAGATGTCTCCTTCCCGCAGGAGGTAGGTATTCTTTTTTACCTGCCGGGAATGGAGTTCGGCCAGGATGAGGTCTGTTTCAGATGGATCCAGGGAGATGTGTAGTGCTAAATTGGTGAGGAACCGGTTGTGCATGGAGCCTTTTAATTCAAAAGGTATTAAAAAAAGCTGACAAGGCGGGTGATCTGGAATTGGTCATTGAATTCAAAATAGTCGAGGCCTTGACGGGGCCCTTCCGGTAGGGCAACGGTCCAGTAATATCGGCCACTGTTGTGGTGGAAGACGGGGCGTTTGAGGATGTTGAATATTCTGCCGGGGACTTTGTTCCAGGAGCCTTGGGCGAGGTCGGCAAGGGCGTCTACACCTTGAATGAGGGCATGGTTGGGGTCGGTGTAAATGGCGTCCGGCGCCCAGCAGGAGGTGAAGCCTGTTTTGTAAGCGTCGAGGTTGGATGCATTCCAGGTGTTGACGTATTGCTCTATCATGGTTTCAACTGATGGTATCATGTGTTGTTGATTTTGTTAGGGCAAAGGACGGGAATGCGGCGGGGAGAAATGTTTAAGTAGTTGAATGGTTTTATGAGAAAAAGAGTTATACTAACAGATCTTCTATCTGGCCATGCGCCACACTATAAGTTTGATGTGCTGTAACCTCAAATGGCGGATTGATCAAAGGATCTATTATTTCAGCTACAAGTGGTATAGGATCGCCAATGTGTATAAAACGTCGATAGATGACCTGGTCATGCATACCATAGCCGGTGATAATTTCGAAATCATCTGTTGGTTCAAATGATGTCTGCATATGCACCAGAATGATCGTATCATCTGCTAATTGAAACAAATATAGGTCACCATCCCCCAACTTTTCTCTCACTTTTAAATATCGGGTGGCGCGGATAGGGAGTACTGTGATTCGATTTTTTTGTAAGAAACACCGGACTTCGCGGTAATGAAAATTGATAAAAAACGTGAGCCACGTACCGAGTGCCAGAAAAAAAATAATCCCTTGCCAGGCTTGTGTCAAAATACCTATTAATATGCCCAGTAATGGCCAGATGGCTATTCTGCAACAGTTGCGGTGTCTTAGTCTGCTTTTAAAGTAGGCTGCTTCCTGTTCGTTTAGTGGCCGTTCATAAGTCATCTTTCATCCATGATTTCTTTGATGGCGTCATGCAGATGTGGATTTTTTATCCGCTGAATCACCTGCGTTTCATATCGTTGATCTTTGCGCCTCAAAGCTATCAAATGTTGTGCGTAATATAAATGTGATTCATATCGCATGTCACCCAGATTAGAATCAATTTCATCGATGATCTCTGCCCCTAATTTGCCATCCATATAGAAGCGGGTCAGGAGGTCGAGGGCATTTGCCTGAATCCAGTCGTATTCGCCAAAGGCAATCTCCTTGAGCATAGGCACTGCTGGGGTGCCAATATGATAAATGACTTCAAAAATGGTGTACTGACAGGCGGATAACCATCCTGTGAGGCCCAGTTGTGACTGATCTACACCGTCGGGAACGGGTAAGTCAGCATGGAGGTGACTACGTAATAACGGGAGTGTTTGAGGAGACATTGTTGCTGCGACCGTTTTAGTCTGGGCAAAGAATTTGTCGGGGGCAGTAAACATCAAACCGGTCAGGTGGGGGATCACCTGATTGATGACAAGATTGTTGCTCATAGGAATAGGTCTTTATGGGGATAAATATATAAAAAAATGTAATACTGCGCAAAAAAGCTGCGCAGGAGGGGGGGATATTTGGGTATTAAAAATTTAATAAGATGAACAAATTTGAAAGATTAAAGAGTGAATTGGCCCAAAATGGGACGGGAAAGATGAAAGCCTTTGGCAGTTCGATGTTACCGATTTTGAAGAGTGGGAGTAATTTGACGTTTGAGAGAGCGGAGGGGTATAAGATTGGGGATATCGTGTTTTGTAAGGTGAAAGGGAGGTATATTGATGCACATAAGGTGATTAAGATAGATGCACATAAAGGATATTTGATTGCGAATAATCATGGGCATGAGAATGGGTGGACGAGGATTGTGTATGGGAAGGTGGTGCTGGGGGAGTATCAGCACCAGGTGATTTATAGGAGTGAGGTGAAAGGGGGGAAATAGCTGTTGGGTTAATTACATAAAGCTATTAACTACCAATGTGTTTCTGGAAATTTACAGGGAGTGAAGTGGCAGATACGAAATAGCTATTGGGTGATTTACACAGAGCTATTAACTACCAG
Organism: Chitinophaga sancti; assembly: GCF_034087045.1. Classification (NCBI taxonomy): domain Bacteria; kingdom Pseudomonadati; phylum Bacteroidota; class Chitinophagia; order Chitinophagales; family Chitinophagaceae; genus Chitinophaga; species Chitinophaga sancti. Next base: position 329,558 of record NZ_CP139247.1, on the reverse strand, counting down.
CGCGTTTCTGGAAATTTACAGGGAACCAACACCATTCCGTTATTCCAGGAATTCTCTCAGTAAAATGCACTACTATTTCAGGAATTCTCTTAACAAATTCACCACTGCTACCGGCTGTTCTTCCGGGATATAATGCCCACAGTCCGGTATCACCACTGTCCTCCCCTCTTCTGACAACTCTTCCGCTACAGCCCGCATATTTTCTCCTACTGCATACTCCCCTCCTACAGCCATTACCGGTATCTTCAATTTTCTTAGCTGCGCCTTGTTTTGTTCTGCACTTGTATTGAATGCCCTGTAATAATTAAAACCTGCTGCCAGGCGCTCCTTTCCTTTGTAGGCATGGTAATAGACTTCATTGTCTATCGTACCTTTTACAAATGATTTGTGACTGAAATACCAGTTTAAATATTCCTCTTCTTTGCTTAGCACCAATATTTCCGGAATATCGGCCACCGCATGGAAATAGAACTGCCATACCTTTCCCGCATTGCCGGGTTGGAACATCTGCAAAGGCATCAATCCGGGAATTCCTGCATCCATCACTGTCAGTGATAAACAGCTTGATTCAAATTGTAAGGCAAAGGCGACGGCTACCCAGCCCCCGATATCATGGCCTACTATATGGCACTGTTTTACCTGTTGGGCATCGAGGTAATCTTTTATTAATTGAGCAATGTACCCAGTATCATACTGTGTTGCAAAAGGACTAGTGCCTAGTCCAGGCAGATCTGGTGCCAGTATACGGTATTGTGTAGAAAGTGTAGGTATTACATGCCGCCAGATATGCGAGGTCTGCGGCCATCCGTGTAGTAAAAGAATTGTATCCATGTAGCAAAAGTAAGGGGAACGATTGAATGGCAGGAAGACAAAGAACCTGCAATTCCTGCCAAAATGGTTATTTTTGTGTTTGTGAAGGGGAGTGCCAGGTGGGTAACTTTATGTTCGTAAGGCACATTCCTATCAACTACTTTTTTGTGAAGGACATTTCCAACCATTTACTTTTGTTTTCGTGAAGCACATTGTCTTATTAATTACGCACAATTCCACCCTGCTCGATTTTGCCGGGCCACTGGAAGTATTTACCAAAGCCATCGACAAGGCGGGGTCGATATACCAGACACATATTGTGTCTTTGGAAGCAACGAACCAGATCCGGACTTCATCGGGTATGCATATTACCTGTGAGCATAACTATGCGACCTTTCATCAAGCCATTGATACTTTGATTATAGCCGGCTTGCCTAAAGACCTGCCAGCAAATATTCATCCTAAAGCAATTGAATGGATTCAGCAGCAAGCTCCCCGGATCAGAAGAATTTGTTCTGTCTGCTCAGGAGCTTTTATTCTTGCGGAAGCTGGGTTATTAAATGGTAAAAAAGCGACTACCCACTGGAGCTTGTGTGAGCGATTAGCGGCAGCTTATCCTTCAGTTAGCGTAGATATTGCGCCGATTTTTGTCAAAGATGGAAATGTATATACTTCAGCAGGGATTACTACTGGTATGGACCTCGCGCTGGCATTGCTGGAAGAAGATATGGGGAAACGGTTTGCTTTGGAGATCGCCAGACAAATGGTGTTGTTTTTAAAAAGACCTGGTAACCAGGCGCAATATAGTATGGTACTTGCTGCGCAGGCAATCGATCATGCCCCTGTGCGGGAGGCAGTAGATTGGATCATGGATAATTTGCAGGTGGAAATAACTGTGGAAGAATTAGCAGAAAAAGTGTTGATGAGTCCAAGGAATTTTGCCAGGGTGTTTGTGAAGGAAATGAACATTACCCCTGTGAAGTTTATGGAAAAAATGCGTGTGGAGGCAGCGTGTAGGAGTTTGACAGCGCAACATCTGACCCTGGAAGAGATCGCTGTTGCATGTGGGTTTAAAAATGCGGAGAATATGCGCAGGGTGTTTTTGAAGGTATTTGATGTGACGCCGTCTGAATACAGGAAACGTTTTCAGACGGCGCTGTAGGAGGTCCACTTGGTCAATACTGAAATTCATATGGCGCTATGGGAGGTCCAATTCGCCAATATTAAAATTCATACGGCGCTATAATATTTACACCTCATCTTTATTAATCCACTTACCCACCGCAGGTGCCACATAATTCTTCATCTTATCCAACAAGGTATCAATATCATCACTCACCAAAATCATATCCTGATTGATCTCTTTCAAAAACCCTTTATCCACCATATTTTGCACTAATGTGATCATCGCATCATAATACCCGTTAGTATTCAATATGCCTATCGGTTTTTTATGCAGACCCAACTGCGCCCAGGTGAGCATCTCAAAAAACTCCTCCATCGTACCATACCCACCAGGCAGTGTTATCACCCCTTCGCACAATTCATTCATCTTTGTCTTACGTGTATGCATACTATCTACTATCAACAATTCTGTTAAACCAGTATGCGCAATTTCTTTTGCTCTCAGAAAGTCCGGAATCACCCCCGTCACCCTACCTCCGGCTGACAATGCACCATCTGCTACTGCGCCCATAAGGCCTACTTTTGCACCTCCATATATCAGTCCGATACTATTTTCTCCAAGTGTTTTACCCAGCTGAAATGCTTGTTCCATAAAGATGCTATCGGTACCAGCGCTGGATCCACAAAAGACAGTTATACTTTTCATTATTTTGAAGGGTTTGATGTGGCAAAGGTACTAGGATTTGTTGTATTTTAATTCCATTAAAATCACAACTTATGTCTGGAGGAATTGTTATCGTAGGCTACCAACCCAAACCTGGCAAGGAAAAAGAATTAGATACATTAACCCGTAAACATTACAGCTTATTAAAAGACGCAGACCTTGTTTCTGACAGAACTCCCATTATCATGAAAGCAAAAAATGGCACTGTCGTAGAAGTTTTTGAATGGAAATCTGCTGCTGCCATTGAACAGGCACATACTCATCCGGTCGTATTAAAATTATGGGAAGAATATGCCGCTGTATGTGAATATGTACCCGTAGGCGGACTGGAAGAGATGGGGGACCTGTTTTCAGCATTCACTCCTTTCGAATAGACGTAACCATGGCATAGTTTCTGCGCTTATATAGTATAGTCCTGTGTTTACTGAAACAAGTAATACTATGCAACGTCTCATTTTTCTTGCCGCCATTTTCTTTTATTTACCTGCATTTGCCCAGAATACGCCACAACTCTTTCATGTTACCACTGCTGCTACTGCACCCGGGGAAACTGTGTTAATTAGAGGAGAAGGTATTGACCTGATTTCAAAAATTGAAGTGGGCCGACTCACGGATGACCGGGTGGATAACTCACCTCCTGCATACGTGCCATTGCCGGAAGCAGATCATTTACCCGATTCCAAAGGAAGAAAGATGATCGCGGCCGACAGAATGATGCCTGTGGATAAGATACAGCAAAATGAAAAGTCTGTAAAAGTAATCATACCCGATGCATTCCAACAGGGAGTGTATTGCGTGCGTATGACGGACAATAAAGGTGCTGTCAGTGGTTTTTATGTAAATGTGCCGATTGTAAATTGGGTGATTAGTGAGGATGGATATAATGCAGCTGCTGCAGGAGATGTATTGCGGATACAGGGGAAGAACCTGTTTCGCAAAGGTGGTAGCGGACAGATGGTATTGGCTGGCAATGGGAAAATGTTTAAAGTAAAGGTAGATAGTATCTACGATGATTACTCTGTGAAAGTAACCCTCCCCGCTACTATCCAGCAAGGTAAATACCAGTTATATTATCACAATGGTCTTGGTGGCAAAACAGCATGGAGTGCACCGCTCACTGTCAATATCGTGAACAAAGCTATGTGGCCTGCGCAGGCATTCAATGTAAAGACATATGGTGCAAAAGGAAATGGCTCGCAGGATGACACCGAAGCTTTTAAAAAAGCATTGGCAGCTGCACATGATGGTGGCATTGTAAATGTCCCCACGGGCAACTATATATTATCAGAGGGTTTAGTTATCCCCAATGGGGTGATGGTAAAAGGACAAAAGGGAACGGTCCTCAATTTTGGACCTGTTGCCGCTGCAAGCCTTATCAGTGGCGCCGATCACTTTGGTCTCACGGATCTTACTATTCGGGCATCCCGTGCACTGGGCATTATTATGAATAGTGGCGATGGACATGTGATTTTAGAAAGACTCTTCGTACAACAAGACATTGGCAACGCCCTTGCTGAACTGGATAGCAAATGGAATAAGACAGGCATTCAGTTAAAAGGACATGATATCAGGGTAAGAGATTGTGTGTTTAAAACCGCGGGCATGTTTTCATTTGTAGGTGTGAGCGGATTTATTCAGCGTTGTAGATTTGAAAAAGCCGGCGGTAGTGTAAAGACGTATATGAAAATTCATCCGCAGGGTTTGATCTTCGAAGACTGTTATAAACAAACTAACGGTTATGGGTATGGAGCTACCATCAATGAAAGTTATGATCTGTACGAAGCCAGAAATGTGACTCCCTTCAATTATATCAATGACAGGGAAGTGATGACACTGGATGGTGGCAGTGGCGGGTATTTTGGAAAGGTCGGCGGCGCCAGTGGCAATCGTATTTCTCTCAGAAAAGATGGCAACACTTTTCAATGGACGGCTAATAAATGGATTGGTGGTGGGCTTTTTATCATCGATGGCAAAGGGTCGGGACAATTCAGAAGAATCGTACAGCATACGATGGACCAGATCGAACTGGATGAACCATTTCTTGTGCAACCAGATACCGGTTCAGTTATTAGTATCACAACAATCCGCGACCATTTATTTTTTGTGAATAACACCGCTACAGATGCAGGTGCTTTTCAATTCTATGGCTCGGCCCAAAACTGTGTGATAGCAGGATTGAAAATGCAACGTAGCGCAGGTATCATAGGCAAAGGCTCTTATGTGAATTATGGCAGACAACCGAATTGGTACATTGACATCGTGGATTGTGAATTGAGCGACGGTACCTATACTCCACAGTTAGATCAGAAAGATAGATTCCGTGGAGATCAACAGATTAACATAATTGGTTCAGGATGTTCCGGATTAAACATAGGATCTTTGGTCAGAAGAAATGTCTTAAGTGGTAAAAGCTATATCCGGGTATCTCCGGGTGGCGAAGTGAATGATGTACAGGATGCGATTATAGAGCGAAATAAAGTAAGTGGGGCTAAGAATGGCCTGGCCGTTTACGGCGTGGGGCGGGTGGTGAACAATTTATTTATCCATGATAATCAATTTGGTACGATGGATATCCAGAAAGCCTTGAAAACAGAGGGGTACCAGGTGAGGTAAGCTGATGGGTTCAGGTGTTTTATAATAGTATGTACCAGGCACTGCTTGTGAAATAACTGGGAGGTTACCCATATAGGATGGAGTTATAAAATAAATAAAAAAAAGGCGCTCGTGTGCCTTTTTTGTTGTTTATTTGTGCAAGCAAATGCTTGCGTATTTATGGAAGCCAGAAGAGATGTGTTTCAGGCAATAGCAGACCCTACCAGACGGGAAATCATTCACCTGATATCCCGCGAGCCCCGTCATCTCAACGCGATTGCGGAGAACTTTGATGTGAGCAGGCAAGCTATTTCCCTGCATATAAAGATCTTAGTAGAATGTGGTTTGATTGAGATCAGACAGCAGGGCCGGGAGCGGTATTGCGCTGCCCGGTTGGAGAAATTAGAAGAAGTACAGGAATGGATCCGTCAATATGAATCGTTCTGGAAACACAAGATGCAGGCATTAAAAAGCTTTCTTGAAGACAATTCATCACCCCGTAAATCCAAAAAGAAATGAGCAACCATGTTATTGTAATTGAAGAGACATTCAATGCACCTGTGGAAAAGGTGTGGGAGGCACTTACAGATAAGGATAAGATGAAACAGTGGTATTTCAACCTGGATGATTTTAAAGCAGAGAAAGGATTTCAATTTAGTTTTCCGGGACAGGGGCATAAGGGTGAGCAATACATTCATCTTTGCGAAGTAACGATTGCAGAGCCGCTACGGAAATTACAATATAGTTGGCAATACAAGGATTATGAAGGTTACTCTACTGTGACGTTTGAACTATTTGATGAAGGCGATCAAACAAGATTAAAATTGACGCACGAAGGATTGGATAGCTTCCCGCAGCATCCTGATTTCGCTGTAGACAGCTTCAGAGGCGGATGGACACATCTCATGACCATCTCTTTGAAAGATTATCTGAACAAGTTAAGTTAAATTATCATTAAACTTTCAGGTGTTTTGCATATCAAAGGTTCTTTAACAATTTGTTATGCAACTATACCGATTACCTTTTTATGTAGCGCTGTTTGCAGCAGCCCTTGTGTTTACTACCGGTTGCTCAAAGAACGACACAACAACGACATCTGGCTCCGGTTCCAGCATTGACAGTACATTTACGACAGGTACGGCCGAAGGCTCGACTGAGACGGCTGCTGATGAAGATGACCTGGTGGAAAATTCTACATTTTCCAGTACGGTGACTATTGACTTTGGAACAACCATTACAGTTACGAATCCGTTGGATGGCAATGGTGTGACAGTGACGACCAGTGGTAACGATGTAACCGTTACTGCCACGACTTCGAAAGTAGCGTTTGTTATTTCGGGTACTACTACCGATGGATCTGTGAAGATCTATAGCGACAATAAATATCAAGTGACATTGAATGGTGCGACTATTACCAATAGTGACGGACCTGCATTGAATTTGCAATCAAAGAAGCGTGCTTTTATCGTATTGGCAGATGGTACAACGAATACACTGGTAGATGGTGCGAGCTATGCTACTTCTACAGAAGATCAGAAGGGGACATTGTTTGCAGAAGGGCAGGTTATATTTAGTGGTACAGGAACATTGAACCTGACGGGTAAATATAAACATGCGATTTGTTCTGACCAGTATGTACGTATTCGCGAAGGGAATATTACGGTGACAAGTGCAGTAGGTGATGGTATTCATACAAATGATGCATTCATTGCGGATGGAGGTACCGTGAATATTACATCCAGTGATGATGGTATTCAGTGTGAGGAAGGGTATATCGTGGTGAATGATGGTACGTTTGTGATTAATACTGCCGGGAAAGGTATTGGTGCTACTTATGAGGATGGGGATGAGACCATAACGCCGTATGTGACGATCAATGGTGGAAACATTACGATTACGACAACAGAGGGTGAGGGTATTGAGAGTAAGAGTGTGTTGACGATCAATGATGGGTATGTGTCAACTAATACAGTGGATGATGGGATGAATGCAGGTACTGCTATGTATATAAATGGGGGGCATATTTATAGTATCAGTTCTGGTAATGATGCAATGGATTCTAATGGGACGTTTACGATTACGGGTGGTATTGTAGTGGCGGCAGGTAGTGAATCGCCCGAGGCGGGGATAGATGTGGATGCACGTACATTAAAGATAACTGGTGGTTTGGTAGTAGGTATTGGTGGTGCGACGAGTGCGCCGACTGCAAGTGTGTCTACAGTGAATTCATTGGTGATGGGGAGTGGTAGTGCGAATAAGATTGTGCATATAGAAGCGGCGGATGGAACAGAGGCGATGACGTTTTTGGCACCGAAGGCGTTTAGTACTTTGTTGTTTGCAGGGAGTAAGTTGAAGTCTAATACTACTTATACGGTGTATACAGGTGGGAGTGTGACGGATGGAAGTAGTTTTAATGGGTTGTATTTGAGTGGTAGTTATTCAGGGGGGACGAGTGGAACGACGTTTACAACTAGTAGTACGGTGACGCAGATTGGGGGTAGTATTTCGAAAGGGTAAATATTTTAAAAATGGCTTTCACCTTCGGCGAAAGCCATTTTTATGTGTGGCGCTACAATTCCACGTTACTGTACCTGCGATATTTTGTATAATAAAGCAGTTAGTTCTTTTGGCATTGTTATCATCGCATCGTGCCCGGTTGGCAATTCATAATAACTCCAATCCTTACTGCTTTTTGTTTTATCTCCGAATACCTTTAACTGCGCCATTTGTGGCTTTATACAGGCAATGTAAATGAGTGGCAGATGATTGCCGTAAACATGCTTTAATGATAATGTTTGATCAAAGCTTCTGAATGGTTGTGGTGTCAGTCTTTCACTCACCCATTTGATCTGTGCAGGATCAGTTACCCCAAAGACTTCAGGAGACCATACGGGTACTGATAATCCATGACTGGATGCGGTGGCTGCTCTTACATTGTCAGATAGATTGGAGGGTTGTGATGTGAGTGCACTCTTCCCGTTTTCAATGAGCATCGCATCTAAGAATATTAGCTTTTTCAGTCTTGCCGGAATGCGATCTGCCACACCTGCGATGACGGCGCCTGCATAGCTATGGCCTACCAATATTACATCATGCAGATCCTGCATGTTAATAAAATTGACAATATCCTGGATATGTGTTTCCAGGTTAATGCTGGTATCGAGTACATTTTGGTGCTCCCCCAATCCGCTTAAGGTGGGTGTGTATACTTCTGCTCCTTGTGCCTGCAATTCTTTGGCTACTTCTTTCCAGCACCAGCCCCCATGCCAGGCACCATGTACCAGCACGAAAGTCTGGGCATGACTTAACCCCGTCACTGCAAAATATAGCAGTAGACAATAGAAAAATTTTCCTTTCATTTTTGTGATATTTTTGTACCTCAAAAGTAGACGTAGTCATTTGGGTATTCAATAGCTCACCCGAAAGTGAGTCGCACAATGAATGATTTAATTATGGCAACAAAAGTCAAGACCAGCTCCATGAATGCTCACAATCTGCAGGTACTGGCAGAACATTGTCAGGTGTCGGAGGTATTGGAGCTGATTAGTCCAAGATGGAAAATGCAGGTGCTATTTTGTATTTCCCAGGAGGTGTACCAGTTTAGCCAGCTGAAAAAGGTGTTTCCTACTATTTCGGACCAGGTACTGTCAAAGCGGTTGGGAGAGATTGTGACGGAAGGGCTGGCTGTAAAGTTGAATGTGCCGGATACGATGCCTTGCCAGGTGAAGTATGAGGTGACGGAGAAGGGGGCGGCGCTGTTGGAGATTGTGCAGGATTTGCATGAGTGGGGAAAAAGGGAGTGGGAATAATAACTTTTAATTTTTCGCTTAGAAAATTCCCATTTCGTTTGTAGTTTTAGCGCCTGTTTCGGGGAGCTACCCCCACTGAGCGTAGCTTTAAACCAATTGATCTGTGAATAAAAACTATTACATTATTGATTTCGACAGCACTTTTACGCAGGTCGAAGCATTGGATGAGCTGGCGCGCATTTCATTACAGGACCACCCGGAGCGGGAGGCCATCTACAAGAAAATTGAAGATCTGACCAACCTGGCCATGGAAGGGAAACTTTCTTTCAGGGAGAGCCTTTCCGGCAGGGTCAAGCTCCTGGAAGCCAGCAGAGAGCACCTGGGATTGCTGATTAAGCACCTGAAAAAGCAGGTATCTGTCTCTTTTTCCAGGAATAAGAAGTTTTTCAAGCACCATGCGGACGATGTATTGATTGTATCTGGTGGGTTCAAGGAGTTCATTACCCCTGTAGTACTGCCCTATCATATCAAAAAAGAGAATATATACGCTAATACTTTTGTGTTCGATGCTGATGGTAAAATCATTGGTTTTGATGAAACCAACCCGCTTTCTGACGAAGGTGGTAAGGTAAAGCTGTTGAAAGACATGCAATTATCCGGCGATATCTATGGTATTGGGGATGGGCATTCTGACTTCCAGCTGAAGGAGTTTGGGATGATCAAGAAGTTTTTTGCCTTTACGGAGAACATCCGGCGTAAGGCAGTGGCGGAGAAAGCGGATCACGTGACACCGAGCTTTGATGAGTTCCTGTATGTGAATAACCTACCAAGTGCGTTGTCTTATCCAAAGAATAGGATTACCTGTGTGGTAGTGGGTGAGGTAGAGCAGGAACCTGTACATTTTCTGAAAAAAGATGGGTTTGCTATTGAGACATCTCAGGAAGCGATTGGCGATGCAGGAATACTTTTATTAGCAGCAGGTGTAAAGGTAGATCAGGCACTGTTAGACCAGGCTCCTAAGCTGAAAGTAATAGGTTATATGGGAAATGGTAGTGCACACATTGATTATGATGCTTGTACGACCCGTGGGATTGTGGTATTTGATAACCTGAAGAAACCATTGTCAGTAGCAAAACGCGTAGCAAAGTTTATTAATAATGGCGATACTTTCAAGAGTAGTAACTTCCCTCATCTGCAATTGCCGGCGGTGGAGAATGCACATCGTTTGATTGGTATTCACCGGAATGTACCGGGTATGATTGCGAAGGTGAACCAGGTATTTGCGGAGAGAGGTATTAATATTATCAGTCAGTTCCTGATGACGAATGATAAGATCGGGTATGTGATTACGGATGTGACGGCGGAGTATGATAAGCAGGTACTGAAGGGATTGAAGGAGATAGAAGGAACGATTAAGTTTAGATATTTATATTAGGATGCAAGCTGAATATTGAAAAAGCTCTTGTCGTAAGACAGGAGCTTTTTTTTTCTCAAATATAGTACTGTTGCCCCTCTCGTACGACTACTGTGCATACTCATAATAACCATTCCTAAAAAACCAAATAAATGACAGCAAAACAAATGATAAGAGCAGGAATACTATCCTGTTTGTTACTTATCACCTCCTTTTTGTCCCATGCACAGTTCAAAGTAATCGGTTACATGCCCTCCTGGCAGGGAGATGTGAACACTGTACAGTACAGCAAACTGACGCACATCAATTACGCCTTCTTATTACCTACCTCCACGGGTGGATTACAATCCATTGATAATCCGTATAAATTACAGAGCCTTGTATCACTGGCACATGCCAATGGTGTGAAGGTGCTGATCTCTGTAGGTGGCTGGAACAATGGCGATGACAGTGGTTTTGAGACACTGGCTGGCAACAGTACTTACCGTTCTGCATTCGTGACGAACATCATGAACTTCGTTAACCAGTACAACCTGGATGGCGCTGACATAGACTGGGAATACCCGGATGCAGGTACTTCTGCGAACAACTATGTATCTCTCATGACAGCGTTGGCGACATCACTGCATGCACAGGGTAAATTATTAACCGCTGCCGTAGTAGGTACTGGCGGCGATGGTGTATTGAGTAGCGTATTTTCACAGGTAGATTTTCTGAACCTGATGGCGTATGATTACAATAATTATGATCACTCTACCTATACCTATGCTTCTCAATCTATTTCTTACTGGAAAGGCAAGGGTTTGCCAGCAGCTAAGACAGTATTAGGTGTTCCTTTTTATGGACGTCCTTCATGGGAAAGTTATGCTGCGCTGATCGCAAGAGGAGCCAGCCCTTATGCTGATACTTATAATGGTGTGGGTTATAATGGTATTACTACCATCAAGAGTAAAACTGACCTCGCTTATGACCAGGGAGGTGGAATCATGATTTGGGAATTATCTATGGATGCAACGGGTACCTATTCATTATTGTCTGCTATTCACGATGAAGTGTTGGTGAAAGGCGGTGGCAATACTGGTAACAAGTATCCAACAGTCAGCATTACCTCTCCTGCTAACAACGCTACTTTTACAGCTGGTGCTACAGTCAGCATTACTGCCACTGCTGCTGATGCAGATGGTAATGTAACGAAAGTGGAGTTTTACAATGGATCAACCTTATTAGGTACGTCAACCGCTTCTCCTTATACTTATAGCTGGGCAAATGTAGCAGCCGGCACTTATTCCCTGACAGCCAAAGCGACTGATAACAGTGGTGCAGCTACAACCAGTTCTACAGTAACGATCACCGTGGGTGGTGGTAATACAGGTAATTGTAGTGGCGTAGCTACCTGGACGGCGACAGATGTTTACCTGGGTGGTGCACAGGTCGTATACAATAGTAAATTATATACTGCTAAATGGTGGACACAGAATGAACAACCTGATACACATACGGGTGATGGTCAGGTGTGGTCTTATGTAAGTGATTGTGGTTCTTCTTCAGGTTCAAACAAAGCACCTACAGTGAGTTTGACGGCTCCTGCATCAGGTGCTTCTTACACAGCGCCTGCATCTGTGAGTATTACAGCAAGTGCTGCCGATGCGGATGGTACCATTGCGAAGGTAGAGTTCTACAATGGATCTACCTTGTTAGGTACATCTACCGCTTCTCCTTATAGCTATAGCTGGACGAGTGTAGCAGCGGGTACTTATTCGCTGACAGCAAAAGCGACTGATAATGGGGGTGCTGCTACTACCAGCAGTGCGGTGAGTATTACAGTTTCGGGTTCTACCAGCACGGGTAATTGTGCAGGAGTGGCTACTTACCAGCCTTATCCTGCTGTGTATAATGCGGGTGATAAAGTGGTGTACAATGGTTATCTGTATGTGTCACTGGCCAATGGTTTGTACAATGTAACACCAGGTACTGCTGATTATTGGTGGCAGCCACTGGGTGCTTGTAGCAGCAGTGCAAGAGTAGCGAATACTACTTATGAAACAGCTGATTCTATTCCTGTGACGGTGTATCCGAATCCTGTGACAGGTAGTACGCTGCAGGTGAAAGTAAGTGCGGCGGCTGGAGAGCAGGTGGTGCTTGAGTTGTGGAGTGTGGATGGTACTGGACCTGTGGTGAGAAAAATTTATACAGCAGGTGCGAAGGGTGCACAGATGATAAGTGTAGATATTAGTAAGGTACCGGTAGGTACATGGATAGTGAAGCTTTCTAACGCAGTGGGTACGCGGAAAGAGAGTGTGAAACTGATACGATTGTAATCTTAATTGACAAAACCCGGAAGCGCTTTTGCCGTATGGTGAAAGCGCTTTTTTTTCTGAAAATGGTTTTCATTCCACGTTGGTGAATGCCCTTTTTCATGAATGTTTTATTGGGGGATGCTATCGTTTTTTCTCTACGAGTATCACAGTCAGAATGCCTAAAGTATATGCAACCAGGTCACTCCATGCAAAGCTGGTGCCTATAATGATTCTGGCGGCTTTGTTGTGTTGTAGTCCCAGCATGCCTACGAGATTGAAGTATTGACCGATCTCAATCAGGTAAGAAAAGAGTAATACTCCCAGGGCAACACGTTTTACAGGCGCCTGGTAGATGCTTCTTACTACGCAGTAAATGAAGATAACAACGAGATAGTCACCTACATAGGGGCGAATGAAGGAGTCGTGTACATATAGGGCTATTAATACCTCGGTAATAAAGAGAGCAAGGGCCAGCAAAAAATACTTTAGACTAAACTTTAACATGGGTGCTAAGATAGGAATATAATTGAGCGGATGTATCAGGATTAACGGGAAGGGGTATCTTGGGGGGGACGGTTTACAGCGTAAGTTTTTAGTATTAGCTTATACTGGGTCTCCTGATAAAGCCTATCCTTCAATGGGCGTTCTCGTTCCGGACCGAAAGGATGAAAATTCGTAACTTTATTAAAAATAACGGAATTATGAGAGCATTCTTAGGTATGGGCCTTTTAGGATCAAATTTCACGAAGGCTTTAATTAAAAAGGGAGAGCAGGTACAGGTATGGAACAGAACGACTTCGAGAGCCACTGCGATGGAGGCTTTTGGAGCAAAGGCTTTTACGAATGTGTCTGATGCTGTGAAAGGTGCAGATTATGTGCATATAGTTGTGAAAGATGATGCAGCGGTGAATGAAGTATTGGCAGCAGCGCAATCTGGATTAAAACCGGGAGCTGTGATTATAGATCATACTACCATTACCGTAGAGGGTGCGAAGGCACGTACAAAAGAATGGAAAGAGAAAGGGTTTACTTATCAACATGCACCTGTGTTTATGGGACCGGGCAATGCGTTGGAAAGTACTGGTTATATGCTGGTGTCTGGTGATGTTGCTGTGTTGAGTAAGTTGGAGCCAGTGTTAGCACCGATGACGGGGAAGCTGGTGAATTTTGGAAATGAAGTTGGGAAGGCGGCTGCCATGAAACTGGTGGGGAATTCATTTTTAATATGTTTGACAGCAGGTTTGACAGATATGCTTTCAGTGGGTAAGGCATTGGGTGTAAATGGGGATGATATTCTGACTTTATTAGGAGATTGGAATCCGGGATTGTCTGTAACATCCAGGTTGAAGCGGATGTTGTCAGCGCCTTATGATGAGCCATCATGGGAGTTAAATATGGCGAGGAAAGATGTGGGGTTGTTTATGGATGCGACAGCGAGTGCGGGAACGAGTCTGAATGTGATACCGGTGGTGGCGAAGGTGATGGATGAGTGGATAGAGAAAGGGTTTGGGAATAAGGATTGGACGGTGATTAGTAAAGATGTGTTATAATAATTGAAGAGAGGAGATCAGAAATGGATAAACCTCTTCAAAAGTGCTTAAAATGCCTACCTATCTACATTAGGTACCCGAATAAAGGGGTCGTTTCAAAACTTCGGGACGACCCTTTTTCATTGAAAATAGTTAGTCTGTGTCATAATTTTGATATGACTCTATATGCTTAAAATTTTCATTTCGTGCTTATAGCAACAATCGTTTGTACTTAGAGTCTTAAATCAGTTTTCTTTACAGGCTTAAAAAGCACCAATAAGAGGTCGATTTTTGTAACTTAGTAATCTTATTGAGATGGGGGTAATGCCTCAAGCTCGCGCAGGCGCCTGAGATAATTATTTATCTGCGCCTGCTTTCTTTTTTTAAGCCACTCCTGATTATCCGGTTCCATATATGGCACTCTATTTTTGAGTATAAAATAAGTGGCAATGAGGATTTTGTGTGCAATGGCGATAAGAGCACGTTTTTTACCTCTTCGCACACTTAAAGAGTAATATCTTCTTTTCAGATAAGATTCCTTTGTATGTACAGCGGCCCAGGCCGCCTCCACCAGTGCTGTTTTAAGAGAACTGTTGCCATGATTGATACGTTCACTTTTCTTTTTTCCGGCACTTTCATTATTACCCGGACATAAGCCACACCAACTGGCTAAATGATGCTGATTTGGGAAGGCATGCATATCTGTACCTATTTCGGCTAAGATGGCTGTAGCTGTTTGTTTTTGTACTCCGGGAATAGTCTGAAGTAATTTTACTTCTTCTTCCCATTTTCTTAAGTACTGATCAATACGGTTATCTACCTGACAAAGCAGTTCATTTAGCTGTAAGATAGCAGCTTTAGACAGGTTGAGCATAAAACGGTGATGCTCATTAAGATTACCTTCTAAAGCAAGAATAAGTTCTTGCTTCTTGATTTTGAGCCTACCTTTGGCCAGATTGGCCAATATCATGGGATCCTGTTCTCCATCAATAATAGCAGAGATCATTGACCAGCCGCTTATGCCGAACACATCACTGACAACGCTGCTCAATTTGATATTGGCAGTCTCTAAAATGTTCTGTAATCGGTTATATTCACTGGAGCGTTGGCCTATTACTTTACGTTTGTATCGGTACAATTCCCGTAATTCACGAGTGTATTGGGGTGGAATAAAACTTCCTTTTAGTAGCCCGCTTAGCAATAATTTTGCAATCCAGGCACTGTCATTACGATCAGTCTTATGACCCGGCACATATTTAATATGCCGGGCATTGACCAAAATAAGTTCAAAGTGAGGTTCTAGTATATTAAAAACAGGCTTCCAGTAAACACCCGTGCTCTCCATTGCGACATGTGTAATGCCCGATTCTTCCAACCAGGCTACCAGGTCCTTAAGTGAACTTGTGAAGGTGCTAAAAGTGCGGGTTTGTTCCTGCAAATTATCACCCCTGATGGTAGCTACTACATTCTCCTGGTGAACATCGAGGCCACAGCCACGACTCACAACCTGTTCAAAACTGATATGTGATTGTTCCATGGTAGTACTTTTGTCGAAGGTACCACCATTTTCATAGTCGTTTGTGAATTCGGTTCATGAGGGTTTTCTTTGAAAATGGTTTTCATTCCCCATTGGTGAATTCCCTCTCTCATGAATGTTTTATTCGGGTACCTGGTGGAGATAATTTTCGTTCATGCTATTCTCATGGTCTTCCTGTTACTTATGATACATCCCCCTTTAATGAGGTTTGTGATTGGCGGGTTTAATGATTTACCGGGTAAGGACCTTCTGAGAATGATGCTGAATGATAGCCCTTAGCACCAATCATATCTGCCAGTTTACTTTTTATAGATTGCCCTTGTTTTAATTTTTGTAATAAAGAACCAAAGTCGTGTTGTGGCTGCCAGTGTAGTTCTCTGCGTGCTTTTTCATTGACATATACCCTGTCAATTTTCGGGAGGAATTGCCAGTTGTGCTGAGCGAAAATGTTCGCAGCTTCCGGATAAATTTGTTTTATTATTTGTGGTGCATGCTCTCTTAATACAGGAAGGTCTGCTGTTGTAAAAGGCGTCGTTGCACTGATAATGTATTTCCCGAAACCAATCTCTGGCGCTTTATGCATTGCAGCGATATGTGCGGATACTACATCTTCCACATCTACACGGCGGTACAGGTATTCGAGCGCTTTTAGATTATCATCTGCAAATGCATCGCGCATACCTTTATTATCATCCTGTTCCGGGAAGAAGCGGGAAGTACGCAGGATCAGAACAGGTAATTTTTGATTGCGGTGAAAAAGCTGGCAAAGATCTTCGGCAGCAGTTTTTGTGACGCCGTAGATGTTCTTGGGTTGAGGTATTACATCTTCTGTAATCCATGCCGCAGGTTGACCAGGAGGCGGAATCAGGGCGTCGCCGAATACGCTGGTGGTACTGGTGAAGATGAAGGCTTTTACCTTATTGGCAGTCGCTGCTTCCAGCAGTTGCAAGGTACCAGTGATGTTGGTGTCGATAAATTCCTGGCGGGAGTGAGTGTCTACATGTGGTTTATGCAGGGTGGCAGTATGGAGTACGATATCCACGCCTTCCATACAGCGTTGTACAAAGGTAGCATTGGCTATATTGCCAACCTGGTTGGTGAAAGAGGAAGGCTGTATATCGATGGCCACGATCTCATGCCCTTGCGGAGAGAGGGTTCTGACCAATGCTTCGCCTAGATGTCCGGTGCTGCCAGTGATGAGTATTTTCATATAATCAATTGAGGATGTAAATTTACTTTGGGTAAAAATTAATCGCGGGACATTTGTCCCAATTTACAATATGATCCAAACAAACCTCGCATTATTACAATTAATCAATGACATTCTGCCGGCAGCGGGTGGTGCAATTACCATGAGACAGTTTGATGCCGGCCAACGATTTATATTCCAGGAGCAGGAGATACTGCAGGTATATATCATCCGATCTGGCGTGGTGAAGCCCGTGATTACGGAAGAGAATGGCAAGGAGTATATACTTGAATTCCTGGGTGAAGGTGAAATGCTGGGCGAGGTGGAGGCGATTCGTGGTACAAAAACCGTTTGTAGCGTAGATGCCGTGACGCCTGTGAGTCTGTATGCGATGGGAGTCGGGCAGTTTCATTATTTTTTACAAACTATTCCTGCTTTTAATAACCTGGTGATGCGGTTGCTGGCTACGAGGGTAGCGAATTCTTCTGTGAAGATGGCGAGGCAACAACTATATACGATGGCAGAATTATTGCCTCAATTGCAGAAAATGCTGGCTGCGCAGCAGATTGCTTTTACAAAGCAGGATCTGGCGGGGTATATGGGGATTAGTGTAAGGAGTTTGAACCGGATATTAAAGGATAATGTAGGGTAAGCAGATTGTTTGCAGCAGGGTAATCATTCCATTAAAGCTATGGTAATCGATTCTTTGCAGGAAGGTAAGCAGATTCTTTGCAGCAAGTAAGCAGATTCTTTGCAGGAAGGTAAGCAGATTCTTTGCAGGAAGGTAAGCAGATCCTTTGCAGGAAGGTAAGCAGATTCTTTGCAGCAAGTAAGCAGATTCTTTGCAGGAAGGTAAGCAGATTCTTTGCAGGGAGGTAAGTTGATTTTTTGCAGAAGGTAAGCTGATCCTTTGCAGGAAGGTAATCGATTCTTTGCAGCAAGTAAGCAGATCCTTTGCAGGAAGGTAAGTTGATTTTTTGCAGAAGGTAAGCTGATCCTTTGCAGGAAGGTAATCGATCCTTTGCAGGAAGGTAAGTTGATTTTTTGCAGAATGGTAAGCAGATCCTTTGCAGAAATGTAAGCTGATCCATTAAAGCAAGTTAATCCTATCCTATCCTTTTTGGCAGTGCAACTTTAATTTATTGTACCATGTAACCTGACCCTTATAACAAAGTAATTTGAGCTTTAGAACAAAACAGCGTGACCCCTTCTCTCCCTACCTTTGATCTATCAAAATATCAATTATGAAAACGATAGATAAAATTTATATCAATGGGGCATTTGTAACCCCGCATGGACAGGAAATGTTTGAGCTGATTAATCCAGCTACAAATTCGGTCATTGGTCAGGTAAGACTTGGTGATGAAACAGATACACAGTTGGCGATAGCAAGTGCAAAGGAAGCATTTAAGACGTTTTCTATTTCTTCGAGGGAGATTCGTATTAAATACCTGCAAAAATTACACGATGCACTTGCTTTGCGTATTGATGATCTGACTGCTGCTACTATCCAGGAATATGGTGCGCCGGTGTCACGTGCAAAGGCAAGTACAGAGATGGCGCTGGCCGCTTTTCTGCATGCACAGGAGGTATTATTTGATTTTGAATTTGAGAGAAAGGTGGGTCGATCAGTGGTGAGAATGGAGCCGTTGGGAGTGGTAGGCATTATTACACCATGGAATGCAAATGCAAACTTCATTTGTGGAAAGCTGGCTACTGCGATTTCTGCTGGTTGTACAGTGGTAATTAAACCAAGTGAAATGAGTGCATTGCAGACACAGGTAGTGCTGGAAGCATTTCATGAAGCCGGTTTGCCGGCAGGGATTTACAATGTGGTGAATGGCCTGGGGAATGTAGTAGGTGCTGAGTTGACACGTCATACGGATGTGGCGAAGATTTCTTTTACTGGTTCAACAGCTGTGGGAAAAACGATCGCCAGAGGAGCAGTAGATACGATGAAGAGAGTGACGTTGGAGTTAGGAGGAAAATCTCCCAATATCATACTTGATGATGCTGATTTTTCAAAGGCAATTCCGATGGCGGTGGCAGCCGGTTTTATGAATAGTGGACAGGCATGTATAGCGGGTACGAGATTGTTGGTGCCGGAGGCGCGTTTGGATGAAGTGAAGGCATTGTTGAAAGAGGAGGTGGCGAATGTGAAGGTGGGTGATCCTACAGATGCAGGTACTGCCATCGGGCCTATGGTAAGTGTAAAGCAATATGAGCGGGTACAGTCCTATATTCAATTGGGTATGGAGCAGGGTGCTGAGGTATTAGTTGGTGGAACAGGGCATCCGGAAGGATTGGAAGGTGGTAACTTTGTAAAGCCAACAGTGTTTACAAATGTAACGCCTGGTATGCGGATAGCGAGGGAGGAAATATTTGGACCGGTGATTTCTGTGTTGACATATAAAACAGAGGAAGAGGCGATAGCGATGGCGAATGATACGACATATGGATTGGCAGCGTATGTGAGTAGTACGAATGAAGAGAGAGCGAGGAAGGTGGCGGAGCAGATAGTGGCAGGCAGAGTGATGGTGAATAGCTTGCAGCATGATCCTTTGGCGCCGTTTGGAGGGTTTAAACAGTCAGGGATAGGGAGAGAATATGGTACCTTTGGATTGGAGGAGTATGTGGAGCCGAAGACGATTATTCGGGATTGAGAGATATTGAAGCAATAAGTACGGCTGATCGCTATGTTCAGAGAATGAACAGATCAGAATAACGCTTGAAATAATGAACAAGAATGACCGGCAGGAAGTGAAATTCCTGCCGAAATTTAATTGTAACTTATGTTAGAAAAGGATAGAATACTGGTGTCATGTTACCATCACGTGAGTAGGGAGGGGGAGAATTTCATTGGAGAACATTCGTTAGGTTATGTAGTCGCAGGTACGCAGGAGGTGTATTTAGATGGCGTGCATTATGTGTTTAAAGAAGGTGATTTCAGGTTCTTTGCGAGGAATCAATTGGCGAAGTTTGTAAAGATTCCGCCAGTTGGAGGAGGTGATTTTAAGACAGTGGGGATAAGGATAGATCAGGAGTTGTTACATAGTTTAAGTCAGGAGACCGGCCTGAAGGCAGATGGCATTTTTCGTGGGGAGAAGAATTTCCATTTGCCGGAGCACCAGTTATTGACACATTATAGGGATTCATTGCAGCCTTATATAGATGGCCAGGGTGTACATAACCCCATGTTGACAATGATGAAGGTGAAGGAGGCGGCAATGCTATTATTGCAATTGAAGCCTGAATTGAAGAATTTGTTGTTTGATTTTAGTGCGCCGGGAAAAATAGACCTGGAAGCGTATATGAATGAGCATTATAAATTTAATGTGGATATCAGCAGGTTTGCGTATTTGACAGGGCGGAGTTTAGCAACGTTTAAGCGGGATTTTGAGAAGGTGTTTCATACCACCCCCGGGAAGTGGTTGCAACAGAAGCGATTGGAGGATGCATATTTTTTGATAAAGGAGAAAGGTTGGAAATCTACTGATGTGTATTTGGAAGTTGGGTTTAAGGATCTGTCACATTTTTCGTTTGTGTTTAAGAAAGCATATGGTGTGGCGCCATCGAGGGTGAGTGCGTAAGTTGAATGATGTCCTGTCCAATAACGGAGCTTTAAGGAAATTCATGGCTATTCAGCAGTAAGAATTATAATTTTATTTTATTAGATTGTCCTCTTCAATAGAGGACTTTTCTATTTTTACCACATGAAAAAACAAAACTATCAAAACCACATCCGGTACTACCCACCTCATCACTTCGTATTCTACCCTGTCCTTTTAGTAGGTATTATATGCAGTATCTTCTTCGCCATTAAACATCCGGATGCATCATGGGAATGGATATTCATTACCCTCCTATTACTCCTCATCGGTTGGCTCGGCTTCATGCTCAGACAGCATTACGCCCTTACAACCCAGGATAGGATTGTCAGATTAGAAGTAAGATTCAGATATTTCACCCTCACCGGCCAGCGGTTTGAGCTATTAGAAAAGAATCTTTCCCTGGGTCAGATCCTGGCCCTCAGGTTCGCATCTGATGGAGAATTGCCTGACCTGGTGAAAAGAGCCGTTGCCGAAAACCTCCCCCCTGACCAGATTAAGCGTGCAGTTGTGGATTGGCAGGGCGATTATATGAGAGTATAACAAAGAATATTTGTACATTTCTCCCATGTTGGATCAAACATTCCTGCTCTATGGAGCAAATGGCTATACCGGAGAATTAATAGCACGCTACGCGGCAGCATTTGGCTTGCAACCTATATTGGCTGGTAGAAATAAACAGGCTTTGGAGAAATTAGGGGCAGCGTTGAACTTGCCTGTCAGGGTATTTGCATTGGATGATAAACCTGCTATGCAACAGGCTTTGCAGGAGGTCGCTGTTGTTGTAAATGCTGCCGGACCGTATGACTTTACAGCAAAGCAACTGGTCGAAGCATGTATTACCGAAGGTCGGCATTACCTGGATTTGAATGGTGATGCGATTATTTATGACATGATCCGCACTTACGATAAGGCGGCCCGCGATAGTGGTGTGATGCTCCTGCCAGGTGCAGGTTACGATGTAGTACCGACTGACTGCCTTGCACTATGGTTGAAGCAACAAATGCCGGATGCGACTTCATTGAAGATCGCATTTGCTATATTGAATAGTGCTTTATCAAGAGGAACGGCTATTAATACCGTGCTTAAATTGGGACTACCCGGTTTGTCAAGAGTAGATGGGAAATTGGTGGAAGAACCTGTTGGAAAAAAGGGGATGTATGTGCAATTCCCCGGGGTGCAAAAGAAGCTGTTTACCATGAGTTTGCCATGGGGCGATTTGAGTACGGCTTATGTTTCCACTGGTATCCCGAACATTGAGACGTATATTAATATCAACAAAGCAGCCTGGTTTTTCCTGAAAGGACAAGGTGCTTATAATTGGTTGCTGAGGACACAACTTGTACGTGGCATTGCCAATGCAATTGTGAAAAGTCAATCACCGGGGCCGGATCAGGTAATGCGGGATAAAACAAATACACTTATCTGGGCACAGGTGAGTAATGCGAAAGGAGACGTACTTACTGCAAATATGGTAGTGCCTGAAGCTTATACATTGACTGCATTGGCAGCATTGTTGATTACAAAGAAAGTATTGAATAAGGAATTTAAATCAGGATATCAAACACCTGCTACGGCCTATGGGTCGGAATTAATTATGGAAATAGAAGGTGTAAAAAGAGAGCTTGTCGCATAAACCCACATCAGTTCAATAGTGAATCGTACCGGGACTAGCCACACCTTCCCCGGTACTGATTTTAATCATATTTCCCCTCCATATATTTAGTAATTTTATTCCCTCGAAAACCATGATCGCATTCCATTAATTAGACATATCCATAAAAACTCAGAATGACCATGAAAAACCTTTACCTGTTAGCAGTCGTGCTATCTATCAGCACATGGCAACTACATGCCCAATCACCTGTATCTGTCGGTGCAGGTAGCTACGCCTCTTTTCCTCCGGCCACTGAACTCGACGCCTCCTTACAGGCATTCGTGTACACTGCGCCCATTTACGTAGCCGAAAATAGAAAACATCAGGGCATTCCTACCAACGATTGGTGGACTGACCTGATCGTATCTCAGTATGCCGGTATGCTCTGGGCGTACCCACTCTCCGCCGATCCGGAAAACTTTGGTACCAAACTTTATTTCGCCAACAGCTTTGTCGCCGATGGTTCTAACCTCGAATATGGTGGATACATGAGCATCAAAGCAGATGGTTATGCACCCGAAAAAGCCATTGCCAAAGACTGGTCCGATTGGGGTGTCGTGATGTCTCTGCCAGATAGTACACACAACAAAAACATGGATGTCACCATGTATCACGGCATCCCGTTTTTCTGGTTTGAAACTCAAGGTATCAATCCGGAAATCGCGCTCGAAAAAGGCGGCTCCTACCTCACCAGCACCGGCGATGCCCTGGAGCTCCCCACTAATAAATCTTTTGTCATCAAAACAGATGGTCGTTATTTAGGTATCCACCTCGATGGCAATACTACCGCCGCCATTCAGGGACAACAATTCGTAAGAATTGACTTAGGTACCTCTCAAAACATCAACGCTGTCAGGTTAAGCTGGGAAACCGCTTACGCGTCTGGCTACAGTATCCAGGTATCTAATGATACCACTACCTGGGCTACCGTAGCTGCTGTGATCAGTGGTGATGGTGGTACCGACACTTTGTCTTTTAAAGATACCACTGCCCGCTATGTGCAAATCGTTCTCAGAGAAAGAGGTACTATTTATGCCTACTCTCTTTGGGAAATGCAGGTATTCAACAATGCCACATTACTCTCTCAGAACAAGAAAGTTACTGTCTCTTCAACAGAAGCAAATTTTGTAGCTGGGAATGTAAACGATGGTAACTTGGGTACCCGATGGGCTTCTGACGGTAACCAGGCTGAAAAACTGGTTCTGAATACGAATAACGGGCATGCATATTTTGTAGTCTCTGCTTTACAGGCAGCTACCGATTTAAATACGTATGAACAATATGCTTTTAACAAGCCAATCAATTCAACCGTATCTTATGATTATAATACCAGCGCAGGCAAGGTCGTTGTGAACTGGAACCTTACCACTACCAACCTGAAAGGTGCCGCCGCCGGTCCTACTATTCAAGGTTTCCTGCCCCACCTCTATGACGATGCCACACACAATGTTACTTTCAGTGCCTATAGTTATATAAGTCCACGCGGTACGATGAAAACTTCTATCGGCAATAGCTGGTCTTTCACTTATGACTTCGGAGGTATACTGCCTAACTTCAATGCACCCTATAAGCGTGACGGCGATGCTGCACCTTACAATGCCAGTGACATGTATAACCTGTTGACGCAGTTCTCTAAAAAGAAGGACTACGGCGGGGATACCTACTGGGGAGGTAAAGACATCCTCAACTTTGCAAAGTATACGGTGATGGCAAAGGAACTGAACCATCAGGCCTATGCATCCTTAAAAGCAAAAACAAAAGAAGCACTCGTGAACTGGCTCATCTATACACCTGGTGAGACAGAAAAGTTCTTTGCTAAATATGATCGATGGGGTGCCCTGGTAGGTTTCAATGAATCATATACTTCTGCTTACTTTACTGATAACCATTTTCATTATGGGTATTTTACATTAGCAGCGGCATTATATGGTATGGTCGATCCTGACTTCCTGAGTGAATACGGAGACATGATCAAACTGATTGCTAAGCAATATGCGAACTGGGATAGAACTGATACCACACTGCCATTCCTGCGTACCTTCGATCCATGGATCGGCCATAGTTATGCCGGTGGTACCAGCTCTTCTTCAGGCAATAACCAGGAATCTTCTTCAGAGGCGATTCAATCATGGATTGGTCTGTTCCTGCTTGCTGATGAACTGAATGACCCTGCTATGCGGGCAGCTGCTGCCTTTGGGTATAGTAGTGAAACGTATGCTGCACTTGAGTACTGGTTTGACTGGAAGAAACGTAACCTGCCTTCCACGTATAATCATTCTGTAGTAGGCATCCTTTCTAACCAGGGGTTTGCTTATGGGACTTATTTCAGTGCCAGTCCTATGCATATTCATGCTATTCAATACCTGCCTGTCAATCCAGGGTTTAAATTTGCCGCCAGGGATACTGTATGGGCACAACAGGAATATGCGAATATGATGAGTGAAACACTTGCAGTAGATGGGCACAAAGATGAAACTGATTTTGGGGATGACTGGGCGCATGTGGCTTTAGGCTGGAAACAAATATTCGATCCTACATATGCAGCGGCGTTTATGGCGAAGAATTTATTGTTGCCAGTAACAGATACCGACTACATTATGGATTACGAGGTGTCTGGTATGACTTATTATTATACACATGCACATCAAAATCTGGGTGATTTCTCTTTTAAATATCATACGAATTTCCCAAGTAGCAGTGTGTTTGAAAAGAATGGTACTTTCAGTCATGCGGTGGCTTATAACCCTTCTGCAAGTGCCAGTACCTGTAAGGTGTATGATGCCAGTGGCGGTGAGGTGGCTTCCTTTTCAGTGCCTGCAAGGACATTGTTGACGTATCCGATATTACCTGATTCAGGGTCAACGCCTACGGGTTGTTACAACCTGGTGCCTGCATCAGCTACAGCTTCTTCTGGTACAGCAGCTGCGGCGATTGATGGGAACCAGGGAAGTCGTTGGGAGAGTCAGTTTACCGATCCGCAGTGGATCACGGTAGATATGGGTGTGGTGTCGCATGTTAATAAAATCATGCTTACGTGGGAGGTCGCGAATGCGAAAGAGTACTATATCTTAGGTGCTAAAACGGATACGCTTACCTGGGATACGATCGGGCATTATATAAATACTACTACAGGCAATCGTACAGATTTGATTGATAATATCGGTAAAGATTATCGGTATCTCAGGATGTATGGTGTGCAAAGGAATACGCCTTATGGTTATTCTATTTATGAATTTGAAGTTTGTGGTACGGCGAGCGATGCGACGACTACGGCAAGTGTTGTAAGTGCTGCTAAGGCGACTACAACATCACTTGTATATCCTAATCCTGCGCAGGATCAGGTGTATGTGAGTGCGACTGCCAGTGGGTATTATACTATTACCGATTTGAAGGGGAATGTGATACAGGCGGGTAAAGTGACTACGGGTGTGAATACTGTATCTGTTACCGGGTTGACACCTGGGGTGTATTTAATTCGGATGGGTGCTAAGACGAGCAAGTTTGTAAAGCTATAAGAATAAATGTGTGAAAAAAGCCGGCCTCTTGTATAGATGCCGGCTTTTTTTTAAATTGAGGATATGAAAAATAAGATTCTATTGTTGCTGTGCATGGTTCTTTGCCAGTTAACCTTCGCCCAAAAGTCCAGATACGTTCCTAAAGACAAGGCATTGTATGATACGATTGCACATATGGACAGTGTGATGTTCAATGCATTTAATACGCATGATATGCCGGTACTTGAAAAGGTATTTGCGGAAGATGTGGAGTTTTATAATGATGGTGGTGGGGTGAGTGATTATGGGACTACTATGAAGAATTTTAAGTCGATGTTTGAGCGGAATGCTGCGAGTGGGTTGAGGAGGGAGTTGGTAGAGGGTTCATTGGAGGTGTATCCTATGCCGGGGTTTGGGGCGATTGAGGTGGGGGAGCATCGGTTTATTCATAAGGAGAATGGAAAGGAAGAGGTAGGGTTGATGAAATTTGTGCAGGTATGGCGATTGAAGGATGGGCAATGGAAGGCAACGAGGGTGATTAGTATGGGGCATTGATGGGCATGTTGAAAAGAGAATTATTGAGTGTCATTTTGCAAAGGTGGGTAAAAGAGGATTTGTCCGGGTTATTGGGTGGCATTTGCCAATGCGATTAATTTGCAAAGATGGGTAAAAGAGGATTTGTTGGGGTCATTGGGTGGCATTTTGCCAATGCAATTAATTTGCAAAGGTGGGTGAAAGAGGATTCGTCCTGGTCATTGGGTGGCATTTTACTAATGCAATTAACTTGCAAAGATGGGTAAAAGAGGATTTGTTCTGGTTATTGGGTGGCATTTTGCCAATGCAATTAACTTGCAAAGATGGGTGAAAGAGGATTTGTCGGGGTCATTGGGCGGCATTTTGCCAATGCAATTAACTTGCAAAGATGGGTAAAAGAGGATTTATCCTGGTCATTGAATGGCATTTTACTAATGCATTCAACCTGGTTGATTGGCATCGGTCATTAAGTTACATTTTTCAGTAACTTAGGGTTCGCACAAGATGACCTACAACCATGAAACACATATCTATATTAATCCCCAGAGGTGCCGCGTCCCTGGGCTGTATTGAAGGCACACACAAAATGTTCTTTAATGTGAATCGCTTCCTGACCGACCGGGGAGAAGATCCATTATTCACTATCCAACTGGTAGGCTTGACCCACGATGCTATGGTATACGATGGATTTTGTAAAGTAACCCCGGATCTGAGTATACAGGATAACTTCACTACTGACCTGATCATTATCCCTGCGGTAAATGGGGAAATGGACAAGGTCATTGCCGCCAACAGCGATTTCTTCCCCTGGATCAGGGCACAGTATGAACGTGGAGCGGAAGTTGCCAGTCTATGTGTAGGCGCATTTTTGTTGGCAGCCACTGGTTTGCTGGATGGTAAGAAATGCAGTACTCACTGGCAGTCTGAGCACCTGTTCAGAAAAATGTTTCCTGATGTGGAAATGGTATCTGACAGGATTATTACCGATGAGAACGGGATTTATTCCAGTGGAGGGGCAAATTCTTTCTGGAATTTACTCCTGTACCTGGTAGAAAAATATACTGATAGGGAAATGGCAATCTTCTGTGCAAAATTTTTTGCTATTGAAATTGATAGGTTTAGTCAGTCACCATTTATCATGTTCCGCGGACAGCGGGATCATAAGGATGATGATATTAAGCGGGCACAGGATTTTATTGAGCAAAATTTCCAGGAGCGGATTACGGTTGACCAATTGGCGTCGCTTTGTACGATGGGGAGAAGGAGTTTTGAAAGGAGATTTAAGAAGGCGACCAGCAATACGGTTTCAGAATATATTCAACGGGTGAAGATAGAAGCTGCTAAGAAAGGGTTTGAAACCAGCCGTAAAAATATCAATGAGGTGATGTGTGAGGTGGGGTATGCGGATAATAAGGCGTTTAGAACTGTATTTAAGAGGAAGACGGGGTTATCGCCGGTGGAGTATCGGAATAAATATAATAAGGAGGCGATTGCAGTGTAATGGCAGCAGTAGCAGAATCAAGAGACGATTGTAGAATAAAGCATGTAGTCGGATAATGGCGGCTATTGTAGAATAAAGCAGGCAGTCGGATACTAGCGGCTATTGTAGAATAAAGCAGGCAGTAGGATAATGGCTGCGAATGCAGAATAAAGCAGGCGGTAAGATAATAGCTGCGAATGTAGAATAAAGCAGGCGGTAGGATAATGGCTGCGAATGTAGAATAAAGCAGGCAGTAG
The DNA here is from genome assembly GCF_034087045.1 of Chitinophaga sancti. Lineage (NCBI taxonomy): Bacteria > Pseudomonadati > Bacteroidota > Chitinophagia > Chitinophagales > Chitinophagaceae > Chitinophaga > Chitinophaga sancti. The sequence continues at coordinate 301,562 of NZ_CP139247.1, read as the reverse complement.
GATAATGGCTGCGAATGCAGAATAAAGCAGGCGGTAAGATAATAGCTGCGAATGCAGAATAAAGCAGGCGGTAGGATAATAGCTGCGAATGTAGAATAAAGCAGGCAGTAGGATAATAGCTGCGAATGCAGAATAAAGCAGGCAGTAGGATAATGGCGGCTATTGTAGAATAAAGCAGGCAGTAGGATAATAGCTGCGAATGCAGTATAGGTAGGCCGTTGTAGGGTAATGGTGACGTTTGTAATATACAGTATACCGAATGCAGTCTTTGTATAAAGTAAAAGGTTGTATTAAAAATAAATGAACCTCCTGGGTATCGCTTAAATGAATAGTTGATTCCTTCAGGTATCTGAATGATGTTTCCATCGCACTGAATGAAACAGGCTGTATCATAAGTTTGATACAGCCTGTTTCATTCAGGTTCTTGATGGCGCAAGGAAGACCTTGATATAATCTTGATTTTTGTTGTTTTAGGAAACCAGATTCTAATTTTATTGCTTTACAGCCAGGTTTTAATTGTTATTGCTTTACAACCAGTCCTTCGCCTGGCACCCATTTATCATATTCCATATGTTTCGCAATCTGTACCGCCGCATCATGTCCGCGTAATTTCTCTACCAGGTGCAGCGCCCCATCTATACCAGCAGAAATTCCTGCGGTTGTTAATACATTTCCATCCTCTACAAAACGTTTATCAGCCAATACGGTGCTGTTAGGCAATGCTTTTCGCAGGTTTTCAATGCTGTTGTGGAAAGTGGTCACTGTTTTATGATCCAGGATACCGGCTTTGCCAAGGATAAAGGCACCGGTACATACGGACATAAAGTATTTGGTATTAGGAATCCGGGATTGAATCCATTTAATCACTTCCGGGTCATTAGCCGCTACATCATCATTGCCTCCAAAGGTGACAAAGATATCAGCAGGAGGGGCATTTTCAATACTGTAGGTAGGTAATACCCTGAGTACACCCTGGGCATGAAGCGGGTCTGTAGTCTTGGATACGATATAGATATTGCAGCCTGCATAGGAAAATACTTCCAGTGGGCCTGCAAAGTCCAGGACTTCAACGCCGTCATAGAGGTAGAAGCAGACGTTTAGTCTCTTGATTTCATCTCCTTTTTTAATCAACTTCATGCCACAGTGGGGACAGTTGCCGGGATTGGTGAAGGTGAGGGTGTCGCAGCTGGGGCCATTGCAGGGTGGGCAAATATAGGTTTGTGCACTGGCAAAGGCGGTCAGCATGGTAAAAAGCACGATTGAAATGATCCGTTTCATAATGGCGGTAAGTTTATGGGGCAAAGGTAGGAGGTGAATAAAGGAGGAAGAAGGACAAGGAAGGAAAGAATCGGGACATCTTTGACATCACCACCCACCTGATTACACCTTAGACGGCAACGCTCCCGTATGTTTTTTCACCATCGTCCTCAACTGCACCACACTTTTAAACCCACATTGCTGCGCCACAATCGTAACCTTGTTTTTCTCCTTTAATAAATTAACCGCCTTTTCCACCCTCAGTTTATCAATATACTGCCCAATAGTAATCCCGGTTGCAGCCTTAAACATCCTGGTCAGATTCCGTGATCCAGTATGCACCTGCGCTGCCAAAATATCAAGAGATAGCTTCTGGTCAAGATGATGAATGATAAAATCCTGTACCTGATGAATATGATTATTAATATGCCGGCGATATTGCAGATAGACGCTTTGCTGGGAATCATCGCCATCACGGCGAATATACACTACCAGCTCAGCAGCCAGTTGCCAGGCAAAAGCAGGACCATGGCGTTCTTCAATAATAAAAAGTGCCAGGTCGATACCTGTGGTGATGCCGGCGCTGGTGTAGATATTGCCACTTTTTACAAAGAGGCGGTTCGTGAAAACCTTTGTATCCGGATATTCCTCCTGGAGGCGTTGGGTATATTTCCAGTGGGTTGTACAACCATGTCCATTGAGAATACCGGCGGCGGCCAGGGCAAAAGAACCTGTACATACAGAGCAAAGGGTGGCGCCAGTATGAGCGATGTGGATCAACCAATCCCGGAGGCCATGATTGTCTGCCTGCAACTGAAACCCGGGAATAAAAATGATGTCATCCTGCCGGATCGTAATATCATGAATGTGCTGGAGCTGGCCAATCATCAAACCGGAAGAGCAGGCTTTTTCCGGTTGATCGGAGAGATAAATAATTTCATAGGGATGCCCATATTCTGTTGCCTCGTAGAACACCTGTACTGGTCCGGCGAGATCGAGAATATGTGTTTGACTGGCTATGAAAAATATGACCCTGTTGACCATCAGGGTAAAGGTAGCCGATTTTTGTTATAACTTAGAGTTATGAAAACTTTATATCCCTATTTGCTGGCGGCCATGGTGCTGATGATCGCCTGTAAAAAAACAAGATATTATTCGAGATCACAGATTGTTCCCAATATGCTGACGCCGGTGGATGTGAGTAAGAATATTGCGTTTTCGGCAAGTTTTACATTGGCATGGAATGAAATGAGGAAACAGGTAGGTGCGCCAATTAATAATAAGGCGAAGGCGGTGAAGTGGATGAATGATAGTCCGTTATCAGGGGATTTGTTAGGGCCTAAGGAGTATAAAAAGGATGTGAGGATAGATGGGGAGCAAATTACTTTACTGGTTAATTTTCAAAAAGATTTAGGGTTTGAAGTGCCAATGCAACCACTGCATCAGCCATTTAATTTTAATGGTAAGCCAGTGAAAGCCTTTGGTATGATAGATTATGATCCGGAAATTATTGGAGAAGCGCACCTTATTTATTATAGAGATGAAGATCATTTTGTGATGAATTTAGATTCAAAGGATAAGTCTTCCGATATGATATTGGCAAAGGGATTTAATAAGGGTGCTAACCTACATGTCATCCTGCAGCAGGTTCAGGGGGCTATCAGGAAGGGTACAAAGATTACGGAGTATGCTTCATTGCAGATACCGGTATTGAAATTTATGGAGGAAGAGCACTTTAAGGAACTGGAAGGAATCGATTTTAAGGCAAAAGGACAGCCCTATAAAATAAAAACTGCCCGTCAGAAGACCTCTTTTACATTGGATCAGGATGGCGCGAAAGTAGTTGATTCAGCAGAATTGACCGTAGCTGCGGCTGCATTGGATTCAGGAGAGGTGAAGCGTCCACCCAATCTTATTTTTGATAAACCATTTGTCGTGTTGTTGCAAAAGAAGAAATCCGCATTCCCTTATTTTATGTTGAAGGTGGAAAATGATGAAATCATGGATGCCAATAAGGAAGAGTAGTTTAGGGCAATAAATTACTGGATGGCCAATTTATGTAGGTGGGTACTAATAAAGAAAACTAGTTTACGTCAACAAATTAAGGCTGCAAATTTTATAATGGTGTATCCCAATAAAGAAGGTTGGTTTACGTCAACAAAATTAAGGCTGCAAATTTTATAATGGTGTATCCCAATAAAGAAGGTTGGTTTACGTCAACAAAATTAAGGCTGCAAATTTTATAATGGTGTATCCCAATAAAGAAGGTTGGTTTACGTCAACAAAATTAAGGCTGCAAATTTTATAATGGTGTATCCCAATAAAGAAGACTAGTTTACTTCAATCAATTAAGGCTGCAAATTTATGATGGTGTATCCCAATAAAGAAAACTAGTTTACGTCAAAAAATTAAGGATGCAAATTTTATAATGGTGTATCCCAATAAAGAAGGTTAGTGTACGTCAACAAATTAAGGATGCAAATTTTATAATGGTGTATCCCAATAAAGAAGGTTAGTGTACGTCAACAAATTAAGGTTGCAAATTTTATAATGGTGTATCCCAATAAAGAAGGTTAGTGTACGTCAAAAAATTAAGGCTGCAAATTTTATAATGGTGTATCCCAATAAAGAAGACTAGTTTACGTCAACAAATTAAGGCTGCAAATTTTATAATGATGTATCCCAATAAAGAAGCCTAGTTTACGTCAATAAATTAAAGGATACAAAAACAATGGTGATACTGATGCACACCAGAGCGGCCAGAAAGATATAATCAGCTGCCGTTTCCAGTTTTTCACTCCACTGTGGCCTGGAAGAACGCAGGGATAGGAAGGAAAACAGGCAGCTGGCCATCAGCAATATAGCTGCTACACCTGTTACATCATCAATCACCGTGACGTGGTTGAACCGCGCTACCTTGATAGATGTCAATACGATCAGGCAAAAGCCTAACAAATTCGTAGAGGTATTTAGTATATGTGGTGATTTCCGATCCTTAGTCATAACAGTAAATTACGACAAAATTAAGGGTATTGATAATCAATGCCCCCTATGTGGATTTTGTTTTCATAGATATTCTTTATATATTTGCACCATGTTTACTCATAACTCATATCGTACAGTAATAAGGGCAGTAATTGCCAGTACTTGTATCGTCTTTATTTAAGACGGGGAGGCAGCCTTGCACCCGGATATGTTGTATTATCTACTACACACTCCCACAATCGCTTTTATTGTTTTTCAAGTAAGCCTTGTCTCCCCCGTGAGTCAAATTAATCTTTTAGCAATTATATTATTTAATAGCATGATGCTCCTGACAATTAAATTATTGATTATCGTAATTACCAGACTAGTCCGGTAACAGGGAATGCATTTGCACATAGCAAGCGCCTCTCGTTACCAAACGGGAGGCGCTTTTTTTTATCATTTATTTTATGAAACGTTTATCTCAATATAGGAATATAGGAATCATGGCCCATGTCGATGCTGGTAAAACTACCGTCAATGAACGTATGTTGTACTACACGGGTTTGACGCATAAATTAGGTAGTGTCGATGAAGGGAATACTGTCATGGATAGTGATCCGCAGGAAGAAAAGCGTGGTATCACGATATCTTCTGCTGCCATTACTACTTATTGGAAAGATCATCAGATTAATCTGATTGATACCCCCGGTCACATTGACTTTACGGCGGAAGTAGAACGTTCGCTGCGTGTGTTGGATGGTGGTGTCGTGGTGTTCTGTGCGAAGTCCGGTGTACAACCACAATCTGAAACGGTGTGGAGACAAGCGGATAAGTATGGAGTGCCGAGAATAGTGCTCATCAATAAGATGGATAGACAGGGTGCGGACTACCAGCATGTAGTCCGGGAGATTAGAAATATGTTGCAGGCGAATGCTGTGCCGGTGCAGATACCAATTGGTGCAGAGGATAATTTTTCTGGTGTGATTGATCTGGTCACTATGCAGGCATATGTATGGAATGGTGATGATGGTAAACAATTTGTGGTTACTGAGATACCTGCTACTTTGCAACAGGCTGCCTTGCAAGCAAGGCAAACATTGCTGGAAGAGTTGTCATTGGTTGATGAGTACATCTTTGAAAAGTATACAGATGATCCGGCTAGTATAACGAATGAGGATTTGTATACTGCTATCAGAAAGGCGACACTGAGTCGTGTGTTGATACCTGTGCTGGCAGCGGCGGCGTATCGGAATAGAGGTGTACAGCCTTTGCTGGATGCGGTGGTGCGTTATTTGCCTTCTCCTGCGGACATCGAAAGCCCTTTGGCGGCGTTAGCATTCAAGATCATGGCAGATGAGTATGCCGGTAAGTTGACTTTGGTGAGAGTGTATACTGGTGCGTTGCGTACTGGTGACATGGTGTGGAATAGTCGTACAAATAAGAAAGTACGTGTCAGCAGATTGCTGCGTATCATGTCAGACAAGTTTGAAGCTGTGGAAGAAATTGGTGCTGGTGATATTGGGGCGGTAGTAGGTCTGAAAGAAGTGCGTACGGGTGATACGCTGTCTGATCCTGCACATCCTGTTTCTTTGGAAAGCATTCATTTTCCTGAGCCAATGATTGGTTATGCGGTGGAAGCGAAACAGGCGAAAGATGCGAACAGGTTGGGTGAAGTGCTGGCAAGATTGGTGGATGAAGATCCTACATTGCAGGTGAGTGTGGATGCGGCTTCCGGACAGACGATCCTGAAAGGTATGGGTGAGTTGCACCTGGAAGTGGTCCTTGAAAAGATAGCGACGAATTACCAGTTAGAAGTGAGTAAAGGTCAACCGCAGATTGCTTATAAGGAGGTGTTTACATCTTCAGTTATCCACAAGGAAGTGTATAAGAAGCAGAATGGTGGTAGTGGTAGTTTTGCGGTGATCCAGTTTGAACTAGGACCTCGTGAAGATGGGTTGGCTGGATTGGAGTTTGTGAATGAGATTAAGGGTGGTGCGATTCCCAGAGAATATATTCCTGCTGTGCAGAAAGGTTTTGAAGAGTCGATGAAGACGGGTGTATTAGCTGGGTATCCAATGCAGTCTATGAGAGTGCGGTTGTTGGATGGTGTGATTCATGATAATGATTCTCATGCATTGGATTTTGAACATGCTGCGATTATTGGTTTTAAGCGTGTGGCGGCGCAGGCCAGGCCAAGGTTGTTGGAGCCAGTGATGAGTGTGGAGGTGACTACGCCTGAGGAGTATACAGGTGTGGTGACGGGGGATATGAATAGAAGGCGCGGTATGATAAGGAATATGGAAATGAGAGGGAATGCGCAGGTGATTACTGCAGATGTACCGTTGGCAGAGTTGTTTGGGTATGTGGATACGTTGAGATCGTTGTGTGCGGGAAGGGCTGCTGTGTCGATTACGTTTGAAGGGTATGAGCTGGCGCCGGCTAGTGTGGTGGTGTGATGGGGAATGAATGCCGTAAATGACTTTATTTCTAGTGTCCCGCGAGTGTGGAGAGGTGATGGAATATCGTTCCGGATTATGGAAAATCCCGAAAAATCAGGAGGTCAGCCGAATCTTTTTGGCTGGCCTCTTGTATATTGAATATGAGGGTATTATATTTGTCTTCCTAGCTAGCCAACTTTTATTAGCATGATTGTTGTTTAATGTCAGCCAAATATATGCATTCTATGAAACGGTATATCTATGCTCTAATCCCTATATTGTATATACTTCCAGCCTGCCAACCGCATAAACAACCTATTGTCCATAATGATAGCACAATTACAGATACCATGGTAGCTGCAGATACTGCAGAGACTTATCCTGCTGTTGCACGTGCTGCATTTAATATGAGCAAGGTACCAAAGACGAATTTAGATTTGGGAGATTTCCCTTTTTTCCCAGCGCCGAAAGGGTATCAGTATAGGAATGTGAAGTGGAAGTATAGTGGTGAGGAATATTTTCTCGCTGATGGGAAGTTGATGCCGGTGGAAGGGAAGACGTTTAAGGCGGAGTTGGTGAGGGAGGAAAGTAGACCGGCCATGTTTAGTATTTCGAAGGTGGAGAAGAGTTATGATAAGATGATAGCGAGTGTGGGAGGCGTGAAGGTGAGTACGGATATACCGACGAAGGCAGAGATGGAGAGAGTGGGTGATGCGGAGATTTATGATAAGGAAAGAGGCTTTACTGTGGGATTTGGAGGGATTGAGTTGAATACGTATGTGTTGAGGAATAGAGGTGCAGAAGTGTGGGTACAGTTGAGTATGAATAATGTGTATGGGGCAATATGTATTATACAGAAAGGGGAATTTGTGAAGGGGATGAAAGAGGGCGATGTGAGTAGGGATTTGTCGGAGACGAGTAGGATTGAGTATAATGATTTGATGGTGGATAGCCAGGGGGTGGTACCGGAGGTGGATACGCTGTTGCAAAAATAGATGGGGGGATTGAGAAGAGAGGGGAGTAATGTTTTGATTGATAAAAAGTGTATAAAATAGTTTAGGTTATAGAAGAGCGCATTTGCCCGAAAGCAAATGCGCTCCTTTTAATATGGGTAAACTAATATTTCTTTCCCATTTGGTAATATGAACTTTCCCGGAGTGATTTTACCAGTCCAGAAATTAATAAACCCAAGTTCTACCTTAACCTGCTGGTCTTCAGGAATACCAAAGAACATGGTTCCTGTATTAGGTTCAGGATTTGAGTTCGGTTTAAGTTTTGAAATCTTTACTTCATTCATTTTATTGTTTTTTATTTATGACTTAAATAGAATATGACGCATATGATGAATGGGAATATGCAAAATATTGCATGTTTTAATGCTTTGTTGTAATATCCTTGTTTGCGTGTAACAACTTCACTATTGAAATCAATGGAGCCTTTTAATTCCTCTAAATACGAGTTTTTTATCTGTTGATTTATCCGCTCTTTTATATCATCTGTAAGCTCAGACTCATTAGAAAGGGTAGCTTCCAGTTCTGATCGCAATTCTCCGAAGTACTTTTTGGGTGCCCTGAGAAATGGAATGACGATTGGAAATAAAAATCGAATCGCATACACAAATGATATCAGGAAAAGAATCCCAAATAACATCAATGCTGTAAAATACCAGATATTAAATGGGAAGGAAAAAAAATCTTTGCATATTGAAACCAGAAATGCAGATATGCCTGTATAAATAATTAAAATATTTGATACCCGACTAATCGTTTTATCATATTCGGTTCTTATTGCTGTATCCCGTTTTTCATTTGCTTCTATGTAATGATCAAAATTGTAAAATGAGGTTGACATGTTGTGGATTTTGGTTTTTCTACAATGGAATTGTCTATCTAAAGCTAACGAATATAGGTTGAAAAATCACGCAATTAATTCAAAATTTTTCTCACTTTATAATGTGGTTTTTTAAATGATAATACGATTGTTATTTATAAAAAAAGCGTTACTCACTGCACGTGAGTAACGCTTTTTTTATAAGGTATATCGACTAATATTTATTTCTGCAAAACCATCATGTTGTTCATAATAAACGTTCCCTCTCCTTCTGCTACGATATTATATACAGGCTGCGTACCATTCGCTTTTTCTGTTTTATTTACCACTACATAAGTGAGTACCTGTTTACTTTGCTCATCTATACACAACAACTCTTCTCCATCACTCACCTCTCCCATCTTCTTCTTCCCTGCTGATGTTTGTATGGGATGATTTGGTGTTGCCTGTAATATTTTCCCGGAAATACTCACTACATGTGCATCCTGTGTATCATTCGCTACTATATGTACCGCCAGTAATTGCGTAATTGCATAATTCGCAGGTTGATGTACCACCAGTTCTTTTACTTTCATAATACTGGTCGTATGTGTCACCGCATCGAGACTAATGATTTTATCCCCGGGGAGAATGTTCTTCAGTGTCTTCTGCGAACCATCGGCCAGTGTCACCTGTTCATCTCCTGGAAAACAAATGTCGGTGCCATAGGTCGCGCCTTCTGCTTTTACATCTTTCCCCCCATTCATGGATTTATATAACTGGAAACTAAACTCGCGTGAGAGCACGTAGGATAATTTTAACACATAGTTTTTCTCTACTTTGTCTATCGCATGAATATCTTCAAAGTACTTATTCCAGATTTCAGGATTACTGTTGAACAAAGGCAATACCGCTGTGTACAAAGTGCCTTTCTCATTTGTGTAGAAAATAACAGTCCCAATATCCATCATACTGTCTTTGGCGACTAAGCGATAAAGGTCGATGCGCTTCTTCAATCCATCATCTCCCGTGATGATATATGGCTTGCGCATTTCATAACGATCCAGTACGTACGCGTTGTTGAACTTTACATACGTATCGTTATCCAGGTCTTTTACTGTAAATGTCTTTGCTTTGTCGTATTCGTCCGTGCGAATGGGTCTTGATTGTGCGAATGCTGTGTATATCCAACCAAAACAAAAATATAATAATAGTAGTGTGCGCATAATTCTATTTAAGATAATTCTTTAAAAGCAGCTGCAAATGCCTGCATTTCATCCAGACGGCCAATGCTGATCCTGCACCAATCCTCGTTATTTAGTTTCCAGTTGCGCAGCCCTACACCCCGTTTACCCATTTCTTCTACAAAACGCTGGCCTTCCATTTTTAATGGGAACATGACGAAATTGGTATGTGAAGGAATATATGTATAACCCTCTTTTTTCAGTGTTTCATACAAGAAGCTTTTACTGGCTTCCATTTTCTTTTTCACATCATCTATATAAGGCTTGTCATTATAACTTGCCAATGCAGCAGTTATAGCTGGTAATGACAATGCATATCCACCGGCAGCGGAATAATGGCCTAACAGATCGATCATAGCTGGTTGGGCAATGACGTAACCAATACGAAGTCCGGCCAGCCCATATACTTTTGAAAAGGTGCGCGCGATAATGAGATTCTGCCCTTTCTTTACACTTTCTATGAGTGTAGTAGCGGCTGGATCAGGGAGGTAATCAATGTAGGCCTCATCAACAAAGACGGGGACTTTTTTTGATACCCGCTCGCAGAAGTCTTTTAATTTTGCTACGTCTACAATAGTGCCCGTAGGGTTGTTGGGATTGCAGATGTAAACGAGTTTTGTGTCTTTATTTATCGCCTTTTCCATTGCATCCAGGTCATGGGTGTAATCTGCTTTTAACGGCACTTTGATCCAGGTGGCTTTTATTTTTTCGCAACGGGTAGGTAAGTCATCGTAAGTAGGGTCTGCACTCACGACATTTCCACCATTACTTAATAATGTAATAGCGGTACCTAATAATAAAGGAGAAGAACCCGCACTTGTCATGAGCATTTTCGCATCGAGACCTTCATAGGCGCAAATTTTTGCTTCCAGGTCTTTGAGTAGCATGAATGGATATTGATAGCCATTGTCCATACTGTCCATCATTGCTTTTTTAGCAACTGCCGAGGGGCCGAATGGGTTTTCATTGGCAAATAAGCGGGCTTTGAGTATGCCGGGAATGCGGGGCTCAATAGCAGCATCGGCATGTAAGCCCGTAAGAGGAGAGGCTGTTTCTGCAGAGAAACCGGTCAATGAGGTGGCAGTTAACCCGGAATGACCTAAAGCTGAAACAGGCGGTTCTAAAGTTGTAACAGCAGCCTCCGCTGGAGGCGCCGCCTGCAACCCCTGCAACACAGGTGGCAACATTGTCAATCCTCCGGTAAATAGCGCGGTGGCCTTTAACCAATCCCGCCTGTTAATTGATTTGTTGGTGGTACGCATCATCATAAGTTTTTAGATGTTGGTTGTAATAGGATAAGAGATCCGTTGTTCTGATACTCTCGCATGTAAATCCGTCACTGTCCTTCTTGCAGATTCTAACGCTCCTGCCATCCATGCATTCAGATAAGTAGTATGTTCGCCTGCAAAGTATACCCGCTTATCCGCCTGCAACAGGCTTTTATAATGTGATTGTCTGGTAGCGCTATTATACAAGGCCCATCCGCCCATGCTATAAGGCGTCTTATGCCAGCTCACTGAAAATGAACTTTCAAATTCTTTATCATATTGCGGATGTATCAACCTTCCCTTATCCATCGCTAATTTTTCCCTTTGCTGGTGCGACAGACTCCCTGTCTGTCTGGCTTTTTCATTAAAGTTGTAATATCCTAGCAGTATGCCTTTTTTCGATAGATAATCATAAGAGGGATAAAAGATCTGGGTGAGTTCATTGTTCGTATGTGTAATACCTCCGTAGATGTGTTCATCTTCTTCCCAGAATCTTCTTTTAAACTGCATCCCTATCTTGCCCGTGATCATATAAGGAATGTAATCTATCGCACGACTCACATCAGAAGAGAAGTTGTTATCTATATTACTCAGCACTGGTGTGGGAATCGTACAAATACAATAGTCGGCAACGATTTCTTTGGCGCCTTTCGCATCTTTATAACTAATCTTCACACCTTCTGCCTGGTTGTGAATTCCCGTTACTTCGCAACCAAAATGTATACATTGTCCTACCTTCTTCTCAAAGGCTTTTGGAATCTGGTCATTGCCGCCAATCGCCTGGAACATGGTCATCTGTAGTTCATATACATATTCAGATACATTGTAGAAGTCAGGATCAGCAAGACCGGAATTGATAATATCCGCCAGACTATGTGCTGGTGCGATTTTGCCGGGAAGTTCGCCAGCACCGGGTCCTTCGATGTACCCTCTTCTGTCGGAGGCTTTGTATAGTTTATCGATGTCCAGCCCTCCTTCTGCCCTTAGGTATTCCAATATTTTCTGGGTATCTTCAGTTGTAAGACCTGTGTCGAGTTTGTGCTGATCTATCGCTTTGGCAAGTAGTTCTGCAGTATACCCCCGGAGGTCGTTGTGAATTTCCCGGACCCGGATCTTCCTGTTGGAAAGCGCCCCTTTGCCTTCGGCGAAGAAATAGGCCGCTTCGTTGATGTTGTTATACACCTGGATCGGCACCTGCAACTCTCTACAGTAATGTAATGTCAATGCATGGTGATGCGGGATACGCGATGGCCCCGCATTGAAATAAAGCCCTTCGTCGAATGTAGCCGTTTGTACAGGAAGATCGGTTTCAGTATGGGTCGCTCCCTTTCGGATACTCCATACACGCCCTCCTGACCGCTGACGGGCTTCAAGAATGGTGCATTGATAGCCGAGTTTTAATAGTTCATAAGCCGCTGCCATTCCTGCAAGACCGGCGCCTAGAATGATAATGTGTTTGCCCTTGCCACTGCCATTGAGCGAAAAGGCATGCGCAGGCGCTTCCTGTAACATCCCTAAAGCCAGCATGGCCGGATAGGCGGCAGCCATTGTTCCTGTTCTGGTGAGGAACTCCCTTCTGGAAATTGACATTTTGGTTGATATATGGGTTGTTCTGGTAATACTTCCTTGCTGCTATTAAAATAAGAATAATTAGGGAGGATTTATAGTAACTTGATTGTATGATTTAAATTTATATATATGGTAGATGAGATTCTTGGTACCTGGGAAAATGACCTGGACGATGGGAGTGGTTTACATGGCATTTGGGGATGGGCTTATGAATTTAAAGCCGATGGGAGTGGCACTTATTATTCCTGGGATAAACAAACACTGACTCACCAGGACAAGTTTTCCTGGGAACGGATCGGTGATAAGGCTATTAGGAAGAAAGATACTGATGATTATCAATGGGAAACGATCGAATATTCTATTACAATTGTATCCGCACCTTATAGCGGCAGGTTGCGAAAACTGACTTATGGGGAGGTGGAATTGTTTCAATATGTAAAATAGAAACCTCCACTTGCGAAGACTTACAGAGGGGGGAAGAAATCCTTTCAATGCATAAAAACAAAACCTCCACCTGCGAGGGCTTACAGAGGGGGAAAGAAATCCTTTCAATGCATAAAAACAAAACCTCCACCTGCGAGGGCTTACAGAGGGGGAAAGAAATCCTTTCAATGCATAAAACAAAACCTCCACTTGCGAAGACTTACAGAGGGGGAAAGAAATCCTTTCAATGCATAAAATAAAACCTTCCACCTGCGAGGGCTTACTGAGGGGAATAGAAATCCTTTCAATATGTAAAGTACCCCCACCTGCGAAGGCTTATCGACCGTAAATGAAATCCTTTCAATACGTAAAGTAAACCTCGCCCCTGCCAACAGGCAAAAGGCGAGGTCTGTCAATTATTGCTTGATCAGTTTCAGGGTATTACTACCTGCTGAATTTTCTACTTTTATTAAATACAGTGATTGCGGCAAACTACTCACATCCACCGTCAACTGGTTATTACCTGCCGGCAACTCTTTATCCACTACTGTCTTTAACAATTGCCCATTCGAACTGTACATCCTAACCTGTACCCGATCTGTCTTTTCATTATAAAAACTAATAACAGCGGTCTGGGTAGCTGGATTAGGGTATACTCTTGTATCTGTCAATTCCAGTTTCGCCGGTGCGACTGCTCTTGCTGATGAGCTACAAGCACCTGCTGTCGGCGTTGTGCCTGTTACTTCCAACCAGTCTATCAATGCAAATTCTGTAGAAGAAAGTGTTTCTATTCTAATCGTATTCACACCCGCTGCCAATGTCGCTGTTACTGCTGCTGTCGTGGTCCATGCCGTCCAGCTACTGGTTTTGGGGAATGATACACTTGATACTGCGGTGCTGCCATTGACCAATAACTTTGCAGTAGTGGATACAGTCGTACCTCCATTCGAATACCGCCATACAAAAGAATAAGTTCCTGCTGCAGGCACGCTCACACTATAATTCACCCCTTTGCCACTTGCGTTACTCAGGTTGATATAATATCCGCCATCTGCACCTGAATAAGTATTTTGCCTGCTACCATCTGCACTACAATATCCACCGGTACTTGTTGCAGCATCGTCAATATGCAGGGTGGCACCTCCACCGGTACTGGTGCTGTTGAAACTGGCGGTTACTGATAAGTTTGAAGTGACAGTTACTGTAGTCGTAGTAGATGTGCCACTCGCACTACCTCCCCAGCTACTAAATGTATACCCACTGGCAGGTGTCGCCGTCAGTGTTACGACTGTGCCTGAAGTGTATGAGCTTCCACCTGGACTCAGGGTAACTGTACCCCCTGCTGATGGAGATACTGTTACACTCACCGTATAAGTAGAAGGATTGGTACTACCACCGGATTCACGTGCGCCAATATCAGGTGCTGAACCGGAATAGGTAATGCCTGTAGTAGTTACACCTTTGTCTATCAAATCACTACCACTTGCCAGTGCGAGGAAGGTGCCAAAGTTTGGACTACCATCACTGTTTTTAGTTACCGAAGGGGAAAGACTCTGGAAGTCGGCACTGCTTACTACCAGGCCGCCTGTGTTAGAGCTGGCGCCACTCTTCCACCATACGTTCGTTGGCGTTACATCTGTACCATTGGTGGCGTCAGATGCACCTGCATTGTAAGAAAGGTTGTTTTTGAAAGTAGCTGTACTACCCGTGCGGAAGTTGAAGTTAGATTCCGCATTGTTGTAACTGGTGTTGTTAGTCATTTCGATCGCACCTGGGTTGTTGTTGTCCGTAAAGCCATGGTGGCCATTGTTGAAAGATACACAACGACGCACGATATGTGCTACTGCAATACCGCTGCCACCTAATTTAAATCCATTCTTATCACCATCGCCGGAGGTATTGCCGCTACTCAGTGTTCCATTTCCATAAGCGACACAGTTGATAAGCGTAACAGGGCCAATAGGGCCTGTGTCATCTTTTGCATAGAGATCGTATCCATCATCAATGTTGTTGTGAGAGATACAGCCATTGAATACATTGCCTGTGCCACAGGTGAGTTTAGCGGCAAATCCATCGGCGTCTTCATTGTCAGGGTCCTGGTTGTCGTACGCTTCGCAATTGAGGATGGTGTTGTTCGTCGGCCATGAAGCCAGGGTAGTGTTTGAAGTCACATAGCGACTCAATTGCAGACCGCTGTCGTGGTTACCTTTAAAGATACATTTTTCGATGATGTTGCTATTGCCCGCCAACAGCATACCATTGTCACCAGCACCCTGGATGGTGATGCCTGTCCAATGCCAGTAGTCGCCATCGAGGATGACGCCACGATTGGCATCGGCAATCGCCATGCCTGAAAAATCTAATACAGGGGTTTCGCCAGTATAGGCAACGACACTCTTGTACGCGGAAGCAGTACCATTGTTACTGGCAGTGATAATTACGGAGGCTGATAAACTATAGGTGCCTCCTCTTAAGTAAATAGTGCTGCCGGCGGTTACAGTTGCCAGTGCGTTGGCAAGTGTAGTCGGGGCACTGATGCTGGTACCGGTGTTCGAGGCAGATCCGCTGGGGGAAACATAGAGGGTTTGCGCATAGGAGAGGTTAGCTCCTGCCAAACATAGCAGCGCTAGTAAAAGTGTTTTCATAACGGAGAGTTATTTTACCTGAATTTACATGGATTTGTTTGGCAGGTGATCAGGTATGGGGAGATATATTTACGCAAACGTTTGCGGGGAAAGGGTTTTCGATGATAACCAGGGCGCAGTGAGATGCGGGTATTGCATTGAGCGATAAGGGCATGAAAAGGAAGCATTCATCTGCATGAAGTGAAAAATCATGGATATGCAATAGGTGATTTCAAAAAAAATGGGCGTAAATAGGCAGTGTTAAAAATCCAATAGCCTCCTGTGATAATTTACCTGGCCTAAATGGTACATTAAATGTCCGCTTAAGTGTACTAAAAAATGCCCTGTGTATATTGGTCCGCCAAATACTTCTATCGGGTATAATGCTTCTACCTGTTCGGGTGTCAGTTCATCCATTACTTTATCTATCACCACAATTGTATCCTCAATCATTTTAATCAATGTAGTTCTCGCTACATCTTTCTGAGAAAATTCCAATTCACGGTTACGGACATACCCTGTGTTCCCCAGGTGTAAACCTATATATGTATTCAGATTGCCAACCAGGTGCAATGCGAGGTTCCCCGCACTATTACTGATCCCTATCTCTGTATACCAGATTTTACTTTCATTAGTATATTGCGATAGTTCCTGAACCAATTTTTCAAGGTCTCTGCGAAACAGGGCTTTAAGAGTAGTCGTGAGCATATGTATTATGTATTATCAAAATGAAATTAATACTTTTGCCTGAATAAGCTAGATTCATGTATAAAAACCTTCTTTTTATCCTTCTTGCAGGTGTAGTCGCATGCAACTCTGCTGGAGAAAAATCAGCCAATAGCCCGGATTCGTTTTTAAGTTATTCAGCAAAAGTCGATACCGGCATTATGACTGAAGGCGCGCCTCCTGTAAATCCGGAAGCTGTACCTGATACAGTCAGGGTTGAAGGTGATTTTAATGGAGATGGAAATTGGGATTCGGCATATGGCGTATTGTACAGAAAAGCAATGGAAAAAGAAGGTCAGGATGAGTATGTGATCCGGTTTTCAAATCCGGATATCAAACCTTTGGTAAAAGGTTTTGGGGAAATCAGGTTGATTAATGAAGGGGATTTAAATAGTGATGGCAGGGATGATATTTCTGTATACCAGGCCCCTTTGCATGGCTGTACTTATGTGATGAGTAGTTGGGCGTTTACGAAGAATGGATGGAAACAGGTAACAGATCCATGGCTGGTGTATAACGGGTGTAATTATTTAAGTGATGAGGATTTGCAGAACAGGATTGTGTTAGAAGATGGGATAGTATATTATTATCAGGAAGATCCGAATGATGAGCACCTGACATTAGTTAAGAAAGAAATGGTGATAAAATAAAAGACGGGTGCCCGTCTTTTATTTGTTTCGACCTTTTTCTCCCGGGTAAAAAACATAGGCGGGTTCACTCTGCCAATACTCTTTTGTATCGATATCCATGGCAGAGATCCTTCCCATAAATGCCGCGCCTGTATCCACATTCCACACATTGCAGGCATTCATTGGTGTGGTGATATCATAATTCACCGTGGGAGTATGGCCAATGAAAATCTCTTTAAATAATAATAATCTTTTCGGGTAAAGTATTGAATCTTTTTTGATCCGCGTATCCATACACAGCGCCATTTCCCACAGTGAGCGGTCCCAGTAAAAGTTTGTATCGTAATGTTCTTTCTCAGGACCATGCATACTTGCAAAACCAGCATGCAGGAATAACCTGTTCTGATCATCTATATAATAAAGGGTCAGCCTTTGCAACCATTCCAGGTGTACTAACCTACGTTCAGGAGATACATTTTCATAGCTGGCGATTGTTTGTTTGCCACCATTCCTGTACCACACAGGGTCTGGTTCTTCCCCATTCAGCCAGCGTTCGCACCAGGCATCGTGATTTCCTTTGATGACAAGGCAGTCATATTTTTCCTGGAGCACCATCAGGTATTCAATCACCTGTGCGGATTGCGACCATCCATCTACATAGTCGCCCAGGAATATAAGTCTGTCCGTCGGTTGCAACAGGAGTTGACCTAGCAGTTGTTCCAATGCTTTCAATGCACCATGAATATCTCCAATTACAAACGTCCGGGTCATTAGATATTGAATTTGACCTGCAAGTTAGTAATCAGTTCTTCAATTCTATCCTTTCCTGCTAAAATGTTTAACCATTCAGCTGGAATTTCTTCCCAACCGTAGTGCATGCCAGCGAGTCCACCCGTCACTGCTGCGGTAGTATCGGTGTCATTGCCGAGATTGACAGCGGTAAGCACAGCCTCTGCATATGTCTTTGTATGGATGAGTATCCAGATAGCAGCTTCGAGTGTGCGTACCACATAGCCGGTACCGTGAATCTCACTGATCGGTTTATCTACCAGGGAGCCGGAAAGCGTAGGTGCCAATATGCCCTGTTCTTTCTCGTCGGGTAAATTATTCTCTTTGAAGTATTTGTTTACTGCAGTGATGGCATTGAGATAGGCATCTTTAGGTGGCTCGCCATTCATAATAAGGAGAGCGATTTCCAGGTAAATAAAGCAACAGAAAATGGAACGAATATGACGGTGGGTAAGACTCGATACATCCCGTACATGACAATAGCGGTCATGAATATCCAGGTCCTTTATATAAAATAAGAGGGGAAGCATACGCATGAGAGAGCCATTGCCATTACTATCTTCTTCGTTACCTCCTGCAGTGGTGGGAGGAGCACCTTGTGACAAATAATATATAGCGGTATGCGTGGCGTTACCTACGTCAAAGACTTTGCCGTGAGCCGTCCAATAGCCATGGTAGCGCCAGTTGACAAAGCGGTTCGCCAGGTCCTGGAGGTCATATCCTTTCACGAGTGTTTCTGCAAGACAGAAAGTGAGCGAACTATCGTCGGACCATGTACCTGCGGGTTGGCCGTGTGTGCCAAATTCCCGCATATGGGTGACAGGGAATTTTTCAAGTGTGTCGCGTGACTGGAATTCAACGGGTACGCCCAGGGCATCGCCGACAGCGAGGCCCAGAAGGGCGTTTTTAATGTGAGCACTCATTGTGAAATGTATTTAGCCGGTACATGGTCCGTCAACCATACACCATTAGCAGATATAAAAAATGGGATGCCGTCTCTGTGCATGTCACCGCTCCGGATTGTTAAAATAACAGGTACACCTCTGCGGCTGCCTACTTTGGTGGCAGTGGTTTTGTCGATACTGAGGTGAACGTGTTGACGGCTCATTTTTTTAATGCCGGTTTTCAGGATTTCGTTCACGAAGGCGCCGGTGGTACCGTGATAAAGGAACTCCGGTGGCGTGGTGACAGGCAGTTCAAGGTCTACCTGAACAGAATGTCCCTGGTTGGCTCTTATTTTAGAATGGTCTTCATTAAAAGCAAAGCGTTGTTTATCGCTTTCGGCCACGATAGTTTCGAGTTCTTCCCTGGTAATGTGTTTACGGCGTGCGGCGAGGGCAAGCAGGGTCTCTACATCTGCCCAGCCGTTGTTATCGAGTTGCAGTCCGATGAGCTCCGGTTGATGGCGGAGGATGAGACTGAGAAATTTGGATGTTTCTTTTTGATTCATGGTATTATTATTTAAGTAGATCCCGCACGGCCATGAGTGCATAGCCGAGGAGATTCTGTCCCCGCCATTTTTCAGGGTATGGGGCGTTTACATTTGTAGCGGCCATGCCGATGCCCCAGATTCTATCCATGGGACTGGCTTCGACGATCACTTCATGGCCTGTGTCGAGCAGGAATGCTTTGAGATCCGGGTGTTGGGAGAATTTGTGAAAATTCCCCTGGGTCACGATCTCTCTTTTGGCAGCATCCCATTTAGCAGGGTCGAAGTTGGCTACTTTTCTTCCGAGTGCTTTTACTGAAGCAGGGGAAGGGGTGTTGAGTATTTGTTTTTCAATTTCAGTATCACCGAATAGGGTGGCTTTGCCAGCCATCATCCAGTGTTCGGCGGTGGGGTATGTCTTTTCATCTACGGTAAAAGGGGCATGCCACCATTGGCTGAAACAGGATTTGGTAATACTGCCATCTTTGGAGGGTTGGTGGCCCCAGAAGAAGCAGAGGGTTGGGGTTGGTTTTTGGGCGATGAGCCAATTGTTGTCGTATGTCATCTTAGTAAAATTTTGAAAGGGTGTGTGGGCTTAACCAAAACTCAGGTGAATACTTTTTAGTTCCTTATTAAATTGATAGAGGTCGGGGTGGCGGTTGTGCAATCCTTCTCTCTTATTGCCTGTATTAATAATGTATCCGGCATCGAGAATTTTGCGGCGAAAGTTCCTTCTGTCAATGTTGATATCCAGGATGCATTCATACAGTTCGTGCAGTTCCGGCATGGTAAAGAGGTCGTTGAGCAGTTCGAAGCCTACAGGGTAATAGAGTATTTGGTGCTGTAGTCTTTTCAAAGCATCGGCGGCGATGATATCATGGTCAAAGCCGAGGGGTGGTAACTCTTTCACATTGAACCATTTCACATCATTGGCCATCGTACCTGCGGTGATAGCGAATCGCGCGGGGTTGACCAGGGCATAGTGGGCAACAGCGATGGCGCGGCCTCTTGGGTCACGGTCGGGTTCGTCGTAGGTGCAGAGTTGCTCGAGATAGAGGTCGTCCATACCTAGTTTGGTTTTCAGAATGCGGGCACAGGTGTCACGGAGCCGTTCTTCCATGAGGAGAAAGGCGCCGGGGAGTACCCATTGATCTTTGAAAGGCGCAGTATTCCTGTTTAGCAGCAGGATGGAAAGGGTGCCTTGTTGATAACCAAACACAACGAGATCCGCTGCCAGCGATGGGTTTCTATAACTATGAAATGATGGCATGTGGCCTTTGTGTTATTTTGACGCAAAGGTAGGGTGAGATTTTGATATAGAGAAATTATTTTATGGAAGGGCGTTTTTAAAGAGGGTATAAAATACACTTATTGAAATGAAGAATTCCTGGTTGGGTGCATGCGGTGGCATTGCCGTGAAGCTCAATATTATTCCGTTTTAGCCGTGAAGGCCCGACATAAAAAGTTAAAAATAATTATTGCCGGGTACTGCGGCAGCATTGCAGCAGACTCTTATATCTTCGTTATATTGTTTTACGGCCTTGATCATCCATATTTTAAAGTACGTACCCAGTTTTGTTAACCCTGTCACCCGCAAAATGTAAACCCATGACTCAAAATTTAAAATTATCGTTAATGACACTGGCTGTTGTAATTGGTGCCGGTTCCGCTATTGCCAGCTCTCTCACTAAAGATCACCGTGAGGAAACTCAATATTACAAGTACGGTAACAATTATTACGAAGCAGGTATAGAAGGTTATGACTACGAATGCCAATTCGATCACTTTGGTACCTGTACGTACTATTATGATGCTGCTACCGGCACTTACAAATCCAGCAAGGCTGGCAAGATCGTTTGGATCAGATGATTTAATTACTGTAACCTATATGACAGCTAGCGAAATTGATATGTAAGTAGCATTACCGATGACTTATATATCTGGTGGGCTATGCCTTATGGTGTAGCTCGCCTTCCATTGATTTGTTGACCCCATATTTTGCGTATTTCTACGTTGTGAAAACAGGTGTTTTTCTGCTTGTGGGCAAGAGGTAATTCCATGACTTTTGTGCGGTAAACAATTGTTATTAAAAACCTCAAACCCCAAAAGATGAAACGCACACTATTAGCGGGTGTAGCTGGATTAGCTGCACTGACTTTGTTTTCCTGCACAAAAGAGAAAGCTTCACTGCGTCCGGATTCGGAATTGGCTGTGGCTGCTGCCGCAGGCAGTGATGAGATGGATGCCATATTGAAAGACCTTTCACCGGAGACCTATTTGCTTACATTTGACGGATTACCGGGAAATAATTACATCACCAAAGCAACTTATGGAGGTCTATCCGATGAAACCCAATTCGGCGTTGGCGGTATTCCTATCCCTTATTTAGAGAGGATTGGGTATACCAAGGCACCGTTTAAGAAGATCTGGATAAAGACGTGTCCTACCATGATTCCCTATTTGGATATAGCTAAAAGAGCGGCTGCGTTAATACAAAAAGTTGATAGTAAGACTTTTGCTGATCTGACGATTACGGAATTGTCTACTAAGCAGCAGGTGTTGGCGACAAAGACGTTTTTGACAGCAGCGGGCAGGTTGCAACCGGATGTGGTAGATACGAAGGTATTGGCGAAGTCTCCGTTGGAGCAATTTAGGTTATCAATACCACAGGGTACGGCGCTGCCTTATTTTACGAGAGGATTTTATGGATTGGGAGATATTACACAGGTGCCAGGCGCAGGGAGTAAGCTGACGATTTATACCAGTTTGAGATGGGAGGATATTTTGAGGAGAAAGTTCCCGAATATGATTGGCTGTTTTGATCCGCAGGTGTTGAAAGATATCAGGGCGAATTTTGTTTTGCTCGATAGAGGGTTTGAGAAGTTGAATGTGGAGGAGGTAGCTGGAGGAGCGATATTGGGGATTAATTAGTTCATCAATGATGAATGGTCGGGAATAAATTGGTATAGATCGAAGTTGAGTGGGGATGGGGTGCCTGAAGAAGCATGAATATTTGGTTTGAGTGGATTCGTTGCTTTGATGTAATTGGACTTATTGAGGAGATTGACTGTATTGAGGTAACTGATTTTATTGTGTTGATTGGTTGTATAGAAACACTTTGGGCCAGCTTTTTTCATTAACCCCTTTAAGCTGTTGTTGTTGATGTCGGCCTTTGATTAACCCCTATTACATTTTTGGCCCTTCATCCATTTATTACTACTTAACCCGGGGCCAGCTGGAAATCTTACACGCTGTTTTCAGCTGGCTCCTTCTTTTAACTTTTTTCCTGCTTCATTTTAACCTTTTTTATGATAACGTGGAAGCATATTTGTTGGATGAGCATCGCGCTGTTCCACTTGACGGTTGCTGCTTTGCATGCAGCTCATTTTAAGGAGTGGACAAAGCATGCTACCTGGTTATCCAGGTATGGCGACTTTACAGGTGCGGGGAACATTTTTAGTTTTTTCGCTCCGCATATTGGAAATGAAATTGCGGTATTGTATACAGTGGCGGATGGAAAATCTCAGCATGTGATGAGATTGGAAGGCCAGAATACCGAGTGTAACAGACGGATACAGACGATCTATAATTTTTTCAGTATTGAGGAAGCGCAGCCTTTACTGGCGCGGAGTTGTGCGGCATATGTGTTGAAAGAATGTGCTGATGGAACGATGGTGAGGGTGACGGTGATTAGTAAACTGGTGCCGGAGATGAAGGATTTTAGAGAAGGGGTGCCGCCAAAGTGGGAGGCGTTTTTGGTGAAAGATTATAGGAAGAACAGTCAATAATTAAACATGTCGGGTAGGAGGATTAGGGATGGCCTGATGATTTTTTGAAGGTTGCCAAAAGGTTTTCTGAAGATTCCTTAAAGATTTCTTAAAGGCTTTTTAAAGGTATCCTGAAGGTTTTCTGAAGATTCCTTAAAGGTTTTCTAAAGGTATCCTGAAGGTTTCTAATACCCCCTGCCGGGGATGATTATTTCATCTATAAATATATTTTATGAACAGGTATTCCGGTGTGTTACAGCGATTTTTTTTATCGCCTGCGTCTGGCGAGCCATTGGCGTTTTTTAGAATTGGGATCGCTTTTATTGGATTGGTGCAGGGATGTTGGTTGTTGGGAAATGTAGTGATGTTGTATGGTGTGAATGGGTTAATTCCATGGGCATTGAGTAAGGGGATTGTGTCTCCCCTGATGCCACAGTTATCCTGGTTACAGCCACTGGCGGCAGCCACGGGGATACCTGGGGATAGTATGGTGTATCTCTTGATGGGGGTGTATTTGGTTTGTCTGATCTTTTTGTTGATGGGGATGTTTACAAGAGTGGCCGCCATTGTAGCATGGGGCTTGCACCTGATGTTTATTAATACAGGATTTATGGCGGCGTATGGGGTGGAGACGTTTTTACATATTGCGCTATTTTATTGTATTCTCATGCCGGTGGGTGAGTCATTTACGTGGAAGAATAATGAGAGTAGTGTAAGTGAGTGGAATAGGTTGTCGATAAGGGTTTTGCAGATACATTTATGTATTGTGTATCTGGCTTCTGGTGTGGAAAAGGCGATGGGTGCACAGTGGTGGAATGGGGAGGCGATCTGGCAGACATTTATGCAGGGGCAGTTTGCGAGATTTGATATGAAGTGGCTGGCA
This sequence comes from Chitinophaga sancti, assembly GCF_034087045.1. Lineage (NCBI taxonomy): Bacteria > Pseudomonadati > Bacteroidota > Chitinophagia > Chitinophagales > Chitinophagaceae > Chitinophaga > Chitinophaga sancti. Next base: position 277,740 of record NZ_CP139247.1, on the reverse strand, counting down.
GGGTATCCATGGTTGGCGAAGTTGATTTGTTGGAGTACGTTGTTGATTGAGATGGGGTATCCTATATTTATCTGGTGGAGAAAGACGAGGGTGTATGCGTATGTGGCGGTGGTTTTGTTGCATGTGGGGATATCTGTGATGATGGGATTGCAGTTGTTTGCAGGGATTATGATTGTGTTTAGTACGGCGGCGTTTGGATGGGAGTATATAGCGCAGGTGTATTGGGGGATAGTGAGGCCGTTGAGGGAGAGGAGAATGTTGAGGAGGGCAGAGGTGCTGGCGACACAGGCGTTTTGGAGTTTGGAGTGAGGGCTAATTGCTTAGCCCTGTTAGTGTTAATTGCCTGGGCTTGTTCCGGTTAATTTCTTAGCGCTGCTAGTGTTAATTCTTAGCCCTGTTAGTGTTAATGGCTTTGGCTTGTTCCGGTTAATTTCTTAGTCCAGCTAGTGTTAATTCTTAGCCCTGTTAGTGTTAATTGCTTTGGCTTGTTCCGGTTAATTTCTTAGCGCTGCCAGTGTTAATTGCTTAGTCCAGCTAGTGTTAATTGCTTTGGCTTGTTACAATTAGTTCCTTAGACACTACTAGTGTTAATTCCGTAGTCATGTTGCCTGTTTATTGCCTGGGCTTGTCGTTGTTAATTCCTCAGCCCACCTACCAGGTTTATCGTTAATGCTACTACAAATGTATTCAGGCCGAAGGCCAGCAACCCATGGAGTAATGCAATTCTTCTTAATTTTTTATTGCTGATTTCTACATCAGATACCTGAAATGTCATGCCGATTACGAAAGAGAAATAAGCAAAGTCAAGATAATCAGGGTTCTTTTCTTCCGGAAATTCTAATCCACCTACATGTCGGGTATTGTCATCTTCAGCATCGTCATAATAGATATGGGCGTAGTGAATGGCGAACATACAGTGGACCATGGCCCAGGAGAGTAGTATGCCGGCCACGGCTACAGGGAGGTAAATTGCGAGTCCGGCTTCCCTGGATTCTGATGATAGCATGAGTAGTAGTACCATGAGCATGCTGGCAAAACAGGCGAGGATGATTAAGATGAATACCATGAGACGGCTGCCATCTTCCTGTCTGGCGTATTCACGAATTTCTTTGGTGGTGCGGTTGAAGAAAATGTATAGACATTCTATGCAGAAGACGAAGGAGAATACATCCCAAAGGATCATGGTTTTGAGAAGGGTAGTGATGTCTCCGTTTTTGATAAAGAGCCAGACGATGGTGCAGGAGAGCAGGGCGATGAGGACCCTTTTGAGTGGGTGGAGGTTGATGAAGAATCGGGAGAGGGGAGAGCGTGATGGTAAGCCAGCGTCTGTTTTTGCCTTTGCCAATGTGGGAGAGTTTTGTGAATGAGCAAGTTAGGCATTATGAGGGAGAAAAATTAGGGGTTAAATGCTACATTTTTCACTATTTTTTAGTTTTTACCTTCATCGTCGGAGGCAAAGTGTTCTGCAATGTCCTTATTATTAATGGCGTGGATGCACCTGTATGGAAATAAATTGACGTATTGCTAATAAGCGGTACATTTTGAAAATATACATAGCCAAGAATACCAGCCAATATAAGTCCTAATATACCTCTGATGTAATACAGCGGTGATAGGTAATCCGGCCTATCTTCCAGTTTTAATTTAGAGTCATCAATAAACTGCAATATTAATACTGCCAATGCGCCTAACATGCAATAAGGCACGGAAATAGAGATATTAAACATACTCTCCTTTTAAAAAGTCATAAAATTTTTGCCAGAATGGAGATCTTGCCTTATATACCTTCCGGGATGTAAACATGGGCAATCCATCATCACTTCTAACAGTGCATTTCATAAATTCACGGGAATTGTACACAATCCTTAATACATTTTCGAGATTGACGCCTGAATACCCGGCAATTTCTGGCGCCGTAGCCCACACACCACTTCGGGTGCGATCCAAGGCATCTAAAATTATCTGCTTTTCTTGTTGCAAATTGACATTCATAATTTAATTTGTTTTTTATTTTAAAACCTTTACTGCTATTGAATTTACAGCGATTGTTCTGAATAAAAAAACAAAAATTATCCCTTTCTCAACCTGATTTTTTCGCATTCAAATTGACTAAAAATCATCTCAGATCCAACCCCCGAAAACCACTTTTACCCCCCACATTCGGTACATTCCCCCTACAGCCATATCTTTGCACTATGAAATTTGAACAATATCGTATTTCCCCGGAGATTAAAAGAAGCCTGGAGGAATTGGGATTTAAACGCCCTACAGATATCCAATTTAAGGCGATCCCATCTATATTGAAGGGGGACGATGTAATGGCGATAGCCCAGACCGGTACCGGAAAAACCGCGGCTTTTGCCATCCCGGTGCTGCATCTGCTGCAACAAAAGCTCGATAGGCTCCCCAGAAAGACGAAAGGAGAGGTAAGATGTGTCGTGATGGTGCCTACCCGTGAACTGGCGATCCAGATCGCCGAGGTATTTACTGTAATCGCTAAGTATACCAAACTGAATATATTAGGCCTTTTCGGTGGTGTAGACGAAGGGCCCCAGCTGAAAAAGCTGGCGCAGGGGGTAGATGTATTGATTGCCACCCCAGGTAGGATGTTTGACCTCATCAGCAGGGGATTTATTGACCTGAGTTTTACCGAGACCCTGATTTTGGATGAAGCAGATCATATGCTGGATATGGGCTTTATCAGGGATATCAGAGATGTATTGAAACATATGTCCCGCAGGCACCAGACGTTGTTCTTCTCTGCGACTATTGACAAGGATATCAAGGATCTGGCTTATTCTGTGGTGACGAATCCGATCAGGATCCAGATTTCCCCTGAAGATCCGGTGTCTAAGAATGTACAGCATGCGGTAGCGTTTGTGGGCATGGATGATAAGCGGTTCTTCCTGGAGCGGTTGGTGAAGGAGTTTCCGGAAGGGAAGATCCTCGTGTTTGTGCGAACAAAGGTGCGTGCGGAACGTGTGCAGGCAGCGATGGCAAGGGTAGAGGTGCCGGCGTTGGTGATGCATGGTGGTAAGGAGCAGGAGAACAGGCTGGAGGCGATGGAGGATTTTAAGACGGGGAAGGTGAAGTTGTTGATTACTACTGATGTGAATGCGAGAGGAATTGATATTCCGAATGTGGATTATGTGGTGAATTATGACTTGCCGGATGTGCCGGAGAATTATGTGCATAGAGTAGGGCGTACGGGTCGTGGAGTGCAGAAAGGACAGGCGGTGTCTTTTTGTAGTGATGAGGAAAAGCCGGTGCTGGAAGAGATTCAAAAGTATTTAGGGAAGGAGATTACGGTGATGAAGATTGATAAGAATGATTATAGGGAGACGATTAAGTTTTCTGAAGATATACCGAATGATAACTGGCAGTTGTTGATTGACCAGCATCATGCGGAGATGGAGAAGGTGAAGAAGAAAAAGAAAAAAAAGTAATAAATCGGAAATCAGATTAAGGAATCAAGAATCAGGAACCAGCATTCAGGAACCAGGGCCAGAATGAGGCACCAGAGAATCAGATTCAGCATTAATGAAAAATAATATTTCGGCCCCCTCTCACAGAGGGGGCCGAAATATTAAAAAGACGATCGTCTCGTTCTCCTTGGCCGTTCCTCCGGTTTTATCATCTTCAACAACTCCTGCCCTATCCCGGCTATCCTATTCAATGTAGTATTCGTCACCTCCTTATATTTGGCCCTAAAAATACTCTCTGTAAAAGGCTCATTCCTCCTCGCCGAAAAGTACTTCGGCAATAACCGAAACACCTCCTCTGTATGCTTATGCGACAGTTGTCCCATTGCTCTTAGCAGCCTTACTATCAGCGCCATCATCGATACGGACATATTCGTCCGGATCTTCTCCGGTGCTATCAATACCCCCGGTTCCTCTTTCATCTTCCGTTCCAGAAAATTGATCTCTACAAACAGCCATTCCTGCAATAGATCCCTGATCGCCGGTGCATCCGGACAATACGCCTGCCCTGATCGTAACTGCAACTGTTGCATGTCACTATACGCCTCTTTCAACAGCTTCATCTGCTCTTCAAATGAATTCGCCAGGTGCATTTGCCTGGTCAGCCAGATCGTACAATAGTGGTAAAAATCCGTGGTATTACAGTTCAGGCAAAATAACACATACTGCAACTGGTGATGCTGTAAATTATAATTCTCCTGTTCCAGTAGTCGTAGTAAATGCTGGTGTAGCTGTACTAAAAACTGCAGCTTCGCATCATTCAATTGATAAGGCAATGCCGGATCCAATTGATCGAACAACTGCATAATCAAATTCTGCAGGTCATGACAGCTATCATCCGTTATCTCAAACCACCTTTTAATCAGCGGAATGCCGGGTAGCAATTGTTGCCTGATGATTTCCCTGTGAATATTCGGTAACGGTAGCAACCGGTTGAAATATTGAGGAAACGTATCTCTCAGGTAAATCAGAAATTCATCCAGCTGAAAACAGATATCCGCACGTAACAGGGCAGTGTTCTCCTGTATAGTATGTGATGATGATAGTTCTGTATTCAACCAGGTAGTCGGCAATTCAGCAATTACGGTGCACAGCCTTTGCTGACAGATTAGGATGTAACGTTGCATGGCCTGTTCATGCAGCCCGTTTAACCGGCATGTTTCGAGTGCTGCTTTCAGATGACTGATAGCATTGATGGTACCCTGGTGTATGGTAGCGATCAGTTCATACGGTGTAATATTGTCCTCGGGCTGTTTAAGGAATTGCAGGCTTTCTACCAGCTGATTCAGCGGGTTCAAGGGCGTTTTCATAATGTGTTAGCGCTAATGGTTAACAATAGTAAATTTTAGTCATAGTTATTTGGAGGGTATCAGGTATAGGTGATCCTGATAATAAATGCAATATATGAAAATATCGATCATACGGACTGTTCATTTCGTTCATTTTTTCCTAAGTAGCAGTAGGTAGATGGTTTACTGGTAATGACTCGTATGAACAACAATTATTTACGAATAATAAATAATATGAGTAAAAGGGAAAAAATATGAGATCATTAACTCCGCATTAACCGAATTCTGAGAACAATAGTCTAGCATTGCACATTGATTGAATTTTTTAGTCTATATCCATATGGCCGGGCATTCTTGCCCGGCTAATTTAATTATAATCATTGATCAGGTTTACAACTACCTGTGCCATGATATCTTTTTCATCCGGTTTACTTTCTGCTATCATCAGTGTGAGTGCTACCAGGGCATTGTCTGCAATTCTTTTAGAACCGTCAGTCCGGTAGAGGATACCATTTTTTTCTAAGAACCATACGAATAGAAAGGCTGCAATGCGTTTATTTCCATCGGAAAATGAATGGTTTTTTACTACGAAATAAAGCAAATGCGCGGCTTTTTCTTCTATACTTGGATAAAGGTCATTGCCACCGAAAGATTGGTAAATATTGGCGATGGAACCTTTAAAAGAGTCATCTTTTTCATTGCCAAAGAGGCTGCTGCCACCGAATTTGTCACGAAGACCTTTGATGGCGTTCATGGCGGAGTCGTAGGTGGCGATGAAAGATGAGGCTCTATGAACACCCTCTATTGTAAGGGTACGGTGATCGTATTGATCAAGAATATCGAGTGCGTAGGTGTAGTCGGTGATCACTTTGTGCAATCCATCCGCTTCGTCACCCACTGGGGAATTCACAAATTTTATTAAGATCTGACTGGCCCAGCTGCGGAATGCCGGGTCGTTGGCAAGCTTTGTTTCTATATCAATGATCTCCATTTTGGCTTGTTTATTCTATAAAATTAGAAGAAATGAATAGATAAGCCAAAAAATAATCATACGATCAATCTGGTAAAACCCAATACCATCAAGCATCTCCTACTGCTCCCTTCGCATCAGCATCACATTACACTCATAGTACGCATCTACCTCTTTCAACATATCTATCGCATTCCTATATCCCGTCGCCGCCGCTATCATCCTCAAGGTAAACGACTTCTTCATAATACTATCATAAATATGCATCATCCTCACCATATTAATAAACGGCGTGATCCCTATGCAGAAATGATGTCTGAACCCCTGTGCCAACTGTGCTCCCGGCATATTAAACATATTCGCCAGTTCCGCTACACTATGCCTCATCTGCGGGTTTGTGGTCACATAATTAAACACCTGGTGCAACATCACCGTCTGTATCGGCGTAAACAACTGTAACGATGGCGGTGGCGTGGCATCCTGCAAGGCGAAGTTTAGAAACAAATCCACACAACACCTATGCAAATAATACTGCGCCATCTCCTCTACATACTTACAGGATATGATATGCTGAACAAGATAGTTACACACGGCATTGATCCGGTAAGGTCTGTCATTAATCACACCACTGATCTTCTCCAACCGCTTATTCGCCAGGTTGTACAACCCCGGATACTGTTGCACCAGCTTCGGAATATTCGCCGGCATGATATTGATATGAAACGATAATACCTTCTGCCCCGCCTTCATAGGCACCCGGTGCATCTCTGAGTAAAGATTGAATAAATTACACTGCCGCTCTTCCAACATAAACTCCGGTATTGTGATCGTTTCCGCCCGCAATGAGTCCTCATACATAAAATGCAACGCCCACAAATGATAAGGGGAATATGGACAAAGAACAATATCTTTCTTCGCAAATATATCATGTAACCACACTGAAAAATACCCCAGCTGCATATGCTGAGACAACATATCAAAGTCATTATCCGACTCAAAATATAGCCCTCCACTCGGAATTACCAATTGTAAATATTCCGTCGGCACATGACCTGCATGCACATATTCTGTAATGAACCGGTCAATTAAAAGCAGCTTATTTTCGTCGTGCAATACTGGGTACATAATCGTGTTTTTTAACGGCGATTTTGTTTACACCTTAAAAGGTCGTTAACACTTTCACATGAAACATGAGATATGAAACATGAATATGATGATCAAATTGCCAGGTAGTTTGTCAGCAGGGTTTGAACAATGCCAGGTATTCAAACGGTGGGGTGTAAGACGCTCCATTACAGCAAAATCGTATTTCCAATACCGGAATAGTTAGTTATCTATACCTTCTCATGACTACCTTTCTTATCTGCATTGACCAGCATTTTGCTAAACTAACAAAATGATTGGGGTAAGTGGTTAATGACTTGTTAATAAAACAAAAAAGATAAAAATGTTAACTGAAGACTGCTTGGTGAGTAAGGGGTTTCCGATGTAAAAGGAGATGTTAATTAGTTGATTATGATTAGGATAGGCCGGGTACTGTCACCTTGTATACCTGTGCCTGACCACACAATGTATGTAGAAAATCGTATACCTGTTGGAGTGCATCCACGATCTTATCGTGTTGATCTCCTCCAATGGTCGCTACCCGCAATACCGTCTTTTGCATGGCAATCACTGGCTCATAACTGGTATACTCCTGCAGCAGCTTGTCTTCGTAATGATTCCATGCCTGTATACCGGTGGTGGTTACATTGATGACAAACTCTCCCGCCGGTTGTGTACGCGTAGCTATGAACCCTGCTTCTATGTTGACAGCAGGTACGTCTGGCCTGGAAAACTGGTAACAAATATCCAATCCGTCAATATCGGTCCAACCATGATCGGCTGTGCGCTGGCGAATCCCTTTTTTGATTTCGCGAATGCGGTGCATCTGTTGGCGGGTATTTTCCAGGTTCCACGCATCGTACTGCTGAATCAGCTGGTCTATGGCGATGGCATTGTCGTAAAAGAAATGAGATAATTCGTTGGGAGCCTGGTGTTCAAAAATCTGAATAAGGTCTTTGTGCATGCTGGCAAGTTTGATTTCTTACACTAAACTAATAAAGTAAAATTTGGGTTTAGTTAAGAATTGGTTAAAGGTGCGTTTTATTTTTTTAATGATTGTGCATCACGCTTTTCCGGGATCTCCTAACTTTATATTAAATCAAATGATTAAATTCCTGCCGTATGATGAGAATGCGATACCATTACTGTTTCTTAGCAGGAGTTACAATGGTCCTGCAATTTATTTTGATCAAATACCTGTATCCGTATCCCAATTTTATGCAGGACTCCTACAATTACCTGCGGAGTGCGGCTACCAATATCGATGCTAATTTATGGCCGGTAGGGTATGCAAAACTGATCCGTTTTGCCGGGTTCTTTTCTCATAGCGATACTTTGCTGGTTTTTATTCAGTTCTTCATCTACCACATCTGTGGACTGTACTACTTTTACACCTTACTGGCATTACGACCTTGTAGCAAATGGCTGCAATGGACCATTTTTGCCATTATCTTTTTAAACCCCGCTATCCTCTACTTAAGTAATTATGTAACCAGCGATGTGTATTTTATCGGGATTAGCCTGGTGTGGATGGCGCAGTTATTCCGGCTGACTTATAAACCTACCTTCCCTTTATTGTGCGTGCATCTCCTTGTACTCTTACTGGCATTTACAGTACGTTATCATGCTTTGATCTATCCCGTGATCAGTATGACGGTGATTGTGTTTTGCCAGTATTCAAAGTGGGTCAAAGTGTGGGCGGTAGGAATGGCGGTATTCCTTGTAGGCGCGTTTATTCTGTATACGACGCGACAGACGGAGACTCATATGGGCAGGCGACAATTCTCTGTTTTTAGTGGCTGGCAAATGGCGAATAATGCGGTGTATGCTTATGTACATATGCCGGTAAGATCCAAAGATACGGTGCCTAAGCAGTTCACCGACATCCAGGCACGCGTGGATCAATGGCTGGATTCTGTGCCGATGGCTGATAGACCCAATCGACCTATTATGGCTTACTTTATCTGGGATCCGGGATCGCCACTACAACCAGAACCCGGTGCTCAGCATATCTCTGACAATGCAGGCCACCTGCGCAAAATGGCGGAGATCGCACCGTTGCTGAATGATTATGGTAAGTACCTGATTGCACGGTATCCTGTGCCTTATATCCAGTATTATATCTGCCCGAATTTATTGCAGTATGTTTTCCCTCCTGCGGAGAACCTGGGTGTGTATAATGATGGCGTAGATACTATTCTGCCGGTGGCAAAGGAGTGGTTTCAATATAAGGATACACATGTGTATAAGCGTGCGGGACAAGAACTCCGGTTGTTTAATTTTTATCCTTACCTGATGGTGATCACCATGCTTGTTTTTCTCATCGGTTGGATCCGGTATTTATACCAGGAAGGTCGTGCTATTGCCAATGAACATTTCAGGTATGCGTTGACAATCGTTACCTATTACTGGTTGGTCAATGTTGGATTTAGTGTGCTGGCTTCGCCGGTAGTGCTGCGGTACCAGTTATTTAACCTGATTGTAGGGGCTACGTTCGGTGGAATGCTGTGGGATATGAAGGTGTATGGAAAGTGATGGTCATTACCCCACTCATCCCAAATGTTTGGAAATACAGGATATTCCCACTACCTTATTGTCGTAATGAAAATCTAACGCGCCAATGCTTGTATCCAGACGAACCGTTTTAAAACAGGTCCTGTTCGTATCTGCCGGTCTTGCTATTTTACCCTCATGTTTCAATGAGAAAAAGCCACCGGGAAAAAAACTCAATAATTTTGTACTTAGCGCTGAGGAAACAGGCGCTCTTGCAGCACTTGCCGATACCCTGATACCTGGCGGAGATAAACCAGGTGCTATCCAGGTAAAGGCTGATCAGTATGCACTCACACTAGTCGATGATTGTTTCACGAAAACAGACAGGGAAAAATTCCTTACCGGTATGAAAGCCTTCCAGAAAGACTGGGAAAAGGGAGATGTCGCTTACCTGAAAAAAATGGAAGAGACTGCTGCTGAGTCAGGAGATGCTTCCGCTTTCTATCACACTTACAAAGGCTTATTAATCCAGGGTTATACCGGCTCTGAATATTATCTCACAAAGGTATTCCCCTACGAGCTTGTGCCAGGGCGATTCCACGGAAGTGTATTGGTCAATAAAGGATAAATTGTATGCCAAATATAAATACTGGCGATACCAGCCACAACTTTGATGCGATTGTGATCGGATCGGGTATCAGCGGCGGCTGGGCAGCCAAAGAGTTCACGGAAAAAGGATTGAAGACTTTAGTACTCGAAAGAGGTAGAGATGTTAAACACCTGAAAGATTACCCCACCACCAGCATGATGCCATGGGAATTTGCGCACCGTGGGCAACTCACCGCCCAGCAAAAGGAAGATAACCCGGTGGTGAGCAAATGTTATGCATTCAAGGAAGATGCCCTTCACTTCTTTGTAAAAGATAAGGAACATCCATATGTACAGGACAAACCATTCGATTGGATCCGCGGCTACCAGGTGGGTGGTAAATCACTCCTGTGGGCAAGGCAGACACAGCGATGGAGTAACTACGATTTTGAAGGCCCTGCAAGAGATGGTTTTGCGGTTGACTGGCCTATCAGGTATGAAGATATTGCACCCTGGTATAGTTATGTGGAAAAGTTTGCCGGTATTTCCGGGAACAAAGATAACTTACCCGGTTTACCGGATGGGGAGTTCCTCCCTCCCATGGATCTGACGAAAGTAGAGCAATACTTCAAGGACTTTGTAGGCAAAAACTATAAAGACAGGCATGTGATCTATGGACGTTGTGCACACGTAACTGAGCCACAGGAAATCCATAAGCAGCAAGGTAGAATGCAGTGTCAGAAGCGTGACCTGTGTCAGCGGGGCTGTCCGTTTGGTGGCTATTTCAGTAGCAATGCTTCCACTATTCCATGGGCGGAGAAGACAGGGAATCTTACTTTGAAACCTGATTCTGTCGTACATTCTATCATCTACGATGCACAGAAAGGCAAAGCCACTGGTGTACGTGTGATTGATGCAAAGACGCATGCTGCTACTGAATATTTTGCACCTGTGATATTTGTGAATGCCGCTGCGGTGAATACAAATATTATCCTCCTGAATTCTACTTCTGATCGTTTTCCGAATGGTATTGGTAATGACAATGGTTTGTTAGGAAAGTATTTTGCTTTTCACAATTACCGTGCTGTGATCACTGGCAAGTATGAAGGCTTGCTGGAATATACGACTGATGGCAAACGCCCTACCAGTGCATATATTCCCCGGTTCAGGAATCTTGTAAAACAGGAGACTGACTTCCTGAGAGGTTATGCTGCAGGCTTCCATGCCATGCGTCCTTCGTTTTCAAAACCAGATGGATTTGGTACAGCGTTGAAAGATAATTTGTTCAAAAAGGAGTTAGGTCCGTGGAGTGTGGGTTCTCATATGATGGGAGAGACGATTCCGAAAGAGCAGAGTCGTTTATACCTGGACAAGGATCAGAAAGATGAATGGGGTATTCCATTATTACATACTAATATTGGGTATGATGATAATGATGAGAAGATGGTGAAAGATTTCTTTGAGCAGATGACGGATATGTATACAAAGGCAGGTTTTACTGATTTGAAAACGCGTGACTCCAAACAGGCGCCGGGATTGGATATTCATGAAATGGGCGGTGTGAGAATGGGGCATGATCCAAAGACGTCTTTATTGAATAAGTGGAACCAGCTGCACCTGGTGAAGAATGTGTTTGTGACAGATGGGGCGTGTATGACATCGACCAGTACGCAGAATCCGAGTTTGACCTATATGGCGCTCACGGCAAGAGCGGTGGATTATGCGGTGAAGGAAATGAAAAAAGGAACGATATAATGATACAAGGCCTGTGAGCATTGCTCACAGGCTATCATCTTCTATCTCGCCATGTAGTAATTCTATATCTTGTTGGGTAAAGTCCATTGATTTAACACCACCACCCAGCCATCTTAATTTAAATAACCCAAGGGCAATGATGCCCGCCTTTCCATGCATTTCTAACCCCATTTCTTTTGAGGTATTTACATTGATATTTGCAGCGCCTAAATTCAGGGCTTTCAGTGCTTTTACATCGCCACTAAAGGTGAGGTCGGTATCTGCGGCAATGGTAGAGAAGATGGCTGCATCCTGAGCGTTGTATAGCTGGTGTACGACTTTCCATTTTCTTTTCCAGCCTTCAGTGGCTTTGAGCTGTGTGCCTATCTGGTGAATGTTCTGCATTACTTTTACCTGGATCACGGGGGATTTTACAAAGAAGGAACCTTTCCGGCCGAATTTCATGGTCACTTTTGCATCGATGGCTGTGGGCGGGATCACGTCTACCTGTACGTCTCCTGAAAAGTTGATTACACTGGTTTCGGAAGAGGTGAAGTTGATGCTGCTATCCGGGCCTTCGGCGGTTTCATATTGAATACCAAATTCTTTGATATTGCCTAGTTGCATAAATACGCCGTTGGAGAAGATGCCATAGTCACCTAGTTGAAACGTGTTAGTAATCGGTAGCCAGGCGGCATTGACATTGAGGTGGTCTTTGATGATGTCGTTGAATGCTTCAGGGATCTTCATGGGTTAAAATTTCTATTAAGATAAATATAAAATTATTCCGGGGGATATTAATTGTTGGTGATAACTTTCGAATCGATGATGCGTTGAGGTGATCTCTTATAATCCTGGGCAAGCAGGCATTGGCTTTAGTGAGCAGGCATACTTATGGAAGGTGGCAGTTGGTGAGAGTGAAAGAATAAGATATTAATTACTTTGTGCCTAGTCTCAGGATTGTGGATAATGGAGGGGGATTTGTGATGGTGGGAAGGAGATCTTGCATACAGAGATTTATTTAAAACAGCTAAAGATGTCGTTTTTTGTGAATGATGGAAATGGTTGAGTTATTCCCTACTTTTATACCATGGATTCCATCCTTCATCTACATACACAAAACAACAAACTCCCCATCCGTATTATCTCCCCTACTTTCGGGAGCCTTCCACCAGAAATGTTGGGGACCTATTCTCCTGCTCATCGCAAAACACATTACCTGTTCCTCTTTGTGCTGGAAGGCATTACCCGCCATGGCGTGGACTTACAGCATTTCGATATACAGGCAAACGAGCTCCTCTTTGTGTTACCGCATCAAATCCACCATGTACCTGATTCTAAAAAAGGGATTAACTTTTTCAAACTAGGCTTTGAGGAAAGTAGTCTGTCGCTCTTACCAAGACAATACCCTTTCCTCATCAATCCTCTCAACAACCAGAAAATCAAGTTTACCCCTCCAGCTGCTGCCAGGCTGAAATCTATCTTTGAAATGCTACTCGGATTGCTCAGTACGATGGATACGGATCCAGACCTTATACTGGCGCACCTCAATAGTTTATTAACAGAAATTAATTCCGCTTATTTCGCTGTGGATAAGCAGCCTGCGGATGACAAGCTTGCTAAGTACATCAATTTTAAATTATTGATAGAGAACAATCTCACTGATCATCCCAGCATCATTGAGATTGCGGAAGAACTTGCTTTGAATACAAACAGTTTGTATAGCATAGTAAAGCAATATTCAGGCTTGAGTCCGAAAGAGTTTATTACCAACCGGCTCATACTGGAGGCAAAGCGTAGGTTGTTTTATGCAAGAAACTCTTCTATCAAGGAATTGGCTTATGACCTGGGGTTTAATGATCCCGAATACTTCTCCCGCTTATTTAAAAAGGTCACTGGTCAGACGATCGCAATGTTTATTCAGGATTTGTGAGGGGGCTGTTCCGGTAGGTACTATCCTTTTTTGGTCAGGGAACTTTGATGGGCTGCTGGGTTAAGACCGTTATCACTTTTATACAGGATTTTTGAGAGGCTGTTCCGGGAGTTCCTATCTTTCTTCTTTATTCAGGATTTGTCAGGGAACTAATACGTTTTGTCCGGCTCCTCTTAAGTTGTTCTACAGAAATTTGTGCCATGAATAGAAAACTTGGAACAAACGGACCACTCGTATCATCCATCGGTCTTGGATGTATGAGTTTATCAGGCGCCTACGGCGCAGCAGATGACCAGGAATCAATTAAAGTGATTGAAAGAGCACTTGAGCTGGGACATAACTTTTTAGACACCGCTGATTATTACCGTACCGGTCACAATGAAGAATTGATCGGCAAAGCGATCAAAGGCAAGCGGGACAAAGCTTTCCTTTCTGTCAAGACAGGGCAAATGTTCGCCCCGGCAGCGAATAAAGGATTTGGTTTTGGCCCTGTCAATGCCCATCCTGATTATTTAAAGAATGCTATTCTTTACAGTTTACAAAGATTAAAAACGGATTACATCGACCTGTATACTCCTGGTCGGGTAGATCCGAATGTACCTATTGAAGATACGGTGGGTGCACTGGCGGATATGGTGGATAAAGGCGTTATCCGGTACATAGGTCTTTCTGAAGCATCTGCGTCTACCATCAGGAAAGCGGCGGCTGTAGCGCCTATTACAGCATTACAAATTGAATATTCTCTTTGGAGTAGGGAGATTGAAGCAGAAGTGCTGCCTGTTACCCGTGAATTGGGGATTGGTATTGTTGCTTATTCGCCTTTGAGCAGGGGATTTTTGACTGGTGATATAAAATCACCTGGGGATCTGAAAGATAACCGGCCAAATATGCCGCGTTTTCAGGGGGAGAATTTTTATAAGAATCTTGAACTGGTGGAGCAAGTTAAGGTATTGGCTGCACAGAAAGGGTGTACAACTACACAATTAGCACTGGCATGGGTGTTGGCGCAGGGGGAGCATATTATTGCTATTCCGGGGACGAAGCGGATACATAAACTGGAAGAAAATATTGCAGCAGAGCAAGTGCAGCTTACGCAAGAGGATTTGCAAAGTATAGAGGCGATTATGCCGGCGGGAATTGCAGCAGGGAAGAGGTATCCGGAGTTTTTGATGAAGGCGTTGAATCGGTGATCTGAATGACTGGTGAAAGTGTTGAAAGGATAATCCGAGTGACTAATGAAAGCGTTGAATGGCACCGACGTTCTAAGACTTGACGATTTCTACGAAATGTTTAACACTATTCATTAATCTTTAACAACTCAAACAGTTTTTCTTTCCTGTTCCTGGCGATAGGGAGTTCCACGCCATTCGTGATCTGCACGGTATTGCCAAAAAGGGTTTCAACCTTTTCAATAGCTACTATGTACGAGTTGTGGATACGGAAAAACTTATTGGCAGGTAACCGCTCTTCCATGGCTTTCATGGTCGAAAAGTAGAGATAACTCCCTTCGGTCGTATGGATCTTTACATAATCACTGAGTGCTTCTATATATAATATTGAATGGAACCGGCATTTTCTAAACTGACCATCTACTTTGATGAAGATCGCATCTTCTGCAGGAGTGGCCTCCGGCATTTTGCGTGACAGCACTTTCTGAATCGCTTTCTGAAACCGTTCGTAAGAAAAGGGTTTCATGAGGTAATCTACTACATTCAGTTCGAATGCATCCAGTGTATATTCTGAATAGGCGGTTGTGAATATGATATTGGTAGAATTGTAGGGGAGTAATTTGGCGAGGGTCAGACCATCCATCTCCGGCATCTGGATATCTAAGAGCAGGAGGTCGTATTGTTGCTGTTTGATCATCTCAAAAGCTTCAATCGCATTGTCCGCTACATCAGGCGTGGATAAAATGGAGATCCTGCCACAAAAGTCCAGTAATATATTCTGGGCGATGGGTTCATCTTCTACAATTAATACTTTCATCTCAGTTGTATTTCCAGGTCAATTTCAAATATATCAGATTTCGTTGAGTTCAGTACGAATTTACCCGGGAATTCCAGTTCTAGTCGCCTGCGTACGTTTTTTAAACCGATGCCACCGGCTTCTTTACCCGCGTTTTTCGGTAAGCTGTTTTGTACTTTGAAAGATAAGCTGCCATTGGTTTCATGTAAATGTATTTTTACCCACGACTGTTGTATGGTACTGTTCACGCCATGTTTAAAAGCATTTTCTATGAAGTTGATAAATAGCAGTGGCGGCAAGGTGTATTTATCACTTATGCTATGTTCAAAAAGAATAGAAACACGGTTGGGTGAATGGCGCATTCTTTCAAAGCCGATATAGCTTTCCAGGAATTCGATTTCTTCCTGTATGGTAACAGTTTTATTTTGACTTTTATAAAATGCGAAGTCGAGTAGTTTAGTGAGTTGGGTAGTCGCTTGTTGCGCGTTTTGATTGTCTTGTAGTTTTTCCTGTACCAGGTTTAATGTGCCAAAAATGAATGCTGGTGGTAAGTTGGAATGCGCCTGTGTCCTGGCCATTTGTTTATTGTACAGCAGAATGTCTTTTTGTCGTTGAATATGTCTGTAGGTTTCTAATAAGAGCTTTATCATTATCGGGGGCAGTAGTCCCCACATCACTCCTCCGAATAAATAAAACGCATTCGTAAATGCTGCAAAGTTATTCCATTGGAATATTTTTATAATCTCGGGATAAAACGAATGATCCCACAGTAAACTCATCAATGAGAACGCCATGGTTAAGACTACCCATAGCGGAAAGATAGCCAGTAGGAGTAAAATACACGTGGTGGTACGCCCTTTTCTATACAGGGGAGGAATAAAGTATGCGAGGTAGAAAAAAAAGAA
The DNA here is from genome assembly GCF_034087045.1 of Chitinophaga sancti. Classification (NCBI taxonomy): domain Bacteria; kingdom Pseudomonadati; phylum Bacteroidota; class Chitinophagia; order Chitinophagales; family Chitinophagaceae; genus Chitinophaga; species Chitinophaga sancti. The sequence continues at coordinate 261,277 of NZ_CP139247.1, read as the reverse complement.
AATGTTTAATAACAGTATATATAATGTATTGTAAAATGCATATAACAAACTTAAACCAGGAACCCCATATCGTAAAATGAATATCCGGAAAATGCTATACAGCAACCAGTATGAGACATGAAAAAGTAGTCTCCTGCGGGTGATGAGGGCAATGAGTTTTTCAATGTTCATTTAAAATATAGTTTATCGCTTTCCTGTATTAAATTATATTCTTTTTGTATTGTTGGCACATTTGTGAATATGTGTTGTACTTGAGTAAATAAGTCATATTTTTTGATCGTACAATTAGCCACCTTATCAAAATGAAAAGTAATATTGAGTGCCGGATTGATCTGGCGATTGATGTGTGCGTATATCCTGATAATGTCTATTTCTTCTTCCAAAGCGACCCGATCGTCACTATTGTATAACAGGTATCTTAATAGTTTGGAGAATTCGAGCAGGATATTGATCGCTTCCTGGTCGTTCAATGCGATGCCATAAATGGAGTTCAAGGCATTGAATAGAAAGTGAGGTTTGATCTGCGATTTCAAAAATTCTACCTCTGTTTCGTTTCTTAGCTGAGATAATAATAATGTTTTTTTAGAAGTTGTATAATAGCTCAACGCAAGTTTTAAGGTGATGGATGTAAATGTGATATATATGGTCACATTTGAGAAGAAAAATAAATTTTTGATGGTGAAGAGCTTCTCGGAATAATATAAACTTTCTGGCTGCAGACGATGGTCGTATAATAAGTGAGTCAATAAAAAATGGCTGAGCCAAAATGTGCTAAATAAAAATAGTATCGTCAGCACAATTCCGCTGACGATACTATTTTTATAGACTGGCATGATCGCATGTACGGCACCATAGTGGAGGTATATGCTGACCACCAGCATTATCCCGCAGAGTGAGAACACCTGGCCATGGTTATTCAAATGGAAGGAGCTGCCGATTAAGTTGATGTTCCAGAAATATAGGAGCAGGAAGCCGTAATACAATCCCCAGAAAAGGAGGTGCAGCCAGATCCTATATCCTGTTTTGTTCCTGCTGATTGCCGCTATCATTTGAATTAAATTTCTTCATTTTCTTGTTACCGAATTTTTTCATCAGCGATACGCGTACCATGCGGGTGCTACTTTTACTGACAGCTGTGTTGATCATTTGGTCATTGGGGAGTGTGTGGAATCTGAAATAGCTGGTGTATAATATATCATCTACTGCGAGACTCACTTTTATAGCTGGTTTAGGAAAATTCTTACTCACACCGATGTTGATATTACCAAATGATTTGATCAGCATATTCGCCTGTGCATATTGATTAAAGTAACTTCCGCTCACGGTGGCGTCGATGCCTGTGTGCGCGATATTAGAGAAATTATTGTTAATATTCAACATGTAGAGGGGATATGTATTTTCAGATGCTACGCCATTGGCGGTAACATGGAGGGTGCGCCATTCGAGGGCGTTGGTCATGCTGGCAGTCCAGCAATCTTTTAAAATGGTTTTATTGATCACGGAGGTGAGTGCAAGGGATTTGGAGAAACCGTAGTTGTTCCAGTAATAGATGAGTGTGTCAGGTTGTATTAGCGTCACGACTTGTTGGAAGAGGTTTTTCTCTTTGCCATAACTAGCCATGAAGATATAATGCTGGTGGTGGACGTAGGTGAGTTCTGCGTGAATGCTTTGAGTAGGTTTGATAAATGGATTGCCTTGTACACCTGATTTATTGCTGGTGTAGGTCATGAATGGATTCATTTGCCAGAAAGCGGGTCTGTTAAAATCGCTTTTCAGTGCAAATGATAGGTTGTGGTTGTCGTTGATGGCATAGTTGAGCATGGCGGATGGAAGCCAGCGGGTGTAGTCGTTTTTGTTTGTGATTTTCTGTATGTTGGTGGTGCTGGTTGATTCCATGCGTACACCGGCCTTCAGGGATATTTTTTCTGTAAAGCTCTTTTGCAAATTCAGGTAAGCGGCGATGATCTTTTCCTGGTAGATGAAATAGTTTGAGATACCTGGATTGAAGATGTATTCGTTGGAGGGGATGTCTAAGTTATAAAAGTTATATGGGTTCTTTGTTTCGGTGTAGGTGTATTTACCACCGGCTTCCAGCGTTGTTTTCCAGATGAATTTCTGGGCGTAGTCGGCTTTGAAGGAGTAGTTGTGGATTTCCTGTTTGATATTGGATTTGTAGCCGTTGAAGATGTCGGATGGTTTGTTCCTGTAATAGGAAAGGAATTCGCTATTATCGTTGTTGTTGTAGATAATGCCATCTGCATTGAGATCCAGGGAACGACCTTTTTTAGCGTCATTGAATTTGAAATAGAGGTTGCTGTTGAGAATGTTGTTGTTACCGGGTTCCTTACCGTGGTTCAGTAAGGAGTCGGTGTAGGTGGGGTATTGGATGTTGTTGAGTGTTTGTTGTATGGCTTTATTGGTATTGCGTTTGTATTCAACGGCGCCGCCGATATTTATTTTGGAAGAGCATTCGTAGTCGATGGCGGTTTTGGCATAAATGTCTTTGTTTGTGGAGTTCACTTCGGTGTTGAGTGATTCTGTCTCATTTATCTTTGGGTAGAGGGTGGTGGCGTTTAACTGGATGAAGTTTTTGCTGTTGGTAGCGGTTAATTGAAATTGTTGGGCGTATCTTCTCTTTTTGTAGTTAAGTAACCCGGAGATGCGTTGTTCGTTGAATTTGTTTTGACGGTCTGATAAGGTCAGGGTACCGTTTAAGCCTTCGTCTTCTGTTTTTTTCAATAAGATATTGATGATGCCACCGGAGGCCCCTGCTTCGTACTTAGCGGAGGGGTTGGTGATCACTTCAACACTGATGATATTGTCGGCAGACATGCCTTTGAGGTAGGTCATGAGGTCATCTCCTGTTAATAAAGATTTTCGGTTATTGATGTAGACGGTGGCGCCTGCGGGGAAGCCGGCGATGTTGAGATTGCCGTTAGTACCGGGGATTAATAAGGGGGTGTGGGTGAGTACGTCGTAGGCGGTACCACCGGCAGTGATGGTGGAGTTGGCGACGTTGAAGACGAATTTGTCAGTGAGTTTTTGAAAGGTTGGTTTTTGGCTTTTTACGACGATTTCGTTTAGTTGGGAGGAGGAATCGGTCATAATGATGTTCAGTTCTCCTGGTAGAGTCACTTTATTGGTATAGGTTTTTAAGCCTAAGAAGTTAGCGCGAAGGTAGTATTGACCGGCTTTTATGTTTTGAAATGAATAGGTGCCGGATTCGGTAGTGATGGTTGATATTACATCTTTGGTGTAGGTGCTATCGGTGGCGAGGACGACCAATACGTAAGGGCGTGGTTGGTTTTGTGGGTCGGTGATGGTGCCGTGTAATTGTTGGGCGTGTAATTGAGTGATGGCTAGCAGGCAGAAAAGCAGGTTGATTAGTTTCATGAGTTTTTGTTGGTTAGGAATGTAAAGGTGGGAGAATGGGGAGGGAGGGGGAAAAGATTTCGGTAGTAGGGAGGATGGAGGGGGTAGATTGAATGGTTTGGGGGATTTTTGGTAAAAGGGCTATTCGGCTCAAAAAATGGGTGTTTCGTGAGCCGAATAGCTGAATTAATCGGCTCAGAAAAAAGGTATTTCATGAGCCGAATAGCTGAATTAATCGGCTCAGAAAAAGGGTGTTTCGTGAGTCGGATAGCTGAATTAATCGGCTCAAAAAATGGGTGTTTCGTGAGCCGGATAGCTGAATTAATCGGCTCAAAAAATGGGTGTTTCGTGAGCCGAATAGCTGAATTAATCGGCTCAGAAAAAGGGTGTTTGGTGAGCCGAATAGCTGAATTATTCGGCTCAGAAAAAGGGTGTTTCGTGAGCCGAATAGCTGAATTAATCGGCTCAGAAAAAGGGTATTTCGTGAGCTGAATAGCTGAATTAATCGGCTCAGAAAAAGGGGATTTTCATGAGCAGAATAGCTGAATTAACCAGCTCATGAAATATTCAGCAACAACCAGATTAAGCTGAATTTCTGTAAAAAATTCAGAATCTCTTAAGATATAAGAGATTGAGCGCCAAACGATGGTAGTATTAAAATATGCTGGATGCTAATCCTGAAGACTTTGAAGAAGGGATGAATGCGAAAGATATATATGTTACCAATGCATTGGAGTATTTGACACAAATCAATAGCGCCTGCATTGGTAAATGCAGGCGCTATTGATAATATTTATATTATGAATTTAATCTGAGAAATAAAAAGTATCTGCAGATTTATTGCTTTGCAATAAAAGCATTTGTAGATGCAATCATTATATCAATTGCTTCGGATTCCACTTTATAAATGTAAGAGAGCGCTCTGTAGTATCTGTCCATTTTGTTTACCAGCGCGTCTGTTTTTTTAAAACCTCTAGGAACTCTTCTGTTTTTCTTTTTAGAAATTTTCCCGGTCATAATATTCTTTTGCATATGAAGCCAGTTTGGTTAAAAAAATCGATTTTGATTAAGTTTATATTTTTTAGCCGGATTATCTCCTTTTAGATCAATACATTCAGGGGCTTCGTTTAGAATAACATCAGTACTAATAGCTCCAAAGCTGCTAAAAAATTCCTGCCCTTTCTCTTTCACTAAGTAATATGTCAGCAGCGGGTCGTTTCCAACCTGATCAAATATATACCCCAGTGGAACATACCTTTTGGTAGCATTAAAACGATGTAATGCCCTGATGGTAGCTTCTCTCCGTTTTAGAGAAACTAATGTTAAGTTGACCTGATAGTCAATTTTAGTCAGCGTTTCGGCGAGTTTAATTATAGATTTTGGATCTGGTCCAACTTTAGGAATTACCAAATTGTTCCCATTTTCAATAGCCCGGTTATATAATGATTGAATGTTTTGTGGATTATTTTCTCCAAAGCCAAAAATAATTTTATTTGATTCTTCCTGAACAAGTGTGGCCCCGCAGTCATATTCAAATTCAGGTAATTTCCTTTTGGCGAAATCAGAATCTAAGATGATAGCACCTTCATCTTCAGATATAGCATTTGCTATTGAAGATTTTCCTGATGCCGGTGGCCCTATCAGTATGAAGGCCCTTCTTTCAGATCTTACAGGTGTTCGAGGTAAGGCACCTCCTGCCCCCAGTATTGTTTCATCGTCATTCTCCAATCTTTGTAGTGTGTACAATTCGGAAATGATACGTTCTCTTAAGTTCCATCTATCCAGTTCACTTACATAATCTCTGTCTCTATGCTTTGTACTAATTAACGTGTTTTCTTCCTCCTTAAAATCCATCAACATTTTCTCACTTGTCACAATTTTCCTGATGATTTTTGGAGTAGTTCTGAATTGAAGAACTTTTTCAATAAAATGTTGTACTAAGTCGTCATCCCGAAGGAGTCGAGAATAATTTGCACTCATAAATCGTGGTGTATTGGCTAATGAACCCTATTGCAGGGCCATTACAATATTAAGTTACATCAGGAAATTCAATAAAAAAGGGAATTTTTACATTTTTATTGTGATTAAGAATTGCATGATTAATAATGATGTAAGAGTGAGAAATCTGACCTTAGTAGTGCACAAATGATATTTCTGGTAAAGCTTCCAGATTCAAACTCATTGCTCCCATTTTTACATTCTTTATTATTCCTCTTGTGATGCATTGTTAGTTTTACCCGCAAAAGATGAAACAAACATTGTCATTAATCAGGGAGATCATACTCCATAATGTCATTAAAAGTGAGAAGGAAAATAAAGGATTAAAGAACCTGCTGCAGATATTGGTTCATAAATAGACGGCTATTTGACGAATCGGATAGCGCATCTAATTGTATTTAAATGATATGCTTATAAGCAGGTTTGGATTTACCAGATGGCATTTAATAAATAAGTTGCATGTAAGCAGTATTCTGGGATTGAACTATACAGAGAAGGAGATTCCTGTATCTAAGCATAGGAAGAGTGTGGTAAAGACAATGTTAAAAACCTAAACACAAAGGCATTGCTAAAAACATAAACGTGAAACCATCACTCCACTAGAACATTAATTAAAGGGGGGGCTCTCCCCTTTAATTATTCTTGTTCTTTATCTTCTTTTTTAACTTTCTCACGTTCCTCTGGCGGAACCGTGGTCAGGTTGCCATCTTCATCCAGGTAAGCCATCATACTTTCCAGGCCTTGTCCTTTTGCAGAATTCGCTTTCCTCTCCTGTTTCCTGTCCTCTTTCTGCTGCTTTGCAACCTTCTTTTTATTCTCTTTTGTCTTTTTATTCCAGCTTATTGCCATAGTAAAAAAAATTGGTGATAGAATAGATCAAAAGGAATTGATCGATGTTAGTAATAAAATTAATAGAAAATGGCATCCCCATACGAGGCTAACTATCATCTCAATTGATAAGTAATAGCAAGGTGTAGTATTAGTCTGGATCGCTGTTAGTGTTGGATATTTAGTATTGTGTAATAGTGCCAGACAGATGCTAAATTACAGCAAAGGTACGGTTTATTTTTGGCTATAAAAAACATAAGCGCTGTTGCCAGCGCTTATATTAACTAAATATCGTTCTTATAGGGAGAACCAGTCACTGTCTGCCCGATAGTCGTCTACCGGAACTGACAGGTTCGAAATCCCCAGATTGGATACCAGGTGCGCTATTTCCATCCGCACGTTGCCAATACAGTTCTCTACCAGGTCTTTCCTGAACCCTGCATCCTCCATTTCCAGTGTATAATCTGTACAAATGAGTCTGCTGATGATCTTACCCAGGTCCACCATCTTACGTTGGGTCAGGGTAGTGGATACATCAACGGCAAGCTGTTCTTTAAAGTATTCTGAAGATCGCTGTGTCAATGGGAAGGTAGACAGGAAGTCGTACAGGCTGCTGGTATGATGGCGTTTCATCTTCTTCATCACCACATCCGCAATCTGTGTGTACAACATCTCGTTGGAACCTTCAAAGATCTGGAAAGGCCGGCTGTCTACGATACCTCTACCCGCGATATGACTGATCTTATAGCCGTTGGCGCCGGACAACTGCAAACACAGCTGGGCGGACTCGTGCATCAGGTCGGTCACGAGGGCCTTCATACTGTTCGCTTCCAGTCCTTCTGTAGCCAGGTTATTTTCAATACCGCTGATCTTGCTGCTTTTGTAACACATCGCAGAGCAGATGGTAAAGGCTGTTTGTATACGTGACAGCTGGAACTTAATGGAGTCCATGGCGTAGAGGTTGCCCGCACCTACCATCCTGTTCTTGGTATGATCCAGTGCTTCGTCCAACATTCGTTTGATAAAGCCCATACCCATTCCCGGGAACTGCATCCTGCTTCTGTGCAGGATGTCCAGCATCATCTTGATACCGGTGCTTTCCGGAATCAATATCTGTTCCTTAGGCACCTGGATGTCGATTTTATTCAATCCATAGGGAATCATGTACAAACCAAGATTATTGTAATATGACTCCACGATGATCTTTTGCTCTTTCTTACAGTTGTCTGCCATGAAGAAATCCACGTCTCTTGACAAACTGCCATCTTCCTGTTCTTTCCTGGCAGCAATCAGCCAGTAATTTGCCTGGCCGGTCAGACCTTGCCAGTGCTTAGAACCTTTGATGGCGAAAGTGTCAGTCAGCTCCTTGTAAGCCGTCATCATATTCAAGGCATCACTCCCAAAATCGGGCTCCGTGATCATGAGGCCCCCCATACTTTGGTTGTGGAGGAAGTTGTCAAATACTTCCTTCTTTATTTTGTCATTACCGTATTTGGCCAGCGGCTCCAGGAACAAAGCGATATTAATCCCAAAGGTCAGCGATAGCGGCAAAGACTCATATGCCGCGGCAGACAATAATGAAAGACATTCTTTTACCACCGCTCCTCTACCTCCGTATGCCGTTGGTATGGCTACAGAAAGAGGCGCCATGTCCATAATATCCTTCCATATATTATCGGGTAAGCCCCGCTGAAGACTTAACTGATTAATATCATTTTGTTCATAAAATATTCGTCTAAGCGCCCGCTCAAAATCAGCGATAAACTCTGTTAGACTCCTTGAATTTTCCATATTATCATCCTTTAAAAAAAGCAATCGGGGCCTAAATATAGGATTTTGACCGTTGTCTTGCCAATATTAATCGATGATTATCCGGAGATAATGTCTACTTATTTGTGGTATTGATAGTGGATTCATAGTGGTATTTACCGCTTCCGACTTCCTCTTTCCCTTCTTTTCCAGGTACATAGATTTCGGCAGTGGTGTTAACAGGTATCTCTACATCCATCATAAATTTATTGTCCTGGATTTTCCAGTCTACGCCAATTTTGCCGTATCCACTCTCATAACCGGCCTTTGCATAAGTCAGGTTACCACCCGGTCTTGGCATAATTTTGATCTTTTTAAAGCCGGTGGTGGTGGAGTCCATATTGATGCCAGTGATGTTCTTATACATCCAATCTCCGATCGCGCCATAGGCGTAGTGGTTAAAGGAGTTCATATCTGTTGTCTGGAAAGTACTGTCAGTCTTCATGCCGTCCCAACGCTCCCATATCGTGGTCGCACCCATTTTTACAGGGTATAACCAGGACGGATAGGTCTCTTGCAATAAGAGCTTGTAGGCAACATCGGTATAGCCAAACCTGGTCAACGTGTTTGACAATAAATAAGTGCCCAGGAAGCCGGTGGTCAGGTGATTATTATAGCTGGCAATGTCATCCACAAGGTTTTTTGCCGCCATCGCCCTGATGTTTTCTGGTAGCATGTCAAATGCCAGCGCCAGTACATAAGAGGTCTGGGTATTCGACATGATACGACCATTGGGGGTCACATACTCTGCACAAAAGGCGTCTTTGATTTTTTTCAGTAAGGCGGAATATTTTTCCACATCATCCTGTTTGCCGAGCACTTTGGCGGCATTAATCACGAGTTGTGTGGATAACGCATAGTAACATTGGGTGGTGATATAAGTATAGGTATCGGCATAGCGGTTCTCTGATTTATAAGATAACCAGTCGCCAAAGTGATAGCCACTCGCCCACATGTTATTGGGAGATTGCAGTTGGATGAAATCAACCCATCCCTTCATGGAAGGATATTGTTGTTCTAAGAGCCGTTTATCGCTATATACCTGGTACATCGTCCATGGCACAACGGTGGCGGCATCTCCCCAGCCGGCAGAACCCGTGGCGTCATTGCCCAGTACGTTTGGAATCACGTAAGGCACGGAACCATTTTGTAACTGATCAGCTGCCAGGTCACGGAGCCATTTAGTAAAGAAGGTATTGACGTTGTGATTGAAGGAAGCCGTTTGCACAAAGGCCTGGGCATCGCCTGTCCACCCAAGACGTTCATCACGCTGTGGGCAATCGGTCGGTATGTCTACGAAGTTGTCCACCTGGCTCCATTGAATATTATGCTGGAGTTGGTTGATCATCGCGTTAGAACATTCGAAAGTGCCGGTAGCGGGCGTATTTGAATAAATGGCCACCGCTTCGATGCCGGTCATTTTCGCTTTGGTCTTCACTCTTACGTATCTGAAACCATGGAAGGTAAAATGTGGTTCGAAGAATTCTTCGCCTTTGCCGCTGAGAACGAAGATGTCTTTAGCAGCAGCGGTGCGCAGGTTGGCATTGTAAAAGTTGCCTTTCTTGTCCAGGATCTCACCATGTTCGAGGATGATGCTATCGCCGGGTTGACCGCTGGCTTTGAAGTGAACAAAGCCGGAGAGGTTCTGGCCAAAGTCGATCACATTTTCACCGGCCGGCGTTTTGATCATCTTGATATTGCTGAACACCTCGTGTTTGGTAACAGGAGGCGCCACGCTTGCTACCAGGTTGTTCAGGGGAACGTCGATCACTTTCACCCCCGTCCAGGTAGTTTCTTTGCGGTTATCCTGCCATTCGCCGTTATAGATTTCGGAGTAGGTGATCTTGCCAGTGCCTGATTTCCAGTGCTCGTCGGAGATGATGGTTTCTTTAGTGCCGTCGGTGTAGGTGACTTCCATTTGGTATAACACGCCCAGTGTCTTACCATATTTATTCTCGCCCCAGCCGATGGTGCCCCTGTACCAACCGGAACCTACGGTGATTTCAATATTGTTATCGCCTGATTGCAGGAGGTTGGTGACATCGTATGCCTGGTATTGCAGGCGTTTGTTATAGCTGGTAAAACCAGGCGTGAGGAAACCGTCACCTACTTTTTTATCGTTGATACGGGCTTCGTACAAACCATGACTGGTGATGTACGCGATGGCCGAAGCTATTTTCTTTCCATTACGATAACTGGTTTTGAAAATAGGACATGGGCGGTTAGTGGCTGGTTCGGTGTAACCGGGTTCTATCCATTTTGCTTTCCAATCCGTAATTCCCATGCGGAAGTAAGCGGGTTCGGTAGAAGCGCTGTTATGACCATGGTTATCCCACACCTTTACTTTCCAGCTATATAGTTTGCCGGGCGTGAGGGCGTCACCTTCATAGGGGGCATGCAAAGACTCGTCGGAGGTGATCTTACCACTCGTCCATGTGGTCTTCTTTCCATCCATTACGGTAATTTCATAGGCCGATTGAAGGGTATTCTTTTGCTCCGTGCTGAGTTTCCAGCTGAAGCGGGGATGTGCATTATCAATAGTTTGTGGATCTTTTAAACCTTCCGTGAGCAGTTGTTTTACCTGGATCTGCGCGGAAAGGGAAAGACAGAGCGCCTGGGCTAAGAAAATAAGGCTGATTCGCTTATTCATAAGTGCATGAAGTGGAATGTGTGAATGAATTTAGACCTGTGGAGATAAATTTATCAAAATGAATTAGAAAATTATAATTTTTTCTGTGCGGTGAACATATTCTTTTTCGAGACGTTAAATATGCTGATTATGGAAGCCCTCATGTGAATAATGATCAATTAAGGCAGCATTTTATAACATTTTTATAACCACAACTCAATCACCTCCACGACCCTAACTATTTCATTCTATGAGAAGTAGCATGCAGCGACATTTGTCATTTCTGCTGGATCAGGCACGTCCTGAAAGAAGGGGTGTCACCGCCCTGAGAGCAGCAGCGTTTATTAGTACGGAAGGTACGGCCGAAGGTATCTCCGGATTTATTGCGGGAGATAGCTCTACATTTAGTGCGGAGGGTATTACCGCAGGCCCGCTGATTCCGCCGGAGTTCAATCCTAAAGACTGGTTAACTTATATGCTCCATGTAGATGCGGAGTTAGAGCACAGTCTCATGGTGCAATATTTGTATGCCGCGTACAGCCTGGGCGGCGATCATGTGCCTGATGCACAGAAAGACCTGGTGAAGAGTTGGCAGGAAGTCATCATGGGTATAGCAAAGGAAGAGATGGGGCATTTTGTATCTATTCAAAATGTACTGCGGGTGATTGGTGCGCCATTGAATTTTGCCAGGCAGGATTTTCCTTATGATTCATCTTTGTACCCGTTTGATTTTACGTTGGAGCCATTGTCCAAAGCTTCTCTGGCCAAGTATGTGTATGCAGAGTCACCTGCAGGGTGGCTGAATGTACAGGATAGTGATGATGCAGAGACAAAGGCGATCAAGCAGGAGATTAAAGCGTTGCTACCTTCGACGAATATAGGCGATCCGATTAGTGTGTTGTTTGAAAGCATCATTGAATTGTTGGAAAATGAAGAGATGATACCAGATGATGTCTTTGGTGTGGAAACATATCCTTTTCAGGCAAAGCAGGATGAATGGCAGCGTGGGTATGATCATGGCGCGAGGGGGAATTCAACGCATGCGAGTCCGGCGAATACACCGAATGTGTTGGTGGTGCCATTAACCTGTCGTACAGATACCGTTGCTGCTGTGAAAGCGATTGCAGAGCAGGGGGAGAACCCGGATGCGGATGATGCAGATGAATCGCATTTCCAGCGGTTTTTAAATATTTATAAAGCATGGCGGAAATTGCCTGCAACGTTTAATCCTTCTAAGAATATTCTCACGAATCCTTATGTTTCTCCTGAGCAGAGTGCGATACCGAGTGATGGGGTGAGTATGATTACGGATTTTCAGACGAAGTTCTGGGCGAATTTATTCGATGTGCGGTATCGGATGTTGTTGAATTTTTTAACGCATAGTTTTTTGTTGGGAGATGGGTATAATGATATGGTGAATTCACCGAGGGGTATGATTATACATGCGACGTTTGGGGAGATGTATAATTTGCGGACACTGGCGAATGTGTTGATGAATTTGCCTGCGGGTGGGGGAACGGATAAGAAGGCGGGGCCGCCGTTTTTGTCGCCTTATACGTTGGATTTACCTTTTGGGGAGAAGAATAGGTGGCGGGTGCATAAGGATTTGCTGGATGCTTCGTTGGGGATTATTTCAGCGTTACTGGCGTTTGGTGATCAGCAGTATAGTACTTATTTGTATTCATTGCAGGCGGCGGATAGGAAGTTGATGGAGGTGGCGGATGCGATATTGGCGGGGGATAAGGTGTGTATGAAGTAGGGATGGAGGTGATTGAGGCTGTTTAGTTTATTAGGAAGGAATTGATTCTGCGTAACTGTTTTATTTTTTACCAGAAGATTGATCGCATTTCCGAATGTCATCATTCTCGAAACCATTTAATTCACCCACATAAACATATTGTATGCAAATTTCTGGTTTAAGGATTTTGCCTCCTATCGCTATTGGGCGATTGGGTTCCTCTTCATTGCCTATGGATGCTTTTAGGCTGGATGTAGACCCGACAAATCCACTTGATTTTAGAAAAATTACAGTAGAGGAATCTTATAAAGTAGATCCCACCACAGGGATCATGACAAAATTCACACCTGATAAAGTCATCTTCAAAGATGCAACTAACATAGATGTGAAAAATGGTACGGTGCGGCCTGTAGCACCATTCCTGGAAGTGTTTGCCATTACAACAGACAATCCGGATCAGTTGGTTCCTCTCACGACAGACCTGTTGACAAAAGCAGGTTTGAACCTGGATAGTATTTCATGGCATGTCCACCTGGCGAACATTAAATTGTATCGTCGTACACAGAGTGAGAAGGATAAGATCAATGCGGAGATCACTTATATACAGTCGCATCAATTGATACCCGTAGAAGGAGAGTGTGATAACTTTGTTTCGGGTAGAAAATTACCACTGGGCCATGTGCAGTTTATTCAACCGACGACTGATTTTCCCCAGATTCGGTTTAGGTTCACACCTGGGCCTGGCAGGATCTATGGTTGTTCTACTACGAGGATCCCTGCTGACGGTAGTGCGCCGGAACCAGATCCATTGTATTTAAAATATGGAGATGATTTCTTATTGTATAGTAAGGATGGAGACTGGTTCAATTATGTAGAGGGTAACCAGGAAAGACCCATCTTAACGAATCCTGCGGGAATATTTGCGGGATATGATCAGGGAGATAACAGGGTGAGTTGGGGATATGTGGATGATGAGTGTGATGGCAGAATCACGATTGAGTTGAAGCAAACAGATGGTACTTTGTTGACGGCAAGTGCGCATGTATGTGCAGGACCACCAGCGTATGCACCGGATACATTACCGGTACGTGTGGTGACAGATGAGATTGAGCAAATATTATTAGGTCCGGATGTGGATAAAGAAGTGCCTATAGAAGAGGCGCAGGAGATTGTAAGAAGAGCGCTGGAAACGGTACGTCTCATGAATACCGCTATCATGAATGGGAATAACTATTATGGTAGACCCCGACCAGCGAGTATGATGCCTGCACAGGATTCGAATGACTTTGGCAGGATGTATGAGCCGATCATGGCCACTTCTATTGTGGATAACCTGGCGGTGAGAGCAATTCATGAACGGGTGTTTAATGGTATTGGTACACCATCTACAAGTACATGGTTTGACAGTGCATTGCGCAGACCGGATACCATTGGTAACTTATCCAATGAGGAAAGACGTAAAATGCCGGCTATGATGCGTGGGGCGGATGGCAGGGCGTTGTGTTTTACTTACAGGCAGATTCATACGATTATCCAGAGTGCAGCGTCGGCTATGTTTCAGGCAGGTGCGGCGAAGTTGAATACCAGTACGACGACCAGTATTCCTGTGGCGGATGTATATGGTCAGTTACATTATAAAGGGAATGGAAATCCTTATTCTGTGATGGCAAGGAGCGCGATTTCAAATTGTTTTCCTGGGTTGGAGATGGACTTTAGAAACTTGTGGAGACGGGCGTTTAAAGGGATCACTTTGATTGAGAATAACAACTTCATCGTGGAAACGGAGGAGGAATTTTCACATCTCTTGTATCATCGGTTAGTAGGGGTACAGGGTAAACCGACCATGGTGCCTACACAAGGGCCTACTTTCCCACGGAGCGGAAACCTGCCCTTGATCAATACCTTCAATCCAAATGGGGTGTCTTTTATGGAGTGGTCTAACGGGTTGGCATATGTATTACAGCACCAGGGTACGGAAGTAGAGTGCTACTTTACGAAAGATGAGTCGAATACGGAGGTAGTGGTGAGCGCTGCGGATCTGAATACAAGTAATGCTAACCTGGTGCGCGTGGTGATGACGGTGAATAATTTCTTTGAGGAGAATAGTACGGCGATAAATAATGATATTATCAATGCGGGGGAATTGACACAGGGGTTATGTGCGCCATGGCAGAATGATTACAGAGAGTGTGCTTGTTATTACTGGGCGGCGTCACGCCCTGATTATGTGAATGTGGTGCCGGGTCCGGATGGTATTAGTCGGGGGGATAACTGGATGGCGAAGAAGCGGAGTGGGAATTATATTCCGGATAATAGGGCAGATAGTCGTTTGCTGACTTATGATGATTTGTTTTTGGATTGGGAAGGGGAGTTGAATTTTTTGGTGAAGGGGAATGATGCGTTGGATTCTGATGGGGGTAAAAAGAGTGTGTGATGGGGAGAATACAAGAACACAGATCCTACAAAAACAGGCATAATGGGTACATATAATAAGCTCGCCACTAAGCTGGCGGCCAAGATTGCAAAAGATGCAGCTCCTGGATCTGCGCATGTCCATATGATACCAGGTAGTGGTGAGCCTTTAATCTTTTTACCAAATGGCAGCCGTTTGTTCAGGGGAAACCCTGAGCAGACGGCTTTTATATCTTCATTATTATCTTCTAAAGATGATGCCTCTATAGCTTTAGGGCTATTAGGTATGGAGATAGATGGACCTGTTTTGATAGATGATACGATTCCTGATCCTCCTTTGCATGCGTTGTCATTGGCGATATCGCAGAGTTGTAATATGGGATGTAGTTATTGCTATGCGGGGCAGGGAGAGTTTGGTACTGGCGCAGCGAGTAGTATGAATGCGGAGATGGCTTTTAAGGCTGTGGATTTGTTATTGAAAGATAAAGTTGCTGGTGATAAGGTGCAGTTATCTTTTTTAGGTGGTGAGCCACTGATGAACAGGGCTGGGATACGAATGGCTACTGCGTATGCTGCGAAGCAGGCTTTGGCACGCGGAGTGGATATTGGATTTTCGATTACTTCTAATGGTACTTTGATCAGGGAAGAAGATGCTTCTTTTTTTGAAGAATATGGTTTTGCGGTAACGATTAGTTTAGATGGATTGAAGGAGGAACATGATCGGATACGAACTTTTAAAAATGGCAAGGGTACTTATGACCAGGTAATGGCGAATATCGCGCCTTTGTTATCATTACAAAAGCGCATGCAGGTATCTGCAAGGGTGACGGTTACGCCCATGAATATGGAATTGCATAAAGCGTTGGACACGTTTATTAATATGGGATTTCATAGTGTGGGATTTTCGCCATTATTGCGGGCAGATAATGGAGCGAATGAAATGAGTGCTTATGATCTCGAACATTTATTAGCGGAGATGATTGCATGTGGGTTACAGTTTGAAGAGGCGGTGTTGAATGGCCGGCGATATCCGTTTTTGAATATGGTGAATGCTTATAAAGAAATTGCGAAGTCTACACATCGGCCTTATCCATGTGGAGCTGGTGCGGGGTATTTGGGGGTATCTGCAAATGGGGAATTGGCGGCTTGTCATAGATTTGTGAATGACTCCCGGGCGGAGATGGGTAGTGTGGATAAAGGTGTGGATGCTGCTTTACAACAGGCATGGTTGACAGAGCGACATGTACATCATCAACAGCCATGTAGTGGTTGTTGGGCGAGGTATTTATGTGGAGGAGGTTGTCATCATGAGGTATTGGAAAGAGGCAGAGGTGCTTGTGATTATATCAGGGGATGGCTGCATTATACATTGCAGTCTTATGAAAGGATAAACAGATTGATGCCTGGTTATGACAAAGTGTGACATTTGTATTTTCGGTGGAGGACCAGCGGGAAGTGCGATGGCAAAGCGGCTGATTGAGTTTGGGTATAGTGTGGTGGTAATAGAGAAGATGCCGTTTCCAAGATCACATGTAGGGATTTCGTTATCACCAGGTGTGGAGCATTGGTTGAAGGTATTGGGGGTGGATGTTGGTGTAGGTGTGGGTATGGGTGCAGGTATGGGTGTGGAAAAGCGTTTGTCTCCCCGCTCTTTATTATTATGGGAGCGTAATGAAGTGGTGGAAAAAGAAGGTGGTTGGCATGTGGATAGAGGATGGTTTGATCAGTTATTATTGAATGCATCAGGTGCGCGTGTGATTTTTGGTAATGCGTATCCGATAGAGAATATACAGGGTGAGTGGGATGTTTTTATAGAACAGGAACAATTATTTTCAGCAAGATTTCTGGTAGTGGCTACAGGACGGCGACCTCTCTTAAAGGGGCGCCGTCGTGCTATATTGCCGGTAACGGTGGCGGCGTATGCGAGGTGTTCTTCATCTATTGAAACTTTTATTGAGGCCGGGGAGAGTTGTTGGTATTGGGGTGGAGGGGGAATGGGATTTGTGTTTGCAGATCCGGGTGAGGTGCAGAGATATAATTCAGTGCAAGCGTTTTTTGTGGATAAGATGGGACGTTCTCAATTGATGAAGCCAAACAACTTTGGCGAAGTCAAGATGTGTACCGCTACTGCTTATGTAGATGAATCGCCCGTAGGGAAGAATTTTATAAAAATGGGAGATGCGGTATTTACCATGGATCCTTTATCAGCACAAGGGGTGCAAAAGGCATTAAAAACTGCCGTGCAGGGAGCGGTAGTCGTAAATACAATATTAAAAGGAGATGCAGCAGCGGGGATAGCGTTTTATGAGAACATGGTTGCAGATGAGGTGAGTAAGCATGTGAAATGGACGCAGCAATTTTATCAGTCACAAAGTATTTATGACAGTCCGTTTTGGGAGAAACGAAGCAAGGCGCTTTTTATTGAACAGGACCAGGTATTGAAATTAAGTCTAGATGATCTGTTAATAACAAACCCTGCTGCTATTGTAGAACAAATCCCTGTATTAGGAAAAGAGCTCATTCAGTATGAACATGGCATCAGGATACCTGGTCATGAAGCGCCTTTTGTATATGTGAATGAAAAGCCGGTAGTAGAGATGGTTCATCTCTTGGACAGGCGAACCGCTAAAGAAGGCATCCAATTATTAGGAATGGACCTTATTCGATGGTTAGTATATAACAGGGTGATGATGAAGGCTGATCAATAAAATTTCGTATCTTTTTATTGTTAAACCTCCAGCATGCCCAAACAGCGTCAACAACCCAATTCAACCTTTGCCAACCGCAGTAACTCCGCCAATATTAGCACCAAAGGTGCGCAACGCCCGGCGCAACTTCGCCTGAAAGCAAGGACATTCAGCGATTTAATGGCAGAGCAACAGGAATTGCAGGAGGATGCCCAGGAAGAACCTCAAAAATATGCAGGTAAATATGTGACAGTCGGATTTGAACACGAGTTCGCCGGTATGGCAGATCCTGCTTTACATGGAGTTTCTCATTTGCAATTGGGACAGTCTACCACCACATTACCTTATACAGGTCTCCCTTTTTCACTGGAAACGGATGCTGACAATGAAATAGAGCTGGTCAACCCACCTTTCCTCATAGAAACGACCGCTCCAGGTCAGCCGGTTCCTCACCCTGTTGATGTGGATATTGCGATCAGGGTGATCGAGAATAGGTTGTACGATATTGTGCAGCAATTCCCCACCATACAGGACCTCATTAGTATGTTGCGTGCAGACCCAGGTATTAATTTTAACAAAGTCAAGGCGAACCTGCTGCCACATCATCTCTCTCATGCTACCAAAGGAGAATATAATAAAGATAAAAACGAGATCCCTGAATTCGACCTGCGTAATATTCGTTTAAGACCTTCTGAGAAACATAAGTCTATCATGACGCAGATCAATTTTGCGACAGATGCAGCTACATATGCTGAAATTGTGCAAAATAATATTCCCCAGGGAGGACGCGCCCGGCAGGCGGAAAGTGAGGAAATGGTGAAAGAAATCAGCGAATTTTTGTTGAGCACTAAGCAAAATAAGGCACAGGAGATTTTCTTTACCCTATTAAAACGGAACCTGAGTGAGCAAATGGCTGTGACGGCAATGACTGTTGTGAGGAATATGCAAAACAGAGAATATTTTGAGGATGAGAAAATAAAAGACAGTCAGCATGTAGGAGCCTTTGTTGAATTGGCCAGCTATACCAGCAATCTCAAAGACAGGCATCGGATTTGGATCAAGGATTCCCTTATGAGTATTGGTGCTGGTATTCTTTCTCCTGATGATTGGGTCTACATTATGGCGGTTATTGAAAAAGCCCTAACATTTACTGTCAAATTTACTCCTGGAGATACCTTAAGTGAACGTGCTGCTGCCAATGTCAAGGCGGCATTAACGGAAATTCATAGCCAGATATCGGAGGGCAAGACCCGACCTGATAATATTTACCGTCCTCAGCAAGATGTTGAATTTTTAGCGCATGACCCTAAACTCATTGGTGCCAGGCAGGATACTTACGTATCTCCTGATAAAGCACAGATGCCTGGTATCTGGCAGCAGCGATTGCATGTAGTAGAAACCCGTAGTCAGGGTGTGAATACCCTGGCCGGTTTGCAGCATGGAGATTGGGATAGAGCCAGGTCTGAAGCGGATGATCATGATTATAAGAATAAGAATGTACCATATAACTTTGGCCGATATGGTTACTTTTACAAACCTAAGCATGATGCATTTATGAAAAACAATCCGGCAGCTGTGATTTATGATCCTGTGCACGGTCAACTTAGGAATTTTTCAGGTAATCCTATAGATCAGTCATTTACGGCCTTGCCCAAAGAGCCGTTCATGCATTATAATCCCAAGCTGGATATGCATTTTGATCCTCATACTGGGATGTACTGGGATAAGGAGAAGCAGCTGTATTTTAATCATACTATTGGCATGTACTTTAATGAAGCGGAAAGAAAGTTTGTTTCTCCAGATGGCCAGGAATTATTGCAGCATGTGGCAGTTGGTAAGTATAAGAGCAATGTGAGAGATGAAGTGTATAATTCGATTTCCCGTATTTGGGAAACGCCAGGTGGCCAATTTTTGCGGGTGGCGACTAATACAGAGTTTTCAAATCCTTCCAAAGGGATTAAATATAATCCTGCCCAGGAAAGGAAGTCGCTGACCCGGATTGGAAGGCCGGTGACATTGCTGGTGGATACAGGATCCCGGTTCCGTGAGGTCGTTGTGAATAATGGGGTTTATATGCATGAGGTACCGTTTCCGGATCAGAAGAAAGGAGAGCCGTTGATGAGTTTAACGAAGTATAAGTATGTGAAGATATTGGATGCTGAATATAATCAGATCGCGGAAGGGGAGACGATAAAGTAGCCTTTGATGGATAAAAAGATACCTGTCAGGAGAAGGAGGATGATAATCAGCGTTGAGATGCTATTTTTTGGAAGTTGTTTTTGGGTGGGGAAGAACATGCGAACTACGCCGGCTGCTAAACAAAGCCAACCCAGTATAGTGATTAGTACAGGCCACCCAGGCACCCATACATTATGAATGCGTATTACTATTAGCCCTCCTGTTAATAAAAACAACCCATTCAGGTAAACGAGTGTAGGGTGGACGTTTTCCCAGATTTTAAAGTTTAGGTATTCGGAGATGGATAGGATGATTAGGATAGGTCCGATGATGCTGGCGAGGAGGTATGACTGATGCATTTGTCAAATTATGAATGATCGTTTCTTAACTTATTTAGTAAATCATTTAAAAAAGCCTCCTTCTGACTCTTTTTTCCAATCTCACATGTCCAAATGATGATCACCCTCCAACCAAGACTCTCCAACTTCGCAACATTTGTATCATCCCTTGCTATATTCCTTGTAACTTTCTTCTCCCAATACTCTCTATTACTACTGGGAAGATTCGAATGTCTACAGTCCTTATGCCCATGCCAAAAACAACCGTTCACAAATATCGCCGTCTTATATTTCGGTAACACAATATCCGGCGATCCAGGTAATGTCGTCACATTTTTCCTGAATCGAAAGCCGTTTGCAAATAAAAATTTTCTTACTATTAATTCGGGTTGAGTATCCTTTTGTTTTACCTTAGACATTATCGCAGCCCGCTTCTCCTTATCAAATACATCTGCCATAATCTACTATTTAATTATTCCAATCGCCGCTTGACGATCTCCTGAATTTTCGGCTCAAAGAAATATTTCTCTAACTCATTACTAATTATCAATTCTATGGCGGTTACTATTACCTTCAGTGGAATTGAAAACCATTCCTTCGGTATATATAAATTCCCTTGTATGTCATTCAATTCAACTTCCAATCTCGCTGCCTGAAAAAAAACATGTATTAAATTCTCGATCGCCGCAGTTTTTATATTCAAACAGCGATATGTCGCTATCACTTCCACATCGGAAAAAAGATAAGTCGCTTCATTCTTCGCATTGTTGATCCTTTGTGTTACGCTATTTGTCGTATAGCCAATTTTATATAAATTCTCAATTGAGGAAACATGCGGATTGGTCGATTTGGATTTTAGCACATATAGATAACCATTGAAAATGTCATTAACTTCCTCTACCTGATTTTTAACTCGTTTTACTGGTTCGCTGACCATGAACCCGTCCAAATTCATCGCCTTGACCAGAGACCTATAAAGCATGTCGGACTCTGTCCCATTATCAAATATGCATAACGTATTACCGTCAAATCGATTTCTACCACCGCTTTTAAAATCATTCATTTCTGTCTTACCGTCAATGGTTTTCAGGAAAAACGTCACCCCGTTCAATATGAAGAAGCGGCCAGGTAGTAGAGATTTCTCATTAAATTCTATCAATCTCCGCTGCCCCGATTTCAGATCTCCATGAATTGTTTTAAACATCCCTTCATACAAATCAAAATCCTTGCAAGCTTTTCTTCTAGACAAGTAATCAGGCTTTATCCTTTCTGACGGCTTGGCAAACTTTAATTTAAAAATATCCGATTCGTCCTCTTCATCCAAAATGCCGAGACTGTCATTTTCTAATATATCATTCACACCTACGTCTTTTACACCAGCCCCAGCCAATAGGCCATAAAAGTCATATTTTTTTAAAAAACGTACTTTGTTTGGATTGGAACGAATCGCATCCAGTCTGGACTTAAGCTGGAATTCAACTATGTTTCGTGTATCAGGCTCTCGCTCATGTTCACTGTAGAACTGGCTGATTTCTTCGAATGAATCGATTAGTCTATTATCTTCTCTCCTCTCACTGTTATTCGCTGCGTTAGCGTTCAACAGTCCAAAAGGATCGTTGTCAAATATGGTGGATATCTTATCGTTACTTTTGGGCATTGGTCGCGTTTAATTTTAACTGCTTTAAATAAATGATCGCTTCCGCCATGCGTCGTTCTGCTGGATCTAAACTATCGATATTCG
This sequence comes from Chitinophaga sancti, assembly GCF_034087045.1. Lineage (NCBI taxonomy): Bacteria > Pseudomonadati > Bacteroidota > Chitinophagia > Chitinophagales > Chitinophagaceae > Chitinophaga > Chitinophaga sancti. The sequence continues at coordinate 239,547 of NZ_CP139247.1, read as the reverse complement.
GTTGTTTCCCCGTAATGCGGACGAACTCATTGATCTTAGGCCATAAATAAACAGCCTCATCATCTGTCATTTTAATTTTTAGCGCCCTGATGCATTGTTGTATCGCTTTAAATACTTTAGGTGTCAGTGATTTTGACAATACCTCGAATGCATTTTGGAATGGATTGACTGACATAATCAGATCTATGTCCAGTTCATCGACGTTTATAAATTTATCGGCGAGTTGAATGAATTTCTTATTTCCAACTTGTGATATAGACGATGTATTTAATACAGTTTGTGCAACTATATACTCGCTTAAGGTAGTGTTTTCCTCCTCATCCAATTCTGGGTATACCTCACGGATGATTTTTGGAATCATCACCTTGTTGATTGTTTCAGCAGGCACATTGCCAGGCAGGGCCTTTGAGATTTCACTATCCTGCAATATCCGTGCTTTTAAGTCTGTAAGGTCGTTCATGATAATGTTCTTTACATTATCCGTCAAATCCCCATTCAAGCCCTTTATATTGATGGTGTGCTCATCTTGGTGTTCTAACTTATTTATTTTCGGATTGAATTTGAATTTAGGAGCTAGCACTTCTTCCATCAATAACGAAGCGGTTATCGCCTTAAGTATATTATTGACGCTGTTAGTAATCTCATCGCTTTCTGCATCAGGTTCGGCAATTAGATTGGTAAATTGTGCATGTTCCTTATTCATACTGTCACGTGTACATCTGCCAATGATTTGTATGATTTCAGTCAATGAACCTCTGTAGCCGATGGTCAATGCATGTTCACAATAAGGCCAATCGAAACCTTCTTTCGCCATTCCTAGCGCAAGTATAATATCGATATCCTCAATATTATTGATGTTCCTTAAGTAATTGATCGTTTTGGATCTTAACATCGGATCGTCATTGACCAGGTCCGCTACTTTCAGGAGGCGTCCGTCCGCAGTTCTTAGATGGAATATATTGTTCTCGGCGTCGATGTGCTCCACTGTACCGATGATGTCGAATATTTGATCCACTTCCCTGAGTTTCTCTTTTGTAGACTCTCCGGAATTCACGCTAGGGATATGTATGATTGTTTTCTTATTCAGGTCGAGTACATATTTGAGGGCGCCGATGTATTTCTCCTGGTAAAAGTGAAAGCCGATCCCTAAGGACTTCATGTACTTATACCCGTCTAATTGCTCATAGTAGTTGTAGGTTACTTTTGTGAATTTGATTTCGTCTTCAGGCATCAATACTGGGATGGAATCTCCACGGAAGTAGGAGCCCGTCATCGCGATGATATGTGCATTGGTGTTTCGCATAATGTCTCGCAACAACTCACCCAGCTTATTTTCATAATCGGCGGAGACATGGTGAAACTCATCGATGGCTAACAGACAATTATTAAAACTTTCAGATCCAATTTTGTCAAATGCAAAGCGAAGGGTCGAATGTGTACAGATCAGAATTTTCTCATCTTCCAGTCGCATGAATTCTTTGAACGCCTCTACTTTCCTACTTTCTCCGCCTGGCGAACACAAATTGAATCTTTCATTCGGCTCCCAATCTGAATGAAACCCTTGTAGGGATAATTTGTTAGCAGAGAAGGATTTAGCGATTGATCTTTCTGGAACTGCTACAATTACCTTTTTTATATTTTGATTTTTCAATTTCTCCAAACCGATAAACATTAACGCCCTGCTTTTACCGGATGCCGGTGGCGACTTTAGTAGAATATATTGTGATTGATTAGCCGCATAAGCTCTTTGCTGCATTTCACGCATCCCATTATTGTCGGTCAACTGGCTTTTGCCAGTTTGATTATATTGAACGTTTATAATATTCATTTTTGCCTAGTTTCTTTACTTAGTAACAATGCCTTCATATAAATTGAACAGACAGGTGATTCGATCGGTTTCACTTTCAAAAGGTTCGTCGCTATAACATTTGTCGACGAATAAATCTAATTCCTGGTGTACTACTCTCAAATCACCAGGCATGTTCTCCTCTTCATACATTTTCCCGAGCGTCATTTCAGAGTAGCATTCCCTTATTCTAAGGATGTTAAATACAAGTTTGGATAATTTTTCTTTCTTGTCTTCGCTCAACTTCGGGAAGGGGAAGTTATTATAGCCAAGTTCGGAGCTATATCGAATCCTGGTTTCTAATTGGCCGCATACTGTTTTAATCCAGATCAAGTGCATTTTGGAAGTCAATATTCCCAATATCCATGGCTCGCAATCATACACGATAAATGCCAGATTCGACACGATCGTATCAGGACCAATAAAGCCCATCGGGATATACACTCTATTTTCGGAAGATACTGAGGGGACTACGATAGATTGAGTGGTCGTAAATAACACCTCCCGAAATTGATGTGGCCTTCCAGCCATTCTTTGCACATTTTTATCAGAGCTTTTGCTTCTGTAATCTCTTACTGCATCTATCTGTCTTCTTATAGGTACTACTTGAAGTGCATCCGCTAAGTCCTCATCTTTTACCCAGATACACCATCTGCCGATTGAATTAATAAATTCATCAGAACCGACTATTTTTTTGATAAATCTTTTGGCGGAAGGATCTTCTTGTAATATAGCCATCAATTCTTTTTTGTTAAGAAGTAAGTGGCCTTCTTCATAGGGCATATTCCCTTTTGATAATTTAGGATAGTGTGTTACCAAACATTTTTTTCTCCTTTGAATGATGGTTACAGAACCAATATTGAGGTAGGGACCTATTATCGGCGTTGTATATACTTTCGCTCCTGAATACAATCGATGTGTAGCCCCGTTCTCAGCTGAGCTGAGCCCAATAATCACTACGGTAACACCTGTATTCTGAGAAATGCTATTCTTCCACTTGAAAGACGTATATCCAAAATCTATCACACACCCGTTATCAAATATTTTGGGCCATAATACGCTTACCTGTTCGCCTTGTGTTAAACTGTTCGTAACAGCAAATGCCGCCTTTGACGAAGTGTGACCTATGTATTGTGATGCTTTGTATAACCAGGCGGAGCAGTAGTCTAGCGAGGAAATATTATCTGATCCGTTAAAAGCGACTTTAAGATCCGCCTTTTCTTTGTCACTCAATTTTTTGGCGCCCTTAAATACCGGACTACCGACAATATAAGTCGCTCCCTCATTCGGGCATACCTTTTCCCAACTCCACTGAAGCGGATTCCCGTGAATGATATGTGGGGAGTTGTAAATGGTCTTAAATTCCTCGCTGCTATATTTGTCCCGGAAGTATTGAAAATAAGTCACCGACAACGTAAACCTTGACAGATGAACGCCGAAGAGGTTACTGATGATCCCATGGAAATTTTTTAATGAATCAAGGATGGTCACACCACTTTTAGTCGAGAATTTCTCGAACTCAATCTCCACATTATATAGAAATGTGAATAACTCTTTAAAAGCAATGTTTAAGTAACAACCTGGTCCGTTGGTCGGATCTAATATTTGGATAGCGTTGATTCTTTTGACTAATGCTTGTAAAGCGTCTTCGTTCTCCTTGGATTTAGAAAGTGTAAGGTATAGGTCGTCCAGTAATAATGGGTTCAATATCTTATTCACATTCGCGGTGGAGGTATAATGAAGTCCTGACGTTTCACTACCGCCAACGAACTTATAAATCAAACTGCCAATCGTATCGGAACTGAGATCATTCCATTCAATACACAGGAGGGAAACGATCAATCCTGCTGCTTTTTTATCGATTGTGAATTCTTTAATCGTATCAAATAGATCAACCTTGATGGTTGGTATAGACCCTATGAATGTGGGCAATTTTGATTGATCTTCGCCTTTCACGTATCGCAGCAGGTCAAAGGTATATTGTGTGATCTTTTCACCTGATTCGCTTGAAATGTGTTTGTAGTACTTCTCGATCGACCTATTAGCTTCTTTATCAAAGGAATTAACAAATGACATCACTAACAATTGCAACAAGAATAGCTGCAAACCGTCGTCTTGATTTTTATTGCACAGTCTCAAAGCATTGTATAGTCCTCCAGCTATTTCGGCGACGTTGACATCCTTATTGATTAACTTTACCTTCGGCGCAGATAGACCTGCTAAGGGCAATAGTAGTTCAAGTTGTTTAAATAGCTCCGCATGACTAGTAATCACATAGTCTTTGGACTCTTTTAAGAAAACCAACGTATTCGTCGAATTAAAGATAAAGACGAATGTGACTGCGGTTTTGATTTTCCCTTTGGTTAACAAGTTGTTGAGCGTCTCCGATAAGTGGTGATGTGGAATGTATTTGAATAGGTACTTCCCATTCACGATGTGTTCGTCTTGTGGATTCGCAGCGGCTTCGTAGCCTGAGATTAACTTGTCGATTGTTGATTGGGGAAACTGTAAAGCCCGAAGAAAGTCTAATATGAACTCAAGCGGGCTCGTATTATATCTCAGGGCTTTAAGCTTAGATTCTATCTGACTATAGATGTCGATCATAGCATATTAATCAGCTGTTTCGTCAAATTTCAATATACTTTTCGCTATATAGTTTGCCATTGATACAGGAACGGCGTTCCCGATCAACTGTTCGTTTTCTGTTTTACTTCTATTCCATTTGAACGATCGGGGGAAAGTTTGTATCAAACTACGTTCAATGGTCGAGAGTGATTTCACTTTTTTGATATCCGCTGTTTTATCAGCTGGGTGAGGCTGATAGTTCTGTGGGATGGGTCTATTTACCCCACGAATTGTCGAACTAGGTTCATGAACACTAAATACGGCTCTTCTAGCATAACTTCTGGGATGCATATAATAGTATTCGGTCTCTAACAGATCTCCTAAATATTCATGCACAGTCATCGGCTTCTTACTCAACTGGGAATCTAACACATCCAATATGAAATTGTCATCGGCGTTTAGTTTACCTATCATGAAAAAGCGCTTTCTTGCCTGGGGTACTCCCATTAAGCTGGCGTCAAATACTTTATAAGTCAACCCATAGCCAGCTTCTTTAAAGTTACGTTTAGCTTTTTCCAATATAGCCATTTTTTCAATATTGTATACGTTTTCCATGACAAAGTATGTAGGCCTAATGGTACATACTATTTCAGAAAAGGTAGCCGTTAAGTTGGCCCTTTCTCCGTTGTGATTCCCTTTCCCTGCAATACTGAAATCCTGGCAGGGAGGGCCTCCTATGATGATATCAGCCCCCATTGCCCTCAGCTCATTGACCAGTTCCGGATCCGTGATATCTCTTAAATGAGCGGCGTGGTCAAAATTTTCATTATATGTTTCTACGGCTGCCTTCCAGTTGTCATAAGCAGCAATCATCTCGAACCCGGCCTTTTGAAATCCTAAACTCATTCCTCCGCAGCCACAGAATAAATCAATTGCCCTCATCTACCTAAATTTTGATGATATTCTAATAACGAAGTGGCGATGAATTCCGCGAGTTTTACAGGAACCGCATTACCGATCATTTGATTCAAATTAGTTTTTGATCCAGTGAAGTTAAAGGTTGTTGGAAAGGTTTGAAGATAGCTTCGCTCGATTGCGGTCAGCCCTCTCAGATCTTCAGTTACCGCGATAGGATCGTTCGGGTGTCCGGGATATCCTTTAGGAACGGGTCTGTCCACCCCTCTAATTGTCATTGAAGGTTCATGAATGCTAAATATTCCGCGTCTGGAATAAGATCTTGGCACCCTGAAGTAATATTCCAATCCAAGGCTATTGCCCAGGTAATCGAAGATAGTCATGGGTTTTTTGCCCAGCTTTTTGGTCAGCGGCTCGTATAATACATTATCTTCTGCGCCTTGTATTCCAATTAAAAAGAATCGCTTTCTTTTTTGGGGTACGCCGCAGAAGCTAGCGTCTAAGGTAATTTGAGTCAGTCCGTAACCGGCCCCTTTCAATGTGGAGACTATTTTAGGAAGGATAGGGCTCTTAGTAATGGTGGATACGTTCTCCATTACAAAATAGTTTGGCCGTACTTCTGAAACGATATTTGCAAAAGCTACTGTCAAGTCCGCGCGTCCTAATTTCTCATTTCTATGACCGGCGCTAGAAAAGTCCTGACAAGGAGGACCGCCGACAATTAGATCAGGATTCAAATTTCTTATATCAGTAATAGCTTCTTCTGAAGAAAGGTCTACATTATGAATCGGATGATCGAAGTTTTGTTCGTACACGTCAATCGCAGGCTTCCAGTTATCATAAGCCGCTAAAATCTCAGCCCCCGCATTTTGAAATCCTAAAGACATTCCGCCACATCCTGAAAATAAATCTATAGTTCTCATTAAGTTTATAAATTTCTATTATATCTACCGTTTTTACACGCCTTTGTTCAACTGACTAATTAATTCGCTGTGCGCAGCTTCCAGCGCTTCAATGGCAACCGCTTCTCCTTTGGCAATATTACATAGTTTATCTGCCAGCCAAAGAATCAGCAGTTTATTTTCGTCTACTTCCAGATAGACGGCCAGTTTGGTAAGATTGGTTCTACTTACCGGCTTTTCATTACTTTCCATTTTGCTGACGTAAGCAGTATCGATGTCAAGCTCCGCAGCTACTTGACGTTGCATGAGTCCCCTAGCTTCTCTTAATTCTTTAAGTTTTTCGCCCAGCATACTTTACTACATTTGGTCTTGTCCTTGAAAGGACAAATTTAAATAAAATGACTGATTGTGAGAATAGCAGTTTCAATCATTAAAATTGCCGGGGTCGGTGGGATTAATCTCTTTTTAGGCTGATGACTGGGTTTACTACTGCCGCTTTCAATATTTCAAAGCTAACGGTCATCCAAGCGATGATTAAAGCAGCCAGTGGCGCTAGCACAAATGTGAGCCAGCTCACCTGAATGTGATAAGCAAAGGTTTCCAGCCAGTTATTGATGGCGAATATGGAAATAGGGATGGCGATGACAATTGCGATGAGTACTAATCGGGTAAATCCTGTGGTTAATAGGTAAATGATATTTAGGATAGAAGCGCCTAATACCTTTCTCACCCCAATCTCTTTAGTCTTTTGTTGTGCAAGGAAGGCAGAAAGACCATATAATCCCAGGCTGGAAATGAAGATCGCCAGCATGGAAAATAAATTGAAGATCTTGCTCATCTGCTGCTCTCCTTTGTATTGATTAGCCAGGTCCTGGTCCAGGAAGCTATATGTGAAAGGATAGGAAGGGTTCAGGTCTGTGCTTATTTTCTCTAAGGCTTTGATGGTCGCTTCCGTACTACCTGGTTGGCTTTTGACTACTGCATACCCGCCATATTTATTGAGCCCTAAGATGAGTGGTTCAATGACCTGTTGTATAGGTTTGAAATTGAAATCTTTTATCACACCAATGATTTTGCCATTAGTACCATTTAATGATAGTGGTTTGCCTATGGCGTTATCGGCTGTCATACCCATTAGTTTCACAGCCGTTTCATTGATCACATAATTGCTTGAGTCATTAAATGCGGTAGAGAAGCTTCTCCCTCTCAACACGTTTATTTGAAAGACCTTTGTAAAGTTTTCACTTACGCCCATGCTGGGGATGACCACCTGCAAATTAGGATCTCTCCCTTCCCAGGTTACATCCAAATTGCCGCTGTAGATATTGATAGGTAGTTCAGATATGATCGTATAATTAGCGGTATGTGGATTTTGTTCTAATGCAGTTCGTAATGCGTGTGTTTTGCCTGACATTTCGCCATTGATAGGTATATAGACCAGGTTGGATTTGTCAAACCCAAGGTTGCTGTTCCTGATGTATTGGAGTTGTTTATACACGACTACTGTTCCTATTAATAAAACAATAGATACTACAAATTGCACGATCACCAGCCCATTGCGGAAGATCAGGTTGCCTCCGGGGAGGTTGTTATTCCCTTTTAATACTTTGATTGGTTGGAATCCTGAGAGAATAAGTGCAGGGTAAATGCCAGACAGCAGGCCAGTGAAGAGTGCGATACCTGATAGGATACCTACATCCTTTAAATGGAGTGTTAGATCTTTATCCGCCAGTAAATTGAAGACAGGGAGGAATAAGCAGACTATTATTAAAGCCAGTATCAATGAGAAGAAGGATATTAATAATGACTCAGCCAAAAACTGCCTGATCAATTGACCTCTTAGCGCGCCTATTACTTTACGTAATCCTACTTCTTTAGCTCTTCTTGCAGAACGGGCTGTGGCCAGGTTCATGAAGTTAATACAGGCGACTATCAATATGAATATTGCTACTATAAAGAAGATATTCACATATTGTACATTTCCATGACCAGGCAAATCTACCTGGGCTGCAGGCGATAAGTGAATACTGGTCAGGGGTTGTGCCATGTATTCCGCTTTCATGGTGGGTACGTGTTGTTTAAATACCTGGGTCATGGCGGCGTTTAATTTGCTTAACGCGCCTGGTGTAGGGATAAAACTTTTATCCAATTGGATATAGGTATAGAAGTTAAAACTTGTCCAGGTGTTGTTGATTAGGTCTGAACTGGTATTCGCTATTGCAGACATTGGCAAAATGAAATCAAATTGCAAGTGGGAGTTAGAAGGAATATTAGCCAATACCCCTGTTACTGTGATTGTGCTGCCATTATCTATTTTGAGCGTTTTCCCAATTGCATTCTCCGTACCGAAGTACTTTTGGGCCATATCCTGGGTGATGAGGACACCGTCAACACTATTTAGTGCTGTTTTGGCATCTCCCTTTACTAAGCCAAAGTTGAAGATCTCCAAAAAACTCGGATCCGCATAGAATACCCTTTTCTCTGCGAATTTCAGTTCATTGACCTGGAAGAGGTGTTGTTCTAAATGGCTCAACCTTACTGTATTCTTTATCTGGGGGATCACCTCCTTTAACCCTTCAGGCATCCCGGCAGGGTTTACTGCTGCTATAAAGTCGCTGGCATTGACAATGACCCTATAGGTCTGATCGGCGTTTTTATGAAAACGGTCGTAGCTTTTTTCATGTTGTACCCATAGTAATATCAAAATGCTGGAAGCCATACCGACTGCAAGGCCCAATACATTGATGGTGGTATAGGACTTATGCCGGATAATATTGCGAAAAGCGATTTTGAGATAATTTCTGAACATGGGTTGGATTTTGGCTGGTAGGCAGGGCACAAAAAGATGGCCATTTTTTAAGTGTTTATATTATTAAGTATTAGATATTATGAATATTTAGATGGTGTTCGGATTTGAGAATGGGGTGTTCGAATTTGTATATTTGGTAGTCAATTTTATACTGCGAAATTATGCTAAAATACAAAGAGCTATACGATAAGGAGGATCTTTATAAGCTCCTGTCTGTACCTGAAAAAAAGCGAAAAGGTCCTTGGCACACTGGGTATACTAAATTCGATGGGAGTTACTATGTTTTTGCCAATATTGGTGTGCCGGGAAGGACTGGTCACGATTATGACAATCATTGGGGTGGGAAAGATTTATTAGTTTGGTACGGAAAGAGTAAGTCTCATATAGGTCAGAAGTCTATTAAGGAGATGCTAAGTGGAAAGGTACCAGTGCATATCTTTACCAGAGAGGAGGATAGGAGCAAGTTTTTGTATCGAGGATTGGGAGTTCCCGTTAAATATGAGAATAAAAAGCCTGTATTGATTGAGTGGAGTTTGATGAAACCTGTGGAGGAAATAGAGACAGATGAGGTCATCAAGGATTTTATTTTGAAAGGGGAAGCTCCAGATGATGTGATAAAAAAAGTGGTGGCTGTTCTTAAGCGTGTAAGGGATGGACAGAAGAAATTGAAGGATGGGCTTATGCAAATATATGATGGGCAGTGTTGTATAACGGGATCTAGTATAGCGGAGGTATTGATTGGCTGCCATATTGAACCGCATAAATTAAATGGGAATAACCAGTCTAAGAATGGATTGTTGTTGAGGGCAGATTTACATATATTGTTTGATACTAATTTAATAGGGATAGAACCTGATACTTTGAAAGTTCGGATAGGGAGTAAATTAATGGAGAGTGAGTATGAATATTTAGATGGAATGGTATTAAAGCCAAGGAATGATGGAAGGAGACCGGATAGACAGGCTTTGGCCGAAAGGTGGAAGGTATTTGTAAATGCGAGTGTGTAAACCTAAGATGGTTTACCTATACTGTTATATTAATTGAACTAAGGACTGATATTTCATGGGAAACGCTTAGGATTCATTGTTAGTTATATGACAATGGAGGCGTTTGTGCAATTCAATGGTAATAAAGGGATAGCATTACAGTGGATGAACGCGAAATATTAGATTTACTAATATAGTCATGAGAAGAATATTGAAAGTCAAGCGGAAAAAAATAATTAATTTGTTAAATGAAATTTCCATTCCCTGTTTTGTTTTTATCTAGTTAAGTGTAACTGATTGATAATTATTGTATTTTGGCTTAATGTGTGTTGAATATAACCTTATTAGTTAGAGGAATGAGAAATGCTAATTCTATTGTTAAAAGCAAAATACCCTTATAAAGGTCATAATGAATAAAAAGGACACCCTAAGATGGCGCTTCGATGTAAATGCTTTTCGCTTGTTAGGAAGAGAGTTGATTACCGATAGGGTAACGGCTGTATTCGAATTGGTGAAAAACTGTTATGATGCTAACTCTACAAAAGTAAATGTTGAATTCCTGAATATTACAAAAGACTCCGATGATAAACAAATCATAATATCAGACAACGGTATAGGTATGTCATATAATGACATTGACAATAAATGGATGGTTGTTGGTACTAATAGCAAAAGAGCAAAATTGTATTCTGACCCGCCATTCAATAGGAAGTTTGTAGGGGAAAAGGGAATTGGTCGATTTGCTGTAGATAAGTTAGGAGAGCGATTAGTAATAAAGACCAAGCAAGTAGGAGAATCTAAATGGTTGAATGTAGAAATTAAATGGGATGAATATGAGGAATTGTCGACAAAGGCAACAGCAGGTGACCAGTTGTCCTTATTTACTGAAGTAGATAATCATTACTTTTTTACAGATGGACCCCCTGATGAACACGGTACCAAATTAATAATTTCACAGATTAGGGATAATTGGTCGAAAGCAGATCTTGAAAGATTGACAAGGGAGTTATCAATATTAAAATCTCCATTTTATCCGCTTAATCCTCCTTTTGATATATATATCGGATCAAACGATTTTATTGAGTTTAAGGAAAAATTAGTAAAACCGGATCCATTTAGATTTTATTCTCACCATGCAGAAATTGAATACGATTCAGCAAATGGAAAGCAGGAAACCTTGGTATTTAATAAAGAAGCTGGAAAGATTTTAAAGGAGTTGATTGATATAAGAGATTTTGGTCCAATTAAAGCAAAGTTTTTCTATTTTAATGAAGGAGCTAAACGAAAATTTAATGCAGTATATAAAAACGATGAAACAAGAATTGATGGTGTGAAAATTTACCGAGATTCGGTAATTACTACTCCATTTGCAGAATATGAATCTGATCCTGATAAAAGGAGAGATATTCTAGGGATAGATAAAAGGAGATGGAGGCAGACATTTGATAGAGTAAGCACAAGGGAAATAATTGGTATCGTAGATATTACTATGAATGATAATCCTCAAATCATAGATGGAACTAATAGACAGGATTTTATAGATACACCCGAATATAGACATTTGAAGGAATTTCTTATGCAGCAGATAGATGTTTTTGGTGCAGTGAAAATATATGAGAGAGAATTTAAACGATCTGCTGTTGAGAAGGAACTGCATAAAGCGGGACAAGAAGTTAAGTCTTTTTCGCATGCGATTGATAAAATTCAACAAGAAATAGATAAAGAGAAACCTGAGCTCAAGGCAGTCCTTCAACCTTTAAAAGAGCAAGCAGCAGAACTAAGTAAAAGTATATCCCAAAGTATAAGTGAGCAAAAGAAATATCAAGCGGATGTCACAAGAAAGGAGAATATTTATTTAAGTTTGATGTCTCTACAAGATTATGCATCTAACATTTCACATGCAATTAGAACGTCGCTTGGGAAAATAAAAAGGATGGCAGAATTTATTAAACTAAATTTTCCGAATCCTGAATATGACGTTTATTTTAAACAATATGCGTCTTTGATATATGATGAAATGGATGTTTTGTTAAAGGTGACTGATTTCATGTTAAGCTATGCGAGTTCTGGTGGGAATTTTGAAGATTTTAGTGTTAAAGAGCTAATAGAAAATTTGTTGCTTCACACATATTCACAAGCATTTAGATCAGAGGGAATTATTGTAGAAGTTGAAATCAAGGATGATTTTGTCATTAATTTTAATAAGAAAATTTTTGAGGATATATTTCAAAATCTAATTTCTAATTCTATTAAAGCCTTAGAGGGTAATACGAACAAACAGATCAAATGTTCTGGATATTTGGATAGCGATAATTTTACATTATACTTCTCCGACAATGGTGTTGGCGTATCTAAAGGGGATGAAAAATGGATTTTTGAGTTATACAATACAAGGACGGCAGATAAAGGTGGTGCAGGTTTGGGATTATATATTGTTGAAAAAAGAATACAAGCCCTAAAAGGATCCGTAGAATTGGTTGAAAGTGAGTTCAAGCCTCAAGGTGCAACATTTAAAATAAAGTTACCGTTCAACAAGATTTAAGATGGAAAATAAAATATCAAAAAAGATAGTTGTAATTCATGATGGGCTGATTTCAAACGAAGATCCATTACTTGTTGTTTTGAGAGGGAAGTTTGGAATAGATAATGTATTGTATTTTAAAAAGTCAGATGACGGATTAGATTATGTTTTAAATAATCTACATCAACCGATTGTAGTGATTCTTGATATGAATTTTAGCAGGAATGAGAAGTCTGGTATTGAAGTATTTCAAGAAATTAGGGAGAAAAGCGCGCTCGTATACATAATTTTAATTACCGCAAATGAGATAAGTAAAATTAATAATGATGATTTGATCTCTTTAATTAATAATGATGCATTTGCAGTAGAAAGTGTTTCAGCAGGTTATACAAAAATAGTATCCTTAGTCGAAAGTGCTGCCCATAAGCTAGATACAAGAGTAGACAGTGCATTAGAAAATTGGATAGTACTTCATCCTGAGTCGGAAAAGAATAAGCCTTACATAATGACACGTGATGGCCAATCATATTCTCTAAATCAGCTTCTAACAGAGATTCGTAAACAGACTCTATTGGGAATGGAAATAGAGAAAGATATTCTTATGTTAGTAATCGATATGTTATCTAGAGGGAAAAAAAGTATTAATGGCTAGTTTCGGTATTTCTTTTGATGACAGCCACGTAAGGCTGGGGACATATTTTAGGAAAAGTAAGGATGATATTATTACATTTATTAATGACAAATGTAATACTGCAAATATTAGTGAATTGAATGCTTCTTTATGTACTATCGCTAATATTGACAGAACAATGCCTTTGCTAAACCAAAGTAATTTTGTTTTTATAGCATACTCTCATGGTAAAGATGATGCTCTTGAAGTTGATGGAGAGCTGTATATACAAGCTGGTGTAAATTCATATTTATTCAGTAATAGCTTTTTTTATTCCATGGCTTGCAATACAGGAAATATATTGGGAGGTGATTTAATTGTTAATCGCAGCCATGGATTTATAGGTTATATGGATGAGGCGATAGCTTTGCCAGAACCTTATGAAAAATTATCTATTGATTGTGATAATTATGCCTTGAAGAAATTTATTTTAGGTGCGACTTTAAAGGATGCCTATGATGAGATGAAAGAATTTTTTAATCAGCAAATTGATTTTCTTCTTAATCAAGGGGAGTTTCTTTGGGCGTCCAGTTTAAGACGAAATAGGGATGCATTGATAATGCACGGAAATGGAGCCTTGACATTTGAAGAATTCTAATTTACTTTTATTCATAATATTTTGATTCAAGTGCATAACAAATTTAGGCACTTGGATAAATCTGAGAGAGCTCTGGTTTTGTTGCAATGTACTTTCTACAGGTTTGGTAGCTCTTTTAAATGTAACCCCTATATTATTTGGCGCTTTCAACATTTATTTCAAGGGAAGGTGCCCAATTACGATTAGTAACGATGATACTGTAAAAAAATCATCTAACCATTCAAATCTATTCTGATAGTTACAATGTTTTTAAGTTTTTGTAATTGAACGTTTTTAAAGCTATACTCTATTCCTCGAAATAAACTCAAGCACCCCCTGCAACATCCCTTCAACCTGTGTCTTATTATAAGTGGTATATTGCCCGTGTGCGGCTTTATTTCTCAAATCTAACCATGCCGTCACATTTTTATGATCAAGCGCATTATAAACATTGGCTTTGTACAATTCAGCATTCAATGTGTCTGCTTTTTTCGTGATGATCTTCCCTCCCCTGTTTTCAGTGATAGAAATACTATATTTATTACATAGCTGCCTTAAATGTTCTTCTAATACACTTCCAACCATAACGGCAGCTGGATCTTTGTAATTTTCACTTAATAAATATCCCGCCATTTCTAAAAAATCTGCAAAAATATCTGCGGAAATCAGGCCCTTTATATCCATTAACCAATTATCTTCAATCTCGGACTTTATAGCCCTTATTATGCCCCTTCCTATTTCGGCGCAGGAAGGTTCAGAGCGGGTAACGCGGCCATCAAAGTCTGTATAATAGGAATGGCTTTCACCATAGATATTTTTAATAAAAGAAAGAGATGCTGTTCTGAATTCATTAAAACTTTCCCTATTTACCTTAGCAATACCTATTCCTTGGGGATATTTGGTAGATTCGATCACCTTATTTGCAAGTTCAAGTAATTTAGTAACTCGATCCATTAGTTTTTTTTCTATAGACATATTATATCGAATGTTTATTGAAAGTTATACGGCTTTGATAGTTTCAATACTACAAATTCTATAAGGGGCACTTTCCCCTTTACTCTCTAAAGTAAAGTAGTCCTCTATTTGGATACTCCCTCCAGGATAATTGGGATCTTCAGGATAAATATTTTTCAATATTCCGGTTTTATTTGAACCATCTTTGAATAGTATTCTAGCGAATGTGTTAGGATGCTCCTCATCCCATTTTTTTAACTTATCAATGGTCATTACGCTGAAAATTATTTGAATTAATAACTACCTATAATTACTAAAGGAAGCCCTATTTTTAACAAGCACTCAAAGACTTATGAATTTTAAACCAGAATAAATCATATCACAAATAGTGATATTTAAGTAATTGAAAAATTGATCTGTGAAAAAATGATGTAAGATCAATTTTTTCAAAAGAAAATAGTGTAAGACTAAATGGTGATTATTACATATAATAGAATATTTATGTAGTAGCTGGGTATACTTAATTTTTTCTGTAGTGCTAAAATTATATCGTGAAATCTCTCCTAATTTCATATTGATATTATTAATTAATAGCTTATTCTTTTAACACCCCCAACAACTCCTCCCCAATCCTCCCTGACAACCCACCCCCCTCCGCCACCGGATTCACAAACACCAGCCCGCAATGACTATAAAAATCATCTCCCTGCCTCTTCTCCCCAGCCGATAATGGAAAATGCACATATGATCCCTCCACCTTATTAAAACTCCCTGGATACACTAAAAATGACTGCCTGGCATTCCAAAGTAAATTATACACAAACAATTGCTTCAAATCATCATCCCCTGGCATATCACCATCCACTACCTTCCACTTCGTATCCAAAATATAAATCTCCTCACCCATCTCCACCACAATATCAGGTTTAACCTTCTTATAAGACCTATATTCATTATGATACCAGAAATCCTTCTTACTCTGCCTATACACTCTCATATGTGCATAACCGGCCGCCGCTTTCTGTATCCTATGATATATAAACTCTTCCCAAAGCATATTCATATCAAACAAAATCGCGATCACCTGTTCGCTTCCTCCATTAATCCCTGGCCGGTAGTTTAACAGTAATAGCTTACTGATAAGCAATGCTTCCTTATACCTTTCCGTCTTACGATCAAAAGCCAAGCTGGAAAAGGTTTGTTCAGTTACTTTAGAAGTTGCCATTTCAGGAAAATGAAGCAATAACCGGTGTGCCTTATCTATTATTAATGAATCATTACATAATTTGGATATTAATAGTAATGTCATATAAAGCAGCTGGTTGTACTTATTCTGCACATTATATACCGTATGCCTTACATAGAAACGCTCTTGATGGACTAAATTTTGGCTAATGTTTTTGGAAAATAATAACTGCCCTTTCATCGCCAGTCTATTCCCTTCTTCTTTGCGATATTGCTTTGTAAGTCCTTCATGTAGAATCTTTTCCGTCTGTTCCAAAAATAGCTGAATATAAATATCCAGTATGGAATTAGACCGTAAGTTTAAATTGGCTTTATCTGAATGATGTACCTGCAAGAATCTACATTCCTTTAACATAGACAATAACACCTCATGCCAGTTAGCCCTAGCGTTGGCATCATCGTTTTCGAGGTGCTGTATATTACAATTTGCAGCAGTTGTCAAATGCCTATCGGTTTTAGGCAATATTTCGATAGTAAGTTCGCCTGCTTGTAAACCACCTACATAGTTGATAAACCTAATTCCCCGATCAATAATTTGGAAATGTTCGATTTCATTTCTGGCATGATATAAACATAATGCCTCCCAATGTTTCTTCTTGAAAGGCTTGTCATTATCATAATACAGTTTTTCATATTCTGCAACCCGGATGATGTTCTTATTTGCCATGGCTATAAATTGACTTGAAATCATCCAAATCCATCTCCATCGGATCTTTTAAGGTATATATGATCCTATCTGTGAAGTCCCCCGCAATTTCCTCTCCTTTTGCAAAATTTGCGAAGAGGTTTCTGCTGACGCTTTTAAAGGATATAAAAGTATCCCCTAATACAAGGCCAATTTTAGCATAGTCATTAAAGAAATACTCTTGTAAAAGAGGGAGGATCTTATTTTTAAACGCCTTTTGCAGATCATACAAGTCTTCAATACCCATCAACCATGCATGACCAATTAAATGATCCTTTGTCAATAGCGCTTCCAGTCTATTGTTAATCGTTTTTAGTAGTGCTTGTAAATCTAATTCCTCCAATGATTTTCCAATAAGAGATTCATCTGGCGACATTTCTTCAAAGCAAAACCTTCTTCGAAGCGCATTGTCCAATGCCTCTACACTGCGGTCTGCAGTATTCATTGTGCCAATGATATAGAGATTGTTTGGGACAGAGAATTCTGTTTTACTATATGGTAAGGTAACAACAAGAGACTCTTCTTCCTCAAATCGTTTGTTATCTTCAATTAGGGTGATTAGCTCCCCGAATATCTGGGATACATTCCCACGATTGATTTCATCGATTACAAGTACATAGTTCTTTTTATTAGTAATATCCTCGTTTCCTTTTTTAAGACCATAATTTTTTACAAGGTGGCTGATCGTGCCGCGGATGTATGTCGGATTATAGAGTCCTATGTAATTCTCCGTTTCAAATGCTTTCCGGATGTTATTGATGTTTACTGGGTACCAGGCATCTTCTTTTTCAGTATCATGCGGTTGAACGTAGAATACGCCTGTACCCCTGAAGGTGATATCGAAAGTGGAAGAACTACCTTGTATGGTAGCAGCAGGCATGCCATCTGCCTGAGATATATCTTTTTTAAACTTTTCAATCACAGTTTCAAAGTTGCCAGCAATAAATCTCGCTTTATCACTTATTTTCTTAAAGATCCCATCCTCAATTTCATATACTAGTTTCTCCCCATCAACTTTGGGCTTAATGCCTTCAATAAAGTCCTCATAACTGAGGTTTTGGTGGAAAGTAATAAATTCAATCTGGCCTTCTCTTTGTAGCCGTGCAAATTCTGCTTTTATATCCTGTCTATCAATAGACCTGAAACCCGGGTTGGCGATACTGACAGCTTTATTGATAGTATGATAAGTCTTGCCGGTACCCGGAGGTCCATATAAAATGGTATTTAGAGCGTGTGGGACGGAGACGTCAGTAGCGCCCAATTGTTCCAGGGTATGTTTATGGTATAGCTTAATTATATCGAAATAGTCCTGCTCTAAATCTTGAAAGAAAGTATAGGTTAGATCTATTAGGTATTCCCAACCTTTATCCAACATCTCTTCCTCATTAACAATCTTTACTAATTTTGACTGCATAAAATCTCCTCGCACATTTTCATATATTTTCAATCGTGGATCATTTGGTTCCAGTAAGATGGTATCAATCTTCATAACAAATCCATGTTCAGAAGAAATTCCGACAGTGAATGCAAGCCGGTCAGTAATGAAGGTTGAACTGGGATAGATTTTTGCCCAATGATAGTTTTGAAATTTTCCACTCTGATTAGTAGGCTTCATAATAATCTGAACATGCCCTATTTCCGGGAAGGTCCTCTTTTTCACTTCCTCCGCCCAGTACTTCGTTTTCTTATAAATTTCTTTTAGATCATTATATAAGTCCTGGTGCTCCTGATTACCCTCCACTTTTTTCACCCCTGCTAATTTTTTTAATTTGATAAAGTCCTCTTCTGTATAAAAGTCTGGGGCGTTTTCGTGAATAACTTCCATTTTCAATAATAAGTTGTGGGTGATAGTTACCTGCATGATCTTATCCATCAGCAAGTCTTTGAAGAAATCATTATTTATTAATACCTCGTACAAGTCTCTGCCTTGCGCATACCCATTTCTTGGAATCTCCAACTGTCCATAGACAATTCTGAAATTTGCATAATAGGTTTTCCTATCTCCATATTCTTCGAGGCCAGAAACAGGTATTTGAATGATTGTTGGGCTACTTTCAAAACATTGAATTAATTCAGGTAAGATAGCGCTCCAATACTGAGTGTATAGGTGATCCCCCATAAGTATAGATAATGTGATTAACAATATAAACTAAATATAAAAAAAATACTACTTCAAACAAACACTCTTCCCATTTAAATCGATTGCTATTCCCTCTTAACATCGCATTAACTCCATAACCTTTTATTATCCCTATAATTGCGTCCAAATCCCCAAATTATACCATTATCATTTTAATCACCAGCACATTAACT
Organism: Chitinophaga sancti; assembly: GCF_034087045.1. NCBI lineage: Bacteria > Pseudomonadati > Bacteroidota > Chitinophagia > Chitinophagales > Chitinophagaceae > Chitinophaga > Chitinophaga sancti. The sequence goes on along the minus strand of NZ_CP139247.1, from coordinate 220,559 downwards.
ATCCCATTTATGAGACGACCTCAAAGTACGCTACTAATCTCCCTTTTCTTCCTTTTAAGTGGACCATTTACCCACGCCCAAATTTTGAAAAAGCTGAAAGAAAACATGAAAGACTTACAGGATCTTACCAAACAGGTAGGTGAGACCTCCAAAGAAGTCGCCAATACTTCAAAAGGCTTTAAATCCACCTGGCAAAAGGATACCAGTGGTAATATCAAGTATGAACAAATACCTGATTATCGTAGCCGGCAGGAAGTTAGTATCAGCAAGAAGCAAAAGTTAACAGTAGAAAACGGGGAATTTACCAATCTCTCCTGGGAGCCTGTCACCAATTTTCACGCGCAGGTCTTTCCTTCTTTTATTATTGCCTGGGCAAGTTATAGAGGAGAGAAGGATGTCGACATGGGAAGTAGTTTAGGATTTAAGATCAAAAGTAATGTCTCAGGAGTGGTATTGAAGTGGGAGATAGAATCTGCAGATAAAAGTTATTTTAAGATAGACAGTGGGTATATCACCTGTAAAGGCTCAGGGGAGACATTGAATTTCATGCCTAAAGTCGCCTGGGATTTCCGACAACTGGCCAAGCACCAGACATCGGCGCCAATGGATATCTATTTCAGGTTGATAGACCCTGTCACCGGTGCCAGGGTAGAGAAGCTGGTAACAGCAACCTTAAGGAGTATTAACGATTGTATGACCCTTTATGATAATCAGTCTTACAACTTCATGTTTGCCGCTTATGTAAATGAAGAACATCCTTTAATTGATAAGATATTAAAAGATGCGTTAGATACCAAGATGATTAGTTCCGTAATGGGATACCAGGGATTCAATAGGGGCCATGCACTTTCATCTGCTGAAAGAGTGGACGCCATGAATTCGGTAGATCTCCAGGTTGCCGCCATCTGGAGAGTATTGCATGACCGAGGATTTAAATATAGCAGTATTACTGATAATTCAGCCGCGCGACAGGATAACTATATTTTCTCTCAGACAGTACGCACTTTTGATAATGCCATGAATACCAGCCAGGCGAATTGTGTGGATGGTACGGTGTTGATGGCTTCTATTTTAAAGCGGATGGGATTGAGGCCCGTATTAGTGCTGGTGCCTTCACATTGTTTCCTGGGTTATTACCTGGATGCAGATTCGGATGATGAAACGGGTTTGACCTTTTTAGAAACGACCATGCTGTCATCGAGTGGTATGATTGAACATCCTAAGGATGCGATATTAAAGAATAAGCAATTAATTGATGAATATACGCCGGTGGGTGCAAAGCTTTCAGACATCAACAAGTGTTATTATGCCCAGTTCCTATTAGCGAAATTTAAAGGGATTGAAAATTATAAATTGAATAGACAGTTGGTAAGTGAAAATAAGGGGCTGATAGAATTGGTGGATGTCCAGCAGTATAGAAAAATGATTGCTCCTATACCTATTTATAATTAATTGAGAGCCATTGCGATAACAAGCAATGGCTTTTTTGTTTTTTGCCTTCACCATCTATATTGAGGATAATTATCCCATACTCAGGGATAAATCAATGCTATTTTAAAAAGGAGGATAAACACCACCGATCAGCCACCGTTCCAAAGGAATCATCCTTTGCGGTGGCTGAATGGGTGACATGGGTAATGAACTCAAACAACTTTCTGGTTCGTTGTCTTCGTATGGTAAGACAACAGGTTAATAATGAGGTATGTACTTGTATGCAGCTTTTCCGCATACGTGACTCCTGGTTTCCATAAAATGCCAGGTGCCTTCGAGGTTAAAAAGGGAAAGCAAAGAGCATGGCTGACATGAATATCAACCTGGTTCAATTTAGAGGGTATAAGTAAGACAATGCTGTTGATCAAAAAGTATGATTGGAATAGAAAAAAAGTTTAAATTTTTTTTTAGGGCAAAAAAAAGGCTTGAGTAATATAGAAATATTCTCAAGCCACTCTAATTTCAATTAAAACCAGATTCCTTCGAAACGATCAAAAGGAATCGGATGTAAATATTCAACAAATTTTTGAAAAAAAGACAAAATGGGTCAAATTATTTTGTTGATTTTCAAATTATTATCTATTTGATAATTTAATTATCAGTTTGGATAAAATCATTATCATTTTAAGAATTTGAAATCGGTTTTACTCCTGTGTCATTTGATAAAATCGGGTTCGATATATTATTTTAAAAGGAAATGTTTGCGAACTCATCCAGTTTATTGGGTCTTAAATCTCCGGGGCCTTCACCTTTTTTAGGGTAAAATTTAGAGGGGCAACACTATTTTTTACCATTAAAGTGTAAAAATATTTAATATGAACGGTCGTTTTTTCCTGAACATATTTTCCTCATCGATTTACTTTAGACATAGCGACTGTATTATTAGACATCGGGATAATCCTTCTCAATGAGGAATAAATGCATTGCCTTGCCGGATATTTGACACACCACACCCTTGTTAACCTTGTTAATCATAGCTTATGATAAATGGGAAGAAGATCCTCGTTGTATTACCAGCATATAATGCCAGTAAAACCCTTAAAATCACTTATGAAGAAATCGATCGCACATTGGTCGATGATGTCATTCTTGTAGATGATGCCAGTAAGGACAATACTGTAGCAGTCGCTAAAGAAATAGGGATTGTGCATATCATTTGTCATGAAAAAAACAAAGGTTATGGTGGTAACCAAAAATCCTGCTATAAACGTGCATTGGAATTAGGAGCTGATATCATTATCATGTTACATCCCGATTATCAGTATACTCCACTTCTAATTGAATCAATGGCTTCAATTATTGCAAAAGGAGTATATCCTGTTGTACTAGGTTCCCGTATCCTGGGCAGGGGAGCCTTGAAAGGAGGTATGCCTTATTATAAATACTTTTTTAATCGCCTCCTGACTGTTAGCCAGAATTTGTTAATGAGACAAAAATTATCTGAATACCATACGGGGTATCGGGCTTATGATCGGAAGGTTTTAGAATCTATTCCCTATGAAAATAATTCTGATGATTTTGTTTTCGATAATGAACTGTTGGGACAGATTTGTTATAAGGGATATGAAATAGCAGAGGTAACTTGTCCTACTAAATACTTTAAAGAAGCTTCATCCATAAATTTTAGACGAAGTGCGATTTATGGACTAGGTGTGTTGGGGGTAAGTCTGAAATATTTTTTGCATAAACATGGCTTTGCAAAATACAGTTTGTTTAAGGGGATTGAGCCAGATTCACATAAGAAAGGGAAGCGACAATTTGTGAACGTTGATCATAGTGTAATCGAATCTCAATCGGAAATTAATAATAAGATTTCAGCTAATTCTTCTCATCATTGATTGAGAAGGATAATAAATATCCTATTGCCCTGGATCAAAATTCTTGATAATCCCAAGGCTTCTTACCAGGATAAAATAGAAAAGGGATGTCGATTATTACCTGCCGACGATAAAATCGCATCCCTATCCTACTTGTATCTTCTCTATGAAATAAAAGATTATTTGATAAGTGAAATGCCACGCCCGGCATTTTTCTTTTGTCCATCCTAGCTGACTACAATTATACCTCTCTTATCCTTCGCATTTCCATCAAATATTATCCTATTAAACATCTCTCTCATCCTGCTCCTCACCTCCGTTCCATACTTTTGTTCTATCGCTTTTGTTGTCAACCTGGACGTCATATGCGTCACAGTTCCATAATGCGTATACAACTCATATCTTCCTAACAGGATCTTCTTCATTACCTGGCAATTATTGCCATAATGATGCGCCATATCCTCTGATCCCAAATCATCAAAACACCAGATGCGGTGGTTATATTTATCATTGTTATCTCCGCCCAGGTAGGTGCCCAGCATAGAGGGTCCTTTCAATGTATATTCCCTGCTGATCAGGTCACAATGTTTCACTTCATAACATAAACTGCCTGGCGTAATACAACGTAATAACTGCATGATCTGTGTTTTACCTGTTCCTACTGGTCCTCCCAGGAATATCCCTTTCTGCAGGTCAATGTCAAATTGCTTAGCAACTTCTACATCTCTTACCATCCATGCTATGATAGGAATAATCAATTTTAGATCTTCCGGGTAGATCCTGAAATGTTCGCCGAATAACTGTCTGCCCTTAGCAGCCAGCATTGGCAGGATTTCCTTGTAGTTAAAAAGACTGGTCGTAATCCTGGTCATTGTTGTTATCAGTTTTTTGTTTTGGTTGAGTGGTATTTAACATCCATTTATGGGCTAATGCCTGCCAGTTTGCAATGGGCGTATTACCTATTTTCCAGCCTGTGGCTTCAAACTGGTACCAGAATCTTAATCCTAAACCAGTATCGTACTCGTGAACCAGGAAAAGTTTCAGCACGTCATCCAATCCCGGCCCTTTTGACACACTATTTGTATACTTTGTATTTTCTTGTTTAAGAAAGGGGCCCTCTCCAGGTACCGTTGGAGTTCCATTTTCCTCTTTTTGCGGTCCTCCTGCAGGTACATGTACTGTCCCATAATCCTGCATGTTAACTAACGGAATCATTTCAATTTCCGCTGGTGTAAACCGGGAAGAGGAAGAGTAAAAGATCAACAATTTAGCTGCTTCCAGTTCTTTTAAACAACGGTAATATGTCGTTTTGGAACTGATCCTGGCAGCCTTCATGGCATCCGTTTTCCTGATCTGGAAGGTTTTTCGAAAACCTGTTTTGTTCCAGATACGGAATAGTGCCATGTACAGGGAATAGTGGTACGCTACTACCCATTGTTCTTTTGCTGCCCTTTCCAGGAAGGCATTTAAATGAATAATATAATTCATACACGTTTTGAATTTTATGTGTGTTAGGTTAAGTTTGGAGCATTTTTAGTTCTCTTTTTATCCATTTGCTGATCATCACATTGATAGGTGGATTACCAGGATCCAGCGTGCAATCGGTTCTTACAGTAGCCGTATCCATGTCCAGTTTTACTTGTTGTAGCCATGCTGTTTTTTCATCTTCTATAAGCAAAGCATCCGCTTCTTCCGCAATATCAGCGATAAGGTGTTGCGCAAAGCCGATATCATTGAAGTTTAAGTAAATGAGAAATGAATAAAGTGCTTTCAGCCCAAATGCATCTCCCCGTTGCTGTATATTGTGCATTAACTGGTCAACGAAATTGCAGCCATATTCGATTTCAGCATAAGAGAATCTACAGTAATTGTTCCATAATCGCTCTTGATAAGCGGCAATGATTTTCCATACCAGCCTTAACTTACCCCTTTTCTCCTTCGCGTGTTTGGATATAAACAACCAGTTGTTATAATGACTTGATTTCTCCAGCTGTATGTACAGCAATGGCGGATAAGCAGTCTTATCAAAGAATGTGGGGTACGCCAATTGCATTTCCCTGATGAGTCGAAAGCACTCGAAACAAATATTCCATTTTTGAATGGATTGCTTATCTGGTTGAGCACATGCTGCATGAATGTCCATGCCTTCAAACCAATCATCCGGAATCTCGTCAAATAAGACCCTGATTTGTTCCTGCCAGGTACGCATATAGCGTTTCAGTATATTGTCATCTTTAGTAGTCAGCATGTAATCTGCCATCGCACTGTGCATCTCAGTGATGGCTATTTTGGCATGTTTATACAATTTACCGGAGCGTTCTTTCGGATTGTCCAGGTAGCTTTGCAAGGAATCACGCAAATCCCAAAGTGGGTAATACGTTGCGTTCATACTGTGAATTTTTAATTGTTAAAAAGGATTTTTTTCATCGAAATTCATAATGAGCATTTTATTGCCTTTTATGAATTTTAACCGTTCTGGAGTGCGTTCCACCTGCAGGATTTTTGCAGCCTGGCAAAGGGGGACTACATTACCACTTGACGTGGGTGTATTGATATAGCTAATACCCATTAGCAATAGCATGGTTTGCCCATGGTTCGGTGGAATATGCACGTTCAGGGTAAAAGCTGGAACAGCTTCATTTACTAATGGAATCAGTGATGAGGTGTCAGATTCCATAGTAGCATTGTAATAATTCAAGTCCATTGAAGCGCCTACTGCTATTATTTTGCAATGGGTGGCATTGTCCGGGTAAATCAATTGCTTCGATGGAATAAAAGATGGAAAGTAAATGTGCATGTCACCATTATTAGCATCGACAGTGGAGGTAAATGGTGCACGTATAATTTCCAATAGTGGTACGTCTGTTTCCAGGTCATATCCTTCCAATAATCGCATATTTCCTTTGAGTACATTTCGCTTACCAGGTGGGTTCTGTTTATCTGATTTTATCACCTGTTGCAAAATGAATTTTGCGATTTGACGAAATCGACTGCGATCACGTTGCATTATAATCGGACCGGCGCAACCTATTGTCCGTATTAGCTTTGCGACACGTGCTGCATGAATCAATTCAGGATTTATTTTCCTGTTTTTTCTTAAAGACATAGTTTTTCTTTTACGCCTGCTTAGCAGTCGTTTACGATAAAATGTCATCTTCATTTGGATTTTTTTGGATGTAAATTGATCGTGATAAGAAGAAATATTTTTATATTCGTCTTGCCACGTAAAATCAAACAATATGAAGTTAAGATCCCAAAATCAACAAAAGTGGCAATTGACCAAAATGGCGAATTTGGCCAAAATGGCAGATTCGCTTATTTATTGAAAATGCCGATTTCCTCAAAGGAAATCGAAAAAATCACAGATTACTCCCTGAGGCATTCGACCAGATTCAGGAGAGATGCGATAATATACCATGGAAAGCCTCCTAAGTATATGTTAACCTTCGGCCAATTCCTTGATTACTTCACAAGGATTGATCGGGATGTTCTCATCTACCGCTTCTGGAAAATGAAGAAAGGGAAATAAACCAAATTTTTAATTATGAATGACAGTTTATTCATTCGGAAAACCGAAGGGCTATTCACGCGCGTTGATAGCCGAGTCGTCATACTGGTCGAGGCCAGTGGCGGATGGTCTAAGATCATTACTAAGGAGGGTGTACACCTGGTAAGCAGTACACTCGGCCAGCTGGAGGAGCAATTACCCGTGGCGCTCTTTTGCCGGGTACATCGCACTTACATAGCGGCTCTAGAGCATATTAGCAGTTTTACTGCTAATTCAGTTAGAATTCTTGACAGGGATATTCCCCTGTCAAGATCTTATGCTGAAAAATTATTCAGCAGGTTGAATATTATCATGTAAATGTTCGTTGCACTCATCCTCCACTTATCGCTTCGCCAACCATCGCTTATCGCTTCACCACCGAATTTTTTCTTTTCTCTTTTGTTACCTCGCTAATATTGTTGTCATGAAAGACAGTTGTACAGGCTGTGCCCGGGATGGGAGAGAGGCACCTTTCTATTCCACTGGATAGCTGTCATTCGAACAAGCGTCGAACTAGTGTCGAACAAGCGTCGAAGAAAGGGTATACAACACTCGAACAACGTTCGAACAATACTCGAAGAACATTCGAACAACGCTCGAACAACATTCGAAGCAATCTTATCAAACTAAACAAATTTTTATGGCAAAATCAGAAAATATCATCCTGAAGGAAGCCTCTGGCTCCGTAGGGAAAATGTTAACGATCACGAAGAAGAGATCCGGTACAACCCTGTTAGGTAAGCACAGGGGAGCGAGTAAGGTTCCTCCCACTGAAAAACAGCAGGAAGTGCAAAGTAGGTTTAAGATGGCGATTGTGTATGCAAAGGCGGTGATGCAAGACCCGGATCTGAAAGGGCAGTATGAAGCAGCTGCTAAAAAAGACCAGTCGGCTTATAACCTGGCAGTAAGAGATGCCTACAAGGCGCCGGAGATCAGTAGTATCACTACTCATCTTTACACAGGTGCGATTGGTAGTAAGATCACCGTCAGGGCCATTGATGACTTTAAGGTCGCCAGTGTACGGGTGAAGATTACAACTGCTGCAGGTGTGGTGATTGAGCAAGGTGATGCTGTGTTGCAGGGTAATGGCCTGGACTGGGTGTATACAGCCACTGCGCTGAATGATGAATTGCAAGGCAGTATCATTGCTGCTAGTGCATTGGACCTGCCGGCGAATGAGACGGTATTGGAAGTGATGATGGCATAGTGTTGGACCCGATCATTGATCAGGGGAGTTCTTTAAAGAGCTCCCCTTTTATTTTGCCATCCAGGAAGGGGGCGGAGCACCCTTCAGGAAGTGATTGAAGAATTCCAATTGTTTCCTGGAAAAATCTTCCTGGTTTTCCCTTTTAAATAACTGGTGCCCTTCGTCTTTATATTGAATCCACCACACTTGTTTATCCAGGCGGCGCATAGCCATGAATAATTCCATAGATTGCGCATACGGAACAATGATATCATTCTCATTATGGAGGATTAACAATGGTGTAGTGATATGCTGCACCTTGATGATTGGGGAATTCAATAAATATTTCCTGGGATTATCCCAGGGTGTTGTCCACATATTATTTTGGCCCCTTTCATAAAGCGGCTGCAAGGATGTATTTGACCCCTTTTTTACACTTCCATAACCACTTATAAAATCCACTGGCCCTGCAGATTCCTGGGCTGCAGCAAATATCCTGGAGTGTGTAATGACATAGTTGGTGATGTATCCTCCAAAGCTAAACCCCTGGAGACCTATATGTTTTTGGTCTATCCATTTATATTTACGGAGCTGTTTAGCAGACCTGGCCACTATCCTGGCAGTGGATGGACCAGGATGTCCCTTTTTAGTTTTTATGTCCGGCACAAATACCATATACCCGCTACTAATATAAGTCGGTATATTAAGTGTCCCCTCGCTGTTTTGCAATGGCTGAAACTTATGTAGGTTGTTACTGAAATTTTGATAATAAGTAATGATAAGTGGATATTTTTTAGAGCTGTCAAATGTTAAAGGAGTATATAGGATCCCCGTGATATGCTTAAAACGGATAATTGTGGATTTTAATAAAGTCGGCGGTTTGAAAGAATCTATTGGGTAAAATGTCTTAAAATCACTCGTAGAATAATAGGAAGGCGGAATTCCTGCGTCTTGTTTTAATAAAAGCCAGGTGGTGCTGTCAATCGATTTTACAGGTTTAAATTCATCCAGGGGGTAGATTGGGAAATAATAGAGGCAATCATCCATGGAAAGTAGCTTTGGATCATTTTCAGTGAGTTTAAAAAAGCCGTTTTGTTTATTTATAGTGTTAAAGGCAACAAGTATTGAATCGGTTAGTTGTCTGAAAATGATTTTATGTTTTCTTCCATAACCATTAGTCAGGTTAATGTGCATATTTCTACCTGGAATTATTTTCCAGATATCATATTGATCATACACAATAAATGCTGAGTCATCTGGAAACCATTGGGGTAAACATTGAATGTTTTTTTGAAGAATGAGTATACTGGAGCTTGCTATATTGTAGATACAAATACTTTTGAGATATGTATCATACCAGGAAACGTATTTTTCTGATGGTGATAAACTGGCATGTATGACTAACCCTTTTGGGTTTTCTGCTATTTTTAATTTTTTACCTGAGTTTAGTTCAGTGAGATAAAGAGCGGCAGGCAAAGGATGATTCCAATAGTATTCCCATGCATTGACTTTGTTTTGAGTAAGTGCATATTTTTCTCCTGTAGCACACAATACGGTGGTGCTATCTTCCAATTGTATAATGGTTGTATCTACATTAACCTTAAAAGATAAGGTTATCAGTAGTAATTTCAGAAAAACTGGCATTGGTTTTAGTGGTTGGCTACAAATGGACTATTTATAGTAAGACAATGCTAACAGGGGAAATAGATTAAAAGAATGGTTGAATAATAGTATTTTTAAAAAAAGAGCTCCGTGGTAAAACGGAGCTCTTTAAAATTTAAGTACATTGTTCGACTTATGAGGGAAAAGCTATATTCCTGGGGCGATAAATTAATACCGAAATTATTCCTAAGACGACGAAAATGAGGTTGAAAAAAAGATGTTGGTTCCAGGTCATTTGTTGTAAGATTCCACCACAAGAGCACGGTATGAAAGTGCTAAATTGGGTAATGGCGATAATATACATGGTGAATATTACCATTAATCCATAACTAAAGTATAGCCCTGTCATTCTTGTTTTATTGAACAGTAACAAGCCTACAATGATGAATTCAATCGTAGGGATTACCCACATAATGGTGGCACCGAAAGGCGTTAATAATGGTGATTGACTAATTTGTGTTTTGAAATTTTGAACATCTGTTAATTTGCTGACAGCAGCATATGTGAATAATAGTATAAAAAGACATGTGATCAGGTCGACTATCCACACCCGTTTCGGGTAGGGGGGCAATTTGTATTGTGGCATGATTCGGATTTTTATGATTTTAAATTTATACCCGGGAGATGTAGTTGGTATATTTTAAGTGCATGATCGTAAAGAGCAATCACCTGGTCTCCATTGACTCTAAAATCCTTGAATTTGACATCGTTTTCATATGGTATATAGAAGCTGGAAAGGTATTTCCCATTTTTGAGATCATAAATATCTACTACCGAAGAATGGGAAAAATCTTCCCTATTTTCATTATCAGCTTTTAATCCGGAGTTGATAAATAATAATCCATGGCTTACACAGCTTTTCCTACTTACAATCAACGGCGGCGCTTCTATTGTAACAACCCCATTTTCTCTCCGGTTTGAGAGCTTTAATTTTGCATGGACGGTTGTGTCTAATGTATGTCCCCTATATAATAGGTGTAGGTTACTATCTGCTACAATGAATTCGTTCCTGTAGAGGTAGGTATAGATGATTTTTGATTCATAAGGGTCATATAGCAATTGCCCATCCTTACAGAATACACCGTCTAACTGTTTTTGGAGTAATCCATTTACCTGGGTGAAGCTGTCCTTGTCAAATGATTTTTTAGCTAATTCAAATCCATCCTGGCGGTTTAATAATCGATAAGTGAATGTATTGTTAGATATAGGCAGCGCCAGATCGAATGTAGAGCGGTCGGCTTGGAGTAAGTGAGCTTCCCATTTTCCAACATCTCCTTTGTAAATTTTTCTTAGATTTCCATCTACCAGGAAGAAACTAGTATCGTTTATATACAAGCTGGCATTGTTGAAATGCATTGTATCTGCCTGGTCCAATTTAATTTGTATGAAGTGAGTGTCGTTTTTTGGGATATTGCATTTCATTAATAGGTTCAGGTACTTACGATTACCCAGGTAAATATCATCTCCCGAAATACCGGATATTTGCCAGGTGTTACCCGCTAGCTGCCAATTCTTTTCTTCTGAGATAGCATTGTTTAGAATTAACCGATTAAAATTGTTGGATTTGAATGTGTCGATTTTTGCATAGATGTGTAGGGTAACTATGATAGTAACAGCAAATGCAAATATGGACAGAAGATTTTTTATCCTGTTTTTCATTGGGTTCATAAAGGAATAGGGATAATAAAGGTAGATCACCTTTATTATCCCGGGAGTGATTAATAGTACCTTCTTAGGTAATGAGATGATAATTCATAATTACATGCCGCTTCAGTATCATATGCGGTTGTGTATGAAATAGTGCATATGGAACCATATGAATAGATATCGCAGACTGAATTATTATCTAAAATATCAAACATGCAAATTGCATTTTGATACCTAAACCAGCCGTAAATTTGAAGGAATTTTTGTGAAGATTTTCTTCCTGCGAATGCGCTACCGGTAGCAATCAACATGATTGCTATTGCGATTAACTTGAAATGTTTCATGTTTTAGTATTTGGTTGAGAAAAAAGCTTTATAAATAGGTTATTAATGAGGTTTAATCGGCGTTTTTAAATTAAATGAATGGAATTAACAGATATAAGGATCAAAAGAAAAACTGTGTCTATTCTTATAGCTGCGATGTTGATTATTCGAGGATAAAATTGCTAACAATTTCTCAATTTAATGATATCAAAAGGGAGATAAAAACATTCAAAATGATTATTGTATTTTTTATTTAACTACTTCGAAAGTTTTTGTTATGCAAAATGGCCCTTTATCAGTGATGCCTTGAATAACACATTTGTATATGCCTGGGAGATCATTAGTATAAAAATTAAATGATGCTTTCCCGTCAGTATTGTTCCTCATGAGGTGGTTCCAATATAATGTAGTGTTTGTTTGAGGGATTGTTATCTTTTCCTGGCGATAGTCTGGTGCATGAAATTGAGCGGCATACCAAATAGGAGAGATGGATTTCATGAATTTGGGTGGTTCATAATCTTGCGGGCAGCCTTTATATAGAATATAAGTATTTGTTTTAGGATCAAAATATTTTTTACCAGGAATTGGCTTTGTGAGCGTGTGTAGTGATACCGGGTTGGCCGTGCACATCCATACGTCATGATTGCAAACATAGGCATTACAACCTTTGTCAAAGAATGGTACCCCCGAATTGAAGTCAGCACTATATGGAGCCGATTTTACAGTTACTGCTTTTAATGTAATTGTTTGATCACTCATGACTTGCATATTATATACCTGTGGTGAAGAATTTCCTGGTGGGTTAGGAAATATGAAAGGTTGATTGGCAACCTGGTCATTTAATGTATCAGTGGAAGAATTTAATTGAATTTCATATGATTCGAGATTGTCACCCCCACTAATGGTAACATAGAATGAGGTGTTGATACTTCTTATCATGTCACTACTAATACTGAAGAAACCGGTATTGTCAGTTTGAAAATTTACCGGTGTGGTTCCTCCAAGTAATAAAATTGATACAGGACGTTTTGGCTTCCTGCCATTCTGGAATACTTGTCCGGTGATGGGAATAAAAGGAGTAGATTTCTCTGCTATTGTATCTGCATCTATCCAATTACCAATTCCTTGAAGTGTGTTAATACTGTCAATTGTTGTTTTATAGTCCCAATAAAAAGGAATTTGAAAAGCAGGAGGTAAAAATTGTTCAAAATAATAGTATTTACGTATATCAGGTAAAGTAGGAAGTATTGTTTTGCTGAGCGAGCAGCTAATTGAAAACATAGCAGGGATCGGGTTCCCAGATGCATCGTGGATTGAAATACGACAATGGCAGTTAGTCCTTAAACTATGAATAGCTGAATCTATCTCCAGTTTCACTTTAATTGTTTCAGGTTCTTTCCAGAAAAGAGTATCGGCGAGTATTTTTTGATCAGTATTTAATAATTCTATTTTTTGCAACCCTGGCCTCAGTCCTGTGTTTGGTATTTTTAGCTGACCAAATGTGCCTTTCATTTGAACAGCCAGGACTTCCAGTGATTTTTTAAGATCATGGTAGGAAAGTAAGATGTTTTGTGGGCTTTCAGGGATATTAATTGCTGTAATGATGGAGTCCTCACCTTTTGGTTGTACTAAAGCTACCTTATAACCTTCCTTTTCGTTAATAGGTGCTGTAAAATGCTTATCAGCGCCAGGTATTGTTTTCCTGAATGGTGTTGTGTTAGACCTGATAGTTACTACCTGTTTGAAAATTTTTTCATGCTTACCTTCTGCATATGCGTTTGTGTAAGCGGTAAGTACGTAATCTGCCGATGGGAGTGTATCTGGAATCGTTAAACCTACCTGTGCAATACCATTTATAATAGCAAATTTTTGTGGGGCAAAAGATTTTTTTATGACTGGGTCAACCAGGCACAACATGAGTGTATTGTATTTTAAAGAATCTTCCAGTTCTATATTCAATAAATATGCTGTAGCCCAAATAGATTCCCCTGCCTGGAAAATTGATTTGTTCGTGTGGAGGAAGAGAGCTGCATCTGCATGTGATTTTGAATAATTAATGAATTTTTCTGAAATGGTTTCTACGATTTGTTTAAGCTGCTGGGCGTTTGAATGGAATGTAAATAGTAATAATGACAGTAGCCAGAATGCGAGTGTTTTCATTGCCGATTTCGTGGATTGGTTTTATTATTTTCACTCCTCACTTTATTACTCAGGGTTGCTCGTCACAAGTTTTATAATACTTATTTAACTTTATTGGTTATACGAATATCTATATTATTTCAATGTAGAAAATTGTTGATGAAAATTAGCCGAACCTCCCTTTTCGATATTATCATTGGGTTGCAAAAATGATAATCCCATGCTCGATTTTATAATCGGAGGCAGCTTTTTTTTAAAAAAAATCGTTGATTTGGTTTTAAAAGGAGTGGTTATTGCTTAATCTTTTAGTGAAGAAGACATGCCGCTAGGATGTATTTATTGTAGCATATTGAGTGATCATAAATGGTATTTTGAGGTGAGTGTAATTTCGGTAAAACTTACAATTATATAGTTAAGTCGGTGTTAATAAAATGAGAAAAAGTATGATGTAATGGTGAAATATTTGCGGATTCAGGCAACTAAATATGGATTTTATTGTTGCGGTGCGGTTAAGATATTAATGTTAAGTTAGCTAGTTGATCTGGATGGCTTGTTTTAGCTGTAATGGATGACATCTATAGATATCGGGGTGTCAGTCGTGTAATCACTTGAATTATAGGTTTATGAATTGGGATGATAAGTCGTTTATTCATTTATCATCCCAATACAGATTAGTAATACCTTCTCAGGTAATGAGATGATAATTCATAATTGCAAGCTGCTTCAGTATCGTATGCTGTTGTGTAATTAATGGTACATATGGAACCATATGAGTAAATGTCACAGAGTGTATTGTTGTCTAATACGTCAAACATACAAACAACATTCTGGTATCTAAACCAACCGTAATTTTGAAGAAACTTTTGTGAGGATTTCTTTCCAGCGAATGCACTGAAAGTAGCAATCAGCATTATTGCTACTGCGATTAATTTGAATTGTTTCATATTATATTTTGGGGTTGAAAAAATACGAAAGGTTATTAATTGAGGTTTTTTGGAGTTGTTGTTATGAAAAATTGAATTGAAGGAACTAACAGATATAAGGCTAAAAAAACTGTGTCTATTCTTATAGCTGTGACTTAAATGTTTTGATGTAAATTCCTGATTATTTTTCAATTTAATGATATCAAAATGGGTATAAAAAGATTCAAAATGATTATTGAACCTTCTTTATTCAGTAATTACTTGTCTTACTCAGAAATGCACTTTTTGAAAATTGTAAAGGCAAATTGCCAGTATGTTTCTTAAAGTCTCTTGTGAAATTTGAACTAAGGGAATATCCAAGCTTTTCAGCAATTTTAGTTATTGACTGTTCCCTGTTGTTTAACAACAAGATTTTAGCATACTCCATTTTTTGTTTTATAATATATTGATGTACTGAAGTGTGATAACGGAGACGAAACGTTTTTGTAATCAAACTTTTGCTCATGAAAAACTTTAATGAGAGTTCACGTATTGTAAGATGGTAGACGTTTTGCCTGTGTAGTTCATCAATCAGTTCTTTTATTTCCTCTATTTTCTTCCATGCCTGAAGCGAAGTGTTAAGCTTAATTGAGGTGTTTTTTTTCTTTTTCATAGAGTTGCGAATTGAATACTACCCAGGAGGCTCCTATTATACCTTGGGTAAAAGCAACAAGATACCGGTAACAAGAATCTACTAATAGTAATTCTTGCTTTACTTAATTGGTTATACGAATATCTGGTTTATTTCAATCCGGAAAATTGCCGAAGAAAATTAGCAGAACTTGCCGGTTCGTTATTATCCCCTGATTTTGAAAATGATAATCACCTGCTCGATTTTATAATCGGAGGCAGCTTTTTTTTAGACCTGCTGATTTGTTTTTTATAAGCGTGATTTTTCTGAATCTTTGGTGAAGAATACACCCTACTAGGAAGTATCAATTTTAGAATATTGAGGGATCATAAAAATGTATTTTGAGGTTAGTGTAATTTCGGTAAAACTTACAAGTATTTAGTTAAGTCCATGTTAATAACTGTGGGAAAGTATTAATAATTCGAGAAATATTTGCCTTATAGTCAACTAAATGGGATTTTTATTGTTACCAAGAGGTTAATATATTATTGTTAAGCTAGCTAGTTAAATATGGCACAATCACTTATGTTGCTTTCAATAGCAGACCTATTAGGAAAGCAATTCTTTATACCTTCTTACCAGAGAGGATATCGTTGGAGCCCTCAGCATGTCAATGATTTATTGGAGGATCTATTCAGTTTCGCAAAAAAGAAAAAGAGCATTGAGGAGTTTTATTGCTTACAGCCCATTGTCGTGAAGAAGTCTACCTGGAGTAATGAAACTAATGCTGAAATTTCAGGGTGGGAGGTTGTTGATGGGCAGCAAAGGCTTACAACCATTAGGATATTAATGGAGTATCTAATTGCAACTCATTTGAGAGGGGCTACACTGAAGAGTGAATATAAGAAAGAGGTGTATAGTATACATTATCAAACCCGAATGGAATCCGAGCAGTTTTTACAGCGAATTGAAGAAAATGTAGGACATGATATTGACCTGTATCATATGAGTAGGGCATATACTGCTGTTAGATTATGGTTTGAAAAGCAGGATATACCAAGGGATGCCAGAGAAAGTATGTTACGCATGCTTGTGTATGATAAGCAAACACAACAAAGTGAAGGGGTCGCCCAAATCATTTGGTATGAATTGAATCCTATGGAAAATCCTATTGATAGTTTTGTGAGGATCAATCTTGGGAAAATCCCTCTTAGTAATGCGGAGCTTATTAAGGCATTATTTCTTCAAAAGACCAATTTTGGACCAGATAAAAACGAGCTAGCCCGACTTCGTCAATTAGAGATTGCTAATGAATGGGATGAAATTGAAAATGCTTTGCAACAACCCTTGTTTTGGGCCTTCTTGAATAAGTATCCTTCAAATAGACCTTGTCGTATAGAATTGCTGCTGGATCTTTTAAAAGAAGTAGCGATAGCGGAAGACCCGCAATTAGTCGAACTTATTGGGACAGATGATCATGCCACCTTCCGTTATTTTTATCAATTATTATATAAAAATAAGACTTATGATGATATGAAGAGGATCTGGGGAGTGGTGATAGGATGCTTCAGGCAGGTGCAGGAATGGTATAACACCCCTGTGTGGTACCATTATGTGGGATTTTGGGTGGCGTGTAATAATGAGCCCCTATCCAGGATTTATAAGGCGATTGTTAATGAAAAATTGCCCAGCCGTGAGGCAATCACAAATATGTTAGAGCAAAAAATAAGATCGTTGTTCAGTACTGTCAAGTGGGCCCTTGATCCAACTAACCAGGATATTTTCCTTGATCTTACCTACAATAAGGACTACGAAAAGGTCCGGCAACTATTACTGCTTTTTAATATTGAAAGTATTGTACAGCAATGTAAGAAAAACAGTATTATTTTGAAATTCCCATTTGAAGCATATAATGGTGTGAGTATTGGCAAGGGGTGGGACGTGGAGCATATAGATTCCCTCACGGAAAATGAATTACATACTAAGGATGCCAGAAAAGAGTGGCTGGAAAATGCCCTGGTAGACCTTGAAAATATTGATGAATCATTACTACTCAAGGTTAGAAACTTTCTGGATAATGAGGCTAGCAAGGAGCCGTTTGAGAATTTATTTACAGCGATTACAAAAATTGCAAAGGAAGATAGGAATGATGAGCTTGTGAAAGATAATATAGGTAACCTTGCATTATTGGATGCCGGTACCAATAGAGCTTATGGCAATGCACTTTTTACTACCAAACGGAGAATTATTATAGAAAAAGATAAAGCGGGGGTGTTTATCCCGGTGTGTACGAGAAATGTTTTCCTGAAGTATTATGATCATGCTGGCAATACCCCGTCAACCTGGACAAGTGAGGATGTGAAGGACTATAGAAATGCCATTGTGAAGACCCTGGAACGATTTTTACCTAATAAACCCCAGTCAATTACTCAACATGCGTAAATATACACTACCTGATTTGCTGAATGGTACTATAGATGTACTTGAACAAGGAAACGCTTATACGTATAATTTACAAGGGATTCAAATACCTATGATCCAGAGAGATTATGCGCAGGGTAGGCCCCAGGAGTATAGGATTCGGAAGCGATTTTTGGATGCTTTGTTTAATGCTGTTATAAGTGGTGATAACTTTGAACTGGATTTTATTTATGGGGCGATTGAAGAATTGGATGGAAAGCAGATATTAATTCCCTTGGATGGACAACAACGCCTTACTGCACTCTTTCTTTTGTATTGGTATATCTCAAATCGTGAATTATATGGCCAGGAGCTAACCAATATGTGTGATTTGCTTTCACGTTTTTCTTATTCTACCAGGGCAAGTGCCAGGGAATTTTGTGAGCGGCTATGTAGTATTCGATTGTCGTTTGATATATTACCTTCTAAAGAAATCGGTAATTCAGCCTGGTATTATGAGGTATACCGTTTAAATCCTACCGTAGCATCAATGTTAGTTGTTCTTGATGACATACATGAACGTTATGAACAAGAAGGTCGGCAATTATTCCCATTGCTGAGTAACGTAACGTTTTATATTCTTCCGCTTAAGAGTTTTAGCCTGACAGATGAGCTGTATATTAAAATGAATGCAAGAGGGAAACAGCTATCAGATTTTGAAAATTTTAAAGCGGATCTTATAAAGTGGATGCAGGGAAAAGCTAATGGCGCACATCCATTATTTGCTAAACGAGTAGTGTATGATGGGAGAGAAATGAGCTATCATATGGCTTTTAGCCTAAAATTGGATAATGAATGGACACGCCTTTTCTGGAATTATGCGGAGGATAATGATCCCAATATTGGTAAGGTGGTAGATGGAGGTTATTTTCGCTTTTGGAATTGGTACCTTTTTCATCATTTTATGGGAATTACTCCCTCTTATCTTAATAGTCTTGAACACCAGAAACCATTTTGGGAGAGGTTTGTGGCCAATGACCAAGAGAGGTATACCGGCTTTGATGAATTTGCAAAAGTGTTTGAGAATAGTGACGTAGTTTCGAAAATCGAAAGGGTATTAGATGGGCTTAGTATTCATCACAGTGAGATTAATGAGTTGCTTCAACCTGCGTGGCCAACCAGGCAAAGGTGGCATTTTTTTGAGGAGAATGCCACATTTCCCCAGCGTATTATCTATTATAGTGTGACACGTTTTTTGGAGGAAATACCTTATGATAGGGTGGCAATGCAACGATGGTTAAGAGTCGTCTGGAACCTGGCGATTGACCCTGATGTACGTAGTTCTCAAAATATGTGGAGAGTAATGAGATTGGTAGATAAAATGGCTGTGGGGGTGGAAGATATTTATAGTTTCTTATTGCAACCAGCATGTGAAGAAATTATTAAAACGGAAAGCTCGTTTCTTAAGAACCAATTATTAGAAGAGGTGGCGAAGGCGAAATTGATATTATCAAACGGTGATTGGGAACCTTTACTGGTTAAGGCGGAAGGACATCCTTTATTTATGGGTAATATTAGATTTCTATTGTCGGATGATGAAGATGTGAATGGATTTTTGCATAGAAGTGATTTGGCGATGAAAATGTTTTCAGGGGCTGGACCTCAAGGACCTTTCGCTAAAGATTATATGCTGATGAGAGCATATATTTCGCAGGTTCAAACCTGGAGTGATTTATTAATGATGAATTTAAAGGATTATACTGATAATTGGAGATTGATATTACGAAGAAACCCTAAGGCCATGGACTTCATTCAATCTATTTGTTCGTTGCCAGACGAGGCTGCGCAAGTAGAATTGATGAATGAATTAATAGACAGGCCTTCTGCTTTAGATGAACCTAATTTTTTTACTTTAGCCAGGCATATGCATGAAAAATTGTACCAGCCGGCGGATTTTCATGATTGGTTGCAGAATTTACACGCAGATAAAGGGATTGAGCTTAAATGGTATGAGAATAATTTATATGTACATAGACCAGGAAGCTGGTATGATAGGGTAATGCTTAATTCTTTTCGAAATGAGATCATTACGCTTATGATTCAACGATTTGATTTTACTACCCATAAGCAATGTGGGGAGACGCCATTTTACTGGGATTATGATGTGACGTTATATAAAAAATTGGATTCGGAAACGCTTGTAGCTAATTTTTTGAGTGATGGGAGGTTGGTGTTTCATTTATTGGAAGATTTGGAGCCGTCTGAAATACAAGAAATGGAATTCAGTTATGGGTATTCATTGGTGGAATCAATTGATGGAGTAGAACCATTTGTTGATAGAATTTCAAGCGAAATTTTTGATGAAGACAATCAAGAGAGTATGCTTTTTAAAATTCGAAATTTTATGGACACCCAAAAGAAGAATCCTGAGATGATTGAATAGAATATAAATTTTATAAGCAGACTTTCAAGCGGCTAAACAGTTGAAAGTCTGCTTATAAATTTAAGTTGGATATTTTTATTTAAAGCCTGGACTAAGCTATAGATTGAACCTTGATGAAGTAGAACCTGAATCCAAGCTGTTGATTTTCCCGATACCATAAACTTGGCCCATCCCTACATTATAATCATTACTATATTTAACTTTTACTTTCCAGCCAATCACATTATTCCATATTATTGATACCAAACTTAATATTCCCTGTCTCCAATCCAATATCCCCTACCTCATCTTACCTTTACTCCGAATTTTCCTTCGCTATCCAAAAAATGAATGTTTAATCAAAGAATGGCTATCAAACAAAATCTGCACTATCCTTATCTCATAACTGGTTAAGCCTACGACCAGTATATTGAGATGACTATCCTTTAAGTGTAGGCCAATTCCTTAAATTATTCCTTATGGGAAAATTTAAATTCCTTTTTAACAAAGATGGAACAAATATGAAATTTCTGTACTTGAAATTTCTTTTTGCATTTTCAGCCGTAGTAGGATTAGTATCCTTTACGGAAAAGAGAGGTTCAGGAGTTATTTATTGTGCCAAGTGGAATAACCCCGGTATTTGCACAAAAACAATTCCGAATTTTGTGCCTGTCAACCCTGGTCCGTATTTTGGGTATTGTAATACTGTAAAAGCCAATGGTTGTACGTTAGTACTTGTAGTAAAGGATCCTTGATCGATTTTATTCAACTAAAATAAAAAGGCTGACCAAAAAAGTTTGCAATCGCTTTTGGTCAGCCTTTACTTTTACCGATTTTATGCAGTTATATATACCATTGTTGTACAAGGTGCTCCAAACCCTGTAGTACAATAACCTCCAATGTACGGTGAGGTGGTAATACTTCCACTTTGAGCAGCAGTACAACTCAATGAAGTGGTGTAAGAACAGTACAGCGTGCCAGCATAAGCTTCCTTATATGCCTTGAAAGCAAATAAAGCTCCCAGCACTGTAAAGGCAGCCATGGTCATGGCGATTACTCTAGCTTTCATAGTTTGAATGCTTTTTGTAATTCAAAAAAGCTAAACTTTGATGTAATGAAATTACTACCTGGTATTAACTCCGTGTGAAAAAGTGGTAGTTGGTAACTTCTCCCGAAGGTAACTGACAATGTTGGACTGGTTGTTCGGTATAATTGCTCTGCGTTCTCCATCCCTTCGCTATGAGATGTTTAACCGGATAATTAAAAGTACGGTAATTTTGACGCAGTGTGCTTTGGAGTACCTGTTTATTATTACCAGCTCACGCCTCCAAACTTTCGCATGTTTCTCCTAAGTATACAATCCTCCTGCACCATTACCTTTATCGTTGTAGTTCTTAAAGCAAGTATTCCCCAATTATGAAAAGAAGTACCATAATAGAGATCATCTCTATGCTGTTTATCATATTGTTTGTATACACCGCCATTAGCAAATTCATGGACTTTAGTGTATTTAGCGAGCAAATCGCCACCTCCCCGATTTTAGCACCGGTAGCTAGTTGGATTGCCTGGGTAGTACCTATTGCCGAAATTCTTGTATCGATTGCCCTGTTAATTCCTGCTTTTAGATTAAAGGGGTTGTATGCTTCCCTGGCCTTAATGTTGGGCTTTACAATTTATATCATATTAATCCTCAACTTTAGCCCCCACATTCCCTGTAGTTGTGGCGGTGTTATTGAACTCATGTCCTGGAGAGAACACCTGGTGTTCAATAGCTTCTTTATTGTTGTAGCGATACTGGCTATCTGGCTGTCAAGACCTCACATTGCCCGCCTTAGTTCTTCCAATTCGCATTCGTAATAATTATTAAATGCGGTATTCATTGACTCCCAGTTCCTGAACCCGGCTACTGATGCAATTTCCGTAAGACTTGTTCCTTTTTCTGTTAGTAATGCAAAGATCATCATCATTTTTACCATCAGGATAAAATCCTTTAATGATGTTGAGAATTGTAAAAGAAATGCGGGTGCTAACTCTTCTTCAGGTATTTCAAACAACAATGCTAATTGTTTGGTACTACAAGGTTGGTGTGGATTTTCAATTACGAAATTGAATAACTGGTTCAGCTCATTGGTGTATAACACATGTTTGCTTTCAAGGGGCAATTGCTTGTCCTGCTGGGCAAAATTAAAGAACAGGTCGAGACAACATCTGAACAGGAAGCACTCTGCCGGGAAGTTAATATGCCTGCAGGTGAGCATTTTGCGTAATATAAAATTGCATACCTGGTTGATGTGGTAGGGGTATTTATTCAAAGGACCACTTACACCAGGTGATTTCAGCTTTGCCAGGTTCCGTAAAGAGGGATACTTTCTTGCCAGCTCCTGGAATTTTTCAGGTAAAATGTTAATATGGCAGGATAATAACTTTTGCCCCCTTACCAGGGGCACTTTATGGATATCTGATTCCAGGCTAAACAGGTTGCACTCTCTTTCCTGCAGTACCAATGATTTATTTTCATACAACTGAACCTGGAGACTGGCATCATACATAAAATGTAACGCCCAAATAGGAATGGGTGCGAATGGACATAATATTAGAGCTTCGTGGGCATATACTTCCTGTATCCAAAAGGAGAATTGCCTCAGCGCAATCGTCTGACTAATGATATCACATTCAGCATCTTGTTCAAAATAGACGCCTGCATATGGTAATACAAGCTGTAAGTATTCTTCCGGAAGCCTTGAAACGTCGTCAAATGCTGTTTTACCCTTCTCTACATAGAACAGCTTTTCGGTTTTACCCGCTGGATGTGTTAACATGGGAGATGTTTTATTTTAAGGGATGTTTTTCTCTGTTAATGGTGGTGTTAACTACTACTAGCTATAAGTCAATATGACAATCTTATTATCACTTCCATTGCAGAGGTGTAGAAAAGGTAACATGCATTTTAATGATTCACAGGATTGAACCCATAATATTCTTCTACAGCCTCTAGCATAGAGGCTACTTGTTTATAATTGGTCACTTTTGCGATTTCTTCAAGTGGAAAAGCATTCTCCTGTATAGCATGCCATATCATCATCATTTTCCCCATGTGCAGGTAGTCAGCGATGGAAATAGCAAAATGTTGTTCGAAACCATGTTCCAGTTCTTCTACCGGAATGTTATACATATAAGAAATTTCTGGCAAGGGGTGTACTTTGTGAGGATGATCCGAGAGATAATTAAACAGGTTATGGTAGGTATCTGCCCTTAGCATACTGGTATATATAAATGGCGTTTGAGAATCAATATGTTGTTTCGCATAATTGAGCAGGATATCTGTGCAACAGCGTTGGAGGAAGTGCCTGGCGGTTACCCCTGTGTATTTGCAAGTCATTATTTTCCTGACCAGCATATCACATACCGCATTTATATGATAAGGGTGATTATTAATAGAGGCACTAACCTTGGGGTGAATGCCTGTGGTTAAATGGGTAACCTGGGGATATTTTTTAGCAAGCCCTTCCATTTCCAGGGGCTCAATATTAATATGAAATGAAAATATCTTTTTCCCGGTGTTCATGGGCATTCTGTACAATTGCCCTGGCGTGAGGTAGAAACCATTACATTCACGTTCTTCCAGGATATATCCTGCCCTGGGTACTGGCAAACTGTCTTCGAACATAAATTGCAATACAAAAACAGGAATAGGCGTAAAGGAGCGTAACAGGATAGGACCTTTCGCCAGGATATCATGCAACCATACAGAGTAAGGGCCGAGAAGAAGATGTTGAGAAAGTATATCGCAGGCATGATCCTGCCGGAAGTAATATCCTGCCTGAGGAAGCAGTATTTGCTGGTATTCGGATGGAATTGTAGCTGCAGGCAGATATTTGCGGGCAGTTCGTTCCAGTGGTAAACTTTTGTTCACGTTATTTAATGTGGAATGCATGAATACTTACTACTTAAAGGGGTTATCTTCAATAAGATCATGGTTGGTTACTGCATATGCAAAACACTGTCTTTGTCAAAATGATAATCAAACTGTCCTGTGAATTTTAAACCATCCAGGAAAACGTGTATGGGTTGGTTCTTATTAATTGAGCCCCTGAATTTATGATGAGCTTTCATAGGGTTGTCAACAATTACCTGGATGCCGAACCACCTGGTAATAACCTTTGCCATGTCATTGACATTTGCATTCTGAAAAATATAAATGCCCTGGCGCCAGGAGAGTATTTCCTCTGCATCAAAAGGTATTTCATGAAGATTACCTTCCGGAGAAGAGCTAACGGAAAAACCCGGGTGCAAAAGGATAGAGTCTTTATTTGTTCCTAATTTAATGGCCCCTTTTACCAGGGATACACGTTCCTGGTCAATATCGTAAGTATTCACATTGAATTCTGTGCCCAGCACCTGGATGGTACTATTAGGTAAATGGACAAAGAAGGGTTTGATCGCATCTGGCGCCACCTTTACATAAGCTTCCCCACTAACGGTGATCTCTCTTGTTTTACCATCAAAAGAAAAAGGAAAACTTAGTTTGGTAGCCGCATTCAGCTGAATTTCTGTTCCATCGGAGAGGGTGAGGGCGTAATCTTTCCCTTGTGGAACTACCAGCGTAGCCATTTGGTTGCCGTAGTGGGATGGGGCTACATAGGATAGTTTCTTTTCTTTGTTTTGGAGGGTTAAGTCTCCAATCTGAACTTTTTGCTGTGAGTTGCCCAGGTTTACCTCCTGGCCACCTGGTAACCGCAGCACAATATTATTATTGGTTGCAGGCAGCTCTTTTTGTGCCAAAGCAGGCTTTCTTGCACCCGGTGAAAAAAGTAGATGTGATCCAAATATGACAAGTATAGCAGCGGCTATTCCCATTGCTGCCCGGAGGAATGCATACCCTTTCCTTTGCTTCCGTATTCCTTCCCATACCTTTTCAACTGAAAGGGTACGTGGTAGGTCGTGGAGAGCGGGGTGTTCGCTATATTGTTTGTACAGGTCATTACGAATGACAAGCGCTTCCGGTTCCTTCACCAGGAGGTTATTGAGAGTAGCACTGTCTTCCGGTGTAATGACCCCTGCAATTTCATCCAACACCAATTGTTCAATATATTCCGGATTTACAGACATATTACCCTATAGTCGTAAAAAGTTAGAAAAGGTACTTATGACAAACTATGTTTTAAGTTTTTTCGAAGGATTTTGAGCGCCCGGTGAATATGGTTTTTAACGGATTGTACATTAATGTCCATTTCAATAGCAATTTCCCTGAGACTTTTATCTTGCAAATATAGCTGCTCAAAAGCCAGGCGACTGGCCGGCGTAATGCTATTAATTGCTTCGGACAGTTGTTTGCCCAGTTCTTTTGCTTCCATAGGTAATTGGTTGGTATGGGTATCTGCTACCCAGGTATAGTTTTGCCTATGGTTTCTGGCAGTAGTAGACTTTCGAACATGGTCAACCACCTTGTTTCTTACGACTCTTACAAGATATGGCTTTAAGCAATTGCCAATATCCAATGTGGCCCTTTTATTCCAGAGCCACATGAATACCTCTTGTACAATGTCATTTGCCTCCTCCTCGTTTTGCAACCGGGTGAAGGCTTCCAGGAACAGGCGCTTACGGTATCGTTCGAAGAGGATGTTAAATGCCTCATTGCTACCAGCCTGCAGTAACAGAAATAGTTGCTCGTCGTTATAGCTTTCGAAACTTTGCATAACGATAATTTGGATTTCAGCCTTGGTTAGTAATGTTTCCAGGATTGTGTACTCACATGACGCGATATACGATCGGCTTACAATATATAGCTTTTTATCATATCCTGGTAGTCGTCCTCCCTTAAATAATTGTTACTCTAAGCTAATAAAACGATAGAAAAACGAGGTTAACACAGTGTTAATGATGGGAAATACTTATTAATATAAGTATCAAATTGTGAGTATTGGTGAATTAGATAGTTGATAGCCTGATAGAAAGGGAAGCGAGTGTTGCATCCGGGATGTGGTATCTTTAGCTAGTTTTTCTGCCGGGTATCCGGTAACCCGGTTTATTTGCCCCGGATGCATGCCACTGCTGAATGGGATAAAAGATAGTGAAAGCGCAATTTGGTGGGATAGTTATAAAGTTAGCGGATTCGTATTATTTACTATTTAGGAGTGATGAATAAGAAATGGGAGAACGGTATTTAGTGGTTTTTTACCTCATTTGGTCAATATCACAATCATAATAACATTCTATTCTTTGCACCATTTCCTCTACAGTGCTGAATCCTACCGCGTACATGATATCTTTTAATGACAACTTACTTTTATACAGCAGGTTATAAGTCACTATCATCCTTATCATTGTAATAAAATCCTCTATCGGCATGGAAAAATGTTGTTCAAATCCGTGGGCCAGCTGAGCTGGTTCCATAAAGAACATATAGGACAATTCGGCCAGTGAATGATTTTTATGCGGATGCTCGAGCAGATGTTGAAATAATTGATGGAAGGTGTCCATATGCAACAAATTATGGAACAGGAATGGCTGATCCGATGCCGCATCCTGGCGGGCAAAGTTGATGAATAAGTCAATGCAGCATCGTTGGATAAAAAAATATGCCCTGCTGCCTGTGTAAGTACAACTTAATAATTTCTGAATAAGAAAGTCACATACAGGGTTGATATGGTGCGGCAAAGGATTTACCGGGCCACTTTTGATCAACCGGATGTCCGATTGAAGTGAAGCAAGAATTGGATATTTATCCACCAGGTAAGGCAGCAGTTTTGGTCGGATGTTGATGTGTACGGATAGTATTTTCTTGTTAGCTTCCATTGGAATGCTGTGGACGCCTGGATAAAGATTGAAGAGATTGCATTCTTTTTCTTCCAGCAGGAACGAATTTTTCTGGCGTGTTTCTGCTACCAGGCTATCTTCATACATATAATTAAGTGCCCAAATGTGGTAGGGGGTATATGGTAACAGCGTAATATCTTCTTTGGCAAAGATATCGTGTACCCAAACGGAGAAAGGACCGGCCGCAATGTTTTGTGTCAGGATGTCGCAATCATTATCCTGGCGAAAATGAATTCCAGCATAGGGCAGTACAAGTTTTACATATTCTTCTGGTATATTCACAGAAGATGTATGATGGTGCTCTTTTTTTTCAATTAAGAGCAATTTATTGGCTTTAAATAGTGTAGAATTCATTTTCATGGATGTTTTAATGATCAGGGATGTAGGGTTATTTCTTGTATTCTTTTATGTGAAGCACACTATCCATACCAGTACCTGTAAATGTATAATTGCATACCTGGGCAGTATTCAGGTTCTTCATAAATACTGATAATGTGTCAGTGTTTGTAAAGTATGCCTTTAGCTTCCTGGATTCAACTCCCGGATCATCAAATACGACAAGAATGCCAAATGTTCGTGATACAGCATTCATTACCTCCTGGAGGGAGGCTTCATCATAATCGTAAACACCATCTTTCCAGGCAAGTAAAGAGTCCTGGTCGAAAGTGTTGATCTTTATTTGTTTGCCCGTTTCGCTAATGGCTAGTTGGCCTGGAGATAAAGTAGTGGAATAACTACCAGACCTGAGTGTTATTTTCCCACTGGTCAATGCCACTTTAACAAGGTTTTTTTCATAGGTATCAACATTAAAAGCAGTGCCTAATACCTGGATGGTATTGTTAGGGAGGTGAACTAAAAACGGGTGGCTTGGGTCTTTTGCTACTTCTATAAATGCTTCACCGGTAAGGAGGGTGATTTCCCGGTTGCCCTTACCAAAATTTAAAGGAAATTGAATAGATGAGGCGGCATTCAGCATTATTTTAGTACCATCAGGTAAGGTTACCTTATACTGTTTGGTAACAGGAACAGTGAGTGTGGCCGGCTCTGGCTTAGTTTTACCAGTCCATGACAAAGCTCCTTTCTCTTCATGAAAGGCTGCTCCTTTACTATTAAAAGTTGCATATTGTTGGCCCAATATCACTGGTGATTGGCCGGGTAAGGATAGTGTAATACTGGAGCTTAGCAATCTTTCTTTTTTTGCCAGCGCCTGATTCTGACTGGTAGATTTAACTATTCCTAAATAGCAAAGCCCACCTATAGCCAGGAGCGTAACAGGAGCCAGTAGTGCAATTCGATACCTGTATTTTCTTCGCCTGGTCTCCTCTTCCTGGGCATACCTTAATATTCTTTCCATTGGGAGAGAAGATTCCAGTTCAGTTTTTATTTTGTCGAGATAACTATCAGGTAGCAGTTCTCTAAGCTCTTTCCAAATTGCCTGCGCTTCTTCACTTTCAGCTAAAAGTTTATCCAGGAGGGCGCTATGTTCAGGGGTAATAACCCCGGATATCTTCTCTAGCACCAGTTTTTCGACAAAATCGGGGGGAATAGGCATGATACAATCAGGTGTTAATTACAT
Organism: Chitinophaga sancti; assembly: GCF_034087045.1. Classification (NCBI taxonomy): domain Bacteria; kingdom Pseudomonadati; phylum Bacteroidota; class Chitinophagia; order Chitinophagales; family Chitinophagaceae; genus Chitinophaga; species Chitinophaga sancti. The sequence continues at coordinate 192,000 of NZ_CP139247.1, read as the reverse complement.
AATCAGTATTCAACTAAGTATGATGTAAGTAGTCGCAATCTGAAAAAGGTACTCATCGAAAACGGCTTTTTTTTAAAGAAATATTTTGGTTCATTAACATCCGGTTAACCACTACGACCATCCTTATTCGTAGCTTAGAGTACAATGTATAATCTCAAATCATTATGACTGTAGACAACCATTACAATGGGGACCAACTTATCGAGCGGCTAAGAGATGGGGATAACGATGCATTTAGAGAAATCATAGATCATTACCGTTCATATTTATTTTTGTTGGCTTTTAGGAAGCTTCAAAATGAGGACGAAGCGAAAGATGTAGTACAGGATATTCTTATATCTGTTTGGAATAATCGGGGGAAAATAAAAATCAACACAAGTTTACAGAGTTACTTAAGTGGAGCTGTTCATAATAAGGTATCAGAATTAATACGGCAAAAAATTAAACGCCGTGAAAGGGAATCTTTTTACCTGGAACAACTGGATCAGACTACATCAACATTGCCACTAGAGGGAAAAGAAATATATGTTCGTATTTATACGGCTATTCATGGTATATCTCCCGCCACACGGAAAGCTTTTGTACTGGCTTACCTTGAAAGCAAAAGTTATAAAGAAATTGCTGAAGAAATGAATATTAATGTTCAGTCTGTTAAGAACCATATTCAAAGAGCATTAAAGTTACTCCGTCATACATTATCCCAGAATGTTTACGACACGAAAATCCTTTAGTTTTTATTAATAATAATTTACGTTTATAGATCTATTCATTACGAGTTGATAATGATTGAACTTTTTTTCAAAAATTGTTCAATCGTATAAGTACTTTTTTGCCGTTCTGGCAACTAAGTAATAATAGCACAATCAATTAGTAAATGAGGGTATCATAATGCTAGCTTAATTCCACCATTTCTATACTTAGAATATTCTATTGTTATTTATTTCGTAAAAGTCATTGTATGAAGTATTACAAACTTTTAAGCAATTTTATTGCTTGTATTGGCATGCACCTAATATTGGTCTTGCATCCAATTACCAGCATGGGACAAGATGCACCAACCAAAATTACATTACATGTTAAACAAGCAAAATTACAATCAGTTGTAGAACAAGTTGAACGGCAGATTAAACCAGCATTACATTTTATGTATGCGAAGGACATATTCAATGGACCAAAAAGGATCACCCTGGACTGTGATAATGCACCCCTAGATGATGTTTTAAAGAAGATTGAAGCGCAAAGTGGGATCTATTTTACCTATAGCACTAACACAATTATGTTGGCAGCCAGGGATGAAAAAGGGAAGGATATTCCAGTTCGAACAGTTCCACGTAAAGTAGATTCTTTAGGCAAGATAAATAAGGTAACTACGCTAGGGGAAACAGTTGTAGTAGCATACGAATTAACTACCCGTAGAATTTATACGGGTAATGCTACTCCTGTTAAATCGGAAGATATATCCATTCAACCTGTATCAAATCCTTTACTGGCGTTACAAGGAAGAGTGCCTGGAATGTTTATTTCTCAAACCAGTGGTATGTCTGGCACAGCGATTAATGTTCAAATCAGGGGGAAAAATAGTTTGATGAATGATACTAAGCCATTGTATATAATAGATGATATCCCATTTAATCCAATTTTGAGAGGAGGCTTAGGTTCTGTGATCTGGGGAGAGGAAAGTAATGCGTTAGATTTTATTAATCCCTCCGATATTGAATCAATTACTATTTTAAAAGATGCTGATGCTACTTCCATTTATGGATCAAGGGGTGCTAACGGAGTTGTTTTAATTACAACAAAAAAAGGGAAAGTAGGAAAGCCATCATTGAGTGTAGATGTGAATTATGGCATTGAGCAGGTGCCTCGGTATAATCACTTGTTAAATACACAACAATACCTGGCCATGCGTAGGGAGGCATTTAAAAATGATGATGTACCAGCTGGGGAACGAAATGCTCCTGACCTGGAGGTTTGGGATACAACCAGGTATACTGATTGGCAAAAAGAATTAATAGGTCATGCTGCAGGAATCATGAATGTACATGCGAGTGTGTTGGGTGGAATTGGGTTAATGCAATATTTAATCAGTGGATCTTACCAGAAGAGGGGGACTGTTTTTCCTGGTTCTTTTAACACACAAAAGAGTAACGTGTATTTTAATTCTACAGCGATTTCTCCTGATAGGAAGTTCCAGGTAGGGATAACGGGTGCTTATGCAACGAATCAATCATTTTTGCCAGGGGCTGATATGAGTAATGCTACGACATTTGCCCCGGATGCTCCCCCGATTTACAATCCAGATGGTAGCTTGAATTTTAGTTATGTGAACCCGTTGATCGCATTGATAGGGCCACTGTTTAAGGCGAATGTGAAAAACCTGTATGGAAATGTAAAAATCCAATATGAAATCTTACCAAGATTGTGGTTAAAGGCAAGTTTTGGCGATTATTTATTGGAAGGTAATTCCCAGACTACTACACCCATTAGCACACGGCCGCCGTCGTTAAGAGATAGTGCGACAGGTAGTGCTACCTCTTACCAGTATGATGCTACCTCCCGCATATTTGAACCCCAGATCAATTATGATAACTATTTATGGAATAGTAAGTTTAGTATTATACTCGGCGCCACTTTGCAAGGTCATTCAGAGAATAGACAAGCTATATATGCAACTGGATTTAAAGAAGATGCATTCCTGGGTAACCTGGCTTTTGCGGGGAACATAACTGGCACTTCTGATAAAACTGATTATCGGTATGCTGCTTTGTTTGGACGTATAGGATACCAGTTATGTAGTAGGTACTTATTAAACCTGAATGTAAGAAGAGATGGCAGTAGCCGGTTTGGTAGTAAAAAGCAGTATGCCAATTTTGGATCAGTTGGTGTGGGATGGATCTTCAGTGAAGAGCGGTTTACATCTTTTGCTGCAAATGTGGTCAGTTTTGGGAAATTACGTATGAGCTATGGCATTGCCGGGAATGATCAAATTGGGGACTACAATTACCTGGAGCAGTATGAACGGGTGGGTGGCAGTTACCAGGGAGTAATAGGCTATCAGCCATCTAGCCTGGCCAACCAGGAGTATGCCTGGGAGCAAACCCGGAAATTTGAAGTAGGATTGGAGTTAGGATTTTTGAAAGATAAAATATCCCTGACCACCAGTCATTACAGGTATCGATCCTCTAACCAGTTGGTGAATTATTCATTGCCGGAGCTAACGGGGGCAGGCAGTACTAAAGGTAATATTCCTGCAGTCGTGCGTAATACGGGTTGGGAATGGATGGCACATGTGAATAATATTGGTAACAATCGTTTCGGTTGGTCGGCTATGGTGAATGTAACATTACCTTTCAATAAGCTGGTTTCATATCCCGGACAAGTTCCAGCTGATTTAGGTATTGTGGGTAAGCCACTCACACAATTAATGATGTATAGGGCGATGGGCACAGATCCTAATACAGGTGCTTATTTATTTGATGATGGTACGGGGCATGGTGCACCGGCATCAGAGAATTTGAAGAGAATAGTGCCTGTAAACCTGGCACCAAAGCTCTATGGCGGAATTGAAAATACATTCCGGTACAAGTCATGGGAAGTAGATGTCTTTTTCCAGTTTGTACAACAGCAGGGGATGAAGGATATTTTTGATCCCACTTATATGCCGGGTTACCAGCGTAATCAAAATGTGGCTGTATTGAATCGTTGGCAGGAAAAAGGGCAGGTAAGCGATTGGCAGCGGTTTACGCAGACCAGTACTTTGCGAAAAGGATATATGAAGGCACTGGAAAGTAATCTTCATTATGGGGATGCCTCTTATGTAAGGTGTAAAACGGTATCTATTTCAAAGAAGATACTGTTTAAAAACCTGCAGGTGAAAGATGCGAGGTTGTATGTGCAGGCAGAAAATTTATTTACGATTACTGCTTATGAAGGAATAGACCCGGAAACACAATCACATAACGTATTACCTGTACTTAGAACTGTGCGTGCAGGAGTTACAATTACTTTATAATATCAAGTCATGCGTCTTTATACAATTATATTTCTCCTGTTATTTTTTTGTGGATGTAAAAAGGTATTAGATGCAGGATTGCCAACAGACAAGATTGTATCAGCTACTGTATATGCTTCAGATGCTACGGCTGCGAGCGTGATGACGGGATTATATTATACCATGAGTAGTGGAGGACCGGCCACTGGTAATGAAAGTCTATCGCTGATAGCAGGTTTGTCAGCAGACGAGTATAAGTTAGTGAATAGTGATGAAGGGCTCAGGGCCGTTTATCAAAATGCGCTTACACCAATGATGGTGCCTGCATGGGCAAAATTGTTCAATTACATTTATGTGGCAAATAGCGCACTGGCAGGACTTAGAAATTCAAATTCGCTGACGCCGGCTGTAAAAAGTCAATTAATGGGAGAAGCTTATTTCATAAGGGCATTTTGTTATAGTTATCTCGTGGGGCTGTTTGGTGATGTACCTTTATTATTAAGCCCGGATGCACAAAATAATAAGTTGGCGGCAAGAACGAATGTGGATAAAATCTATGAGCAGGTGGTGGATGATTTATTGAGAGCCAGGCAATTAATGAATGATCAGTATTTGAGAGCGGATATATCTACTCTCTCTACAGATAGAGTGCGGCCTTCTAAATGGGCCGTGAATGCTTTGTTGGCACGGGTCTATTTATATTCAAAAAAATGGCAGGAGGCAATGGCAGCTGCGGATAGTGTCATCAACAATACTTCGTTATTTGAATTAGCGCCAATTGGGAATGTGTTTCTTCAAGGTAGCAAGGAGGCAATATGGCAATTAGAGCCAGTTGTAGCAGATTATACCCTGGATGGACAACTATTTAATGTAGACAGACCTGTATATCTAAGCCCTTATTTAATGAATGTATTTGAAAAAGGGGATCGGAGAAAAACCAGCTGGACAAATAAGGTAATAGTGGGTGATAGTGTTTATTATTATCCCTATAAATATAAGGTTTATGAGGAGGTAAAATTAAATCCTGAGTATTTAATGGTGTTGCGATTGGGAGAATTATATTTAATCAAGGCAGAAGCTGCGGTTAATTTGGGTGATCGCACAACGAGTGCTATGTGTATCAATGCGATTAGGGAGCGGGCTGGATTAGGACCAATGAAGGATACGACTATCGCTGCTTTGTCAGTAGCGATACAACATGAGCGACAGGTGGAGTTATTTGCAGAATGGGGACATCGTTGGTTTGACCTGAAGCGGGTAGAAGGATTACAAGTAGTAATGCCGGAAGTGACGAAATGGAAGGGAGGTAATTGGGATGATTATAAAAAACTGTATCCAATTCCAGAAAATGAGCTGCAGTTGGATCGCGCTCTTGTGCAAAATACAGGCTACTGAAAATTCTTGTACCTAGTAATTGGGTGCAGTGGGTCCTAATTGCATCGATCGGTGAGTATATACCTTTATTTCATAAACATATGAGTTATGAAAAAAGCACGTATTCTTCTTTTATTCATTGTAATCTGCCTGGCAATAAATGGGTTGCTGGCATTTAAAGTAAGTAGGGGGTTGAGTAATTTATACTTAACTACAACGGGGATATTCGTTAACCTGGGGGCGAGTAGCTTGCTCACTTATGCAACCTTATCTCCTTATAGGACTTTCCCTACTGATATTACCCAATCGACTATAGCAGTGACGCGGCCATTGTATACAGGGGTCACATTGACCATCACTATAATAGGTGGAGGCCCCTACACGTACACAATAGCCACTGGCAGCCGTTGGTCGACACTTACCATTTATGATGATGAAGACCAGTGATTCACCAGGGCTTTACACTGCCTGGTAATACTCAGGTTTTGCCAGGCAGCTTTTTTACTAAAATGTTCTTGAGTGAAGTTATGTGAATTGCTTTTTAAGTACTGTATAATGTGAATGTTATCCATTTTAGCACAACCTAAAAATAATATTGTTAAATAGAGAAAATACTCATCTTTTAAATGTTATGATTTTCTTTTTTCCGCAATTATTAATTAGAGCGAGATAGTGTTAGTGGAGAGATCCAGGACTTTGACATATCGATAATTTTTCTTCAATAAAAATCATCTACAATGATTGAAGACGAAAAAGAATTTATTACCCAATTTAGGGAAGGGAATCCTGATGCGCATATGGAGCTATATTCCATGTGTATTAAGTATTTATGGGGGAGAGCCTATTCCCTGATAAAAGATGAGGATACCGCTACGGAAGTCGTAGAAAGGGCATTCAGTAAATTATGGAATGATCGGGAATCTTTTTATAGCAGGGAAGAGATTGTTGATTACCTCTATGAAACAGTGGATAAGGATAGTAGGAAAATTAAGGCTTGCATTCGGGTTGATGGAAAAGGTTATACCCTGTTGTGTGACGGAACGCTCCAGTTGCAGAGCAGTTTTGTGGCTCAACCATGGAGTTACGTCATGGCGGCTATTTATTGGGACCGGTGGCGGGAATGGCTTTATATGTTTCTTCCCCGGCCAGGAAATAAGATCGAGTAGGAGTTATTACAGATTATTTGCTCATCCTAAAATTTATCTCTTATGAATGAAATTAACTTGATTAATCGGTTTTGCGATGGTGATAAAAGTGCATTAAAGGAGATTCATGATAGATACGCCACCTTATTAAGGATTAGAGCCTATATGATTTTGAAAGATCAGGATGAGGCGACAATTGTTGTGGAGAAAATGTTTGCCGTATTTTGGTATAATAGGAGGAAAATGCGGAAGATCGTGGATCTTAAAGAATTTTTACTTGATGCGGTTGAACAAACTAGTTGGTCGATAGCAGATCGCCCTTATGTGGTCAGGTCCCTGTTGGCTTGTGTTGGGGAGAAGGATAAAAATAGGGTTAATTGGGGGGATATAACGAGATTGATTAACCAGCTTGAGGATAAGTTGTACCCGGCAGAGCAGGCGAAAATGGCGGTATTGTATGTGGTGCAGGAGAAGGATTATTTTGAGATTTCGTGTGAGATGAATAAGAGATTGGGGAATGTGAGAGGAGAAATGAGGTTGGTGTTGATTATGTTGAAGTTGGCTGTAGGGGGGAATATTTAAGGATATGGATATGCAAAAAATAATTGAATGGAGCATTCACCTGGGAACGGGTGAATGCTCCATTTTTGTTTAATAAGGAGGGAATAGATGTATAGTATAACCTCCTAAAAGATTATATTTAAGTAATAATTTTTAATTTGAAGTTTAATTCGAATAGCAGGATAAGTTAACCACGTTCTCTTTTATTAATCCCTAAATTTCAAACATGAAATCGTTGTTGTTAACAGTTATTATAAGCTTGATTTATTGTGGTGCCACTGCGCAGAAAAATGTAATCGATAGTACAATTATTGACAATTGGATGTCTGTCAGTAATGGTACTATCAGTAATGATGGTAATTATGTTACCTATACTCAAAGAAAAGGTAGAACTGGCCATGCTGAGTTGGTAATAAAGAATCTTAGCAATAAGAAAGAGCTTGTAATTGCAGGAGGTGATATGGTGAAATTTACTGACAATAGCCACATCCTGGTGGTCAGATTGAAAGATAGCATTGGCTTAGTTTCATTAAAGGATTTTAGTATTCACTATGTTGACAATTTGAAGGAATCCCGGGTTTTCTCAAAAGATAATCATGAGTATTTAATTTATAAAAAGAATAATGATTCATTATTTGTTAAATCTATTGAGGATGTAACTATTATCAAATTGGGAAAGGTTAGGAATTATTGGACTAGTGAAAATGGAGAAAGAATTGTTTTGCTCAAGCCAACCCAGGATTCTACCGTTTATTCTTTATCTATCTTCGATTTAAATAAAGGTACAGAACAGCTCATCTGGAATGGGGAGGGGAGTGATGTAAGTAACCTGGTCATCTCTCCTGGTAATAAACACTATGCTTTTTTGTTACCCAATAATCTGCATCAGGTTTTTTATTATGCTGATGGCATGAGTAAGGCAATCCCAATCATAGATGATCAAACCCCAGGAATAGATGCCAGGTTTAATATTTCAGGGATTAAAGGATTTAGTGGTGATAGTGAGCATTTATTTTTTACGATAATAGATAAAGAATTGCCTAAGCCTTTAGCCAATTCAGTTTTAGTAGATGTGTATAGTTACAAGGATGAACAATTACAGTCCTTACAGCTGATGGAGAAAAGAAGGAGAGATTATGTATTGGTTTATAATTTTATTGATAAGGAAATTATCCGATTGCAATATGAAAATGAACATATTGATTTAAATCCTGGTGAAGGGAATGAAAGACCTGGTATTATTAATAATAGAATTGGAGATCCTTTTGAACAAAGTTGGAATCCATTGGCATTAAATAATATTTTTTTAATTGATGTATTTAATGGTAAGAGAATAAAATTACAACTATATGATAACATTGGTTTTTCGCCGGATAGAACCTACATGGTGGGCATGGATAGCTTGTCTAAAGATTATTTTACCTATAATTTGTTGACTCATCAATTAAACAATATAACCGCTAGTTTACCAATTCCGTTAGAAGACAGTGCTTTGAAATTTACCCAGGATACCAGGCAAATCTCCATTCCTGGTTGGTTACCTAATAATACTGGCGTTTTAGTAAATGACCGTTATGATATCTGGTTAGCAGACCCAAATGGAATGAGGCAACCTGTATGTATAACTGATGGATTTGGGAGAAGTAATAATATTACTTTTCGAATAATAGGTAGGTGTTGGATGGGAAATCGGGTAATTGACCCTTCAGAACCTATAATATTAAATGCATTCAATCATTTTACTAAAGACAATGGGTTTTATAGCGTCAAGATAGGGAAGCCTGGATCGTTACGTAAGTTGACAATTGGACCTTATATATATGATGTGGAAGATGTAGTTTTGGGCGGTATGTCGCCATTAAAGGCGAAATATAGTAAGCGTTATTTAGTCTTGAGAAATAGTGCCACAGAATCTCCTAATTATTATTATACAGATGACTTTATATCATTTTCGAAAATAAGTAATGTTAATCCTGAAGAAACATGTCGTTGGGAGAAAACCAGGTTGATAAGTTGGAGAACACCTGAAGGGAAATTATTACAAGGGGTATTGCATTTACCTGGAAGTTTTGATTCTACTAAGAAATATCCAATCATTTTCCATTATTATGAAAGGATGTCTGACGAGTTGAATAGGTTTCAAGTGCCTGGTTATACCTATGGATTATTGAATATTCCCTGGTTTGTAAGTCGGGACTATTTGGTATTTACACCTGATATAGATTATGAAATAGGATATCCTGGTAGAAGTGCATTAAGGGCTGTAGAGAGTGCCGCTGATTATTTATCTAAATTTCCCTGGATCGATACAACCAAGATGGGGTTACAGGGGCATAGTTTTAGTGGATTTGAGACCAATTATATAATCACCCATTCTAATCGATTTGCGGCAGCAGTAGCTGGTTCCAGTCTATCAGATTTTATCAGTGATTATAATTCTATAATGGGTGGAGGTCAGAGTCGGCAATTTTTCTTTGAGGATTCTCAAAATAGAATAGGGGCTACATTATGGGAGCGGCCTGATTTATACATTGAAAATTCACCGGTGTTATTTGCTGATAAGGTGACAACCCCGTTGTTATTAATGAGTAATAAAGATGATGGAATTGTACCATTTACCCAAGGAATGGAAATGTTTCTGTCATTGCGAAGATTGCAGAAGAAGGTTTGGTTATTACAATATGATGGAGAAGGTCACCATGTGTTAATTCCGAAGAATACTATTGATTATACCAGGAGGATGACGCAGTTTTTTGATCATTACTTAAAGGGTGCGCCTGAGCCAAGATGGATGAGAGATGGAATTCCGGCTAAAATGAAGGGGATTGATGGTGGGTTTTGAAATAACAGGTTATTTTATGTGAATAGTATCCCCTTTTTTATAATAGTCAAACTCATTTGTTGATTTAAGAAGATCCAATGAGTTATCTATGGGTTCATTCCGATTGATCATTCCTGTAAATCGAATATTGTTTCTATCAGGATTATCTATCACAATTTCATTACTAAACCACCTGGTTAAGACTTTTATAATCTGGGATACTGGGGAATTGTTGAAAAAATAGATCCCCTGTCTCCAGCTTAGCAAGTTTTGTTCATCAAAAGGTGTAATGTTTAGGGCAGAGAACTTAAGGGTAAGCTCATCCCCTGGCTTCAGTTGAACTGTGTCGTTGTTAGCATTCACCTTGACAGAGCCACTTACCAATGCAACCTGGATATTCCCTTTATCATATGAATTTACATTAAAAGCAGTACCTAATACCTGTACAGTGGAGCCTGGTAGATGTACTACAAATGGCTTAGTATCTTTCGCTACTTCTATATATGCTTCCCCATCAATGTAAATATCCCTGGAATGATCAGTAAAGTTTAATGGAAATTGCATTTTAGTAGTGGAATTCAACCATACATTGCTTCCATCGCCCAAAGTTATTTTATAGTCTTTCCCAACGGGAATAGTTAAGGTCGCCAATTTATATGAATTATTCTTCCCGGCATCATAGGTGAGTGAGTTTTGCGTATTATTTAAGCTAATAGCATTTAATTTCACATTGCCTTGTTGCTGAGAAAGGTCAACAGTTCCTTCTCCTGGTAGATCTAATTTGATATTCTTATTATTAACTAGTTCAGTTTTAGCAATAGCTATTTGAACAGCAGCTTTAGGAGGATAATACAAACGAAAGATGCAAAAACCGGCTATTAATATCGCTGCCATACTCAAAGAAAATCCCCAGTGTCCAAATCCATTCCTTTTCTTCAATGACGCATGGAAGATATCTTCAACTGGACGGGGGGATTCAAGGAATGCTTTTACATCGGGAGTATCAAGAATGGATCTTGTCTCCATCCAAATGTTAAAAGCTTCGGGGTTTTCCCGGATAGTTTTTTTGAGGTAAGCTTGGTCTTCATCGCTAATAACACCTGCCAGTTCTTCCAGTACCAAGCGGTGTATCAGGTCATTGTCTATATTCATGATATTGATAAATTGCTGATATCACCTCAAAGTAACATTTTCATATTACTTTTTTCAAGTGAGAGCGAATTATTTTCAAGGCCCTGCTTACCTGGTTTTTTACTACCTGTGGCTGGATATTCATATCTACAGCAATCTCTTTATGCGATTTATCTTCAATATATAATAGCTCAAAAGCTCTGCGAGTGGCGGGGGCAGAAACTGATGCAATGGCCTCCTTTATTTGCCGGTATATTTCTTTATTTTCCAGCACATAATTAGTGGCAGCTTCTCTTGACACATACAATGTATGTTGTATGAATTTGCGCGCTACTTCGCTTTTCCTGCATTTATAAGCGTATTGAAGGTGTACCGCTTTAAATAGGTAATGCTTTAATGGAATACTTAAGGATAATTCTTTCCTTCGCTGCCATAGTGAAGTAAAGATTTCCTGCACCATATCTTCAGCTTCTGGATAGGACCTTATTTTATAATAAGCCTCTAGTAGCAGTAATGGTTGGTAGTGGTTGTATACATCTGCAAAGGTAGCTTCATTCCCTTGCTGTATTTCCCTCAGTAGTTCTTCATCTTGTTTGTATAACATAGAAATTTCCCTCCCTGTATAGGATTACATGACAATTGTTGATACCGATTCAAATCTATGTATAAATAAATAGGGAGTAGTTAACTCGAAGTTAATGTGCCCAGATTTTGGATGAACGGTAAACGATTACAATTCAACCATTACAAATGGCATTAATTAATTATAATATTGAAAAGCTTAATTAGATAAGAAGGAGATGATGGGCAACAAACTAACGTAACTGTTTAATTACAGCTGAAATAACTTTAAAGGGCATTGGGTTGTGGATCTTAAAAGCTAAAAAAAGATCCTGAAATTTCGGTTTTTACCTGGTTGCCTTTATATGAAGGCGGGATTTTATCAAGTATTGCTTTGGTTGCTTTTTCCAAATAGATGACAATATATGGTTTGTCATTTTTGGACACAACAGCAGTTCCAACCACCTCGTCATAAGCCCTCAGAGTTTGATAAAGTTCCAGGGAAGCGTCTGTTATTCTCATGATTTAAAGTTACTTTATTTTCTTAAAAACTGACGTTAAGTTTATTCATTATTGGTCCAATTGGGTTCGCCAGTGTCATACCTTTATCATTTCCTGCAAAAAGCAGTCCGACTGCAAAATGAGACTCATGGTCAATTATTAGTGACCCAGAATCACCAGGTTCGGAAAAGGGTTGAGAGTTAATGAATTGATTATCAGTTCATTTTATGAGTATTTGGTTAGCAAAATCATATTGTTGACCATCTATATTTACTTTGACACTAATTAAAGAGCTCGCTATTGTGCCATATGTTTTACCCGACATAGCTCCTATTTTGTATACTTTATTTCCATCTTTGGCAATAGTCAAACCCTCAACAGGTGCTGCTATACCTGGAATAATCCAATTTACATCCACTGAAATAGGACCTGCAATAGCAGCATCATGCTCATTTACTTCAGATAGTGAATAAGCCAGGGATTTGCAATAAAGGCCTATTGTATCACCAGCTTCTCCTCCGTCCAGGGTACATGGTTGTATTACAAAATTATCATCCACATCCTGGCTATTATAAAGTACATGATGGTTGCTTAGAATATATGTCTGACCATCCTCTAAACCTTTAACTAAACCTCCAAGCGTTCCTTTTATATTGTTTAGCCGATGACTGACAGAACAACCAATTTCCAGGGGGCGTTTTTTATACCTTAATTCAAATGGGGAAGTGACAAATGGCCTGATATCATTAGGACCTGCTCTATAATAATCTCTAATTGGGTTTAAATAGAGATCCTTTTGTTCAGAAAACAATTCAACATAATATCCCTTTTGATCTGAGCCAGCCACACTTACTCCAAATATATCATTGAAAATATCGTATATCAGCCCATCAGCGGAATGAAAATCATCTTCATCGCCAGCTATTGCATACTGCCTTTGCCTGGAAAATAAGAATTGATTAGTGATTGCTTTTTGAAGGTTAATTGCAGTTTGAAGGTCCATATGTCAGCTGTAATTAAATGTGGGATCTAATTTGGTTTTTTTCATGCCTACTTTGAAAATAGCATAAGTGGCATCTTTAAGTGGGTCATCATATTTCCCACTCAATAATTGGGCTTGATTGACACTTGCGGGAACTAGCTTTCCATATGTAGGGTAATAAATCGGATCAGCATCTAGCAGTTTTTGAAAATCCTTACCCCTTGCTAGTACACAAAAGCCAGGATTTAAACACCCCATTTTTATCCTGGTTATGCCTTGTGTAAAATCATGTTTGGCTTGTTGGGTTAAAGCTAACCTTAATGGGCGGCTTTTAAAAAGCACTTCCGGGTTATTATCCTGAAGCCTATTCATCAACTGATCTAGCATTGTAATAGCCTGGGAAGTAATGGCTGGGAATCCAATGGTAGATACAAGGTTTTTGCCCGTATCAGACTCCAGGAATTTAAAAATCTTTTGCCACCAGGCTGGCTCTTTGTGTTTAACTACTTCAAATGTCATCTGGCTAAGCCCACCTGGTATTTCAATGGGGCGATTATTAAATGCTTTTTTAAAGTCTGCTTTTAAATCTTTAGCGGGTGTTCTATCTTTTCCATTAAATAGATCCAGCCCGGCCGCAATACTCCAAAAAGCTGTATCAAAGTTTTTATCCCTGGAGCTACTGTCTTTGCCAATATTTATCCGAATGGTGGCTTTAGTATCCTTATCGACAGCTTCATTTGTTCCCAGGTTGAAAGAGAGCATTTCTAAAGCCATTAAAACGTCCGGTTCTTCCGATGTTCCATCTACAGAAGGATTTACCTGTGACGATTCGAGAATACTAGGGCCATCTGGTGCAGAAGAGAATTGGAATACCATGAATTGATTAGCCATATCGGCAGAATTGATATTCGGATCGCTACCATCCCTTGAAAATGATACAGCATCGTTACCTCTTAAACTAAAAGCAGAAAACTCTTCTTTTTGAATTATTTCAAGTCCTTTTTCCTGAGGTTTATCATGGTACCAGGATGTTATTACTTCATTTTCTTTAAATGAAAATAGCTCCATACGTGAATATTGAGGTATTTATTTTTCGCTTTTTGCTGTGTATTTTCTGATTTGTAACTATTTGGGGTGTTACTTTTCTAAGATAGGTAATATTTTATAAAATCAAATAAAATTGATCTTTAATAATAGGCTTAATTCGTTGGCTTAATGTTTTTTGTATTGAATTGACTTAGATAAATCAATAATATTAAAGTTCATATTTATGCAAGATTTTAATTGGAATACCTAACCTTTTTGAGGTCTAGTACAACTGAAAATAAATAGAAGCTGCCTATAAGATTTGTACGAGTTTGTGTGATAGAGTTACTTGAAATTGTTTGGGTCAGGTTTGATACCTGGTTGAGTATATTTTGCCCTTCCAGCCTACAAGTAATTTTATCCTTAAAGATTTTCCTTTCTATAGCTGCATTTAGAGTTATAGGATTGGCCGTTATAGAACTATTTAATCCTTGATTAATTTGTTTTTGGTAATCGAATTCAATTGCCCAATTTTTCGAGATGAAAAATTTTCCATTAAGTTGAAAGTTCCATGTAGAAAAATTAATTATATTATTTGTTGTAACGAGATATCTATTTCTGTTATACGTGTAGTTAATAGATGCATTTAATTCTGCCCAATTGGGGAAAAATCCTGATTTAATAATGCTGTTAAAGATGAGGTTATTTGTCTCTTTCTGTATATAATTCATATAAATATTACTATGTTTCAGGGAGCTCGAAAAATCCCAGGAAAGCATATATCTCCCTTCTTTCAGTGATCTGGAGATTCCTCCATTTAAATTGAAGGAGTAATTACCATTTAAATTTAGGTAATGCGTTTCATTAATTATGTTATTAGATGAATCTTCATAAACTACTGTATTTGTGACAATCTGATTTTTAATCAGATTGGTCTTTATATTTAGTAAAACTATATTGATTCCAGTATGACGAAATTCTAAATTAATTGCATTATTTGACTCCGCTTTTAAATTGGGGTTGCCAAAAATTGGAAATTGGATGTTTGTTCTATTTGGAATGAGTTGGGACTGCTGATTATTAGGATATTCAACAGTTGAATTAGTTGATATTACAATCATTGAGGACTGGCCAGTTTGCATTTGAAGTCGGAGCAACGGGAACCAAATATTACCGATTGTTTTATAGTTTTTTTGAGCAGAAATTTTGTTGTTTATTTTATAAAGCAGAAGTTTCCCTCCTAAAATCAGCTCAATTTTCTTTGATGTAATTTTATAACTGGCACTAATTTCGTTCTGAGTAGTTTTATTTTTATATGCATTAGTTAAAGAATCAATTAATTCCAACTTCTGGTTAGAGTATTCATAGTATGTTTTTTGTGAATAGTGATTGTTTAGTTGATTTAAGTTATATTTTATTTCAACATCAGAGTAATTGTTTATTGGTTCAATCCAGGAGGATTGGATATCTAAAATGAAATTTTGAGTTTTTGGGACAATCTTCTGTTTTAAAATAGAATCTTTACTTGAACCATCAGCGTAAGTAAATTGTAGTTTATTATCATTAACTGTATTGCTATTAACTGTTTGATAGTTTAAGTATTCTCTGATCGTAAAGACACGACCTGTTTTATTGAATTTATGAACAAAATATGAAGAGTTCGCTAAATAGGGAGTTTTCTCTTCATAATAATTATTTTGTTGTTGCATTACTGTTTGTAATCCTGATTGAGAAGCTGCAAAGAAATTTTGAGAATTATTAGAATTTAAGCCGCTGCGAATGTTAAATCCTAAGATTGATTGTTTATTAAATTTATAATCAAAACCAGTATTAATAGCAAATGCATTAGTTGATAAATAGTTTTTACTATTACTATTGATATATTGTTTTCCTGAATTGGTTTCCATTTGAACAAATTGTTCGACCTCATTCTTTATTTTTGATTTATCCCAGGTCGTAATTATTCTAATGGATAATTTTTTTTTGGTTTTAACTAATGAAATGTTTGCATTGTTGGTGGTGTTGTCGAATCCAGATCCTATATTGTTGCTATTCCCGGATATAAAGAATTGTTGTGAGGGAGTAATATCTGTACGTACTGGAGACAAGAGATATCTGTCTTTATTTCCCAGTCCTATTTTAATCTTGAATTGTTGGTTTCTTTTAACTGTGTTTTGAGTTTCAATGCTTATGATTGGTTTAGCCTCTCCATCCTTTCTTCCGGTAATACGAGCAATTTCACCATAATCATCAATTAATTGGATTTTTTCAAGCATTTCAATTGATAAGACGTTAATAAGTGCCTGAACATTTTTTAGCGGATAATCTTGACCATTAATACGTATTTGGGATATTGATTTTCCCATAAACGTTATAGATCCATCGGCATTTACAATTAAACCTGGTAATCTTTTTAAAAGATCGTTCAATACCGCATTTCCCTTAAGTTTGAATTGATTTATATTATACTCAATAGTATCACCCCTTAGGATGGCAACGCTTTTCTTGCCTTTTATAACTACCTCTTTTAATAAGTGATATGATGATGTTAATAGTATAGCAGGAATAATGTAGGTAGAGACATTAGTTGGAGGTTCAAAATTTCTAGTCAAAGGGGAATAGCCTAACGCAGATATTTTTAATTGGAATGGTGCATAATTATCTTTATTGAATTGAAATAATCCATTTTCATCACTTACCGTATGTAAGGAATCAAAAGCGCTAATTACCAAAATATTAGCTCCTGCTATACTCAGATTTGTAGAATCTTTTAAGCTGCCTTTTATTGTTATATTTTGACCTTTTAAAAAGAAAGGGAAGATAACAATCATAAGGATGATGGCATATTTACTCAATATGGATTTCATATCAGTTAATGATGAATGGGGATACTCTTATACGGGCTAACGATTATTTATGTTTAGAAATCTACATGGCATAAGTATCCATCGTAAATTGAAAGTTAACAGTATGAAATTAAGTTTTTATGTTAGTTATTCAAAATTATTAATAGCTGAATTATTAGTGCAGTATTGCCTTCTAAATAGAATTTTTATTCTACTATGATGTATTACTATCGTGACTTAGCGAAAAGTCATTTACTAGAATTTTGTTGATAGTAGTTATAATTAATTGCAAGTTGTTGATTATAATTAGGATTTAACGGCATGTTAAGCCCTAATTACACTAATATATTTTTTCTTATTTAATATCGGAGGAAATTAGACTCCATGAATTATCCTGGCTCCAATACAAGCCTTAGCACCTTTTTCAAGTGTGAAATATCTATATAGTTCACTTATTTTAGTAGTTGCGGTTCCATTAGTATAGGTTAAATTTGCTGCTGCGCAATATGCGGTTGTTATATAATAAGGAAGTACTGTATGATTCTTTTGGGATATTTTGAAAGCGAAAATGCTTCCGGTTATACCTAATGTGCACATTGCTGAAAAAATTATTCTTGCTTTCGTCATAATTATAGATTTTTTTGGTTAATTTTTTTCGGAAAATTTTCAAATGATAGGTAATTTCATTAGAAAAAATATAATCAAATTCTAATATTAATATTGTTCCTAGGAATCCTGAGATTTAATGTTGCTTATATACTAGTGGACTTGAACTTGATATTTGGGAAAGGTTCAAGGAATTATGAAGTGTTACAGTTTATTATGTTAGTTTAGAGTTTTTGATTATTTCGCATTATATAGGTACTTAATTTGTATTAAAAATATTATATTTTTGGATTACAAAACCTTCTTAATCCTAGGAATAATTAATATTTAGAGAATATTTATCGGATTTTTTAAGCATGATTTGATTTAAGTTATACTACCTGTTTTAATTTTTCTCGTACTATTTTTAGTGCTCTGCTGGTTTGGTTTCTTACAACCTGGGTTTTTATATTCAATTTCACTGCAATTTCACTGCAATTTTGTTCTTCCAGAAAAGCCAGTTCAAATATTTTTCGACAAGCAGGAGCGCTAATCTTGTTTATTGCTGATCTTATTTGTATTTCCAGCTCCTTGTTTTCAATCTTTGACGATTGACTTTTTTCTGATAGTTTTCCTAATTTATATTGAATATATTTTTTCACGACAGTTGAATGCCTGCAGCGTTGAGCATATTGTAGTTGTACAGCACGTAACAAATAGTTCTTGATTGGAAATTCGTTGGATAGCAACTCTCTTCTTTGCCATAAAGAGGTAAATATTTCTTGAAC
Organism: Chitinophaga sancti; assembly: GCF_034087045.1. Lineage (NCBI taxonomy): Bacteria > Pseudomonadati > Bacteroidota > Chitinophagia > Chitinophagales > Chitinophagaceae > Chitinophaga > Chitinophaga sancti. The sequence goes on along the minus strand of NZ_CP139247.1, from coordinate 173,688 downwards.
GATATCTTCAGCCTCTTGTGTACACTTGAATTTCTTTATAGCAAATTTTAACATTAATGGTTGATACCGGTTATACATAATTGTAAAAGCAACTTCTTGCTCTTTCATTACCGTTTTTATTAATTGTACATCTTTTGGATATTGCATGATATCCTCATATCGTAAAAAATATTAAAAGGTACTGCGAAAAATATTTTAATTTTTTTTGAGTACCTCGCAATTTTTGATACGATTATATTTGATATGTTTTGGGGAAGCATTTCTTTTCTATGATTTTTTGTGCTATCATTTTGCTTTTACAGAAGTATAAACCTGTATTTATCACTTAACAAACCAACTGTTTCGGTTATGCAAATTCCTACACCTCGTAGTTTGCTATTAGCAAGGTTGTTCACTTTTATTTTATTGATTCACACATTTTCAATTTCGGTCGCGCATGCTAATCAAGATGGAAAGCAAAAAATTAAATTAATTGCTAGTAACATAGCACTTGAAAGCGTTTTTAAGCAAATAGAAAAGCAGACTGGTTTGCGATTTATGTATGCCGTTGATATTTTAGATTTAAGTGAAAAAGTAAATGTTTCCTACAATCAAATTCCCTTAGATGAGGCGTTGGGTAGTTTATTAGGTTCAAAAGGTATTGTTTGGCAATATAGAGAAGGCATTATTTCTTTAAAGCAGCAAGTGCCTGATAAGCAAACAAAGGGAATAGAATCCAATTTTACTTCAGGAACAGTAATTATTACTGGTAAAGTATTAGACGATAAGTCTGAACCTATACCAGGCGCTACCGTTATGATAAAAGGAACAAGTAAAGGTACAAAGACAAACAGTGATGGGTCCTTTACATTATCAAATGTTGAAACTGGCGTTACTTTGATAATTACCTCAATAGGTTATGAGCGGAAAGAAGTAAATGTTGGGGATAAGAATAAGATATTAATTAGCCTTGCTACCGCAACCGGATTTTTAAATGAAAAGGTCATTATAGCTTATGGAACTTCTGCAAAAAAGAATTTGATTGGCAATATAACAACAGTAACTGCAAAAGAAATTGAAAATTCACCAGTAAGTAACCCATTATTGGCATTGCAGGGTAGGGTACCTGGTTTATACATAAATCAAACTACTGGTTTTGCTGGGGGCGGTGTTTCGACTATGATTCAAGGCCAAAATAGCTTAAGATATGGAAATGACCCTTTTTACGTTGTAGATGGAGTACCTTTTATATCTCAAATGATGCCAAACCAAGGAACTATATTAGGTAATTCAGGAGCTAATTTAGCTACGCCTGGTAATCCATTAAGTTTGATTAACCCATCTGATATTGAGAGTGTTACTGTATTGAAGGATGCGGATGCGACTGCTATTTACGGATCACGCGCAGCAAATGGTGCTATATTAATTACCACTAAAAAGGGAAAGGTGGGACCAATGAGAGTAGACGTAAATTATCAACAGGGATGGCAAAAATTGTCCAATAATTATAAATTACTTAATACATCTCAATACTTAGAAATGAGAAGGGAGGCTAAGATGAATGACGGTCTTGCTATTTCTGCAACTGATTATGATATAAATGGATTTTGGGATACAACACGTAGTACTAATTGGATGAAAGAACTTCTAGGTGGAACTGCTCATTATACAAATGCAAATGCTTCTATTTCAGGTGGGACTACGAATATTCAATATAATATTGGAGGGACGTATCATAAAGAGACTTCTATTTTTCCTTTAAGTTTTCCTGATGAAAAAGCAGGCGCTCATTTTAGCTTGTATAGTACCTCTCAAAATCAAAAGTTTAGAGCTCAATTCTCTTCAAGTTATTTTTTAGATAATAACAGGTTACCAGGGGTAGATTTAACATCTTATGCTACTAATCTTCCCCCAACAGCCCCCGCCCTTTTTAATAAGGATGGAAGTTTAAACTGGATGCCTAATAGTGCTGGTAATACAACTTTTTTTAATCCACTATCTTATATTTATAATACTTATAGTAATAAAAGTAATAATCTAATTTCAAATTTAAATTTAGAGTACACGATTCTGCCGGGACTAAATTTTAGGAGCAATTTTGGCTATAATTATTTAACTACGAATGAAATTACTGCAGTACCTTTAAAGTCTCGCCGTCCTGAACAAATACCTACCTCAACCAGATTGGCGATTTATGGTAATTCTAGATTAAGTTCGTGGATAATTGAGCCGCAATTAAATTATCAGTTAAAGATTAAAGAGGGGCAATTAGATGTACTATTAGGTACTTCTATTCAGCAAACACAAAGTAGAGGTTCCTCCGTTTCAGGCGAGGGTTATAATAGTGATGAAGTTCTTACCAATTTAATGTCAGCTGCCAGATTGTATCCAAACTCATCTTTTTCTAGCCAATATAAATATAATGCGGTTTTTGGGAGAATTAATTATGTTTTGAATAATAGGTATCTATTTAATGCTTCAGCTAGAAGAGATGGTAGCAGTAGATTTGGTGAAGAAAATAGATTCCATAATTTTGGTTCCATTGGAGCTGGGTGGATTTTTACTGAAGAAAGCATTTTTACAAAAAATATGCCTTTTATAAGTTATGGAAAATTAAGGGCTAATTATGGGGTTACAGGAAGCGATCAAATAAGCGATTATTTATTTTTAAGCTTATATGATCCAATAAATGGTGGAGTGACATATCGTGGTGCTACTGGTTTAGGACCAACTCGTATAACAAACCCATATTTACAGTGGGAGGAAACGAAGAAATTAAGTGTGGGCGTTGACTTAGGGTTGTTAAAAAATAGAATTATGATTGGCTTAACTCACAATAGGAATCGGTCATCAAATCAACTATTAAGCAAATCATTACCGTATACCACGGGGGTTAGAAATATTACAGTAAATCTTCCTGCAACAGTTGAAAATGCTGGTTGGGAGATTTTAATTGAAAGTAAAAATTTTACAGAAAAAAGATTTAGCTGGACTACAAGTTTGAATTTGACTGTTCCAAGAAATAGACTTGTCTCTTACCCTAATTTGGAAACTTCAGGTGATGCCGGCAGTTATTTTATTGGTAAATCTGTTACAACAAGGGCTTTGTTCCACTTTGCGGATGTAAATACAGAAACAGGCGTATATGAATTCTATGATAGTAAGGGCAATTTGACTTCGTCTCCTGATTATTCCACTGATAAAAATTTTTTGATAAATTTTGATCCAAAATATTATGGAGGATTGCAAAATACTTTTGTTATAGGGACTTTTGAAATAGGAGCCTTATTCCAATTTGTAAAGAAAACAGCTTATAACTATATTATAGGAAGTTATCCTGGAGTTTACAATATTAATCAACCACTAGCCGTCTTAGACAGGTGGAAAAAGAAGGGCGATATTGCATCACATCAGCGATTCAATTCAAATTATTCTATTTCTGGGGCTTTTGGTAGGGCTAGTTCTAGTAATTTAACCTACGCCGATGCATCCTTTATCAGATTGAAAAATGTTTATTTGTCTTGGCAAATTCCGGAAAAATGGAAGAATAAAATTGGAGTTAAAAACTTTAAACTTAGCATACAAGCCCAAAACCTTTTTACAATAACTAAGTATGTTGGTGTCGATCCAGAGACAGCCTCAACTGCCCTACCACCATTGAAAACATGGGTCTTTGGTGCACAAATCGGATTTTAGTAATTAAGCGAAGTAGATATATTTTGAAATATCAATATATAATGAATTGTTATATGACAAATCGTGGCATAATTAATCTATTTTTTGGAAGTAGTATGAAGTTTAAGAGATACTTGGGTATAATTGGAATTTTTATCATATTATTTGGATGTAATAAACTAGTTGATATAACTGGTCCAGATACATCAGCAAATACAGATAATGTATATAACAGTGATGAAACTGCTGTTGCTGTTTTAAATGGGGTATACCTCAGTCTGAGCGCAGGTACCCTATTGGACGGTAATACTATTAATAGTTTTATGTCCTTTTATCCAGGTCTTTCATCTGATGAACTAACATTATATTCAAACGATAGAGCAGATTATATAGCATATTATACCAATAATTTGACTGATGCCATTAGTCCTAATATTTGGCTAAATACATACCCCGTAATTTATACTTTAAATTCGGCTTTAGAAGGACTTAATAAATCTGAAAAACTTACTCCTGCAATTAAAAAACAATTACTTGGAGAAACACGTTTTATGAGGGCATTTTGTTATTTTTATCTAGTTAATTTGTACGGGGATGTACCTTTAATTTTAACTACAGATTATAAGGTGAATGCGTCGATTGCGAGGTCAGATAAGAATGTTGTAATGAATCAAATAATTGACGATTTGAAAGAGGCAGAATCTCTTATGACTGATAATTATTATGATATTAATGTTAAATCTATAACAACCGAGCGAACCGCACCAATTAAATGGGCAGCAACGGCATTATTAGCAAGAGCATATTTATATATGAAGGACTATGCTAACGCTGACTTGAAGGCTACTTCAATCATCAATCATTCAGAACTTTATTCATTGGAACCTTTGAAGGATGTATTTTTAGCAAATAGTTCAGAGGCCATTTTTCAATTACAGCCAGTGAACTATGGATGGAATACAGAAGATGCACGTGTTTTTATTTTACCTGCTGAAGGTCCTAGCAGTTCATATCCGGTTTATTTAAGCAATCAATTGTTATTAGCATTTGAGCCAGGGGATATGAGAAGATCTGTTTGGGTTGATAGTGTGACAGTCATGGGGACTACTTATTTTTATCCATACAAATATAAGAGTGCCAAATTGGATGATCCTGTTACTGAATATGAGATGGTCCTACGATTGGGAGAGCAGTACTTAATAAGGGCAGAAGCTAAAGCTCAGCTTGGTGATTTGTCTGCCGCAGTTGACAATATTAATGTAATGCGAAATCGTGCGGGATTGGAAAATTATAATGGCCCTCAGAGTTTAGAAGATTTGTCAAAAGCGATATTGCACGAAAGGCAAATAGAATTGTTTAGTGAATGGGGTAATAGGTGGCTGGATTTAAAGAGAACTAATTCTGTTGATTCTGTAATGAGTAAGGTGACAATCGAAAAGGGTGGTATATGGAAATCTTCATCTAACTTATATGCTATTCCACAATATGACTTGTTGTATAATTCCAACTTAGTTCAAAATGAGGGATATTAATTATTGAGACTGTAAATTTCCTGTGTTAATGGCCTATGGTGTTGAATTATCTCAATAGGCCCTAAAACCGGGGAAGGCGCTGCTGCCGCGCCATTCCCCCTTCCCCATCCCGGCAGGGTTTCAAACAATGGAGAAGGAGTTTACACAAAATATTTTACAGTCCCTAATTATAAATTTTAGAGAAGGTTATTTGAAGGAATAACCTTCTCTAAAATTTTCTTTATCTCATAAATAAAATTCTTTATTGATAAATAACTTAGATGTTATCCATCTTATTGGATGATCTATTTTTGATAGGTTAACCCATTTAACTCCCTATTTTAAAACAATTAATAATGAAATCGATACTTTTCTCTTTTGTATTAATTTTTTATTCCACCCTTTGTTTAAGTCAAAAGCCTCCTTTAGATACAAACGCAATTAAGAATTGGCCAAGTGTTAGAGGTGGAATTATAAACGCTGACGGTAAATTTGCTTCTTATATTAAGATATTCAAGAATAAAAATCAGATAACTAAACAGGTTGTTGTAATTCAGAGTATTAATAATGAATGGCGTAAAGAATTTCCAGACGGAAGTAATCTTCAGTTTGCAATGGATAATAAACATGCTATTTTAGATTTGCCAGGTGGGAATTTAGTACTGATTACTTTAGGTCAGGATTCAATGCATTATTTTCCGAATACTAATTACTGGCGTTTAATAGAAGGTGACCTTGTATATATTGACAAAAAAGATGTACTGAACTTTTATAATTTAAAAACGAATAAGATAAAACACATTTACAATGTTAAAGATTTTATATACAACGAGAAAAGTAGCATTTTAGTTATTACTAAAACATTTGATTCAGACAAACATTCCTTAGTTTGGTATAAATATAAAAATAACAAGTCTCAAATAATTTGGGAAGGAAAGGTCGGTGAAGAAATCCGGGATGTAACTTTTGACATATCAGGCCAACAAATTTGTTTCATTGAGGGGAATATGGATGATTATGTATTGTATCATTTTACAGAAAAGAATGCTAAAACGGATGTATTATTCAGAAATTCTTCGAATTCTATTGATACAACATTGATAATTTCCAATATTCAGTCATTTAGTCAGGATGGAAAGTATTTGTTTTTTACAATGAAAAAAGCAAAAAGCAAATTAATTGAATCGCATCTAGAAAAAGAAAGTGTTGTTGATGTTTGGCATTACAAAGATCAATATATCTCCTCTCAAAGAGGTTATTTTGCGGATAACGAAAAAACTTATTTGACTGTGGTTAAAATTAAAGGTAAGCAAACAATACAAATAGAACATCAAGATGATGAAATTAGGTTTAGAAATAAAGAAGTTGGACTTTTGGTGCAAAAAAATAAAGTTGATCATCGTAATAAATTGGATTCTGGGAATTTGTTATTATACACAAACTATATTATTAGCTTAAAAGATGGTATTAAAACCATGCTCGATAATAATATGGGTGAGACTATACTGTCTAATACTGGAAAATTTCTACTTTATTTCGATTCTTCATTAAATGATTATTTTACGTATGAAGTTTCTACTGGCATTTACCGGAATATAACTTCGCAAATTACAAAGGCATCAAATTGGCGCAACTTCATGACAGATTTAGATTCTAATAAAGTAAGCGAAGCTTCAACAATTATGGATAGCAGGTGGCTTAATGATGATAATTTGTTACTAATACATGATCAGAATGATATCTGGCAGGTAGACCCAAGAGCGATTTTGCCTCCCATTAACTTAACTAATAATTATGGTAAAAAGAATGGTATTAGATTTGATTTAATTTTTCCTTCCTCCGAAAAACGATTTAAAACAGGGGATAAGATAATTATTCCCGCATTTAATAGGAATAATAAGGATAATGGATTTTATAAGATAACCATTGGAAAGTCAATAGATCCAGAGGAGCTGATAATGGGGCCATATCTTTTTAATAGTTCTCTGGAACATATTTCAAATGTAGGAGAATACCCAATAAAATCTGAAAAAGCGAATGTCTGGCTGGTTTATAGAATGAAAGAAACCAATTCCCCTAATTATTATGTTACGAAGGATTTCAAAAGTTTCAATCAGTTAAGTAATGTTAATCCACAAGAGGGGTATAATTGGCTAACCTCTGAATTGTATTCTTGGAAGGACTCAATGAATAATACTATTCAAGGAGTTTTATATAAACCAGAAGATTTTGATTCGACAAAAAAATATCCTGTTATATTTCATTATTATGAAAAATGGTCAAATAATTTACACATTTTTCTTTCACCTGGATTATCAAATGGTCCTATAAATATACCATGGTTTGTAAGCCATGGCTATTTGGTATACGTTCCTGATATTCATTACCAAATCGGTCATACTGGCGAATCTGCATTAAGTGCTATTAGCTCAGCAGCTAATTATGTGTCTAAGTTGCATTTTGTTAACTCAAAAAAAATGGGGATACAAGGACACAGCTTTGGCGGATTTGAAACTAATTATATAGTCACGCATAGCAATTTATTTGCAGCGGCTTGTAGTTCATCAGGAATTTCAGATTGCATAAGTTTGTATGGTAGTATGGATGTTCGAGGTAATAGCCTTCAATATATGTTTGAAGATGGGCAATTTAGATTAGGCACGGATTTATGGAGTAAACCTAATATATACATTAATAATTCCGCTATTTTTTCGTTGAACAATGTAACTACTCCACTATTGATTATGCATACAAAACAAGATGTTCGGATATTACTATCTCAAGCCATTGAACTGTTTACTGGATTACGACACCTAAATAAAAAAGCTTGGCTGCTTATTTATAATAATGAGAATCATACGCTTTGGAATAATTCGGCGATTAAGGACTATTCAACTCGCCTGGATCAGTTTTTTGGGTATTATTTGATGGATAGACCTGCTCCTATATGGATGTTTTATGGTTCTTCAACAGATATAGAAATAAGGGATGGAGATATACTAAATAACAATCCCTAGGAATGTAAATTTTCTAAATTGTGGATTTAGATCGCCCTTTTGACTGTTGCTGTAGATTATGTTGATGCTGGTTCTTCGTATCCCTCCGGGAAGTTTAAAAATATATTGATCTAGCCGTGCTAACTTTGCATTAAGCCATTGTGTTTATCGAGTATTTTTTGGTTTGGCCAAATGTATCCACCCGAGATAGGGCCGTCTAGTTATTGTGACAATAAATTTGTAAGCAGTATAATTATATGGTCTGTGATTTCCAGTTATGCGGAAGAAGTTCGCTAATTTTGATATTTCCCTTTTTCATATTGATAATATTTGAGCAGGAAATTAGAAAACATATATCACCTCATTTTTCAGCCTCCCGGAGGGATACATCACAATCATCGTTTTTGCAAAAGAATTTTTTACACAGCAAATTATAATTATCTCATTGCCAAAGGCTGGGAGATCTTTTATTTTTCTCTTATAAAAGCTATGGACAGAGGAGCTTTTTCGTGAACATTTTGGACATTTTGATGTCTTTAGTCTGGGCTCAACATCTAGATTCACTGAATTATTTACAATACTTATGACTTTTATGATAAATCGACTATGATTTTCAAAAGAAAGAAAATTTAAATTCATTTGGGGCGTACGTTTCTCTAAATCAAAGGTATTATGATATTATTTATCACTAAAATTGACGAAGAACCGTGGAATCCTGCAAACTGAACGGGATTGATCCGTTCGAATACCAGCATGATGTGTATGACAAACTCCACGATTGTACTGCGGCTGAACTGGTACAACTATTACCTTCTAACTGGAAACCAGGCAAAGTAAAGAACGCTTGAGCTCTAACCTGCTCCGGAATAATCAAAGAACTCGATGATAAAAGAATCATCAGGGCAAATGTAGTATCTATTTAAATTATAAGAAAGACGCCCCGGATCGAATGCTTACCGTGGTGATACTACATGTTGCATTATAACTAATTTAAAACGAACGGCTTGAGTCCAATTAATTTCTGGACTCAAGCCGTTTAATTTTATTTATTCATATCTCAGTTTTCAAGAGTCGTCACTAGAATTGATCCGATCTCTTTCAAACTTATTGAAGTTTCAACAATCCATTGGATTAAGCTCCATGTTCAATTCTTGAACCAACAATAGCTTTTGCACCTTTTTCAAGTGTAAAATACCTATAGGCCGCGGTAGTTGTTGTAGTCACATTACCGTTAGTAAATGTTGCATTTGCAACAGTATTGTAGACAGTAGTAGTATAGTAAGGTAATGCTGAATAATGTTTTGCAGCTTTAAAGGCGAAGATGCTACCTACAACTCCTAACAGTGCGATAGATGATAATGCGATTTTTGCTTTTTTCATAATGATTTTGCTTTTTAGAATATCAAAAAGCTAAATTTTAACTGGTTATAATTGCCGACACTTATAGGAGGTCGGTTTCATCCTTAACTTTGCATACTTCTGCAAATGGATCCAACTTTGCAAGTAAACATGCAAAAAGAATTATCATATAATTGGTGGAGATAAAGCTTCTAATTGTTAGTAGCAAATTGAGCTTCTAGGTTAACATCGAATATCTAAATGGAGAAATGAGCATAGAACATTTAAATTATTATAGTTAATGCGTTTTTTAACGGGTTATATGTGTAAAGTTATAATAGCAAAAGGTTAAATTCTGTACTTGATAGGGTATTTATTTTGGAGTAAGAGAATTATTAAGTACTAATTGCTTCATTGAACTTGACCTAGAAAAACTGACATGTAGTTAAGCTGCGTTTGTTAAAGATACATTTGCGTTTTTATATTCAAAATCAACTGGCGATAAATAATGTAAAAACGAGTGCTTTCTACTTCTGTTATACCATGTTTCTATGTATTTGAAAATCCTGCTACGAGCTTGTTCCCTGGTATCGAATATTGTTGCAGGATAAATCATTTCCCGTTTAAGCGTTGAGAAGAAGCTTTCAGCGACACTATTGTCCCAGCAGTTACCTTTTCTGCTCAGACTACAGATCATGCCTGATTTAGCCAATCGCTCCTGATACAGGCCACTCGCATATTGAACACCACGATCTGGATGATGTATCAAACCTGCATTAGGTCTCCTGGAGTTGATTGCCATTTTTAAGGCTTTTAAAGGCAAATCAGTTTTCATGTTGGAGTTCATTGACCATCCAACTACTTTTCGCGAGAAAAGGTCTATTACAACTGCCCCAGGTACAACCATCCTTCCTTTGTTCTGATATAGCTGATATCTGATACCCACTTTTTATTGGGGCTATCTGCTGTAAAATCCCTGTTTAGTATGTTTTCCGCTACAGGAAGATCATGCCCAGAATCAATTGTTACTTTGAATTTCCTCTTTTGCACTGCCCATAATTGTTGCTGTTGCATAATCTTAACGATATGGGTACGACTACAGGGAACTGCCAATTCTTTTATCTCCTTATAAATCCTGGGACTTCCATAAGTCCTGTCCGAGCCATGATATGTTGTCCTGACCAGGGTTGTCAGACGTCGTCTATGCAATTCACGTTTCCTGTTCTTTCCTTTCTGCCAGCCATAATACGCACTGGTACTGCATTTCAGAATCTTGCATAGTATAGTGATCTTATGTTGTTTGCTCAACTGCTTAATCACTGAGTATCTTTTCCTGAGCGATTGAGAAAGATACCCGCTGCTTTTTTTAGGATTTCGACCTCTTCCTTTAAACGGGCATTGTCTTTTCTAAGTTGGGCGAGTTCTGGATCCGTAGGGTTGCCTCGCCCTGGGAGAGCTTTATCTGCCCCCTTGTCTAGCTGCTTCTTCCAAACATATAGCATATTGGGATGGATACCCAAATCCTGAGATACCTGTGTAACTCCCGATGTTTCTGCTAAACGTAGAGCTTCTGCCTTAAACTCTTTACTGTAAGTCTTTCTCTGTGCCATTTTACTAAATTAAGATTTTTACACCTTAACTTACTGTCCGCAGAAATAGGGCAGATTCATCATATTGAGTTTATAAAACCACTATGTAAAAATGAGAGAATTATTTAGTAATAAGTGAATTTTTATTAGGTTCTAATATTGCTTCATTTATTAAATAATCCATAAATATGAAAGCAAAAGATGTCATTACTAAAATTGGAAACAATTGAAATCTTAACGCAATTGGTGATGCAAATACGCTAAATGCAAAATTAAATAGCCAGAGACTTGCAACTAATAATAACGCTTTTGATAAAGATTTTTTCTTCTTCGAACCATCTAGTAATATGAAGCTAATCAAACCCAAGAAAAAAATAACATTCATCGTTCCAACTAGTATAGGATAGAAATTGAGAATATTCACTTTGAAATCTTTAAATATTGTAATTATTTTCAATGAATTGTATTCAAACCATACTTTCGCGATTGGAGAAACAATGTCTTTACCTGTACTATATTCCCCTAAAAATTCGACTGGCGGAGCATAATATTTTATTGCATTAGGAAATAAATAGTACATAGCAAAAGGTATAGGATATGCTTTGATTAGGTATGTGCCATATTCTTTAAAAAAGGGAGCTATTGTAGCCCATTGTTTATATTCAGTATATTCATCAACAATAGTCTCGTTTTTGAACATCTTCTTCATGTATTGTCTTAGCGGCGCCGTTGGTGTCCACATATATATAGTACTTACCATCATGGCTTCTTCAGGATGTTTTTTATAATCCCTTGTAGTGTCAAAATAAGTTCTTACCATATTATCAAGATCCTGAAATTTCTTCGGTGTTTTTTTGTATTCATTTTTAGGAACAAATTTGTACGCATACATTGCATTGTTCGCTATTTGCCAACCAGTAAATGGTGTAAATTGCTTCTTACCACATAAATCATAATACTTACTATTGTTGAAATTTATAAACCCGTAAATAAGAATTAAGCTTACAAATAACCCCAATATTTTAAGGGCTATTTTTTTTCTATATAATATGAAGGCAACTGCAGCTACTAAGGGATAAAATAAGGCATTGTATCGGATAGTAAATGCTAAAAATAATATTATTGAGCTTGTAAATATTACCTTGGGTGTGGGATGATAAATACTCCAAATCAAAAGGTTAAACCATATCAAGCTTAAGGATAGAAAAAGAGTGTCACTTGATATATAGTTTGCCAGGTAAAGAAATACTGGGTTAAAAAGCATAAATCCAAAAAGAGATATTTTGGTTACTTTACTTGGATTAAAAAAGTAAAATATAGAAAATACAAGACTCAGAATACTTGCTTGTAATAGTATATATTGAAATATTACTAGAATTGTATCTGAATGCGTAAATACACTAAATAGTCTGATGAATTTCGGATACCCGATTGGATAGGTGTCTATATCATTGTTATCATAAGCAGAATATAAATATGCATAGGAGTCTCCATTTATAAAACTTGCAAATGGATACCAATATTTGAAAAATATGAGTTGTATTATTATGCCTAATAATGCTGTTTGTACATAAGGCTTATTGGCCGGCTCTTTAAAAATATAATTTCTTAGAGACTGAGGCTTCTGCTCTTTTTTTTTTACTTCTGTCGGCGTTGAATTGTCATCCTTTTTTTCCTCATGATATTCTTGTTCTGTATTGATTGACCAAATATTGTCTTTAGTCGTAATTTCTGCTTCGATATTATCAACTGCTACCATAGCAGTGAGCATGGAATGGTCTGCATTATTATATTTATGCATACCATTTCTTCCTACAAGGAAAAGATTTTCGAATTGATCAGTATACGCTCTGATCTGATCAAAACTCTCATATGTGCCAAAATAGGCGGGATATGTTTTTTCAACCCGTAACACAGTGCTATCTAATACATTTTGAGAGTTGGCGAGTCCTATTTTCTCCAGTTCATGTATAGCCAAAGCGGATATTTTTTCATCTGGTAGTTGCCAAAACTCATCAGTTTCGTTACAAAAGAATTCCATTCCTACCCACACATTATTAGGATCAGCGACCATGAAAGGGCTCCAGTTATTGAATAATTGCAATCTTCCAACGGTGACTTCTCTTTCCTGGATGTATATCCAGGTGTCTTCCAATTGTAGTTGTTCCCATCTCCCATTTTTGGAATTTAGTGAGGAAAGTTCTTTTAAGAGTATTCCTACGGTTATAAAATCACGATACTGAAGTCCAGCAGCGATATCTTGAACTTTTGGTGGAATTGATCCTTGTATACCTGCAATTAACTCTTTAACGGGCATAGTACTGAAGAAATAATCACCTTCCAATACTATTTCTTCACCTGTCAATTTATTTACAGCTGTGATAGCAGCCACTTCATTGCCATGGGTATGGATTTTTTTTACTTCGTTGTGCATATAAATGATACCGCCCATTTCTTCTACCTGCCTGGCTACTTCTTCCCATAATTGACCAGGTCCTAATTTGGGATAAAGGAACTGCTCTATTAAACTGGTTTCGGTATCTTTTTGAGCAATATCATCGACGTTTTTCTTTTTTTTCTTTGTTAGTTCCTGCGCAGCGTGTTGTATTGCTTTAGTAATACTTACACCTTTAATTCTTTGTGCTCCCCATTCGGCAGATATCTTATTACAAGGTACTCCCCACACCTTTTCTGTGTAATCTCTAAAAAAAAGTTCATATAGGGTCTTTCCAAACCTATTTATCATGAAATCTTCCAGGCTATTTTCAGGTCTGCGTGGAAAAATTTGAGCTTGTATATAGGATAATAATATCGCTATTGTTCTGCCTATTCCCAGTTTTTTCAATGTTTCAATTGATAAGGTAATAGGGTAATTAAAGAACTTTCTTAAGAAGTAAATCCTGGATAGCCTTTTTCTTACCAGCATTATTTTATCATCATTATCAGATTGTGATAATTGAGAATGATGATTTAATTCCCGAGATTTGTTTTGATATTTTATTGTTAGAGAATCTGGCGTATTGGATTGTAAGGGTAATATTTTTAACCACCAATTCATTACTCTATCTGATTTAGAGAAAAAGCGATGTCCTCCAATGTCCATACGATTCCCCTTATAATTGATCGTTTTGGATATACCTCCAATATCTCCGCTTTTTTCCAGTATAATTGGTAAGACATCAGTCCTTTTTAATAACTCATAGGCCGCTGTTAATCCAGCAGGACCAGCACCAATGATAATTGCTTTTTTTTTATTTGTTTCCATTTTAGGGGCTCTAATCTGTTAGTTAATAGTATTTTGAATAATTCAAAAGGGGGTGATTTATGCTCAATAGATTACTTCATTTGAGCAAATAGTTGTAGCAACTAATAGTTCGAATTGGGTAATCATTGAGGGTATATATTTGAATTAACGAAAGGATTAACAATGCGGCCATTTATGCCGTATTTTCAAAGATAGTTTCCCATGTTTCGAAAAAAATTAGGAGATGATAATCCTACTTAGGAGATACAATAGAAAGGATATTGGAGTTCAAAAAGGATGTTCAATATTTCCTTTTCTCCTAAGTTTTTTAGTTAGGTTATTGGTTATTTTTACTGTTATAATCTTATTGAAATTAACCCGTTAACCCATGAGTGATCAAAATCCCAACGTTGCTCCAATAATTAATAATTCCTGCAAAATAGATGACTATGAAGTATTGTTAAAAGAGCATAATGTTGCGTATAATAAAGATAGTCTTTACCTGCAAGTAGGAGAGGTGGCTGAAATGCAAGGATGGATATTTTATGTTCCAGTGAGTTTAAAAGATTTTCCGGAATTGTTTATTAGGTTATTACCTTATCTGTTATCCAGGAATATTGCTTTTAAAATTCCAATTAATAGGGCTATCCATAATAGTATTAAGGAAGGAAATCTAGGTTTTGAATTTTATGGTAAGGTTATTTGCATCTACATAAATGATCAATCCTCCGTGTTGGATGTTGCAATTGACTTAATTTCTCTAACACAGGGAATTAAAGGAACTATAATGCCTGGTGCAAAACTTGGTGGAATAGTGTATACACGATATGGAAGTTTTAACGTGATTTCTACACCTAATGGAGAGTTTCTTTTTAATGAAAAAGGAGAATTGGAAATAGATGAATATGCTTTCCCTTATATAGTACCTAAATGGGTTACTTGGCCTTTTGAGCTCATTTCCTCACAATTTCCCGCCCCAGATAAAAAAGCCCTAAAAAACAAATACTACATTATAAAGTGCCTAAGAAATACCCCAAAGGGTAGAGTTATGCACGCTATTTCGAAAAAAAATATTTTCAATTTTAAGCAATGTTTAATAAAAGAAGGGAGACCAGGAATATTTACTGACGAGCATGATAGAGATATTGTAGATAGACTACTCTGGCAGAAAGAATTGCATATTCAGTTATGGGGGAAAATAGCCATTCCAAATTATATTGATTTTTTCCAGGAGGATGGGAATAGTTATTTAGTGATAGATTTTATCGATGGTATGAGGTTTGAAAATTATATTGATTCAATATTTCTTTTTAATTCATGGATAGACCTGGCAACTGATAAAAAAAAGCTGATTATAAATCACCTTATTGATATTGTAGATAATATTGATAAACTTCATCAACTTGGATATGTGCATCGGGATATTTCGGTGACCAACTTCCTTGTAAATAAAAAGGGTAAAATTTATTTGATTGATCTTGAATTGACTTACGATCTTTCAAAGCAAACCCCCAACCCACCTTTCCAGGTAGGCACACCTGGTTATATGTCTCCGGAGCAAAAAAGTGGAGAATGGGAGCCTGCTTTTAACCAGGATATATATAGCTTGGGAGCGTTAATGTTATCTGTCATTTCCCATTTTTCTCCAAGAAAATTTAGTATTCATGATAAAGATATTTTGTTTAGAAATGTTAAGTTTCTTACAGGAAGTGACCTGTTGACTAAATTAATTTGTGGTTGTTTAAGTGAAGATTTTAATAGGAGGCCTAAGATCTCAGAAATCAGAAGTGTGCTTAATGAATATCTAAAAAGCGACCTTTCTCAACAAATAATTACGCCACAGTTATCTAAGGAAGAAATTCAATTATTGATCCAAAGGTCATTGGATAGCTTTGATACTCCATTAATGGTTAATGAGGATGGTTATTGGGTATCTTTAGTTAGCAAGTTTACTGATGTCAGAAATGTTTTTATTGGGCTGGGTAAGGGAATAAGTGGAGTGATCTTTTTGTTAGCTAAAGCAAGAATTGCAGGGTTTGATGTTGATAAGCTTTTAACTGCATTTGAAAGGAATTGGATGTTTTTAAAGGACCGTTTTTTATTTGCTGGAACTAATGTGCCACCAGGTCTTTATAATGGAAGCTCTGGAGTTGCAGTAGCTATAGCAGCGGCTATAGAAAGTGGTTTGTTGGAGGAGACAGAGGAGAATAAAGAATATGTCGAAAATTGCCTTTATAATATTCCAGAAGGACTAAATATTGTAAATGGCATTGCGGGGTATGGATTTGCTATAATTTATGCAGCAAAGTATTTGAAACAAGATTTCGTAAATGAAAGGATTTCACTTGTTTTGAATCAAATATTGAATACACAGCAAAGAAATGGAAATTGGTTATTGGAATTAGATAAGGGGAAAAAGGATTTTTACCCACTTGGTTTTGAAGATGGAATAGCTGGGATTTTGTACTTTTTGTTGCAATGTTGTGAAATTATTAAAGATGATTCGATTAAAATCAAGACGGGATTGGCGATGCGGTATTTATTTCAACAATCCAGGAAAAAGTTCAATAAGTATCCTGTAGATTTTCGAGGGAGAGCCGGGTTTGCCTTTATATTTTTAAAGGGATATAGTGTTTTAGGGGATTTATCTTATTTGAATTTTGCTAAGGAGATTATGCTTTCTATTCCTAAAAGGGCAGTCTTAGATGATTTAAGTTTTTTCGAGGGAATCGTGGGAATTGGATTTTTAGGATTGGAAAGTCAGCGGATTATTCATGATGATAAATTTTTGGAAGCAATTTTATGGACTATTAATATATTTAAGCATACTTCAATTAATTCAATTGATGGTAACTATTGGGTTCAAGATCATCCGTATTTGCCTTGTGGTGATTTAATGGAGGGGAATGGTGGGATAATTCATTATCTAATTAGTTACCTGTATTTTGCAAAGTAGATAGATTGGTGAGTTGCCATAAAATTGTCTAGTATGACGATAAAGATTTTGGACTAAAAAATTTCCTATAAGCGTAATTGAAGAAGATCTGGCTCGCTAAAATTCAAATTGTCGCCATTCTAGAATAACTAGAGGTTGCAATTTAAACGTTAACCCTGGATTGATAATAATAAAAACATGAATAGCTGGAGGATAATAAAATGGCAGATGTTTGGCTGTGCGGTTAAACATATGGAACTTCTGAAAGAAGAATAGACCATTTGAAATTAAGCCCCCAAATGAAGATTATATAATTATAAGGTTCTTGGATAAGTTAAAATGCCTAGTAACCAATGAGAAGTATGTAATTGTAATCCCCGTTAGAGGTTGAGTATATGTCGGCACTCGGAATATTTAATTTATCCCGATGTGTGCATTCAACAAGGACTAAACAAGATTAAAAAAAATTATTTATATCTAATCCCGGAAAGCTGAATGAAAAGCTCCAGAATTAATTCCTGGAACTCTTCTCATCATCTAAATGTAGGAGTATTCTAGATCTAGTTGTAATTATTTACTGTGATAAAATTTGATGTTAAGGGAAAATAAATTGTTAACCTATGGCTATTGAAAATTCTCCAAATTTGCTTGATAATTCCAGTCGTACTAATTCTTCAGTGACAGAATACGAAGCATTATTAGAAAGCTTTGGAGTTAAAGAAGTCGTCAAAAAGGATTGGTATCTTCAAGTTGGACAACCCGCTATCATGCAGGGTTGGATGATTCATATATCAATTTGGGATATTCATTTTTATTCATTAGCAAGTTTACTATTCCCTTATTTACTTGATAACAGTATTACATTCCTTATTCCTTTAGACAGTCAAATTCATCAGATGTTACAGGCGGGTGCATTTGGATATAAAAATCTAGGTAAGATTATCATTATCTACCCTAGAAATAATTATGAATTGAATACCTACGTAAAAAAAATAATTGAGTTGACACGGGAATTTAAAGGACCTGCTATTCCTACTGATTTTCATTTGGGTAACCTGGTTTATACTAGGTATGGAAGTTTTTTAGTAGATACCACAAATAGTACATCTATAATTAAAGATCCCACCGGAAAGCCCTTAATTGATGAAGAAACCATTCCTCCTCAAATTTATAAATGGATATCATGGCCTTTTAATGAGATAATGCCACCAAAGCACCAAAAAACAAGCGATATTTTAAATGGAAAATATTTAATTAGAGAGGTTTTAAAGCCAGATGCAAAGGGGAGTGTAATTAAAGCGATGTACCAAAAGAAGTTTTGGGCATATCGTAATTGTATAATAAAAGAGGGGAAAAAGGGAATGGGGGTTGACAAAAATGGAAGAGATATTAAAGATAGGTTAGTATGGCAACAGTCAATTTATAATAAATTACGCAAGCTCAATATTACTCCAGCTATTATTGATTTTTTTGAAGAAAATGAGAATACTTATTTAGTATTTGAATATATAAATGGTCAGTCTTTAAATGATATTCTGGTCGATTTGTATTCTGGCAAATTATGGGACGATTTAGAAAAGGTTGACAAACTTAAGATCCTAGACATCTTAATTCAATTTGTAGGTGTTGTTTTTGAACTACATAAGCTTGGTTATGTTCATAGAGATTTGAATGCTGGGAATATCTACATAGATAAGAACAATAAGGTTTGGTTATTAGATCTAGAATTGACATATGATCTAAATCTTCAATTACCGGATCCTCCATATGAAAAAGGTACAGAAGGGTATATGTCCCCGGAGCAAAAATCAAACTTTGCTCCTACAATTGAACAAGATATTTATAGTTTAGGTGCTGTAATGCTTTTTGCAACAGTACATATTAGCCCTCATTATTTTAATACTAGCGATAACCTTTCCTTAAAAGATAATCTGTCATTCTTTAATTCGGATAAGGAAATTGTTGATTTAATTTGCGGATGCCTCGATCATGATAAGAGCAAAAGACCTGCGCTGCAAGATATTCAGAATAGTCTACGGAAATATAGAGAAGAAATTCAATTTGATCTTGCTCCATTTAATCCTAATCAACCTAATTTGAATTCGTTAGATTCCGTATTATATCAGTCTATTTGTTCATTATCCAACAAAGGAATGGTAAGCATTGAGGGATATTGGTCATCAACGGTGTCGATGGAAGAGAGTTTTATTGGAAATAGTAGGCTTGATCGTACGATTTATATCGGGTTTAGAAAAGGAATAAGCGGTGTTTTGTATCTGATAGGTAAGGCTGCTTTAATGGGAGTTGATATTGAATGTTGTAGTTCTACATGGAGAAAAAATTATAAATTATTAATTGAAAATTTAACACCGGATAATATAAAATTGCAACCAGGGTTATTTACGGGGACATTTGGAGTGGCAATGGGAATTCAATCGCTATTAGAGGCAGGGATTTTAGAAAGGGATGAAAATAATCTTGAGTTATTATTCAATTGTTTGGAAGAATTTCCGCAGTCGTTAGATTTAGCTAATGGTATTTCGGGATATGGGATATCTTTATTGAAGTGCAGGGATTTTTTGCCTGAAGAATTTGTAAAAGATCAATTGCATAGATGTGTAGAATTCTTATCTAAAAATCAATTGGATAATGGTTCGTGGAATTTTAATTCAAATAGGAAATTTAAATTGATAATTTATGGTTTCCATAACGGGATTGCAGGTATAATATGGTTCCTTTTGTCATTATCAGACCAATTGCCATTTCCGCTGGCACAAAAAGTTGGATTAAAAGGATTAGAATTTTTGCAAAAAAATGCAATACGACATAAGAGTGGCTATCTATGGCACGTTGCCAACACATCAAAAGAGATTTTTAATTTTAATAACGGAGGATATCATTTAGTTCTGCCTTTTATTAAAGCTTACAAAATCACTCAAAAAAATCTTTATCGTCAAATAGCTGAGTCTACGTTGAAATTATACCCTATTCATGTAGTTTCTGACTTCTCTTCAATAGAAAGGGGACTTGCTGGTTTGGGAGAGGTTTATTTAGAAGCATGGCTAACATTTAATAATAAAGAATGGCTTGAAAGAGCTGATTGGATTGCAGGGCATCTATTAAACACTATTTATAGAAATCAGAGTTATGCTTATTGGATTCAATTTGACCCATATAATCCACATGCCGATTTATTAACTGGGAACAGTGGAATAATTCATTTCTTATTACGAGTTAAATCGAAGAATAAAATGTCTTATTTTTTCTAAAAAAAATCAACGATAATTGAAGAAAAACCTATGGTATGATTAAGTTACTAGTGTTTTTTATTTTTATATTGTTTATATCATGTAATTCCAAAGATACCACAAAATCGGAAATGAGGGAGTTACCGTCTATTAACCTACTTCTATCAGATAGTATTAATGTATTTAATACGATAGATATTCCCAAAGGGAAACCGATCATCTTATTCTACTTTGGAGCTTATTGTGATCATTCGAGAATATTGATGAAGAGATTTTTGAAAGATATGGATTTTTATAAAAATGTAAATTTCTATTTAATCACTGATGATTCTTTTTATGATATGAGAGCCTTTTATAGAAACTTTTCTCTTGATCAATATTATAATATAAAAGTTGGGATCGATAACACAAGTGCTTTTCGAAAACATTTTAAAGCAAATGGATATCCTTATTTGGTACTGTATGATAAGAATGGTAGATTAATTGAGACTTTTTATGGTGAAGTTTATAGTCGTCAAATAAAAAAATCGTTAAATATTAATTAACTAAGAATTTCACATTAAATCCAGCCATATACCACACCTCAACCAGCCAAACATTCCTGGTGAACCCCAGCCAATTATTCCTAAGATAATTAATATCGCATTCATATTCCATTTCTAATTCAGCCAAAGGTTATGCATTCTATTTCCTGTGGAGTAATATGATAACGGAACCTTGCTGTTTTTAATAGTGTCTCCATTCGGTCATTGCCACGATGTAGTTTTTCTGCCTGTAGAAGATGTGTGATCAGTGATCAGCTCATGGCCTTCTAGTTGCTGATCCAGAGGTAATTCTAATTGAGAACGATAGCTGTTAGCCATTCCTGTCTACGACGGAGGTCAATGGGCCAGTTAAAACGGAACATGCTGGGCCAATAGAAACGGACTATTCCGGGCCAATTTGAAAACAGTTATCTCTCCGGAGGTAAGCATTCGATCTGGAGCATCTTCCTAATCTATTTATTAGATGCTACATTTGCATCGATAAATCTTACATGATTAAGTTCTTTGATTATTCTGGATTAAACTAACTAGCGGTCTTTCTTGGTTTTGTTGGCTTCCAGTTTGAAGGTAGTAAGTGTATCAGTTCACTGGCAGTACAGTCATGGAGTCGATCATATACATCAGCCAAGTATTCGAATGGATCAATCCCATTCAGCTTGCAACTTTCTACGAGTGAATAAAACAGAGCAGCCCTTTCTCCGCCATGTTCATTACTGGCAAAAAGAGAGTTCTTTCTAAATAATTTATGTAAAGCTTTACATAATTTATTTTATGTATAGCTGAAGATTATGTAAAGTATGTAACAGGTTATTTGCTTATGTGTCCAATGTAGCCACGATTCTCTGTCACATAACTTTACATAATAAACAAGGCTAAAAGTGCTTAAGCCAATCCAGAAGATTATCATTTAACAGCCAAACAGGTGCTTTTTCCGGTACCACCGATATGTAAGCCTTTTCAATAGCTTCCCGTTTCGCACGTGAATCAGCCTTGGCGTAAATCTCTGTTGTCTGGATGGACACATGGCCGAGAATATCCCTTATATATACAAGATTAACACCGGCCTGCAACAAATGCATCGCTTTTGAATGCCGCAGCACATGGCTGCTGATTTTGTCTGGCAAATGAACATCACTGATTTTTCTGGTCATATCTGCGTATTTCAGCAGGATATAGTTTACACCAGCACGGGTAAGCTTATCGCCACGGCTGTTAAAGAACAACGGATGTTCATTGTTACAGGTCTGTACAAGTTCATGCTCATTGAGGTAATGCTTTAATAGTTTTACCTGTTCGTCAAGCATTGGGACGATTCGGGTCTTATTGCCTTTACCGGTGATTCGGATAGTACTCAGTTTATCGATCCTTAGATTAGATGGCTTAAGGTCAATGATCTCCTGTACCCTTGCACCTGTGTCGTACATCAGTGAAAGCAATGCCAGGTCGCGTCTACCATTGACAGTGCGGATATCTGGTTGTTGTAAAAGCAGCTTTATCGCATCGAGCGAAAGATAGTTCATTACAACGTTAGCCTTTCGTTTCATCGGTATGTTCAGTATCTTTTGGCATTCATACAAGTACTCTGGATGCTGATATTGGATATAGCTAAAGAAAGCATGAATAGCAGCTAGCCTTGCATTTCGTGTTGCATTGCTGTTCTTGCGTTCTGCCTGGAGCCAATCGAGGAAGCCAATAACATTCACCTGGGTGATCGCTTGCAATGTAAGTCGTGACACCGTTATGCTTTGCGTTTCCATGTAAGCGATGAAAAGGACGAAAGTGTCCCGGTAAGCACAGATTGTATTTTTGCTCGCGCCGCGTTCGTGCGCCAAATACCCGATCAGAAACCCTGACAGATATTTTGAAAAATCAGTAGGTTTCATAGCCTATCGTTTGGGGAAAGACGTTAATGCATATTTTGTCTACATCTTTAAGCAAGCCAGGATATATCGCAGCAACTAGCCTGACATAGTGGTTTGTCGATTCAATAGCCTTATGTCCAAGGTAGGTGGATAATACTGGTAACGAACAATAAATGTCCATTCCCCGCTCTGCCATCATTGCCAGAGAATGCACACTAAATGAATGCCGTAAAGCGTGCGGTGTTACACCCCGTCCTCTTGGGATACCTGCGGTAGATAACAAACGACCGAACCAGCGGCTGAAGCAATCGTGTTTGACCTCCCTACCATCAGGTGCGATGAAAAAGTGATTACTTTTTATCAAACTCCCAGGTAACTGATCTCTATAGAATAGATATTGTCTTAATACAACTGCGAGAGAATCTGAGAAGGGAATAATACGCTGTTGACCATTCTTACTATCACGAACGATGATGAATTGATCATCCAGATTCACATCACTGATGGTTAGTGCTAAAGCTTCACCACCTCTAAGACCTGTAGCATACAGCAACCTTAGAAGTGCAGGCATGGTAAACATGATCTGGCGCACCCCCTTTTTTACCCGAAAGTTGTCTGCCGCATTAAAAAGTCGACGAAGCTCATCCTGCGAATAAATGTATGGTGTAAAGTCCATTTTGCTTAATGGTAAACGCATTACATAAGAAGGAATGTCCAGCTCATTGAGGAACGTTGCCAACTGGTTGAGGAGTAAAGCCCGATGGAAGTTATACGATTGTGACAGATTAACTGCAGCTTGCATCCATGCTTTTGAAAGGTCAGGAGTGATACCTAAATGGCTTTCCCCTCGTTCAATCGTAAAACGGTCAAAGATGGCAAACATAGTTTCTTCTGTTCTCTGTTTGAAACCTAACTGCCTTTTATAAAGGAGATATTGTTCAATATATGGGGCATAAATACCCGTGAAATGTCTACGCATAAAAGTACCCTCCTTTCTGACTGTAAAAGTCGTTGGGAACAGCTGGCACCTCAAGCATGCATTGCTTCATAGAGGTCAGGTCTATCCGCAAGTAATACTTTGTTGAATCGTAATCCTTCCACTAACCCCATGCTATCGTTAGTATTTCCGATGTCAGAAGTGTAATATTTTTGGATATACTAAAATATATAGAAATGGCATCCAGCAATACTACAAAAAATGTAAGGAAGCAACGTTCAGCAACTCAAATCCGGCAATTATTGCGTGATTTTGATAACAGTGAGGGATTGTCTGTCCGTGATTACTGTGAAAGAATAGGAGTGAGTGATGGAACTTTTTACTACTGGCGCAAAAAGTATGGAGAATTTGACAATTCCCCCTCACATTTTATCCCACTGGAAATAACCGGTCTGCCACCACGGGATGCATCAGTGCAAATAGAGGTGAAAATAATTAAGCTATACGGTCACTCATGTATTGAACAATTAAAAGCGATTCTATTATGAGTGCTTTGCTAGTACTAACCGATGCTCATAAATTTTACTTCTGTTGTTCAGATGTCGATATGCGCAAATCATTTGACGGTCTCTGTGGTGTTGTTGAAAAGTATATGAGCAGGCGTGTCGAGAAAAATCAGAAAGATGTATTCATCTTTTTAAATAAACATCGGACGCATCTGAAACTGTTGCTCCACGAAAATAATGGATTTACACTTTTGTATCGCAGACAGACGAACCGGTTTACATTACCGGAAATTACTGTAGAAAACGGGAGTTTAAAATTAACAGCCATTGAGGTATTATCTTTGCTTAATGGGCTTATGTTTCACCAGGAGCGGAATAACGGATGGAAGGATAATAGAGGTGTGTAACGAATTTTGATGAACCCAGTTTTAAAATATACCAGGATATTCCTTTTTCAATATCAGAAATATGTAAGGGTTTATCCCCAAATTACTACGTTCTCCTGTGGGAATTTTATGAAGCAGATCACCTTAAAATGATCTGCTTTTTTTGTTATTTGCATAGATGAAACGGACCTCATCACATCCGGCCAATGATTGTCAATTGCAGCTCAAATCCGCGCTGCAAATGATAGCTCAGCTTGAGCAAACTGTGATGAGTCAGCAGCAAGCTAATCAGGCTTTAACCGAGGAGAATATTCGGAAGGATAGAATTATTGCAGACCGTGATCAGGCAATTACTGCCTTACAGGCAGTACAAAAAATCAATCAGCAAACTATCACAGTACTGGAGGAGAAAAACCGCCAGCATATTGTTATCATTGATAAGCTGAATAATGTTGTCAGGGAACAACTTTTACGACTGCAGAAGAACAAGTCCGATCTCTTTGATTACAAAATGCTTCGCTATCAGTGGATGCAGCTTAAGAAGATGATTTATGGCAGGAAAAGTGAAAAACGTTATCCCAATGAAATGGCATTAAATACTGAGCAGAAAAATATCCAGGGTAAGCTTTTTGACGTTCCTGCTGCCAATCATGAGGATGTTGTACCTTTTACAAGTGTGAGAAAAATTAAAGAACAGCTGGTAGTGGTGTCAAAAAATATTCTCCCGTTACCACACCCTGGCCGGCATGCTTTACCTGCACACCTGATGCGGTGTGTTGTAAAGATACATCAGGATGTTCCTGCAGGAGCAGTAAAAGTAGGCACAGAGCGTACAGAAAGGCTGGCCGTTCAGATGATGAAGTTGTATGTGAACGTTGAAGAGCGTGATGTTTATATTATGAAAGCCGATGACAAAGGAAAACATAAACAGCTGATCGCACCAACAGGTGCACATCCTATCCCTAAGTGTAAAGCTGATATTACATTATTGGTCATGCTTTTAATAGAAAAGTTTATTTACCACATGCCTTTGTACCGGATACAGCAACGTTTTAAGCAATACAGTATTAACTTGAAATACAATACGATATCTAACTGGGTTAATGCTACGATAGATGTGCTGAAACCATTATGGGAGCTATTGTGGGAAGATTTAGTTAACAGCAGGTACATCCATATGGATGAGACCAGATACCGCGTGCTGGATAATACCCGGGCGAAGGGTAAAGGTTCCCATAATGGATATTTATGGGTTGGAGGCAATCCTGTCTTACAAATAGTTTGCTTTATTTATAAGAAAGGGAGGGGTAAGGGCGAGATAAGAGATATCTTATCTGGATTTAGAGGCTATCTGCATACGGATGCCTATAGCGGTTATGAAGAATATGGAAAACAACCTGGTGTCACTCACCTCCATTGTATGGACCATGCCAGAAGGTATTTTGTAGATGCTCTGAATAATGATGAACAAAGGAGCAGTTATGCACTTGATCATTTTTTTGCACCTTTATACCAGATAGAACGTGAATGTAAGGAGCGGGGTTTATCTTATGATGAAATTACTGACATGCGTCAGCAACGTGCGGTACCGGTTTTAAACGCCCTCCGGGAGTGGATAACCAAAGAAATCAGCGAAGTAATTGAAGGCAGCCCTGTTTACACCGCCATGGCTTATACGTTGAAAAGAATGAAGCAGCTGATGGAATACTGTAATGACGGCATGTTATCGATATCAAACATGTTCATAGAGGTGCGACTCGTTTGTTTCGGAACCGTATGTGAAAATACGGGAAGAAACAGAGCGACTATTGTCGCTTAACTGCAATTTTCGAATTGGTGAAATTCCAATCTCCCCGGTATCGGGATGAAGGCATAACCCACGTAGTAAGACTGACTATCAAAACTACGCAAGCATGGGTTAAAAGGTGGTAAGTGGAAGTCTCAATCTGCAATCCCATCAAGCTAAGTCAAATATGATTACGAACAGAAATCTGCTATTGAATCGTCGTTAACATGAAGGAGCGAAACGAGAATGATACGCTTTAACCAAAAGGTAACGGGTCACACAGATGATTAGGGATTCTCTACTCCCTAATAAGATACTATCTGACCCCGGCGAAGAGCAGGAATCTAAGTTTGACGTAATACGAAAATGCGGAACGAAGTAACCCGATGCCTGTTCTCAATACAATTGAGCAGGAGTCAACCGCATACAGGCATGGGGAGGGATGGTCTCAGAAGCCAAGGATCGGAGTAATTCCCGGTATATGCCTACGGAGACCCGGTAAATTAGATGATAGAGTTTTAAGTAGTAGTTAAAAAGTCATGAACCAAACTAAAAAGTTAAGGTATGAATGGGAATGGTCCACAATCGACTGGAAAACAGTAGAGCGGATCATTTTTAAGCTACAAAAGCGAATCTATCGAGCCTCACAGAAAGGGAATCAACTATTAGTAAGGAAATTGCAAAGGCTATTGAAATCTTCCTTATCGGCAAAGCAACTGGCTGTGAAGCAAGTCTCCCAAGAGAATCAGGGGAAAAAAACGGCGGGGGTTGACGGTAAAAGAGCCTTAACACCTACGCTACGTCAAACGCTGGTTCACTCCATAAAAATGGAATCTAAGACAAAGCCAATCCGCCGAATATGGATCAGTAAAGCTGGAAAATCAGACAAACGGCCTCTTGGTATTCCAACCATAAGAGAAAGAGCGAGGCAAACACTGATAAAGTTAATACTTGAGCCTGAATGGAAGCTAAATTTGAGCCTAACAGTTATGGCTTTAGACCTGGCAGGTCATGCCATGATGCTATACAAGCAATTTTCATTGGAATTAAGTCTAAGCAGGCCTATGTTTTAGATGCTGACATAAAAGGATGCTTCGACAACATTAATCACCAGAAGCTTCTAAGTAAGCTTGCAACCAGTCCTAGTCAAAGGCGCTTGATAAAATGCTGGTTAAAAGCCGGTATCATGGAAGATGGAGTCGTATATGAGAATGAGAGTGGTACCCCACAAGGATCACCCCTTTCACCGCTGCTTGCCAATATTGCATTAGATGGAATGGAGAGGGATACTAAAGCATATCTAAACAGAATGCTTTACCAATACGAGAAACAGAAAAGCAATGCAAGAGGGAAGCGACCAGGCAGCCATAAAGGTGCAATATCCATCATTAAATATGCCGATGATTTTGTGGTAATGCATGAAAGTGAGAAGGTAGTAGTAGAGGCGAAGGAATTTATATCAGAATGGTTAAAGGAAAGAGGATTGGAACTAAAACCAGAAAAAACCAGGTTATGTCATACACTTCATAAACATGAAGGAATACTGCCCGGGTTTGGATTCCTTGGTTTTCATATCCGTCAATTTAGCTGCAATGACAGAAAGAAAGGTTATAAGCTGATTATCCGACCGGCAAAAGAAGCGATAAAAAAGCATTCTGATAAGTTGAAATCCATTGTCCGAAAGCATTGGGCATTGGACCAGAAAGGTTTGATCTGGCTACTAAATCCTATTATACGAGGGTGGTGCAACTACTATCAATATGTAGTTTCAAAACTTACGTTCAACCACTTACGGAATATTACCTTCAGAAAGATATGGGGATGGGCCTGTTTTCGACACAATAGAAGAGGCAAGAAACGGATCAGGAATAAGTACTTCGTCAGAGATAGGGGAAATAATTGGCGGTTCTGTACCAATGACGGATTATTGAAGTTAGCAGAGCATACCGAATGGAAAATCACTCGTTTTACAAAAGTCAAAGGAGAGAAAAGTCCTTACGATGGGGACTATATTTACTGGGCGAGTAGAATGGGACGATATGCCGGTGGCTTTCAAAAGACTTCAGAAATACTGAAACTACAGAAAGGTAAATGTTGGAAATGTGGCTTATTCTTTAAAACGGATAGCCTTCTTACATTACACCATGCTAATGGTAATACCAAAGACTATCGACGAAATAATCTAATCCTGATCCATGATCATTGCAAAATACAAGGTGAGGTATTTATGACAGGAACTAATTTACTGAGGAGCCGGATGCCTTAAAAGAGGCAAGTCCGGTTTTGAAGCCGAGTACGGGTGGTGACACCCGTGCTTAGGTTAACCAATCTATCTGTCCAACTAAGGTGGGGTTGAAAAATTATTTATTTGCCGGATCACATGAACATGGAGAGCGGGCTGCTATTATTTACAGCCTGTTACAAACCTGTAAATTACAGGGAATAGATCCGGCAGCATACCTCCATGATGTGCTGTTGCGTATCAATGACCATAAGCAAAGCAAATTAAGGGAGTTACTGCCTCAGAACTGGAAGCCCTTATCACGAAATGAATATGCTACCACTCAGACTGCCTGAGCACTGGAGTCAGGACCAGGGTCGATAATATTAAAACCTCCATTCTCAATATGATTTTCCGGATACTCCAGAATGTCTGTCAGGAACTCAGATACTTCCTGCTCATTGGCACATCCGTGAAGCCCACGCTCGCATGATACCAGAAACGTATTATGGGCTTTAAAATGAATAATTTGTAATCCCGGAGTCAATGAGTTATAGTCTCGCAACCACATCCAGGAACCTTTATCTTCACTACTATTATAATGCTGGGCTACGAACTGGTCGATAAAAAACTGTGCCTGTTGCCGCAATGTTTTTTGCATCTTCTGCGTAGACGATTTATTGAGATTATCATCTACCACTATGAAATAAAGTCTTGTTTGTTGATCAGGGGTAATATGGACAATACCTAAATTAGGCCCGGTCTCATACATAACAGGCATCCTGTTTTTTAAATCCAATGATAGTACACAGGAAAAATAACGAGGACTATCACTGTGATACATCATGGTCTCGATACCTTCACTTAACTGAAGAAATGGATTGCTGCAAATATAATGTGGCATGAATATGATTTATCGAAAATGATTCAGTCTTCACTGAATACTGATCACACCTGCTTCGTTATATTTTACCACAAGGATAATCTCCACATATTATTAACATTGCATACGATTTTTTTTGGAAATGATTTAACTGAATCGGACATGGAGTTGCTGGAAGGTTTACGTTGAATCGGAGCTCCCATGCCCTAGCACTTCTGTAATCACAGGCAATACCGTACTTTGCTCTAAAAGTAGGCTGGCAAGGCTGTGACGAAGTGCATGCGGACCATAATGACGATGGCCGATATTGACACCTGATGCAATAAATGCACCATTCACCAGATTGGTTATACCGCAACTATGGATTCGCCCGAAGGGTGAACGGGCGAGCAAGAATACATAAGGTTCTTCAGATACTGGCCGGCCATACTTCAGGTAATCAATGATCGCTTCGCCAACTTCGGCAAGTAATGGGAGCTGAAGCTCCCTACCAGTTTTATACTGGTTAAGCACAATAATACTTTGATCCCAATGTAGGTTCTCAAATCTCATCCCGGCGATGTCGGAAGCTCTAAGGCCAAGTCTGGCAGCAAGCAGGACGATTGCATAATTGCGTTTACCGCAACCATTTGATCGATCAATTGTACCGATCATCTGCTGAATCTCATCTATTTTGAAAACAGAGGGTAGTTTAGCTTGTTTCTTGTAATTGTCCTTGGGAACAGAAAGCGAAGTATCCGTTTTAAGTATCTCTTGTTCAAAAAGGTATTTTAAAAAGGTCCTTATTGCTCTCAAGGTCATATGGGCAACGGACGGCTTACGCACATCCAGGGTTTTAATATAACCTAGAATAATGAACTTGTCTACCTGATCCATAGACATCAAACCTTTCTTTTTCAGAAAGATGAGAAATCGGCTTAAGTAGTGCTCCCGCTCATTAATCGTAGATCGTTTTAACCGAAGAGACATCAGGTGCGCAACAAACTGCTTCACAAGTTCGCCAATCGGGCCGTCCAGAAAGATCCGCTCCCTGTAACTCACGAGTGTGCCAGTATCGTAAAATTCACAGAGTACGTTGATGATCTTTACCACGTCCTTGTCGTGCTTGGAAAGGGAGGCATAATCGAAGTCACCAAACTGATTAATTAGATATTGTCTACCAATAGTAGAAGTAAATTCACTAATGCCTTGGGTTAGTAACTGACGATACATTCGTCGCCAGTAATAGCTGTACCAAATAACAGTACTCTTAGTCCTCAACAGTTTGTTAATTAACACTTCACCTGCATCAAAAATGAGCTGATCGAAGGTTGTTCGAATTTTTCTCATAACTGGTTGTTTTAATGATCGCTGCATTGCGGTCACTATAACAACAAATATGGTTATGTAAAGTGTTTTGGTTCAGAACAAATCTCTGACATGGGTTTTGCTCTGTACTTTACATAATCTTCAGCTATACATAAAATAAATTATGTAAAGCTTTACATAATTTATTTAGAAAGAACTCCCTTTTTGCAAGCAATGAACATGGCGGGGAAAGGGCTGCATTGTTTTACTCACTGGTCGAATCCTGTAAGCTGAACGGGATTGATCCATTCGAATACTTAGCTGATGTGTATGATCGACTTTACGACTGCAAAGCTGCTGAACTGATACAGTTATTGCCTTCAAACTGGGAACCAGCCAAAGAAAGGAAGGCGGCTGTTTAATTGATCCTGAATAATCAAAGAACTTATTGATGCAAATGTAACATCTGTTGAGGGAATCAGGAAGATGCTCCGGATCGAATGTTTACTTTTGAACTGCTTGAAAAATTCTTTTGAGAATTGTGGTTTTTGTTTGTCCATGGTACTGTATTCAAAGTTAAAAAATATCGGGGCCAAATCCAGCCGCTGTACCCAGCAGGTGTCGTTTCGTTCGGCTCCGCTACGCCTCACTTCACTCCACCTGCTGGTGGTATTAACTTGATACAGTTGAGAATATACTTACACAAAGAATTTTACACTACCTTTTTTATCTATATCCAAGTTTATATTTTGAGCGTGGTAACCCCAAATTATAAACTACTGGGAGAAAATTTCCTCTTTTTATTTTAAACCTGACATTTTTTCCGGAAAATAGTGTTTTAATATAATTAAAATCTACCATCCCACGTTGGCTCTCCTTTTTTCATTACAGCCATTACTTCTTCATAATATGTACTTTTATTACCTGTACTTCTAAAGTGGGAGTCTATTGCCATTTGTTCAAGCTGAATAGCATCATTAATTTTCCCAAGCTTATATAATAAATTTGCTTTAGTATCGTAGTATGCATATAAATTAGGATCATTGTTTCCTCCAATTTTTATGCTTAGATTAATCCAGTTAATCGCATGTTGAATTATTTTTTTATCATTGCAAGAAAGAAAAACATCCCAGGCAGCTTGATTCAATTTAAAAGCATCGCCCCCAAACCCTCCTCCTGGTTTTAATTGTCGTTCATTATATTTTTTTTCGTATAGTGAAACATATTTCCCCCAATTTTCTATTTTTCTATAAAAATCTATTTGAGAATCTGTTATTATTTCTTCTACTGACTGATTCCCAAATTTCTGCGCAATTATTGTCCTGATATTAGACCAGTCAGGATTTAATGAGATTGGCTGATTACCATTGTATAAAAGTGGAATAACTATATCTTTTGTGATTACAATTTTGATGACATCTTTTGCAAAGTCTTTTCTATAATATTCTAATTTTTCTGGTTGATTTAGGCAAACGATGAATAACCGATTAGATGTAGTAAACAGGTTAAAATGGTCCATCCAAAATCTTATATTTTTTTTTGCACATAGTTTATCAATAGTTAATTTATTAAGATATTCTTCGTTATAATTTTCAACTATGTCTTTTTCAGTTGCTTGGTCTCCATATAGTTTTGCCGCCTTGGCTAATTCAGGATATTCGGAGTAGTCAAGCTTTCCTAGTTTATAATCATTTAATATGGTATAATATTGTTTATCTGGATTTCTTGCGTCTTCAGCAAGACTAATCATTTTACTTTTATCCATGTACCCTAATCCCCTATGAATAATTTCACCATTTGGCGTGAAAAATAGCAAGGTTGGAAATGCGTATATATTGTATTTAAATTGAAGGTTATGTGCATCTGTATAACTTTGCTTTATTGATGGATTGTCATTTGATGTACTATCTAGCTGAAATTTTATGGATATAAAGTTCTTGTTCATTTGACTACCAACTTCCTCGGAAGAATATATATCTCTTTCCATTGCTTTACAAGGGCCGCACCAAGAAGCATAGCAATCGATAAAAACATATTTGTTTTCTGCCTTTGCTTTTTCAAATATTTGATTCAGTGAAAGATCCTGTTCAAATTTTATTCCTTTTTGTTGAGATAAAGCACTAATGCTTAAAAATACCAAAAAAGAAAAGAAAGCATGTTTTTTCTTCATGTGAATACGGTTGAATGTTTACATACTTATTGCTATGTGATATGTTTTATAACATGTTGACTCAAGTATTTACTACTCATGGGGCTGTCAGATTAATTTAAAATTTTATAATTATTTATTTAAAAAATTCATTCTCTATACTATGGAGGTTCTATTTAGCTTTGCACCCCGACAAGATGTTTCTGATTACTCCAAAGCTATTTATATCAAAGTTTAGTACAAGACTGTTGAGTTTCGAATAGAAAAAGATAAATTTTCATTTTTATCCACTTACAATGGAGAATTTCATTCATTATTTAAGAATAATCCAATTATTTATATAGAAAAGAAGTAATAAGGATGTTCTATACATTAATTATCCTCCAACGCAACAAGATTTCTAATTAAATGAGATAAAATATCAATTACTTGTCTCATCGTTAATGTTAATTCAAGGTTAAGTGTTGTTTTATGGCTATGAATTAGTTGTTAATAAGCCTTCATTTAATGTTATGTTATCTACCCTAAAGCAATATTGAAATAATTCTACTTAAATCAATATCAACCAATAATCATAATGTCCCTTTCTTAAATTTTTTTTTATGAATGATAAAGTACAATTAAAAGCAGTTACAATCTGCAAAATATTTATTTGTTTAATCGTGTCACTTATTGGATTAGGTATAAAAGCGCAGGCTTTTGTAAGAGATAATGACGCAAAGATTATCATACATGAAAAATCAGTAAGAGAGATATTGAAGATGATATCCCAAAGAACAGGAATAATGTTTACTTATAGCAATGCTCAATTTGATGACAATAGGATAATGTCAATAAATTTTTCAAATGTTTCGTTAGATTCAATTGTCAGATATGTAATTAACGGAACTGGTTGCGTTTTTACTTACAGCCATAACAAAAATATCGTAATTTTTAAAAATAGTAATTTCAAGGAAAATCAACAATTAGAGCCTATTGATTCCCTAATTACCTTAGCTGGAAGGGTTATGAATGATAAGGGTCAGCCTATTCCTGGAGCAACTATTTTAATCAAAGGAAGACGAATTGGTACTGGGTCAGATGATGATGGCAGATTTATTTTGCAAGGAGTAGTGAAAAATTCCATTATTATTATTTCAAGTGTGGGGTACGTCTCTCAAGAAATTTTGGTACGTGGATTTAAGTGGGAAAATTCAATTATTCTAAAAGACTATATACCTGTTTTAGATGAAACAATTGTAGAAGCTTATTCGGTTACATCCACCAGGAAAATAGTCGGAGGGGGAATTAGTGTAATAAGATCTGAAGATATCGAAAAAAGACCAGTTACCAATCCACTCCTATCTTTGCAGGCAGCAGTTCCGGGGATAACAATTGAACAGAGTACAGGTATTAGTAATACTGGTATTAAGGTTGAAATAAGAGGGAAGAATAGTTTAGCTATGAATAGTTCTCCTTTATATGTTATAGATGGAGTGCCTTATACATCACAACTTTTACCAAGTATAAATAATGTTCTCGGAGAATCTGGTAGCTTCCAAGGAACTTTGTTTAGTGGAAACCCAATGAGTTTCATTAACCCTTCAGATATTGAGAGTATAAGTGTTTTAAAGGATGCTGACGCAACATCTATTTATGGTTCTCGTGCAGCATCAGGAGCAATTTTAATCACTACAAAGAAAGGGAAAAATGGTGCAACAAAAATTAATATAAATTTTCAAAATGGTTGGGGGAAAGTTGGAAGGCGGCTTAATCTTTTAAATAAAGAGCAATATCTTGAAATCAGGCATGAAGGATTAAATAATGATAATGCTTCGATATCTACATATGACTATGATTTAAACGGAAATTGGGATACAACGAGATATACCGATTGGCAGAAGGTATTATTAGGAGGAACTGCAAAATATTTAGATACTCATGCTTCAATCTCCGGGGGAAATTCTAATACTCAAATTCTTGTAGGAGCTGGGTACCACGCAGAAACATCTATTTTTCCTGGAAAATATTTGAATCAAAAGGGATCTCTTCATTTTAATATTTATAATTCTACAAATAATCAACGTTTTCGATCTCAATTATCAGGAAACTACATGGTCGACAATAATAATATTCCTAGTAGTGACCTAACCAATTTAGCGGTAACTTTATCACCTATAGCACCGCCTTTGTATACATCTGATGGGGCATTGAACTGGCAACCTGATAAAGATGGTAATTCAACTTGGTCAAACCCTCTTGCATACTTATACACTAAGTCAAATATAAAGACTTATAATTTGATTAGTAACTTGTTATTAATTTATCAAATTAAGCCGAATTTTACTATTAAGAGTAATTTTGGTTATACTAACCTTAGAGTTGATGAATTTAATAGCACTCCATTAAAATTTTTTCCACCAGAATACCTATCTTTTTTGACAGGATCGGCAACATTTAGATCTGGAATTATTAATTCATGGATAATTGAACCTCAAATAAATTATGATTTAAAAATTGATAAATATTCAATAGGGATAATAGCTGGAGGATCACTACAAAATAATAACAGCCAACAACAGGTTGTATATGCAGATGGGTATACTTCAGACTTGCAGATTGAAAATATTAGCTCTGCTCCACGTCTTTCTAGTGGTTCAACTATTGCAAGTATTTATAAGTATAATGGAGTGTTTGGAAGAATTAATTATAATTTTAGTGACAGATACCTTTTTAATTTCTCTGTTCGTAGAGATGGTAGTAGCCGATTTGGAGAGATGAATTTATTTAATAATTTTTGGAGTGTTGCAGGAGCTTGGCTGTTTTCTGGTGAGAAATTCATTGCCAACTATAGTAGTGTTATTTCTTTTGGTAAACTCCGTGCGAGTTATGGCACTTCGGGAAATGATCAAATAGGTGATTATCAATTTTTGAATTTGTATTCAAGATTGAATGTACCAGTTCCCTATCAAGGAACCGTTGGTTTAGCTCCTAACGGGTTATCTAATCCTTATCTACAATGGGAAGAAACAAAGAAAATGCAATTTGGACTTGATTTAGGACTATTTAAGGATCGCATATATTTTAGCGGTAATTACTATGAAAATCGTTCTTCAAATCAATTGGTGACTTACTTACTTCCAAGCATTACAGGATTTAATGGTGTAACTAAAAATTTCCCAGCTACCATCCAGAACTTAGGTTGGGAGTTAAGTTTAAATACTCAAAATGTAATTTCTAACGAATTTAACTGGTCCACAAGTCTCAACGTAACTATCCCAAAAAATAAGCTAATATCATTTCCTAATCTTTCAAATACTTCATATGCATCTACCTATGTCATTGGCCAGCCAATTAATCTCGTTAGAGCATTTGAATTTGAAGGTGTTAATAATGAAACAGGATTGTATCAATTTAAAGATAGTCACGGAGGAAGTACTTCGTCTCCTAGTTTATTAGATGATAGATCTGCAATTATGAAAGTTGCCCCCAAATTTTATGGAGGTGTTCAGAATACCCTTAAATTTAAGCGATTTCAATTTGATATCTTATTTCAATTTGTAAATCAAAATAGTTCAAGCAATGTTCAAGGAAATAGGCCTGGAAGTTTTAGTGGAGGACAAGGAAATCAACCAACATCAGTACTTTCAAGATGGAGAAAGCCTGGTGATAACACATCTATTCAGAAGTTTAGTTCTAGTTATTCTTCCGACGTTTCTAATGCTTATTATTCTATATTAAGTAGCAATTTTGTATATGGTTTTGGAGGTAGTTATATTAGATTGAAAAATCTCTCATTATCGTGGGAGGCTCCTTCTTCTTGGTGCGTAAAATCCCATTTGCAGGGATTGAAATTATACGCTCATGCACAGAATTTATTGACAATTACTAATTATATTGGACTAGATCCTGAAACAAAAAGTTCTTCATCTTTACCTCCACTTAGAATGGTTACACTTGGTTTACAAGTTAATCTTTAATTATTCATTAATAATAATTAGGTCTATGTTTTGTTATCAAAAATTTAACGGTTTCCGAAATATAAATACACGGTTTATGGGTTTATTATTAATCTATTTTGCTTCAATTATAATAATGTGTAGTGGATGCGAGAAATTGATTGAAGTTAATGCACCGTATACGAGCATAAATGCTGAGAATGTTTATAATGATGATGCAACTGCAACATCTGTATTAACAGGAATTTATGCAAAAATTAGTAATCAAAATTGGAATTTTAATTCAAATGGTAATTTAGGTAATATCCCCCTAATCACTGGTCTTACAGGAGATGAAATCGTCCTTTTTAATAAGAATAATATATTTTTATTATCTTGTTACAATAATTCTATCCTTAGTAATAATGCTCCAACCTATTGGAGTGAATGTTATAATAATATTTTTGTTGTAAATTCTGCAATTGAAGGATTAAATAGTTCGAAGTCCTTAAACCCCAAAATTAAAAATCAGTTATTAGGAGAAGCCAAATTTATTAGAGCTTACGCTTATTTTTATCTAGTTAATTTTTACGGGGATGTTCCTTTAATTTTAAGTACAGATCCTTTAAAAAATGCGGTTTTAAAAAGAACTTTATCTGCCGATATATATGATCAAATTGAATCTGATTTAGAGGAAGCAAAAAATCTATTAAGTGAACAATTTGTAGGAGTTGATCTTTTAAGCTCTTCTAACGAAAGAATAAGACCTACAAAATGGGCTGCTTGTGCCTTATTAGCTAGAGTCTATTTGTATAGAAAAAAGTATAATCAGGCAGAAACAGAAGCCAGCAAGATAATTGAACAAAGTTTATTTGAATTGGTAGATATAAATGATGTATTCTTGAAAAATAGTAAAGAAGCTATTTGGCAGTTGCAATCCGTTCATAATATTCAGGCAAATACTGGTGAAGGACAATACTTTATTTTACCGGATACCGGTCCAAGTACAGTTATAGATTATCCGATTTATTTAAGCGAAAACATTGTTCGTAGTTTCGACGCTGAAGATTTAAGAATGAATCTTTGGGTGGATAGCATAGTTACAACTGATAAAGTATACTATTATCCTCATAAATATAAAATTGGGAGATCAAATAATGGTTTAATGAATGAGTATCCTATGATGATTAGGCTAGGTGAAATATTATTAATTAGAGCAGAGGCAAGAGCTCAGCTAAATAATATTGCAGGATCTCAAAGTGACATTAATGAAATAAGGTTTAGAGCTGGGCTTTCTAATACTAATGCGTCTAATAAGGTGGATTTGTTAAATTCTATTATTCATGAAAGACAAATGGAGCTTTTTACAGAAAATGGTCATAGATGGTTTGATTTAATTCGAAGCAATAAAATCGATTCTATTATGACTATAGAGGCAACTAAAAAAGGAGGCGTTTGGAATCATAATTACATAAATTTGCCAATTCCTAATTCAGACTTACTTGCAAATCCCAATCTTACACAAAATCCCGGGTATACTAATTAAATTTATAATGAGTTATTCAGTTGCAAGGTTTTTTTATTTATTGTCTAGTCTTACATTTCATTTTCATAGATTTTAATTAAGTGAATTTTTAATTGTATATATTTTAATAAAGAAGCCAACTAAATATTTATAAGTTGGCTTCTTTATTAAAATTACTTTTAATTAAATTCAAATTAATTAAGTGGTCGTACTCTAGCTGTGATGCAAGATGTAGTTGCTGGTGCTGAAGTTAAAGTACAGTATAAAGTTGTGATAGGTGAAATTGTAGTATAGGCTAGATTTGTGCAAAATCCGCCGAGAAAAGTTGTACACTTCAGTTGGCCATTGAATTTGTGTTGAGCCTTAAAAGCTAAGGTACCTCCAATTGTGCTTATCAAACCAATAGCTGCTAAAATTATTTTTGCTTTTTTCATAATTTATTTGCTTTTTTCAATCAAAAAGCTAAAGTTTTAGGTTATAAATATTTGTCCACATTGAATGAAAATTATAAGGCCGTAGACATTCCTTATAATATATCCGGATAATTAGTTAAATAAGAATAGAAAAAATAAAAATTATACTTATGATTTATATCATTTTTGCTTTAAACTTTTATTAGAAAAGTTGTTTGATGTATATAATTTATTGAATCGGTTTTATCAAAATTAAATCTGTTCTTTAAATAAATAAATAGTATTAACAGTAAAAAATTAGGAAGTATCTAATTACTAATCAACCCTAATTTGTTTCTTGTACTAGGCATTGTTCTTTTAAAATATTTTAAATGATTTTTTAAATAGATCTATTTTAGTTGTCTAATTATTTGCATGGTGACTTGAGCTTTTGGGCGTTTATATTATAATGATATTATAATTTACATTTATGAAGTATTGTGTTATTTATTTTACTTTATTTTTCCTGTCGAAATTTTGTTATTCTCAAAAGCCAGTAATCGATGAAGCAATTTTGGATAGCTGGACTTCAGTTGGAAGCGGAGCTATTACAAATGATGGGCTTTACTTTTCATATATTATTAATAATAAGAATAGTGAAAAATCTGTGCTAGTTGTAAAAGGTATAAAAGAGAAAAGCGAAAAAAGATTTGTGGGTGTGTCTAGTTCAAAATTTACTGAAAATAGCAAGCAGTTATTATTTACTCGACATGATAGTTTATATATTATTTCTTTGAAAAATTTTGATTCTCATGTTATTCCCCAAATAAAATATTTTAATCTTATTAATTATGATAACACTCAATGCATTTTTTATAATAATAGCCAAGATGAATTTATTATTTTTCAACCGCTAAAAAAAAATATAAAATATTGTTTTAAAGGAGTCATCAAATATTGGTTAAGTAAAGATGGTAGTCAGTTGGCGCTGTTGATAAACGAAGATAACCCAGCGTCAGATAGTAAAGAAAGATTATATATTGTCAAGACTAAAAAAAATGAATTTACCAAGGTTTGGGAAGGAGCAGGATTAAATGATGTAGTTTTTACCTCCAAGAATGATTATTTTCTATATGTTAAAGGAGAAAGAAATTGTATCTATTCTTTTGAGGAAGGAATGAAAGAGCCAGTTTTATTAATTGATGACAAATCGTTAGATATTTTTAATTTATATACTATAATTGGTATTCAGGAAAAACATAGTAGTAGCCAATATTTATTTGTTAATCTTCAAGATAAAGATACCATAAAACCATTAATAGGCTCTGTCATGTTAGATATATATAGTTATAATGACATTAAAAATCAATCAGTGCAATTAATGGAGTTGGGTCCTAAGAGATATTTAGGTGTAGTTGATGTCAAAAATAAAACGATTAAGTTATTAAATAGTAATAATGAATCGGTTAACATTAGTGGTGATAATAAATGGGTACTTACTAGGTATATACCTGGAGATATTTTTGAACATCATTGGAATATTTATTCTCAACCAATCTGCTATTTAGAAAATATTTTAACTGGAAGTAAAAAGCGGTTGAACATTTCAAGGGAAGTCGATTTTTCGCCAGGAAATAGATATTTATTCGGATTTGATAGTACTTTAAGTGATATTTACAGTTATAATTTAAATACTGAAATATTAACAAATATTACAAAAAAGTTGCCCATACCAATTATAGATAGTACATATGATTATCCTACTAATAAAAGAGGTATCTCTGTAATAGGCTGGTTTCCACAAGACTCTGCATTATTAATAAGTGATCGTTTTGATATCTGGTTATTAGATCCTGTAGGTAAATCAGATCCAATTTGTTTAACTAAGCATGTGGGACGTAATAATAACATTTTTTTTAAAGTTATTGGAATTGAAAGAGTCGGACAGTTTTTATTGGATGTAAAGCGTCCTTTAATTTTAGGCGCCTTTAATAACGAAACAAAAGAAAATGGATTTTATAGTGTTCGTATTAAAAATCTAACGTCCTTTCGTCAGTTAAGTATGGGGAAGTATACTTATGAGAGTGAAAATATTATATTGGGTAAATACATATTTGTAAAATCGAGCAATAATAAATCTTATTTAGTATTACGTGGAAGTACAACTGAATCTCCAAATTATTACTATACGAATGATTTTAATCACTTTTTAAAAGTAAGTAATATTTCACCAGAAAAAAATTGTAATTGGCTTACATCCAAATTAATTATTTGGACTAACTATGAAGGAGAAACTTTGAAGGGGGTTCTTTATTTCCCGGAGAATTTTGATTCAACAAAAACTTATCCAATTATTTTTCATTTCTATGAAAAGATGTCTGATGAATTATATAAGTTTCAGCAACCTGGATATACGCATGGACTTTTAAATATTCCGTGGTTTGTCAGTCATGGCTATTTAGTGTTTACGCCAGATATTAACTATAAAATGGGATACCCCGGGAAAAGTTCCTTAAGCTCAATAGAAAGTGCGGCCAACTATTTATCAAGGTATTCTTGGATTGATACTTCTAGAATGGGATTACAGGGCCATAGTTTTAGTGGATTTGAGACAAATTACATCATTACTCATACAAAACGTTTTTCGGCAGCTGTTGCGGGATCTGGAATGTCAGATTTTATAAGTGACTATAATTCTTTATTAGGAGGAGGAGAAAGTCGTCAGGAATTTGCTGAGGTATCACAAAATCGAATAGGAGCCACGTTATGGGAAAGGCAAGATTTATATATTGAAAATTCTCCTATACTAAAAGCAAATCAAGTATGTACTCCATTATTATTGATGAATAACAAGAAGGATGGTATAGTTCCTTTTTTTCAAGGAATGGAGATGTATTTATCTCTTCGTAGACTAAACAAGAAAGTATGGTTGTTGCAATATGACAATGAAGGACACCATGTTTTAGATGAGGAAAATTCAAAGGATTATACCCTAAGAATTAATCAGTTTTTTGATTTTTATTTAAAAGACTCTTTACCTCCTAAATGGATGAAATATGGCGTACCTGCGAAATTAAAAGGAATTGATTTGGGTGTTCAAAAATTGAAAGATTAACAATGTGTCAGTTAAAAGTAAGCATTTCAATGATGAGTTTTTCGCTGCATAAATTGAAATAGCTCCGATTTAATCTGACAGTTAGGGTTAACTTTAAGTTACCACACTTTCATTAAACCTTTAAACTGCCAGAAATGAATACAGCAGCAAAAGCGTATGCCTACTATGATGTAATATTGTTCGCGGAGATGCAAAATAAATTTGGTTCTTGTAAATACTGGGCATAACAATTCCATGTACTATCAAAATAATATATAAGCATCCTACAATAAACAGTCGGTGCAACTTTTTGAGTGTTGCATGCTGCAAGGTTCATTTAAGCCTATATAATGTGTACCTCCGAGTAGCTTAAATAAGGGTATTCCCATTATTGCTAACTTTGCCTTAAGCGGTAGTGTTGCTTTCTTGTTTTTCCCAGCGGTGAGGCAATAAAGATTTAAGTTTTGAGGTAGTCAGCTCATTGATGTTGTGACTTAACATATCCTTCAACCATTCATAGGGATTAACATTATTCAGTTTGCAGCTAACCAGTAACGAGTATAAAAGGCCTGCTCTTTTGGCTGCTTCGTGAGAGCCGCAGAACAAGTAATTTTTGCGTCCGACAGCCAGATTTTTCATACAGCGTTCAATCGGATTGTTGTCTATATGAAGATGCCCGGTAGTAGCATAGAGACTTAGTCCTTCCCAACGTTTGATACTATAAGCCATAGCTTGGGCAATTGGACTTTTGGGGCGAAGCTTTACATATTCCTGCTTCATCCATTCACCCAAAGACTTCAATATGGGCAAAGACTTCTCCGCGCGCCGTATTTTGATCTGCTCCTCATCAAGTCGTTGTTCTTTACATTCCTCTTCCACCTTGTATAATTTGGCTATTTCAGTCAGCACATGTTCAGCCCGCGCCTTATCATTTTCTTTACTATCGTAAAATTTACGGCGCGCATGAGACATGCAAAAGAATATAATCATTCCTTTGATGTTCAGCTTGTCATAGACTTCATAGCCGTCCACCTGCAGGTGTCCTTTAAAGTGTTGCAATATATTTTCGGCTGCGGGTTTATCCCTTCCGCGGTGATAGTCAAAGTAGATTAAACGTCCATCTCCGGTCAGGTATGTCCAATAGTAGCCCTGGTGTGTGTCTTTTTTCACCTGGCTGTCCAGTACCGCTATGCCGGTTTCATCTCCGTGCCAATACTGCTGCTGATACATTTCATGTAATTGAAGATGGCCTAATGGCGTTACAACGTTCGCTACCTGGCGTACCCAATCAGTAATAGTAGAATATGCAATGCTGATGTTACTTCGTTTGAAGCTGTCCAGTTGGCGATTCAGGGGCTTATGATCAATAAACTTATCGATGATGATCTGTGCCAGCAACTCAGGTGTTGCTATGCTTTTTGGCAATGCCTGTGCCGGTTGTCTGGCTGCTACTATACGGTGCTGGCCAGGTTGGCCGGGAATCGGGCATTTATAACAGGGACGAACTGTACGTTTGATAAATATCTCGCCCGGTTTCCAGCCGAGTTGCTCTTTAATGTCCTCTCCGTCCTTCTCACAATGGCTTACATCTTCATCCGGTTCGATGATCTGTTCTTCTACGCGTAAATGTTCCGGGAAAGGGTTTTGTAAGCCGTTTTCCCGGGGGGCTTGTCTGGCCTTGACGTAGCTTATTTTTTGAACATCAGACAGGTTAGTAGTAGCAAAAGCTGTTTCAAAATTCAGTCCCAACTCTTGCTGTACTTGTGCCCCGGAAGGGATGAAACGCTCAGACTTAAAACCACCTAATAACTTCGTGAGTTGGTGCAACTGGTATTGTAGCTGGGTTACCTGGTTTTGTAATTGAAGGTTGCTTTCCTGTTGAGATTTTAAAAGCGG
This sequence comes from Chitinophaga sancti, assembly GCF_034087045.1. Lineage (NCBI taxonomy): Bacteria > Pseudomonadati > Bacteroidota > Chitinophagia > Chitinophagales > Chitinophagaceae > Chitinophaga > Chitinophaga sancti. The sequence continues at coordinate 129,787 of NZ_CP139247.1, read as the reverse complement.
CAGCAGTTGCTCATAGAGCACTTTGTAATCTATATTTTCCGTTGCTGCTGACATGGTGCAAAGATAATACAGTACTGTATTTTAGCATATAGCCTACAACCGAAAGTTATACAGTCTAAAAGTGAATAAACCCACCCTGAAAAATGATTTTAAAAAAGGGCACCGAAAAATGTTAATAACCCGACATGTTTTTCTTAAAATAAAAAAACGTTGCCATTTTTTATAGATGGCAACGTCAAATATATTCACACAATGATCCTGATGGATCACATCGTACCAATGTATCGCTTGCGCAGAAACGCTTTCTTCAAAGAGATACCCTGTAAGATCATACTTAACTGTTTAGCTGTAATGCTACTGTGAGTGCCTTCCATAATACCTGTCGGTAACTCAAAGGTGCCTTCCTCTAATCGCTTATAGTATAAGCTAAAACCATCCCCTTCCCATTCTAATGCCTTCAGGTGCGTTTGCCGCTTGTTCAAAAAAATAAACACATCCCCCGTCTGAATTTCCATCCCCAGTTCGTTGGTAACAAGCCCGCTCAAGCCGTCAAAACTCTTGCGAACATCTGCCCATTTGTGATACAACCAGTAATGGGTGCCGTTGTTAATCTGTAACATAAATTAACTGATTAAGGCTTTTAAAAAACTTACAGATGGCTCCCGGTAAAAACGGATTCCACGGTATTCCGCAAAGAGATCCTGGGCGGTGGACTCTTCCTGGGGCTCTGTTACTTTAAGCAATGTGAAACTACTTTGGTGCTCTATCGGCTTATCTCGCAACTGGGCGTGATACTTCTTTTGCCAGTAGTGATATGTTCCTGGCGAAAGATCATACAGCTCACAAAAATCTTTCACCGTCATCGAACTGCCTTCATGTTCGCCTATCAGTGCAAACATCTTTTGCTCCTTCGATAACCCATTTGATTGTTTCTGTTCCATTTGTTTATTTTTTTGATAAACCCGGAAAGTAAACTTTTTTAAACAGCCTAATTTTTAACTACTCGGAGGTACACTATATAATGAGTGTTTGTAACCTCCGGGAAGAACAGACATCTTTAATTAAAGTGCTGCAGGCATACGTAACGATGAACACTCATAAAAACTTATAATTATTTGGATAGTTCTTCTACCTTTATAAACTATTTAAAACACGGTCGCCATCAATCCCAGCTTCCATATATTTTCCTTTGCCATAAGGTTCCATGTAGTGTGATGAATATTTCTAATTTCAATAATCTAATGAGAAAACACATGCTCCGTTCAGAAATTCACTTGATGAACGGCATCATGGGCCGCACGCTCTTCGTCATAGCCTTGTTACAAATCTTTTGGAGAAGGAAACCTCATTATCTGTTATTTCAGAAGTTTTAGGGCATTCAAGAATGGAAAGTACAATGTGCTATTTAAGGGTAGATATGCAATCATTGAGGAAATGTGTACTGTGTAGATTCTGTTTATGTTGACCCGGGTCTCTGGGATGTTGCCCCACCTGCGTAGCAGGTAATAAAAGTAAGAGCTAAATGCTATGTAAAATACAATGATTATTTATTTCTTCGTCTTAGTGATTCTCCTTTTAATTCTACCCTGTGTGCATTTGCTGTCAATCTGTCAAGGATTGCATCGGCCAAGGTCGGATCATTAAGATACTCATGCCATTTCGCGACAGGTAGTTGTGATGTCACAATTACACTCTTCTTTCCATATCGATCCTCAAGTAGCTGAAGTAAAGTAAGACGGATCTCCTGTGCCATCGGTGCCAGTCCGAAGTCATCGAGGATAATGAGAGTCTGTCGCTCAAGATGATTCAGTAATTTGATATATGATCCATCCAGTTTAGAGAGTGTTACTTTCTCTATTAGCCGGTTCATATTCAAATATGTCGTTTTAAATCCCATCAGGCATGCGTGATGGCCAAGAGCACAGGCGAGGTGGCTCTTGCCACAGCCTGTCGCTCCTGTAATTAAGATGTTTTGCCCCTGATTTATGTAATCGCTACTGGTTAAAACAGCTAGTTGCTGTTTAGTCAGATTCCGTCCGGGGCTGCAATCTATTTGCTCTATTGTTACAGGCAGTCTTAGCTTTGCCAGTTTTAAATAGTATGCAGTCTTTTCATTGCTCCTATTCTGTTCTTCTGATTGAACCAGGTAAGCAATAAGATCATGTCCTTGTAATTGTTGATTCATAGGTAATTCCAGTTGAGCATTATAAGCCTGATACATTCCCTGCAGGCGAAGTTGTTTCATTTGCTCAAGTGTTTGTGTTGCATTCATCATTTGATACTTTTTTATTTATAGTGATCCTTCCCCCTGATATTGTCATGGGTGTCTAAAACGGAGGTCATTGGGCCACCCATAACGGAGCATACCGGGCCAGTCAAAACGGCGATATTGGGCCAAAATGAGCAAAAGTAATTTGCCTAAAACGGTTTTAATAAGCCAATCTCCAGGTTCCACTCTTTAAAACGGAGGTCATTGGGCCAAAATAAGGTTTCCTGCTTCCCTTAAACGGAGATCATTGGGCCAAATTAATCAATAACCGTAGCCCAAAACGGAGGTCATTGGGCCACTTTCCATGATTTGCTGTGTATTTCGGGGAAGCTGACCAGTGATCCGGTATCGTGACCACCTTTATAACATAATAATATTCCTGCCGGAGGCAGGCCCATCCAAAATAAGATGTCGATTATTACAAAAGTAAGAAAGTCCTACTATTTGCTTTTCAATTTTCGCATGGATTCTCCCTGAAGTTCAATTCTATGCGCTTTATGAACAAGTCTGTCAAGTATTGCGTCTGCTATAGTACTTTCACCGATAACTTCATACCATACATTTACAGGCAACTGTGATGCGATAATTGTAGAGCGACGGCCATGCCTGTCTTCAATAATTTCCATTAATGTATTTCGATTATGATTGTCTAACGGCTGCAAAGCAAAATCATCCAGGATCAGAAGATCGAACTTCTCAATTTTATTGATCTCTTTGATATAAGATCCGTCACCTTTTGACATTTTCAATCTTGAGAAGAGCTTCTGTGTGTTAAAGTACAGTACCCTGCATCCTAATTGGCAAGCCTGGTGGCCGAGTGCTGATGCGATGTAACTTTTACCCACACCAGAGGCTCCTGTTATTAGAAGGTCTTCCTTCTTTTGAATAAAGACACCTTCAGCAAGTCGTAGGAGCTGCGTTCGGTCGAGATTTCTGCTCTTATCAAAATCTATTTCTTCGATGCTTGCCTGGTAGCGGAACTTTGCACCTTTCATAGAACGATTGATCTTTCTATTTTCTCTATTTTCCCATTCTGCCTGTACAAGCAAATGGATTAGTTCATCGTGTGTAAGAGAATCAGGGCGCTTATTTGCCAATACTGCAGTATAGGCTTGTTGCATTCCATAGAGCTTCATTTGGCCCAATTGCTGTTTAATAATTTCTTGCATAAATATTTAGTTTAAAACTTATTGGAAGTGATCCTTACCTCGGATATTATTATGAAGTGGCAGTTTTCTCTGTTGTTCTTCCAGCTCTTGTTCAAATAACATTTCTAATCCTCCATCCAGGATTTTCTTTATCGTTTTATAATTATATATCTGGTAATAGCTTGCGCGTTCAACAGCCTTTATCAACCTTTCTTTACCAGTTTTCTTTGCCAACGTTAAAATACCTAAACAACTCTTATATGCCTGTTCAGGATATGCTCTCTGCTCCAGGATTTCTTCCAGATATAACCTTACCTGAGGAGCAATGCTATCGGCCCATGATAGGAACTTTTCCGGATTCCAGTCATTTACAAATTGATGAGTGGATGGTAAGTGATCTCCTGTAGTTGTATATGTGTAAGGCTGGTAACTTCTGGTGTGGTAGGCTATTCTTTCTGCTTTAAAGAATATGTGTACATGATCTTTTGAGTATATAATTTTAACCTCTTTACCAATGAAGCGATATGGTGTACTATAATAATGTTTCTCAAGCTGCACATGGCAGTTCTTCATTACTTTGGCGACTTTATACTGTTTAAACTGGTAGGTTTCTACGGGTAATGGTGACAGGCATTTCGATTCTGACAGTTCAAATTTCTTTCTTCGACTTATTCCCTCTTTTTGTAATAATTCATTGTTATGTCGCTCCAGCAGTTCATGAATAGCAGTATTTAATTCCTTCAGATCAAAGAAGTTCTTATTCCTTAATGGCGCGTAGACTCTTTTATACATGATGTTTACAGCACTTTCCACAACAGCTTTGTCCTTTGGTCGCCTGCTCCTGGTCGGATAGATTGTTGTTTGGTAATGGTTTCCAAAATCAAAAAAGCTTTCATTAATCTCAGGTTCATAATTGTCCGCTGAAGTCACGGCAGATTTCAAATTATCTGTAATTAAAGCCCGTGGTACACCTCCGAGATAACTTAATGCATTAGCTGTAGCGTGTAAAAAGTCTTCCTTTCTTTGAGTGTAAAGAGCCTCAATGTATGTTAACTGACTATAACCAAGGATCGCGATATAAACTTCCACATCTGTAACTAAACCATCTGCATAGTTTATGAGACGTAGCTTTTTACCTGCGAAGTCAATGAAAAGCTTATCACCTGGCTGATGTTCAAGATGCATAGTCGCACCCCTATGTTCTAACCATTCACGATAGTACTCGCAAAATTGTGTATATGCATAGCCATCGGGATAACGGGCCTTATACTCGCCCCATAAAATCCAGCGCGTTACTCCCGTTCGCTTCAACTCTTGTTCAATCCAGACGAACATCCCTTCAAGTTGTTCATATCTGGATTTGCTTACTACCGTGGGTTCAGCAAAAAGCCGCTCTAATTGATGGTCTTCCATTGAAGCTAATTCTTCAATGTTTAAACCCTTTAATTGAGCTAAACGAATATACTTTTTTACGGTATTACGAGAAGTAGACATAGCTCTGGCAATGGCTTCCAGCGCCATTCCATTCCTTCGATGCAAAAAGATCTGCTTTAACTTGATCATGCTGATAGTTTCTCCTGACATCTTCCGGGGATTTTATACCCCAAAACAAATAAATACATGGAAACTACGGGTGGTCAATATGCCGTAACGGCATATTGACCACTCAGCAGGATAAATTATATATGTCGTTCCGGCATGTTGACCCCTCTGGAGTAATGATAATCAATACAATAAGATAGGAGTCTAATTACGGTGCTGGTCAAGATAGCGGACTGGTGGTCAACAGGATTCGAAATTCACAATTTGCAATAGTCTTGTACCTAAAAAGCAATAGGTATATGGCGGGTCAAAGAATCAATGTCATGGAAGTACGTACATTAATTACACTGAAACAGAAGGGCTGGAGCAATCGTAAGATTGCCGACTACATTAAGGTCAACCGTAAGACTGTAGACAGTTATATGGCCCGCTTTAAAGCATTGGATTTTCCCCTGGACGCCCTGATGCAGTTAGAAGATGCTGAACTTGCAGATCTTTTTACAGAAGATAGCCAGACCGAAAAAGAGCGCTATGAGACACTGGCCGGTTACTTCAGCTACATTGAAAAAGAACTTTTGAAGCCTGGTTGTACACTTGGAGCATTACACCAGGAATACTTGTCAAAACACCCGGACGGTTACCGTTATACACAGTTTTGCTGGCACATACGGCAGTGGAATAAAAGGAGTACGCCGGGAGGAAAACTATTGCATAAAGCTGGCGACAAATTGTATGTCGACTTTTGTGGTGATAAGCTCTCCTATATTGACAAAACTACCGGGGAACTGATAGCTGTAGAAGTGTTTGTGGCAATATTGCCCTGCAGCCAATATACCTTCGTAAAAGCAGTAGCCTCACAGAAAAGAGAGGATCTGATCACTTGTTTATCTGCTTGTTTACAGTGGTTTGGAGGAGTTCCTCAGGCCATTGTATCTGATAATCTGAAAAGTGCTGTGAGCAAGGCACATAAATATGCGCCACTGATCAATAAAACATTGGCCGATTTTGCACTTTTCTATGGCTGTGCTGTAGATCCTGCCCGCCCTTATCATCCGCAAGATAAAGCGTTAGTTGAACGCGCAGTGGAGCTGGTATACCAACGTATTTACTACCCAATATCACGCCATACCTTCTTTTCTCTTGAAGAGCTTAATACTGAGATCAGCAATATGCTGATCACTTTTAATGATTACCTGTTTGCCCATGGAGGTACAACCCGCCGACAACAATTTATTGATACTGAAAAAGAGTGGTTGCAATCGCTGCCACAGGGCCGTTATCACATACGGCAATACAGAAGAGCCAAGGTGCAGAAAACAAGTTATATCTACCTGAGTGAAAGCCGGAACTACTATAGCGTACCCTATCGCTATCAAGGCCTTCACGTAGAGGTACAATATAATCAGGTATCAGTAGAAATATTCTATAACCATACCCGCATATCCAGTCATCGTCGTTGTTTTACTCCAGGCCACTATACTACTATCAGCGATCATCTGCCTTCTACTCACCAGGTATATAATGGCTGGAGTCCTAAGTTCTTTGAGGATAAAGCAGCGCAGATAGGTAATAATACACTTCTCTATATCCAAAGGTTATTAGGCCAGTATAGCTATCCGGAAATTGCTTACAAGCAATGCCAGGGAATACTGGCTTTAGGAAAGGATTATACCTCACAACGCCTTGAACAGGCCTGTCATCGGGCACTCGAATATCATAAAGCCGGCTTTCATACTGTTGAACGCATTTTAAAGGCAGGTCTGGACAAGCTGTCAGATAATCCTGCAGAGCTGCCTTCCATCCCGGAGCATGCAAATATACGCGGAGCCGCAGCTTATCGCTAAGCACTGGTATCAACTATTACTTATTAAAAAACAAATCATAATGAACGAAAACAACACCGTAGAGAAATTACGTCGAATGCATCTTAGCGCCATGGCCCGTCTTTACCATCAAAGTCTTGCTGACCAGCATTACACGCATTGTACCGCAGATGAACTGCTAACCTTGCTGGTGGATGCTGAATGGGAACATCGTCAGAAAACCCGCATAGAAAGTCTGATCAGGCAGGCTGGTTTTAAACAGATCGTATCACCACAGGATATTGACTATATGACTAACCGTAGCCTTGACAGGAATGTGATAGAACGATTACTTCATTTACAGTTCCTGGAAAAGGCTGAAAATATTATCATCACAGGCCCTACGGGCTGTGGCAAAAGCTTCCTTGCACAATCCATAGGTGTAAAAGCCTGTCAAATGCTTAACCGCACACATTATTACCCAGCTACCCGCTTCCTTGATAAAGTGAAATTAGCCAGACTGGATGGATCCTACTCTAAGATGATACGAGCGATAGGTAAGCTGCCGTTATTGATCATTGATGATTTTCTATTGACTCCTGTAGACCAGACCATACGTACTTCATTACTGGACGTAATAGAAGAACGATATGAGAAAGGGGCCACTATTATATCTACTCAGATACCAGTAGAACAGTGGCATCCACTAATCGGAGAAAGCACCATGGCTGATGCCATACTTGATAGACTCGTGTACTCCTCACATAGAATAACATTAACAGGAGAGTCTTTGAGAAAGAAAAAGAAACTTACTGCTTAACTTTTAACCAATACCCGTAATATTGCAATGGAAAGTGGCCCAATGACTCCGTTATACCTGGCCCCATATCCTCCGTTTGGGCTGGCCCAGTATCGCCGTAATAGACAATGGGTAGGTAATACAGTTACTTCTCTTGATTCCTCTGATCTATCCAGGCCCCGTTCAAGGATATTCCGGACCATAGTGTAATTAACGCGTGTGCCCAGCAATGCTCTTTTGCAAGCTCGCTCAAGGCGGTCAGCCCCATACTTTTTCTGAAGCATCAACATGCCAAAGCAGGCTTTATAGTTTTGTTCAATATAAATGCTATTTTCCAGGATATTTGCGGCTGTTTGTTGAGTTGATGGCCCAATACGAGCTGCCTGAGCTAGTAAGTCATCCCGGTTCCAGCCTTTTATCTGCTGCATCCGCTGATGATTGGGTGGCATGTGATCAGGTATAGTATTGTAAGACTTTTGCTGGTCGTTCCTAAAGTGAATAGCTATTCTTTGATATTCAAAATATGCTTCTACGGAATGTTTATCATATAACACCTTAACTTTTTTCCCCACGTATTGATAAGGTACACTGTAATAGCGATGGTCGTCAGAAAGCTGAATATGATAATTACGCTGGACAGTCAGCAGGACAACTTTTTTAACAATAAAGGGCGTGGATGGAAGTGGTTTCAAACATGCTTTCTCGTGTTGCTCATAATAGTACCACCTGCTATAAGGGGTATTTCTATAAGGTTTATTATTGAGAAGAATAAGCTGATCATACATTGCTGCATTAAGAGCTTGCAGGCTGTTGAACTCTCTGTTTCTAAGGGGGCCATAAATGTGGTTATATATTATATTTACAGCTTTTTCAACCATTGCCTTATCCCTTGGGCTATACGGCCTGGTCGCACTAAAAGTAGTTGCATAGTATTCACTTAACTGGCCACATATTTCAGTAAATACTGGTTCGTATTTGTCCGGCTTTATTACAGCAGTCTTTAAATTATCACATAAGATCGTGATCGGAACACCACCGAAGAAAAGTAACATTGCATTGATGCAGGCAATAAAATCAACTGTACGTTGAGTATGAACCGACATACAAAATATAAGACCACTAAATGGAAGGATTGCAATGAATACTTCACATTCAATTTTTTCACCCGTATCTGTATCTATATATGATTGCTTTTTGCCTGCAAAATCGATCATAATGATGTCTCCAACAATATAATCCATGTGCATGGCAACATCCAGCCTCTTAAGAAATTGATTCAGATGATGGCAATAGTGGCTATATACATATCCATCAGGATTTTGCCGTAAATATTCCTGCCAAAGTAATTGACGGGTAACACCTGTTCTTCCCAGCTCATGCTGTATATCCTTAAAATGGCTAATCAGTTGCTCTAACCGTTGTGCATCATGAGCCATGCTTTCGTTACCATAAGCTCGTTCCGCCAGTGCTACATCATTTTGATTGTTTTGAGTGCTATCATTTTCATTCGTAAGCAAGGTTAAATATTTCCGCACACTATTGCGGCTAATGCCTAACCGACGAGCCATTTCCCTTATACCTACACCATCCTGCTTAAGCTGTAAAAGTTGCTTTAATTGTTCCATTGCTATTGGCTTTTGTCCCATGCTCCCATATTTTTAAGGAGCATATAATACAAAAAGCTCTTACTATTTACTCCTGCAGGGTGGGTCAAAATGACAGAATGACATAGTGAATTTTAAAAAAATAAAATTCCAGGTGGGTCAACATCCCAGAATTCGGGCATATCAACCTATGAAATCTCAAAAAGAGGTGGGTCAACATCCCAGAATTTGATTCACCTTTTAGGTGGGTTATCATTCCAGAATGTTGGGTCAACATAATTCAGAGAAGTGGGTCAACATCCTCCAGAATCTACAGTGTACTGGAAGTTTCATTCGTTAACTTATTATTATAATAGTAGCTAAATTTAACGTTTATATGCTAGCTGTTTTGTTGAATGAAAAAATTAGTAAATTGACTACTTAAATCATTAATCAATTGTGGAATCTCTTTTGAATAAAATCTTTTTCTTACAAAACCATGATGGAAAATCTTGGTGACGATTGCCTAACTTGCTCTCTCCAATTTTTTATCATTATCTAAGTGTGAAAATCTGCTAAGATTACCATGATACTGTTCTTCATCACGCTATTGAATTTTCTTTTTAATTATCCAATCATTAATAACTTATACAGGTGGTTTATTATCAGGGTAGGAATGAGGGGTATTGTATTTATTTATTACTTCTTGAGTATTTCACATAAATCCAGCCACCGTCTCACACTTCAACCATCCAATTATTTCGCGTGAAACCCAGCCAGGTGAGCTAAAATAATTAGCAAATTATTCGTGGATTTCATTTTTCAATCCTGCCCTGGATTCACTTTATCCCCTAGCTATTTAAAGAGTTATATAGCATCTCAACGATCATCCTAAAGGCATAACAATCTTATAAAGAACTGATTTGCACGGTCAAATTTAACTAAATTAACCTTTTCTCAAAGATCCGCCTTTTAGATCGATTTTATGTGAATTTGCAGTTAGGCGATCCATAAAGGCATCTGCATGTGTAGCCTCGTCAAACAGTTCATACCATTTGTCCACTGGCAGTTGAGAGGTTACAATCACGGCTCCTCTTTTGTATCTATCGTCCAATATTTCTATAAGAGCCAGACTACTATTTAAGTCTAACGTTTTTAATCCCAGATCATCGAGTACAATTAGTGGTGTCCTTTCAATCTTCTTCAATACTTTTCGGTATGATCCATCCAGTCTGGCGGCTGCCAGTTCATCCATCAGCCTGTTAACCGGGAAAAAACTGCAAGGGTATCCATGATCGCAGGCGAGTCTACCCAGAGAGCAAGCCAAAAATGATTTTCCACAACCCGTCGACCCTGATATCAGTATGTTTTGCCCTTTTTTAATATAGCTATTGTCACATAATTTCAGGAAGGCTTCTTTACTTAACCCACGATCTATAGAGCAATTGACTTGTTCTATGACTGCATCATATCTTAAACGTGATTGCCTGAGATATCGGTCACTTCGGTTTTGAACCCGATACTCTTCCTCCGCTTCTGTCAATAATGCAAGTAGACTATGCATTTCGGGTTGTTGGTGGATCGGGGCGTCCATTATGGCTTTGTATCGACCTGCCATGCCATGTAATTTTAGTGAGATCAATTTCTCGTAAGTGTGCTGTGTATTCATGTGTTTGATTTTAAGAAGCTGTTTTAAATGTGATTTTTGATGTAGTCATTTAATAAAATGAAAAACTCCTGTATGCTTGATGGTGCGCAAGCTGCAGCGGATTCAATATGGTTAAACATTTCCTCATGCAGATCGTTATCAGTGTCAAAATTTGCCACTAATGTGACGCTTTGAGGGTTGCTACTGCTGCCTGGGATGTTAATACGAATGACTTTATTTTGTTCCATGTATTTTGTTTTTAGAGTGATAAAACGAACTATTTGTATTCCTCCGGACCTCTGAGATTTTTGTGCGAAGGCAGTTTGGATTTTACTCCCGACTCTTCTTTTTCCATGTTATTGGCTAGCATATTTTTTATTGTCCGGTACGATACAATACCTGCATTTAACGCACGAAGGCAGGCATTCTCTAACCTTTGCGGACCAATTTGCTTCTTAGACGCTAAACTCAGCAACCCCCTGCATGCATTATATGCCTGCTGTTCCTGCGGCCTGGACTTTAATAATGCCTCCATATAGGCATGTACATGAGAGCCAATTTTGCCTGCTTCCTGTAAAAAATAGGTACTGTCCCATCCTTTCTGCTTTTTAAAAGCCTGGTGATTAGATGGCATGTGTGAGGTTTCTGTAGTGTATCCCTCTGCAACAGGACTCCTGCTGTGCGTAGCAACTCTCTCCGATCCATTATAGATTTCGACAGTTGTTGTGTCATAAATAGCAGTCAGCTTAAATCCTACAAGCCGGTATGGTACACTGTAGTAATGATTATCTTCAGTTAGATGAAAGTGGTAATTGTGGGCAACAAGTTTTGTTGTCTATGCTTTATTACAAAAGGGAATTGTGGTAAGGGTGCCAGCTTAGATTTTTCGCCGTCGATAAACCGTTCATACCGTGTAAATCTCTTTTTCTGAAAAGGTTCATGATTGTGATTTTCCAGCTCACGCCAGATCGCTTCATTGAGTTCATTCAGGCTAAGAAACACCTCATTGCGCAACGGTGCAAAAATGCGTTGATAGGAAAGATGTACTCCCTGTTCAACATGCGGTTTATCTTTTGGCTTTCTCACTCTCGCTGTAAGCAGGGCAGTACCGTTATAAACTGACCATTGTTCTAATATTTCATTCAGTGTCGGTTCATAGAGGCAGGATTTTATGACCGCCTGCTTCATGTTATCGCATTTAATGTAAACACTTACACCACTAAAATATAGCAGACAATTATTCAATGCCTTCACTAACTGTGGCAATGTCGCATCTGCAAGAGCCATTACATAGGTATACCCGCTAAATGGTAAGACAGCTACAAATATCACGCACTCGATTATCTCCCCTGTTTCAGGTTCTACATAAGACATCTTATCACCAGCAAAATCAATTTGAATAATCTCTCCTGCTTTGTGTTCATGATGCATGCTAACACCTTTAAGGGCTAGCTGTTCATCCAGTAAACCACAAAACCTGGTATAACCATAGCAATCCGGATATATTTCCTGTATTCCTTCAAAAGCAACTTCCTGGTAACACCTCTCTTGCCTAATTCATTTAGAAAATATTCCTTCCGGGCCATAAAATCAGTAAGTCTCGGATCTTCTTCCGAAGCTTGCCTGGGTTGAAGAACAGCAGCTAATTCTTCATCATTCAATTCTAGTAATTCATCGTGATTTTTGCCTGTGGCCTTAATTCTTTTATCATAAACAGATACTGTTTCCCTGTTCAATTCAAGCTCAATGGCAATGTTTCGCATTGAGAATTCCCTTTGTAATAACTGAATCAGCCTTCTTACTATTAGCATGTTGATGAATTTGTTAGGCATATCACTCGTTGACAATAAATTAATAATCAACGAATTAATATATCGGATAAGTAATATTCCAATAATCAATCTTTACAGATTGTTATGCCCTCATTATCAACTCCATAAAACTTTGGCTGGATACTATATGAAAAAATTGGCTGGTTTTGCCGTGAAATATTTGGCTGGTTAACAAATGAAAACTTTGGCTGGGTTTAAAATGAAAAGGAGAATATTGCTAATTATTTTAGGAATAATTGGCTGGGTTTCACGCGGAATAATTGGCTGGTTTATGTGAATTAAGTGGCTGGATTTGGTGCGAAATACTCACTTCTGGCCCCCCCTCTTTTCTAGAATAATAGGTAGGCATTTCCTTTACCTTAATGCTGTTATCAGCAACACTCATTTCTACTTAATAGTACCAGTTGAAGAAGAACCCGATGAATTGATATTATCTTTTACTCTTTGAATGAAAGAACCAATAGTTTCTTCCTAGTAAGTATTTCAAATAATGAAGCGAAAAATAATCATTGTAAATACTTATTTCTAATATATAGTTTGGAATTCAATATCGATATGACTAATTTTCTTCGTAAAAAAGACAGCTGAATATTAACAGCTGTCTTTTTTACGAAGAAAATTAGTGGTAATGCATTTATTCATTTTTTCTCTTCAATGAAAACGATTGCTTCAAAATTATTTCTCCTTTTTCATTTTATCCAATGTAGCTAAAAAAGAAGGCTTTGTGTCTTTGTTAGCAATATTAATAGCTTTTTCTTCTATTTTGATAGCTTCATCTTTTTCTCCTAGTTTATATAGCAGATTTGCATAAGTGTCCAAATAGTATGGACTTTCTCCTTGTGTCAATGAAGATTTGCTCCAATTTAGCGCTTGAGATAATATTTTATTATCCTCAATGTTTTCAAATAATTTCCACGCGAACTCATTTAATTCATAAGTGGAGATCCTTTGTGGATATTTATTGAAATAAAGATTATAGTTATTTGCAAATGATTCCCAATTTTTACGATTAAAGTAAAACAGCGCTTTTGCTCTCAAAAATATTTCTTCACCTAATGCCCCATATTTGCCTACTACGTTTTTCTCCAAGTCATTCCAATTGGGATTAGAATTTTTATCTTTCACATATTTATCAATTTCTTCCGAATAAATAATTGACATAATCTTGTTTTCGGCTGCGTTTTGACCAAGAATTTTATCTGACATTTCTGGAGAGGTAATTAAAATTTTAAATCCTGGATCATTTGTTTTTTTTGTAAACTGTTCGATGAATTTAATATTGGTCCTATTGTAATGAGAAGAAATAGAATTATTTATATAATCATTACTAACCACTGCAGCATTGGTTTTATCATCCATACGATCGGCCATTAATGCTAGATTATAAAGAAAAGCAGAATCTTTTCGACCATTTTTATATTCTTGTAGTAATGCATTATAATGACGAATTGGATCGGCTGTATCCGTCAGTTGCGCTTTAAATACTCCTTTTACGGCTGCGTAACTTTCCGCATGTGGAACTAGTGCTGCATGAATTTTTCTTAAAGATTCTGCCGGCATTTTGATTACCTCCCTATCATAAGTCATTAATCCATTCTCCTCAGTTTCTACATCAAATGGCTCAGTATAAATGGAACCTGATAATCCTTCTTCTTCATATACTTTTAAATGCTTTATCATAAAAGCATATTTCCTGGAGAATTCACTTGCAGGAACCTGGATGTAACCCCAGCCATTAGCATCGTTCCATTGGTGGTTCGGTGTTGGTACACGTACGCCACCCCATTCTCCTAATACCCTGGCTTTACCTGGAATGTATGGGGCGATTCCTGGGCCTGGATAGTCGTGAATATCAGTTAGATCGCTACTTGCCCATTTGTGATTTAGATTTTTAGGGGAGTGATCATCATAATTTTCACCAGTATGGCCATCTACTACTCTTGATGGGTCTGCATGTTTAAGCCATTCAGTAAGGCGTTGTTGATCATACCTTGCCCAGCCTTCATTGAATAATACCCAAATCACAATACTAGGATAGTTATGCAATTGAGCTATATTTTCTTTATTTTCTTTCTCAAATTCCTCATGTGCAATAATATCACCACCTCCACAGGTGACCATATCCTGCCATACCAGGATACCCATTTTATCTGCATGGTAATACCATCTGGCCGGTTCTATTTTAATATGTTTTCGTATGGTATTGAAACCCATATTACGAATGGCCATGATATCAAATTGCAAAGCAGAGTCAGTCGGAGCTGTATATAATCCTTCAGGCCAAAATCCCTGGTCCAATACGCCTAGATGATAAGTATATTTATTATTTAAGAAAAGCCTTTCAATACCTTGATCATCTTTCCTTACTTCAATTTTTCTCATACCAAAATAACTACCGATCGTATCAATGATTTTACCATTAGAGAGTAATCTTACACTCAAATTGTATAAATATGGATCATCAGGACTCCATAACCTGGCATTGCTGACAGGAAGAAGCAGTTGTTCTCCTGGTTTTCCTTTTATAGTGCTACCATTAGAAGCAATGGCTTCGATTGTATATTTCTTATTATTGTCAGAGCTATTTACTGCTAAACGAAGAAAGCCGCTATCTACAGAAGGAGTCATGTAAATGTTAGTGATATAGGCTGTAGGTACTGTTTCCATCCATACAGTTTGCCAGATACCACTGGAAGCCGTATACATGATATTTTGAGGATTTAAGGTCTGCTTACCCCTTGGATTAGGTCCCTGGTCGGTTGGGTCATATACACTTACAATAAGTTCGTTTGTGCCTGACTTTAAAGCATCTGTAATATCGAATGAAAAGTTCTGATAACCGCCGGTGTGACTGCCTATTTTCTTTCCATTTACAAAAACGGTGGCCTGCCAGTCTACAGCTCCAAAATTCAATAATACCCGTTTGCCATTTTGGGTATTGGGTTTGGTAAATGTGCGTTTATACCAAAGACGCTGAGTAGGCAATAACGGCTTCTTTACACCAGAAAGGGCTGATTCTATTGGAAAGGGAACTAAGATTTTTCCCTCAAAAGTGTTAGGTGTAGTCTCTTGTTCTTTAGTAGTGATTGCGTATTCCCAGAGGCCATTGAGGTTTTCCCATTGATTTCTTACCATCTGGGGGCGCGGATATTCTGGAAGCACTTGCCCTGGGTGAACATCTTTTGCCCAACGGGTTTTAATGCCTACTGGCTGCATTTCCCAATCCGGTTTTGTTTGAGCAATGGAATGTGCCATAGGAACACATAAGATCGCTATTGCAAGCGTCTTTTTCAATCTTTTCATATTATAAATTGTTTGTTTGCATGAACACGCTGACCGTGAATTAAGAAAATTGCGCAAGTACCAATTTTGTAACATGAATCATGAATAATGGGATGGACCTCCAAATAAATTTCCTTCCGTCCTAAGTAGATAAACAGGCTGCATTTTTATCTTAGTAGGTATCAGCAATTAATTTCTTGCCTACAAAATTTGCTGAAATACCCCTGTTTGACCCAAAAGGACCAATGCCACATGGATACCACGAAAAAAAAAGCGATTATCATCGGTGCCGGACCGGCAGGATTGACTGCAGCATATGAGTTATTAAAGCGATCAGGTATAATCCCAATTATATTTGAAAAAAGTAAGGACATTGGAGGTATCTCAAAGACAATCAATTATAAAGGTAACCGGATGGATATTGGTGGACACCGGTTCTTCTCGAAATCCGATAGGGTAATGGATTGGTGGATGAATATTTTACCTGTTCAGGAAACGGCAGGCGCTACTTTTACAATTAATTATCAAAATAAGTCCAGGGAGGTTGATGCCAGGACCTCTACTCCACATAAAGTGGCAAAGGTGAACGATGATAAAGTAATGCTAATCAGGAAAAGACTTTCCAGGATTTATTTTTTGCGACAGTTTTTTACTTATCCTATTACTTTGTCTATTGAAACATTATGGAAATTAGGAATTGGGCGTACAATTGCCATTTTATTCTCCTATCTAAAAGCACAGTTATTCCCACGAAAGCCGGAAAATAGTTTAGAAGACTTTATGATTAATCGGTTTGGCCAGACGCTATATCATCTTTTCTTTAAAGATTATACGGAGAAGGTGTGGGGAGTGCCTTGTAATGAAATACCAGCAGAATGGGGAGCCCAACGTATAAAAGGAGTGAGTATCCGTAAAGCATTGCAACATGCTATCCAGGAGGCTACTAAGCGTAAAAACAGGCATAGTGGTGATATCGCACAGAAGGATACAGAAACCAGCCTGATAGAGCAGTTTTTATATCCTAAGTATGGGCCAGGCCAACTATGGGAAGAGGTAGCCAGGCAAGTGGAGGAAATGGGCGGAATAATTTATATGGAACACGATGTGAGGCGAGTTCATGTAAAGGATGGTAAAGTGATAGGAATTACCATTTTAGATCATCATACTGGCATGGAGGATTATATTGAAGGGGATTACTTTTTCAGCACCATGCCGGTAAGAGAACTGATTGCAGGTATTGAAGGTACAGTGCCTGAGCATGTAAGTACTATTGCTGCAGGTCTTCAATATAGGGATTTTATTACTGTGGGGATTTTACTTCGCCGGCTTTCTTATGAGGATAAGGATACGGGGGAGTGGAAGCCATTAACTTTGGAAGATACCTGGATATATATCCAGGAAAAGGAAGTAACCGTAGGAAGATTACAAATTTTCAATAACTGGAGTCCGTACCTGGTAAATGATCCAAATACCATTTGGGTGGGGATGGAATTTTTCTGTAATGAAACAGATGCTTTCTGGAATCTGCCAGATGACAAAATAAAAGAGCTGGCAATTGAGGAATTACAAAAAATAGGCCTGGCCGCAGAGGCAAATGTGTTGGATAATACAGTGCTAAGAGTAGAAAAGACATATCCAGCTTATTTTGGTGCCTATGCTCAATTTGACCAGGTAAGAGAGTATACTGATTCCTTAGAGAATTTATTCCTGGTAGGTAGAAATGGTATGCATAAGTATATTAATGCAGATCATTCTATGCTAACCGCGATGTTGGCGGTGGATAATATAATAGCAGGGGTGACGGCAAAAGATAATATCTGGGCTATTAATACTGAGCAGGAATATCATGAGGAAAAGAAGACAGCACCTGAAGCACCTGAAGCTGTTGTAGGAAATCCGCCTGCAGCGCAATTGGCAATCCCAACTTCTTTTAATGATTATTTATTCAGATGGAAGCCCAATAGCATATTATTATGGATGGCAGGATTAGCTATTTTGCTACAATTTATTGTTTTCAAAATAATGTATCCTTATGCCGGCTTTATTGATGGGGACTCGTATGTCTACCTGGAATCGGCTTATTTAAATTTGAACATAAATACCTACCCGATTGGTTATTCAAAGTTCCTTCGGATTTTTAGCACTTTTACTCACTCTGATACTGCACTTGTTTGTTTTCAATATTTATTACTTCAGGGAAGTGCATTATATCTCTTCTTTACTATTCGATATTTCTTTCAACCTGGAAAATTAGTCAATGCCCTCCTATTTATTTTTCTAATAGGAAATCCTGTATGGTTGTATTTGGGTAATTATATATCCAGTGATGCTTTATTTATTTCGCTTAGTTTATATTGGTTTACATCTTTGTTATGGATTATCCAACGACCTAATAGGAACTTGATAGTGCTGCATACCTTATTGTTATTGTTGGCTTTTACTGTAAGGTATAATGCATTGTTTTACCCTTTCATTTCAACACTTGCATTTATCATTTCCAGGCAAAGTCTTAAAATGAAGTTGATAGGTATAGTTGCCAGTTTTTTGGTAATAGCAGGATTTATTTATCATACAGGCAACCAATATGGTCGTCTGACCGGAATCCGCCAGTTTTCTCCATTTAGTGGATGGCAAATGGCTAACAATGCATTGTATGCATACAGGTATGTAAAAGATAAGTCAAGTAAGCCTTTACCTGAACGTTTTAAGGCCCTGGATGAAATGGTGAGGAACTACTTTAATGTGGACGCAAAAAGCAATCCCTGGGAACAGGTACAGGCGAATACATGGTACATGTGGGATGCCAGGTCTCCTTTACGGAAATACATGCGGGAACAATTTAAAAATGATACCAGTACTAATAACCTGAAACGTTGGGCTACAGTAGCACCATTGTATGCAGATTATGGAGAATACCTGATTAAGCAATATCCCAAGGAGTTCGTTACTTATTTTATTGCGCCTAATGCGATTAAATATTATGTGCCCCCGGTAGAATTCTTAGATAGTTATAATGGAGGAGTAGATAGTGTTGCGCCAATAGCACAAATGTGGTTTGGGTATAATAGTTTAAAGGTGCGTACAATTTTTAAAGATTTAAAAGTAAAGGCGCTCGATTTCTTCCCTGTTACAGCAGCAATTTTGAATGTAGTGTTTGTGCTAGGGGTAATTGGATTTATTGTATTGGGAGGAACTAAAAGAAATCCGTTATTAGCGATTGGTATTCTTTTAGTAGCTGGGCTATGGTTTATAAATTTTAGTTTTAGTATTTTTGCAGCAGCCATCGCATTGCGATTCCAGTTGTTCCCCATTGTAATATATTCCACATTTAGTCTTTTGTTATTAGAATATTTAGTGAAATCGGCAAATGCTAAATAATGAACCCCCTTTATTCACCCCTAATGTTAACCAAGTAATGATTTTTGATAAACACGTTTTACCACAAGCATTCAAATTATGGATATGGCAGGATAGAGAAAATCGTGTAATGATCATCTTATCTATAATAGTGAGTTTATTGTTGTTTGAGGTTTTTAGGAATATTTATCCTTTCCCCAATTTTCTGCCGGATTCTTACTCATATTTAGAAGCCGCGTACCAAAATTTAAATGTAAACATATGGCCGGTTGGGTACTCCAAATTTTTGCGGTTCTTGAGTGTGTTTAATCATTCCGGGCAAGGTTTGTTTTTTGTACAATACTTATTATTACAAGGAAGTATCCTGTTTTTTGTGCTGACGATCAGGTATTTGATTGATCCGGGAAAGTGGACAATTAGAATTTTATACGGTTTGTTATTGATCAATCCTTTATGGTTGTATGTTTGCCATTTTGTATCAAGCGATGCCGTTTTTGCTACTTTTAGTTTGCTGTGGCTAACGACCTTATTATGGATAATGTATGCGCCTGGAAAGGATCTGTTGTTAGTCCACGGCCTTATTTTATTTTTTGTATTTTCTGTGCGATACAATGCCCTCTATTATCCCCTGTTTAGTTTATTGGTAATTATTTTCGGGAATAAGGTCAATTTGAAAACAAAATTGACATGGATTGGGTTGGGGATATTACCTGTACTTCTTTTTATTGGATATACAACTTATACTTTTAAGATCAAGACGAATAACCTAACGTTTTCTCCATTCGGAGGGTGGCAGATAGGCAGTAATGCATTATATATGTATTCTCATGTATCCCCAAAGGTAAAGGAAAAGGTGCCTCCTGGATTCAGGAACCTGCATGCTATTGTTACCCACCATATTGATTCTCTTTCCCATGTTAAAATACAGAACAGGCCGGATAATAACCTGGGGTTTTATTATTTATGGGGAGATGGGGCACCGTTAAAAAAGCAATTAATTAAAAGGTGGGAAAAGGATAGCACCACTCCTTATCTAAAGCGATGGGTAAGCATGTCGCCGTTATATGGTGCTTATGGTAGTTGGTTGATCAGGCAGTACCCAGTGGAATATGCTCGTTATTATATATGGCCCAACTTAATTAGCTATTATGCCCCTCCTCCTGAGTTTTTAGGAATGTATAATATGGGGAAGGATTCTGTTGATGCAGGTGCGTTGATCTGGTTTAAATATAAAACCAGCAAAGTCCATGGGCCCACAAAGGATAAGAAAATAGTGGTGACGGCTGCCTTTCCAATTATTTTAGCCTTGCTAAATGTATTATTTATAACGGGGTTTATTGGATTTGCTTTTATAGGCGGGTTTAAGAAAATGACGGGATTCCAAAAAAAGGTGCTGTATGTTTTGTTGTTGGTGTGGTTCGCTAATTTAGGCTTCAGTGTTCTCGCATCTCCTATTGTGCTTCGTTACCAGGTCTTCCCATTTATATTTACCCTGACTTTTGCCTGCATTTTAATGGGATATGTTATTCGTGAGAGCTTTGTGCCTTCTCCAAAGGAAGAAAAACCAGACATTTCTCCCCGGATAGCATCTGCCTTATAAAATAAAGGCTTGTGCTCCCACTCTTTTCTTTTGGGAAAAGAGTGGGAATTTACACATAAACCTAAGGGGAAACATAGAATGGGAAATTTGTCTTTTAATGATGACAGGGAAGAAAACGCTTAATCAGTGATATTAAATTTGCAATAGGGAGTGAATAGTAACATTCAGCATGTGATATTTTTAATTTAAGGGTTCATTTCGATTCTTCCGGTTGCATATTGCTTGTGTTATTATTGCAGCGCATGTAAAGAAAAAGAATTGATTTAATAATAGATACCTCAACACGACCGGTGCTGCCAGCACCATAAAGGCAAAATTTAATGCCAGGAAGAATATGATTAGTGGGAGAACTTTAGAAAACGCCGGGTCCTGTTTAATTAAGTCTTTTCTAGCATAATAGAATATTACCAATAAGATGAATATTATACCTGAAATAAAGAATAATATGTCAAAATTGTTAAATGCATGTTCGGGTTTGATATTGGGGTATTGTATATAATCATTCAGGTAACCAAACCATACTTTTGCTTCTCCGTTAATTACATTCGTCTCAACATTATATTTATTCAGGCATTCAACGTTTGGACAAAGGAATTGACAAATATTAGGTATTAGGTAATAGTTGAGATAAATTCCTGGATAATTTTTTATAAGATATACTGCATAAGATTTATATAGATCATCTACGTTCGCTTTTCCTATGCCTATATATTTATACGGTGACATGCTATGTAAGTCGGATGGATTGTGGTCAACTGCATATTGAGCTAATGGAGAGAAGCTATAATTTAATATAAAAATCCCCGCCATCATAGGGGTATTGAAAATTTTTGTCTTCCCTTTTAATGTGAGCGGGAATTTATTGACGTAATTATTTAGTGGTTTAAATCCAGGAGGGTAATTGACTTCCTTTTTAATGGGTGCAAGTGTATATGCTAAGAGCATATTATTAGCCAGCTGCCATCCACTCGTAATATTATATTTCCTAAAACCTATTGCTTTTTCGGTTTGGTAGGAAATGAATTGAATGTAGGTAAAGACAGCCAAAATAATTATTGGAATGCCAATTAGTTTTTGTTTGATGGGTGTTTTGAAAAATATTATGGATCCTATGCTAAATATTGGATATAACATTGCCTGGTTTCTAACAGATAAGCATAGTATGATAATAATAGTGTGTGCTATTAGTAAATTTAAGTCTACCTTAAATAGTAGTCTTGTTAATTGGGCAAACCATATAAAGGTTAAACCCAGGAAAAGAATATCGCTTGCAATAAAATTGGTAAGATATAAATGTACAGGATTAATAAATAATAGTACATAGATGAATCCCTTAACGAATTTGCTTAGCGACAGGAATTTTTGTAAAGTAAAGTAGAAATAAAGTGCTCCTGCTCCATATGCATAATATTGCATCATTAATAGAAATAGGTCATTGTGGGTAATTAACCCACAGATACGAATGAACCAAGAATAGCCTGGAGGCCAGACGCAGTTACCCCCATTTGAAATAGCGTTGTTTAAATAAAAATAGGAGTCAAAAAGGAAAGAGGGATATGGATAAATAAATTTTAAAATGAATACTTCCAGTGTCAATATGAAAAATGAAATCAGCACAAAATAGGTTCGATCCCCAAAATTGGCATTTCGTTGAATCATGATTTATATAAGTTTTATAAGGATAATAATAATGTGATTTGGTGAAATTAAACGTCCCGGCTAGACAGCCAGGACGGTAGTTTTCCTCAATATACCATTAAATGTTCTTGTAGTATTTTCAAATGAAAACAAATAGAATTCATTCTGTTCTCTTTGTAGAGCAAAGATAAATGCAGTCTGCCTTCATCGTGTTAGGCTTATTTGGAAATAGTTTGGAGAGGAAGCAATTCCAAACTTAGGCCAGGTTCTTTTTTCTCAATTCCCGCGGGCTGTAACTGAATCTTTTTTTTACTGCATATGAGAAACTAGAATAATCTGTATAACCAAATTCATCAGCCAGGTCTTGCAAAGGAATATCGCTCTCTGTCAATTTGCGATAGATGATACGCATGCGCGCATTCTGGAAGAAGTCGTACACCGTTACTCCATGTCTTGTCTTGAAGATGTCTTCCAGTTTCTTCTCATTGGTACCTGCAAATTTCGCTAATTGTCGTAAAGTTGGAGGAGATGGCATATTTAAATGCTTTAACAAATGGACTTCTGTCCGTTCTCCTCTTTCATGATCTGCGGCGCTAAGGCCACTGGCATCGGTAAGGTAACGTGATAGCATATCTAAGGATTCAATGATCAATTCACCAGTTTTTTGTTCCCTGTATTTTTCACCGGCAGCACTCAGCAGTTTTCGCTCTGTGATGTCTTGTACAATTCCTCTAAGCCGCTCATGTGCCACCATATTGTGCTCTAATAGGGTCACTGCATCGCCGATGTTTATTTTTTCAAGGAATAATTTCACTACAGGGAAACTGTCTGCAAATTCTTGTAGTGCAGTGATGGGGATGTGTATATTAATGGCAGTGTAAACACCTGCGCTTTTAAATCGAATAATATGTTTCAACCGCCGCGACACAACAATGTTTAACTGGTGCTCGCTGGTAATACTCTCTTTGTTATCTATCATATAACACATAGAGCCTTTAATGGTATAATGCATCAATAGATCGTTCACATTGGCTGTTATCTTAAAGTCAGCTGGTTTGGTTAATATAAAGTGACTAATCCATGCAGTAAAACCATTATGGGCAATTTGTTGGTAAAGTAGATCACCAAAATTTTCACTATGTGCATAAAAAGATTTAGCTCCTTCTAAGCGGTAGCTCGCAAAGTTGTCTGGCAGGCCTGGGGAAAACAAAATGGGCTGCCCTATGAGGGTTGTAATGGACAATGGTAGGGTCATTATTAGCAATTTAGGAAGATATACTGCTATGAAATTGCCTGTCGAAAATTTCGCTAGAGATTGTGCGTAATTCCTATAGATGTGTTTAAATTAATTTATTTATGCCAGGTATAAAATAGGAGAAGGCGTAGTTCCTGGAATACTCACATTTAATATTGTTTATGTTTTCAATAATAAAGTAGTATTCGAAGGAGGGGCAAGAGCCTACCTTCAATTTATGAATAGTCGTTTTGTTGTACTTATAAGTATAACAGCAGCCCTTGGCGGTCTACTGTTTGGTTTTGATACAGCTATTATTTCAGGTGCTATCCCATATATCCAGGATTACTTTAAGCTGAATGCCGTTACATTAGGATGGGCTGTGAGCTCCGGGTTGGTGGGATGTGCGATAGGATCTTTATCTGCCGGATATTTGGCAGATCAATATGGAAGGCGGATGGCACTCATTGTATGTGCTTTGTTATTTGCTTTATCAGGTGCAGGGGCCGCGCTTTCTCACAAGCTTTTTAGTTTTATTCTATTCAGGATTATAGGCGGATTAGGGGTAGGAGCAGCTGCAATGGTTTCGCCCATGTATATTGCAGAAATCGCTCCTGCAGATAAGCGAGGCAAGTTGGTGGCATTGTATCAGCTGGCTATTGTAACAGGGATTTTACTGGCTTATTTTACAAATTATGCATTGAATAATATAGGTGAGAATAACTGGCGCTGGATGTTCGGATCGCAGGTGGTACCCTCATTTATATTTTTGTGTTTATTGTTACTCGTGCCAGAAACTCCAAGGTGGTTGGTTGGAAAAGAGCGGATGTCCCAGGCCATGCAGATTCTTCAAAAGATTACCTATACAGATCAATTACAACAGGAGCTACAACAGATAAAAGAAAGTTTCCGAGAAAATGAAAAGAGCTCTTTTGTTCGTTTGTTTGAGAAAAGATATGTGAAGGTGATGATAGCGGGCATTTTGCTTGCCGTATTTCAACAGGTAACGGGTATTAATGCGATCTTATATTATGCCCCCGTTATTTTCAATCAAACAGGGTTAGGTAATAATGATTCATTATTATATACAATTATTATTGGGATTGTAAATGTTTTGTCTACATTTATTGCCATTGGATTGGTTGATAAGGTAGGACGTAAACGTTTCTTATTGAATGGAAGTATCTTAATGGGGCTTTCTTTAATTGTAGTATCCATATGTTTTTACTTCCAGTTTTATAAGTATTATCTTATCCTGGTTTCTGTATTGGTATATGTTGCAAGCTTTGGTTGCACTTTAGGAGCGGTGACCTGGGTGTATCTTTCAGAGATCTTCCCCAATAATATCCGGGCGTTGGCGATGTCCATATCCACCTTCGCACTTTGGTTATCTGACTTTTTGATTAGTTATAGTTTTCCCGTAATGACGGCATATTTCAGTACCTCGCTTACCCTGGGTATTTATGCATTGTGCTGTGTTATAGCATTTGTATTTGTGATTACAAGTATCCCTGAAACGAAAGGGAAATCATTAGAAGAAATTGAAACTTTATTTATATGAGTACCTTGACATATATACAAGCTTACCAGGAAACAGGTTTTCTTGTTGTGCCAGATTTATTTAGCGCTGATGAAATCGCTGCACTCAGAGAAGAAACTGCAAATATTTTCAGTGGTAAAAGGGGGCAGGTAGAAGGAATGATTGAAATGGATAGTGATATAAGCGACCAGGAGGTATTGAAGAAGTATGTAGCGATCCACTTTCCCCATAAGATTTCGCCTGTAATTCATAAAGCACTCTTTCATAGGGGAGTAGTGGATGTATTAACGCAAATAATAGGTCCTGATGTAAAATGTATGCAGTCTATGCTTTTTGTGAAGGGACCAGGTAAGGCAGGCCAGTCATGGCACCAGGATGAGTTTTATATTCCTACCAGGGATAGGTCCCTGACAGGAGTTTGGATTGCCATAGACGATGCGACTGTTGAAAATGGTTGTCTATGGATTATTCCAGGAAAACCAAAGTATATGATGAGGCGGGTGGAGAATAATAGCTCTGAATATGCAGATGTGGATACCATTGATGTGACGCCTTTTGCAAAAGATGCCATACCTGTAGAAGTAAAATCAGGTTCCGTGGTATTTTTCCATGGTTATACCTTGCATAGCTCTCGTAGGAACAAGACGAAGGATTGTTTTAGAACCGCCCTGGTGAATCATTACATGAGCGCTGATTCTATGTTACCCTGGGACCAGGATGGTCACTTACCGGCTACTGAAGATTTAAGGGATATTGTTTTAGTGGCAGGGAAAGATCCTTATGCATATAAAGGAACCGTGGATATGAACCGGCCTTATTTAAGACCGGAAAAACTCATCATCAAAACTACCATATCGTGAAATTGCAATTTTTTTGTCCGCGGTGGGGGAGTGAACACTTCACCTGGGAGGCTTTTATGAACAATGTAAAGGCAGCGGGTTATGATGGTATTGAGTATGCTATTACAGCAAACACTCCTGACCAGGTATTGGATGAAGTATGGGAGTTGGCAGAAAGGTATGCCTTAAAAATGCTCCCACAACATTTTGATACCAGTACTCCAGATTTTAATGCGCATTATGATCAATATGGAACCTGGCTGGAGAGAATACGGCAATATCCTTCTGTTAAAATAAACTCCCAGACAGGTAGGGACATTTTTTCTATGGAGGAGAATAATGCGCTTATTAAGTTAGCCGGTGATGATGTGGTGCACGAGATGCATCGTGGCAAATTCAGTTTTGCGGCTCATATAACTAAAAATTACCTGTTAGCTAACCCTGATTTAAGGCTCACATTTGACATTTCTCATTGGGTGGCTGTAGCAGAATCCTACCTGGAAGACCAGGAGGAAACAGTGCAATTGGCTATTAACAGGGCAGCACATATTCATGCAAGAGTAGGATTCCCGGAAGGACCACAGATTCCGGATCCCCGCCAGGAAAAGTGGCAACAGGCAGTCCAGGTACATCTAGCCTGGTGGAAGCAAATAGCAGGAAAACATAGTGATCAATCCACATTAACTATCACACCTGAATTCGGCCCATATCCTTATATGGTCTTTGACTATAGTCAGTGGGATATCAATGTCTATATGATGAATATGTTAAAGAAAGTGCTAGCGCCTACCCATTCTTTCTTCCAACAATAATAACTGAGAGGCCTAGCTGGTTAAATGTAAGACGATCCGCAATTTTAAAGATCGGCACCAATTTGTTATAGACCGTAAGTTGGCCGGCGGGTAAGGTTTTCTTTCGCAAGATAGTTCCTGAAACAAACCAACCTAAAATGCCTGCCAGGTTAAAGTACCAGGTTTTGAGGATTTCTAATCCCTGGGATCTGAATAGTTTTGTGACGGTCTTTTTGGTATAACGCCTGAAGTGCTCCAGTTCCTTATCAAATCCATTGTATAATAATTGCCAGGCGGGAACCAGGATAATAAGATGCCCCCCTGGGGCTAACATTTTTTTACAGTTAGCGATAGCTAAATGGTCATCCTCAATATGCTCTACTACATTCAGTGCGAAAATGCTGTCAAACTGCCCAATTAATGAGCTATACCGGGATTCAAAATCTTTATCAGCAAGATCGATTTGGAAGATGCCTTCAATAAGTGGTTCATTCAAAAATTTCTGATCTAACAGGCTGCAATAGTGATCGCTGTAGTCGCTCACGCAAAGAGGAATGCCATGGTTAATAAAGCAGGCAGTGATATTTCCAATGCCGCTACCTATTTCCAGGATACGGCCCTTTACATGGGGTTGAATGGTTTCAAACATCCAATCGTTTAACCGGTCAGCAATGCTGAGATGTTCCAACGTAGACTTTCCTACTTCATCAATTGTAGATCTTGCCATGTTTATGCCTGTTTAGGGATAGCTTGGTTTTTGATTGATTTGCTCACTATGCCGTATTTAAGGATACAGTAAATAGTTCTGACACCGTCTTTCCAGTTAATCTTTTTACCCTCCTGGTAGGTTCGGCCATAATAAGAGATACCTACCTCGTAAATCCGGATCCTGGGCACTTTGGAAATTTTTAGTGTTACTTCCGGCTCAAAACCAAAACGTTTTTCTTGTAGTGGGATTTGTTGTATAATATTTGTCCGGAATACTTTGTATCCTGTTTCCATATCTGTTAAATTCAGGTTGGAAAACATATTTGAAAGGAATGTAAGCACCTTATTCCCGATGGTATGCCAGAAGAATAGAATACGATGAGGACTGCCACCCATAAAGCGGGAGCCATATACAACATCTGCAAAACCATGTACAATAGGTTTGAGCAAAGTATTGTATTCATAGGGGTCGTATTCCAGGTCCGCATCCTGGATTAAAAGAAATTCTCCAGTGGCATGCATGATACCAGTATGAATAGCAGCGCCTTTTCCACTATTGACAGGTTGGGCGAAGTATTTAATAATTGTGTCATTACATGCAGACATATATGATTGTATCACTTTCTCAGTGCTGTCAATAGAACAGTCATTAATGATAATGATTTCTTTTTCAATGTCATGAATGAGTCTTACATTCCTGATCTTATCCAAAATCTGGGGAATAGTATTTTCTTC
Source organism: Chitinophaga sancti (assembly GCF_034087045.1). NCBI lineage: Bacteria > Pseudomonadati > Bacteroidota > Chitinophagia > Chitinophagales > Chitinophagaceae > Chitinophaga > Chitinophaga sancti. Next base: position 101,440 of record NZ_CP139247.1, on the reverse strand, counting down.
ATTGTATGCAGGTATAATAACAGACAGCCTTTTAATCTCTTTTTTGGTATTTGTTTGTAAAGTAGTGCCGTCATCAATACTTTTTAGAAGGTCTTGCATACGGATGTCTTTTAAAAGGGGCAATGAATGGGTTACAAATTTTATCCAGGTTAACTCGTCAATGGTTCCTGCCGGCGAATGGATTAGGAAATACAAATAAAATAACTATCCCTGAAATATGATGGCGGTGTCAAATAAATTGAATATCCGGGATCTGAAGGAATTTTTTTATCTTAGGAAAGTGTTTGATAGCCCAACAGTTCATCCCAAATTTCCCAAACATGCCAACATTTGTTCAATCCCCCACACCTGACTTTATATCCTATGTGTTGAAAGATCCAGTGAATAGATTGTATGCATGGATAGCTATTGCAATATGTATAGTGAGTTGGTTCTTATTTAAATATTTTTATCCTAATCCTAATATTATTTTTGATTCCTATTATTATATTATGGGTGCAACGTCTAATGAAGACGTGAGTGCCTGGCCGATAGGGTATTCAAAGTTTATCAAGTTGATTGGGATGTTTACACATGCAGTAAATGCCTTGTTGATATTACAGTTTGTTATACTAGAGGTATGCTTTTTATTTTTCTTCTTTTCAGTGCGTTATTTTTTCTATTTGAGCAGGTTATCTTCCAATATATTGTTTGTCTTGATTTTTTTAAATCCTATTTATCTGTATACCTGCAATTTGGTGCTTTCTGATGCATTGTTTTTAGGACTTAGCCTGGTATGGATAATTAATTTGTTTTGGATTATTTTCCGGCCGCAGGTATGGATGGTGATTACACAGGCGCTTTTATTGTTTGTTACATTCAGTATGCGCCATAGTGCGATGTATTATCCAATAATAGGTTGTGTAGCATTATTTTTTAGCCAGTTAAGGCTAGGTGTTAAGATATTTGGAATTTGTTTTCAGTTCTTATTGGTGGGTGGGTTTATTCTTTATACTACACATTTAAATGAGCGTATTTATGGTGTGAGGCAGTTTTCTCCATTTGAAAGTTGGAAGGTGGCGAGTAATGCTTTGTATGTATATGAACATGTACCTGAAAATGAAAAAAAGGCTGTTCCTGTAAAATTTAAGGAACTGGATAAAGAAGTGAGGCAGTTTTATAAAACCAAAAAGTATCAAATTTCGTTATTTACTCCAGATCCTTCGTGGGGCAGCTATTATATGTTTATGTTTAATTCTCCTTTGATCTCTTACCAGGAGAAGAAGTTAGGGATGGATTCAATATTTTATGTTCTTAGTATAAAAAACTTTTCGAAAATGGCTCCTTTGTATGATGAATACGGCAAGTTCATCCTAAAAAGTTACCCGTTTACATATGCTAAGAATTTTGTAGTACCGAACATATGGATATACATGTTACCATATCCAGAAGTTTATTATGACGATTATAATCCTTTTACCTTTTTACCCGATACTTTGGGTGGGATAGCAAAGAATTGGTTTGGAAAGATTTCTCTGACAGCTCCCAGGAAAAATGTAGTATTTCGGACGACGCTTTTTACATTTTACCCGGTAATCAATATGTTGATTCATTTTATTTTCATTATTACAGGTATCGGTTTTTATGTATTGAAAGGATATAGGCGCATGAAGGCGCCTTATTTTAAGGGGATTCTGATGATAAGTATATTGTGGTTGTTGAATTTTGGGTTTATTATTATTGCGTCAGCTAGTTTATTGAGATACCAGCTTTTTATAACTGTGGTTGAATTGGTATTTATGCTTTTCTTTATTGATTTTCTTTATGTAAAAGACAATCAGAAGCATCCTTTGGAAAAGTAGCATTGAGAAAAGAATTATACGTTATTGTATTTCACATACACCTATTAATTCTGTAAAATGGGAATATTTAATGTTTACCTCTTTTTTGTTGTAATTACCATTGCAGCCATTACTCTTTTTTTATTTAATAAAATAATCAAAGTAAAATTACCAGATAGAAGTTATAACTCCATTGATGGTTTAAGGGGGTATTTGGCCTTAGGGGTCGTATTTCATCATTTTATGATCTGGTATGTGTTCCTTATAACGGCAAAATGGACGTATCCACCTTCGAGATTTTATAACCATTTAGGACCTACTAGCGTGAGTCTATTCTTTATGATAACGGCATTCTTGTTTTTTACCAAAATAAGAACCAGCAAGGGGGAAATAGACTGGCTAAAATTGTATATAGGCCGGGTTTTAAGAATTTATCCGTTGTATGTATGTGTGGCTGTTACGATCATGGTAATAGTGATGATAGAAACTGGGTGGAAATTGAATGAGCCTTTTGGTATTTTGTTAATAAGGTTTGTTGAATTGTTCTTTTTTGGACAACAAGATATTAATGGGTATCCATTGACAAGGTTTATTGTTGCCAGGGTTATTTGGAGTTTAGCATTTGAGTGGGTGTTCTACCTTAGTTTACCTGTTTGGGCGTTGCTTATCTTTAGAAAGAAGGTTAGTTATTTTGTTCTTTTTTTATGCATCCTGGGGCTTTTGGTCTTTTTGTTTGTTATTTATACACATTATCCAGCTGGAATTCTTCGAAGGATGTGCCCGTTTTTGGGTGGAATAGCTGCCTCTTATATTAGCCAGCGAGAATCCGTGATAAAAGTTGCAAAAACTAAATATGTGTCGGTTTTAATACTTGTTCTGTTCTTTATTGCAATTTATTTTTTTGACAATGCTTATTCCATAATACCATTTCTTTGTATTGCATTATCTTTTATTGCGATAGCAGCAGGTAATGATTTATTTGGTATATTAAGTATAAAACCGTCACTTTTACTGGGGCAGATTTCTTATAGCATATATCTAATTCATGGTATATTTTTATTTATCGGGTTATGGTGTTTACCATCATTAAGAGAGATTGCCATGGCAAGTGCTTCAAACTATTGGATTTTTATAACGTGTACGACCATTTTGATAGTGCTGGCAAGTTCCCTGACCTATAAATTCATAGAAGCGCCTTTTATATCAGCAACGCCCGCTGTTTTTCGGAAAGTAAATAGCTTTTTGAAGGCTAAGCTGGCTTATTGAATAGCCATTTTCCAGGTACCTTTTATAATCCATTGCAGGCATGGATCAATCCATTGTTGTTCCGCTGTGTGATTGTTGATGCCGAAGCCATGCCCTCCTTTAGTGTACAGGAATATATTTGACGGTACTTTAGCCTGTTCGAGTGCGGCATAAAATAATAAAGAGTTTTGCACTTTGACAATATCATCGTCAATAGCACTGGTAATGTAAGTGGGAGGTGTGTTGGCATCTACATGTAGCTCGTTGCTATATTTTGCAACCAGTTCAGGGGTTATATCTGGACCTATCAAATTTTGCCTGGATAGTTGGTGGGTTAAACTGTCAGCAAAGGAAATAACAGGGTATACAAGTACCATAAAATCAGGTCTCAGGTTGGTATGTTTTGGATTGTTTATGTAAATATCACCAGGATGGGTACAGATGGATGATACCAGGTGTCCACCTGCGGAAAATCCCATGATACCGATGCGATTTTTATCCAGCTGATATTTTTCAGCATTTTCTCTTACGAATTGTAGTGCCTTTTGAACATCCTGGAAAGGACCGGTTGTTTTATTTTCCATTAGATCACTCCTGGGAACGCGATAATGTAGTACAAAGGCGGTAATCCCGTTTTCAGATAGTTTTTTGGCAGCGGGAATGCCTTCCTGTACATCTGCTACGTTCCGGTAGGATCCGCCAGAACAAATGAGTACAGCTATGCCGTTGTTCTTACCTGCATCCGGGCGAAATACGGTCAAGGTGGGCATGATGGTCCGGGCTTTGATGATGGTGGTATCATTACCGGTAAGCCAGCTTTTGCCATGAAGGGTGTCATTTAAAATGTTGGTGAGGATAGCACCGGGGACTATGCCATTTTCATATAGTGGGAACTGCGTTTGGGCTTTGATATTTAATGGAGAATAGCACAAGCAGAATATTATTAAATATTTAATGTTTTTCATGTTTTTATTTAATATGCTATATGCAATAATACGGAATACTTTTTTCGGTGGGTCTAATTATTTAATGCTTTCTCCTAAGTAAGTACATGCGGCTTGCTTATAATTTTAATAAGGTCGCGAAATGTACTCACTTATGAGAAAGTTTATTTTTCCATTGTTGTTAATTTTATGCATAGGGTGTTATGAAGGGCAGCCTCCAATTCCGGATATATCAATACCGGCTCCTAAGGGGACAATGTATTATGATACGTTGTATCTGCCTGGGGAGAATAAACGGGTGAGTATTTGTAAAACAGTAATAGAAAAGGTTATAACCGGTTATACTAAGTGTTGAGCTATTACACGGACTACCAATCCTACCCCTATTTTTTCAGCAAAGGAGTAAACCCATTTACCAGCATTTTTTAAATGCTCGACAATATTTTTACTTTCTTTGGCTGTTTGTTCAGCATCAGTCACTTCCCGTCTGGAAAAGTAAACCCAATTCTGTTATTAGCAGACTATCAAAATTCATTTTTACTTCTTCTCTCTTAAAAGTAAATTTTAGTGTTAAGATTCATTATTACCTTCTGTTAATACCTATTTAGTATTTAAATACCCAAAGTATTCAGTTTTATAAATCAATATTTCAAGGAACTATCATGATAAACGCTATCTCTTTTTCCTGAAATAACGGTCATAGTGCTTCTCAAACAAATCACTTATTTCACCATTTTGGCCGGCGATGTAATATGCTGCATGCACCGTTTTTATCATTAGTTCAGATTCTTCCTTTGATAGAATTAAATACGGAAGGCCTGTTTCCCGTAAAAAATCTAAGTATTTAAAATTTACAGTATTATAATCCCAATCGAAATCATAAATCTCCTCCTCGTTTTTGTCTCTAATAATTATCTTGTTACCATCTATTAACGTTTCTTTATTTTCAGCCGCTTTTTGCATTATTGAACCAACCTCAATAAATAATTCTGCTAATTCCCCTGATCTTGGTAATACAAGTGTTGTTCCTTCTGATGCCTTTTTGCCATGCAGTGAAATATCACAATCATCTAAAAATGTAGGAGGGAAAACACCTGCATACGTTCCGTCTAAGTTAAAAAGTGTAAGAATTTCTTTCTCTCCCTTAATCAATTCTTTAAAATTGTCAATAGATACCCCATCAGCTAAATTTATTGAAAATTGTTGCCCTGTTTCTTTGTGAGTGAGAATATATTCCATGATTTTATTTTATAAAATATTAAAAAAGTTGCAATAACAGCAACTGTTATTAACCAAAATTTAGTTAATACTCATATCGTAATACGCCACATTTGGTACCCAGAAGGTCAAAAAAACGCATCTTAATATGTTTTCTACTTATGCAACTATACCCAGAATTTCCATTTTGCATTAATATTTTTAATTCGCCACCCGGTATTGTTACTCCTATTTTTTGCCCCGACCTCCTAAGAAATAATCCCTGTTACAATTTTACATTTGATTGCATATGTGTTTCCATTTTGTAACCCACGACTTCAAAAATTAATTATATGAAATACTTTAGCCTGTTGTTGTTGACAGCCCTACTAGCAGGATGCTATGCTCGTGTACCTGAAAAAACAGGATTAGAAGGTAAGCCTATTCCTCATTACACTGTTTTGCTATCTGATAGTGTTACTTATTATAATACAGAGCATATAAAAAGTGGTAGACCTGCGGTGTTTGTTTATTTTGGAACTTATTGTGTGTTCTCCAAGGCACAAGCGAGGGAAATTGCTGATTATATGGATAAGATGAAGAATATCGATTTCTATTTTGTGACGACATCTGAGTTTGGGGATATGAAGAAGTTTTATAAAGAGTATAAATTGGATAAATTTAAGAATGTGATAATGGGAAAGGATTATTCGAATTTTTTCGCTGATTATTATGAAACGGCGGGTGTGCCATTTATTGCTATTTATGGGAAGGATGGTAAGATGATAGCTGCATTTGACGGAAAGGTAAGTCCAAGGCAGATAAGGAATTGTGCATTGGGTTGATATGTTATTTATGTAATAATATTATATGAAGCAGGCTCATAAGGCCTGCTTTTTTTTTGAAATGGTTGTTAATCAATTGTTAACATGAGTCTAGCGATGTTATAATAATATCATGACAGTAATAATGTAAAAAAGTTTCGATTCTACTTATGGACAATCAATTACAATCAGTTTCAAAAATATTTACTGAAAAGATTTATAGAATACCGGATTATCAGAGGGGATATGCGTGGACCAAAAAGCAATTAAAGGAATTTTGGAGTGATGTGAGATTGTTAGAGGATGGGAAAAACCATTATGTAGGTGTATTGACGCTGGAGAAAGTTCCCAAAGATACATTTACTAAGTGGCAGGATGATGAATGGGTTATTACTTCTAAAAGTTTTGAACCATTTTATGTAGTGGATGGTCAGCAGCGATTATCTACTATTATCATTTTGATTCAGGCAATTACGGAAGTAGTTGATGAAAATCAAACTTTGAACTATTCAACCCTTAATGAAATTAGGAAACGCTATATTTTTGATTCTAAGGATAAAGGAATCTCCAGGTCTTACATTTTCGGGTATGAAAAGGATAATCCAAGTTATGAGTTTTTAAAGACCAGGGTATTTAATGAACAGTCAACGGATGGATATACCAAAGAAGAGACTATTTATACCAATAATTTATTTTTCGCAAAAGATTTTTTCATTGAGAATTTGAAGGAATTAAGTTTTGAAGAGATAGAGGTAATTTTTAAAAAGGTAACTCAAAATCTCTTGTTTAATATTTATAGTATCACCTCTGATATTGATGTGTTCATTGCCTTTGAGACGATGAACAATAGAGGAAAACCATTGTCAAATTTGGAACTACTAAAAAATAGACTTATTTATTTGTCTACCAAGTTTAATGCTGAAGAGTATGAAAAAATAGAGTTAAGAAAAAGAATTAATACTACCTGGAAAGCAGTATATCATTATCTGGGAAAAAATAAGGATAATATTTTACATGACGATTTATTCCTGATGAATCATTTTATGATTTTTATCGGGGGAGAATTAGACCTGGATGAATATCTGGGAGGGGGAAGGCGATCACGATGGTTTTTTAGAGAATATTATGCAAAGTTTTTATTAGAGAATAAGTTTAGCCTAAAGATTCTATATGATAAAAAATTAACAATTCAGGATATTGATAATTATATAGCCAGCTTGAAGAAAAGTGTGGAAATCTGGTTTAGTATTCATAACCCAATGTTGTCATCTGATTATGATGATGAAGAGAAATTATTACTGGAGAGGTTATATAGAATGGGACTTGATCAGTTTGAGCCACTACTTTTGTCATATTATTTAAAAAAGTCAACAAGAAATATTAGAGTTAAATTCTTAAAAACCCTTGAAAAATTTGGGTTCTGTAATTTATGGCGGTTAGGTGCTTATTATCTCGATCCTCATTTTTCAGATAGAAAGGCAATTGAATTAGCTAGAGGAATCATTTCTGTATCAGAATTGGAGAGATTTTTTAGTGATGCAATAGTTGCAATTCAAAATTCTGATTTTTGGGAAGAGGCAACAAAAAAAATCAAGAATGATGGTTTTTATTCCTGGAATGGAATACGATATTTTTTATTTGAGTATGATTTTCATCTGAAAGAGATCTCAAAAACGAAGCGATTAAAAATAAATTGGGAGCAATTCTCAGCTGAAAAGGAGGATTATATTACGGTAGAACATATATACCCGCAAAAGGCTACGGATCCTTGTTGGAAAAATGAGTTTAACATTTATTCGGTTAGAGAAAGGGCTGCACTTGTTAATTCTTTAGGTAACTTATTACCACTTTCGAAGCCTAAAAATTCAAGTTTACAGAATGGATGTTTTAGCAAAAAAGTGGATAATGATATAAATAAGGTAGGTTATCGTTATGGTTCCTATTCAGAGAATGAGGTGAGTAAGTTGCCGGCGTGGACCCCTAAAGATATTTTAGAAAGGGGATTGAGATTGCTAGATTTTATGGAGGCAAGGTGGGGAATAATAATAGGAGACGAATAAGCAAAGATCAGGATGCTTGGATTAGAGTTCTTGAGTAAAAAATTAAGTGCAAAAAGCGTAAAATCATCATAATATTTGAATAGTATTTCAAGTAAAAGGGCAGGCCTGGATAAGCCCGCCCTTTTTAGAATTGATAACTCAGTTCCATTTATGATGGTTTGGAAACTTCGTTTGATATAGGTTGGCTTTTCCCTGCTGGATAATTTTTGATAAACCAGGTAAAGCTCAGCATAAAGTAAGGTTGAAGCACTGTCTGCCTGGTATCCTCCACATAATTATCAGCAATATTCCTTGAAATACTCTTGTTTTGGTGCAAAAGATCATATCCGGAAAATTTAATCATCCCTTGTTGCTGATGAAATAGTGTTTTCGCAATATAGCCATTCAGTAAGGCTATCGTCGTATTATACCCAGCTGCTCTTCCGGTATTAACAGTATATCGTAGATCATTACCTATTATAATTCCTGCCGGTAAATTTAAATTGTAGTTGATGGATAAATAGTAGGTAAAGTAATTTGTATTGTTATTTGAAAGAGCATCGTATTTATTACCAGTATAACTAAGCCTGGCCAAAGTATTAATGTCGAAAATTGTTTTGTAGCGATAGTTGATATTTAATTCTTCATTGACGTTGTAATTATGAACAAATGAACGGGTCTCTTTTGCATTGATATATGTCAAGGTTATATCCCTATTATATCCAATATCAGTGGATAAGTTGATCCTGGTAGAAATGGGTTTTAACAAAAAGCTGTTAGCGAAGTAACCTTTTAGGTTAAAGGCTCCATCTTCATTGATAGGTCTGGAATACTGACGGCCAGTGCTGTCATAACGAGTTGAATTAATCACCTTATGCTGAGTAACCTCTCCTGTTATAAATGTAAAGAACCCTGATAAGGTCTGCAGATTAAATGCGTTATATCCAACCATTACATTATGCTTGTACGATGGTTTGAGGTCTGGATTCCCTTCCTGTATTAATAAGGAATTCGCCAGGTTAGGTAAAGGTTGTAACTGCTGGGCAGTAGGCAAGATAGTGCTACCATTATACCCAAATTGAATAGCCTTTTCCTTAGAGATAGATATTCTAAGTTTGGCGGAAGGGAAAAAATTAATATAGCTTTTATTAAAAGATGGTGCAATCGTGTTTTCAGTGTTTAATGTAATAAACTGGGTGCTTATGCCTAATAAATAATCATATTTCTGTTTATTAGTGCGAACCTGTATTCCAGCGTTTTGGGCCAACGATTTGTTGCTGGAAATATTGCTAAGGCTGTCATTGATGTTATCATACTTACCTGAGACCGAGTCCTGATCGTATGTTTTATTTGTTAGGTTATTCACATTTTTATTGAGTGAATAAGATAATTCCATTACCCGATCTTTTGTAAATGGTGTTGTATAGCTAAGTCGTAATGCCGAATTGTTAGCAGTATTATCATTTTGAGAAAGTCTATTATAGCCAGTGGAATAGGCCGGCGATAAATGTGTATCTTTTGTTTGGTAGGTGTTTTTGCCATTGTCTTTGCTGGTATTGAAATTCACATCTGCACTAAAGGTTTGGCCTGGCTTTTTGAACTTTTTCCTATATAAACCATGAAGGCCCATGTTAGGGGTGGTTTGTTGAGTTGTATTGTGTGCGATGCCAATTATGCTGGTATCTTTATTTTGATTAAAAGATTGGTAATTATTGTCCAGGATTGTATTGTTAGTTTTGTAGGTTAATTGTGGGGCGATCAACAGTGATTGAGAGGTATTTATTTTATACATGACCCTCATTCTAAGATCGTGTTCGGTAGTACGTGAGCTATTCAACGATTGTTGGTTATACAACCAGGAAGTATCTGGTAAGAAAATTTGTCTTGCACTAATGGTATTATTCTGAGAATGGTTTCGGTTTGCTGAATAGCTACCATCAACCTGGAGATTTTTTCGTTTTTCCACATTATAATTAACAGCCCCGGACCATATATCCGATGTTCCATTACCTGGTACCATGCCTGGAGAGGTGCTACCAGGATTAAAAAATCGGTCATTCAGGTTATTGGCATTCGCGATTACTGAAATACGATCTTTCTCACTAAAGCTATTGATGCTGAGGTTTCCAGCGTACCTGTCATTGGTACCATATCCGACAGCTGCAGCACCAGTCATCCCTCTGCGTTTATTCTTTTTAAGGGTAATATTGATTATTTTTTCATTATTCCCGTCATCAAATCCGGAAAACTGGGCCTGATCAGATCTTCCCTCAATGAGTTGAATTTTATCGATTATTTCTGCTGGTAAATTTTTAGTCGTAAGGGCTACATTATCTCCAAAGAATGGTTTACCGTCTACAAGAATCCTTTTTACAGCAGTTCCTTGGGCAGTTATTTTACCACTGGGATCGACCGAAATGCCCGGAACTTGCTTCAGCAATTCTTCTACTACTGCATTGGGCATGGTCTTAATACTACTTGCGTTGAACTCGAGTGTATCCTTTTTAATCACGACAGGGGGAATGGATTGTTTGATCTCAATTCCATTTAAAGTAATGGATTTATTTTTCAACAAGATCTTGCCAAGATCAGTATAAGATTTTGAGATACTGATTTTCCGATTATAAGATGCATAACTCATAATGGAAATATATAGCTGATAGATACCGGTAGGAACCTGTTGAATAATAAATTTGCCTTTTTGATCGGAAAATGAAGTAGCAATTGCCTTATTCTCTTTCAAAACAGAGATAGTAACGTCTCTTACTGGCTGGCCAGTAGCAGAGTCCGTTACTATGCCTCTGATTTCGTTTGTTTGGGCAACAGACAGGAAGGGGGGAAAAACTAGTATACATACAAATATCTGAATCCTCCTACTTAGGATTTTCATTGGGACCTGTTTTTTCTAAATTGCAAAGTGGAGGGTTTTGTAATATAAAAAAGTGACAAATTTTGTCTTGATAAGAAGTGAAATAGATGTGATTACTTTGGTCGGTAGTAAATTTTGCCGGATCTCTAAAGAAAAATGATTCCTGTACTACCAATATGATCTTATGGTATTATTACTTTGATAAGATATAACATCCATTGAATTAAGCCCAACGTATGAAATGTATACCACTATTCATTATCCTCCTTGGTGGAATGCTTTCATTAAAAGCACAATCAGGTTCAATCATTAGAGGCAAAGTGAAGGATTCATCTGGCAGCCCTGTTATTGGCGCCAATATATTCGTGTACAATTCAAAAGATTCTGCACACTGCGTAAGTGATGTTGATGGCCTCTTTAGTACAAAGATATCTCCTCATTCAGGAACCAAAATCAGAACTACCTACCTGGGATATGACACCAGTGTCCTGGATTTTGATATTAATAAATTGACACCGTACGAGGTGATATTAAACCCAAGTGCTAAGAGTTTAAAAGAATTTGTTGTGAAAGGTACGGCCGCACCTATGAAATTGAAATTTGATACAGTCGAGTTCAATGTGGATCAATATATCAATGATAAGTATGAGATGGTACAGGATCTTTTTACAAAGTTTCCTGGATTGGATGTGGAACCGGACGGCAGTATTTCTATCAATGGCAAGAAAGTGACGAAAATTAAGATCAATGGACAGGAATATATGATCAGTAATATCAAATCATTGACCAGCATTATTCCTGCAAATATGATCAGCAAGATTCAATTTGTAGATGACTATGATGAATTAGGTAGATTGACCGGAAGAAGGAATGGTGTTCCTAATATTACGATTAATCTTGTCACCCCTAAAGATATATCTACCATTTATAACCTTAGAATTGATGGCGGATTAGGTAATGAGAATAAGTACCTGATAGCAGCAAATGGTGGATTCCATAACCCCAAAGATCAGCTCTTTTTTATGGTAAATAATAACAATAAGGATGCAGCTGGTGGGAATGGGACTATTACCAATGGCGAGGCAGGTTATCACTATAATTTTAATAAACAGTTATCGCTGAATGTGTCAGGCAGGATGAACAATCAAAGTGCTGTTTTCCAATCATTTTCACAGTCAACTGATATTACTGATAATGGTACGCTCAATAGTGTGAATAATGGTACTAATTATAGTGCGAATAAGATGAAAGAGTTGAACCTGAAATCAGCGTATAAAATAACTGACAATGATTTGGTGCTCGTTCAATTTTCTGCTGGCAATACAAATACTGTTAGTCAAAATAATTCGACTACGAACCAGACTGGGTTTCAGAAAAAGGATATTGATAATGTCATTAGCCAGGAAGGAAAGAGTAATAATTGGAGTGGAAGTGTTTTAGCATCTCATACCTTTAATAAACCAGGAAGGATTTTGTCGCTCCAATTGTCACTAAATAATAATGATAGTAAATATCAAACTGATGAGGCAGATAAAATTCGCTATTATAATGATACATCCTATTTAGATTCAATCATATTCCAACAAATTCATAAAGATGAGCTAGGGAATAATAGTTCATTGGCGATTTCCTATGTGGAACCGGTAAAAGAAAATGCAAGTTTCGAATTGAAATATATTTATCAAAACCGAATAACTAAAAATTCCCTATTGACAAGCTGGGGAGATGAAAATGGGAAATTGTTGCCAGTAGATTCTCTTAGTAGTCAATACAAATATGCAGTTTATCAACACCAGGTAGAAGGTAACTACCAATTAGCAAAAGGCAATGCTGAATATACCCTAGGGGTAGCTATTTCTCCTAACCAGTTAAAAACAACTACCACTAGTTCCGGGACCACAATTTTCCCGGTTTTAAAGTTTCGTTATAAGTGGCCTTCCCTGTTGTTCAGTATAAATTATCAAGGACAAACAAGGTTTCCAACTTATCAACAAATAGCACCTGTTACAGATCTTAGTAATATCCAATACCCTATAGTGGGCAACCCTGATTTAAAAATAGGACAATCTCATTCGGTGATAGCTGAATTTACCCGCTCCGGGAAAAATAGTTTCTGGGGCAGGGGGATGTATACTAAGAATATTCATGATATAGCGGTGAATACTATTTTAATAGAGGATGTATTAGGGACTGTAAAACAGGAAACCCACTATTTAAATACAAATGGTAATTTTTCAGGAGAGGCAAAACTGGGTTGGAGCAGGCAATTTGGTAAAGTAAAAAATAGTATCCGGGTGGAAATGGGAACGAAGTATAGCCATAATATTTTATTTGCTAATAATGTTCAAAAGTATAATGATAGCTGGAATGTGTCTGTAAAAATGAACCCTCAATTTCGTGTTGGCTGGGTGACCTTTATGCCCAATTTCGGCTATCAATTTAATAGAAGTAAATATAATATTACGGAAGAGACTGTAATTGATTTTCATACTTTCAATATGGGAGGTTACTTGTTTATCAAATTCCCGGAAGGATTTTCATTGGAGGCATCGGGTAATAAGCAATTAAATTGGGGGTATGCTTCCGGAGCAATTGCTAATCCATTATTTATGGATATGAATATTGGGAAGAAATTTTTCGGAGATAAGATTACTATATTATTGGAATGTAATAATGTATTTAACCAGCAAAATAGTTCTTCTTATAATGTTTCTGCAAATAGCGTATCCATTGGCTCTTCTTCGGTAGTAAATAGATTCTTTATGTTACATGCCATTTATAGGTTTAGCAAAGCAAAGTAAGTAGACAGTCAGTGAATCCGGGAGTCTATATTACAATGACAATATTTATATGTAAGACGAATTGATCTCCCAGACTCACTTTCTGCCTGAGGTTAACGGTTATGAAAAAAGCATAATTTGACCTGGTTGGGCCATTGTTGAATGTGGGAAAACTGGAAATGGATGGGTGGTAAAAGTACTAGCTTTCGTCTTTGGGTGAAGGTAAGCTGATTTTTTAAGTAGAAAATTAGGAGGTCGGGAAGAAAGTTAGGATGTGCTAAAACAGGAAAACAGTAACACTCTACAAAGAGAGATGTTACTGTTCCTTATTTACGTTGAGTTGTGGGAGAGGGGATGCTGGTATGCATAAATGGTTGAAAGGCACGTTTGAATATCTTCGTTAAAATCTATTTGCTATTATGATTGCACTAATCACCAAATGGTAATATCAGCTCTTTATTATTTTTTATGTTAGCTTTTCGAGACTTTGGCAATTAATATAGTATGTGGTGTTAGCTAAGGTAGTAATTGGGAACAATTGCTTAAATTTATTTCATTAACCTCGGGTTAACAATTTTCCTTTTATACTATCCTAACTTAGCCAGCCGAAAAAGTGAAATTCATCATTAATTAATTCAAGATCCCAAACTGATACACAGTTTATGAGAAGCTTACTTTCAATTGTTTTATTTAGTTCGCTGTTTGCATACCAGGCAAATGCACAGGATACGTGGAAGATGCAGCCGGTCAACATTCAAACCCGGTGGGCTAAAGAGGTTTCACCCACAAATGCATTAAAGGAATATCCTCGTCCCCAGATGGTCAGGGACCAATGGGAAAACCTGAATGGCCTTTGGAATTATGCCATTACAGACAAGAATGCGAATGTCCCCGCGAGTTGGGATGGTAAGATATTAGTCCCTTATCCATTAGAATCTGCTTTGTCAGGCGTGAAGAAGGCATTGCAACCAGATCAGCTACTGTGGTATAAGAGATCGATTGCAAAGCCGGAAGGAGAGAAGGTGCTGCTGCATTTTGGAGCAGTAGACTTTCAGGCTACCGTGTATGTAAATGGAAAGGAAGTAGGAACACATAGTGGCGGTTATGAGGCGTTTACCCTGGATATTACCAGTGCGCTGAAAACGGGTGAGAATGAACTGGTCGTAAAAGTATATGATCCAACAGAGCAGGGCATAGGACCTCATGGCAAGCAGGTCCTGCAACTAGCAAATATATATTACACCGCATCCTCCGGTATCTGGCAGACGGTATGGTTAGAGGCTGTACCTAAGACAAGTATTGAAGGATTAGTTTTGACGCCGGATATTGATAAAGGCGTATTACAGGTGAAAGTAAATGCACCAGCAGGTAGTTCAGTAGAAGTAGTGGCAATGGACGGTGATAAAATGGTGAGTAAAGTAAAAGGGCAGGCAGGTAACCTGTTAACCTTACCTGTAAAGGATGCTAAACTCTGGTCCCCGGCATCACCATTTTTGTATGACCTTGCTGTAAAGCTGGTGAAAGGTGGTAAGACAATAGATGAAGTGAAGAGCTACTTTGGTATGCGGAAGATATCTATTGCAAAAGATGAGAAAGGTATAGACCGGATATTCTTAAATAATCATCCTTACTTTAACCTGGCTACCCTGGATCAGGGATTCTGGCCTGATGGGTTGTATACGGCCCCTACTGATGATGCACTCAAATTTGATATTGAAGCGATCAAGGCGATGGGCTTCAATACTATCCGCAAACATATTAAAATCGAACCTGCCAGGTGGTATTATTACACTGATAAGCTTGGTATGTTGGTATGGCAGGATTTTGTGAATCCCAACCAGGGATTACCAGAAGGTGCTAAACCTCAGTTTGAAAAGGAGACCAAGGAAATCCTGGATCAGCTACATAACTATCCTAGTATCGTGACCTGGGTACTTTTTAATGAACAATGGGGAAGTTATGACCAGGAACGGTTGACAAAATGGGTGAAACAAGCCGACCCAAGCCGTATTGTGAATGGGCATACTGGTGAGTATATCTTTATTAATGGCAGTGAAACCAAAACAGGGAAAGATGATTGGGTAGCGAGCGATATCACAGATGTGCATTCTTATCCTAATCCAATGAATTCACCGGAACAGACAGGCAAGGCAAGAGTGGTAGGCGAATTTGGTGGTATTGGTGTATTTATTCCTGATCACCAATGGAATCCGATGAATGCATGGGGATATATACAGGAGAAACCAGCTGCGTTGCAAAGTAAATTTACTATCATGGCACAGCATCTGCATTTGTTAGAAGAAGAAGGGTTGAGTGCTTCTGTGTATACGCAGCCATTTGATGTGGAAGGAGAGCAGAATGGGTTGATCACTTATGACAGAGAAGTTGTAAAAATACCTTTTGAAGCTTTGCGGAAAATTCATGCACCATTGAATCCTGATATGGGTGCTATCCCCCAGGTGGTAGCAAAGAATGCAGATCTGACAGATCCTGCTATGGTGTATAGCGAAATGTTGGATGCTTATATACATGGTAAAAGAGATAAAGAGTTTTTGTTGAAAATGACGATGGCGGCTAACCAGGTGGGAGATGCACCTGGTGCTGAAATGGCGGGCGCTGCTTATATTGCTACATTGAAAGAACCATTGAGTGATGAGGATATAAGGGTTGTAGGGCAGTTTGCAAAGAGCTCAAAAGATGCAGGATTTGCTTTTATGACAAAAAATCCGGAGGCGTTTAAGAAGGTGTTGGGAGAACGTCAGTATCATGTGAATATGATGAACATGATTTATAAAGGGACGATGGAGCCTATGATGAAAGCGCATAAGGATTGGAGTGAGATTGAGAGTGCGATGAAACGGTATGGTGCACCAGGTGATGAGATGTATTTGAGAGCAAAGACAGTGGCATCTTTGAATTCAAAAGATTGGGCGACTTATGTGCCGGCGGCGACAGATTATTTGAGTAAGTATGGGAGTTATATAAGGGCAGAGGAGAAGAGTATGTTTCAGAATGCGCTGGATCAGGCGAAGAAGAATTAAGGAGATTGTTAGTTGTAGATTGATTAATAATGGCAGGCTCATTTTGTGAGCCTGCTTTTTTTTGAAAAGAGACTGTAAAATTTACTGTGTTAATGGCCTATGGTGGTGAATGATCTCAATAGGCCCCAAAACCGGGGAAGGCGCTGCTGCCGAGCCATTCCCCCTTCCCCATCCCGGCAGGGTTTCAAACAATGGAGAAGGAGTTTACACACAATATTTTACACTCCCATTAATGTGACAATCATCCAGGTCAGGTAGATTATATTATAATTTCCATTGGTTGATGTGAGAATACAGACTTGTTGGTATTTTCTATTTATAATAATATAACTATCTTTGAAGCTAGATGGTATTTAGGAAACTGTTACGCCCCATGGGTTATATTTATGTTCGATATTGTCATAAGTTCCACCTAGCAATGGTAAATTAAGTTACCATCTTAAAATTTTTAAGAAGAATGCATACCCCATCATGTGAAGTAGTTTGACCACAAAGAAGTATTTCTTGAAGTATTAGGTTATTATTCACCTATTCATAACAGGTGAATAATATATTACGCGTTAATGAATTCAGATCTTTTAGATGAATATTAACTGATAATAAACCTCAAAATGGAAAAAACACCCAACACATTATTTCAACAGAGCTCAATTGCGAGCGAATCATCTCATCTATCTATTTCAAGTGTAGTAAATTCCAGGCAAGAAGAATTGGAGTTTCTAAAGACTATTACTCATTCTATAGCAGAGATTCAGTTATTAGCCGGAAAAACTTTCTCTTCACTGGCCAGCAAGTTGCCAGAAGTAAATGGAAGCATTGCGCAGTCGATTGTTTCTGCGGCAAGCACCCACGCTACATTGGGTGGGAATCTAGCCACAACTGCTGAAAGTATAGCCCAGGCAGTTGTATCTGCAGCAAGCACGCATGCTACATTAGGCGGGAACCTTGCTACGGCAGCGGCCTCAATAGCAGAGACTGGTCTTGTAAGTAAAGAATATATCGGCTACTTCAGAACCTTAATTTTAACAATGCTGGGTGAATTGCCACGTAATGGGCACCTTGTATCAGATTTTGATGAAATGTTTGACATTAATTTCCAAAAGGAAATTACGCAAGTAGAGTTTCAAATGCTGCTACAATTGATTAACCAGGTGAAGGAAGATTGGACGAGTGATGATTTTTTGACAGAATCCCCTGAAGTGATAGAGAGAATTCGCATTCGATTGTTAGAAATTGCAACTATTCTTGATATAACTGAGAAGCTGCCATCATCTTTTACAAATAATGACCTGGAAATAGCTCCTCATATAGGCTTATTGAATGACTTTGTAGGTCAACTGCTGGGAGCTATGAAAGTTTCCATTTCAACATATCAAAGTGGTGTCGAAAATAATGCTAGCATATCAGAAGCCGCAAAGAAAATAGTAAAGAACCATAGGCGTGATGATTTGCCATTGGGGTACAAAATGCTTAGAACCGCTTTGCTCGAAAATACAGCCCAAGCTCGTATACACGGATTAAAAACGATCGCTGCTCCTTATGGGTTGGATAACCATCCTTACTTGACAACCCACGATATTGTAGAAGAATATCATGGCCGGGACTCAATGGAAGAATTAACCACTTTTGTTTACAGTGGTCATACATCCATTGAAACTTTGGAATGTTATCGAAAGGATATCATAGAAGAACTCACTTCGTTTTATGGAAGTATGGAGCAGGTTGCTTAATGCCTGAACATTATTGTAATTTATTGTTAATATTCCCATTTCAGCTCTTCCTTAAAGTAACCTTACTATAAGGAAGAGTTTTGTGCATTGTTTCCCTTTGAAAGAGGCCCAAAACTATGTGATCATATAGCATGAGAAAATCTATTGTTTTTATTAGTTCTACCGTGTATGACCTCAAGGAAGAAAGAAAGATGCTCTTCCAATTTTTAGAGAATGGAGGTTATATACCCATTGCAAGCGAATATCCTACTTTTGACATTGGCGACGGACGGCGTCATTCATACCAAGTATGTTTAGATAATGTAGAAAGTGCTGATATTATTATAGGGATTTTAGGTTATAGATGTGGAGGACTGGTGAGTTATGATGGTAAACAAATTTCAATCACACTTGCAGAAATTATCCATGGTATAAAAAATAATAAAGTGGTATATGTGTTTTGTGCGCAAAGTGTTAGTGATGAGAGGATAAAGTTTATAAAAGACGCAAAACAATATCCTTCCAGGGAGGAGGCATTTCGCCAAATGAAACCGAATCTTAAATCAGACGCCTATGCTGTATTTGAAAATATTGAAACCATTACAAAATTGTCTGGCAACAACTGGATTAATTTTTATGATGGCAGCCTGGATCTGTTAACCAGGGTACAGAGCCGATTGGCGGGTTATAATTTGGACAAGTTACAAAAGCTAAGTGTCAATTATACCGGAGTAGTAGATATGTTAAAACGAGGAGCAGATTTTCAGTTGGAATATTATAATGATTCATTTGACGAAAATCGGGAGAATTCTAAACAAATATTGACAGCTTTGAAGCCTTTTATCAATCAAAGCGCAAATGGGTATCTTGAAATAGCAAATGCTTCTATCCTGGACAATATTCGAAGATACTATGCCATAAATACAAATTACGCAAATAGAACAGGAATGGTATCAGCAGAGCGCTGTATAGGAGGGGGAGGCAAGCTTTTTTATGGATTTGACACGCAAATGGAACAAAATTCAACCTCGATATGGACAGCAGATACCAGTTTTCGTCAATATTTGAGTTTTACAAGTCAGTGTGCCAGAAAGGAAAAGGATAAGCATTTTAGAATCTTCATATTTGAGAACCAGCAATTCATTAGTAAAAACTTAAGGTCAATATATGAGAGTGTGAATTTGCATGTGGCAAATGGTATTACTCCAATTATAACTACCTATGCTAGTATTCCGTATGATATTCCATTTACTTTGATGAACTGCAATGCGCTTTATAGTGAAAGAGTGCTTGTCGTTATGTTACCTGTTGGGCTCACAATGTTGTTTACCAAAAAGAATAATCGGGCAAGATTAAACCTGTATGATGAATCTTTCCGTCATATACTTAATTGTACGATAAAGTCGCAGGGAGCAATATCATTTAATGCTCAAATACCTTATGCTGAATTTGCAGGAAGAATTCAAAATACAGCTTTTTAGGACAGATGTCGGGTAAAAATACAAACTACTTGGTATTTTTAGAATGGAAAAATTTGTTGAACTTCACTTGTTGGGATGATAAAATAAAAGTAGCTGGATTGCAATTGACCGTTCAAGGTAACATGGAATTTTTAAAAATAGATGGCCCCATATTTGAGAATTTCGATTACACGTGAATATCCAGATATCTAAATGAGCAAACGATATTATCAACTGAAATAATTTATTAAATTTTTATAAGGGCTTTATAATTTCACAATAGCGAGGAAACACATTAAAGAATACAGAATCCCCGTATAACCAGGATGTATCCCCAAAACATATGATATTATCCCCAAAGTGAATTGTTCTGCCTATTCTCTTTAATTATTTAAGATTTCTCACATGACACATGAAGTACCTGTGTCGGCATCTGATATGCCGGTGCTATTAACTGTTCTCGTATCTACTGGTGGAGACGCAACCACTACTGTTAGATTGGTATTACCTGATAGTTCAAAATTGTTGGCCACCTCACCAGAACCCGACGGTATCATTACTGATAAGGAAATTGGTACTGGTAATTCATTGCTTAATCAAACTTTGAAAATTAAAACAATCGTAGAATTAGATTTAATTCCAGATGGACTTAGACAAAGTATGATCGATAACCTTGTTGTGAAATACACATTTACGCAGGGTGATAATACTACGTCATTTGAATATGAAGATGCTGAAAAGCGGGTTTCTTCTGATAAGAAACTAGTGATTGTAATCAAAAATGTTAAACTGGTTTAAAGATAATTGAGCTATGAAGATAAAATTTATTTTATACATCCTTTTACTGGTAATAGTTGTTCGTACGAATGCACAGGAAAATTCCATCGAACTGCAGGATTTGAAAATGCCTGTGTCTCCCGGTTTTTCCCTGCTGGATATTTCTCCAACAAATATAGAACGCCCCTCCAACCCCAAATCCCTCGGATTGAATATACTGAATGCAATTGGACAGGGGAGTTCTCTTCCGAAAGATTTCGCATTAGAAGCTTCCCCCTATTGGTTATTGAAACATTACAATGAAAACATCTATAAATTCCTGGGTGTATCGAGAAAATCTACTGGTTCTGATTTGTCAACCGGTTTTTTCAGAAAGATGACAGTGTCTGTAGCTACCTATTTTAATGACTCATCAAAAAATTATTTGCCTAATACAAACTATACCGCTATAGGTGTGAGGACTAACTTATTGACATATTGGGGCAATAAAAGAGGAGATCAGATAAGAGGCGAGTTAAATAAAAGAGCGGCCGACCGAAAAAAAGCAGAAGAATTGTTCCCGGATTTAGATGATCCTAACGAAATACAAGTAAAAATTGATAGTATAAGGAAGGCTAGGTCTGCGAATGAAGCAGTGGCAATTTCTGAATTGAAACCCGTCATCTCTGTAGATGCCGCCTATGCTTATTCTGATATGTTCCAGGATAATAATTACGACAATCAGCGGTTTAATAGGAGTGCATTTTGGGTGAACGGTACCTTGAATATCGGCGTTGGAAAAGAGGACAATGATTATCTATTCGCCATTGCTAACCTTCGGGTTACCCAGGATAATTTATTGACTGATACTGCAATGAATAAGTTTAAAAGAGATGGGGCCACTGACTATGGGATGAGGATTGGCTATGAGCACGGCGATTTTAGCCTCTCATTCGAACATATATCCAGGCATTATAGAGATAATAAAGATCTGAATTCGGAACGTAATGTAGGTGTCCTGCAATATAAGGTGAATGAAAGTTTATACTTATATGGATCCTTTGGGAAAAACTTTGGAGAGGTGAATAACCTCTTTACATTGATTGGCCTGAACTGGAGCTGGGGGAAACAATCTCTTAATGCTGATAATTAAGAAAAATTTGATCATACATAATGGTGCACTATTCATATTTAACTCCTGAAATTTAATACAATGCCAAACAACCTATCTGCCGGAAATAACGGGAAATTGTATGCATTAATAGTCGGTATTACAGATTATGCCAGTCATATTCCACTGGATGGGAATAGAGTTGCATTTCCTAAACTAAGCGGGTGTATAAGTGACGCGGAAAAAATGATGCGCTACCTGGAGAAGGACAATTATTATGAAGTGGATATTAAATTCCTGGCTAACCAGGCGGCTTCTAAGCAAGGGATTGTTGATGCATTCCAGGAGCATTTTTCGCAGGCGACAGAAAGGGATGTGGTGCTGTTTTATTTTTCAGGACATGGTGCACAGGAGTATGTTGATAATTTAGTTTTTCCTTCAGAGACTGATGGGAAATCTGAATCAATTGCTTGTTATTATGATGAATCTACCAAGGATAACTTCCTGCTATCAGATAAGGAAATTCGTTGGTTGATTAATGAAGTAGGCGTGAAAAGCCCACACATTGTAACCATTTTCGATTGTTGTCACTCTTCTGGAGTTACGCGTGCCAGTATGGTAGCGGAAGCATTTGGACATGCTGTTACTAAAGGAGGATTGTATGTTTTCAAACAACGTCCATGGAATAATTATTTATTCAGGCATTTCAGTGAAGCAGAATTCCTGGAATATGGGGAATCCAAATTATTACCAGAGACGGCACATATTGAAATGTGTGCTTGTGAATCCAATGAACCTGCATTAGAAGTAAACGGTGAAGGAGTTTTTACACAGGCGTTGTTAAAAGTGTTGGATAGCTCCAATGGACAGTTATCTTACCAAACTATTTATGACAGGGTGAGGCAATTGCTGAGAGGTATATATGAACAAAAACCCTTTGTGACTAGCGTAAGTGGGGCTCAGAATTCAATGCAGACAGGGTTTTTAAGGAAACCTGTTTTTACAGGTGGAGAGTCTGGAGAAGTGATGTATAATACCCAATTAGGGTGGGTGTTGAATGTAGGAGCGATTCATGGTTTGTCTGCGGCAGATTCTGATATTCAGCTTGTTCTATATGATGAAGCTAATCCTGGGCAGAAATATAATGCGAAAGTGGCCCTGGTCAATACTGATTCATCTATCCTTTCAATAGGAGATTCAATATTGGATACTGATAAAGTCTATAAAGCGGAGCTGAAGGGATTATTATCCGTTAAGTTATCAGTACATGTAGCACCAAATGCTGCCTTATTGCAGGATCAGCAGGTATTGATGAATAAGTTTATAACAGATGCAGTTGATTTTGTAAGTTTTGTAGATGATGAAAATGCCAGTGACTATGTGATAAGGTTTAATAATGATTATTATTATATAACTAAGCCCCATGATCCTTACAGGCCTTTGGGACAGTTTATACACATTGGTCCGGGAGATAAATGGGCAGATGATATCATTCGTCAATTTAAACATATTTCCTGCTGGCATTTTATTAAAGCAATAAAAAACCAACACCAGGCTACGCTATTACCGGAGAATGTGTTGAGCATCGGAGGCGTCGTGGGATTAACGGAAAATGAGCTTACTGCTTTCAAAAGCCAGGATAAAATAACCGTTAAATTGACCAATCAGGATGGTAAGTGGAGTAACAAGATGAAAATCGAACTACACAATACATCGGAGGCAGATCTCTATGTAAGTGTTGTATACCTGGCATCTGATTTTATGTCCTTTACTGGATTTTTACCTATAGCTGTATACCATTTGGAGCCTGATGAAAGGGTTAGATTAGGGATTGGTGGCAAGAAAGAATTAGAAGTCGCGATGCCGGAAATGATGAGATGGTATAATGTGGAAAAACTGGAGGATCATTTGAAGTTCATCGTGAGTACAGATCAATTTGATGTAAGTCGTTTCTCATTGAATAGTTTACCAGAGCCGCCTGCACCTATGGCGCAGGATGTGTTGCTGGATCCCAAAATGAGAAGTGTTACTAAGCAGGCTGCTATACAATTTAGATCCGCATTTGAAGTGACTGTACCACAACCTGCTGTAAAAGGATGGAGGGTGTATGATGTGGATGTGGATATTGTAAATCCTCTATTCAATACAATTAACCAGGAAAACCTGGAACGTATGCTTGCTGATGATGTGACCGGGGAGTTTGCAGTAGGACTATACTATAACATCGGGTTTGATGAGAACGGTGCAACTTCCTATACGCTAAAGCCAGAAATAACTATCACCGCACAGGAAAAAGCTGTAAGGGGATTAATTAACGATATTGGATTGGATCTTGCTAACTGGTATGCAAGGAGAAAGCGAAATAGATATTTTCAAAGTGTCACTAAAAGAGATCCCAATAGATTGAGGATTGTGTCTGAAGGAGATTCCTGGTTCCAGCATCCATTGGTTAGGGATATCATTGATCATTTGTCCAAAGTATATGCTATTTATTGCACGGCTGCTGCAGGTGATACACTCAGTAATTATTTAAGCCAGGATAAAAAGCAGGGTGAATACTTTTTAGACGCGTTAGTAGAACATTCTCCTGGTTACTTCCTGATTAGTGGGGGTGGAAATGACATTTTAGGTTCGCAGTTCAGACAATTTCTGATAGATATAGTAAATGATGAAACCAAAGCAGATAAACGCCCTGGGAAATATCTCAAGGATTCTTTCCAGAATAAGCTGGATGGATTGATGGAGATATATAAAGCCCTGTTTATGCTTTTGAAAACCACCCAACCGGCGCTACAAGTGATTGTTCATGGTTATGATTACCCGATTAAATTAAACGATCCCAAGCATGGCTGGTTAGGCCGTTATATGATCGAGAAAGGGATAGCAGACCCGGAAGATAGAAGATTGACGATACGGTATATAATGGATGAGTTCAACAGGAAGTTAATAGATGTGTGTAAAGAGTTTAAAAATGTGCATTATCTCGATGTTAGAAATATTGTATTGTACAATGAAGCTGATAAAATAGATCAGTGGTATGATGAGATTCACCCCAATGGAGAAGGATTTCAACAGATTGCAATGCGGTTTATACAGTTGATTAGTAAGCTGGAAGAAGAAAAAAAGGTGGTTAAGGCAGAACTTGTTCAATAATTATTTAAAACCTATACTATGGCTGTAAGGGTAGTTTTAGCCTTTGCAAATGATGTAGATGAATCTTTAAAATGTCTGCAGGAAGAAAGTGAAACTGTCTATCCACTTCTGAAAAGGATGGATAGACAGTTTGTGACACCCTTCCTGCTTAAGCAGGTGTCTGCGAAAGATTTGAGGACGGAGTTTGCCGATGATAGCCCATTAAATGTTTTTCACTTTTCAGGGCATGCCGGTAGTTTGGATTTATTGTTAGCAGATGGGCAGGTGGTGAATGGAGAAGGGGTGGCTAAGATGCTGTCGAAGGTAAGCGGATTGGAACTTGTATTTTTAAATGGGTGTGCAACTTATGGATTGGTAGATGCCTTTCATAAGGCAGGAGCTAAAATAGTGATAGCTAGTAAACGAAAGGTTTTTGATAAAGAGGCAGCAGAGTTTTCTGTCGCCTTTTATTTGCGTTTGAGTCAGTTGGCAGAAGTAGGACAGGCATTTGATGAGGCACAGGCATGGTTGCAGACGAATAAAATGAAGATTGCAGATGTAGACCGCAGTGTTTTAGTGACAGTTGAAGAGGAAGAGGATGATTTTCCATTTCAGATTTTTTATAAACCTATTGTAAAAGCCGGAAATATTATAGATAAGGATTTAGGTTCCTATAGGCCATATGATAAATGGAAGTTTCAATATCAGTTAGCAGCTACAGTACCGTATTCTCCTTACTTGAAGATATTAGAAACGATAGGTAATAAGGGGAATGATATAGCAAAATATATTTCCAGTAAAACTCCACATGCGAAAGCAGAAGTTTCTGATTTTGGACTGCTGCAAAGAAATTATAATGAATTTAAGAAAAAGCCAAGAACAATATTTCATGCAAAGGAATTGCATGAAAGAATAGGCAATTTGGTACCCCGTCCACTTGCCACTATCATGGCTAGCATGAGAGCTAATGCCATTTCCATACAAGCTGGGAATATGGAAACTTATGAAGATTACTGGGAAGACTTGCTAGACTTTTATGAGTTATTAGTAAAGTTTACTTGTTATGTAATGGTCTCAGATCTCTTTGAAATAAAGTACAGGGAAGGTCGCAAATTTGTAATTAATTCGAAAGTCAGAAATCAGTTGCGACAGCTACTTTCTTTATCCAGGGATGATATTCAGAGTTTTAGCTATAGTAGTTTGATTCGAGAAACGGCGGAATTGATACGAGCTAATGGGCATTCGACCTTTGTGGAAGAATATATGACAGAGAGTTTTCAAATTGATACTGATGATCTAAACCTGGCGCATAATATTATTCGACTGGAAAAGATCCGCTATCAGGAAGGAATAGCTAGTATACCAGACCATTGCAGGATAGTAGAAAACGAATTGTGCAATATCCTCGATGAAGTTTGTTTTATTCTTAGATATAATTTATTGGTAGTAAGGAATATTGAGGCTACCCGATTTCGTTTCAATCCCAAACAGGTATTTATACATAGTATACTTGAGTTGAGACACCGGCAGGTGAGATGCGGCAAAGAATGGGATGAGAAGAATGACTACTCTCAAAATTACAGTGTGATACTGGCTAAGGGGTTGAGTTCCGTAATGAATTATTTGAGCTTATCCCCATTTATTATTGATAAGTGTTTAATAACAGGTGATGAAATTTCTCAGTTGTATTATTATTCACACTCAGAAGAGAATAAAATAATCTATAAGGGAGAAGATAAAAAAGATGGTGAAATTATCATTGAATTTATTGTAGTGGATGAGCCCGACTATGTATCGGGATCTGGGAAAATAATGAAAAAAACTGCCATTCCATATATTGAAAAAATTAAGGATAACCTGGGTGGGGACAGTTTTGATAAAGAAAAAGCTGTAAACCGATTGAAGGTTATATATAGGCAATTCAAGCATTTAAGGACTGCTGTAAAATGATATAAAATATGAACCCTTTCATTTCCGGAAATAATGAATCTAATGGGGATATTGAGCAGCAACCGATTAATCCTTTCAGGTTTCTTCGCTCCTTTAAAAGAGAAGAAATCAATGAATTCTCAGGAAGAAACGAGGATGTTCTAAATCTATATAGTCTAGTCAGGGGGAGAAGCATCCAATTGATTTTTGGAGAATCTGGCGTCGGTAAAACAAGCCTTGTGCTTTGTGGCTTGGCGAATCATTTTAAAAAATCTGATTGGTATGATGTGCTGATCCTCAGGAAGAAAAATATAATGGCGTCGATCAGACAGGAGCTAACCTACCGGCTTTTGAAGAATGATGTGGTTGATCCAGAAGATATGATGAATACTGAGATGCTTGGGGAATTAAAGGAAGGTGCATTAATCGAATTACTATATAAAAAATACTATAAACCTGTTTACCTGATCTTCGATCAGATAGAAGAATTGTTTTTATTTGGAGAGAATGATGAAAAGGTAGCTTTTTTTACACTAATGAAGGAGGTGCTTTCATTAAGGAGTAAATATTGTAAAGTCATTTTGATTATCAGGCAGGAATTTCATGCGAAATTAAAAGAATTTGAGAATAAGGTAGTGCCCGTTTTCAGTGCAGGATATGAAGTGAAGCGGGTAGATCAGGGGAAAGCACATAAAATTATTGCCGAGGGATTAGAGAAGCAGCGTGAGCATGTCAGGTGTTATCCGGATTTGGATACGATTGCCGCGGAAATAGGAAAGGTCGTAAAAGGAGACGGTGGAATTAATTTATTGCAGTTGCAGGTGTTTATGTTTTATCTCTGGAATAGGGCGATGAAGGGACAGCCCAAAGGAGAGAAGGTAGCTGTGTTTACTGAACACCTGGTGCGGGAAGTGGGCGCTTTGGAAGATCCGCTCAGAGAATATGTAAGGGAAACGGTGGAAGAGATAGCAGAAGGAAAAGAGGGGTTCGTGTGGGAGTATCTCTGTCAGTTTGTATCGGAGGAAACAACGAAGATGCCAGTGAATGTCAGTAATATGAAAGGATCAGGTAACTGGTTGGATGTATTGGTGAAGAAGCAGATCGTTAGGAAAATGGACGAGGTAGGGAATTATGAATTGTCGCATGATAAGCTGGCCCCAATTATTTGGGCGTTTCGACCTAAGCAGGAACGTCCCCGATTAATGACGCCCACAATAATTGGTAATCCATATAAAGGATTAGATTCCTATGATGATATAGACCAGGATATCATTCGATTTTTCGGACGGACGGCTATGGTCAATGATTTGATCAGCCGTATCATGGATAAAAAATCAGTAGCTATAGTTGGTGCTTCCGGGACAGGAAAATCGTCTATTATCAAGGCGGGGATATTACCTAAATTAAAAGAGGCGGGATACAGGGTAATAACCGGAAAGCCAGATGAGAACCCTGCTATATTTAAAAGGAGAGCGTTGAAATTTCTGCAAAATAACCCTGATTGTAGGAAGGTGGTGATTTATGTGGATCAGTTTGAAGAGTTGAGCACGAAATGTAAGTCTCCAAACCTAAGAGAAGACTTTATTAAGTTCCTGGAGGAGAAGATAAATGACGACATTATTGATATTAGGGTCATATTGAGTATACGGTCAGACTATGAATATGAGTTTGACAGGAGAATGAAGAATTGGAGGACGAGTAAAGTAGTATTGCCTAAAATAGGGAGGGAAGAAATCCGGGAGATTATTACGGAGCCGGTTTATCAGGCTGGTCTGGAATATAAGCCGACTTCACTGGTCAATATAATTCTGGATGAAGGAGAGCGATTGGGTAACTTTTTACCGTTGTTATCTTATGCATTGAGCGAGATGTATGAGGAATATGTGAATTCAAAAAGAGGCGATGGTTTCCTGACAGAGGATGATTATAATAAAATAGGTGGGGTGGCGGATGGCTTGAGGTCGAGGGCAGAGGAAATTTTTAAAGAGGCTGGTAAAGAGACGAGAAGGACAATTAAGAATGTTATGTTAAGGATGGTATCCCGTGGGCTGGGAGAGAAAGCAGGACGAAAGGTAGCTGATAAAGAACTAATCTTTGAGCAAGATGAAGAAAATAACCGTGTAAAAGATGTGTTGGATAAGTTTCTGAAAAAGCGGTTGTTGAAAATGAGTGTAAACGATCATGGATTTATCTGGTATGAGCCTGCACATGATTCTTTGATAAAGGCGTGGGATAAGATTGATGAGTGGATAGAGGAGCACGGGGAGGATTTATATTTTTTACATGATAGTTTGTTAAATGCAATATTGCGGTATAAGGAAGATGAGACTACCTGGGATGGTAGTCGCCATTTGGAGAAAGCAAAAACAATTCTGGAGTCGGCGGATAATTGGTTTAACAAAGAGGAAAGTGAGTTTATAAGGGCATCATTGGTTCATAGAAAGGAGAGAAAGGATAGGAAGAAGAAGTATGAGGAAGAAAGGGAAAGATTAGTGATGGAAAGGCAGCAACATTTGGAAAAATTGAATGATGCTTATAAGAATAGGGATGAGAAGAATAGACGATCAAAAAAGATATTGATAGCAGGGCTTGGTGTAATAACTATATCAACTATTACTTTAGCTCTATTGTCTTATCGACTCTACCAGACGAATAAGCTAATTTCTGGGTTCGAAATAGCGAAAATTAACATGGATAAAGCAATTGCTGACAGCACCAAGTTGCTTGCAATCGAACGAATGAAGGTGGCGGAAGATGTTAGCACAGAACTTAGATCAGCAAATTTGACAAAAGATAGTGCATTAAGATCTGTCGTAGAGTTGAATAAATCTTTATCAGTTAAGAACAAGCAACTTTTTCAGAGTTTATTAGACATTAGACGTTCAGATAGCATAGCACAAGTAGAGAAAAAGGGTAGAGCAACTGCTTCTTTATCAGGACGGCGATTGGAGTTGGCCAGGAGTTACGAGTCTTCCAATCCGGCATTGGCATATCGGATATTGCAGCGGGCAGAGCGACTAGATCCGACTAATGAAGACATTCGTGGTTATTATAATTCTTTTGGGAATAAATTGGGGTATTATGAAAAAATAGATATTGATTCAGCTCAAAATGCTACTTTTTCTGCGGATGGATCATATTTCAAGACAGTAAGGGATAAACAATTTGTAAATATTTACGACACGGCAGGATTTAAAATAGGAGATTTTTATGAACGAGGGGAGATTTTAAATACAGCGTTCTCTCCTGCCGGATTGCAAATTTTATCTGTTACAAGGTCCAGGCTTAAAATCTATGATATAAATGGAAATGACTTAAACTGGAAACAGCCTATACCTACTCCTATACTGCAAGCTTTTTATGATGAAGAAGGAACTTCAATAATAGCAATTACTCCCAAATCAATTTTCGTACTTCCAGCACCAGGCAGTACAAAATCTATTTTTCAATATAATATTAACAGTGATAATATAATTGATGTATATGCAGGAAGTGGGGTGATTCAAGTAAAAACAGTGGATGGTGTAGAGGTATATTATTATGGTCGATCAGATAGGATGTTCTTTTTTGATAGAAAAGATGGAGAGCCTAATATTTTGCCTAATGGAGGTGGGGTAATTATTTACAAAGGCGGTTTCCTGAAATATTTTGCATTTCCTTTTACAAGGGGGCTGAAATTTATAAGGTTGGAAAATATGGGGCTATACAATGGTATTGATATGTCCTATACAACGATTTCTGGTATCACAAGTCCTCCTAATGGGGATAAATTGTTTTTTACTATTAAAGCTGATCCTACTCAATTGCAACAATCTGGTAAAGGAAATGTTCCTTTGCCAGCTTCTGATCTTCGACCTAGAATATTTGAAATGAATAAATTTGATGCGACTGCAAAGGAAATCGGATTTAGAAAAGTTACCAATGATTTGAGTAAAGCTTTGAGTTCTCCTGATGGTAAACTTTTATTGACAGGTGAATCTGGGTTTTTAGGGGTATATAATGTAGACCCTTTCAAACAGGCTTATACTTTTGGAGCAAATAATTTTACTAATGGGTTTGATGTATACAATTATTCTTCTTGGGTATTTCATCCTGAGAATGCTAATATCATATTAACCTGTCAGGAAAATTTACTGGGTACGTCGGGGAGAACA
This sequence comes from Chitinophaga sancti, assembly GCF_034087045.1. Taxonomy (NCBI): domain Bacteria; kingdom Pseudomonadati; phylum Bacteroidota; class Chitinophagia; order Chitinophagales; family Chitinophagaceae; genus Chitinophaga; species Chitinophaga sancti. Next base: position 70,430 of record NZ_CP139247.1, on the reverse strand, counting down.
AAGATGTGGATTTTGGGTTGGCCAAAGGAATTGGATAGTCAGAAAAGGTTGGCTAATTATAGTGAGGAGTATTTGGAGAGTTTGGAGCTGAGGTGATATGTTGCTTTTAGAGAATATGTGCAATATAATGCGTGTTAGTCAATGTAAAGTTTATGTTGGCCTAATACTACAAGCAATATTAACGAATACGGCAGGCTTATTTATATATGCAAGGATAATAATTTAAAATGATGAGGTTCGAAGTCGTTATTGGTCTTTTACTCTTAAATCTTATTATCAGTGTGTAAATAAAGTATATAATGCAAAGGGTCGGGGATTATTTCCAACCTTTTTGGGATCATTTGGAAGTATAATGTTTTGATATCCAATTTTTCGATTGGAATAGGGGCGCGATATTTTGAATGATTTTCACCGCTCCAAGTGAAATTGTTTAAAATCCTCTCCCATAAAATCAAATTTCTTCTCTATCAAGGCCGCCAATCTCGCGTTTGCAGTAGCAAAAAATATTTGTTTCCCTTCCTTTAAAATAAAGAATCGGAGAAAATCAAGTAGTGACAGTATATTGAAATCATCCGTAAATGCTGCTGGATCATCAAATAGTAATATTTTCGGCCCCTGTTTCAACTGACGATTCAACGCAATGAATAGCGATATTGCAAGAGCGGATCGCTGCCCGGTACTTATTTGATTAACACCATGTAAACTTCCATCTGCTTTGGTTAATGAAATTCCTGTTTTGGAGAACGATACAGAGATAAATTCCTGTGGTGAATGAATAGTATTATATATATCATTAATGAGCTGTTGATTTGCTGAAAAGAAATCTTGTAATGCGTTTTTTCCCCTGTCTTCTACCATTTTAGCCAGAACAGTTATTGCATTTTCCAGGCGATCAAGTGTACGATTGTTTAATTCTAAGAATTTACTCGCATTGTCAATTATTTTGAGTTCTGCCGTAAGTTGCGCCTCTTCCTTCTGTACTTTTCTTAAAAATTCGATGTCGCTTTGAAATACTTTTACAGCCTCTGCAAATGTTGAAATAGTTGTTTCGTCTGATAATTTGACTAACTCACGAAGTGAAAGGAACGAGTTTTCTAATTTTTCAATTTCTAATCTGTTTGTATCTAATTGAGTCCTCAGGGCTGCAATTATAAGCGGAGGAACTATTAAACTTGAAAATCTTGATTGAATTTCTTGATCAAGCTTCAATAAGCTAGCATTGATGTCAAATAATTCTTTCTTTGCTGTCAATATAGTATCGCGAAGCTGCTGTTCATAGCTTATGATTTCCTCCTTACTATTAATAGAAAGCTCTAATTGAACATCTGGCCACTGAGATATTTTTGAATTGATTATATAGAATTCCTCTTCTGATAAGCCCGCCAGATTTGCCCATTCTGCGACCTTATTAAGGCGCTCCTGTTTTTCTCTTAAATTATCACGGCTGTTCAAAATAGATAATAGATCATTAACGATTTCATACATAACTAATGAGTCAATTTCTAATCGGGAATGAAAGGAAAATGCTGTTCTCAATTGTTCTAGGTCAGAAATTTCATTCAAAATTATTGTTGAATTTGAATTCAGCTCTGCTCTTTTATTCCTTAATATTTCAATTTTGGCGTCTGACTCTTCGATGTTGATAATTTCCCTGTTTATTCTTTCGGAAAGTTCTTCAGAAACGTAATTAGCTTCACAAAGAGGGCAAATATCCATCTTTCCAAATATTTCGAGCATTTGTTTTCCAGCTATCTTAATTTGTGTTAACAATTGGCCTAGGGTTACTCCTTTTATTTGATTTGTTTCAATTTGGAGGTCGATATCCTGTATAGCTTTGCTTAATATCTGTTGCTTTGTCAACAGCTCTTCATTTAACGAATGAAAGGTCTTTGTTATCTTATATTTTTCGAGATCCACATTGATTAAAAGAGTGTCTACGTATTCAGCGGACTTAAAGCTTAGATCTAATTCCGATTTACGATGGGAATAACCATTCAGTTCTAATGCTAAATCATTTCCGACATAATGATGTGCACGAGCTAATGCTTCTAAACGAGAATTGGATTCAGATATCAAAATTTCAATGACAGTCTTCCTTTGTGAAAACTGAAAGATGTCCTCTTGAAATTTTCCAAATTGAAATAGATCTGTTGCTAATTCAGATTTTATTTTTTCGAGGTTTGCAAATGAATTTATCTTAAAATTGTTTTCAATAAATGGGGATAAAAATATTTGGATACGATTTGTAAAGGCTTCTAAAGCCCCAAGTCCATCTTCTGAGAATGTTAGAACATTTATTGGATCAAGGGCTAAATAGTCTTGATATACTAAGTCTGCAAGTGCTTTAATGTCATTTGACTTTTCCAGGTGTTTTATTTTCTCTTGGCTTTCCTTCTTCGCTGTTTCCTGTGACCTTAACTCTTTTTTTAGAGCATTGTACTCAGGACGTAATGCAATTAGAAATTTTTCAGCTCGATCAATAAGGTGAGAGAATTCAGCACCTAATACGAGATTAGATAGAGCCTCATTTGTTTTACTTTCTGAATCTCCATCTGTGAATTCTCTAGCCGCGTCAGCATTGTAATAGTTAAAGCGATTAAAAGAAAGGTAAAGGTCGTTCCCTCTTGGAATACTATTTCCATACCATTGTTTGTCTCTATCCCTATATATAGAGGAGTTTGAAGGATTAAATAAAAAACGGGTCTCACTGTCATTCACAAACATTGTAAGACTTGTATCTATTATTTCCTTTTTAGGCTCTCGCAACGATTTACCACAAATCGATAATTCTATTGCTTCCAATAATGAAGTTTTTCCAGCCCCATTTTTGCCCGTAATTAAATTCATGGTTCCAAATTGGAACTCCCTTCTATCTGGATATTTTCTATAATCTTCGTTAAGGACAATACGATTAATTTTATTTAAAAACTCAATGTGTTGTGTAGTCGTCTCCGCCGGATTATTTTGTAATTGAATAGATTGCTGTTCGATAAAACGTCTTGTAGCGGATGCGATGGATGCATTTTGATAAACTTCTGATAGTCCAACGGAATCCAGTTCTGTTTTCCATTCAGAAAGAATATCCGGTGCTATGGAGTCGCTTCCTGCATCTAATTTGAAGAAATTTTCAAATTGTTTGGGTTGTAGGAGATATTTTCGTGCGTAAATATCGTCGTTTTCAATTCGCAATTTGTCAGTTTCATTAAAACTATCTCGAATTACAAACAGATAGTAATTCCATTGAATCCCTCCAGGCGTTTGGTAGTATTCTTCCGCTATCAGTTCTTCCTGATACTCTTTAAGATTTTCAAATATCTTTTCATTTCCTAAATCCAAATAGCAAACTGCAGCTTTGTTTTGTCCCAGTGACATCCAATCACCTCTATAAATATCATCGCGAATCGGTTTGAGATTTTTCCAAACGGTATTTGTAAAAGTAATTATATCTTGCTTTACCATAATGTTAATGTGATTTAAGAACAGAAGTGGCATCATAAGTTTGTACTTCCCCTATCTTCCCGGCATATTGATCATATTTTGGTATAATATCGTTACCTCGCTTATAGAAAACGACAACCTGCTCACGACATTTATTTGTTTTATCAAACAAATCTTGCGTAAGCAAAAATGCTTGATTGATTATTTTTTCGGAGGCTTGTCCTACATAACAGACTGTTATTGGAACTCTTGTGCCGGATTCATCTACAACATTAAACATATAGTTGTCGCCGCTTGCATTTTCTCCATACCCTATTCGTAATTTTTTTCCTTGTAGGTATGCGATGCTTGGAGGAAATAGGCTTGCATCAGATAGAATATTGTCTAATTCTTGTAAGGTTGCTATGTAATTTTCACGTACTAATTCATTTGGCCTATCACGATCTTCTGTGAAAGTCAGCCTGTTATTAGCATCCGATTCAATTGGTGCTAAAAACGGAGTCAAATTGTCCGCTTCATACCAATTGCCGGAATGACTTTTTTTTGCTGTTCCGGTAGATAATGCAACAATTATCTCTTTTTGAAGGATGCATGTATCTTTATTTGTTAGAAAGAGTGATGTGCATCCGGTTTGTTCTAAATAATCGAGATGATAATCTGAAATGCGCTCGTCATCCTCGATTAATTGATTTGCTGTATTAAAAAAAAATGTTTGAAAATTATTAGGTCCATCCCTTAGATGCTGTACTCCCAGATTCTCGGTTATATGCACTGGGGTGATTTGGAAGTGAAAGCAATGTGGTTGACCATTTAAAATATATAGGTGTTTATCTATTTTTTGGAAAAAATAGTAGACACCCTTTTTGTGGTTAGACTTTATTCTCCTATAAATCCCCTCAAAATCAATACTTTTAAGTACAATAGAGCTACGAGAACTCTTGTGGGCAAGTAGGGGGTTATTTTTAGAAATTGTAGAATCTTTGTGCCAATTAAGTGTTATTATTTCTTTTCTCTGGGACTCGAGTACTATTTTCCGGAAATGGCAAAATTCGGAATGAGTTGGTTCAGGATTCATTTGCGGATTAAATATCAAATATGTAGCATCTTCCCACAAAATATTTGTACGTGTATTCGCGTCTAAAGTATGGGGAAAGTTCATTGCCTCGGAGCAAATTAAGGATATAAAATGAACTGAAGTTTGTCCATTTCTAAGAATGTATACTGAATTTCCTTCAATTAGATTGTCTCGTTCTACTGGAACTGCTCTAGGACCCATATGAGCAGTTTTAAACTGAATTAACACAATTAATTTCTGCCGCCCATCATGAACTCCTCTGAAAAGGTATACTAGTGGGTCAACATAAGATTTTCCTTGGTTAAATATTTCTTGTTCAAAATGAATATGGATTTCATCACTCTCTGTTTCCTGTTGAAAAGCTAATATTTCTTCGGGAGTAATTGATTCACAACCGATTGCCCATAATTTTTCCCGAGCAGGCCACTTGTTTTTGTCACTTAAGTTTGCTACGATAACCCTCCAGGAACAGCAATACTCTGGAGCTAGGAAAAAGTCAGTATTAGTTTGAATAGCTTTTTCGAAAATCGCATGTAACCTGCTATCAACATTATCTCTATTGCCAATAAAGCTATTGTCGGCTTTAAGGTGGCCTTCGTGTTGATAGAGTAAGACATTGTAAGGGTTAGACCTTTTTTCAAGCGCTCTTAGATGCGTTGTTATTCCAAGATTTTCTAAAAATACAAATTGCATAATGTTTTTCTCGATTATAAAACATTCATAGATTCTTTCTAGATGTGAAAGCGAGGTAATTTAATATCAGTAATTTAACGAACTAATTCACCCTATTACAAATTACATTAATGCCAAACGGATGATATGATGTGACTTGCAAAGGTTTTGACTCAAGTTAAAGTAATGAAATTTGTTAACATAATCAAGGACTCAGAACCATGTTTTAATAAATTGTATCGGGTATCTCCGTGTAGGTAAGAGCTCAGGGAAATTTGAAACTAAAAAGATCTGAGTTAATATGACTGTTCATAAATATTGATTATGAAGTATTAATACCATTCAGATATTCAATTAATGGTAAAAAGGTATTTCCACTGTTGGTAAGAAGCTCCTCAATAAAGTTTCAAATGCCGGATTCAAACATATCATAAACCCTAAGAATATACTCCCTCTCAAAATGAAGAATGCGACGTTGTTAGATTCTGCTTCTTTGCTTTCATTTCTTGGACCAAGTATGAAAAGCGAGAAAACCCTCGTGACATAAAACCAAATAATAAACCAGGTAATACCCAAACCAGTAAATATGGAACAAACCTTTAAAACAGGAAAAAGGTTGTCAGGCTTAATTGTAATCTGGTCGTATGCTTCGTAAAATATATTGGCAGATTTACTGGTTATAATCGCTACCACAATAAATAGGATAGAAATCCATAAACCCACAGCTAGTTTTAAAGTCCCCTCACTATTATACTTTGATTTTACTTTTCGGGTGAGCAATTGAATAACGATCAAGTTTGTAGCCAGTATGATAGTAATGAATAAGCTTAAGGTCAATATTTTTGAAGTAATCATTTTATTTTGATTTTAAAGATATTCTCCAGTAATTAAAATTTGAGATTTCATTTGGAAGTAAACCAGGACGTGTATTAGGGGCGGTGGTTTCCCAAAGAGAATAGCGTGTCGATTGGTAAGTATAAGATTTGCCTGAAAAGGGCAGGTCAATACCAAGTAAGGAATGACCATAGTATTCGCTGCTTAATAAAGCTACGTCATAATTATAATGTGTTAATACGGTATATAATAATAGCGTCCTTGAGTCGCAATCTCCTTTTAGTTTAGCCAGGAATTCTACCGGTGTGTTTATACCAAAAGTTTCATAACCTTCGCACAATGCGTCAGGAGACAAAAGATATTTTTTTATAAATTTGTCAGCATACAAGTGTGGATCACAATCGTATGGCAAAATTAGCGCATACGGGATGGATTGGACGAAGGATACGATCACTTCGGCAAATTTCACATTGTCTAAATTATTAGTTGTTTTAATGGAGTCTAGGAGTTTATATAGACCATCCAACTGGTTTTTATCGTTTTCTTTTAATAAATAGATAATTTCATCATAGTTATTTGCATTTGTTCTTGTTTGGCCCAAATTATTTTTAAACACATGGGCATTTAGATATGAGCTATTTTTTACGTAAAAGGATCCATCATAAGACACATCGTCATAATCTTTCCAATGCCAATGATGTATTATCAAAGTATCCATTGTAGGATGTTTATCTAATGTATCTGTAATTGGATTATACTGTGGAACCAAATCCTGTGGATGATAGGGCGTTGTCTGCCTGGGTATATATACAGTTGATCTTTTATGAGATGCAGTAAACATAAAAAACAAGAAGGATAAGAATAGTAATCCACCAATGATTCTCATAATCCAAATTAATACCCTGGTATTGATAAGATTAAATAGCAGTACTATTACGAAGAAGGGTAATATTATCGCCAGATTAGGTAAAATGGTAAGGATGTATATCAGGATAATGATAAAGGAGATGAGTCCCATCGTGAAAGATAAGATGCCTGCAAAACATCCATTGTTCTTATTATCTTCATAAACCCAGTCACTCCAGTATTTCCCCTGGTAGTCATCTTCCAGGTATTCTGTTCGTTTATAATTCCCATTCAATTCTATTAAACCTGTTGCAATGGGAGTTGTATTTTTATTCTGAGAAATTTTGCTCTCATGTATGGGAGCAGGTTGATTTATATATTCTCTTTCTTCATATTCTTCCAATATAAAATCCAATATATACCCTGTGACAAAAGCCTCTATGGTGCCAAAAACTTCATTATTTTCCTCTTGATGCAATTTTCTGTTGAAGGTAATGTCCCTCAATTGTGGATTGTGTAGTTCCACAGCATAATCCTTGGTTTCATTATTGATGGAAATGCTACAGGGAATACTGGCAGGTAACCGATTTCTTGGAAACTGATCGTCATTTTTGAAAATGAATGGACCTTGTATGTTGGTATGTATACCCGTGCAATTATTGCAAATACATAAAATAGGAGGGATTACTTTGACATAAGCTTCGTAAATACTGAAGGTGAAATATTTGCTATACTCTGCCTCTTCGTTATTCAGCAGAGTAGGGTCCCCCCAATATTTCCCAGTCATCTTCCCGTGAATATATGTTTTACGTGGAAGGTACCTTGCCTTTTTTATAAGTTTGTATTCTCTGTTCAGTTCATCCCGGTAGATGATATCTTTTTCTTCTTCTATTACCACAACTGTATTTGGTGGCGGAGGTGGCAAAGGTTGCTCAGCTTTCTTTTTATTAGAAAGTAGAAAAATGTATATCAGGAAACTAAGAATCGCTATTATAATTATTGTACTCAATTATTTTTTGGATAAATGATTTTTAATAATTGTTCTTCAGATGCAAGTGGGCGTTCCGTACGACGCTTCGTTCTAAATGGTGCATCGGACCAATATTCATATTTTTCTATAACCTCAGGTATCAATATTTCTTCCAACTCCTTTCTTAACTCATTGTACTTTTTCGGACGGATCTTTTCCAGTTTGTCCAGCAGCGGAATTAAATTGCGCCAAACATGCTGGTTGTATGTGTTGATTTTTTCAGAAAATATGGCCGTATAAAGGATTTTGAATTCCTTATATTGATTAATAACAAGTTCATTTTCAATTTCTTTCTTTATTTCATAAAACCCTCCTTTATTTCTGATGGAAAATTTCCAATAAACAGGTAATAAGAAAATTCCACATCCTATAAATGTAATTAACCAAGGTAGTATGTTATTCGCAAGCAATAATTGTATCTTTTTGGTATAGAAATTACTTTTTAATAGTAGGGCATTTAATTGGTAATAATTTTCTGTTTTTTGATTAATATCCTTTAATAGTTGTGACTGATACTTTTTAACTTCTTCATTATTAGTAACCAAAGATTGAATCTGTATCCTTGAAGTATTGTCACTTGTAATCTCTGCTTCAAGCAATTCTCCCAGCGTTGTACGAATACTGTCACACATGGATGATTTACTGTTGAAAAAGAACGAGTGACTATATTTATTCAGTGTGTCGATAAGCTTGATAGCTGTGTTAAGAAAACGGGCATCCTCTGTTACCTTATTATTGAGCAAGAATGTATTGTTGGCTATAGTGATGGAATCATCCAGATGCTTACTATTTAAACTTACATGTTGTGAAAATAATTTTTGAAGTTGTATTTCATCAATGATGAGAATGCTATCAGCAGCAATAACCATATTCGCTTTATAAGCAGCGGTATGTTTATTCAGATTAGCCATGGCTGCTGGAGCAAACGGAGACATTGGGTGATAGAATATTATTACATTGAGGGGTTGAACGATGATAATGGCCAGGAGTGATATAAAACTCATCCTGAAACCTAATGCTGTTTTTTGTGAAGTTGTAGATACTGCTTTTTTATGTCCTTTCTTTTTATGTGTAATAGGTAAAAGAGTAGGTGATACCGTGTACAATAGGAAAAGGTACATGTTGGTAATAAGTAAGGCCCAGAAGATCCCGACTGGAATGCTTACCCATTTCATTCCACCTTCCAGCAATTCAAAAATAAAAGATGCTGCGCTGGCAAAGCAACCACAGAAGATCATCAGTACAAAAATTCCTATTCCACAGAATTTAAGCTGTATGATCCATTCACAACGTTTAATGATATTGGCGTCCTCCCCTGAAAATGTACAGAAGAATTGTCTAAGCATGTGCAGTACCTTGCTCATGTTGATTTATACTTTGAATGTAAGCGTCCAGATCCTGGTCAATTTTGGCTTTTTCCCTCGCTTTGTACTGTTCTATTGCATATTCGGTTAGCTCTTTTTGGATTTCGGTTACTTTTATCTTTTCATAGACTAATCTTTCTGCTTCGTGATTGATGATGAGATGGCGCTCTAAGCCTTCTTTGTCCTTATAATAGTCGTAGCGTACTTCTATTCCTCGTTCTGCTTTGATTAACTCATCCCGGTTTTCTGCCAGGTAGTCGTAAGGGCTTTTGATGAGCATGAGTTTGAAAAATACTGGCGTTAATTCTATGGCGAGGAACAATAAAGTGATAAAAAGTGTAATCCAAAATCCAGCAATCTCATGGGTCAGTTTAATACGTTCAAGCAGACCATCTAAGCCGTTTGCTATCTTTTCATTATTATTTCTTTCCTTTTCTTTTTCGGCTCTTAGTTGCTCCTGCTTTTGTTTTAGAAGAGTCAGTTGTATCTGATTACTTTTGTCGAATTGATCTAATTCAAGATTCAGGGCATCCATTTGACTTTTGAGGGCTTTTGATAGAGGTCCGTTACCTGCACCTGCAGCACCAGTTCTACCCTGTAACTGATCTATATATTCATTTTCGGCATTTTTAATACGGTTGGTCAGATCATTTCTTGCGATAAGCATTTTGCCCATATCTGCTTCCAGCAGTTTTTCTCTTTCTTCATATGTTTTATCTACTTTCTTTTGATATTCAGCTTGTTGTTCCAACTGCTTTTCTCGCAATTTGATATCAATTTCAGTTTTGAACATTCTGATCTCTACTGGTTTAGAGATGGTGAGGGCAATGATCGCGCCCATGATAATTCTGGGAATAGCTCCTTTGAATTCATCCCAGGTGATAGCTTCAGTACCGTCGCCTTTCCCTGTACTGGTAACGATAAACCGATCTATGTTAAAGATCATAAGTCCCCATGCAAATCCGAATATGAGTGATAGCATGATAATCGTCCAGTTCACAGTATCATGTTCAATAGCCGAGCCTCTGGGTTCAAAGATGGTATAAAAGGCATATCCTCCTGCAAGGCCTGCCATGGCGCCAGTGGCAAATACAATGCCCCCCAAACAAGCGTATTTGACCTGGTCACTGTAGGTGGCACTTTCCAGTAAATATCTATCTCCTCCTGCTGCCTTCCAAAGGAGGCGCATGAGAAGGTTAGACTTTGGTGTTTCGTAAAAATTTCTTTTCATAAAAAATTGGATGAATTAAATGTAGAATGCTGAATATTTAGATTCGATTTACGAACCTTGATATTTGGTATGAATACTTGAATATCAGGTGATGAAATACTTATTTTTCCTATGAATTTTATACCTGTGGTAAGATTGAGAATGGTAGTTTTGAAAGAATCATTTCGAAGATGGAATTCTTTGGTTAGCGGGATATTGATATTTTTTTTTCTGAAAAACCCATGAATTGTTAAGCGGATCGTGTCTATTTGTATGTTTTGGGTATCAAAGACGGTTATTGGGCTTGTGGATTTAACCCTTAATGAGTGGAACGAATACCAAAGGGCGTTGTTGAATTTGTGGTGTAAAATGAAATAGCTATTATCAAACTGGTGTTTTATACCATACTTTAAAGTTACTATTTCGAGCCGTTTTTTAGGGGTAAAAAGAACTTTGACGAATCTACCTGTCACAATAAAAGCAAATTTAATTTTGCTTTTTATAGCTGGAACATAGTCTGAGAATAAAAGAATATTCATGTTGTTTCATAAGTTTTTACACGAGATAGTTTAACTATTATGCATATGCATAGATAGCCCAGTGCTCTCTTGTATAGAATAAATGTCTCCTGGCTTTAGAATAACTGATATGGGGAATTTGTGGTTACCAGGATGATGTATACACTGCACTCATGAACAATACAATAATCTCAGGAACAAACATCGAGGTTCTAATCTTCGAAGCTAATGTAATAAAAATAGTTAAATGCTATATGATTTTAAATAGGGGATTTTTCCCCTTCTTTATTTATGCATTTTTTAAGATCTTTATATCATAAAATTCGTAAAGAAGTTTTTTTTATTCGAATTTGATATCATTAGATTAAATTTATTATTTTGCTAATGTTACCTTTTGCAGCTTACTGCAATAAATTTAATTGATATCGTTTTCCTGGCATTGTTGTAGCGAAGTTGAAATTTTACCCATTCTTTCTATAGAGACCTATTTATCACTAAAAACTACCCCTATGAACACGGAAAAATTCGGTTTTCAAGCGCTTTTTAAAAAGACCCTCGCAGTAATGACAACTGCTATCAGTACGTTGACAGCTACCGGAAATGCGGTTCCCGTAAAGTCCTTAGTTGTTGATAATGATAAGGATATAAATTATGGTAACCTTCATAGGAATGTCTTAAAACCCAAATTGACATTGAAGTTAAATGTGAATAACCCTGAGAATAGCTTGGTACTAATGCATACATCACATAGTTCTCATAGTTCGCATAGCTCTCACTCGTCGCATTCATCTCATTCGTCGCACTATTCGTCATCTTATAGTACTGGTGGCTATACGACCTCGGGTTCGTCATATTCAACGCCGTCATCTTCGTCAACTTTACCATCATCTACTTCTACCTCTTCTTATTCTTCGGGCACTTCAGCCTCTTCATCTAAATCTTCTGCTAAAAGTGTTCAACCACTACTTGCCACTAGTTATAATATAGATTTTTGTATTCCTTCATTAAAAGCAGGTGAAGCATTTAAATTATATAGTGAAGGACAGGATGTGGAAGCGTTACAGAAAATGTTGTCTTTGCATATAAAAGGGTTTTCTGTAACTGGGTATTACGGTAATCAGACCGTGAAGGCCGTTAAGGAGTTCCAGGAAAGAAATGGGATGGAAGGAAACGGTATAATGGATAGTACGACTTTAGAACTCTTAAGAAAGCAATGTTATGGTCTATCAGTTAGCAAATAATATATTGACAATTATAATAGATGCTGCAATTTATAGTGAACCGGTTTTACTAAAATGTTTTTATTGGTATGCAGGTACTTTTGAAGTAGACATAGCTATGGGGACTATCTCCTCTTATTCCATTTCCTTGAAACTAAAGGATGCCAATGATACCTTCGATTGGGAACATACTATACAAAAGATAAAGCAGGATCTTATAGATTTTAAGCTGAGACAGATAGTGACTGATGAAACCACTACTATAAGAGAACTGATAATAGCAAAAGCATTTGCTCACTATGAGGAAGAAGATACGCCATTAACTGAAATAGGTGATCCATTGGGGTTTGATCCGAAAATAATTTGAGTATGGATGTAAAAGTCGGTGTGGATAGGAAGACAAGGAAGTTTAAGGAGCGTGAATACTATCGTGGGGAAGATGTAAAGTATCACTTGCTACCATTTAGATTCCATAGAGTACCAGATGGAAGAGAGATCATTGTGAATGAAATAGGAGATTTCCTGGTAGTTCCTAAAGGAACAATTGAACGTATTGTGACGAGGACTATCACACCTGAAGAGGAATTATATGAAGACCTTGTCGCCAGTTTTTTTATTTCCCCTGAACCTATTCCTTCCCTACTTGAAGTAATATCAACCAGGTATAGTACTAAAAAGTCATTTTTAGACGCCTTCACATCTTTGCACATATTTGTTATTAGTCTGCGATGTGAGCATACCTGTCATTATTGCCAGGTTTCCAGGGTGACTAGTGACAGGAACAAGTACGATATGAGTAGATTTCATATTGATGCTGGTATTGAAATGATGATGCGATCTCCGAATCCAAACGTTACCATGGAATTTCAGGGAGGTGAGGCGTTATTGGCGTTTGAAAATATTATATATGCGGTTGAAAAGACTAAGGAGGCTGCATTGGTACATAATAAAAATGTCAGCTATGTGATCTGTACCAACCTGGCTCCGTTAACTGATGAAATGCTTAACTATTGTAGTGAGAATAGCATTCTCATTTCTACATCATTGGATGGGCCGGCTTTTATACACGATAAAAATAGGCACAAACCTAATGCAAGTAGTTACGAGTTGGCGGTAAACGGGATCAATCGCTGCAGAGAAATGTTAGGTTACGGAAATGTATCTGCATTAACAACGACGACCAAGCTGTCATTAGAACATCCTGTGGAAATTGTAGATGAGTACGTTAGGCTTGGGTTTAGGAATATTTTTCTGAGGCCCATTAGTCCTTATGGTTTTGCTGTTAAAAGTGAAAAGAAGAATAAATACGAGACTGGCAGGTTCCTCGAGTATTATAAAACTGCGTTGCAGCGGATAATTGATCATAATTTGAATGGGTACTTTATCCGGGAAGATTATACCTCAATCATATTAAGGAAATTGTTGACTCCATTTCCGGTAGGCTATGTAGATCTGCAATCACCTTCGGGAATGATAAATAATGTGATCGTATTTAATTATGACGGTGCCATTTATGCTACGGATGAGGCAAGGATGTTAGCCGAAATGAAAGATTATACCTTTCGATTAGGCACGTTAGGGGAAACATCTTATAATGAAGTCTTCTATGGAGAGAAAGTGCAAGCAATCAGTGAGGTCATGACAAATGAGTCTTTACCTGGGTGTTCTGAATGTGTTTTTCAAACATATTGTGGTGCTGATCCCGTTTTTAACCATGCTACGCAGGGAGATATGGTAGGATTCAGGCCGACGAATTCATTTTGTCAAAGGAATATGGAGATCATCCAACATATTATTATGTTGATGGAGGATGACAAACGAATAGAAAAAATATTTAAAAGTTGGATAACCCATTAAAGCTGATGGTATTAAGGACTAAAGGTATACCCAATAAGATTGATACGCCTATTGTCGGGAGAATCTCCTTCTCCGGATCGGACCTGTTGGTAAATTCGGAATGTATTTTATCCACTGGTAGTGTGAGAGATATGCCGGGGGTATATGGTATAGGTGATCTCAGCCACCTTTACGAAGGAGATATTGTAGTAGTACATGCTGATGGTGTTGTAAATACAGTATATAGAGTAAATTCTGTACATAATTTCCTTTTATTTACCGAACGCTGCAATAGTAATTGTCTGATGTGTTCCCAGCCGCCGAAAGATAAAGACGATACTGACTACTTATATTATTTGCATAGTAAGACTATACCACTTATACCGAAGGATTGTTTTGAGTTGGGAATTACCGGTGGGGAACCAACATTATTAGGGGAGAGGTACTTTAAATTATTGGAGCAGATACAGTATGAGTTACCCAATACAGAGGTTCATTGCCTGACAAACGGTCGCTCATTTGCCTGGCCGAATATAGCCGGCCGTTTAGGTGACATGCATTTTAGGAGATTGATGTTGGGCATTCCGATCTATTCTGATTACCCTGCGCAGCATGACTATATTGTGCAGGCGAAAGATGCTTTTAATCAGACAGTGAAGGGGTTGTATAACCTGGCTAAGCAAAATGTTCGTATTGAACTTAGAATTGTATTGCATCAACAGACTATTCCAAGATTGATGAAGCTGGCTAAATTTATTTATAAAAATTTGCCATTTGCTGAACATGTAACTTTTATGGGGTTGGAATATCAGGGGTATACACCTCATAATATTGATAAGTTATGGATAGATCCTTTGGATTATGGAGAGGTATTATCTGATGCAGTGAGTTTTTTAGGGGATATGGGCATGAGAGTTTCCATTTATAATTCTCAATTGTGTACAATTCCGAAAGATGTGTGGGGGTATGCAAGGAGGTCTATTTCGGATTGGAAGAATGTTTATCATGAGGCTTGTGAAGGGTGTGGTGTGAAAGAGCAGTGTGGTGGATTCTTTGCTTCGGGGATGAAAAAACATAGTAGAGGCATAATGGCAATTGTATAGAAGCACTTACAAGTCTTTATAAAGACTTGTAAGTGGGATTGTAAGACCGGAATTTAATGATGTTATTCAATTCCGGATCATTCAGGATATCATGAAATATAGCAAGATTTTTCTTCGCGCTTTTCTTCAACACCGCATCATAAAACTGGTCTGAATTTTCCAGCGTCTTTAATATTACCGGCTTTATCAGCGCAATAATCTGATCTTCATCTTTCATCACCTTTGTATTTAAGAGGAGTATAGTTAATGTGCACAATGGTCTTAATTCGAGGTTATTAAATGCCCAACGGATCCAGTGGAGTTTATCAAATAGTGTGTATGAGCATGTTTCTTCCCTGCATAGGTGTTTCATTATTGGGTACCATATATGCAAATCCCTTGGTAATAGCTTAGGGATAAGTGCATTTAGAACTGGATACGCCTTTGAATGATAAGGCACCTTGACAAGGGCGGCAACAAACTGTTGGGTCAGTTTTCTGTCAAGCTCAGGAACTTCTTCCATAAGTGATACAAGGTGTTGGGCGAGTACCAGGTTATGTTCCTCATTGTTTTTAAATACGAAAAGCATACCGATACACATTTCTCTTGAATGACGATCTTCACCGTTTTTAATATAACTGATCAGTTCAGGTAGGATGATATCAAAATATTCCTCCATGTTGATGCAGGAGAGTAAGGTCTCGCAATTTCTACAATTGAATTTGTTTTCTTTTAATAAGGTTAAGGCTTGATGCAACATTTCTTCCGTGTATTCAGGCACCCGGATCAACCATGTAATTCCATAGAGCAGCTTTTCGAAAGTAGTTGTATTCCTGATAATATCCAGCATAACAGGTGGAAGCCATTTAATATAAAAATGGTAATAACTTTTTCTTCGAAGAATACTAATATGCGATTCCAGTTCTGCACAATATTTATAGAAATCATATTCAAACTCTGGTTTTGATGCGACGATAAGGGAGCAGATTTCTTTAATAATTGGAGACAGGTGGGTATTGTCCTGCTTATTATAATTTACGAATAGTTTATCTCTGACATTGAAGGAGGTCTTGCTTGTCTTACCGTAGCAGTAGAATTGATGTAGAATGATACATGCAATGACGTTAATCATCGGTAAGTCACTCACACCATCGTAATCATATAGCCATTGCATGATGGTGTCAATGGTTTTGTCACGTTGGATTTCCAGGTATCTGTGTAAGGCTTGTTTAGTAGAGAATGGCGCAATAGGTTCTAAAAATAAATTTTTAGGATCATATATGTGGCAACTGAAATAAAAATGGATGAGGTGAGGACTCATGGTTATGGTGGATAATGCTATCTTGATGAGCTTGAGTTGATTGGGGTAGGATAGGTGCGAATGGAAGACCAGCGGACCTACTTCATGAGGAAGGAAGAAGCCGTTTTGTTCATGAAGGGTGAATGTTTCAATAGTTGTATAGTGTTTATCAGGATGGGATAGATGTTGTACGGTGTTGATGAATATATCGACAGCTTTTTCTTTTTCAGGATGGTTATTGACGATAGAGGATAGTAATTGTTGCATGACGGGCGAGACGTCCTGTTGTAGAAAGGCGTGTTTTGAGATCAGCCAGGGGAAGCCTTTCTTTTGTGTAGGGTTTAGTTGATCCCAGGGTACCTGTAGGTCCAATGATTCGCCAGCCAGGAATTCTCCAATCCAGAGGAAGATTATTCTGATGCCATTGTCTGATAGGAAAAAGAGATTTTCCTGGATGAGTATGGGGATAAGAGCAGGATGGTCTTTTAGAATATCCTGGTATGTTTCGTAGGATAACCAGTGATTTTCGGAATGACTGGCTAAGAGAATGAGAAGGTGGTGGATGATGTTAGAAGGTATATTGGTCAGTCTGGCGATATTGGCACATTTTCTTTGAATATAGGTGGCTACTAATGGATAGTTATCTGGAACAGCGGATATAGCTTGTGAAGAAACATCATGTAAAAGACGGATTACAAGTGGATGACTCAACCTGGAGATCGTCTTGAACTTTCCTGGTAGATTATATAATGAGAATGCCTCGTTGGTTTGTTTAACATTAAAACTTCCCATTCTTATACCTGGATGCTTATAGAAAGGTTTAGTGGAAGTGATGATCAGTTTTATGTTCGTGTTCTTTGCCCAGCCAATGGAGTGTTTGATCCACGAGTTAAACTTACCTGCGAATTGATTGCTCATTTCATTTAATCCATCAATAAATATGATGCATTGATTATTGTATATACTATTACAGACAGTGTGCATTAAGTCTTCTATTGTGATGATTTCCTGGGGATGTTCTGTTAGCGTTTGTTGTAGTAATCTTTTTATTTCTCCTCGCAGGCCATGTGGTCTTAGTTCGAATTGCCAGGCGGAAAAGAATAAAACATATCCCGCTGAGATGGATTGAGTGGCTGCGTATGCTAGTAAAGAAGTTTTGCCTACGCCTGTATCGCCAATTATAAATTTAATATGGCCTGAACTATGAATGAAGGAGTGTATTTTGGTGTCTTCATCGCGCGGGCAATAATACTCGGGCAAATAGATGCCTTTGTCGATCAGGCTATTGATAGCAGTGAGCGCTTGTAGATTGAAAATGGTGGCGATTTCGCCATAGTTTCGAAGGTATTGTCTCATCAAATATGTCTTTGAAAGATATTCCCTGAGCATCTCAAATTGCCCTGTTCTTTTTGGGTTATTGAGAAGGAGTACCCTGGAATATCGATCGGATATTTTTATACCCCACACGTTTAATGTGTCTGTTACTAAAACAGGTAATCCATGCATGCCTGTTGTTTGTAAATGATAATCACATTTATCAATTCTAATGTCCTCGAACTCCCAGGTATGTTTGCCTTGAGAAAATACAGGGTGGGAGACATCTATGATAAGTTCAGCCTTGTAGGAGAAATATAAAAAAAAACGGGTGTCTTTTTGGATGTGGATAACAGCTATGTCATTTCGAAGAGATGAATAATACTTGTTTATTACTGCATCGTATTCATGACCATAATAATCCCGGATGCGGATATTTTGTAGGTTTGAGATTAGATGATAACAGGTGATAGCCAGTCCATGAGGATCGATAAAGAAACCATAGCCTGTAACCTGGTTGTCGGCATCAAGGATGGAAATAATAGATAGTGAAACGTGACTTTCATTGTGGAGAGTCATAGGGTTGCATTTAGGTTGAGGGAATGGGTTATCTATATAGGGTTATTCTACAATATAATGATTTTTTAAAATTTAATAAAATAGGAGGAGAAAATTATTGTTTTATGAGTAATTCAGGGGTGGCAAAAGGTAGGGATTAGTGCAGTGGGAAGAGGGTCAGGAGGAGAGCGCCGTGTTGAGTGATCTGTGGCTAAGGAATTCTGTGGAATAAGACATGGGAAGTGAGCCGTGGGTAGGGAGGAACCAACGGTAAGGGCAAGCGAAGGTTAGTGCTTGCCCTGTACCCTGGCACTAGAAAAGTTGTAGTAACTAATGGGGTTAATAAAATTGGGGTTCTAAAGTAATGGTTGAAAGGTTTCGCAAAAATAAACAGGTTTTTATCGGAGGTCAACTGCGGATTTCCGCAGTTTGGACAGGAATTCTTAAATTAGAGGAATTAAAAATTTGTCATGTCCAATCCCGGGGAGTTTTCCAGATCTATGATCACAGCCTTGCCTGCCGATTTGAACAGTGAACAGGCAGTTAGTTTAAGACGTACAATACAGCGGTTTCCTGAGGAAGCAATATATGTGTATTCCTTTAAGGAGAATAGGATGGTATATGCGGATGGGTGGGAAGAGGTGCTGGGGTATGAGGATAGTGAGATCAATATGCTGAGTATTGTGGATATCACAACGCCGGAGTATAAACCGTTTTCATTTGAACTGAATGACAAGGCGTTGATGTTTATTATGAGCCGCACGGAGGAACTGGAGAAGTATAGTTTTACAATAGAACTGAAGAAGTTGCATAAGAATGGGACGCCGGTGCCGCTCATTGTGCGGGTGGGAGTGTTTAGGTCTGAGAATGGCCGGGTGACGGAGATAATTGGGAGGAACCAGGTCAGCCAGCGGTTGAAATTGGGGAAGGTGATGCAGTATGCGGCGTATGGGCCGGAGAAGGCGGAGTTTGAGGAGGAGTTGAATAAGAATTTGTTCCATTATTATGCGATCTCACAAAAAGAGAAGGAGGCGCTGGCCATGTTGGCACAGGGGAAGTCGTTTAAGGAGATCGCGCATGAGTTGAATGTTACACAGTCGGCGATAGAGAAAAGGATTATTCCATTGTATAAACGGTTTGAGGTAAAGAGTTTAACGCATTTGGTGACGTTTGCTATGGAGAATCATATTTTGCCATGAGGCAGAGTTATTTTCATTTTATATTTTACCCTGCGACAAATAAACAGCAGAAATACTTTCTTTTGGTACCCCAATAGTATGGAGCATCTGTTGCCATTCGCTATAAGTGGCATCATCTCCCAAAATCCAGATTACATTTTTGTTTTTTAAGGCGTGGCGGTTGCCGTCGCTCGCCATGTATTCCATGAATTGGTTGGCGGTCACGATGTCTTTAGGGATCGGTTGACCAGGATTGATATCGTCAATGACGAGAAGGGAGGTCGTACGCCATGTCCAGAGGTTAGGATCTTCTTGCTGGATGTCTTCGTCGGTGAGGGAGAAGAGGCTATATAGCTTCATTGCGGTGGTATACAGGCAGGCTTTGTGCTTGATGGCAGATTCCGTAGCGAGGCCAATACCAAGGGCTGTTTTGCCACTGCCTTTGCCACCAAAGATGAAGAGGTGTTTACCGATGATAGTATCGGGGTGAAGGGTGGCGTTCAGGAATCCGTACACCTTTTCCTTGTCAGCATCTTTGATGGAAAGATTCCATTGACTGAGGCGGAACTGGGTAGGAAGACAGGCTTGTTGAAGATACATTTTAGTTGGGTACCAGTAGCAGATGGGGTAGATGAGTATAATAGCGATGACAGTGATATTCAATAAGGTGTGGTGACCTAAAAGCAGGCTGGCGGCGAAGGCACCCAACCAGAAGAAACAAAGGTCCGTGAAGGTATCGAAGGCGATGTTGCCCCAGGTAGGTGGGAAGGTATATCGCTTCTGAGAAGGGACGTATAATGTTTTGGATTCGGTGTGTTTATTTAATAACAAGGGGCCAAGGAAGTTGTAAGCTTCAAACAGCGTCCAGGCGATGGCGACGATCCAGGGGGCAGCATGGTGGGGAATCAATAAAGTAGGTATAAAGCCTAGAGAAAAGTGCCCGAACTGGTTGGCTAACCATGTATAAGTGAGCGTGACGCCACGATAAGAGTCTTTGCCAATAAGATCCGCTTTCAGTTGTCTGAAAACGTTGATTAGGGAGATGTGGTGCATAGTCGGTAGGGAGTTAAAATTTCAATGTTCGGTTTGCTAGATAGTGAATATTGGTGAAAGTTTTGTTAATGAGTGGTTAATTCGCGTGTTAATGATCCTGGCAGGATCGTTTTAATCCTATTAACTAGTTGATAACAAATGTGTTTGAGAGGGAGGGTGTAGATTTGGTCTTTATACTTGGAACAATTAATATTAAGAAACTTAGGGGCGGGCTTTTCAAGGCCTGCCTTTTTTTTGAAAATGGTCATCATACCTGGTGGTAAATTCCCTCTTTCATGAATGCTTTATTGTTCTGAAAATGGTTTCCATCCCTATTGGTGAATGGTTTATTGGAAATCGAAGCTGATAATAGTGGATTTATAACAGTTATAACTGTATTGGGTAGTACAGTAAGCGGTAGTAGGGAGGGCGATGGTTGGGTAGATACTGATCGTACCTGGTGCGCCATAGACGGTGGTGCAATAGAAGGTAGGGGCATTATAAGTCCTTGCTTTGAAAGCAAATATACCAGCAATAGATACGCAGGTAAAGATGAGGGCTAACAACAGGCGGGCCTTTTTCATGAAGAAAAGTTAGGGATATTTTTGGGGGGAAGGGTTAGGAGGAAGAGAATGTTTATTCAGGTATAATGTGAATATTATTCTGTAGTAACCCCATGTTATTAGCAAAGTGTTTTCGGTATTGTAATGGCGTGAATTTTTTTATCTTCAGGAACTGTTTGTGAAAATTAGCCATTGTATTGTAGCCACTATCAAAGCAGATATCCAGGACAGTTTTTTGTGTTTCCATCAGCAGCGTGCAGGCATATCCAATCCTGATTTCGTTGAGAAAATCAATGTATGTTTTCTTTGTACTTTTCTTGAAATAGTTGCAGAAGGCAGGGATGCTCATACAGGCGATGTCAGCAACTTGTGGAAGGGAAATGGGATCGCGGAAATTGTCTATCGTATATTGAAAAATTCTATCGATCACTTCTTTTTCTTTGGGCTGAGATTTCACTTCCTGTGTCGAGACGGTGATATATTCTTTAGTACGGGCCACCAGGTCCAGGCATTGTCCTAATAGTAGAATACGTTGAAAATCTTTGGCTGTTTCGAGCGATGTGATCAGTGAGAATAACTGGCTTTTGGTCTCTCCCTGTATTTTTAAACCATAGGAGGATGTACTGAGCAGGTGGCGGATATGACGACATTCAGGTATTTCAAGAAACGAATTGCCCCAGCAATTTTCCTTAAATTGTACTACAACAGCACTGGCTATCATATCGGGTTCGCGTTTCTGAAAAGTATGTGGCAAATTAGTACCTAAGAGATAAATGTCATTTGTCTCAAATTCACCCACATGATTCCCGATAAAGCTCATGCCGGCCCCTTCAGTAAAAAGAATAAGCTCGAACTCAATATGCTGGTGCCAGCCTACCTCAAATTCTGGTGTGCGGAAAGTTTGAGCAACAAATGAATTGTTCTCATTGAGAGGTAACTTTTGAATCAGTGGTTTCATTGTGGACGATCTTATGCAAGATAACGGAATTTGAGCAATGGAAAGGTTAATATAATTTACTTTTTGTATAATAAACTGTAGAAGGATATCAGGCAGAGCTGGTAAATTGAGGGTTTGATTTCACTGTTATTAAGAACCATTTTATTCAATGAGATATATAGTACTGATCGTTTTACTATTACAGCTGTATCCCTGTTTTTCTAAAGTACCTGTAATCGTTCATAGCAAGCAGGCGAGTGGTGCCACATTGTTAGCCATTAAAGAGCTGCAGCGATATATCTATGTCAGAACAGGGGAGTTGCCCCGCGTGAGTAATACCGATGCTGATAATAGTATCTGGGTAGGGACGATTGATGCGGTGACGATAAAAGATCAACGAATTAATCAGCAGCTGAAAGGGGATGCCTACCAGTTACTGTCTGTATCCGATCGCAAGTTGATAATAGTGGGAGGATCAGAGATTGCCACGCTATATGGTGCGTATAAATTCCTGGAATCTACCGGGATTGGTTTTGCACTGGATGATGATATTATCCCGGATACCCGTATTAATCAAATCCAGTTAAGTGGGTTTAATAAAACCTATGCACCCGCATTTGCATTAAGGGGGATACAACCATTTCATGATTTTCCGGAAGGGCCGGATTGGTGGAATGAAGATGATTATAAAGCCATCATTGGACAGTTGCCAAAGATGGGAATGAACTTTATCGGATTCCATACATATCCTAGTGTGGGCGTATTCAGAGGATGGTACAAACCTGAACCTGTGGTGTGGATAGGAACAAAGGAGCAGTTTGATCCTGCTACAGGTCATGTAAATA
Source organism: Chitinophaga sancti (assembly GCF_034087045.1). Taxonomy (NCBI): domain Bacteria; kingdom Pseudomonadati; phylum Bacteroidota; class Chitinophagia; order Chitinophagales; family Chitinophagaceae; genus Chitinophaga; species Chitinophaga sancti. The sequence continues at coordinate 47,578 of NZ_CP139247.1, read as the reverse complement.
ATGCATATCCTGTACTGCATGCGAATACAAACGACAGTACATGGGATTACTATCCTAAGAAAACTTCTGCTTTTAATTTCGGTGCCGCGCAGTTATTCGAGACGGATAACTATGGCGCGGATTATATGAAAGGGGTATCTAACTGGCCGCATACGCCGGAGGAGAATATCCATATTTTTAATAAGGTGGGGAGTGTATTGAATGGGGCCTTTTCCCTGGCAAAGGAATTAGGTGTGAAGACCTGTGTGGGTACAGAAACAGCGTTGACAATTCCTAATGAGGTGAAGCGGACCTTGCCCAAAGCGAGCCAGGATTCTATCAGACAAGCATTGTACGAAGGGATGTTTTCCAGGATTAAGGCGACTTATCCATTAGATTATTATTGGTTTTGGACACCGGAAGACTGGACCTGGTCAGGTGAGCGGCCGGGAGAAACTGATTTTGTAAAGAAAGATCTATTGAGTGCGGTGGCAGCTGCAAAGGCGGTAAAGGCACCGTTTACATTGGCTACCTGTGGATGGGTGTTAGGCCCTTCCCGGAACAGGGCGGAGTTTGATCAGTTATTGCCGAAGGAAATGCCTTTTAGTGTAATTAACAGGCAACAGGGATATACGCCTGTAGAACCTGCATTTGCGACTGTTACTGAAAGACCCAAGTGGGAGATTACGTGGATGGAGGATGATCCGGCATTAATATGTCCGCAGTTTTGGGCAGGCAGGACGAGGAAGGATGCGCAGGATGCATTTAAATATGGCTGCACAGGATTGATGGGTATTCATTGGCGGACGCGGAATATTTCGCCAAACTTTATGGCATTGGCGAAGGCTGGATGGGAAGCGAATACTTATGATAAAGAAGTGCCGGCAGATAAGCGGGATTACCCGGTGGGTGATTTGTATGATGAATGGGCGACTTTGCAATTTGGAAAGGATGCGGCAAAGATGGCTTCTACTATTTTTCAGCGATTTGATGGTGCTGCGCCAGTGAGTCCGGAAGTGACGGATTATACGGCTAACTTTCCAAGAGCCACTATCTGGGGAATAAAAGGACCGGGTTTGATTATTGCCAATAAAGTGCCGTGGGATTCAGTGGTAAAAGGATATGATTTTATTAGTGAGTTTGAGAAGTGTGGGAAGTTGGTGCATACTCCCAGCCAGGTGGCTAACTACCAGTATTGGTTGCATACGTTTTATTATGCGAGGGCTATTTCAAAAGTGGGATGCTTGTTAGGGGAGATGGATACGATTGCAAAACTTTTGCCTGGGAAGAAAGAATTAGGAGATAGTTTGCTGGTATTAAGAGATAGTACGGCAGGAGTTTGGGAGGAGATGATGACAGCGTTGTTGCAGACAGTGAGTACGACGGGCGAGATGGGGATGATAGCGAATATTGAGCAGCATAATATGCAAAGGATGCAGTACTTGACGAGGTATGATAGTTTGATAGCGGCGGCGAGGGGTGGTGTACCTCCGCTTGTGTTATCGAAGGAGTATAAAGGGCCTGCAAGGGTAGTGGTGACGACGAAGCGGACGATGTTGAATGCAGGGGAGAGTTTGGATTTTAGGGTGAGGGTATTGTCGGGGAAAGCAGTGAAAGGGGTAAAGTTGTATTGGAAGGAATTGGGTGGGAAGGCGTTTTCTTCGGAAGCAGTGGAGCGTGAGGGAGCGAATGTGTATAAAGTGCATGTGGGGGAGAAGAAAACAGATTTTGAATATTATATAAAGGTGGAAATAGCGGGGGGAGAGAGTTTGAGGTATCCGGAGGCGGGGAATAGAACGGTGGTGGTGTGGTGAAAAGTTTTATAATTGCTTATGGTAAAATTAATATGACAATAGCCACCTTAATTGGTGGCTATTGTTCTTATCCTGTCGCTGAGAAATTTTTCCATGTAATCAGAATCAGGGTTAACAAAACTAGAAAGTAATCTGATTATATCTACATCTACAATAGGGACAATAAGGCCCCTTTCATCCCTATAAGTATCTTGGCATCTTGCAATAAAGCGTTCCATTTCCTCAATGGACCGACAAACCAAAAATCCTACCTTGCCTCTATTAGGTGAAAATCGACCAGCTAATTGATCCAATTCCGGATTGGCTGGGTCGGATGAATAGTTTTTACACTCTATCATAATAAACTGACTCGGAAGATTCATATTGTTTGATAATCTGAAAAATATACCATCAGTAGCGGCATTGTCAAATGTGATATCGATCCTTTTCCTTCCATCATGAATTTCTGTTTCTAAAGAAGGATTAATCAAATGAGGATAAAATAATAATTCTAGTATTCCTTTCATTAATCGGTGATAGTTGCTAGCATCGTTGTTCCCTGCCGGTAAATTTTGTAAGGATTTAGATAGCGCATTGATCAGATCAGCTAGGTTTATTCCAGGGTTAAGATCTTCATTGGTTAAAGAGTCAGTACTAGTTTGTTTTTTAAAGTCTTTTAGAACGTCGGGATGCTTTCTTGAGAAATCAGCTAAGAAATCTTTTGAAATTGGGAATTTTTCTTTGACAGACTTTTTGGTTACATAAAGAGTGTTATCTTTCCTCTTTTGGACTAGTGCGGTATTGAGAAGAAGCTGTTCATTTCTCATGAAATTTAAAACGAAATGGCTATAGTATTCCTGAGGAGTATAATCTGCACAGAAGGATACTACTCCTTTGGGTACTAATAATATTGGTCTTCCCTCGATAATTAATGCATCAGTACGAACTTGTTCCCAACATGTTTCGCCCCTGTTCCAATAAAATCCAGTAGGAATATCTGGAGTCAACGGTATTTCATGAAGTATACATTGACACTTGGTATATTCAATTAAGCTTTGCTTAATTATATTTGTTGTCATATCGGATAACTTGTCTTTCCCAAATCCTTCTACAAATAGTACACTATCTTCTAAATCTTTAATTAGTCCAGATTGTATGGCCCTACTATTGACAATGCTATTAAAGATGTCATCTGTGTCAGTTTTCCCAACTCCCCTTCCTTGCGGTTGATTCTTGGATAATCCAAGACAAGTAGAATTTGGTTCCTGTAAATGAATGAATAATTTTTTCGCATCTTGGATTTGATTTTTCCCGATTAAGTCTAATACTTGTTGGAAAAAGCTTCTAATTGTTTTAGATGCTTCAATTGACCAATTGTCAGTTCGTAGGCTAAGAAAGAACGGATCGAGAAATAATGGAGTATCTGTATTAGTGTCTACATCAACAAAGTCTAACTGTGGTTGTACTTTATTCAGATTAAAACGTTCGGAGATTCTCATTGCAATATGTTGAGGGGGTAATATGTTGAAATATATTTATTTAATGTTTCGCCGCCAAAATAGACCTTTCGCCAAAAACAATATGCCTGCTATTACATCAATAGGTATCCAAATACTCTTTTTATATAGATAAACAGGAAGAATTGGATTGAATAGAACCGCTATTACCAAAAAGAGGATCACCCAGTTAGTCAGGCTATCCTGGTAGGATGACCTGATTAACAATATTGAGCAGATAAATACCAATATGCGCAGAGCGGTGTAAAACCCTATTGGCAATTTAATTGTTGCAATGAATAGTAAGGCTGCTGTGAAAAAGGTAAATAGTCTCATGCTTTATTACTCTTGAGAGCGTTCTTTGGATTGCTCCATTCTTGCCAGCTTCTCATTGATTTTGTCGAGGTAGAAAATGATGTCGTTAATACGCAATACCCATCGAACGATGGAAACATTCAGTGCGATCAGGAGGATTATAAATCCAATTACGATCATTGGTTGTCCGTAATTCATAACATAGCGAATTTGTTGGTGAATGAAGTAAAGCTAAACTATTACTGGATTGCTAACTGCTGGTGGATGTAAATACCGGAAAAATCCCCTCCCTCCCCAGGTTTTTTCCTACCCCGGTTAATGTCACCTTTGTTGAGACAAGAGACATACACTGCTGGTATAATAAAATTCCCAACATGAAGAATGCATATACCCTGCCCCATGGAAAACGCCTGGTTTGTTTATTGATATTTTTATGGGGATGTGGAGGGGATGAAGCTATCCAATATAAATGCGGCCCTCAAAAACAAACTGCCCCCAATGTGGATTATAACATCTACATCGAAAACTCTGGTAGCATGGCCGGTTACCTGGGAAACAATGCCAACTTCAAAAAAGTCCTTATTAACTTTATCAGCGATATCCCGGCTCAACTAAAAAAGGAACCTCAATTATTCTTTATTAGTGGGCATATCTGTCCTTTCCAGCCACCAACTAATATTCCCCTGGTAAAGTCAGTAATGAATCTTAACCCAGGTACCCTGAAATCATTATGTCCCTCCAATGGCTCTTCGCTATTACCACAGGTGATAGATTCCTGTACCACTCAAATGGGGGAAAAAGTAAGTATCCTGGTATCTGATTGCATCTTCTCTGATAAAGGAGGAAATAGCTCACTTGCTGAAGCAGAGATGAAAATTTTCATGTCCAATAAGTTTAAAGCTGAAGGGAAGATATCGACTATTGTAATTAAATATAACTCCTCTTTTTCCGGAATATATTATGCTGAATCCAATGGCGGAAAGCCCATGAAGGTCAATAATATCAACAGACCCTACTACCTGCTCTTATTTGGAAAAAAAGAAAACCTGACTGCATTACTCCAGGCTATAGATTTTAAAAGTTATCCAGGCTATGAAGCTAGTTATTGTTTGTCAGCGAATGATCCCACTGATTCGGTGTATGCTGCGATGACTTACTATAATAAGAAAGGCAATTTTGAATTTGCAAAACCCGCATGCCGGATGGCATTAACAGGGGCAGAAGCTAATAAAGGCGTATTCCAGTTTTCCTTTAATGCAGATCTTAGCCGGCTAGGGTACCAGGAAGATTATTTGATGGATGTGAATAACTATACTGTCAATGATAAATTTTCTGTGGTGAGTGTTAAAAAAGATACCGGTATTCTCCATACCCTCACACTGAAAACGGATCATTTGCAATCCCATCATATTTTAAAAATCGGCCTCAGATATGAGCTTCCACCCTGGATCATTCAAACAGGAAATGAGGATGATAAAAACCCTTCAGACAGCCTGCAACAACACCAGACATTCGGATTCAGACAACTGATGAGTGGCGTCTCACAGGCCTATAAAGCCAGTAACACAACTCATCTGTTCACAATACCTATTCCTCCAATTTCTATCAGGAACTAAATAAACCACAATTATCATGGACATTTTACCTGCCCTCTTTGAAGCAGTCGGATTATATTCTTCTTCCGGTGGACTGGGAGAACATTTGCGCGGACTTGACGTCGATTGTCAAACTATGTCCCGGCAATCTGCTTATAACTTTGTATTTCTCGCACTTATTTTCGTAAATGTGGTGATCCTGTTCAATTATTATTATGGATTGCTCAACCGCCACCCATTTAACCAGGTGGGATGGTGGTTGGGTAATATCATGGTAGGTGCATTTATCATTTTTCTGATTGCTTATGTAGGTTCAAATAGAGACCTTGTCAATCATCGGTACTGCGAACAACTCAGTTTTCACAATGGTGACTGCATAGGATTTGGTATTACAGCCGCAATTTACTCTGTCGTATGGTCTGTTCTTTTATCCCTCCTTATTAAATGGAAAAGTATTTATAACAAAAAAATCCCCTTCTAACCATGGCTAAACTATTCCTGTTTGCAATAGGAGGTACCGGGTCTCGTGTTGTAAAGGCATTGACCATGCTCATGGCCGCTGGTGTACAGATTAAAAATACCGATGCCATTGTTCCCATCATCATAGATCCTGATACATCGAATGGTGACCTGACCAGGACTATTGAACTACTGAAGACATATAAAGAAATCAGGGAAAAGGGAGCTTCTGATAGTTGTGACTTTTTTAAAACGATGATTTCCTCGCTGGATGAGTTAGGTGATGCCGGTTATCTCTCTGACAATTTTAAGTTTGACATAGATGGCGTAAAGGAACAACGATTCAGGGAGTTTATAGGCTACAGTGAACTGGATAAAAGTAATAAGGCCTTTGCCTCTTTATTGTTTTCGAAGGCGAACCTGGATGCCGATATGGAAGTGGGCTTTAAGGGGAATCCTAATATTGGAAGTGTGGTGCTGAATAAATTTAAAGATGCGCCTTTTTTTAGAAAGTTTGCTTCCAGCTTTGAAGAGCAGGATAGAGTATTCATTGTGAGTTCTATATTTGGCGGTACTGGTGCAGCTGGTTTTCCCTTATTGTTAAAAAATATCCGCGATGCCGCTCCCCCTATTCCCAGGCATTACTATTTACAGCGTGCCAGGGTGGGCGCTGTGACTGTACTTCCATATTTCGGTGTGGATAAAGCCAATGGTGTAACTATAGATAGTAATTCTTTCACCACCAAAACGAAGGCGGCGTTGTCCTACTATGCACATAACCTGACAGGAGAGAGCATTCGTGCTGTAAACGCCCTTTATTATATAGGTGATAAAGTAACCAATGATCAAAAAGGCGCTGATGGTGCCAATGAACAGAAGAATAAAGCACACTTTGTAGAGTTAGCCGCAGCATTAAGTATTATCGACTTTATGGCGATGGATGACAATAAACTACAGGTCAGCGATGACAGGAAGGCTGTCAGTCCCAAATATTTTGAGTTTGGCTTAGGCAAGGAGAGTATGAATATTACTTTCCCCGATCTATCCAGGCAGACTTATGACCTGATTGCCAAACCATTGACCAGGTTAAGTCTTTTCCGCAATTTTATGGACCATCATTATGAAGAATTCGCGGGCAGGAAGGGAGAGGCATGGGCCAATCATGGGAATAATAAACTGACGATAGATGAATTGGATAGTAGATATCGCTCGGCCATTACCGTATTTAACAGGCATTATGCAGAATGGTTAAATGAAATGGCATATTCCAATGTAGGCTTTGCGGCCCTCGATACAGAAAAGAGTGGGAAGGATTTTTATAACCTGGTAAATGGTGTTGTGAATAAAAAGAGTGTCCTGAAAGATATATTCAATGCTGCAGGTGTGGACAACTTTCTGAAAGTATTGTCGAAGTCAGAACCTCCATTAGATCATTTGAATAGTACCCGAAAACTACTGGCATTGTTCTCTGATGCCACCGCTGTCATCATCAATAAAGAAATAAACCTGTAACTGCTATGAGCAAAATCTTTCGCCTACATAAAGGTGCTTCTGAAAATATTGAGGGCTGGCAGGAAACAGGAGGTCATTTGCATGACACATTTATCAACTCTATCAGTGACCCTGCCGGTGCAAATGCCGATACCCAGATCACATCCATTCCTACTCCATTTGCCAGAATGGACCTGGTAAGGACGGCCTTCCGAAATGTAAACCTGAGTGGTAGCCTGGATGGTAATACCATCTATCATAAGATTGTATCTGATTGCCTGGACATAGCCAATATCTTTTTCAATATTGAAGCATTCGCTGACAAAATTGAAATCATTGAATGGAATGCAGGGATCAGTGCTGTCGGCAATGACATCGATATAAATGAAGATAGCGACCTCGGCAAACTTCTAAAATCCAAAGATCCCAGGCACCGTTTGTTAGGAGAAACGTTAAAGACCTTTATCTCACAGGATAGGGTCGCTTTTAACTTTGCTCATGTCAAACAGTTCTACCTGCTTAATTATAAGAATGGTCCTGACATGATAAATATCATTGGAGGAACTTCTCCTTCAACCCTGTTTTTTTCTTCTGCGAATGATCTATCATTTGTGGATATCATGTTTGCCAATGATAGGGTATTCGATAATCAATATTGCCCGCTTCATAAAAGGGACAGAGATTTTATTAAGTACCTGTATTCATTCAAGGCTGGTTTTCCACAGTTTTCAAGGCTTTTTCAGGATGTGGATGCTTATATGGCGAGTTGTTTCTCTTTACTGGGTGATGATTTGCGGGACATGATCCGCAATCTGGATGGTGGGGTTTATGAAAAGGAGTATCAAAAAATATCAGTAAAGGCAGCTGGGAATAATGCTGAAATATTAGGGCATCACCTGCGGGCAAAGAAATATGGTGTGTTAAATACCTCTGATGAGAATGATTTTGTGATGGATGCATCCAGGTTAATAGAGGGGCCGATGCCGTGTGTGTTTCCTATGGAATCATTTAATGAACCATTGCGATTTGCAGGAGGGATATGGCAAAAAGATTATCATCGAAAGGTGCCGGCATATGATCCTAACCCGGTATCAGAAAGGATGTTGCCGAACCAGGGGCATGTGAAATACCCTTATTTGACGGTGAGTGACTTCCTGGAACCATACCTGGTAAGATTGCCGTATCCATTGGATACGGATAAATTCTTTGGGGGAAATTATACGATCCGTTCGGGAGAAAGTGATCATGGATATGCATTGCCTATTAAGAAGGAGTTTTTCAGGTATTTCAAAGTGGAAGACCTGAAGGGGAATGTATCGGATGGGAAAAATCGCTTTGAGATGATGCAAATGCCTGGTGGGGTGAAGGTGATATTGAGAATTCCTATCCGGAATAACCGATATATAGAGATGTCACGGATTTACCTGGTGAACCAGTTCAGCGATAAAATACAACAGCCGGATGAAGCCAATAACCAGGGGATTATTGTAGAGCATCAGTTTACAATAGCCGTCTATCCATTTTTAAAGATATCCGATCCAAGGGTCAATCCACATTACAGGGTGATGTTGGTGGACAGGGATCTACAGGTGCTGACGAAGCATAATAATTATACACTCAACTTTTACAATGCAGATCAGCCTTCGGAAGCAATCAACAAGCTCGCTCCCCGGCAACGTAGTCATAAGCATAAGAAAGAGGGTGTCACTACGCTGTATAATATCCTGGAGCAGAACTTTGATTATATAGAAATAGTGAATACTACTGCCAGGGCATTGTTGATACCATTATTTGTGCAACAACAGGCTGCGGGCAAGGTATTTAAGTTCGCGATTGATTTTGGAACAACGAATACGCATATCGAATATAAAATAGGGAATGAATCACCCAGACCTTTTGATATAACAGAAAAGGATATACAGGTTGGCACCTTGTATGCGCCAGATGACAGAACGTTGGCAGCATTGAAAGTGGCACGATTAGGACTGGGGGCTATTGCACTGACTGATATTGTAAGAGAAGAGTTTTTGCCATTTACAATCGGGCCAGGAAAACAGTACCGTTTTCCACAACGTACAGTGATTTACGACAATGGCTCCTTTAACCCGGATGAAGCCAATTTTGCACTTGCAGACCTCAATATTCCATTTGGGTATTTAAAAGAGAGTATTGTTTATGGTGGAGAAATCACTTCCAATTTGAAATGGGGTGTATTTAATAACCAGAAACGGTTTGAGCGGAGAACGAGGGCGTTCATGAAACAACTGTTGTTGATGATCAGAAATAAAGTTTTGCTGAATGGAGGGGATCTTGCCGCTACAGAGATTGTATGGTTCTACCCTACTAGTATGACGGTGAACAGGCGAATGCTGCTGGATACTTCCTGGAAGGATTATTATAAACGTTACTTCGGAGAGGCTAATAAGCTCCATAGCATGTCGGAATCATTTGCACCATTCTATTACTATTATCATAAGGAGAATGTAAGAGCGCATGACAGGAGTGCTGTCAATATCGACATTGGTGGCGGTACAACTGATATTGTAGCTTATAAGGGAGAAAATCCAATTCTGTTGACTTCATTCAAGTTTGCAGCAAATGCCATTTTCGGGGATGGATATGGAAGCAATGCTAATTCGAATGGATTTGTACAACGGTTTGAAGCAAGTATCAGTGATTCACTGAAGAATATTACTGCGAATAACCTAAGTACGGTACTGGAAACTTTAAAGAATCAAAATTCTAACTCAATTGAGTTGATAGAGTTTTTCTTTTCGTTGGAAGATAATAAAACATTGAAAGATAAAGGCATTACGCTGTCCTTCTCGAAGATGCTGGCAGAGGAAAGTGAATTGAAGCTGGTGTTGGTTTTCTTTTATGGTGCGATTATCTACCACATTGCTCAATTGATGAAAGCGAAGGGGATGGAAGTGCCGGAGTACATTACCTTCAGTGGCAATGGGGCCAGGTTGGTAAAATTAACTGATGGTGGTAATCTGGAAACCTTAAATGAATTTACAAGGATTATATTCTCTGATGTATTTGAGATACATGCTCCGGAGATAGAATTTAGGTTTAATGATAAATCTAAAGAAATCACCTGTAAAGGTGGATTGGAATGTACTGACTTTACTCTTTTTCATAAGTTGGAAAAGCAGATCGGAACTGTGTTAGTCGGTGGCGCACAGCAGTCATTGATTCCTGGTACTTCGCTTCGTTATAGTCAGTTGAATGATGAGCAGTTGATACAGGATGTATGTAATGCAGTGAGTCAGTTTGTAGATAAGTTCTTTGAATGGGATAGGCAGTTTAATTACTACCAGCATTTTGGAGTGAACCCTGGCCGTTTTGAACAATATAAAAAGTTATTAAAAGATAAGGTAAGGAATGACTTACAGAGTGGGATCTCAGAGAAATTGAAGGAGCTGGCGGGGAATGTCAATATTGACCTTGAAGAAACCTTGTTTTTTTATCCATTGATAGGAGCTATGAATAGGCTGGCCTATAAAATTTATCATCTAAACAACCTTGTAAAATCATGAAAGGAATAATCACGTTATTGATATTTATATGTTTTTTTCAGGATGGGGTTGGGCAACAAAATTCTCCGAAGGCAGTGATGCCTAAAAAGAAAGAGGAGGTGAAAAAAGGGAAGGAGGTACATGCGTCAGAGAAAAAAGTTGTAGCTGCGGCTGATAAAAAGGGGGCACACGCAGGAGATAAAAAGGTGGTACACACGCCGGAGAAGAAGGTAATACACGCGGTAGATAAAAAGGTAGTATCCGCGCCGGTAGAGAAGAAGGTTGTACCTGCGGCAAAGAAGAAGATTGTACCCGCGCCGGTAGAAAAGATTGTAGCTGTACCAGTGAAAAAGGAAGAAACAACAGCTGCTGACGAAGATAGTTCACCAACAAAGGAAGCGGTGGTAGATACAAATCTGATCACATCTGCGGTCGATACAGCGCCTTTACCAGTGCCCATACAGATTCCACCTCCTGAAGTCACTGAGGCAGGTACTGACTGGCAGACGTGGGCATCATGCCTGTCTATGTTATTAATAATTGGTATGGGTATTTATGTTTTTACCGCTAATAGTAATATACACCGTCGGTTGTGGGGTATTGAAAGAAAGTTGAATAAAATGGGGATGCCGCTGGATTGGGAGAAAGCTAAAAGCCCTGCTGGCATTACTCCGACAGAAGTAGAACGATTGATAGCTTATAGTCCTGTTCTGAAAAGTATACAGGATGAATACGCTACCCTTAAAGAACATGTTGAAAAGTTACAGCAGCCTGCACCTCGTGTGGTTACTATGAACAACCCTGTTATTCCTGAAGAATCTGCTGGGGGTACTTTTTATATGACTGGTCCTACGGGCAATAGTTTCCCTTCCAGCGCACGTTCCAATCACAGGGAAAACACGGTATATAAGTTTTACCTGCAACCTGGCGGGACGGAGGCCAGATTTGAATTGCATACGACTGGTGCCAGCATCAATGATATTATAAAGGTCATTGAAAGCTATATCAAACCAGCTTGTGATGAGGAGAATCTTCCAATTCCCGGTACCCGGAATATTATTACCCGCAAACAGGGAGTCGCTTTCCTGGAAAATGATAAATGGATCATTAAAGCTAAAGCTGTTATAAGATATGAATAGTGTGCAGGCTTTTGAAATTCTGGGAGTCATCTTTATTATAGGTTTGCAGGCGGTCGTATTTTTCAGGACGCTGAGCCGGGTTCGGTTATTTGAGCAGATCTTCCCATCCCGTGACGAGTTTGAAGTAATTAATGTGGGGCTGGCCAAGTCACTTTTTCAATTACATCCCAATGAATTGCTGGACAATATTAATAAGTATATCATGGCGAGTGATGAGTTGGGTGAAGAGATCGTCAATATTGACCTGGTATTTAAAAAAGGCCAGGGAAATCTGGTGACAGACAAGATCGTGCGTAATATCAATACTTACCTGGTTAGGAACAGAGGTGTTGCTTCAGATTTTCACCTGATTAAAGATATGGTGGAGCGAAATGTTGCTGTAATTGAAAATGATATTCAGCAGTCAGTATCATTGCCTTTGTATCTTGGGTTGTTGGGTACTTTTATGGGGATTGTACTGGGATTAATACAGATCTCAGGGGAAAGTCTGGCTGCCGACCCTGGTGTGGCAGGTCAAGCTATCCAATTATTGCTGGGGGGGGTGAAAATAGCAATGATCGCGAGCTTTGCGGGATTGCAGTGTACCCTGGCGGGGAATAGCTTTTTCTTTAAGCGGGCTAAGCGAATGGTAGAAGATAGTAGGAATGAGTTTTACACTTTTATTCAGACGGATCTCATGCCTTTATTGAACCAGAATATTAATTCCACCTTGTATTCACTACAGAATAACCTGCATAAATTTAATGAAGAGTTTAAGACCAGTATTCATCAATTAAGTGGAGCGATGGGAAAACATGTGACGACTATTCAGGCACAGGAGCGGATATTGGATACACTGAATAATATGGATGTGGTCAATTTTGCGAATGCGAATGTGGTTATTCTGCAGGAATTGCAAACCTCTATGGAGCAGTTCAAAGCGTTTAATAAGTATGTGTCGAATATCAGCGAATTGGTAGGGAGTACGCGAACGTTCGCAGAAAAGATCAGCCAGGTCATGACGCGTACGGACGAGTTGCATGTAGTGGGAGATAATATTGTGACGGTATTTAGTCAGAACCGGGAGTTGATGCAATTTTTGCAACATCATTATAGTTCGTTGGATGATAGTCATCAGTTGATCACCAAGGCGGTGAATGGTGTGAATAATACCCTGGATAATAGCTTACAGATGCTGAAGGACTTCACCCAGGAGCGGATGATAGAAATTCAGCAGATCACGTTGAAGGAGATTGATCAGATGAAGGATAGCTATTATGAGAAGTGGAAGCACCTGGAGAAGTTAGGGCAATTGGAGTTGATGAATCGTCATTTGGTAGATATCAAGAGTCAGGGGAATGATCATATAGATCGGTTTGAAGGGTTTAATGAACAATTTGCGAAAATGCTGGCAGAGTTAAATCTGATCAAACGGTCATCAGAAGATTCATTGTCTGTGAGGTTGAGTCGTACGGTTACAAAATTGTTAGGTAAAAAAACAGCGTCAAGATGAATACAGCAAAATCTGATGCTTTCTGGCCGAGTTATACGGATTTGATGACCAGTTTATTTTTTATTATGCTGGTATTGTATATTCTTACTTATGTACGGTTGAATTCTACGATTCAGTTGCAGGCAAATAAATTGAAGATCATAGAGACAGTGGAAGAGAATTTGCGCCCCTTGAAGGCCGAGTCTTCATTATTTATTTATGAGGAGCAGTATAAGCGATTTAAGTTAGCGTTTGATGTGAAGTTTGGGAATAACCAGTATCAGTTAACGCCTGATCAGTTGGAGAACTATCAGGAGACGATCAATCATATAGATCAGGCGGGGTTGAAGTTGAAGTCAATCATTGATCATTTAAAACAGGAGCGGTCGTCGGATGAGCGGTTAAAGCGGGTGTCGTATGTGGTGGTGATAGCGGGGTATGCTTCCAGGACGGGACAGGAGGCGCATAATTATGAGTTGAGTTATCAGCGGGCACTGGCGTTGAAGAATTATTGGAAAGCGAAGGGGATTGATTTTGAGGCGAAGGAGTATGAGGAATTGGTGGATTTGCAGGTGGCAGGGAATGGATGGGGAGGGATTGGGCGGTTGCCGTTTGAGCCGGATAATCAGAGGTTTTTGATACAGATTTTTCCTAAGATAGGAGATGTGAAGTGATTGGGGTGTCAATAAGCATAAGTACTTTCTTTTATAATTAGGATGTGGATAAAGATTAGTAATGGGGCATTTACCCCATTACTAATAATTTGCTAAATATTGTGGGTTACAACTCTACCAACCCATGCTTCACCGCATACAGCGCCAGCGTTACCCTGGTCCTTACACCTAATTTCCTGAATAGCGCCTCCCTATACCCATCAATCGTCTTCACACTCAGATTCATCTTATCCGCTATCTGTTGATAAGTCATATCCGTAGCTACCCATTTAATAAACTCCCTTTCATTCTCAGATAAATGTATAGCTGTATTATTTGATCGATCTAATCCATTCAGGTTTTGATGCAATACCTCAGAAGCTGCGTTAGAATAATAAAATCCATTAGCCGCAATAGACTCCAATGCAGCCGTGAGTTCTTCTACCTCGATATCTTTATGAATATACCCTTTCACCCCCATGCGTAGCATCCGCAAGATCGCTGTTTCAGATTCCAGCATGGTCATGACCAATACCTTTACATCGCCATGTGTACGTTGCAGCCATTCTACCGCTTCAAAGCCATCCACTTCCGGCATATCGATATCCATGAGAATGATATCAGGAAATGGCGGTGTTCTCATTTTCTCTTTGAGTTGGTTGCCGTTGTCTGCTTCAAAAAGGATATGATACCGCTGTTGTGTATCTCCCATGTTGATCAGTTTGATCAGGCCTTTGCGAAACAGGTTATGGTCGTCTACGAGGGCTATTTGGATTTTACTCATTCTTGAATAGATTTAAGGATCTGGGGTTGAGGAATCGTAATGAGCACGACGGTACCGCCACCATTGCGGCTGGTGATGATGAGTTCTGCATTGATCAGCGAGGCTCTTTTGTGCATATTCAACAAACCGGTACTTTGTTTATCTCCGCTGTTTTCTAGGGCATCCTGTACGTTGAACCCAGTGCCATTGTCCGTAATGATGAGTACAAACTGCTCTTTTGAAAAATTGATTGAAGCAGTGACTTCAGATGCTTTTGCATACTTCACGGTATTGTTGAGTACTTCCTGGCAGAGGCGGAAGAGGATGATTTCGTGTTCAGGTAAGATACGATATTCCTCCCCAGCTTTGGTGATGACCACTTCGTATTTCTTCGTTTTAGCCAGCCGGTTCAGTTCATTTTCCAGTGCTTTGACAAAGCCGATGTGGATAATATGATCTGTGTTTAAGTTGGCCGATAGGGCTTTTAGCTCACTCATCAGTTGCTTGGCCAGCGATTTTGTTTCGAGGATGTTTTCCCGTTGATTTGCGGGAGCCTGTGGCAGAATTTCCTGGAGATTGATATTGATCAACGACACGAGGTGACTGAAGTTGGCGTGCAACTCCTTACTGATATGATCCAACGTTTGTTCCTGGATAGCGAGTCTTGATTGCAGCAATACATGATTAAATTGCTCGCGCATTTCAATGAGCTCCTGTTGGTGTCGGAATTTCTTTTTCTGATAGAGGAAGAGAAAATATACGACGGCGGTACAGAGTCCCAGAACGAGTAAAGTGGATATAATGATTGTCAGAGAGGTTGCGAATATTGAGGTTTCCATAAAAAGCTTATTAAATAACAGGAGCACAATAAGAAGTTAAGGGCTTCATTAATAGGAAAAAATAAGACAGTCAGCCGATAGTCTTGCATGTTGAAGAACCCCAACATAATTAAGAATGGCAAAGACACAGCATGATAAAAGAAGATGCTGATTGCCATCCAGAATAAGGGTTCTTTTTGTATAGAGATAACGCCAGGCTCCTGCAATAGTTGCCGGAAATACAATAGACATAATGTGATGATACAAATATGGGTGAGAATCATGCTATAGGTGTTAAACTGAAGCGGCCCATGGATGAAGGCGTAGTCCAGTATTCCAAACAAAAAGATGATGCCCGTAATAAGGGGTAATAGTTTATTACGGTATAATGTCAGGTTAAAAATAGCCGATAGCAGGCCAAACCGGATGATGAGAAAACAATTGTAGATCCAGAAATTGTTCTGGGAAAAATGATAGGATCCCCATTTGTATAGTTCCCATTTCCAGGCAAGGGCCAGGATCTCTGTGAGCAGAGAGAGAATGACCATGCATGCATACAGTCTATAAGGCTTAGGCCATTTTAGTCTGAAGGCCTTCAGACTAAAAATGGCGCTAAGCAATAGTGGAATAAGATATAAAAACCGATGATTTAACAATCTGTACATTTAGTGTATCTTATTTTGGTCCGCCATCATTGCAGAATGGTGGGCAGGGTGAACCCAGGTTAAAGTCTTTGACGATAGGATCTTCTCCCGGGAAGTGAATAATGTCTCTTTCCTGTGCAGAGCGGTCTGCAAAGTCTGGTTCGTTTTCCAGAATTACGTTCGTGTGGGTGATGGCGCCGCCAACTTCAGTTGCTCTCGTAGTATTGAATAAAAGGCAAGTTTGTCCCTCGTATTGGTGACCCGCTTCATACGTACCAAAGCTGATACGGATGCCGTCGCCACCTGCAAACTCGATTTCTTCCAGCAATTTTACGAAATGTTCTTTTGAATACCATACGGAACAAGTATCGGGTTTACCAATTGCCTGTGTGAGGAGGGGATGTTTTTGTGTCTTGAAACTGCTGATGCGGTCATTGGTGATGGATTGTCCGACATAGAAGAAAGGTAGAGGTTTTACTGTGACGTGTTGTTGCATAATGAACAAAGTTTTTTGGTGTTAAGGAAATAAAGATGCTTGTGTAAACCGTTTACAGTTGCGAAGCTATAGTTTCCTTAGCCTTCAAAAATCAACGAAAAGCAAATAGGGGAAAAATCCTATGGTGGTGGAGGGAATTCCCCCTGGGTGTTAAAAATTCCTTACTGGTATTAAAATTCATGACTGGTTTCAAAAATTCTTTTCTGGTACAAAAATTCTTCTCAGTTTTAAAATCTACCCGGTTTTTTAAAAAAGGGGATTTTTCCCCTGTGGTACAGGTTTTTTCCTATGGATATAACAACAACCTTTGGGGGGAAATGTTGAATCCCTTTAAATCCCCTAACATATGAGAAGAGCATTGGTTGTCGGTATTAATGATTATCCGGGCAGTGCGAGGTTATATGGTTGTGTGAATGATGCGACCAGTATTGGAGAGGTATTAAGTTCCAATGAAGATGGTGCCCCTAATTTTGAGGTCATGTTGATGACCAAAGGTCATAGCAAAGCAGCTATCAGATCCCGGTTGCTGGAGCTATTCAGCGGGGATGATGAGATTCATTTATTTTATTTTTCAGGACATGGGATGGTGAATGAGATGGGAGGGTACATCGTGACGCCGGATTTTCAGCGGTATGATGAGGGGATTTCTATGGATGATATCCTGATGATGGCGGCGACTTCAAAGGCCATGCAGAAGGTAATCATACTGGATTGTTGTCATGCAGGCGCAATGGGAACGCCAGGTTTGATGGGGAATGGGATGGCGGTGCTGGGGAAAGGAGTGGTGATATTGGCCTCCAGCGGAGATACGGAGAAATCGAAGGAGGTAGGAGGGATGGGGGTGTTTACAAGTTTGTTGTTGAAGGCATTGCATGGTGGTGCAGCGGATATAGTGGGGGATGTGACGGCGGGGAATATTTATAGTTATATAGATAGAGGATTGGGAGGGTGGCAACAGCGACCCGTGTTTAAGGCGAATATTACGCGGTCGTTGAATTTACGTAAAGTGAAGCCACCATTAGATTTAGGTGATTTGAGGTTACTGAGGAGTTATTTTCCGGAGGTAGCTTATGAGATGCCGTTGGATCCTAGTTATGAGTATACGGTAGAGGGGGCGGATTCGGAGCATATCAGGGTGTTTAAGGTATTGCGGAGGATGCAGGGGGTGGGGTTGGTGGAGCCGGTGAATGAGGAATATATGTATTGGGCGGCGATGAATAGTGGGAAGTGCAGGTTGACGCCGTTGGGGATGTATTATTGGCAATTGGTGAAGGAGGGGAGGATATGAAGACAATTGATGTAGCCATTTCGGTGGCGGAAGAAGATACATATGTGGCGGATATGATTGCGGCTGAGTTGAAGCAATTGAATGTTCGGTATTACTATTATAAAGAGGTGAAGGATAATTGGGGAAAGCATTTGATTAACCTGACCATGGATGCATATGGGAAACGGACGAAGTATGTGTTGTTGATAACGAGTAAGTTTTGTGTGAATAAATATTGGTCTGGTATAGAGCAACAAATGGCATTGGCGCAGTTTCCACAGGGGAATGTTTTGCAGTTGAGATTAGATGATACGGAGGTGGGTGGATTGTCGAAGCATATGGTATATGTGGATTGGAAGAAGAATCCGGAGGAGATAGCGAGGTCATTGAAAGAGAAGATTGTGAGAAGGAAGCGGGTGGCGAGAGGGCGGTTGTTAAGGATATGTACATTCTTGTGTGTGATGGGGATGACAGTTTTTTTGTGGTATTTAATTTATATGTGGTGGTGCCAACGGTTGATTTTGAAGCAGGAATATGTGCATGTACAAGGGTTGCCTATTTGTATCAGTAATATAGAAGTGACAGTGGCTGCTTACAGGGAGTATTGCATGCTTACACATAAGGTATTCCCTGAGCAGCCCATTCATTCTGTTGATTCTATGCCGGTGAGGAATGTGACGTGGGAGGAGGCGAAGGCGTATTGTGCATTTGTGAAAGGAAGATTGCCGAGTGAGATGGAGTGGCAGGCGGCGGCACTGGCGGGGGGAAGTACGATTTATAGTGGTGGGACTTCGGCGGGAACGGTGGCGGTGTATAATAGGGTGAAGCCAGCGTTTGTAGGGCATAGGAAGGCGAATGCGTGGGGAATTTATGATATGAGTGGGAATGTGGCGGAGTGGTGCGAGGATTGGGCGGATTCGGCGCAGACGAAGAAGGTGGTGAAGGGAGGTGCGTATGATAGTGAAGTGGGAGCGTTGACGGTGAGTAGTAAACGTGCGGAACGGCCGGATGAGCGATTGAGTGATGTTGGGTTTAGAGTTGTAAAAGATTATTAAACTAAAAACAATATAATATGGCAAATCCCCAATTTGATCTTTTTAAATCCAGTGGTGAGTTTTACTTCCACTTAAAAGCAGGAAATGGTGAGATTATTTTATCCAGCGAAGGGTATATTAGTAAACAAGGTGCTGAAAATGGTATAAAGTCAGTGAAGGAAAATGCGCCTTTGGATAATAAGTATGTGAAAAAGGATACGCCTACCTATACGTTTGTTTTGACAGCTGGTAATGGGCTAAAAATAGGGAAAAGTGAAAGCTATACTACAGCTGCCGGACGTGATAATGGCATTGCTGCTGTGAAAAAATGTGCTCCTAAAGCGGATATTAATGATTTGACCTAAGATTCAATAAGGAACCTGTCCTATTTATCCCCATTTAAATTTTAATTATTTAACCCAGATGAAACGATTATTGTTCTGTACTGCATTACTGGTATCTATGTTAGCCTGCAACCCTATGGATTGTACTTATAATGGACATAAGTTGAATGTAGGCCCGAGAGGAGGTTGTTATTATTTGAATAAGAATGGGAATAAGACGTATGTGGATAGGTCTTATTGTGCTTGTAAGTAATTTTTAAATTCTTTTTTATGGCATGGACCTATCGAAAACGAATCAAAATCATTCCTGGTGTTCATTTAAATATTAGTAGAAAAGGTATTAGTACTAATATAGGTGTAAAAGGCGCGAGTGTTACATTTGGGCATGATGGTACTTATGTGAATTCTGTGTTAGGGAGACATAAGGTGTCGTCGAAGCCTGCATTGCCTGCAGGTGCGAATAAGCCAGCATTGCCTGGGGCAAAACCGGCTTCACCTGTACCGCATCATGTTCCTGTAACTACCACCCCACAAGGCAATATCTTCAGCGTCGCTCCTACAGAAATTACGAACCAGGATATGCAGGGTGTGAAGGATACTATCTTATCGGCACATCAGCAAAGAAAAGAATTGCAACATGACTTGCAGCAAATAGGACTGGCATTGAAGGGTTCGAAAACTAAGCTCACGCTGAGTTATGTTTTTCTCTATGGGCTGTTTGTAAGATCCATTTCACAAGGGATCAAAGAAAGAATCGCTGCTCAACAAACGGCTATTGACGAAATCAATCAGGAGTTGGTGAAAAGCCGGATGGAACTGGATATTTCTTTTGATGCTGACATCCTGCAGAAATATGAGTCTGTCACAACAGCCTTCAAACGGCTATCGCAATCGCATAAAATATGGGATGTGACCAGCGCTGTTGCTGAAAACAGGAGGGTGACTAGGTCCGCAGCTTCTACAGTGGTGGATAAGAAAGAAGTAAAAATAGGGATAAAACCTATTGAAGATATTCATTCCAATTTTGAACCGCTGTGGTTCAAGAATGCCAATGGCGCAGATTTGTATTGCTACCCTGGATTTATCATCATGTACGATACGAAAGACCGGTTTGGCATAATCGACCTGAAAGAATTACAGTTTAAGTTCCTGCCTGTGAGGTTCATTGAAAGAGGGGCCGTGCCACCTGATGCGAAGGTCATAGACCATACCTGGGACAAGGTTAATAAGAACGGCGCTCCGGACAAACGGTTCAGGGATAATTTCCAGATCCCGATTGTAAGGTATGGTGCGATCACCTTGCGAACGGCAGCAGGTGTGCACGAGGAATATGAGTTTAGTAATTATGAGGCTGCTGAAAATTTTAGTGAGGCCTTTATCGATTTCCTGAATGTGATAAAAGGAGGGTATTAACTCTCCTTTTTTTAAATTGCAAGAATATGAGATGCTTTATCATTATTTTATGCTTAGCTATAGTGGGCTGTAACAGTGTACCAAGATATGACAATTATATAGGCTATGAGGAATGTAATAATTCAGTCGGCTTTTATTTGTATGCTACTGATGATACAACTTCGCAACCAGTATTATTTGTTCCAGCAAATAATACTTTATATACCAGGACGGCACATCGTCATAAGTATATAAAGCTATATTATGGTAGTCATCATGGATATGCTTACAACAGGAAATTTAAGTTTAAGAAGGTTTGGCATCCGTCAATACCAGCAGAATTGACTGTACAACAGGATAATAATTATTCTTTATGGTTGAAGGATTACCTGCCAAATAAAGAGATTACAACTCCGGCAAGATCATCGCCTTCTTCGTCTGGAAGTAGCGGTGGTTCAGTACATGTAAATGGTTACTATAGAAAGAATGGTACTTACGTAAGGCCTTATACCAGAAGTGCACCTTCGAGGAGGCATTAGTTTGTTATGATTATAGGGGATCATTCACAATCCTGTAAAGAGATTTTCCTGCAATGGGATTACTTCACTTGCACTTTTCTGGTTTTTAAAGATATTGGATGTAGCTTAACCGCTTTTTTTATGTGCCTGGAGAAATAATCTCTTAAAGCAGGATCGCACACGTATACATATGTACCAAGTATACCTCTTTGTAAAAGCGTTAAATAGATGTTGATTATAAATTCTTTCAGGATTACAGTGCTTTCAATTTTTCGCCCTCCATTACTATCATGATAATGTTCCTGTCTAACTACAATTTCATTTTTGGATTTATCGTATGTGATTTCGTTTCCAAAGATGACACCAGCATAATTGAGGTCATATCCCTGAACTGTATGGATACAACCCACTTCGTTGATCGCATTTTTTGAATTTATCCAGTCTTTTAATTGACTGTTCCATTTAAGTTTAAAACCCTCAATTAGGATGTCAAATTTAGCAGGATCTTTTTTAGATACCCAAGCCCATGCATAGCCTGCTGATAATCTGCTTAATTTTTTTTCTTTCTCTCTACTCTTGATTTTTGCTACAAACTCATCTATGGACTCAAATAATTGAAAATCATAATCGCTGGAAGCGAATATAGCAGTGGCTGGTTTGAGTGAGCATTTTAATAGGTTATGTACATAATTGACATACTTGACACCTCCCTTTAATCGCATTTGACTTGTCAGAGTATAATTACTGGTAATATCCTTTTGCGAAGCTAACAACAGGAAGTCTTCAGGTAATACGTCAGTTGACCTAACCCGTTGATTTGAATCGTAGAATAATACCAGTTTTTTGGTTTGGGCATTATGTAGAAACCAGTCTAATTCTGTGGAATTGAGCGGATCTAGTTCCAATTTTTTACAGCCTGTTTCAAAATCTGTTCGATATGCACCTGAGGGACCATTGCGAAGGCGATGTGATTCATCCACAAAGACAATGTCATATTTCTTCTTTGTAATTGCAGTTGGACCAACGACCATTGAACGATCTAATCCTTCGATCTGGTGAAATACTTTTTCAATAGTTCCCCGAAATGACGTTACAGGGATGACCAATGCCATTTTGGGAGAAGGGTATTTTTGCTTGAGTGATTTGACAGTTTCAATAAACTCCAATTCCTCTGAGCCAAAACTGGCAAAATTGAATGCCTCGATATCAGTATGCATTAATTTGAAGAGAAAAATTGCAAGGATTGTTTTGCCTGTACCTGGTCTTCCATCTACAATAGTATTTCTATTTTTGTCGTTCAGTAGATTTTTCATGATACCTAGCAGGCTCTTTGCCTGATCAGTACTCAATTCTTTGTAGGGAGAATATTTAAAGATATCCTCGTTTTTAATAAAGTTGGTGGAGTTAACAGCTATGCCAAGCTTTATTAATTTTTTCCAGATAGATTCAAATAAAGGTTGATACACCTCCTGTTTTTGGAAGAAATTATGTTCTTCTAATCCAATATTGGCATTTAGCAACTTGAATTGCTGGTCGCCGCTCAGGTATTTTATCAGATTAGCTTCGATATCCAGCGTTGCTGATTTATGGAAAAGATGACTGGATATAATATATATATTGGTGAGTTTTTTCTTAAGGCTGTGGGTGAGGTGTTTGCTTAGTCTGGTGAACAGGTCTTTGGTTTCACCTACATAAGCATATCCGTCTCCAGTCAGAATATATATGACTGGCCAGTGGTCTCTTGAAAAATGGATTTCATCGAGTCTATTCAGTATGTCTTTATTAAAAGGGAATTCCTGAATATGGAATCGAGTTGTATTACTCATAACTCATTATACTTTTTCGCAGTACCCTTTGCCTTTTCTACAGGGTATTTTTCACCATTTTTAGCAATTTTTTCAAGCATAATCTCCTTCAAATCAAACCCATATCGCTCTGCCAACAGAAACGAATACAGCATTACATCGGCCAGCTCTTCCCTGACTTTTTCCGTTTTCGCATCCGCCGCATTCTTCCAAAGGAATAATTCAAGTAATTCCCCTGCTTCCACATTGATAGCGAGGGCCAGGTCTTTTGGGTTGTGGAATTGTTCCCAATCACGCTCGTTTCTAAATTTCAACAGCTCTTGAAGAATAGTATCAAAATCGTTCATAATCATTAAGGGTATATCGCAATGAAAATAAAGGTATTGATTTTTTTAGTGTTATGGTTGAGCTGATCGGCAGGGTGTTTTTCCGTTTTCCGCAAATAAATTTCCCGATCCGTCTCGGTCATCCCCACTATATTCTCCAAATTTGCTAGCGTGGTTTGTTATAACCATTTCTATATCAACTGATAAGGGCGAAGCGACATGAATAAAAAAACTCAGCCAACAGGAAAAAAGGGAAAATCCTGGCGGGCAAAACTCAATGCCTGGTTACATTTATGGCTTGGATTAGCCTCCGGAATTGTTGTATTTATCGTAAGCATTACGGGATGTTTGTTCGCTTTTCAGAAGGAAATTTCTGAAAAGGTGCATCATGATATCATGTTCGTACAGCCTCAGCAGACCGCTACCCTGCCTATCAGTACTTTGATAAATAATGCTGGGAAAGCGCTGGGCCCGGATAAGAAAGTAAACTATATAACGACTTATACCGATAAGGATAGAGCATGGGAGTTTATGACTTATGTAGCGGGAGATCCCAAAGCCCTCACCTATTTTGGAAGTGTGAAATATTATGAGGCGGTTTTCCTGAATCCTTATACTGGTGAGGTGGTTGGACACCATGATTTCAAGTATGACTTTTTTGCGATTGTGAAAATGATTCATTGGAGCTTGTTGTTGAGCGGGAAGGTGGGCGAACAGATTGTAGGATGGAGTGTGTTGATATTTGTAATCTTGTTAATAACCGGGTTGATCCTTTGGTGGCCTAAGAAATGGACGAAGGCTACAAGAGAGCAGAGTTTTAAGATAAAATGGAAGGCGAGTTTTAAGAGGGTGAACTATGATTTGCACAATGTACTTGGGTTTTATGCCATGGCGGTTGCGCTGGTATTGGCATTGACAGGGATGGTGTGGTCCTTTAAGTGGTTCCAGACGACGGTGTATGTGGTGGCTTCCAGGAGTATTACGCCGCCGGCGCATAAGAATGGGGTGTCCGATACGACGTTGGCGAATACACCACAGAGAGGATTGGATATTGCATTTGAGAGTGTGCAAAAAGATAATCCGGCTGCTAAAAGGATTGGATTGAGTACTCCGGATAGTGGAAAGGCAGCGGTGGTGTATATGTCGGCTTATTGGGGGAATGAGGTGTATTATGATAGAGATGATTTTCAGTTTGATAAGTATACAGGGAAGATGCTGGCGAAGGTGACAGGGAAGGATAGAAATGCGGGGGAGAAGTTGATCGGGATGAATTATGATATACATGTGGGGGCGATAGGTGGGATCATTGGGAAGATTATTGCTTTTATAGTGAGTTTGATTTGTGCGAGTTTGCCGGTGACTGGGTTTATAGTGTGGTGGGGGAAAGGGAAGAAGAAGGATAAGAAGAAGGTGACGGTAGCAAAGGTAGTGCCGGCGACGGCGGTGTAGGAATGTGGGGAAAGGGGAGAAGAGGGCAACGATTTCAAAGGTAGTGCCGGCGGCTACAGTGTAGGTATGTGGGGGAAAGCATTGACCAGAGTGATATTATAGGATTTCGGGTAAAAAGATGATCGGTAGTAGAAGAGGAAAACATTTAAATTGAATGCATTACTCATAGCAATAATGCAGAATTTTCGAAAAAGCGATTATCATATAAAGATATTATAAAGGGTCCTGCCACAACAGGGCCCTTTTTCAATTAAAAGTGCATTATCTTAGCCCCAAAACGTACGCTGCATGAAATATTTCTACCGTATAATCCCCCTGGTCGGCCTTTTTGCCTGTCAAGGACCTGAGCAGAAGCAGGCTGCTACAGCGGATTCAGTAGCCATTAAAAGCATAGACTCGGCAAGTATTGCCCGCGACATCACTGTATTATCCTCTGATGTATTTCAGGGGCGTAAACCCTTTACCATTGGAGAAGATAAAACCATCAAATACCTGGAAGACCGCTTCAGAGAGATCGGACTGCAGCCAGGAAATGGGGATAGTTTTTTTCAGGAAGTACCGATGGTGGAAATTATTTCTAAGCCCAGCGGGCCTTTGGTGATCACAGGAAAGAGCGGGAGCGTAACCCTGCCTTACCTGGACGAATATGTGATTGCGACCCGTCGTGTAAAAGAGAAGGTAAATGTGGATAATTCTGAACTGGTGTTTGCCGGCTTTGGGATTGATGCACCGGAATATAAATGGAATGACTATGAGGGGCTGGATGTAAAGGGGAAGACCGTTGTTGTGATGGTGAATGATCCAGGTTTTTACGACAGCACTTTATTCAAAGGAAAGACCATGACCTATTATGGTCGTTGGACATATAAATTCGAAGAGGCTGCCCGTAAAGGAGCCACTGGCGTGATTATCATTCATGATATTTTGCCTGCCAGCTATGGTTGGAATGTGGTGAGGAGCGGCTGGTCTAAACCAAGACTGGACCTGCAGACAGCGGATGATAATATGTCAAGAGCGGCGATGGAAGGTTGGATAACCCTGGAGTCAGCAAAGAAAGTGTTTGCGCTGGCAGGGGTGCCGTTTGATGTAATTGAGAAAGCGAAGCATCCAGGGTTTAAGGCAGTGCCATTAGGGGTGACTACCAGCCTGGAGATTACGAATAAGATCAAGAAGTCTACCTCTCATAATGTGATTGCACAGTTGCCAGGTACAGACAGAAAGAATGAATACATTATTTACTCTGCACACTGGGATCACCTGGGTGTAGGAGAAGTGATCAGGGGTGACTCAATCTATAATGGTGCAGCGGATAATGCCAGTGGTACAGCGGCGTTGTTAAGTCTGGCAAAGGCTTTCAGGAGTCTGCCAAATGCGCCAAGGAGATCTATCCTTTTTATAGCGCTGACAGGGGAAGAGCAGGGGCTGTTGGGATCTGAGTATTATGCAACGCATCCTTTGTTTCCTGTGAAGTCTACAGTGGCGGATATTAATATGGATGTGATGAATACTTTTGGTCGTACGACGGATATTACGATCATTGGTAAGGGGCAGTCAGAGCTGGATGATTATGCCGAGAGAGCGGCGAAGAAGCAAGGGAGGACGATTATTCCGGAGGCGAATCCTTCTGGAGGGTGGTTTTTCCGGTCAGATCATTTCAATTTTGCAAAGGTGGGGATTCCTTCTTTGTATCCTGGGGCGGGGGAACATTCATTGCTGCATGATTCAGCGTGGGTGCCGAATCATAGGGCTGCTTATGGAAGGGATAGGTATCATTCACCGTTTGATCAGTTTGATGATACGTGGGAGTTGTCAGGGATGGTGGAGGATATTCGGTTCTTGTTTGATGTAGGGGAGACGTTGGCAAATGAGGAAAGGTTTCCGGAATGGCGGAAGACTTCGGAGTTTAAGGGGAAGAGGTAGTGTAATGGAATTGGCTTTTAAGTGAAAGACTTCGGAGTATAAGGGGAAGAGGTGGTATAATGGCACTGGGCTTTTCGTGGCCGACTTCGGAGTTTAAGGGTAAGAGGTAGTATAATGGCACTGGGTTTTTCGTGGACGACTTTGGAGTTTAAGGGTAAAAGATAGTATAATGGTACTGGGTTTTTCGTGGACGACTTCAACGTTTAAGAGTAAAAGATAATAACTTGCAGCCGGCTTCGTGGAGGCCGGCTGTTTAATTAAAATGATAAATTATGGAAAGAACGATTGCTTATTATTTGAAGGGAAGTGAGGATTTTGTGAGTGAGTACCTGGTTGAGTTGGAAGTGGCGGAGATTAGTAAGATTTGGGAAGCGGAAGATGGGGATGCAGATTATTTGAATATTTATCAGGTAGGAGCAGCGCAGCAGGCGGCAGTGGAGAAATTGTTAGGGGAGAAGCTGGATTTGAATAAATATGATTATTATTTAGAGACGCATCAGGGGTAATAAGCAAACCTATTTATTATCCACAAATCCACCAGGGGGAATATTACCTATCCCCCCTCATAGCAATATGGGATGACAACTCCCATGTTATGAAAACAGACATATTAATAGAAGGTAGAGGTCTTGAAGAATTAAACCAGTTCCTGGACGACAAAGGTCTGGAACCAGACATAAAGTATCGCTTTAATCATTGGTTCTTATCTGCTGAAATAGCAGGGGTTAGATTAAGTGGAGATAGCGAGTCACTGATTGAAGTGCTATTGGATTATTATGAAGGTAGAAAAGGAAAGGATGTGACCCTAACTATTGGTAATCATCAGCGGATCTCCTTTAAAGACAAAGAGATCGCAATTATCAGACAGGAAATAGACACTATTCTTCAGGAGATAATAACTACCAGACCGGAAAAGGAGATAGTAACTACCAGGCCGGAAAAGGAGATATTAACATCCTGTTGATATGGAAGAACCGAGTATTTTCGACGAACCTTTTTTCCCGGTTAGCAGAAGGAGTCTGTTGCCTGTTTTTCTTAAAATTTATATTTGGGTAGGGATGGTGCTATCAGGGATTCTTTTCCTGGGGGCTGCTTCTTTAATGCCTTTCCGGTTGCTGGGAGGAATAAGGAGGTGGGAGGTCGCCGTTGGATTGGGGGCAGAGATTATCTGGGCGGGGATTATGTTTGCCATGACAGCTTTGTTATGGTTTGAGAGGAAATGGGCAGTCCGGTATAATTGGGTAGGAGCAGGGTTATATGCCTTATCATTATTTTTTGTTTTGTTTATGGGAGAGATTAAAATTCCTATTTTTATAGTAGCGGTATTGACAATCCCATATTGGTGGATGTTATATAAGATCCAGGATAAATGGGAGAATGAAGCTGTTTAGGAATATTCAGTTTCTCTGGGGAAATGAAATCATTTAAGTATATCCAGTTCAGCTGGGAGAAGCATGCCCTTTCAAAGAGTGTAAAAAAATCAGCCCTATAAAATAGTTAATAACCTATGGAGCAACCCTCTATTTTCGGAGAACAATTCGCCACAGCATTCCAGGTGCGTCGTCGCCGCATGTTACCTGTTTTTCTTAAAGTATACATCTGGATTGGGTTCCTGATATTGTTAGGCTGTTTGATCGCTTTATTATTTTCTATAGGCTCCGACCTTCTTAAACATCATCATTATAAAAGACGCGACTCAGGATGGTTGGTAGTCGTTGAACTCTCCGTAGGATTGGGATTGATCACAATATTTTTTACGGCTGTTGCCGCTCTCTGGTTTGAAGCCAAATGGGCGATCCGGTATAACTGGGCGTTGGGAGCAATCCTGTTGGCTATTTTCCTGTTTGTCATAGGTATTTCGTTCGATGATTGGACCGGAACGGATTTAACTGAACTCTCCCTTCCATTGGTAGTAGCTATTCCCTATTATGTCATGTTATACAAGATCCAGTATCGCTGGGAACACATAGCCATTTCAAAAAAAGAAGCCCTTACCGCTACCCCTATGAAATAGCTGATGTATTGTGTATATTTGCTATATAATAATATCTATGGAACAGCCAACTATTTTCGAGGATAATTTCGGGACGGAATTTCGTATTCGCCGTCGAAGTTTGTTACCTGTTTTCCTGAAAGTTTACATCTGGATAGGTTTTGTTGTGGCTGTGATCTTCTTTCTGGCCATCTTATTTGCGTTGGGGTTTTCACAACTCATACTTGGAGCGTTCGGGCAGAATTATTTGGTGATGGCAGGTTTGGTGGGTATGGCCGCACTCTTTTCAGCTATTATTTTTTCGATGACAGCGTCTCTTTGGTTTGAAGTGAAATGGGCCATCCGGTATAACTGGATCATGGGTGCGATTTGGTTGGTGATGTTGGGAGTCGGCTTTTTTACGGGTGGTACAAAAATGAGCCAGGTCAATGGGTTGGTATTGACCATTCCTTACTGGATTATGATCTACAAAATCCAATACCGCTGGGAACAGGAAGCTCTATCTAAGCGGGAACTCAAAACAAAGACAAACTAAACAAAGACATACTAAGCGAATACAAACTAAACGAACACGTACTAAGCGACTTATTTTTTCCTTATACCATGAATGCACAAGTTATTTACCTGCTAGTTTTTATTTTAGGGGTCGTGATGGCCATTTGGATGCAGAAACGTTTTTGTATACTCTGCGATGCCAGTAACATAGATCCCAAACCTTTTAGTTATTCCAGGTTACAGTTACTCTGGTGGACTTTTATCATACTGGTTTCCTTTATCAGTATCCTGGCTGCTACCGGCAAGATGCCGACTTTTGATACTTCTACGTTATTACTCCTGGGTATTGGCGCATTGACCACGGCCTCTGCACGCATTGTAGACGTAGCGGATGATAACAAATACAAAGAAGCGGTGACAGAAGCGACTGAAGAGGAAGTAGCTGCGCCGCAGAAGAATTCAAAAGACATGAAAAGTGAAGGTTTCTGGCTGGATATCCTGTCTGATAAAACAGGGATTAGTATTCCACGTTTTCAGGCGGTGGTGTTCAATTTGTTTTTTGGGATCTGGTTTATATGGAGAACGGTGATCAATTTGCAGTTGGCAGGGTATGCTTCTTCTGATGATATGATTGATAAGATTATGCCTGTTATTCCCATGAATAACCTTATCTT
The DNA here is from genome assembly GCF_034087045.1 of Chitinophaga sancti. Classification (NCBI taxonomy): domain Bacteria; kingdom Pseudomonadati; phylum Bacteroidota; class Chitinophagia; order Chitinophagales; family Chitinophagaceae; genus Chitinophaga; species Chitinophaga sancti. The sequence goes on along the minus strand of NZ_CP139247.1, from coordinate 17,728 downwards.
ATTGGGTATTAGTGCGGGTACTTATGTGGCGCTGAAGTCTTCCGAAAATAAATAGTATGTAGCCATTACCGGGGAGGTAAGTGGGATATTTATAGTTTTTGAAGAAGGAACCTTCATGGATGCCCTGCATTTGCATATGTAGGTGTGAATGGGTTGTTGGCGTACCTGGTGTATGAGAAAATAATATTTATAGTTTTTTAAGAAGGAACCTACATGGATGCCCTGCATTTGCATATGCATGGCGCGAATGGGTTGTTGGCGTACCTGGTACATGAGAAAATAATATTTATGGATATTAACCTACGCAGAAGAAATCTACTGCCATTGTTGTTAAAGATTTATTTATTAGCCGGTGTGCTGGTGGGCGTGCTTTTTCTTTGTTTAGGAGCAGCGATGGTGGGGCATGCGGCTATGCCGGAGGAGTATAGTCTGGCAGATGAAATAATGGGAAATGTAGCGATTGGAGGATATTTCCTGTTGTCGATTGCTTATATCGTAAAATACTTTTTGTTATGGTTTGAGGTGAAGTCTGCGATTCGTTGGAATTGGGGGATAGGTGTTTGTTGGGGGATTTTTATTTTGGTGATGGGTATTGTGCAGGATAAACCGGAATATCTGTTAATACAATTGGTAGTGAGTGTGCCTTACTGGTGGATGTTGTATCGTATCCAGGATAAATGGGAATATGGCGCGGTAACTAATGGTGAGCAATCGCAGTCAATAACGAATCGTTGATAGCCCTGATCACAGGCACTGGCATTTTGGGAACTTTTCTATCGTAGGTGATTAATCCATTTTCTTCTCTTTCTACATCAAATGGTTGGGTATAGATAGCCCCTGATAAACCAGCTCTTTCGTATAAATACAATAATTGCATAAGTGCCTGGTAGTAGTCAGGAAATTCTGCGCGGGTGACATCGAGATAACTATAAGACTGATCGGGTTCCCAGCGATGACCTGTTATACTTACACCGATGCCTCCCCATTCACCGAGTACTGCGGCTTTTTGAGGTAAAGAGGGGCCGATGGAAGGGCCAGGGTATTTATGTACATCGACGAAGTCGCTGCCTGCCCACATTTGAGAAGGGTAGCCTTCGCTGTATTCATCCATGTTAGCACCGGAGTGAGCGTTGAGGAGACGGCTGGGATCGTAGCGTTTGAGTTGGGTGGCGAGGCGTAGTTGATCGTAAGCACCCCAGCCTTCGTTGAATAAGGTCCAGACGATGATGGAGGGGAAGTTGTAAAGTTGTTGGATGATTTTTGGGCTTTCGTCTTCGAATACGGAGGCGTCGGCCTGGGTATAGCCGGCAGGGGGAATGAGGTCTTGCCACACGAGCATACCTAGTTTGTCACAGTGGTAGTACCAGCGGTCAGGTTCGATTTTGATGTGTTTGCGGATGGTATTGAAACCCATTTGTTTGATGATGTTGATATCGTAGGCTAAGGCGCTGTCAGTTGGGGCGGTGTAAATACCGTCTGGCCAGTAGCCCTGGTCGAGGACGCCGAGGTTGAATAGGTATTTGTGGTTGAGAAAGATGCGGGGACGACCGGCGGCGTCTGGTTCTAAGGTGATTTTACGCATAGCGAAATAGCTGGTGATGGAGTCGGTGATGATGCCGTCTTTTAAGAGGCGGATGGTGAGGGGGTAGAGATAAGGATCTTGTGGACTCCAGGTATGGGGAGATGGAATGTGTAGGGTGAGGCTGTCGCCAGCAGAGGGGGCGGTGGTGATGTTGTTTGAAATAGCTTGAATGGTATAATGAGCAGAGGTGGTAGATGTGATTTGAGGATTGGAGGATGAAATGGGCAATGTGTTTTGAGTGCTGGGGTATGAAACAGGGATGGTGTGATGAGAGTCGAAGTTGTGAGTGTCGAATGATGAAACAGGAATGGTATTTTGATTATGGGATATGGATTGATCATGAGGTGTAGATTGATCATGAGGTATGAATTGATCATGAGGTATAGAAACGGAAATTGCATTTTGTCCATCAGGAGATGAAACGGCCACTTTGATCTGTACTTCATTATTATCAAGATCTGGTGTGAGGGTGAACCCGGCGATGTAAGTGTCAGGTACAGTTTCTAACCAGACGGTTTGCCAGATGCCGCTGCAGGCAGTGTATAATATTTTACGCGGGTAGAGGCTTTGCTTGCCATGTGGGTTATTGCCCTGGGAGGTAGGGTCGTAGACACTGACGATTAATTCGTTGTTACCTGGTTTGAGGAAAGAAGTGATGTCGTAAGAGAAATGATTATAGCCACCGAGGTGTGCGCCGAGGTTATGGCCATTGAGGTAGACGGTAGCCTTCCAGTCGACGGCGCCGAAATGAAGGAGGGTTCTTTGTTTGGGAGTGGCTTTGAAAGTAGTGTGGTACCAGAGGCGTTGTTTAGGTAGAAGCGCGTGTTGCACACCGGAAAGCGCGGATTCTATTGGAAAAGGGACGAGAATTTTTCCCTGGTAAAAAGAAGGAGCGGCAGCATCCCAGGCAGTGATGGCGTAGTCCCAGAGGCCGTTGAGGTTTTGCCATTGGGTGCGGACCATTTGAGGGCGGGGGTATTCAGGGAGGGGATGAGAGGGTGATACCTGTGAGGCCCAGGGAGATTGAATAGTGATTGGCTGCATGTGCCAGGCGGAGATGGGGCGGGCTTTGACATGCAGGAGTGAGTTGTAGAGAAGCAGGAGGATGATGAATTGGAGGATCCTGGATTTCATTGGAGGTAAATATAAAGGTTGAGGGGAAGAGGGAGTTAGGAGATCACAGAAATAATTGAGAGGTGGGTGCAAAGGTGGGGTGGACGAGTTAAATAGATAAGGAGTTATTCCTGAAAAAGGATTTCAGGGAATGGGCTTTTGGAAAGAGTAGAAGCTGGGTATTACCAGAACTTCCACCAGGGCTTTGTGACATTAGTGTTTTCAGACTGTTGGTCTGTTACTGACTGCTGGTTTGAAGCAGACTGTTGCTTGTGAGTTGGTTGGGTTGAGGAGACTGCTTTGGTTGTATTAAAACCTGACAGCATGAACTCAAACATATCCTCATCTTCAAAAAACTCTTTACCGGTATACCTTGCCCATATTGAGGATACGAAATTTTCTCCTACCTGGTCCTCTTCATAAGGTTCGTCGTCTCTTAAATGATAGATCCTTCTACCATCTTTGATTTCAGATTTGGAGAGGAGTTCCTGCTCTTCCAACAAAGGTTCGCCTAGTTCTATGATGGTACCCTGGTCAGCATTACCACATCTTACACGAATCTTTTCTCCATTCTTTACAATAGCGTATCCCCAGTGATTGACTCCGCTATGTAATTGTATGGTACAGATTTCAGAAGCCGGGAAAAGGTTAGACAGCTTTTGTTCAAATGTTGATAACTCTTTACCGAAAGAATGATCCGTTATTTCCCAGGAAGAGATGATCAGATTATTTTTATACACACCTATGAATATCTGACATTTTTCAGGATAAACAGCTACGTCATACGGCTCATCATCAATCGTTGTGAATTGTTCAAACCCCAGTTCCTGCAAGAGCTTTTCAGCATCTACTGTAGTGACATTGCTGATAATTATTGACGCAGCTTTCCATCCCATAATATTAGTTTTTAAATCCGCTGATTTTATATTGATTTCTTTCTTTGGAAACGAAGACTTTTATGTAATGTCTTTTCTTTTCGTAGTTATCCAAAAAGGATATATTGTACAAGTTAGGTGTTTTTAGATCTTTTTCGATTTGCAATGTTCTTACCCAATCCTTGTCAGCATCCTGTGCATTCAGATATGGATCGTAGTCCAACTCCATTGTTTCAGTTTGCTTGTTTACCCAGGAGATGAGTTTGGCGGTACTATATTGTTTCTGCAATTTTTCAATTTGGCGCAGTCCGGTGCTGGAATCAACAGTCGGAATATAAGCCTTGTAAAACTTCGTTAACATGATTTTTGCACTGTCTGTCTGCGCATGTGTAAACTGGGGGAATAACAATGCATTCAGGATAAAAAGGTAAAGGATGTTTTTTGATTTCATGGTATAAATATAAAAAGAAACGGCGCTTATTATTTTAAGCGCCGTTTCTTTTTACAATCTATTATTAAAGAACCTGGTCCTTTATTTCAACAGATCAATGATCTTTTTAAAGATCTCTGTATTCTCATACACCCCTCTGAATAACAATGAATTAGGCCCATAAGCAAATACCGGAACCATCACCGCTGTATGGTCATTGGTACTGAAATGACCGTCAGCCTGACCTTTGGAGATGTTGCCATCTAACAGGGATAGCCCCCCGGTTTCATGATCGGCAGTAACGATCACTAAGGTATGACCATCTTCATCTGCGAATTTCATGGCTTCGCCAATGGCTTTGTCAAAGTCCATCATTTCTGTGATGACATAAGGGAGTTTGTTAGCATGACCACCATAATCTATCTGCGCTCCTTCGGCCATGATAAAGAAGCCTTTTTTATTGGCGTTTAAGGTGTGGATGGTTTTGGTGAGTGCTTTAGAAAGAAATTCTCCACGACCATTCTGCATGGAGAGCTCTGCCTGGGTAGTCAGGTTGATATATTTTGAAGATTGTATAGTGTCGAGGTCTTCTAATTTAGTCGTGAAGGTGTAGCCTTTCTCTTTTAATAATGCAGGCATATCCAATTTGTCCCCACGTGCATTGAAGTGACGGGGAGCACCACCGATCAGGACGGAGACAGGACTGTTGAGGAAGTCTTTTGCAATAGCATCTTCGTAACTTCTGTCCTGTGCATGGCCATAGAAGGCAGCAGGAGTCGCATCGGTGATATCACCGGCGCTGATGATGCCTGATACATAACCTTTAGGCGCAATGAGGTCAGGGATGGCAGGAATCGCAACGCCGGTGGCATCTACACCAACGTAACGGTTATTGGTTTTTTTGCCTGATGCCATGGCGGTGCCGCCGGCAGCAGAGTCGGTGATATAGCTGTCGGATGAGTAGGTTTTTGAAAAGCCGATGTTCAGCATTTCAAGGAGGTTCAGCTGGCCACGGTTGCCAGTGAAGCCGGAGTATATCTGCGTGAGACCCATACCATCGCCGATGAGAAGGATGACTTTGTTGATGGTAATAAGACTGTCGTTGTTGATATATTTTGCTTGGTAGACTTCGTGCGGTGCCATGGTCGCATTGTATTCAATGTTTGCACGGTTGGAGAGGAAGTCGGCAATCGCTTCTACTTTATCAGTATTGATATAGTTGACACCCAGGTTCATGAAAGTCTTCCAGGTGTTTGGATTGTCAGGAGTATCCCAGAAGCGTACTTTTTTACCAAGGGTGTGTACGCTGTCTATCCATTGTTGGATGCGGTCATGTTCAGGTTTGATGATGATGCCTTTGCCATTCCATTGGGTAAAGTTTTTCAGATCAGTGCTGTACATGGGAATGCGTTTGGCAGCGTCCGCGGGATAGGTGCCTTCACGCTTGCCGTCGAATAAGATGTAGGAGGGGTAGGTGTGCCATAGTTTGGGATCCGGTTGGTTACCGCTGATCACGATCTGGATGGTGGGGTTGTTGGTGATGGTGGGGTATTTGGAGAGGATCTTTATGAGGGCTGCCATGGTGGCAATGCTGTCGGTTTTAAAGTCGATCAGGAGTTGGAGAGTGTCGTGGGAATTTGGATAGGCGGTGCCGTTGTTTTTTTTGATGTTGTTTTTTAATGGGATGAGATAGAGGGATTCGAGGGTACGGTCAGGGGTGAGTTCTTTGGTTTCGTGAGCGACCCATAAAGAGTTGTTTTGGGTGTAGACGTCGGCTTCGATGCTACCGAAGTGGCGGGTGTAAGCGGAGAGGAAGGGAATGGGTTGTTCGTAGTCGTTGTGGGAGTGGGCGTTGATAGGGGTGTAGGTTGGAAGGGAGGTTTTTGTTTGTGATTGGGCCAGGGTTTTTGTTTGAGCCAGAGATGGAGGCTGAGTCTGGACCTGGGATTGGGCTTGAGTTTGTGTTTGAGCCTGGGTATATGTTTGGGCCTGGGTTTGTGCTAGGAAGGTGGTAAATAGTAGTGAGGATAAAAGTAATTTTTTCATGGTTTATTGAAGTTTGATTATTTCCCGTCCTCCCTTTCCCAGGTAGGCCCAAAAGGGGCCTGGGAAAGGGAGGACGGGATTATTATATAAATGATTTATTCCCATCCGGCATTCTGGGTCACAACACCATTACTGCTGGTCACCTCTGTTCTTGGCACCGGCCATACATTATGTATCGCAGGATTGAAGGTACGTGCAGGCCATACCACTGAACCAGAATACCCGTGCAATGGCTGAGCATAAGTGGCTTGTGCATCACCCCATCTTACCAGGTCAAAGTGACGGTTTGCCCATTCACCAGCCAGTTCTGAACGACGTTGTTTTTTCAACTCAGTCATTGTAGCATTCGTTACACTCGCCAGACCAGCACGGTTACGGATCTTATTGATTTCAACATCTGCATTCTTACCCTGCATCAGCTCCGCTTCTGCCTTGATCAACAACACTTCTGCATAACGGATCAGTGGCAGGTTCAGGTCAGTCGTCGGGTGATCACCATTCGGACTCACGTGTGCCTGATTGGCATAGGAGAACGGCTCCATATACTTGCGGAACTGATAGCCAGACAAACTGTTGGTAGAAGCATACGTCTTAGCCGTACCAAAGTAAGTAAAGTTATCTCCTGGTTTCAGGATCGTTGCTTCTCTGCGCAGGTCACCAGTTTCGTAAGAGTCATACAACTCTTTGGTTGGCATATAATAGCCCCAGCCATTGTATTCACCCCAACCTTTGTTTTCCAGCATCACACCTGGCAGAATGCTACCCCAGCCACTTGGTGATTGTGAGTTAGAATATACAGACCAAATATATTCACTGGTCCAGTTATTAGCAATAGTAAATACATCAGCGAAATTTGGCAGCAATGCATGCTTGCCACTGTTGATTACAGAGTCAGCATATTTTTCTGCATTTGCATAGTCCTTTTTGTAGAGGTACATTTTGCTCATGAATGCCCAGGCTGCTGTTTTGTGAGGACGGCCATACTGATCAGTGGTGTAAGTATCGAAGTATGGGAGGTGGTTAGCCGCCTTTTGCAGTTCGCTGGCTACGTAGTCATACACTACGTCTACATTTGCAGCACGTGGGATAGGTGCATCGCCTACAGTGCTGTCACGGTTTACGATAGGTACACCTGCGCGGGCATCTCCATATGTGTAAGCCAGTTCAAAGTACATGAGACCACTGAAGAAATATGCTTCACCGAGGATACGGTTTTTCAGGGTTTCGTCCATGTCGATAGCTGGAACATGCTTGATGATATCGTTCGCACGTTTGATCACGATGTAACGCATCTTCCATTGTGATTCGGTGTAGGAACCGCCGATGAAACTGCTGTTGAAGTTTTTGATATTATCACCTTCCGCTTTTACACGACCGGTAACCATGTCATCACTGGCGTTGATAAACCACCAGTAGCCACGACCATAAAAGTTTTCATTGTCAAATTCGGAATATAAGGCATTGGCACCAGCGACAGCATCGTCTGATGTTGTCCAGAAGTTACCACTGGTAGGAGTACCTGCCGGCGTGATCTCCAGCTTCTTGTTACAAGCAGCGAGGAGGAGGATGGAGAATGATAAAGATATAAGACGTTTCATTATTGTAGTATTAATTACCTTGATAGAAGTTTACTTTTAAGCTTCCTGTTTAGTATTCATTACTTCGGCTGGAAGGTTATAATTAAGCTTAGAATGAATGTTCCTGTGTAGTATTCATTACCTTGATCAGAAGCTTACATTTAAGCTTCTTTTTTAGTATTCATTACCCGACCAGAAATTTGCATTCAAGCTCAGTATGCATCTTCCAGCTTAGCATCATTCCCTCTACTAGAAGTTTACATTTAAGCCCAGTAAGAAGCTTCTTGATTGTGGATAACGGGCTACATCGATACCGTAATTATCCATACCTACTTCAGGATCGTATCCTTTATATTTTGTGAATGTGAGCAAATTATTTGCGGTAGCATAAATGCGTACAGCACCGATCTTCGCTGCATTCGTCAGGTGTACTGGCAATGTATAACCAAGTGTAACGTTCTTGATACGCAGATAAGAACCATCTTCGATATACCAGTCAGATGTATTACCATAGTTACCATTCAGGTCTGTAGAGATCACACGTGTTACATCTGTATTCGTATGTGTTGGTGTCCATGCATCGAGAATACCTTTCAGCATGTTGTAGTTAGTACCAATGCTTGGGTTCATGTTCGTATACTTCAGTGCATTGAAGATCTTGTTACCATGTACACCCTGTGCAAAGATGTTCAAATCAAAACCTTTGTAAGCAGCGTTCAGACTGAAACCATATGTAAAGCCAGGGTAAAAACTACCTACGATCTGACGGTCATTGTTATCAATCACACCATCATTGTTTTTGTCTACGAACTTACGGTCGCCTGCTTTTGCATTAGGCTGGATCTTAGTTACGCCATCAGGACCTACATAGCTGTCAACTTCTGCCTGTGACTGGAAGATACCGGCAGTCTTGATCACGTTGAAAGAATACTGTGGATTACCTACACGTGTTACCAGCGGCGTCAGGGAGCTACGGATGTTGGTAGAAGCAACACTCACAACTTCGTTCAGACCTGTTTGCAGTGACAACAGTTTGTTGGTTACTTTAGTCATGGTAGCACCTACACCGTAAGTGAAGTCTTTACCAAATTTACCATTGTAGTTCAGACCGAGTTCAATACCCTTATCACGTGCCTCACCCATGTTCTTGTACATACCTTCGCTCACACCTGCAGTACTTGGTGGGTTCACCTGCATCACCATGTTAGTGGTGGTCTTAATAAAGTAATCAGCAGTTAATGACAGTTGGTTTTTGAAGAATGCGAGGTCAGTACCAAAGTTGAGTTGTTTTGATTCCGCCCATTTCAGGTTTGGATTGGACAGCGCATTTTCAGCTAAACCTGTAGACAGGGTACCTTCAGCACCTGTGTATACAGAAACAGAAGCCAGGTTTACGTTGAGTGCATTAGCAGGAACGCTACCCAGGTTACCCAATACACCATAGCTGGCGCGGAGTTTCGCGATGCTCAGCCATTTGATGTCTTTCATAAAATCTTCGTCGGACAATACCCAACCACCAGATACAGAGTAGTAGTTCTGGTAGCGGTTCTGTGCTGCCACGCGGGAGCTACCATCACGACGACCCAGGATGGTGAAGAGGTACCTGTTGTTGTAGTCATAGTTCACACGGGCGAGGAAAGATTCCACGGCATCCTGCTCAATACCACTACTTGGTTTAGACCATGCAGCAGCATTGTCAAAATAACGATATACATCACGCTCATCACTGAAAGAGTTAGCAGAAGCGATGAGGTATTTTTCAGTATGATGTTGATAAGTGTAACCTGCAACAGCATTGATGTTGTGCAGACCGAAGCGGTGTGCATAGTTCAATGTTTGTTCAGACAGGATATCGGAGTAGTCCTGGATTGTTTCAACCAGTGAGTTGTTGCTGTTGATCTTACCGATTTCAAGCGCACGGGTAGTGAATGTTTTCTGATCGCTGAAAGACTTGGTCACGCTGAAGTTAGAGCGGAAGGTCAGGTCTTTGGTCAAGGTTAATTCAGCATAAGGGTTGAGGTTGATTGCATTGACAGGCGTTTTGGAATCCAGGCGCATCAGGGTAGCAACCGGGTTGGCGAGGTCACCATAAGAACCTGCATAAGCAGCTGGCAGACCGCTGAAAGCACCGGTAGCAGTATAAGGTGTCACGTTACGTGGGTAACCTAGTGCAGTGAAGATAACACCGGTATAAGGGCTGGTTGTGTTAGCACCGTTACCGTTGTTATAAGTATAACTCATGTTTTCCCCGATCTTCAACCATGGTTTGATCTGCGCATCGGAGTTGAGGCGGAAAGTATAGCGCTCGCTGTTAGTATTGAGAAGGATACCTTCGTTGTTACGGTAACCAAAGCCCATGTAGTAATGGTTCTTGTCAGTACCACCGTTTACGCCTATGTTGTAGTCCTGGATTTTACCGGTACGGAAAATTTGGTCCTGCCAGTCGGTACGGGTGATTTGTCCATCAGGATAGATGTCAGCGTTAAAGGCATCGGCACGAGCGATACCAGCAGCATCGTAGGCAGTGTTTTCAACGTCTGCAAATTCTTTAGCAGTGAGAACGTCGAGTTTTTTAGCAGCCCATTGCCAGCCGGTTTTAGCATCAACAGAGACGGTCGCAGTACCTGATTTACCTTTCTTGGTAGTGATGAGGATGACACCACCGGAAGCGCGTGCACCATAGATGGCAGCAGAGGCGTCTTTCAGAACGTTGATAGATTCGATATCGTTCGGGTTGATAGGACCACCGGTGTAGATAGATCCATCCACTACATAGAGTGCAGATTCACCATTGATACCACCTAAGCCACGCACGTATACAGTTGGCTTAGAGGTTGGATCACCACCGTTGTTAGATACGATCACACCGGCAGCTTTACCTTGCAGCGCTTCGGTAACGTCGTTCAGTGAGCGGGAGGTGAGTTTATCCATCTGAACATCAGCAATCGCACCAGATACGGTAGCTTTACGCTGCGTACCGTAACCTACTACAACGAGTTGGTTCAGGTTCAGGCTATTTTCCTGTAATACAATGTTGAAAGTACGTTCTGCACCGATGGTGATGTCTGCTGATTTGTAACCAATCATTGTGATAGTGATGGTTGCATTTTCAGGTACAGTGAGTTTGAATTGACCGCTGGCATCAGTGTGTGTGCCTTTGGTAGTTCCTTTTACGAAAACGGTAGCGCCGATGAGGGGGCCGTTTTTGTCAGATACAGAACCGGTGATGGTGATGTCGTTGGCAGCTTGCTGGAGGCTGGTGTGAGCCAGGGAGGCAGCACTGTCATAGATTAAGATGGTGTTGTAGCGTTCTTCGAATTTTAAAGAAGATTGGTTGAGGAGGTCCTGGAGGATCGCGATCACCGCGGTTTTGCGATAGGTGTTGGCGTGCACCTGGACTTTCCTGAGGGCATCTTCATCGTAGGCAAGACTGATCTGGGCGGCAGATTCCAGTTGTTTGAGGGCAGTGGAAAGGCTGCCTTGTTGAACCTGGAAGCGTTGTAGCATTTTGTGCAGTTCCTGCCTGCCGGATGATGGTCTGGCCATGGCGGAGGTAACCAGCAGTAGCAGGGCCATAGTGGCTGCGAATGCGTGTTTGACGCGGGTTGAGAAAAGTGCGTTGTCTGTGTGCATATATAGTGTTTGTTAAGGCTTGCTGAAGGGCAAATAATTCCCTGTCCGGTGTGTAACACCGGTTATAAATTTTAAATAATGATGGCTTTTTCTACAGCTTCATGCTACTCAATGCTCAGTTGATCATGCTGCAGTTTGAAATGAACTTTCGGTTTATACGATATTTTCTCCACCACTTCCAGTAGTGCCTGTAAAGGCATTTTGTCAGTAATACGGAGGTTATAGCTTCCTTTCCTGGTATCCAATTTTGTAGTGGCAGTGACCCCGTAGTGTTCCCTGATAGCGAGTACCAGGTCGTGTAAGGAGGCGTTGCGCAGGATGATCTCTCCTTTTGTCCATGCTAATAAATCGGCGGAGGAGATGACGTCCTGTATAACGGTTCCTTTGGCACAGGTGAGGCGTTGATCGGGTACCAGTATGGTGGTTTTGCTGGCGCCGCTTTGCACGCTTACCTTGCCGGTGGCGACTGCGATACGGGATACCTTGTTATTATATTCTGCTATAAATGAGGTGCCGAGTACGGTAGTGCGTACACCGCTGGCATCTGATACGATAAATGGTTGTGCCGGATTAGTCCTGACATCGAAGAAAGCTTTTCCTTCTTTTAATATGACTTTTCTTGAGGGATTATATTGAAGGGTGCTGTAGGCACCGAGATATACGATAGAGCTATCTGGCAGATAGACTTTTTGAATGCGGTGGCTGGTGTTGGTGATGGTTTGCCAGTTGGCAGCCAGTAGTGATTTTTGTTGGCGGGGCCAGAGTAGGTACGTACCGATGATTAACGGGAGTACTGCTGCTGCGGCTTTGAGCCAGATGTATTGTTTCTTTTTGTTGGAGAGGAGGGGGATTTCTTCCATCATAGCAAGCTTGACGGCGTCGATGTCGGTAGCGGGGGCTACGTCGGAGGCGTCGGCTTCCAGGGCGTCGAGCCAGTCAAAGAGAAGTTGTTCTTCTTCTTTGGTGCAGTCGCCCTGCTGGTATTTTTTTAAGAGTGATGAAAGGTCCTTTTTGTCCATTTGATATAAAGACACGAAGAAAGGGGGGAATAACTATTGGGAGGGAAAGTTTTTTTGGGTTTATTATTCTGAAAGTTGAATTAGAAGGGATAGAGCAGTTGCCTGACGTAAATAATATGCCTGAATCTATAGGATAAATTTTTATTTGAAATACTTTCCACTTATTGAGCTATAATAAGAAAAGAGGCCGTATCATAAGTAAGATATGGTCTCTTTTCATTCGGGTACCTGACAGCGGTAGCTAGTCTATTTAGTAATCCTGAAAAGGTTTATTTATTATTGATACAACTTGTTTTCTTCGTATAGGGGAAGGCGACAAGTGTCGAACCAGTGAATAGACTATTTACTTATTGAATGGTAAGGTTGGATGAATGTCCCTGACGGTATGCTTTATTACCTTTCAATCGAGACGTCATTCAGGTTATCCAGTTGAGCAATGATACCCCAGCCATAGAAATTATTAGCCACCCCAATGAGCAGTTCATTGGCACCCTGGGCTAACGGCAGCCCGAATGAAGTATTATCTATGGTACAACGACCATCAGGGCTTTTCATCAAAGGGGCACCATAGAGGTTTTTGTCCATGTATAAAGGTCGCCCGTTGATGAATACATAAATTTCATCACTAAATCCCATGTGTAGCTGTTTTTTTTGCGGACTATTTGCATAAATGGTGGTTTTTAAAAAGATGACCCTGCGCGGCCCCATAGAAGCACCTCCATATTTACGGGTAAGATTGATGAGCCCACGTCTTTCTGCCCGGATAGTATCCCAGGCAGTAGTTTTATTTGGCAGCAGGTCATAGTTGAAATCAATCTTTTCAGGCATATTTATCACCTGGCTGATCTGCCATTTCCGTAGGTAACGGGCATCGTTGTCAGTGATGTCGGTGCCGGGCCATGGAGAAAGTGCTTCTACCTGATCTGGTTTTAGAACAAGATTGGCGAAGATCGCGTGACCTTCTAAAGCAAGTCCGCCGTGATCATTCGACCCTTCCAGGTAAGGGATTTCGAGGGGCATATCCATTCTTCCATTTACGAATACCCGCATTTGTTTACCGGAGATCACCAGTTTTACGTGGTTCCATCCGCTTGTATCAATCATTGCATTCCGCTGGTATTGGTATAACATATCCCAGAGGTTGACCCCTTTAATGATGGGCGCATATTGAATAGCATCTTCTGCATCGATGTTGGGGGCTTTGAATAGCCGGAAATAAAAACATTCCGATTCTTTGTCGCTGCTCCTTCTGAAGTAAAAAGAGGTAAAGGTTTTGCCAATGGGTTCCATATCGAATTCGATGGTGCCATCTTTAAAGTCAAGGTCTTTGAGGATGACGGGGCCTTTACCAGTGATCTTCAGGGATGGTACAGATTTATAAGTTAGGAATTCAACTGCATCAGGCTGGTATTCCCAGTTAGCTGCCTGCAGTGCTACCCTGACTTCCTTTTTAGCAGCGTTGTGTTGTGCGTTCACATGGGTTGCTAGTAATAATGCTAATAATAGACCGGTGACTGTTTTTGTCATGTTCTGCTTTTTAAATTTGTGAGCGGATAAGTACTGCAAATGTGAATAATCAGTAATTTCCCTTTGAAGCAGGGCTTGAGCAAGTTTGTGCAAGTCGGTGCAATTTTGTAATAGTCTGAAATGCAATGACTAAGAATATTGACATAAATTATATAAATAACTGTGTGTCGCTTATCGAAACCCGTTTGAACTGGGGGAAGAGTAGTGAATGGACGAATTATGACTTCGAAAAGTTGAGTGTGGCGATACAGGATAAGACGGGTGTGACATTGAGTGTTACCACCTTGAAGCGGTTGTGGGGGAAGCTGAAATATTAGAATATACCTGCGGTAACGACATTGAATACTTTGGCAAAGTTTGCCGGTTTTGAAGATTGGAGGGATTTTAAACAGCAGGGGGCTGTGCCGGTTTCGCCATCGGTGACTGATTTACAGGTTTCACTATCGGTGACTGATTTACAGGTTTCGGCTTCAGCGACTGATTTACAGGTTTTACCTTTAGCGACTGATTTACCGGTTTTGCCTTTAGCGACTGATTTACCAGTTTCGCCATCAGTAACCGATTTACCGATTTCGCCTTCAGCGACTGATTTACAAGTTTCTTCTTCAGTAACCGATTTACCGGTTTCGTCCTCAGTGCCCAATTTACAGGAGTTGCCGAAAAAAACAGCGCCGTCAAGAAAACGGGGCATCTGGTTATTAGGGCTTTTAATACTACCTGCTATTTTTCTGGTATCAAACAGGAAGCCACCACTTAATCCTGCTGCATTTAAGTTTAGTAGTAATAAGGTGAGGATGGAAGGCGTGCCGAATTCAGTGGTCTTTAATTATGATGCTACTGCCGCGGGAAAGGGTGATGTATACATTGCTCAATCCTGGGATGTAAGGCGAAAGATGCGGGTGTCAGCTACGGAGAAAGTATATTCAACCATTTATTACGTGCCGGGGTATTTCCGGGCAAAGCTGATGGTAGGAGATCAAATCATGAAGGAGCATGACCTGATGATTGCCTCCGGGGGATGGCTGGCATTACTGGAAAAAGAGAATGATGTACCGCTTTACTTTAAAAAAGAAGAATTCCAGTATCCGGATAGCATAGCTGTTTCTGCAGCAGTACTGTCGGGTTATAATGTGGCGTTACAGCCAGCATTGCCTGCGTTGCGGTTTTATAATGTGCGGGATATGGAGGGGATACAGGATGACAATTTTACTTTCGAGACAACTTTGAAGAGTGAATATGATCAGGGAACGAGTGCTTGTCAGCGGATAGAAGTGCTTATACTGTGTAAAAATGATGTGATCATTATTCCGTTATGTGCGAAGGGGTGTGTGGGGAATTTGCAGTTGTATGCAGCAGGGGCATCGGTAGGGAGCGGGGTAGCCGATCTGTCGAAGTTTGGGTGTGATTTGAGGCAGTGGGTAAATGTAAAGGTGGTGGCAAAGGATAGACATATGCAGTTCTTTGTGAATGGGATGGAGGCGTATGCTTTGGATTGCCCGGATATGCCGGTGGATATAGTGGGAGTGGAATATCGGTTTAATGGCATAGGAGTGGTGAAGGGGACAAGGTTTATAAGAGGAGATAAAGTGATAGTTTTATAAATGCATAATAAAAAATGCAACCCGGTAAATTAGTCATTAAAGACCTTTTTCAATCACCTGTTCCTGAATATAACTTCTGACTACTTTATAATTATCAATTGGGTGACCATCAAACGAGTCGTCGTTAAAGTCTTATAAGATATGTTTAATAGGCTATAGGAGATAAGATGCAACTATTGCAACGATCGTGCTTTATTCTACAATAAAAATATGTTTAATCCGCTGAAGCGCTGTATTGAGTTGATTACGGATCGTTTGAGGGCTGGAACCCAGTCGCAGGGCGATTTCAGCGACAGAAAGGTCTTCCACTCTATTCATGTAAAAGACTTCCTTCATGCGTTCGGGCAGGCGATTGATGGATTGTAATAATTGTTGTTCGGTTTCTTTGAGGTGGAGTTGTTCGTGAGCGGGGGTAGCATGATGGTTTTCGGCTACCTGGTGAAAGGTATCGACATGTTTTTGGTAGAGGTTTTCATCGCGCATAGCGTTGAGAAGTCGATGTTTGAGGGCGGTGCGTAGGTATGGGAGTACGGCGGTGACAGGGGGGAGGGTGGTATGTTTTTCCCAGAGATGGATGAATACACTTTGGACCGCGTCCTGCGCAGTGGCGGGATCGCGGGTGATACGACACGCGTAGGTGAAGAGGTCCTGCCAGTGCAGCTCGAAGAGCTGACGGAAAGCGTCTTCATTACCCGTGCGGATAGCATCCCAGTGTGTATGTTGACAATCTTTTGGCATAAGGTGCATCAATGGTGCAAAGGTATTGGTTGTTCCTTATGAGGTGTAATTATCAAATTGTTAACCGACGAGGTGGTTGATGACTATGAATATAAAAAAAAATCCCAGGCTTTTACTGCCTGGGAAATAATAAGGTTTTTATAGGGGCTTCATTTACATAGCTGCCAACTGTACTTTCTGTTGCAATTCAATTACATTATCACGGAAAGTATTATCAGTATCCATCAGATCTTTCACTGTCTGGCAGGAGTGGATCACCGTAGTGTGGTCGCGTCCGCCGAAGTGCTCTCCGATAGTTTTTAGTGAATTCTTTGTAAAAGACTTTGCAAGGTACATCGTGATTTGTCTGGCCTGTACGATTTCACGTTTACGTGTTTTCTGCAGGAGCTTATCATAAGGTACATCAAAGTATTCGCATACCATTTTCTGGATGCTTTCGATGGTAATTTCTTTAGAAGAAGTTTTAACGAAAGATTTCAGTACACGCTTAGCGAGTTCCAGGTCGATCTCTTTTCTGTTGAGAGAAGATTGTGCGAGCAGGGAGATGAGTGCACCTTCCAGTTCGCGTACATTGCTTTGAATATTATAAGCAACATACTTCACTACTTCTTTCGGCATTTCAAGACCATCATTCTTCATCTTCATTTCGAGGATCTCCATACGTGTCTCGAAGTCCGGCATTTGCATGTCGGCACTTAGACCCCAGCGGAAGCGGCTCAGTAATCTTTCCTGCAAGCCATCCAGATCTTTGGGTGACTTATCGGATGTTAATATGAGTTGCTTACCGGATTGATGCAGGTGGTTGAAGATAGCGAAGAACGCATCCTGTGTTTTTTCTGCACGGGCAAAGAACTGTATGTCATCAACGATCAGCACATCGATGAGCTGATAGAAGTGAATGAAGTCATTGATGATACTATTCTTAGAGTGATCAATGAACTGATTGATAAATTTCTCAGCGCTTACGTATAGCACTGCTTTGTTGGGATGAAGACGTTTCACTTCATTACCGATCGCCTGCGCCAGATGCGTTTTACCTAAACCAACAGAACCATATATTACTAATGGATTGAAGGAGGTACCACCTGGTTTCTCAGATACTGTTTTACCAGCTCTGCGTGCCACGCGATTGCAATCACCTTCGATGTAAGCATCGAACGTGTAGTGAGGATTCAGCTGTGAGTCTATTTGAACGCGTTTGATACCCGGTATAACGAATGGGTTCTTTACCGGATTCTGTATCGTAAGCGGAAAATCAACTTCGCTGTCTTTCTTGGTCTTAGTGAATTGCCCTGGCATATTCACGGTTTTAGGATGTTGATGGGGTGTTCCGTTCTCAACTACTATGCGATATTCCAGCCTTGCTTCTTTCCCCAGTTCACGCTTGATTGTCTTGCCTAATAAACCAACGTAATGTTCTTCCAGATATTCATAGAAGAACTGACTAGGTACTTGAATCGTTAAAACATTGTTTTCAAGCTGGATCGGTTTAATAGGTTCAAACCAGGTTTTAAATGGCTGCCATTCCACAATATCCCTAATTATATTAAGACACCTTTCCCAAACTTGTTCGCAAGTTTTATTCAT